>NZ_JAFBCZ010000004.1 GCF_016907925.1 Herpetosiphon giganteus | reverse complement strand
ACCAAGGGCGTGGCCTTGATGGCCTCTCGCCCACCGTCTATACGCAGCGGCTGCTCAACCCCATGGGTAGTGCAGAGGGTATTTGACCATTACAGATTAAATCAAAACGCGCCAACTTCACATAACGAAGTGGGCGCGTCAATTTAACCAAGCTTATTGAGGACAGCGCATGTTGACACATTCGGGGCCTTTGAGAATATACTCATCAAAGAAGGCCCGAATTGCAGTTTCATCAACGCTATCCAACAATTGGCGATGGTTCCAAGCGGTCAAGGCGATTTTGGTATCCATATTTTCGCGGCTGACCAAAATGGTGCGATATTGTTCGGCGCTCAAGGCGGTAAACAATTTGACCAATTGTTCGTTTTCGGCAGCACTGGTGGTGCTTGGCTTGAACCAAATAATCACCCCGCCATGCTCCATGTTATGCACAATCCGCTCATCTTCTGGCGGATTGGTTTGGTAAAGCCCCCATTGGGCTGGGCCTGCCCAGTGGCTGCCAGAGGTTGGTGGGTTCTGCTTGTATTCGACTTTTGTACCATCGGCAACGTGTTGCTGGCCTTCGTCGGGCAATTCTTGAACAACCCCAGTCGTTGAGGGCGCTGTGGTTCCTTCAGCAACCGTCACTTTTTCAACTTCACCATTGCCACGATTTAGCAAGATAACGCCAACCACCACAAGCACCAAAATTACAGCCCCAATGCCGAAAACCAATGGCAAACTTGATTTTTGGCTCACTTGGCGACGACCACGACGAGGTTGAGACATGCGAAGAACTCCTTGAAATAGATTAAACTGATTGGAACAAAGCAACTGCTACTTGAGCAGCAATTTGAGCATTATTATTAAGTAACGCGGTGTTGGTGGCGATGCTTTCGCCTTCGGTTTCGCGCGCCATGGCGCTGAGCAAGAATGGGGTAACTGCTGCGCCCCGAATGCCTGCTGCGTCGGCCTGCGCAATTGCCCGCCCAATGGCTGCTTCAACAAATTGAGGATCAAGCGCTTTTTCGACTGGTGGTGGCACTGCCAAGACCATACCGCTGCCGCCACCATAGACTCGATGCGCGGCCCAAGTTGCTGCCGCTTGCGCTGGATCATCAACCTTGCGGCCTAGTTGCAAGCCGCTATGGGCGCTATAGAAAGCTGGCAACTCTTCGGTGGTATAGCCCACCACGGGCACGCCATAAGTTTCGAGCACTTCTAAGCTTGCTGGCAAATCGAGAATCGATTTTGCGCCTGCGCAAACCACTAAAACTGGGGTTTTGCCCAATTCGCCAAGGTCGGCAGAAACATCCCAGCTTTCGCGCGCACCACGATGCACGCCGCCAATGCCGCCTGTTGCAAAGACTTGAATGCCAGCCAAGCCAGCAATGGCCATGGTTGCGGCAACGGTTGTTGCGCCATCGCGGCCAGTCGCGACGGCGTAGCCAATATCGCGGCGGCTCAGTTTCAGCACATCTTTGGCGGTTGCAAAATGCTCAATTTGCTCGTTGGTTAGCCCAACATGCACCGCGCCCTGAATCACGGCAATCGTGGCTGGCACGGCTCCTGCCGCCCGCACCGTTGCCTCAAGTTGCAAGGCAATTTCACGGTTATGCGGGTAGGGCAGACCATGGCTAATGACTGTTGATTCCAAGGCCACCACTGGTTGGCCATTGGCAAACGCTGCTTGCACCTCAGGTGCGAGAATTAAGTTGGTCACAATCTATTCCTTCTGTGGCGATTAAATAAGTAGGTCAGCCTCGATCACTTCAATCGAAACAAAACTATACCATAACTACATCTTCTGCATGCGTGCCAATAGTCCTAAATTAATATTCTAACGCAAGTTACTCAAGAACAAGAGAGAGCAAATCAAAAGGCAGAAGGCAAAAGGCAAAAAGAGCATAGAGCATAGAACATAGGAGTTGGGGTTCGGGATCAGGCTCTTGTCTATTGGCTATCGGAACATGCTTTGGGCAATTCGGGCAATTCGTGGCTAAAAAACTATTCATGGATTAGTAGTTTAACGCAGAGGCGCAGAGTATCTAGGGATGAAGGATGAGGGATGAGGGATGAGGGATGAAATGCACAATCAAAAGGCAAAAGTTGAAATGGGGGTCAAAAGCCCATAGCCAAAAGCCAATAGACCCATCTTCGCGTCCTTCGCGCGCTTCGCGGTTCCGGCTCTTCGTGTTTCTTCGTGTCCTTCATGGATCAAAACCAATCCCCAATTTGTTCAATGCTCAATCTTCTATGTTCAATGTTCTCGATACCCTACCACTAGACTATGATTTTATGGCATAATAGGGCCACTCCATGTTTGAGCAACGTCCTCGCATCAACCAGAATGGCATTTCCCCCATGCTTGTGGAAAGGCTACCACCCAGCGCGTCTACACCTGTCCAGCAACATCAGAATAGGGGGTTTCCCATGGCCTCAATCGGACGAATTGGTCGGAATGTTTCGAGTTTGCCACGCCCAGATGAGTATCCACCGTCGAGCATCACCTTTGATTTCATGTCCATGGTTTTTGCGGCATGGTGGTTGGTTGGTTTGTTCGCCGATGGTGCAGCCCATGCGCGCAATGCAGTTGATACCTTCTTTACACCATGGCATCTTATTCTCTACTCTGGCTTTTTGGCGGTAGCATTATGGATTGGCGGGTTGCAACTGCGCAATATGTACAAAGGCTACAGCATCTGGCGGGCCTTGCCCCGCGGCTATTTGCTGGCCTTGGTTGGCATTATTTTGTTTGCGATTGCTGCGCCGCTGGATTTTATTTGGCACGACGTTTTTGGTTTTGAATTGCGGCTTGATGCCTTGCTTAGCCCGCCGCACTTGATGCTGATTACTGGCGCGATGCTGTTTGGAACCGCTCCTTTACGCACTGCGTGGATTCGCTTGCAACAAGGCGAGAAACTGGTTGGCTGGCGGGGTGGGCTTGCTCCGATGGTCTTGTCGCTGTTTTTCTTTATGGTCACAACCGCCTTTATGACCCAATATGCCCATCCTTTGGCTTCGCCCAGATGGCTTTCCTCGCCTTATAGCGTCGAAATCGAGATGTATCGGACTGACTTGTGGGGGATTGCTTCAGCCCATATCAGCACCTTCGTCTTGATTAGCATTTTGTTGCTTTCGCTGCGCTTCTGGCCCTTGCCATTTGGCTCAATCACGCTCTTGGTCGGCGGCAGTATGTTTATGCTCTGGGTTATGCGGGCCTCGAAAGTTATGAACTATTGGCCGGTTTTGGTCTGGGCAGTAGTTATTGGCTTGGCTGCCGATTGCGCTATGCACTATTGGAAGATCGATCGCCATAACCGTTTGGGCATTCGCTTGCTGTGTAGTTTGCTGCCCGCTGGCTTCTTTTTGGGCTACTACCTGATTATTATGGCTGGGCCTGGCCTGACCTGGATTACCCATATGTGGACAGGCATGATTTTTGAAGTAGCAATTGTTGGCTTGATGTTGAGTTTCTTGGTGGCTCCGCCCTACGAAACCCTGCCTAAAGCTGACTAAAAACGCAGTTTCGCCCTTTGCAAACGCACTTCATTGCCGATGAAGTGCGTTTAGTTTTTAAGAAGTGTAGGGAAACTAGGCTGGATAGCACCTTTTGGTGTGCTAAGTATTTACCTTTTGGCTATCGTCGCCGCTGGAATCTATGCTACTATGGCCATACTTATGACAAGGCGGTCGAGCCATTTTTGCTTAGCACTCCACTCTACTTGCTCTTTATCGCCATAGCCCTATCACATGCAAGGAGGCCCAGCATGGCAACGGTCGGCCCAACCAAAACTACCGCAGCACGGCTGAATCCTGCGCCTGTAGGCTATCCACCATTCAGCAAACGGCTTGATGGATTGTGTATTTTCTTTAGTATCTGGTTAATTATTGGGCTTTTTATTGATGGTTTGGCGCATAAAGAGCAACGGGTCGATACGTTTTTCTCGCCGTGGCATGCGGTACTCTATTCGGGCTTTTTAGGCATTACCTGCTTGATTGGCACCGTGCAACTGCGCAATATGTATCGCCACTATCCGCTGACCAAAGCCTTGCCCCGCGGCTATTTCCCTGCGTTGTTGGGCATTCTGCTGTTTTCGCTTGCTGCGCCGCTGGATTTTATGTGGCACGAATGGTTTGGCTTTGAATTGCGCATCGATGCGTTATTTAGCCCACCACATTTGATGATTATTAGCGGGGCGATGTTATTTGGCACCGCGCCATTACGCACCGCCTGGATTCAAACCCAAGCTGGAGTACGCTTGCAGGGCTGGCGTGATTTAGGCCCAATGGTGATGTCGCTGTTTTTTCTGATGGCTGCCGTGAGCTTTTTTACCCAATATGCTAGCCCAATCGTCAATGCGCCATTGCTCTCAGAGCCATATATTGAAGCAACCATGTCGGATATTGATCTCCGTGGCATTAGCACAGGCATCATCACCACGCTGGTGTTAATTGGGGTGTTGCTGCTCTCGCTACGCTTCTGGCCCTTGCCATTTGGCGCAATGACCCTATTAATCGGCGGGAGTACAGGCTTGATTTGGTTTGTGCACAATCAAACATCGAAAGCCTATTGGCCAGTCGTAGTTTGGGCTGTAATCGTAGGTTTGCTTGCCGATCTGGCTATGCATGGCTTCAAGATTAATCAACAACGCCCATTGCGCGTTCGCCTACTGTGCAGTTTGCTGCCTGCTGGTTTCTTCCTTGGCTACTATCTGCTGATTATGGCCAGTAGCGGCCTCAATTGGATTACTCATATGTGGACAGGTATGGTGTTTGAAGTAGCGATTTTGGGCTTTTGCCTGAGCTTAATCGCGATTCCACCCTATGCAAGAACAATTGAAGCGAACACAGATCAGGAGCTTTGATCCACGAAGGATAGGAACGATGGACTATAGGCTATAGGCTATAGGCTTTTAAAACACCACTACATGTTCCGCTAGCCCATAGCCCATAGCCAAATCATCTCTGCGCCACTGCGTTAAATTTCGATTTCTAAGCATTAAATTTTATGTTCTATGCTCTATGTTCTATGCTCTTTGGCTAGCCTTTGCGCCCAAATTGGCGTTCGATTTGGCCTTGAGTAATTTGGAGCATAGTTGGGCGGCCATGGGGGCAGGTGCGCGGCATTTCGCAGCGTTCAAGTTGTTGCAGCAGTTGGCGCATTTCTTCGTGGGTCAGGGTTTTGCCAGCCCGAATTGAGCTATGGCAGGCGATCGTCGTTAACATTTTTTCGCGCCGATCGTCGCTGGTAGCGCCACCTTCGTAGCTCAGATGATCAGCTATTTCCATTAATGCGGTGGCAATTTGGCCAACGTGGAGATTGCTTGGCACCGCCCGCAACATCAATGTGCCTTCGCCAAATTCCTCTGCTTCAAAGCCCCATTGCTCCAAATCGGCCAAATGCGCGCTGAGCAAGCGCGTCACTGCTGGTGGCAATTCAATTGGCTGGGCTAGCATCAGGGTTTGGCGCTCAATTGGCACATCTTGGTGCTCAGCCATCAAGCGCTCATAGACCACTCGTTCGTGGGCAGCATGTTGATCGACCAAGTACATGCCATCGCTACTTTCCGCCACAATGTAGGTTTCGTTTACTTGGCCAACCACCCGTAGCATTGGCAATTTGGCCTCGCCTGGCTCAGGCATGCTCGGCGCATATGCCGGATCGAAGGCTTGTTGTTGAGGTGGCAAAAAGGCACTTGGCTGGCTTTGGCTGGTTGGTGGCGTATCAAAACGTGCCTGTTTGGCAATTGGCGGCAACGCTACAGTCGAATCAAAATCATCATCGGGATAGTTATTGACCTGTGGACGCGGCGCAACTGGTGCATCATCAAATAACGGCGCATCGTTGCTTGCACCACGCCGTTCACCATTCGGCGAGCGCAATTCAACCCGCCGATTGACGCTTTCGTTGGCCCCAAAGCCTGTCCAAGCGCGAATGGTGCTTTGCGCTGCTAAGGCTTCGCGCACAGCCTTGGTCAACGCCCCATAGACATGCGATTGATTGCGGAACTTGACCTCGCTCTTGGTTGGGTGCACATTCACATCAACCGCTTCTGGCTCAAGCTCAATATTCAGGGCCACAATTGGGTGGCGACCTTTCATCAACAAGGTATGATACGCCTCTTCGATCATATAAACCAAATTGCCTTGAGGCTTGATCCAGCGTTGATTGACGAACAAGTGCATATAGGAACGAGCGGCGCGGAAGGTTGAGGGCTGGCTAACAAAGCCATGCACGCGCACCGTCTCATCTTCTGCTTCCGAGGTGCGATCGACGCTAATCATCTCGCGGCCAACATCGATGCCATACAATTCGATTAATGCATCGAGTAAGCGACCATTGCCTGGTGTTTGCAGCGCAAGCTTGCCATCAAGCAGCAACGTCCAGCGAATATTGGGGTAGGCCAAGGCATATTGGGTCACGATGGTGCTAATCTGGCTCATTTCGGTGGCATCGGAGCGCATAAATTTGAGTCGCGCTGGCGTGTTATAGAACAAATTGCGAATCGTGAAGGTCGTGCCAACCGAGCAGCCACGGTGAGTTTTGGCCTGAATCTCGCCGCCAGCAATCCGTAATTCGGTGCCAACCTCGTCATCAGCGGTACGCGTGAGGCAGGTTACTTGGGCGACCGAGGCGATTGATGGCAAGGCTTCGCCACGAAAGCCAAGCGTGCGAATCGAGAACAAATCCTCAATCTCGGTAACTTTGCTGGTCGCATGGCGCAAAAATGCCGTTTCAACCTCGTCACTTGGAATCCCAGAGCCATTATCTTGGATGCGCAACTCGCGTTTGCCGCCTTCGCGTGCTTCGACCCGAATCTCAGTAGCGCCAGCATCAACCGAATTTTCAATTAATTCTTTGACCACCGAAGCAGGGCGTTCAACCACCTCGCCAGCGGCGATTTGGGCGGCTAAAGTTGGGTCTAAAACACGAATTGGCATTGCTCTGGCTCCTCGTAGATGCACATTTTTACCCTGCCATTGTAGCATAATTTGGGCTTTTTAGCATAAATGAGCTAGTCTGAAACTGGGGGTCGGGTGTTGGGGGCTGGGGATCGGAAAAGCAGAAACCGCGAAGAACACGAAGGACACGAAGGATAATTATTTTTTAGCCACAGATTGACACAGATTTTTAGGATTATGTTCTGGCTAGGCTATAGGCTTTGGGCTATTGGCTTTAATGCTGTTGGTTACAACCAATGTCCGAAATCCCATAGCCAATAGCCATATGTTCTATGTTCTATGCTCTATGTTCTTCTGATTTTTGACTTTTGACTTTTGACCTTACATGCGCTCATCAACGCGGGCAAGCACAAATTTGAGGTAGCGTCCCTCGTTAAAATGCGCAGGCACCGGATGATCGAGCGCTTGGCCAGCTTCATGAATAATTCGCAGTTGTTGGTCGGTTTGGGCCGCCGCCTCGCCAAGCATCAAGCGAAAATTAGCTGGCGATAATTGGCTGGTGCAGCTGGCCGAAGCCAAAAGCCCACCAGTTGCCACACACTGAATCGCCAAGGCATTGAGTTTGACATAAGCACGGGTGGCGGCATGAATGTTCTTCTTTGAACGGGCAAATGAGGGCGGATCTAAGATCACCAAATCGTAGGTTTCGCCGCGCTGAATCGTGCGATGCAGAAAATCAAAGCAATCGCGGGCTAAGAACGTATGCTGCTCGCCCATCAAATCGTTGAGCACAAAATTCTGCTCTGCATCGCGGGCAGCAGCTGGCGCAATATCGACGCTGGTGGTTGCGCTGGCCCCGCCTCGGGCTGCATATAACGAAAATGCTCCGGTGTAGGAGAAACAATTGAGCACCGTTTTGCCTTTGCTCCATTGCTCGATGGTGTGGCGATTCTCACGATGATCGAGAAATAAACCGGTTTTCTGGCCCTCAAACAAATTGGCAATCAACTTGAGGCCATGCTCTTGCACCACCAAATTGGCTGGCGGCAATTCGCCCCACAACAACTCTATCTTGCCTGTTTCATCGTCGTTTTCGCTATCGTCGCGGCGGCGACGCACCACGCCACGCAGTTGCGGCACGCTTGCTTGCAAGGCCTTGACCACATCAGCAATCAACACCTCGACACAATCTGCATAGGTCGCAATCACTGCGTATTGGTTGTAGAGATCGATGGTGATGCCTGGCATTCCATCGCCTTCGCCAAACAACAAGCGATAGGCAGTTGTGGCAGTTTGGCGCAATGGTTCGCGCGCTTGCCATGCCTGCTGAACCATCGTTTTGATCCAGTTGGCATCGGGTTGCATGCGGCTGGAGAAGATGCGCAGCGCAATCGGCGAGCGCGCATCCCACAAACCAAAACCTTGCCAATTGCCACAATGCAGTCGAACCCATGTGCCGCTGGCTAAGCGGGTACTAGGCGGCACATGGTCGCGATAAACCCATGGATGGCCTGCCTGTAAATGGGCCTTAAGCTGCGTTGGCAAATTGATAGTTGGCATTGAACGGGCGGCCACACACGACTCCTCTTAGACTGCCGATGGCACGTAACCACGCACCATCTGCAATAAATCTTGCACATCAAACGGCTTGGAAATGTAGTTGGTATAGCCAGCACTAAAGGCGCGTTGGCGATCTTCCTCGGCAGCATGGGCCGTAACCGCAATCACCGGAATATGGGCCAAATCGGGCTGCATCCGAATTTCGCGAATCAGTGTCCAGCCATCTTTGACCGGCAGTCCTACATCAAGTAGTACAAGCGCCGGGCGATGTTGGCGCATATATTCAATGAGTTGCAGCCCGCCATTCAGGGTGCGCACGTTGTAGCCGTAGCGGGTCAACATGCGCATAACCAGGTCGGCAAGTGATGGTGTATCATCAACAACTACGATATGTTGCATAATTTTCTATACCCCCGTAATGTAGATCGATATAAAACCTCGCAAAGGTCACGCTTACTTCATCCAAACTGGTAATCGATGTTAGCAACCATAGCCACTGTCAAGATTACCGCGTTGTAATGATTCAATGGAGGACTTTAGTCCTAGCTTACGAGGGTGACTTTACTTCTAAGCTTACCAAATTGCGCAATAAATCACAATTCGACTGAGCCAAGTTGCGGTTGGGTGATTGTTGGCAGCACTAAACTGGTCTGATCGCTAGCGCTTGTGTGTTGGCTGCCACGCTCAAGCGGATTCGAAACAAAGGCAATTGGTAAAACTTCATCCATATGTTCTACTGCAATAACGGTAATTTGGCGGCGCACGTTGTTGGGCACTTCTTCGAGATCACGCAGATTCTTTTTGGGAATCAACATGGTCGTGATGCCCGCCCGAAATGCGCCCAAGATTTTGTCGCGCAGGCCGCCAATTGGCAGCACCCGCCCGCGCAAGGTAATTTCGCCAGTCATGGCTACATCGCGGCGCAATGGCCGATGGGTCAAGGCCGAGATGACCGAACAGGCTAAGGTAATGCCTGCCGATGGCCCATCCTTGGGCACACCGCCTTCTGGGACGTGAATATGAATATCGATTTTCTCGAAGCGCTTGCCATCAATGCCCAAGCGTCGCGAGGAAGCCCGCGCATACGAGAGCGCAGCTTGCGCCGATTCCTGCATCACATCGCCAAGCTGGCCGGTCAAGGTGGTTGTGCCTTTACCATCGACGATTGCGGTTTCGATGGCGACCACATCGCCTCCATTGCTCGACCAAACCATGCCGGTTGCTACGCCAATTTCATCGCGGTCGTTGGCGCGGCTATAGTCGAACGGTGGCTGGCCAAGAAAATCGGTGAGCATGGTTGGCGTAATTCGGTGTGGATAGCGCTTTTTCTCGGCCACACGGCGGGCGATTTTGCGACAAATGCCGCCAATCTCGCGCTCAAGATTGCGCACGCCTGCTTCCCAGGTGTAGGTGCGAATGATTTGGCGCAACGCTTCATCGCTAATGCTGATGGGATGTTGCTTCAAGCCATTGGCTTCGATCTGCTTGGGAATCAAGAATTTGCGCGCAATTTGCACTTTTTCTTCTTCGATATAGCCTGGCAGCTCCACAATCTCCATCCGATCCAGCAATGGCTCGTCGATCGGATCAAGCATGTTGGCGGTGGTAATAAACATAATCTTCGAGAGATCGTATGGCAAATCAAGGTAGTGATCGGCAAAGGTATTATTTTGCTCAGGATCAAGCACCTCGAGCAAGGCTGCCGCTGGATCGCCGCGAAAATCATTGCCCAGCTTATCAATCTCATCAAGCATAAAGACGGGGTTAATTGTGCCAGCATCTTTCATGGTTTGGATGATGCGGCCTGGCATTGCGCCAATATAGGTGCGGCGATGGCCGCGAATTTCGGCCTCGTCGTGCACGCCGCCGAGCGAAAGCCGCACAAACTCGCGGCCCAAGGCTTCGGCAACCGAACGGCCAAGGCTGGTTTTGCCAACGCCTGGCGGGCCAACAAAGCACAAAATTGGCGATTTGGTGCTATCGCCAGCCAACATGCGCACCGCAATAAATTCCAGAATCCGATCTTTGACCTTTTTCAAGCCATAGTGGTTGTTATCGAGCACTTGGGCTGCCACCTGAAGATCGTTGACATCAGTGCTGGTTTTCGACCAAGGCAATTCTAAGAGCCAATCCAAATAGGTCCGAATAACGCTATATTCTGGTGCGGCGGGCGGCATCATTTCCAAGCGGCCAAGCTCTTCGAGGGCTTTGGCTTGGGCCTTGGCAGGCAGATCAGCAGCCACAATCCGATCATGCAATTCATTTAATTCGCGGGTTAGCGGATCGTCCTGGCCAAGCTCGGTTTGGATGGCCTTGAGTTGTTCGCGCAGGAAGAAATCGCGTTGCGATTTATCGACCTCTTTTTGCACTTGATTTTGAATGTGGTGTTCAAGCTCAAGCACATCAAGCTCTTGCGAAAGCACAACGCTCAAGCGGCGCAAGCGTTCCTCGACCTCGAATAGTTCGAGCAATTGCTGGCGGCGGCCAATATCAAGTGGCAAGGTTGAGGCGATCAAATCGGCGAGGGCGCTGCCATCCTCAAGATTAAGTGCGGCCACATAGGCATCATCGGGCATGGTGCGGCTGAGTTTAACCACTTTTTCATACGAGGCCAACACGCCACGCATCATGGCTTCGACCGCCAAACTCGATTCTTGGTCGGGTTCGATAATCTGCACTTGGGCGTTGATGTAGGGTTCGGTTGCCAGCCAATCGACAATTTGCACCCGCTGTTGGCCTTGAACCAAAACCGAGGTTGTGCCATCGGGCAATTTCAGCACCCGTTCGATATGGGCGATGACCCCGACCTGATACAGTTGGCTGGTATCGTGCTCCTCGATTTCAATTGCGCGCTGGGCTACGGCAACAATCCGCCGATCAGCGCTCATTGCTGCTTCAATTGCGGCCATCGAAAGATCACGGGCTACAAAGAGCGGGGTGACCATTGTCGGGAAAAGCACGGTATTAATCAGCGGGAGCACAGGTAATTCAACCCTGGCTGCTACCTGCACATCATCCACCAACTGTCCATCATCTGCCATGGGTTACACCTTTTGTCACAAGTCCAGATTGAGTTGCTTGCAGAAACATACGGGGCATTATAGCACAGCCTTCTTGCGATCAACGGTTGCTGGCCCGCTACGCGACCATCCAGATCGGCCTTTAGTGGCCGCGTGAAGAAATTGTTACATATGGTAAGCAAAATCGCACTTTAGCGCTTGGGCTTGGCTGATTACACTTGAAGCACCACAAAGGAGGATGGTATGGCCACGCAACGGCAACAGGCTCTGAAGGTCTGGGGGAGGCTGCGATGATTACCGCAACGATGCGTGTTGGAGAATTACTGGGGCGCTACCCAGAGTTGGAAGATTGGCTGGTGTTGAATTTGCCAAGGCTGGCTCGGCTTTCGAATCCCCATTTGCGCCGGATGTTAAGCCGCTGGTTAACCTTGAGCCAGCTCGCCCAAATGATGCACTTGGATGTTGATCAGCTGCTGATGGCGGTCAATCAAGCCTTGAATACGACCAAACAACCAGTTAGGTCACTGATTGAACCTCCAGCTTGGCTGCAAGAACGCCCAATTCATCAAACAATCCATGTCGATCAGATCAGCAACGAAGTTGATGACCCGGTGCAATTGATTTTGCGCAGCGCCAAAGCTGTGCCCGCCGGAACGGTCTTATTATTGGTTAATTCGTTTGATCCTAGCCAGCTCAGCGCCAGCTTAGAGCATCAAGGTTTTGTGAGTTGGCAACGGGCTAATCAAGCATTTTGGGATTGTTATCTGTATCGCAAACTGCCTGGTGAAGAGCAATGGTTTGCTGCTCGCCCCGAGCCGCAGCAATACACAGTGATCGATAATCGTGGCCTCAAAACGCCGTTGCCCTTGGTCAATACCTTGGAAGCTTTGACCAGCCTGGAGCCAGGCCAGCAGTTGTTGAGTTTGACCGATCTCCAGCCAACCTATTTGTTTCCAATGCTCAACGAACGTGGTTTTATCTATAGCACCAGTCGCGCAATTGATTATGGCTATATCACCACAATTAGTCGGCCATTGATTTCGGTTAATTAGCATTTCCTCAGCCCAACCCCTCTCCCGTCCGACGGGCGAGGGGCTTTAATCTGATGGTTTTCGCATGATCCGTGGAATGCTCGCCCGCGTCTAGTTGCACCATGAATCCTCAATATCTTCAAAATATGGCTTTACATTTGGCCAAAGCTCGGTTATCATATCGGAGATTACCGAAATGAGGGTTGGTTATGACATCGGCACTGCCCCATGAAATTCAAGCTTTTTTGCGGGCGTTGGGCAACGAAACCCGCCAAACGATCTTATTTCTGTTTGCCAGCCACCAACAACTAACGGTTGGCGAAATTGCCGAGCTAGCCCAGATTGGGCAATCGACCGCCTCGGAACACTTGACCATGCTCAAACGCGCAGGCTTGTTGATTTCAACCCGCCAAGGCAAAGAGGTCATTTACCAAGCAGATAACCAACAAATGGTGGCCTATGCCGAGGAATTATTGGCCTACTTAAAAACTTGTACCTACGAATAATTCTTTTTTTTATTCAACATATCGTTATATTCCGAAATGACGATATGTTAGCTAAGGAGCAACCGAATGCAAGCAATCGTAATTGTTGGTGGCTATGGAGTAGTTGGTGCGCAAATTGCCCAAATCTTACGCCAGAGCCATGGCGATTTACCCTTGATTTTGGCGGGGCGTAATCCAAATCAGGCTCAAGCTTTGCTGGCCGAACTTGGCGCACACACCAGCGCGGCGGCGGTTGATGTGCTCAAACCGAATCCGTTGGCGGGTTTGCAACCGCGCGCAATCATCAATGCAGTCAACGATCCGCATGATTATGTGTTGCACGAAGCCGTGGCGCGGGGAATTCCATTGGTCGATATTACGCGCTGGACAGCGCGCCTCCAACACACCTTGAATGGGCTTGATCGGGCTGCGCTCAAGGCTCCGTTGGTCTTTGCTTCGCATTGGATGGCGGGCTTGGCGAGTGTGGTAGCGGTTGCGGCGACTCAGCAATTAGCCCATACCGAACAGCTCGATTTGCATGTGCTGTTTTCGCTCAAGGATAAGGCTGGGCCAAATTCGATTGAATATATGCAACATCTTACTACGCCATTTACGATTACTGAAAAGCATCAGCCGCGCGAGGTTTATCCCTATACCGAGCCACAAACCATTACGTTTCCCAATGGCTACCGCGCTAAAACCTATCGCTTCGATACGCCCGATCAGTGGACGTTGCCGCAAAGCACCAAGGCAGCAAGTGTTTCGGCCCGCATTACCTTTGATGATCGTTTGACGATGGGTTTGTTGTTGGGCTTGGCGCGCTCGGGCGTGTGGAAATTGTTGATGCATCGGCGCTTTGATCGCTTGCGCCATTCGTTGCTCTACAATCCAGGTAAGGGTGCAGCCCATGAATTAGTTTGGCAGATTAGCGGGCGTGATGCTGCTGGCAACCCTCAACAACTGACCAAAACGATTGTTGATCCGCAAGGCCAAACCCATTTGACCGCCGTGGGCGCGGTGATTCAGCTTGAAACCATGGTGGGGTTGGATGGCAGCCCCGCCTTGGATGCAGGCATCTACTTTCCTGAAACTGCGCCAAAATTGGCCTATGCCTTGGAACGCATGCAGCAGCTTGGGGTGGAATTGAATTAATTGGATCAGCAGCGGCTTGCGAAATAGCAAGCCGCTGCTGATTTTTCTATGCTTATTGTGCCATCACGAAGGCCCCATACAGAATTAGAAAATTAATCATAACGATTGCACTATGCACGATTAAGCCGTTGCGTAATGTGCGTTGTGAGCCAACATCAACAGCACCATTAAATGGCACAAAAACCCCTTGGGCAGCAGCTTGGGCAGGTGCTTGCACCCGCAACAGCAGCAGATCACTGCTTCGATATGGCCCCTCGGTGTAGGCATTGCGCAGCATTGGCACATATTTTCGGCCTATGATTAAGCCAATTATACCAACGATAATTAATTCAGCATATGGCAGTGGTAATGCTCCGCGCTGAATCAAATAGCAAAATAGCGCAAAATATTGGCCAATACTCAGCCAACGTAAACTATGCAGCAGAAACCAGCGAATTTTTGTTTTGAAAAATGCATAGCCATAACACAAACTGATCCATGCAATCAGGATTGTTCCAAGCAGCCATAGATAGAAAAGCATAAAACCTCACACTCAAAAGTAGATTTAAATTGAGAGTTAAATTATTTTCTAATTTGTTGCGCAAAATACTGAATTGTAACTTGTTTATGGATTTAGGCATAACCATCACGCTTATTTGGTGAGTTGATCGACTAAAGCGTGCTGAAATTAAGTGCAGGAAGAACGAATGAGGTTTATTGCGATGGAGCGACTCTTAATCTCGGGGATGATCATAGCAAAGCCAATTTGGCTTGTCAATGGGATTTGTGATTGCCTCACCCAAAGCACCTCTCTTACAAGGGTAGATTTTGAGCGATTGGTCGGCGGTGGAGCGTTCCCTCACCCCCAACCCCCTCGCCCACCAAAAGGCGGGCGAGGGGGAGCTTCCCATGCTAAATCCACCATGTTAAGCCCCTCGCCCGCGCCACGGGAGAGGGGTTGGGGTGAGGGGATCTTAACTACCTGCCCTTGTAAGAAAGCCCCTCTCCCGTCGAATGGGAGAGGGGCTTTGAGCATGGAGTTTTGGATTATTTAGGAGTGAGAACGCTCGAAATTAATCGCGGCGCAGCTTGCGATAGGTAATGCGATGGGGATGATCGGCGGCGCTGCCTAGGCGTTTGCGGCGATCAGCCTCGTATTCGCTGTAGGTGCCAGGATACCAAACCACTTGGCTATCGCCTTCAAAGGCCAGCATGTGGGTGGCAACCCGATCGAGGAACCAGCGATCGTGGGAAATGATAACGGCACAGCCGCCAAAATTTTCCAAGGCTTCTTCCAAGGCGCGCAAGGTATGCACGTCTAAGTCGTTGGTTGGTTCGTCAAGCAGGATAACATTTGCACCCGATTTGAGCATTTTGGCCAAATGCACGCGGTTGCGCTCGCCACCCGAGAGGCTGCCGACCTTCTTTTGTTGGTCTGAGCCAGAGAAGTTGAAGCGGGCGACATAAGCGCGTGAGTTGACCGTGCGTGGCCCCAACTGAATTTGTTCAGCACCCTCGGAAATTTCTTCCCAGACGGTTTTTTCTGGGTCGAGCGTTTCGCGGCTTTGGTCGACATAAGCCAACTTGACGGTTGAGCCAACCTCAAACACCCCACTGTCTGGCTGTTCTTGGCCGGTGATCATGCGGAACAAGGTGGTTTTACCTGCGCCGTTTGGCCCGATGATGCCCACAATCCCGCCAGCAGGCAAATCGAGGGTTAGGTTGTCATAGAGCAATTTGTCGCCAAATGATTTGCTTACATCGTTGGAGCGAATCACAATATCGCCCAAACGTGGCCCTGGTGGAATGAAAATTTCCAATTCACCTTGGGCTTTTTCAGTATTTTGGCTCAGCAATTGCTCGTAGGCATTGATCCGCGCTTTGCTTTTGGTTTGACGAGCCTTGGGAGCCATATTAATCCAATCCAACTCGCGTTGGAGGGTTTTTTGGCGTTGTGATTCGGCTTTTTCTTCGTTGGCAAGGCGATTTTGTTTTTGCTCAAGCCACGATGAATAATTGCCCTTCCACGGAATACCTTGGCCTCGATCTAGTTCCAGAATCCAGCCAGCCACATTATTTAAAAAGTGGCGGTCGTGGGTTACGGCGATGACTGTGCCCGGATAGTCTTGTAAGTGCTTTTCGAGCCAAGCCACCGATTCAGCGTCAAGGTGGTTGGTTGGTTCGTCGAGCAGCAAAATGCTCGGCTCTTCGAGCAACAAGCGACACAGCGCAACCCGCCGACGTTCACCGCCAGAAAGCACCTCGACTGGTGTATCCGATGGCGGGCAGCGCAATGCATCCATAGCAAAATCGAGGCGGCTATCCAAATCCCAGGCATTCATTTGATCAAGTTTATCTTGAACTTCGCCTTGGCGTTGGATCAGCGCGTCCATTTCGTCGTCGCTCATCGATTCGCCGAATTTGGCGTTAATTTCGTCGTATTCGCGGAGGGCATCGACGACTGGTTTAACCGCTTCTTCGACAATTTGGCGCACAGTTTTGCCGGCGGCTAATTGTGGTTCTTGCTCAAGGTAGCCAATGGTATAGCCTGGCGCGAGCACCGTTTCGCCTTGAAACTCTTGGTCAACGCCCGCCAAAATGCGCAAGAGGCTCGATTTACCGGAACCGTTCGTCCCAAGTACGCCAATTTTTGCACCCAAAAAATAGGATAACGAAATATCCTTCAATACTTGCTTATTGGGCGGATGAATTTTGCTCACCCGCACCATCGAGTAGATAACTTTGTTATCCACAAACACCTCACATCTAGGCCAGATTTCATTCGGCCTTATTGTACTTGAATTTGGGGGGAGTAGAACATAGAGCAAAGAACATAGAACATAGAACATAGAACATAGAACATAGGAGTTGCACCTCAGAAGTTTTGAGCCACGAAGAGGGCATGGCTCTCGGCTGAAGGCACTAGGCTAATGGAATGTTTTTTTACATTAAATCAATCGCTGATATTGAAAAGCCCATAGCCTCGCGCCTAACTTTATGTTCTATGCTCTATGCTCTTTACTCGGTTTGGCTCAAGGCGCGGACGTGAGCGGCATGGTCGGGGGCCAGCACAATCGATTCGCCGACGAGAATTGCATCAACGCCCCAATCGCGCAGGGTTGGCAACACGTCGGGGCCATGGATGCCGCTTTCGGCCACCAACACAGGCCGTTGTGGATCGCCGATGGCTGGCAAGCTGGCTCCAACGCGTTGGGTGGTGGCAATATCGACGCTAAAACTATGCAAATCGCGGTTGTTGATGCCAATAATTTGGGCTTGCAGCGCCTGCGCACGCGCCATTTCAGCTTCAGTATGCACTTCGACCAAGGCTTCCATGCCTAAGCCATAGGTCAGTTTATATAATTCCTGCAACGTTTGATCATCGAGCATGCCAACGATCAGCAAAATTGCATCAGCGCCATAGACCCGTGCTTCGTAAATTTGGTAGGGATCGTAGATGAAATCTTTGCGCAATAACGGCGTAGCATAGCCTAATTTGTCGAGATGCTCATGAATGGTGCGCAAATAGATCAGGCTGCCTTGAAAAAAACGCACATCAGTTAACACCGAAATTGCTGCCGCCCCGTTGGTTGCATAGGTTTCTGCAAGTTCGGTGGGGTTGAAATGCTCCAAAAAGACCCCTTTGGATGGACTGGCCTTCTTGACTTCGGCGATCAAACTAATTCGATCTGGTTGGCGCAAGGCTTGGCGCAAACTGCGTGGCGCAGGTGAGGTTCCCAATTGTTGGTCAAGTTTGGCTTGGGGAACCTTCAATTTTTGGCGTTCGACCTCGGTGCGTTTATGGGCAAAAATCTGATCTAAAATTGTCGCATTCATTGGGAAACCTCGTGGGCTAGAAACAGCGGTGCATGGCGCTAGAGTAGCATATGGTTTAGCGCTATGCCAATTGGCTTTATTGTTGGGAGGCAACAATTCGTGAGTGCGATTTATGGGCGTTTTGATTTTGCCGATGCGATTGGGCAACCCCAAGCGTTGGAGTTTCGCCAACCGTTGGCGGTCTATCAGGCGACGACCAGCGCCGAGGTGCTTCCGACGATTCAAGCTGCGCAGGCTGCGGCCCAAGCTGGAGCCTATGTGGTTGGCTATCTGAGCTACGAGGCGGCAGCGGCGTTTGATGTTGCTTTGGATTGCCATCCACCAGCCGCATTGCCCTTGGTATGGTTTGCAGCTTTTGCTGCACCGCAGGTTGTCGAGCCAGCAACCCAACCCTACCAGCTTTCGGCCTGGCAACCAAGCATGGGCCTAGAGCAGTATCGGCAGGCGATCAGCGCAATTCATGCGGCAATTGCCCGCGGCGAAACCTACCAAGTCAACTATACCTTGCGCTTGCGGGCCGATTTTAGCGGCGATCCGTTGGCGTTCTACCACGATTTACGGGCTGCTCAAGCGGCTAATTATTGCGCCTACCTCGACCTTGGCGAGTATCAAATACTTTCGGCTTCGCCTGAACTCTTTTTCGATTGGCGCGAGCAGCGGCTGATCACCAAGCCCATGAAGGGCACTGCGCCACGCGGGCGTTGGCTCGAAGAAGATGAACGCTTGGCCCGTCAATTACAGAGCTCGGAGAAAAATCGCGCCGAGAATTTGATGATTGTTGATCTGTTGCGCAACGATTTGGGTCGAGTTGCAGCAATTGGCAGCGTTGGCGTGCCACGTTTGTTTGAGCTAGAGCGCTATCGCACGCTGTGGCAACTGACTTCAACCGTGTCCGCCAAAACCAAGCCCACCACCAGCTTGATCGACATTCTGCAAGCGCTGTTTCCGTGTGGCTCGATTACTGGTGCGCCCAAAGTTAAAACCATGGAATTAATTCGCCAGTTTGAGGCTGAGCCACGCGCCGTGTATTGTGGCGCGCTTGGCATCCTGCGGCCTGATGGTAGCGCAACCTTTAATGTGGCAATTCGCACCGTTTGGATCGATCAGCGTCAGCAGCAGGCAGAATATGGCGTTGGCGGCGGCATCACGTGGGATTCGCAAGCAGATGACGAATATGCAGAGGCCCAGCTTAAAGCTCAACTATTGACCGAGCGCTGGCCGCAATTTGATTTAATTGAGACCTTGCGCTGGGATGGCCAAGCCTATTGGTTGTTGGAGCATCACTTGCAGCGCTTGCAGGCTTCGGCGGCCTATTTTGGCTTTGTGTATGATCGAACGGCGCTGATTGCAGCGCTCAACCAGCATAGCCAAGCGTGCGAAACACCCTTAAGAGTGCGCTTGAACCTCACCCCTGCGGGTGAGATCGTAATTGTCAGCACGCCATTAACGCCGACCGCCGATGGCCAAAAGGTGATGCTGGCTCCCACAGCGGTTAACTCGCAAAATCGCTTCCTCTACCACAAAACGACCAACCGCATGGTGTATGCCGCCTTCACCCAAGAATCCCCCGCATATTTTGATGTCTTGCTGTGGAATGAGCATGGTCAGTTGACCGAATTTACCAGAGGCAATCTGGTGCTTGAGCTTGATGGCCAGCGTTGGACTCCCCCAGTCAGCGTAGGATTATTGGCTGGCACATATCGCGCCGAATTGTTGCAACAACAAGCCATCCACGAGCGTACTTTAGTCCTAGCCGATCTACAAGCGGCGAGCAGAATTTGGCTGATTAATAGTATCCGCGGCTGGGTTTTAGTTGAACTCAATACTACAGACGTTACCAATTCTGATTAATAACCCCAGCGGTACTAGGACTAAAGGTATAGCAAAAAGTGGTATAACGCCCGATGTTATACCACTTTATATTCATATAATTATGATATACGCGCGCATTTGCATAGCTAACTAGCTATTAACTGGTTCACCTTTAGCGGTGATCAAAGAGAGGACTAAAGAATGCGCTTTGGGTGATAGACATAGGCTAGTTGGATAGATTAAGGTAGTACTCAGGTAATTAGCTTAATCGCCATATGTTGCCCTGAGAAAGCACAGATGGCAGGCCGTGTAGAACGTGTAGATGAGGTATGTTATGCCAACCACAACACACCTACAACCAGCAGCGAGAACGGTTCCAGCGCCAATTCCCAAGCTGGAAGCGTCGGCTGCCGCTGAACGGGATTCGCTTGATTCCGTTTGGCAACCCACAACTATCGTAGCTCCGAAACTGATTTTATTGAGTCAAACAGCCCCCAAGTCGCGGCTTGATGCACAAGTTATGCAAACTCAACGAAAGCTTTGGCGTGTGGCACATCAGCAAGCATTCTCCAATTGCCATGCCTCGGCAACCCTGTTGCTTGGGCCAATTGGCGCATGTTGCCTGACAAGTAGAGATGAATTATTTGCTTGAGAAGCAACCAACGCAGAGTTAGGTTTGTCAAGCATTTAGGAGATTGACTCAATGCCAACCCGTACTACATTGCATCACTTAGCGACGCTTATGCCCCGCGATCTTCCTGTGCTCTATTGTCCATTTCCAGCAGCTATCCACCCCGATGCACTGGCGATTCAGGCCTCAACCCAAGCCTGGGCTGATAACTTTGGCTTGCTCGACGATTTGGAAACGCGCATCTCATTCAATCAACGCGGCTATGGCACGTTGATGGCCCGCGCCTACCCCAATGCCTTGGCCGAGCGCATGCCAACCATCGCCGATTGGAGCACCAGCCTCTTTCTGCTTGATGATCAATTAGATCGTTTTGGTCGCGATCACGATGCCAGCGCCATGGCGACGCTTTTACAACACTTGATGAAAGTGCTCAAAGGCTCGCCAGCTAAACGCCACGATTTGCCAATTGTTCGCGCCATGGGCGATGTTACCAACCGCCTCGTGCAGGGTTCGCCAGAAGCATGGCAACATTTCTTCTTTGATTCGTTGCGCAAATCGTTTGCTGCGGTGCAATGGGAAGCCAACAATCGTGCTCAGGGTTATATTCCAACCCAAAAAACCTATGCTATGCAGCGTTTGTATACGAGTGGCACCTATTTGTGCTTAGCCTTGATTGAATTTGGCAATAACGAATTTTTGCATCCTCAAGTGCGGTTGCATCCAATGGTGCGGCGTTTGTGCGAGTATGTCAATCGAGTGGTGTTCTACTCGAATGATATTATTTCATTGCGCAAAGAATTATTAGCTGGCGATTGGCAAAATTTGGTCTATTTGATTCATGCGCAACATCAATTACCAATTGGCGAAGCATTAAATTACGTTGCGCGTTTGCATAACGATACGATTAATCAATTTACGCGCGAACGAATGATGCTCGATAAGCTGGCTCCTGAAATTTGTTCGCCAACGCTGTATCGTTTTGTTGATGGCTTGGCAACATGGATGCGCGCCAATCACGATTGGTCAACCATGACCTCGCGCTATCAAACCTCGACCGAAGGTTTACATGGCTCGCAATATTGTGCGTAGCGCTTGATTGGTTGTTGAAGTGGTGTGTTGGATGAAGGAACTGTATTGTGAGAGATGCAGTTCTTTTCTTTTTAAGCTGCTAGAATTGTTGAGCGTTTCCAGCGCAGTGGCTGTCAATCCCATCAGCCGAATGATGAATCGCTGCTTCCCTCTTGCGATGGATTGCAAGCGCATTTTTTGTGGTTAAATAGCGATACCGCCGAGCTGAATTTAGAGGGAGCTGCATATGCTGATGACGTTATCCACAACCCACACGCCCGCCACCGATTTGGGTTTTATTTTACATAAGCATCCTGATCGGGTGCAGCAGTTTGAATTGCCATTTGGCTCAGCCCACGTTTTTTATCCAGAAGCCAGCCCAGAGCTTTGTCGCGTGGCCTTGCTACTTGAGGTTGATCCGGTGGCCTTGGTGCGCGGCAATCCTGGCGGCCAAGGTATGCTCAGCCAGTATGTGAACGATCGCCCGTATGTGGCATCGTCGTTGCTGAGCGTCGCCTTAGGTGCAGTATTTTCGAGCGCAATTGCTGGGGTTTGTAAAAAACGGCCAGAATTGGTCGAGCAACATATGCCGTTAACCGTCGAGCTGCCAGTTGTGGCGGTACGCGCCAAAGCTGGTTTGGGCTTGGTTAAAAGTTTATTTGAGCCATTGGGCTATAGCGTCGAAGCAACGTCAATCGAGCTTGATCCTAGCCAAACTGTGAGCCAATATGCGTATCTATCAATTCGATTAAGTGCCAATTTGACCGTAAAACAATTGCTCACGCACATATATGTGCTCATCCCTGTGTTGGATAATAGCAAGCACTATTGGATTGGCCAAGATGAGGTGAGCAAATTGTTACGCAAAGGTGATGGTTGGTTGGCGCAACACCCTGAACGCGAATTAATTACATTGCGCTATTTGCGCTATCAAAAAAGCCTGGCCAGCACTGCGCTTGAGCAATTGCTGCAAGCGACCGCGCCAGAGATAGTTGAGCAAACCGAAGCAGCTGAAGAAGCAGCAACGCCCGAAATTCGCCAACCAAGCTTGCACACCCAGCGCCACATCGGGATTGTGCAACGCTTGAAGGCCGCAGGCGCACAACGAATTTTGGATTTGGGCTGTGGCGAGGGCAAACTCTTGCGCGAGTTGCTCAACGATGTGCAATTTAGCACGGTGGTTGGCATGGAATTGAGCACCCGCTCGTTGGCGATTTTGCAGCAACGAGCTGAGCGCTTGCCCAGCCACCAACGCCAACGCCTCAGCTTATTACACGGCTCATTGCTCTATCGCGATCAACGATTAAAGGGCTTCGACGCTGCGGCGATTGTCGAAGTGCTGGAGCACCTTGAGCTTGGCCATTTGCCAGCTTTTGAGCAAACGATTTTTGGCTTTGCGCACCCGAAATTGGTGCTGGTGACAACGCCTAACCGTGAGTACAACCAATTGTTTCCCAGCTTGCCCGCTGATCAGTTGCGCCACCGCGACCATCGTTTTGAATGGACGCGGGCTGAGTTTGCAGCTTGGGCCGAGCGCGTGGCCGCAACCTACAACTATCGCGTGACAATCGAGCCATTAGGCCCAGAAGATGCTAACCATGGCGCGCCTTCGCAATTGGGGGTGTTTGAAGATGCAACCTAAACTTCATTTGGCGCTCGGAACCCATGTGGTTTTGTTGCGCGCAATCGAAAACCAAAGCAAACATAGCGTGGCCCAAGTGGTTGCAACGCCCTGCGAGCATAGCGAACGCTACACGGTGCGCTGTGTTGATGGCACAATCTTGCAATTAACCCGCCAAGATTTTGGCTTGCGCAAGCAATTCAACGACCCATTAGCGGGCTTAGAGCAACCAAATTTGGCCGAACAGCGCGACTGGATTCAGTATCGCTGCGTGATTGGCTCGCGCGCCTATGGCCTCGATACACCCGAATCGGATACCGATTGGCGTGGCTTTTTTGTGCCGCCAGCCAATGTGCATTGGGGGCTTGCTGGCATTCCTGAGCAATATGAATTGAGCGAAACGCAGGAGCATTATTGGGAAGTGCAAAAATTTTTGACTTTGCTGTTGCGGGCCAATCCAAGTGCTTTGGAATGTTTGTATAGCGATTTGGTTGAGCATGCCTCGCCCTTGGCGCTTGAGCTGCGGGCGATGCGCCATAGCTTGCTGACCAGCCGCATTTATCAAAGCCATAATAGCTATGTGCTGGCACAATTTCGCCTGCTCGAACGCGATTTACGCACCAACGGCAGCCTGCGCTGGAAACATGTGATGCACCTGATTCGGCTGTTGCTGAGCGGGATTCATGGCTTGCGCCATGGCGAATTACGCTTGCGCCATGCTGAACATCGCGAGCAACTGATGGCGATTCGGGCTGGCGAAATGCCATGGGAAGCGATTAACCGCTGGCGGATTGCCTTGCATGCCGAATTTGAACAAGCCTATGCCACCACCAAATTGTCAATTTTGCCCGATCTTGCGGCGGCAAATGCCTGGCTCTTAGCTGTGCGTCGCGCTCAAGTGGCCTAAGGAGAGATATTGATGGAACTAGGAATACCCGAATTTTGTTTGGTAGTTTTGATTGGTGCTTCTGGGGCGGGTAAATCGACCTTCGCCCAGCGCCATTTCAAGCCAACCGAAATTATTTCTTCCGATACCTGTCGGGCCATGCTTTGCGATGACGAAACTGATCAAGCAGTTTCATCAGAGGCCTTTGATTTGGTGTATACGATTGCTGCCAAACGGCTAGCCTTGGGCCGTTTGACCGTGATCGACGCGACGAATGTACAAGCGGCAGCCCGCCAACCGTTGCTGGCCTTGGCGCGCCATTATCACGTTTGGCCGGTGGCGATTGTGCTGCAAACGCCTGAAAAGGTTTGTTTGGAGCGCAACGTAGGCCGGGCCAATCGCAACTTTGGCGATTTTGTGGTCAAGCGCCAAGTCGATAATCTGCGGCGTTCGTTGCGCAACCTGCGCGATGAAGGGTTTCGGGTGGTACATAATGTCACGCCAGAGCAGGTTGATGCAATTGAAATTGTGCGCCAACGAGCGTGGAGCAACCGCAAAACCGAGCATGGCCCGTTCGATATTATTGGCGATGTCCATGGTTGTTACCCCGAACTAGAGCGTTTGTTGTTGGAATTGGGCTATAGCATTAATCTCACGCCAGGCCACAACTATGGCTTTACGGTCACGCCACCTGCTGACCGTCGCGCTGTGTTTGTTGGCGATTTAGTTGATCGTGGGCCGGATTCAGTCGCTGTGCTGCGCTTGGTGATGAGCATGGTCGAAACGGGTGCGGCCTTGTGCGTGCCCGGCAATCACGACGATAAATTGGCCCGCGCTTTGGCTGGGCGTAAAGTCAAGCAAACCCATGGCTTAGCTGAAACCATGCAAGCCTTGGCAGAAACCGACGAACCTTTTCACCAAGTAGTGCGCCAGTTTATTGAAGGTATGGTCAGCCACATGATTTTTGATGATGGTAAATTGGTTGTGGCTCACGCTGGCATGAAGCAAGAATTGCAAGGCCGCATGTCAAAGCAGGTGCGCGAATTTGCCTTGTATGGCGAAACGACCGGCGAAACCGATGAATTTGGCTTGCCCGTGCGCTACCCGTGGGCCAAGGAATATCGCGGCGAGGGCTTGGTGGTCTATGGCCATACGCCGATTCCGCAGCCTGAATGGCTCAATAATACAGTTGATATTGATACTGGTTGTGCCTTTGGTGGAGCCTTGACCGCCTTGCGCTACCCAGAACGTGAGTTTGTGCAAGTGCCAGCATTTGCCCAATATGCGGTTCCAAGACGACCCTTGGAATACAATGCAAGCCAACTTGCGGCGCAACAGGAAAACGACCACGTGCTCAATTTGAGCGATTTTCAAGGCAAACTCAAAATTAGCACCAGTCTAATGAGCCAAATCAGCCTGCGCGAAGAACAAACCGCTGCCGCCTTGGAAGTGATCAGCCGCTTTGCCATCGAGCCGCAATGGCTGATGTATTTGCCACCAACCATGTCGCCCTCGGAAACTAGTCAACTTGATGGGTTCTTGGAGCATCCCGCCGAAGCGCTCGATTACTATCGGCGAGCGGGAGTTAATGAGGTTGTCTGCGAAGCCAAGCATATGGGTTCGCGCGCCATCGTGGTGATTTGCCGCGATAGCGCTGTGGCCCAAGCCCGATTTGGTGTGGTTGGCGAGCAGATCGGGGTTTGCTATACCAGAACTGGGCGGCGCTTCTTTAGCGATCCTGAGCTAGAAACCGCCTTTTTGCAACGGGTGCAGCAGGCAATTAGCAAGCTGAATTGGTGGGAAACCTTCGATTCGGGCTGGTTTGCCTTGGATTGCGAACTATTGCCATGGTCAGCCAAGGCCCAAGATTTGATTCGCAATCAATATGCGCCGGTTGGCGTTGCCGCGACCGCCAGCATGAGCGCGGCCCAAACAGCTTTGCAGCAAACCGTCACTCGTTTGCCCGAATCGGTCGAATTGCAAGCCTTGCTGGCACATACCCAATTGCGTCAACAGGCGGTTCAAGGCTATGTTGATGCCTATCAACAATACTGCTGGCCCGTGCAAAGCCTTGATGATTTGTGTCTCGCGCCGTTTCATCTGTTGGCCTGCGAGCAACGCCCATTCTACGACCGCGATCACGAATGGCATATGCAAACCTTGGCGGCGTTGGCCGAAGCTGAGCCACGTTTGTTGCTTGCCACCGAGTATCGCGTGGTCGATTTGCACGATCAAGCCAACGTTGAGCAAGCAATCGAATGGTGGCAAAGCCTGACCGCGGCTGGCGGCGAAGGCATGGTTGTCAAGCCCAAGCAATGGGTTGTCCAGAATGCGCGCGGCCTTGTGCAGCCGGCAATCAAATGTCGCGGCCCTGAATATTTGCGCATTATCTATGGCCCAGAATACGATTTGCCCGAAAACCTCGCCCGTCTGCGTAAGCGTGGCCTGAGCGCTAAGCGTTCGCTGGCCTTGCGCGAATTGGCCTTGGGCCTCGAAGCCCTTGATCGGTTTGTCAATCGCGAGCCATTGCGGCGGGTGCACGAATGTGTTTTTGGTGTGCTCGCCCTCGAAAGTGAGCCAGTCGACCCGCGTTTGTAGGGATTTAGTTTATATTTTGACCTAAAATCATACGTATATTTTAGGTCAAAATTATACTGCTCTATGTTACCATTTATTGAATTTTAGTAGTCTATAGATAAACTAATAGGAGTTATATGATAGGGACATTTATTAACTTTGATAGATGGCTAGAGGCAGTAAACTTACTTAAGTCTCAAATGAATTCTCGAAAGCATGATAGACATTTTAATTCTTTAAGTATGTTTTTCTATGAGCGATGTAATCATCTTCATACTATGGTTGATAAAAAAGAATATTTTGATAGTCGTATATTAAACAATATGTTTTATATTTTAGAAAATGAATTTTTTGCACTAGATTACTTAAAACCAAAAAAGGGATTGGAAATTAGGAGATATAGATTTCTTTCTTATTCAATGAGGATTATTTATTATACTATAGGATTATATATTGCTGAGATAACCCAAGATTTTTTAAAAGATTTAAAGGATATGAATCCTAATATATATTCTTTTTATGGAGGAGATATAAGATATCAAGATGCTAAGTTAGTCATAAAAAATGAGACAATCACTTATAGAAAACATTACAAGAAGTTTAGAAAAATGATGAGAAATGAGGTTAATAATTCAGATGATAATACTATCGTTATAAGATTAGACATAAAAGATTTTTTTGATGAGATAGATATATACATATTTTTAGATAAATTAGATAGATATCTGAAATCTAATATAAAATTAAAATATAACTTCAATTCATTAACTATTAAAGAAATGGAGCTATTTTTTAATTTTATATTAAATAGTGGTATACCTCAATGTGATAATGATGTTATATCTAGTTGTATTGGGAATCTATATTTGAAGTTTGCAGACATATATATTGCAGAAGAAATTGAGAAAACAAAAGACCTAATTGAAAGTTTTAAAATAATTAGATATGTTGATGATATATATATGTATTACAAAAAAACAGAATATTGATACCAAACAAGAAGAAAACTTGATTAATAACTTGACTGAAAGAATTATCGATAAAATATATGGAGAAATAGGGCTTAGATTTAATAATAAATCTAAGCTTTTCATGATGAATAAAGAAGAAGATAAAATTTCACTGTTAAAAAATCTAAAAAGAATATCATCTCAATATTATGATAATGATGATGAAAATAAAACACAACCACAAGATAAGTTTAATGAAATACAGGAAATGTTATTCAAATTGAAATATTCTATTTATGATATTGCATTTAGGAACGATTATGATACTTTTGAAGAAACTATGAAAGAAGTTTTTGATAGAAATCTTGAAAACTTTATGCAGAAACCTGAAAATAAAATAATAATTAATGATATCTTTTTGGATTTTGATTTTGAATTAGTGAAAATGAGTTCTATGGAAATTATTATTGTTATGGAAAAAGACCCTGAGACTATAAAAAGATTTCGTCAAAGTTTAATTGATAAATTAAATATGACTACAATGGATATTGAAATGATAATTAATTTACTGTGTCAATATGAATTCAAGGATAATGATTTAATTGATAAACTAAATTTTAATGAATATATGAAAAATATTATCTATTGGTATCAAAATCCAGAAAAATGCTATTTAGGCTATTACGATTTAGAAGAAAATCAAATAAAGAAGATATCAAAAAGAGATATTATTGAACAAGCAATATTACGTACAATTAACGAAAAAAAGAAAAGTTATAATGTAGCATTAAATCATTTATTAAATGAAATTCATGCGATTTGTAAAAATATTGACCCTAATTTCAAAAAAGATAAGGACTATAATGCTAAAAATGTTGGTGATTTTCTTAAGTCGATGAATATTGATTTTGATATAATTATCAACATTAAAAATCTTTTTGATCGTAGAAACACAAATAATATATCACACCCAAGTAGTGAATCAATTAATAATCAATCAGTAGAATATATCGAATATATAAACTATAAAAATTATGTAAAAATGTGTTTGCAATTAATACTATAAATTATTAATACATTATATAGTATCAAAGATATTAATTATCCAAGCTTGTTGGATTATTGATTTACATTTATTTGCAAATCTAGGTTCTGTTTTATTATACTAGAGCATATCTCAGAAATTAGCATAGTAGACAGGAAAATTGTCACTAATAATGCCATATGTATATCAACGATTTTTTGCGATGTTGTATCATATTGAATTATTATACAGAACCTAGATTCTCTAGACTTCTGCTGTTTATTTTCTGCCTTCTGCCTTTTCTTGCCACCCCCACTCTTTGAGCAATTGGCGGTCTTTTTTGGAGAGCGTGGCATGGCGCAGCATATCGGGGCGGCGCTCCAGCGTGCGGCGCAAGCGTTGCTCGTGTCGCCATTTGGCAATATTGGCGTGATGCCCGCTGAGCAAAATCGGCGGCACTGCTACACCATTCCAATCGGCAGGCTTGGTATAGTGCGGATACTCCAAAAGCCCATCGTCGTGGCTTTCGTGGGCCAGCGACTCAGGGTCGAGCACTTCGGGCACGAGCCTGCCAACTGCATCAACAATCGTCATCGCTGCTAGCTCGCCGCCAGTTAACACAAAATCGCCAAGCGACACTTGATCGGTCACATAGCGTTCGATATAGCGTTCGTCGATGCCTTCGTAATGGCCACAAACGAGCACCAAGCGTGGCAATTTGGCCCATTCGCGCGCCATATTTTGGTTAAATACCCGCCCACTGGGAGTCATCAAGACCACTGGTGCAGGATTTGGATCGGCGGCCAAAACCGCTTCGGTGCAGAGCGCCAACGGGCCTGGCTTCATCACCATGCCTGCGCCGCCGCCAGTTGGCGAATCGTCGACCATCTTGTGTTTGTCGGTGGCATAATCGCGAATATCGTGCAGCTGAAATTGCAATAATTCTGCTTGGGCTGCTCGTTTTAAAATGCTTTCAGTCAGCGGGCCAGTAAACATGGCCGGAAACAAGGTCAAAATATCAAAGCGCATTGCAAAAATCCTATCGTGCCAAGAGTGAGCATTGGTTGTCGTTGATTACCCAAATATGATACTCGATGGCTTGGGGCTGGTGCAAAACAGTGAGGAAATTGGCATGAATCTGATCTTCCACGCCTGCAAGAGTATTGGTACAATGCCAGCAAAACTTTACCATAACTATTATCAATCCTCGATTGGCGGTCGGACTGAAAGGGCGTTTATTTGGCGGCTTGAGTGGGAAATAACCAGCAGCAACGATTCGTCAATAGCTTAAAGTGACATAGGCATGCTTAATTAACGACCTTTAACAGCCAGATTGAGCAATGCACCGTAAAGGCCACGCGCTGGATTGCCAGTTGGTGATTCGGCGCTATTGAACCTCGCGACCAGACCAGCGTCTTTACACATAACCGTTGCTAGTGCAGCATTTGTTGGACTACAACGGGAGGTATGAATGATGAGCCGACGTGCTGGAATTTTAATTATTGCGCTGGTTAGTTTGGCGATGATGCTAGGCTTAACCGCTTATGCGCTGGCGGTACGGCCAGTGGTTGATCAATTAGCGCCAAGCTCCCCAACGCTCTTTACCCAACTTCAGTATCCGTTTAATGCGAGCCTGATTCCGGTTGGCGAAGTGCTCACCGTGCATTCGCGCTCTTGGGGCAGCGAGCCAATCGAGAATGTCGAATTATGGGCCGATGGCCAGCCGTGGGATCTGCAAGCTGCCAATAATGCGACCTTATATGAAGGCCTTTTTGCTTGGCAATCGCGCAGTTTAGGCGACCATAGTTTGGTGGCGCGCACCAACGATGCAACCAAAATTCCCTCAACCTCGGCAATTGTACGCCTGAATGCGGTGTTGCCCTACGAACCAGTCGTTACCTTTCAAGTACAACAATCGGCGGGCGAAAGCCTCGAAAGCCTTGGCAAAGCCTTTGGCATCGAACCCCAAACCCTCTTGAAGCTCAACCCACAGCTTGGCGATTTGCCAGTCAATCAGCCTTTGGGTCGTGACCAATTGATCACCGTTCAGCTTGCTGGCCAGTTCACGCCAATCAGCAATACGACCAGCCTAAGCCCAAACCAAGCCAGTTTGCCAGCAGATTTGGCCAGCCTGCCGCTTGCCACGCCCTACGATCCCAATACAATCTGGTTTGATTTGCAGCGGCGGTTTGGCACTGCTAGCTTGCCGTTAGCGCCTGAGGCCTTGGTTGGCAGCAGCAATTGCACAACCGAATTGGTTTTTACGCCCAAATCCGACGCTGCCGATGGCTTTTTTATCTATCGCGCCGGGCCAGATCAAAGCCAATTTAATCTGGTAGCAACAGTTGCCGCCAATGGTTCTGGCCCTCAGCGTTGGCAAGAGCCAGCAGCATTTGGCCAAACGCTCTATTATGTGGTGGCTTTTAATCCAGCCGGCGCTGCAACCAGCCCAGTCGTTGCCTTGAATAATGCTGATTCTACCTGCTCAAGTTTGCAAGTGCCGCACTTTGCGAGCCTGATTCTTACCCCAAAAACTGCGGCCAGCGAGGTCTATTGCTATAGTTCGCTAGCCAATGGCCCCTGGCAACGCGTGCCAAATCAAGGCTTTTTAGCGCCGCTTGCAGGCGGCTACGATTTAGCTAGTGCCTTGCCACTGAGCGCAATTAGCGCCAGCCAAAGCTGGAATTTGGAATGTTGGGGCTGGAATGGCAGCCAACCGCAATTATTGGGCGCTACCAGCACAACGTTAAATTTGGGCCAAACCCAAGCCATCGCGCTTGATGCTGATTTATTCAGCGTGCAAGGCCAATTGCAAACAGCAACCACGACTCAGCAGCTGCCAACCCTGAGTTCAATTGCTCCGCCAACCAACCTACGCCTAACCACCACGCTTGATGAATGTCTGCAAGCTGCACCGCAGAATGATGATTTTTGGCGTACTGCCTGTAGCACCAATCTGGTGGCAGGCGCGACGGTATTAATTTGGGATTGGAACGAGCAAGCCTGTTTTCCAACTGCTGAGGGCCAAGATTGTAGCGCTAACGCCAACCTTGAAGGCTTTCAAGTGAGCGATCGTTTGGCTGGAACGCCGCTCGAATTAACCAGAGTTGCGGCTGCTCAACGCTTGCTGTTTTTGGCTCCGCGCACTACGCCAAGCGCAACCGATGAATGTTTGAGTGTGCGCGCCTATCGTGGGTTGGCGATTTCGCTGGATAGCGAAGTGGTTTGTTTACCAGCATTTAAATTGGCGGCTGGAAGCTATCAACTGCTGCCAAGCCAATTTCAATTTGGCGCTGGCCTAGCCCAAGAAACCGTTGGTGCTGACTGCCCTGCGTTGCCGATTAATCAAAGCCAACAAACCACGCAAACCTATCCGTATGCCAGCAGTTTGTTGTTGCTGCAACGCTATAGTGTCGCTGAAACGAGCTGCCGCCGCTACACTGCCAGCTGGTTTGATGGTACTGTGAGCTTTGTTTTGCCACGGCTTGATCAAACAGTGACGAGCTTAGAATTAACCTTTAATCGCACCAGCGAGCGTGAGCCAGTAGATGCAGCGCCGTGCAACGCCAACGCAAGCCTACAGCTTGGCAGCGCAACCCAAACCATTGCTTGGCAAAGCTTGCCAGCGAGTGGCGAGATTAAGCTCACGCTTGATCAGGCGTTGCTTGATCAACTTGGCCAAGCAAGCGCCCCGAAATTAAGCTTTATGCTGCAAGCTGAGCGCCAACTTGCCAACCTGAACCAGCGTTGTAGCAGCGAGCTGAGCGATTTTTCACTGAAACTAACGGTGCAACCATGAAACGATTGCTTGGACTATTGCTCATTGGTATCTTGGCCGCGTGCCAACAACAAGCGTCTGCGCCCAGTCCAGCCCAAATTGTGCCCCAAGTTTGGATTGACGCACCTTTAACCGGAAGCTCGTTGGAGCTTGGTGCAATTCAGGTGTTGGCTCATGGCTATCATCCATTGGGCTTGAGCACCATTGAATTAAGCGTTAACGGCGCAGTTGTGGGCAGTCAACAGCCAACAATGCGTGGCTCGCAATTTGGCTATGCAACCTTCAACTGGCAAGCAAGTGAGGCCTCGGCCTATCGTTTGGCGGTTCGCGCCCAAAGTAGCCAAGGTCAATGGAGCGATGTCGCGATTGCTGAGGTTGTGGTTGGCCAAGGCAATGCTGTTAGTATCGCGGCCTTGCCCAGTGCTACTAGCCTGCCAACGGCCACAATTACGCCCACGGCAACGCCAACCAGTTCACCAACCTTGACGGCTACTCCAACCCGTCCAATTGCCAGCGCCACAGTGCGGCCATCGCCAACGCGTGTGCGTCCTTCAAATACGCCTGTTCGGCCAACGGATGTGCCTGTCATCCCGCCGACCGAAACACTGATTCCACCAACGGCGACTGATACGCCAGCGCCACCAACGGCAACCGACACGCCAGCGCCACCAACGGCAACTGATACGCCAGCGCCGCCAACGGCGACCGACACGCCAGTGCCAATTTTGCCGCCAGTATTTGGCGAACCATCAGCTTCGACCAATGAGTTTACCAACGTTGCTGATTGTACCTATCCTGATAGCGTTTCGATAAGCGTTTCGGTCGAGAATTTTCCCGCTGGTGATGTCAGCTTGTACTATCACGCTGGCCCCAGCCGCTGGCAATCAACAGTGATGCAGCCCGATGGGCGCGGTAACTGGAACCGCACAATTCGCGGGGCACGTGAGATGTCGGGCCAACGCTATGGTGGTTTTGAGTATTATATTTTGGCCCAAGGCAGCGATGGCCAATCGGCCCAAACTCAAATCTATGGTGGCATCGAGTTTCTGCCATGTAAACCATAGTACAAGGATGAATTATGAGGGATGAAGGCAAAAGTCAGAAGGCAAAAATCAAAATAAGAACAGAGAGCATAGAACATAAGGATGAAGGATGATGGATGAAGGATGAAGGATGATGGATGATGGATGATGGATGATGGATGATGGATGATGGATGATGGATGATGGATGATGGATGATGGATGATGGATGATGGATGAAAAAGCCCCTCGCCCGCGTTCAGTGGGAGAGGGGTTGGGGTGAGGGGCTTATTATTCATGCTCGCCAGTATATTGGGCTGCATAAGCTTCAGAGGCTGGAATATTCGTAATCACATCAATCAGCACTCCATTGGGGTCGGCAGTAATAAAATGGCGTTGGCCCCATTCCTCGCTGCGTAGATCAAGCAGCACTGGCAGGCCTGCGCCGGTGATTAATTGTGCATACAGCTCATCTACATTCTCAACCTCGAAATTTAGCAGCAAGCCTGTTGTTGGGCGTTGGCCAGCCACGGGTACACTGGCATGGCTATAGTCGAGCACTGCAAGCTCGTAGTGCTGGGCAGTAGCGTGGCGCAAACTCACATACCAATCCGATTCAAAGGCTGATGTAAAGCCAAAGTGCTGGATATAGAAAGCTGCGGTTTCGGCAATTCGATCGGTCGCTATCACTGGATACATGCTGCTAAGTTGCATACTCACTCCTAATCCACTATACTTTGCAAGAAACATACAATCTGTATGTTTCTTTGTAAGCACTATACATACATGCTGTATGTTTGTCAATAGCAGGAGCTTGCTAATGCCGACCAAGCAGGAACAACGAGCGGCCACGATGGCAAAACTGATTGCGGTGGCGCGGGCGCAATTTGCTGAACATGGCTATGCCCACGCTGCAACCGAGCAAATTGTGCAGGTAGCGGGCGTAACCAGAGGCGCACTGTATCACTATTTCGATTCCAAAGAGGGCTTGTTTCGCGCAGTGGTGGCCGAAATTCAACGTGATTTGGCTCAACGAATTATCAGCGCCACCGCGTCAATTAGCGATCCATGGCAGCAATTGTTGGTTGGCTGTCGCGCATTTTTAAGCGCCAGCCTTGATCGCGATATTCAACGGATTGGCTTGCTCGATGGCCCGGCAATTCTTGGTTGGGAGGCCTGGCGCAAGCTTGATGCAGAAAACTCAATGCGCCTGCTGGAGTCGTCAATTCAGCAATTAGCTGATAGCGGGATTATTGCGCCTGCTTCGGTATCTGCTGCTACGCATTTACTCTCGGGAGCAATGAACGAGGCCGTGTTGTGGATTGCCCAGGCAGCCGAACCACAACAGGCGCTCGATGCAACGATCGCTGTGCTTGAACAATTGCTCAGCGGCTTGCGCCAAGATTAATACTTTTATTAATACTTTTTTGACATTTTTATTAAGATCATTTAATATATTTCCTATCCACCCCAAACCATCAAGCGACACCACTCCCTAGTGACAACAACACCTGTGTCGAATTAGTGGCGTTCAGACACTATCGAGCGAACAAGGTTGTTCGTGTGGTTGGTTCAATCCCTATCTGTCTAGGAGGGTTCATGAAGCCGTCACGCATCGTTCGGTTGGTTGGTTCACTCGCTTTAACGGTAGGTCTTATGGCTCCGCTCAGTGCTTTAGGCCAAACGCGGCAGCCAGTTCAGCAAACGGAGCCGCTTGATCAAGCGCGGGCCTATCATCTTGAAGGCGTTACCACCCGCGAAGATCGCAATGCGATTGCCGCAACCGGTGCTTCCATTGATGCAGTTCATGGCAAGGTGTTGGATATTACGGCGAACGCCGAAGAAGCTGCTGCGATTGAGCGTTTGGGCTTTAAGTTGGTCGAACTGCCTGAATTGAAGGATTTTCCAGGGGCTGATGCGGCCTACCACAACTATGCTGAGATGACCACCAACGTTGCAGCGGTAGTTGCCAGCAAGCCAAACATCGTGAGCCGCTTTAGCATTGGCCGCTCATATGAAAATCGCGATTTGATTGCGGTAAAAATTAGCGATAATGTTGGCACCGACGAGAACGAGCCAGAAGCCTTGTTCATTGGACAACACCACGCCCGCGAGCACTTGACCGTCGAAATGACCTTGTATCTGCTGCACTTATTGGTCGATAACTATGGCCTCGACAATCGCATTACCAATATCGTCAATAATCGCGAAATTTACATTGTTTTCAGCTTGAATCCTGATGGCAGCGAATACGACGTGGCAAGTGGCAGCTATCGTAGCTGGCGCAAAAATCGCCAACCAAACAGCGGCTCGTCATATGTAGGCATCGACCTCAACCGCAACTATAGCTACAAATGGGGCTGCTGTGGCGGCTCGAGTGGCTCAACCTCGAGCGATACTTATCGCGGGGCCAGTGCCTTCTCTGCGCCAGAAACCCAAGCAATTCGCAACTTTGTGGCGAGTCGGGTGGTTGGTGGCAAGCAACAAATTAAAACCTCGATTTCATTCCACACCTATAGCGAGTTGGTGCTGTGGCCCTATGGCTACACCTACGATTCGTATCCTAGCGATATGGTGCGCGATGATTATGATGCCATGGCTGCGCTTGGCCGCACGATGGCTTCGAGCAATGGCTATACGCCTCAGCAAGCAAGCGATTTGTATGTTGCCGATGGTACGTATGAAGATTGGGCTTATGGTGTGCATCGGATTTTTGCCTACACCTTTGAAATGTATCCAACCAGCGCCAGCCCAGGTTTTTACCCACCTGATGAAGTGATTACTCGTGAAACCAGCCGCAACCGCGAATCGGTCTTATATCTGTTGGAACAAACCGATTGTCCCTACCGCGCGATTGGCAAAGAAACCCAATATTGCGGTGGTGGCACGCCAACCGCAACCCCCGACCCAACCGCAACACCTGGCCCAACCGCAACACCTGGCCCAGTGGTTACTGTGTTTAGCGACGATTTTGAAACCAACAAAGGTTGGACAGTTAACCCAAATAGCACCGATACGGCAACAACTGGCGCATGGGAACGCGGCGATCCAGAAGCAACCGATAGCAGCGGAGCCAAACAACTTGGCACAACCGTCAATGGCAGCAACGACTTGGTAACTGGCCGTTTGGCTGGTAGCTCAGCAGGAGCCTACGACCTTGATGGTGGTGCTTCGTCGGTGCGTTCGCCAGCCTTCACCCTGCCAAGCTCTGGTAATTTGAGCCTGAGTTTCAGCTACTACTTGGCTCATGGTTCGAACGCCAGCAGCGCCGATTACTTCCGCGTCTCGGTTGTAACTAACTCAGGCACGGTCAAAGTCTTTGAAAAATTGGGCAGTGCCAGCGATGTTGATGCAGCTTGGACGATCGCCAACGTGAGCTTGAATAGCTATGCTGGCCAATCAGTCCGGCTTGTGTTCGAGGCTTCCGATGCAAGCAGCGCCAGTTTGGTAGAAGCCGCCGTGGATAACGTCAGCGTTACCCAACGCTAAGTGTAACAGTTCATGGGATTGGCAATGCGTACATGCCCTCACCCCCAGCCCCTCGCCCACTGAACGCGGGCGAGGGGAGCACGGGTTGCGTGGTTTCCCCTCGGCCATCGAATGGGATAGGGGGCTAGTGGGTGAGGGCATCAAGCCGTGATTAACGTAATCAACCATTCCAGCTAGCCGAATGTATTTTGGGCTTAATCTCGTCTGTGCTCTTTGGGTGCAGACGAGATTGATTTAACTCGTCATAATGTGGTAGGGCGTTTGACGCGACTGGGTATCGCGCCTATAATGCGCTGTTGCGATGGGAGTTTCTTTAGGTATCTCTGGGTGGGCTGTATTCCTCGCCACGCCCATCCCTCACCAAACACGGAGGCAGCGTTCGTCGTGCGTAAGCAAGTAATTAGTGCCCTCGTCGTGACGATTGTGGTAGTTGCTTTGGCATCTTGGATTGTTTTCTTTCCCAAGTCGTTTCAAAGCCTGACCGGTCGCGATGTTTCAACCCACCTAGGTCTCGACCTACAAGGCGGCTCGCAAATCTTTTTACGTCCCGCCGACCCCAACGAAGCAGATTTGACCGCTAAACTCGAAAATGCCGCTGGCGTAATTGAACGTCGCGTCAACGGGCTTGGCGTGAGCGAATCAGTTGTTCAAGTTGTGAACGGCGATAGCATTGTCGTCGAATTGCCAGGGGTCAAAGATCCTGCGGCAGCTTCGGAAGCACTCAAAGGTGCTGGTAACCTCGAATTTATTGATCCTCAAGGTCAATATTTGCCCGAAGGGACCGAAGTATGTACCACGGCTACGCCGCGCTATCCAATCACGGTTCAGTTGCCAAGCAGCGTAACTGGCACCAGTGGCGTAACCACCACCGATAGCTTGAGCAACACCAATCCGTTGTCGCCAACCAGCAATTTGGCTCCAACGACCCCAGTAACTCAGACTGAGCGGCCTTGTGAACAGCCATATACCACGATTGCTCGTGGGACGGATCTCGACACCAGCCAGGTTGCTTTGACAACTGATCAAGCTGGCCGTCCAGCGGTGTTCTTCCGCTTCCAAACCGGCTCAGACTCGGCTAACCAAATCTCTAGCTTTACCAGCCAAAATGTTGGTCGGCCAATGTCGATTGTGGTTGATAACCGGGTTATTTCGAGTCCTCAAGTCAATGGTTCCTTGCCTGGCGAAGGGATCATTACCATGGGTTCGACGGGCACAACCGTTGCTGAGCAAAATTCGCAAGCCCAAGCGCTGCAAAACCAACTCAAATATGGCGCATTGCCCGTAACCTTGATCGAGGATAGTAACCGCAGCATTAGCGCAACCCTTGGCAACGATTCAATCGAAGCCAGTAAAGTTGCTGGTGCGGTTGGCTTGATCGCGGTTATGTTGTTTATGCTGATGTACTATCGTTTGCCTGGCTTAATCGCCAACATCGCGCTCCTTATCTACACTGTGCTCTCATTTGCGGTCTATAACTTGGTTCCGGTCACCTTGACCTTGCCAGGGATCGCCGGTTTCATTTTGTCGATTAGCTTGGCTGTTGACGCAAACGTGTTGATTTTCGCACGGATCAAAGAAGAACTGCACCGTGGCCGCTCATTGGAACGGGCAGTTGAAGATGGCTTCAACCACGCATGGCCATCAATCCGCGACTCCAACGCCTCGACCTTGATTACAAGCTTTATCTTGTATGTTTTGGGTAACGGGCTGGGTGTAAGTATCATTCAAGGCTTTGCATTAACCTTGGCCTTGGGGATTATCATCAGCTTGTTTACGGCAATCACGGTTTCGCGCATGTTGTTGCGCTTGACTATTGATCTTGGGGTTTCGAATGCACGTTGGTTCGGGGTCAACCCCGAAGAAGATGCTGCCGAAGTTGCAGCCTTGTCGTCAGAGCAAGCTTAATAGCTGATTTTCAGCTATATATATCATCGATAAAGGATTGGGCTATGTTAGATTTAGTGCGTCGGCGCTATTTGTGGTTTGCGATTTCGATCCTGACCATTATTCCAGGCTTGATTAGCATTCTGGTATTTGGCATGAACCTTGGGGTTGACTTCTCTGGCGGCGCGCGCTGGGAAATTCATATTCCAAGCATTAGCCAAACCCGTGATGGCTTGGAAAACGAGATTAATGACGTTTTCACCGCGAGCGGTATCGAGGGTGCGCGCACCCAGTTGTCACAAGGCACAACCAACAATCAACAATTTGTGATTGCCTTTGTGCGTTCGAAGTTGGTGCAGAGCGATTCAGCTGAACGTAAAGCAGTTGAAACTGGCTTGATCAGCAAGTTTGGCGCTGATACCCGCATCGAAACCTTGCAAACCGTTGGTGAAACGGTGCGTGGGCGTTCGATTCGCAACGCGATTGTGGCACTCTTTATTGCTTCGTTGGCGATTATGGGCTACTTGTGGGCCGCCTTCCGTGGCACACCCAACCCAATTCGCTACGGCGTTTGTGCCATCATCGCAATGTTGCACGACGTGTTGGTCGTGATCGGCATGGCTTCAATTTTGGGCTGGTTAATTGGCCTCGAAGTTGATGCGCTGTTTATGACCGCCGTTTTGACCGTGATTAGCTTCTCGGTTCACGATACAATTGTGGTGTTCGACCGCGTGCGCGAAAACTTGCGCCGCTCAAGCGACGATTACGAACGGGTGGTCAATCGCTCGATCGTCCAAACCTTGACTCGTTCGATCAACACCCAATTTACCTCGTTCTTTACCTTGACAGCCTTGTTGCTGTTTGGTGGCGAAAGCATTCGCTCGTTTGTCTTGATTCTGTTGCTTGGCTTGATCAGCGGTACCTATTCATCGATCTTCAACGCTGCCCAATTGTTGGTGGTGTGGGAAAATCGCGAATGGCGCAACTGGTTTGGTCGTGGCAAAGATAAAGCCAAACCAGCCGCTGCCTAATTGATCCTGCCCATCGCAGATCCAAAAATGCCCCGCTCGTAGCTACGAGCGGGGTTTTCTGTTTTAGTAAATATGGACTAAAGATACTGGTTCATCAAGTTAACCACTGCGTGAGTTTCCCTCACCCCAACCCCTCGCCCACGCGGCGGGCTTTCACACTTTGGTTCTCCCTCAATTCCTTGGCGAAAAATGGTCGGCTCCCCCTCGCCCGCGTTCAGTGGGAGCGGGGGTTGGAGGGTGAGGGAACGCTCCACCGCCGACCAATCGCGCAAAACCTACCCTTGAAGGAGAGGAGGTTGGGGGGTGAGGGAAACTCACGCAATTGGAATGGTTAGCAGGAAGAGTGCGCCTGGGCCATCATCATTCGCGACCCAAATTCGCCCACCATGGGTTTCGACTGCCAAACGGCAGTAGGTCAAGCCCAGCCCCGTGCCTTTGATGCCAGTTTGCTTAACTTGGGCAAATTTTTCAAAAACCCGTTCGCGGTATTGGGCTGGAATGCCAGGCCCAGCGTCGCGCACGCCCAGCAAAATCCATTGGCCATTGGGGTGATCGTTGGGCAATTGGCCTGCTTGGGCTTTATGTACATCAATTGTGATAGTTGATGAAGCTGGGCTGAACTTAATTGCATTATCCAGCAGGTTTTGCACAACCCGCTCCAATGTCTGTACATCAACCGATGCTTTGGGGGTGTTTTCGGCAATATTCAGCGCCACATGCACTTTGCGCTCGTTGAGCAATGGCTCATAATTTTGCATGACAGAACGAATCACATCATCGACCGCCACCGTGATTGGCGTAATTGGCATTTGGCCTGCTTCCAACTTGCTAATATCCATCAGCAAATTGACCATATCCAGCAGGCGCGCACTGCTACGGAGCGCAATTTTGACAATCTTATCTTGGCCTTCGCTGAGGTCGCCAACCATCTTTTTGGCCAGCATATCCAGCGAGGTCATAACCGAACTTAGTGGCCCGCGCAAGTCGTGAATCATCATATAGGTCAGGTCGTGGCGCAGGTTTTCGGCCTCGATCTCGGTCGTAATATCGCGCAGCACAATAATAATGGGGTGCGGGCTTTGATTGGCAGCGCTTTGCACCGGCAGGGTCGTCCATTCGAGCCATTGGCTGCGCAAGCCGCCCAATTCCAATTGGCCGCGACCTTCAGCCAAGCGCCCGCGGCTGACCTTGTAAATCGCCAAGGTCAATTCGCTCCAGGCTTCTTCAGATTTGTTCCATTGCGCGCACCAATGCGTCAGCAGCAAATCGACTGGCTCGCCCAGCAATTCGGCGACTTCGCTGCTGCCGATCATGGTTTGAGCAGCAGCATTAACTTCGACGACCCGCAGCTCGGAGCTAAGCAAAATAATGCCTTCTTCAGTCGAGGCCAAAATCGAGGCCAAACGGTCGCGGCCATTGCTGACTTCTTCGGCCAAACGGCGGGTTTCGACCGCCACAGCTGCTTGGCCAACAAACAGCGAAAGCAAATCTTGGGCTTCGCGGTTGGGCAAAGTTTCGGGATACCACAAGTAAATCACGCCCAAGGTTTGGTGCGTCGCCAGCAAGGGCAACATCACCAAGGCTTGGCCGCCCAACTCGCGCAGCACGCTGGGCAATTGCGCGCTATCGCCAAGCAACAAGGGCTTGTCGCGTTCGAGCACTTTATGGGCAAATTGAATAATCGCCTCATCAGGTGTGTGCTCAATCCCCAAGCCAACAATTGGTTGCAAGGTTGTAGGATCGTTGGGATCGCTGAGCAACACGCCAGCGCCAAGCGCTCCCGTCCAATCGACCATCCCGCCAACCGTAAATTGCCAAATTGCTTGGGCATCGCTGAAGGTGCTGTTAATCGCCATGCCTAGTGCGCTCAAGGCGGTCAGGCCTTCGACTGTTTGGCGCTGGCGGTCATAAAGCCGATTGTTTTCGAGCGCAACCGCCAATTGAGTAGCGAAAATCTCCAGCATCTGAATTTGATCGGTGGTTGGTTGCAGCCCATTTTTGGGTGCAAAGACCGTCAACAAGCCCAAGAGATCGCCATTGGTGCTGCGTAACACCGCAAACAAGCTATCGTTGGGATGCCACATACCAGTGCGCAACTCGGGCACTTCGACCGCATTTGGCGGGTCGGGCCACAAACGAGCATCGCCATTGCGCCGATGATCGATGTAATAGGTCGATTCGCCGCGGCGATATTGTGGTTTGAGCAAGGCTTCAACCCGCGCAGGCTCAATCGTAATGCTGGCTTGGGCGGCGAAAATTTGGCTATCAATGCCTGCGCTGGCAACGCGTTTGATAATTGCTTTGTGGCCAGGCGTGATTTGTACCAAGCTAATCGTCACTTGATTAAAGCCAGTTGCGCTTTGCACCGCTTCAGCCAAATCTGGCAAGACTGCGCCAAGATTCGATGCCGCCTTGAGCGCATTGCCAATTTGCACAATCTCTTGAAATTGCTTGTTGCGCTGGTCAAGCTCACTTATGCGGCGGGTCAAAGCTTGATCGGTTTGGGTGTAGAGATTAGCGTTTTCAATCGCGATGACTGCTTGGTCGGCCACGGCTTCGAGCAAGGCGCGGTCGGCGGCGGTAAATGGCAAGCCACTGCGATGATTGAGAATTTCAATCACGCCCTTGACTCCGCCAGCCCCCAACAAGGGCACACACAGCAAATCGCGGGTTTCGTGGCCCACCAACATATCAATGCCCGTGTAAAACGCCGGATGATCGCCTGCACGATTGGCAATTAACGATTCGCCAGTGCGCAATACGAGGCCTGCGATGCCAACATTTGAAGGAATGCGATTGCCAAGCAATTGCTGGCCAACTGGACTCAAGCTATAGCGAAACACCAGTTCGTTGGTGGCTTCATCGAGCAACAGCAACGAGCCTTCTTCAACATTCAGCAGCTCCTGCACCCGACCCATAATCAACGATGGCACAGCCTCAAAATCGAGGGTTGAGGTGATGGTGCGGCCAAGCTCATTCAACAATTCAAGTTGGCGGGCTTGGCGGGTTGTGCGTTCGTAGAGACGGGCTTGCTCAAAATTATCGGCAGCGCGATGTGCCAACATCTCCAATTTGCGCAAGGTATCGGCGTTGTAGCGCACCTCTGGTTCGCGGGTATAAATCACCAACGTGCCCAAAACCCGCTCGCCAAAACGCAATGGCACGCCAGCCCAAAACAGCGGCGGCGTATCATCATCAATAAACAATGGCGTAACGTGATATTGAGCACAGGTTTCGAGATAGCGATCGGTGATAATTGGCTCGTTGCGCCGAATAATCACCCCAGTTAAGCCATGCGCCACCGTCCATTGCGAATTTGGGGTAGTGCTGTGGCCATCGGCGTAGAAATGCGCCGCCACTTGAAACAACTGCGAATCGGTATCATACAAGGTCACAAACAGATTTTGCGGCCCAAACATCTGTTGAATACCGCGATTGACCGCCTCGATCAACGGCCCAAGTTCAAGCGAGCTATTCAAACGTTGGCTAATCAAGTTAAACTGGGTCAATTCGCGCAGTTCGGCGACCAATTGTTGATTATTGGTGATGGTGCACATGCTGGCAGCCGCTTGGAACGCCAACGCCAACAGCTGTTGATCGCTTGGTTGAGCTTCGGGCAAGGCCAGCCAACCGCGCAAGGTAATGTGCAAGAGGGGCAGCATCGTCCAGCGCAGTTTATCGGCGGTTGTGATCGTCAGAATAATGCCTTGCTCAAGCTGCTCTTGTTGGCTGCTTGAAAGCATTAAATCCAAGGGAATTTCAGGCTGCGTTTCGGCTAAATCAAGCCAAACCAGATGATAGTGCGGATTGTGGCGAAATTGCTTGAGGGCGGCGCTTAACGTCGTGTGCAACCCATTGATAGTGGTGGCAGTAGCCAAACGGGGAAGCCACTCAATCATTAAGCGTGCAGGTGAATCTTCAAATGCCTGTTCTTGGGGTTGCATACACATCACGCCTCACATGTGACTGGCCTATCTTACCAAATCTTAGGCTTTTTGACAAAGCTTGTGAAGCGATTTTCGGCTATAAGCATTGGCAGAATGAACAAAAATATGGAAATCATGAAGAATTTGTAGTTGAGGAGGTTGAAGAAGCAGAATATTCCACCGCATAAATATTTGGGGGTGCAGGGGGCTGAAAACCCCCTGCGTTTCCCGCCGGTGGCGGGACGGAAGGGTGGCGAATCAGATCGGATTAAAAATGGCTAGCTTTGGCTTGGTTGCTGGCATAAGCAGTGCTACAATAGCAGTATTGTGCAAGAAGGAGCTAGCCAATGTTCTCGAATAAGTACGACATCCCCGAAGGAATGGAAGAACGCGTGCCACCAGGCCAGTACGTAACCCAAAAATTTCCAGTCTTGCACTACGGCGAGACTCCGGTTTATAAAGAGCTTGAACAAAGCTGGGATTTACGGGTTTTTGGCGAGCTTGAAGCCCCAAAAACCTTTTCATATAGCGAATTTCGTGCTTTGCCAACTGTCACAATCGAAAATATCGATATTCACTGCGTGACCCGCTGGAGCAAATTAGCTACCACTTGGACAGGCGTGCGCTTCCGTGACTTTATCCAGCATATTCCTGCGCTCAAGCCAAGCGCCAAATATGTGCTGGCCCACTCTGAGGGCGGCTATACCGCCAATATGCCCTTGGAAATTATGTACGATGACGATGTGTTGCTGGCCTATTTGTACGAAGGCGAGGAGCTAGCGCCCGACCATGGCTTCCCATTGCGCTTGTTTGTGCCCAAAAAATACTTTTGGAAGAGCGCCAAATGGCTGCGCGGCATCGAATTTATGAGCGCCGATCGCTTAGGCTTTTGGGAACGCTACGGCTACCATAACAACGCTGACCCATGGCAAGAAGAACGGCACGCCGATTAGGTTTCTGAGCGAGCGCGCATAATCTTAGTTATGCGTGCTCGCTTTTTTGTGCCAGTAATACATGCCTTTTAGCTTGAGGATTGTATGTTAGACTCTGCTGATCAGCCTCGCCCAACCGGATTGAGCATGCTTGTGCGGCGACTTACCCAGCCTAGCCCATGGTGGTTATGGCTTATTTTTTTTATTGGGGCAACGAGCCTATTTGCATGGTATCGGCTTGAAAAATCGTATCCACTCTTTGATACTTACCCTCTATACTTTGGCGCAAAAGCATGGCTTGCTAATGGCAATGCCTACAACCTCGATCCTGCGGTAGATCCCACGACATTTGGCTACTACACCAAGCAAGGTGTGTTTGAAACGCCGTTTGCGGGCGGCATGCATCAAGCAGGCAATGGCTATCCGTTGCCGGCTAATTGGTTGTTTATTCCTTTAAGTTTCTTAACACCGCGAATGCACTCGATTATTTGGGTTATTGGCTTATTTGCCAGCTGTTTGGTGGCCTTACGTTGGGCAAAACTCCCACCATGGATTATGCTGAGCTTTCCGGTGCTCGATGGGTTACGGATGGAGCAATTCACAATCTTTATTGTATTAATGCAAATTATTGCCTTAGGTGCTTGGAACTTGCCGCAAACGCATCGTCGCCGAGCGCTGATCCTGGCTTTTGCATCTGCATTGATGCTACTAAAACCCTCTCATGGCTTGGTAACAGGCTTGGCTATTTTGGGCTATTTGCTCTATCAGCGGCAGTGGTGGCCTCTATTAATAAGTTATGGCCTGATTTGGGGATTGCCAACCATTGTCGATTGGAACTGGCCCTTGGAATGGTTGCAGGCGTTGCAGGTCTATAATCAATCATTTGAGGAACGCTTTACGCCGTGGTGGTTGCTCTTGTTTGTATTTATTTTTTGGCGACAACGCGATTATCTTGCTTGCCTAACGGTCAGTCAATTAGCGCTCGTACCCTACACATGGATTTATTCTAATAGCTCGCTCTTGCTGAGTTGGGCAGCATCACCGTGGTGTTTAGGCTTAAGTTTGCTTACGTGGTGTATTACCCCAATTCAAGTCTTATTGATTGATCGGATGTCGGTTTTAGATTCGCAACTCTTCGTTTGTATCTGCTTGATTATTGTGCCGATGATTGTGCTGAGCCGTTATCGACAAACGAATGGCGTTGAAAGAATTCCTTCAACGCCATTGAATTCAAGTGATGCTAGTTAGGGAGTGATTGTTTGGGTTGGATTGACCAATTCACTGACATCGACCAACGGTGTTGCGCCCTCGCCGCTAAAGACTGGCAACTTGCCATCCCAGCGTAAGGCCATTTGATAGCGAATCAAGGCATCGGTGACGCTTTCAGCCAGCAGACGGTTGGCATCGGCTTGGGCTTCAGCGCGAATCAAAATCGAGTCGGCATCGCCTTTGGCGGTAGCGCGTTGAGCTTCGGCGCGGCCTTGAGCCTCAACTTTATCTTGCTCGGCCTTGATTTGAGCTTGTTCAAGCTCATATTTTTGGCGTTCAGCAGCTTGTTGGGCGGTGATTTTGTTTTCCAAGGCTTGCTTCAAATTATCGGGCAAGTGCACTTCGCGAATCACAAAATCTTCCAAAATCAAGTGCCGACGTTCAAATTCAACAATCAGCTGTTCTTTGACTTTATCAGCCAATTCAGCCCGTTTGTCGCCACTGATGCTTTCCCAGGTGTAGAGACCAGCAATCGTGGTCAAAATCGAACGGCTTTGTTGGCGCACAACTTGAAGTTCAATCACATCAAGATCTTGGCCGCCCCAATCGGTGTAGAGCGCAGCAGCTTCTTCTTTCTTGACCCGATATTGCACTGCAATGTCGAGGTTCAGTTGCTGGGCTTCGCTCGATTGTACTTTGACTGAATCATCGCCACCAGTGCGACCTTCATCGCCACTTTGCACCATAATATAGGTTTGCAGCGTGAATGGATATTCTTGGATCGCCGTGGTAAACGGATTAATCAACGTCCAGCCTGGTTCGATTGTGGTCGTTACATTATTATTGGCTTTGTTGAAAGCAATCCCAACATAGCCTGGTGGAATCGTCTTCCATGATGCTGTTAACAGCACCAAACCAATCACGGCGACAACGATCGCAATGGCAATTGTGCCAATGCGACGGCCCGATGGGCGCTTGCTAGCGTTGCTCATGGTCATTCCTTTCAATATCATCTTGGCCAGCGGAGCGTAACCCACGCCACCAATCCATAATCATGGGAGCTAGTTCAAGCCCTAAACGGTAGCATAAGACGAGGACAACGATAGCAATAGCGAGCTCGCCTAATGTTCTACTCATAACAGCCTCCTGTGAGGTAGTAGCACTCACAGCATCTACTACGTGGCTCATGCGCCAGAGTTGCAAGTAATTTAGCCGATTTTGCGCTCAGCAAGCAACACTTTGTAGCGTTGATCGCCAGCTAGCTCACGAACGTTGCCCAAAGCAGCTTCGAGCAATGGCTCATAGCGTAAAAAACGATTGGCTACAATCACCAATTGGCCGTTTGGAGCAAGCACTTGGGCGGCCTGTTTCAAGAGATTTTCGGCCAATTGCGGGCTTTGCACCCGCCCAACGTGAAACGGTGGATTCGACACCACCAAATCAAATTGCTCATCACTGATTGCCTGCGTGCCATCAGAGGCTAGCACCCGGCCAGCTAATTGGTTGGTTTGTAGATTGCGTTTGGTTGCTTCGATTGCTACCATGGTACTATCGATATAGGTTAAATCAAGCGTTGCTTCGCGCCGTTGCAGAAACATTCCCAAAATGCCTGCACCACAACCAAGATCAAGTACCCGTTGATTGGGCTGAACGTGGACTGCATCGAGCAACATGGCGCTGGCAGGATCAAGCTGGCCTTGGGCAAACACGCCTGCTGTTGCTTCAATGGTGAGTTCATTGTCGCCATGCGTAAGGGTGTGTTGGCTTGCTTGGCTTGGTTGCGCTTGCCAATTCAGGCTACGAAACGCCATCACCACATGATGGCCTTTTTTATACAAGGTTTTGACGCTTGGCCCAACAATACTTTCTAAAAGCGTTGTGGCTCCGCTTAAACCAGCTTGCTTGCCGCCGCCGATGGCCACAATTCCGCCAGCGTTGGTGTGTTGAGCCGCCAAATTAATCAGTTCTGCACCACGCTGGTTATCGCTCCACCACAAAATGTTAATCAACACCAGATCGAATGGTTTGCTGGGCTTTAAATCGGTGGTGCTAAAGAATTGGGCTGGTAATTTGGCTTGGGCGAAGCTTTGGCGGGCAGCGGCCAAGGCCACAATCGAATCATCGGCAAAGCTCACATGCGCGCCTGCCCGAGCAAGCGCTAAGCCAATGCGGCCAGTGCCAGCGCCGATCACCAAGGCATGTTGGCCAGGCGTGACGACGCTTGCTCCCCATTCGGCCAACAACGTAGCCCCCCAATCATCGCGTTCGCTATCGAAGGGCACTGGCAACAACCAAGCATTCATAGGCATAACATCCTTATACTGTGCGCCAACCGACGCACGTGTGATTTTGGTAGAATAGCTGCATCATTTTAATCGTGATTGGCTGGTTGCGCTATCGATAGTTTTGAGGCAGGCTGCAATGACATTTTCAATTGTTGGCTACGACCAAACCACTGGCGATCTCGGGGTGGCGGTCGCTTCTAAATTTTTGGCGGTTGGCTCGGTGGTAAGTTGGGCGCAGGCCGAGGCTGGCGCGATTGCGACTCAATCGTATGCCAACATGAGTTTTGGCCCGAATGGCTTGGCGTTGTTGGCTCAAGGCCAATCGGCGCAAGCGACGCTTGATCAATTGTTGGCTGCTGATGAGGGCCGTGAGCAACGCCAAGTTGGCGTGGTTGATTTTCAGGGCAATGCTGCAACCTGGACTGGCAACGCTTGCCATGGCTGGGCTGGTGGCCGAACCGGCGCAGGTTATGCGGCCCAAGGTAACATCTTAACTGGAGCCGATGTGGTCGAGGCGATGGCGACCGCCTTCGAGCAAACCCACGGCGAATTGGCTGAACGCTTGTTGGCGGCGCTTTTAGCTGGCGATCAAGCTGGCGGCGATCAGCGTGGGCGGCAATCGGCGGCGTTGTATGTGGCGCGCAAGTGTGGCGCATATGGCGGGGTGCTCGATCGCTATATTGATCTACGAGTTGACGATCATCACAACCCAGTGCCTGAGCTTGGGCGTTTGCTTGGTTTGCATCGTTTTTATCTTACGCCGCCCAAGCCCGAAGATTTATTGCCAATTGATGCAGCGTTGGCGCTGGAGATTCAGACCATGTTGCAGCAATTTGGCTATTATCAGGGCGAACTTTCTGGCGATTATGATGCTGCAACGCACGCAGCGTTACAAGCCTATGGCGGGGTTGAAAACCTCGAAGAACGCTTGGTCAGCGCTACGCATATCGATCGGCAGGTATTGAATTATTTGCGTAAGCACTTTGTGCGCTGATTGCATAAACTGCAAGGGCCAAAATTGGTTAAAAAAAGCGCCAAATTGGCCCTAAAAACGGGCTTCAAGCAGTTGACTCAGGCACAGGTGTGTGCGATAATGGCGCGTGCGGTGTCTGGAAGGGCCAGACAGTAGGGACATGCGTTGGGATCGTGAACATTGACGGGATTCATCCTCTGCCTCAAAAGCTTAAACACATTCCCTCACTATTTGGAATCCTCCAATTGGCAGCCCTGTGATGCGGGCTTATTTTTGTGTAACCGCTTGTGGTAACGAAAGACGACTATGCAACCATATATTCGACCAACCTACCCATTTAGTGCGCTTGTTGGTCAGCCTCGCTTGAAACAAGCACTGGTGCTGAATGCAGTTAATCCGCGAATTGGCGGCGTGTTGATTCGTGGCGAAAAAGGCACTGCCAAATCGACGGCTGTTCGGGCCTTGGCACATTTGCTGCCATTAATCACGGTTGTGGCGGATTGCCCTTATAGCTGCCCACCAGATCAGCTTGATCGGATGTGTAGTTCATGTCGTAGTCGTTTGCAAGCTGGCGAAGATTTGCCATTGGCTCAACGCCCAACCCGCTTGGTCGAATTGCCTGTTAGCGCCTCAGAAGATCGCTTGGTTGGCTCGCTTGACCTCGAACATGCCTTGGTCGAAGGTCAGCGTCGCTTTGAGCCAGGCCTGTTGGCCCAAGTTAATCGTGGTTTGCTCTATGTCGATGAAGTGAATCTTTTGGATGATCACTTGGTTGATATTTTGCTTGATGCTGCGGCAATGGGCATTAACACGGTCGAACGCGAAGGCATTTCAGTTTCGCACCCAGCGCGCTTCATTTTGGTTGGCACCATGAACCCAGAAGAAGGCGAACTTCGGCCTCAATTGCTGGATCGCTTTGGCTTGGTAGTGGAAATTGGTGGCCTGAAAAATGTGCGCGAACGGGTTGACGTAATTCAACGCCGGATGGAATACGATGCAGACCCTGAGCAATTTGTGCAACGCTGGAGCAGCAACGAGCACACTTTGACTGAAGAAATTGCTGCTGCCAAAAAACTCTTGCCCCAAGTGCAAATTTCTGAGCAAGATATGGCGGCGGTGGCGATGCTCTCGCTCGAATTGGGCGTTGATGGTCACCGCGCAGACTTGGCAATTCTGGAAACTGCTCGTACCCACGCTGCGCTTGAAGGCCGCACCACGATTTCGCTCGAAGATATTCGGGTTGCAGCCCAATTGGCGTTACCGCACCGTATGCGTCGCCAACCATTTGCCGAAGTTCGGCTCGATGAGCAGCAGCTTAGCGATGTGCTGAACAAAGCAGCCCAAGAGCGCCAACGCGGCAATGAAGAAACTGCGGGGCAAGACGAGCTAAAAAAAGCTTAGCCCCGTCGGAGGAAGCGTCCAGCGATAGCGAAGAAGCGGGCGATGAAGAACCACCGACTGGGGCTCCGAAAGGCTCGCCACCCCAAAGCAGTAGCCAAGCAGAAAAAGGCGATGGCAAAGTTTTCAACATTGCCCAAGAATATCGCCCCAAGCGTTTGGAAAGCCAAGCAGACTCGATGCGCCGCAAGGCCGGTGGTCGCCGCACGCGCACCAGAACTGAGCGCAAGCAAGGTCGCTATATTACCAGTCGCGTGCCACGCGGCCAATTAACCGATGTGGCCTTTGATGCAACCTTGCGGGCGGCAGCACCATTTCAGCGTCAACGCCGCCAGCCGCATATCAAACGGGCGGTGGTGTTGCATCGTAGCGATTTACGCGAAAAAGTCCGCGTTCGGCGGACGCGCAACGCAGTGTGTTTTGTAGTCGATGCAAGCTGGTCGATGGCAGCAGAAACGCGGATGCAAGCAACCAAAGCTGCGGTACTTTCGCTGCTGCGCGATGCCTATCAACGGCGCGACTTGGTTGGATTGGTGAGTTTTGCCCGCGATCGGGCGACGGTGCTTTTGCCGTTGACTAACAGCGTGGAAATGGCGCAACAACGTTTGCGCACCATGCCAACCGGGGGCAAAACCCCGTTGAGCCGTGGCATGATGGCAGGCTTTGAATTGCTTGCCCGCGCCAAATTGCGTGATCGCGAAATTTTACCCTTGATGGTGTTGTTGACTGATGGTCATGCCAATGTCTCGATGACTGGCCAGCCACCACAACAAGAAGCCTACCAACTGGCCGAATTTATCGCCAGCCAACAGATTCCGACGGTGGTGATTGATACTGAATTGCCAAATTTCTATCGCGGCTTGGCCAAAGAATTGGCTGATCGCTTGAATGGCTCGTATTATCAACTGGAAGAACTGAGTGTTGGCCTTGCCGAATTGGTACGCTCACACCAAGAATTATCACAGATTAAAATCTAAATCTGTGTAGCTCGCCGATACATTTTGGTCTTTGCTCTGATGCTTGTGAATGTAGCGTTTCCCCACAAGCATTGAGCTGAAGCACCATGAGTTGGATTTGATGGCACGGTCTAGGAATTGGTATGCCACCCAACATGGCAATATCTAGATCGCGAATGCGGTATTGGGTTGGAAACGCAATGATCTGCTATGGAGGCTGCTCGAATGACGGACGAAGCGCAAAATGTCAGCGCAACTAACGGCGAAGAGGAAAAAGAGGGCGTATTGCAAAAGCTGGCCGACAAGGCTCGCGAAGTAGTCGCCGAAGTGAAGGAAGAACTGGCTGAAGTGAAGGAAGATCTTGGCGAAGCATTGGCTGAAGCGCGCGAAAAAGCAAGCGAAGTCTTGGCTGATGTCAAAGAGCGGGTTGGCTTAGGTGGTGGCGACGAAACGAGCGAAGTAGCTACTGAAGCTGCTACTGAAGCAACGACGCAAGAAACCACCGACGAAGCTGGCGCAACCTTTGAACCAAGCGGCGACGAAGATGGCACCACGCCACGTCGTTTGGCCGATTTGCACGCTGGCATGGAACTTGAAGGCCGCGTCACCAGCACCGCTTTGTATGGCGTGTTTGTTGACATCGGCGTTGGCCGCGATGGTTTGGTTCACATCTCAGAAATGAGTGACCAACGCATCGAATCGCCAACCGATGTTGTACAAATTGGTGATATGGTCAAAGTTCGGGTCAAGAGTGTTGATCCTGATGCTCGCCGCATTAGCTTGACAATGCGCTCGCCTCGTTCAGAAGGCCGCCGCCGCGCTCCCAAGCGCCCAGAAGTCAACAACGACAAATTGGGCGAATTGAAGCCAGGCGATTTGGTTGATGGCACGGTTAATGGCATCGCGCCATTCGGCGTGTTCGTTGACATCGGTGTTGGCAAAGACGGTTTGGTCCATATCTCAGAGCTTTCAGAAAGCCGCGTGGAAAAAGCCGAAGATGCAGTCACCGTTGGCCAAAGCTACACCTTCCGCGTGTTGGAAGTGGACACTGGCGCTCAACGCATTAGCTTGAGCTTGCGCCGCGCCAAGGAAGATTTCCAAGAACGGCCAAAAACCCCACGCCGCCGCGAAGTAAACTTGGATGTGATCGCCCCAGGTACCGTGCTTGATGGCAAAGTCAGCGGGATTGCTCCTTTCGGCGCATTCGTTGACCTTGGTGTTGGCCGCGATGGTTTGGTCCACATCTCAGAGCTTTCCGAAGGTCGGGTTGGCAAAGTTGACGATGTGGTTAAAGTTGGCGATCCGGTCAAGGTTCGCGTCTTGGAAGTCGATCCCGATTCAAAACGGATCAGCTTAACCATGCGGGTTGAAGAAGCCCCAACCACCCCAATCTCAACCAGTGGCTCATCACGCTTGGATCGCGACTGGACCAACCCAGCTGCGCGTGAAGACCGTCGTGGTGGTGGCAATGCTGGTGGTAACGCTGGCGGCAATGCTGGTGGTGGCCGCCGCAACGAACGCCGCGATCGCCCAGCCCGCGAACCAGAAATTTATAGCGTTGGTGTCACTGAAGAAGAAGATTTTGGTGGTAACGCAACCCTCGACGACTTGTTGTCGAAGTTTGGTTCGGGCCACGACGATCGTCGCTCAGCTCGCCGCCGCTACGAAAAGCCTGAAGAACAAGAAGAAGACGGCTTCGAAAACCGTGAATCACGTGCTCGCCGCGATGCAATTCGCCGCACCTTGCGCGATTCACAAGAAGACTAATTCGTTCTGCTGCTTAAATCAACAGGGATGAGCTTTTGGCTCGTCCCTGTTGGCATTTAAGCGTATACTTAGTGCAAGCTATTAAACCGTAGCGACGTTTGATAGCTAGTGGATTTTATGCTGTGAGGATTGGATGCCATGCGGACATTTCGCATGATTTGGGCTAGCGCTGCTGGTTGGATGCTCGATTATTTTCTGACGATGTTAATCGTGCCACTTGGGTATGCAGCTCTCAGGATTGATACGCCCAACGATATTCAATTGACCAATCCGCTGCACATTGTTGTGGCGTTGATCTTGCCCGCATTAATGACCATGATTGGTGGTGGGGTTGCAGGCCGTTTATCGCTGGAGAACCCAACCCCGGCTGGGGCATTAGTTGGTGGTTGGGGCTTGCTGATGTTGTTCGATACCCCATTGGAGCAAAATAACTATAGCTTGGCGATGCTAATTACCCAATGTGTGGCAACCATCGGGGCGGCCTTGATGGCAAACTATATTGCCAAACGCACCTTGCAAAAAAGCTCGCTAGAATAAGGATTTTTAGCTATGCAAACAATTGTGGCCTATGTGCCAGATTTGATGTTTGGGATTCGCGTGCGCGATGTGCTGCAACAGCTCGGCTATCAAGCAATTGTGGCCGATAGTTTAGCCGCTGCCCAACAAGCTTTAGCCGCCGATCTGGGCTTGTTGATTGTTGATTTGCGCAGCGAGAGCGAAGCGACAAGCGCCTTGGTGCAGGCCGCCAAAGCGCTTGACCCGCAATTGCCAGTGCTGGCCTTTGGTTCACACGTTGATGTTGAGCGCCAAAAAGCTGCGCGGGCCGCTGGTTGTGATCGGGTGGTGGCTAACTCGAAATTTAGTAGTGATCTACCCAACCTCATTGCTACCCTTGTGCGGCCTCAGAGTGCAGGCTAAGTACTGCTAGCGTGCATTGCCTAAGATGGCGCTATCCGTTATACTGCATCTGTTTTTATGGCTACACGTTTGCACCCGAAATGGGTTAATGACGCTCGCTTAGAGGTACCTTTGTGGAGGCGACAATGACAAATGCTGTTCGCAACCCTGCTATTATTTTGGTTGAGGACGAACCTGATATCTTGATCATTTTGCATCGGATTATGCGCGACTTGACCGGCGGTTACGATATCGTCACGGTCAACAGCGCGCAAGATGCGTTAGGGGTGCTGACCGAACGCTCATGCCCTTTGTTGATCACCGACCATAACATGCCTGGCATGACCGGCACCCAACTCACCCAAGTGGTCAAGCAAGATTATGCCGATACGAAGGTGATTATTATTACTGCTTATGCTACCCCAGAAGTCGAGCGCACCGCCCGTACCGCTGGCGTAGATTACTTCTTGACCAAGCCGTTCTCGCTTGATCGCTTGGAGCAAATTATCAAGGAAGTGCTGGGCAAAGTATGAGTGTTGGGCTGTGGCAAACTCCTGAGCCAACAGCCCAGCCCACGCTTGTTAAGACCTTGGTGATTGGCGCGGGCTTAATTGGCTCGTACTTAGCCTTACAAAGCAAGGCCGAGGTTGTGCTCGATGCGCGTCACGTTGCTGGCGGCGCTTCAGGGCGCAACGGCGGCCTTTTGCTGACAGGGATTGCCAATTCATATCAGGCGGCCTGCGCTGAATATGGTCGCGATTTGGCTCAGGCCTTGTGGCGCACCACAATTCGCAATCGCGAACTGATGATCGAATGGGCAACCAGACTTGGCTCACCAGTGCGCCGCTGTGGCTCGTTGATTTTTGCCTATAGCGAGCAAGAACATGCCGAGCTAGCTCAGGCAGCAAGCATGATGCACGAGGATGGCTTTGCCACCGAGTGGCACGCCGAAGACCCAACCAAGCGCGGCTTTTGGGGCGCGTTGCACAATCCCGACGATGGTGCGATTCAGGCAGCGCTGTTGACCGAAGCGCTGCTACGCGAAAGCGGCGCTGCATTGTATGAAGCCAGCGAAGTCTATGCGCTCGAATCAACTGCCGATGGCGTGTTGGTGCGCGCCCGAACTGGCAATTGGCTAGCCCAACAGGTTTTGGTGGCAACCAACGCTTGGACAGGCTTGCTGCTGCCAGAATTTAGCTCGTTGGTCATTCCAGCTCGTGGCCAATTGTTGGCAACTGCCCCAATCGAGCCAATTTTAGCCCAAGCCTGTTACTGCGATTATGGCTTTACCTATTTTCAGCAAACGCCTGCTGGCAACTTGGTCATTGGCGGGTTTCGCAATCGCGCCATTGCCGAAGAACAAACGTTTGCTGATTGCACCACGCCCGTAATTCAAGAATTGCTTGATGGCTTTTTGCAGCGCCACTTTCCTGAGGCTGCGAATGTGCCGATTGAACGGCGTTGGGCGGGCACGATGGGCTTTGCGCCCGATCATCGGCCTTTGGTGGGACGTTTGTGTCGCGACGAGCGAATTGGCTTCGCGGTAGGTTTTAGCGGCCATGGGCTTGGTTTAGGCTTGGTTGCCGCCGATGAGCTGCTGGCCGAATTGGCTGGCACACCAGCGACGCTGTTTAGCGCTCGCCGTTTTAGTGAAACTAGCCACCTGTTCATCTGATCAGGCTCAAACATCGGTCGCATGACCGTTGAGTGAAGGTGCTTTGTGCATTACACTCTGCGTTCGTGCGATTGTTGTTTTAGGAGGATCATGCGGATGACAACTAAAGCTTTAGCAGGCAAAGTAGCATTGGTAGCTGGGGCAACCCGTGGCTGTGGGCGCGGAATTGCGGTCAGCTTGGGCGAGGCTGGCGCAACCGTCTATTGTACAGGCCGCACCACGCGCAATCAACGTTCGCCAATCAATCGCGCTGAAACGATCGAGGATACTGCTGAAATGGTGACGGCGGCTGGTGGTCAGGGCATTGCAGTCCAAGTTGATCATAGTGATTCGGCCCAAGTGCAAGCACTCATTCAACGGATTGACGCTGAACAATCAGGCCAGCTTGATATTGTGGTCAACGATATTTGGGGCGGCGAGACGGCAGTAGTCTGGGGCCAAAAGTTCTGGGAAGGTGATATTCACAAAAATCTGAACCTCTTGCACAATTCTATTGATACCCACTTAATTACCTCATTTTATGCAGCGCCATTGCTGGTTGCTCGTGGCCAAGGCTTGATTATTGAAGTAACCGATGGCGATACGCTCAACTATCGTGGCCATAGTATCTACGATTTGATCAAAACCAGCGTGATGCGCATCGCTGTTGGCATGCACGAAGATTTGAAAGACCATGGCGTAACTGCATTAACTGTAACCCCTGGCTTTTTGCGCTCCGAGCAAATGCTTGATCACTTTGGGGTGGCTGAGGAAAATTGGCGCGATGCGATTGCCAAAGAGCCACATTATAGCGAATCCGAAACACCTTATTATCTTGGACGGGGAATTGTGGCCTTGGCCAGCGACCCCAATGTGGCGCAAAAAGCTGGCAAAACGTGGGCTTCGTGGACGTTGATGGAAGAATATGGCTTCTTCGATGTTGATGGCCGCCAGCCCCATTGGGGTGCGTATTACGCCAACGTGCTAGAACAAGCTGCCCAAGGATGAACTATGAAGGATGAGGGATGAAGTTGAGAATATAGAACATGAGGTAAGGATGAATTATGAGGGATGAGGGATGAAATTTAACCACGAAGAGCACGAAGAGCACGAAGGAAAATGGCTGAAGTCTTTTGGCGATTGTCTATCGGAATATGATTTGTGTAATTCGGACAATTCGTGGCTAAATAAGGTAACGTTTGAGGGAAGAGTCATGAGGAATGAAAATTTTTCTTCATAATTCATCCCTCATCCTTCATCCTTATTCATCCCTCATCCTTCATCCTTTATTCAACGGCGGCATTCAAGCGCACATAATGAATATGATCTTCCCAGATGCCATTGATTTTGAGATATTTACGCGCCAGGCCTTCGTGCTCAAAGCCTAGCTTTTCGACCACCCGAATCGAGCGTTGATTGCGCGGCATAATGTTGGCTTCGATCCGATGTAGGCGCAAATCGACAAACGCATATTCAATCACTGCCTGCAAGGCTTCGCTAATATAGCCGCGCTTGGCGTAGGCTTGATGAATTTCGTAGCCCAGATGGCACGACCAAAAGGCACCACGTACAATGTTGCGCAAGGCCACCATGCCAATAATTGCTGGCTGATCGATTTCGGTGATCCAAAGGGCTAAGCCCTGCTCGCGATCACGCCCAATGCGATCGCTGCGCAAGCGTTCGCGCTGGCCTTCAAGCGTCAGAAAACTGGCATCCATTGTCGGCGACCAATCACGGCGAAATTCGGCATTGGCCTGATAAAACTCAAGTACACGCGGAGCATCAAATTCTTCGAGCACATGCAGTTGCAGTCGCTCAGTTTGACGTAAAAGCATCGCCATTCTCCTAAATCGAACATGCTAGCAAGAATGAGCCTTGAGTAGGCTAAAATCTTGCAGGGACAAAAAAGCACTGGTGGAATTACTCCACCAGTGCTTGCAACCAAAGCTTTGGTTTAGAGTGGGTTGGTCAAGACGACGATCACAGCGGTTGCCACGACGGTTGCCAAAGAAACGGGTAACAAGCGTTTCCAACCAAAGTCCATCAGCTTGTCGTAGCGAATCCGTGGTAAGCTTGCGCGCACCCAAATCGACAAGAACAAGAAGAAGAAGATTTTGGCGGCGATGACGACAAAGCCAACCAACGCGCCCCAGTTGCCTGCAATGTCTTCGAGGTATGGGAAGCGCCAGCCACCAAGGAACATGGTTGCTGCAAAGCCACTCATGGCGATCAGTTTCATATATTCGGCCATGAAGAACAGCGCAAACTTCATCGAGCTATATTCGGTAGCATAGCCACCGACCAACTCTTGTTCAGCTTCAACCAAGTCGAAGGGTGCGCGGGTCACTTCAGCAGTGGCCGCAATCAAGAACAAGAAGAAGGCGACAAAGCCAGTTGGCGTAAAGACAAACCACTTGGGAATAAAGCCCAGCCATGTGCCAGCCTGCGCGTTGACCATCTGCACCAAATCAAGCGAGCCAAAGCCATCTGCTGAGCGCGAGGCCGTTAGCATCACTGGAACCAGCACCGAAAGCCCAAAGGCCAATTCATAGCTGATCATTTGCGCTGCCGAACGCACGCCGCCAAGCATTGAATACTTGTTATTCGAGGCCCAACCAGCAAGCGTAATCCCATACACGCCGATTGAGGTTACGGCCAAGAAATAGAGCAAGCCAATGTTCAAACTGGCGAATGCCAAGGGAATGCGCTCGCCGAACACGACCAAATCGGGGCCGAGCGGAATGACCGCAAAGATTACAATTGCTGGAATCGTCGCCAAAATGGGAGCAATCGTAAAGACCCATTTATCGGCGGTCGATGGCATAATATCTTCTTTGAACATCAACTTGACTGCATCGGCCAGCGGTTGCAAATAGCCATTGGGGCCAGCCTGATTAGGGCCGACCCGATGTTGCAAGCGCGCCAATACCTTGCGTTCCATCAGCGTGAGGTAGGCAAAGCTGGTCAATGCAGCAAATGCCAATACCACAGCGTGGATAATCATCACCCATAGTGAGCGATCTTGCATGGCCTAGGCCTCCCGACGAATGGCTACTGGCGTTGCGCCACCTTCGACGACGCTGACCAAGCCCACATTATTAACCCCAACAGGTACGACGACTACGCCTTCGGGCGCAAGTTTGGTACGGTGAACTGGCAAACTAAGGCTGCCACGACCAGAGCTAACGGTCACGCGCTCGCCATTTTTGACCCCAAGTTTATCGGCATCAACTGGGTTGAGTGCGACCACAGCTTTGGCTTTGCGGTTATTCAGCAAGTCGGTGTCGGTCAGCAACGCGCCATCATCATACAAGAAGGTTGCGCCAACCAAAGTCCATGGGCGGTCGGCAACGCTGGCTGGCGTGCTAACGCTGAATGGCTGCAAGGTTTGGATTGAGCTGGTTTCGACCGCTGCTGGCAATTGCACACCCAAGCCACCAGTATTTTGGTAGGAAGTGCCATCGAAGTAGTAGTTTTCGTTGGCTTGGCGGCCCCATTGGCCAGTTGGGCCTTGCAAGCTGGCATAGCTCACGCCTTTGTAGCCAGCAACATTGGCTTGAATATCCATCAGAATTTCTGCTGGCGAAGCATACGTCCATTCGCTGCGTACCCGGGCTTTATCTTCTTCGCGGCGGGTTTGCTTGCGGCTCTTATCGCCACCAGCAGCGCTCAAGACGGCTTCGGAAACCAATTGGTTGGCCAAGGCTTGCAAAATTTGCCAGTCGGGCCGAGCATTGATCGTTGGGCGAATTGCTTGGCGGAAGCGCTGAACGCGGCGTTCGGCGTTGGTGTATGTTCCTTCGCGCTCGGCAACGCTCAAGACTGGTAAGACCACATCGGCCAATTTGGCGGTTTCGGTCAAGAACAGCTCTTGCACAACCAACAAACCAAGTTTCTTCAAGCTTTCGGCAGCAGCAGGATTATCGCCAACGGGATCAACCCCAGCGACATACAGGGCTTTGAGTTTGCCTTCGCGGGCGGCGCTCAGCATTTGCTTGGCATCAAGGCCTGCATTGCTCAACGCTGCATAATTTGGCCCACGGTCAGGCCGCACGCCCAAATCAAGCGCGCCACGAGCATTTGCGCCTTTGAGCAAGCTAATCAAGCCGCTATTGGTAGCGCCAGCTTTGCGGGTCATTACCAAAAGGTTGGCCAAGCCAGCAGGCACGCTTGCGCCAGCGGTCAAGGCATCGCGACCATAGAAGATCACCAAGTTTTCGGCGCTGTTGATCAGCTCTGCAACTGTATTGAGCTTATCGGCGCTAATGCCGCTTGCTTGTTCATCGAGATTGAAGCCTTTGAGCGCGGCCACCAAATCGTTGAAACCACGCAAGGTTGCGCGTTTGCCATCGGCTGGCGTGCTATCGAGCAATGGCTTGAGCAAGGCGGCCAAAATGGCGCTTTCGCTGCCATATTTGTAGCGCAAGGCGTGCTTGGCAATGCTATCGAGCTTGGTTGGGCGGCCATTGAGCGTAATTACACTGCCGCCACGGGTGTTGATGCCACGAATCCGTAGCAAGTGCACTGGCGCTTCTTCTTCGGGATCTGCGCCAAACACCAGCACAACCGTGCCTTTGCCAAGGGTCGAAAGATCGGTGCCGCTGCGAATGCCATATTGCGCACCAGCGTCATCAAGCGGCAAGTCCAAGGCCGAGCCTGAGCGATGATCGATATTGGCCGAGCCAAGCGTTTCGCGGAAGAAGCGTTGGAAGGCGTAGAGATCTTCGTTGGCCAACGATGTGCCTGCCAAACCACCGATGGCTTTGCCGCCCGTGGTGCTGCGAATGCCATCAAGTTGTTGGGCAACGATGCTCAAGGCTTCTTCCCACGTTGCTTCTTGCAGTTTGCCAGCCTTGCGCACCAATGGCGTGGTCAGGCGTTGCTTGCTGGTATTGAAGTGATGGCCGAAGCGCCCACGATCACACAGCCAAATTTCATTGACTGCATCGTTTTCGCGTGGCATGACCCGTTTGATGTCGTTCGAGCGGGTATCGAAGGTCATGTTACAGCCAACTGAGCAGTGATTACAGACCGTTGGAATTGGCTGCAATTCCCAAACCCGAGCTTTGAAGCGGAAGTCGGCTGAGGTCAACGCGCCCACCGGACAGATGTCGGTGGTGTTGCCCGAGAACTTGCTATCAAATTCTGGGTCGGATTGCGAGATGATGTGCCAAGCGCGGCCACGATTGTAGAAACCTAGCACTGGATCGCCTGCAATTTCGTCTTGGAAGCGCACACAGCGGGCGCACAAGATACAGCGTTCGCGGTCGAGATAAATTAAATCGCCAAGTGGCACTGGTTTTTCAAAGTGCACTTTATCGTTGTAGTCGAAGCGAGTTTTGCCCGGCCCCCAACCCATGGTCAAGTTTTGCAATGGGCATTCGCCGCCCTTATCACAAACTGGGCAATCGAGTGGGTGGCTGGTGAGCAAGGCTTCCAACACACCGCGCTGAGCGTGCTCAACTTCGGAATCTTGGGTTACTACCACCATACCTTCGCTGACCGGCGTGGTACAGGCGGTTTGCAAGCGCGGCATCATCGCAATTACCGATTTGCCATCGGCATCAACGACGGGCTGGCGGGTGGCTGGGTCCATCTTGGGCGTTCCCACCTTGACCACACACATCCGGCACATGCCGACGGGAGCCATTTTGGGGTGATAGCAGAACACCGGAATCAGATTTTCGACCTGACGGGCAGCTTCGACGACCAAGGTGCCTTTTGGCACCGAGACCGTCTGCCCATCAATCGTCAACGTAACCATATCAGGCATGAGGCTGCCCTTTCTTGTATAAAGTACGTTTCAATTACTTTTTAGCCACGAATTACACGAATTTCACAGATTAGGTTCTTGCTTTGCCAGCGTGTTGGATGTTCATTATCATTCAACATAAGCGCTATTTTACAATTCGTTTATATTGAAGTGAATGTGCACCAAAATTTATCAACAAACCTAAGCGAAAACCAGTCAAGGTTATATAATTCAGCGTTTGAGCTTCATGTTTTGGATGTAAGGTTGATATTGCTTTTATTTCGATAATAATGCATGTATCAATCACAAAATCCGCAATGAAATCTCCAACAACTGCTTCTTTAACAACTGCTTCTTTATAGCGAACTATCAGCGGAACTTGTTCTGCAAATGCTACTTGGCGCAGCAAAAGCTCATGAGCGAGCGCTTTTTGATAGACTGACTCTAAAAAGCCTGGGCCTAGCGTTCGGTGAACTTCCATTGCCGAACCAATAACTTGATATGATAATTCGCCGTGAACAATATTGGCCATTGCTTACTCCAGTATCTGGTCAGATGCCATGGCTACATTCGTAAACTACAATGGTGGCAATAATTATTCGTGTAATTCGTGCAATTCGTGGCTAGAGCAATTGAAACGATCAATAAATCTTAGTGCTGTGCATCGATCGCTGCATCAAGCTCAGGCCGGAAGAATTTGATTGCGCTATTGACCGCTGAGACTGATGAATCGCCCAGTGGGCAGAAACACTTGCCAAGCATCTGCTTGCCAACATCAGCCAGCAACTCAATATCGCCAACTCGCCCGTGGCCTTCGTCGATCCGCTCCCAAACCTTGACCAAGAAGTGCGTGCCTTCGCGGCAGGGCGAACACTTGCCACACGATTCGTGTTTGAAGAATTCGTCGACCTTCAATGCCGCCCGCACCACCGGAACCGAGGTATCGAGCACGACCATCGCGCCTGAGCCAAGCATCGTGCCAGCAGCGGCCATATCATCCCATGTCATTGGCAAATCGAGGTGTTCCTCGGTGAGCCAGTTGGATGAAGCGCCGCCTGGAATGATGAACTTCAAGGGTAGATTTGGGTCGCGCATGCCGCCAGCCCAATCGAAAATGAACTCGCGAATCGTGATGCCCAAGGGAATTTCATAGTTGCCAGGGTTTTTGACGTGGCCGCTAATTGAAACTGCCTTGGTGCCAGGCGATTTTTCGGTACCGAACGAGCGGAACCAATCAGCGCCTTTTTCGATAATTCGTGGCACGTTGGTCAAGGTTTCGACGTTGTTGACCACGGTTGGCTTGGCATACAAGCCTGCGACTGCTGGGAAGGGTGGCTTCAAACGTGGCTGGCCAATCTTGCCTTCGAGCGATTCGAGCAAGGCGGTTTCTTCGCCACAAATGTAGGCTCCAGCGCCGCGATGGACATATATTTCCACATCGTAGCCTGAGCCAAACAAATTCTTGCCAATTAAGCCACGTTCGCGAGCTTCAGCAATTTTTTGCTCAAGGAAGCGTGCGCCATAGGCAAACTCGCCGCGAATGTAGATATAAGCGACGTTTGCGCCAATTGCAAAGGCACTGATCACAATCCCTTCGAGCAATTGATGCGGATTTTCGTCGATAATTTCGTGGTTGTTGAACGTGCCTGGCTCGCTCTCATCGGCGTTAACCACCAAATATTTGGGGTTTAATTCCTTGGGAACAAAGCTCCATTTAACCCCGGTGGGGAAGCCAGCGCCGCCACGACCGCGCAAGCCCGATTTTTTAACTTCGTCGATAATTGCGGCGGGAGTCATGCTGGTCAAGGCTTGCTTGGCCATTGCATACCCACCATTTGCCAGATACACATCGAGATCGCGAATATTTTCAATATCGCGATTGCGCATCACAATATGTTCTTTGATTTCTGTCTTAGGCATAAGCACCCTCACGAATTATGAAGTATGAATGATGAAGTATGAATATAACCGAAGCCATTTCATCCTTCAGCCCTCATCCTTCATCCTTAGACTAGCGTTCTGCAAGGCGGCCAGAGATGCTCACGGGCTTGCCAGCTTCGACATCGTTGCGCAGCTTGGTGAGCATAGCTTCGACTTTATCAGGCAAGACGCGATTGTGAAACTCTAAGTTGGCTTGCAGCACAGGGGCTTGATCGCAAGCGGCAATACATTTCACGCGGCGCAGGGTAAAGACCTTATCCTTGGTCGTTTCGCCTGCTTTGATCCCAAGCCGATTTTCTAAGTCGGCGACCAGCTCTTCAGCGCCACAGAAGCAGCATGGCACGTCGTCGCAGACATCGAGCACAATCTTGCCAACGTCTTCGTTATAAAAGAGTGTATAAAAACCTACGACCTCAAAAACATCGGTATAGGGCAAATCGAGAATCTCGGCCACTTCGCGAATTGAATCGCGATTCAAGCGACCATAGACATCTTGGGCCAAATATAACAACGGCAACAAGGCCGAGCGTTTGCGATCGACAGGGTAACGGGCCAAAATTCCATCAATTTCAGCCTTGTGTTGTTCGTACAGCACCAGAGGCTCCTTACTTAACGATCCACTTCCCCAAGCACCGGATCGATGCTCGCAATCAATGCCACCAAGTCGGCCATCAATTTGCCTTTGGCGATGTGGGGCAAGGCTTGCAAATTAATAAATGAAGGTGCGCGGAAGTGGACACGCCATGGTTGGGGAGTGCCATCGCTCACCACATAACAGCCAATTTCACCCCGTGGTGATTCGATTGCCATATAGGCGGAACCACGCGGTGGGCGGAAGCCTTCCGTCCACAGCTTAAAGTGGTGAATGAGCGATTCCATGCTGTAGGTAATTTCGCTCTTTGGTGGTGGCGCAACTTTCCGGTTATCGGTGATGTAGGGCTGGCCATGCATTTGCTTCAGCCGCTCGATCGCTTGGCGGGCAATCTTGACGCTTTCGCGCATTTCTTGCACGCGGCAACGATAGCGGTCGTAAATATCGCCATTATGGCCAACTGGCACATCAAATTGGTAGGTTTCATAGCCGCTGTAGGGCATAGTTTTGCGCAAGTCCCAATCGACTCCGCTGGCGCGCAGGTTTGCGCCCGACAAGCCGAGGGCAATTGCATCGGCTGCATTGACCACGCCTACGCCGAGGGTGCGTTGCTTCCACAGCAAGTTGTTGGTCAACAAATCTTCGTATTCATCGACCTTGGGCAAAAAGTGGGTCAAGAAATCTTCGACGGTTGGAATGAAGTCGGCGGGAATATCCCACGCCAAACCACCAACGCGGAAATAGCTGGTCATCATGCGTGCGCCAGTCAGCATTTCGAAAATATCGAGAATGTATTCGCGTTCGCGCATTGCATAGAAGAAGACACTCATCGCGGCCAAGTCGAGCGCGTGCGTGCCCAACCAAACCAGGTGCGAATTGATGCGGGTAATTTCCAGCAACAACACCCGCAAGGTTTGGGCGCGTTCTGGCACATCTTGCTTCATCAACTTTTCGATCGCTGCCACATAGACCATATTGTTTGACATTGGCGCAAGGTAATCCATGCGGTCGGTCAGCACAATCGATTTGGTGTAGGTTTTGGTTTCGATCGTTTTTTCGATGCCCGTGTGCAAAAAGCCTACGTCGGGCGCAAGTTGCACCACGTTTTCGCCATTCAATTCAACGGCTAGGCGCAACACCCCGTGGGTTGAAGGGTGTTGGGGACCCATGCTCAAAATCATGGATTGCTCGCCGTTTTCATCAGGCTCGTTATCTAAGGCCACCGCCGCAATTTGCGACGGGGTTGGAATTTCAATATTGGGGTACGCATGTGCGTGCATCACCATAGCGCATTACTCCTTCGCGAAGGGCTTATTGGCGTAAATCCAATCTTCGTTATGGGTGAAGGCCACTTCCTCATAGCCCAATGGATGATCTTTGCGCTGTGGATGGCCTAACCAATCTTCGGGCATCAAAATGCGTTCGAGGCCAGGATGCCCAGTGAAGATAATGCCAAACATATCGTAGGTTTCGCGCTCTTGGAAGTTGGCGGTTGGAAATAGCAAAGCCAAGGTTGGGATGGTTGGGTCAGCTTCGGGCACTTCGATATGTAAGGTGACCCGCATTTTATTTTGGAACGAGGTTAAATGCACAACGACCTCGAAGCGTGGCTCACGCCCAAGGTAATCGACCCCGCAGAGTTGATTTAAGAAGGTAAAGCTGAGGTCTGGCTCATCGCGCAGCCAACCAGCGACTGCTGGCAACAGCTCACGTTCGACTGTGAAGCACAGATCGCCTGCTTCATCGCCAATGCGAACGGTCGGGAATTGGGCAGAGACGCGCTGCTCCAAGGTTGCTCTATCTATCATAGCTTCCTCAATGAAGAGTGACGTAGCCACGGCGAAACGCTGCTCCATTGAGAAGACAGCGTAATGATTGCCCCAAATACGGCGTAGGGCAAGGCGCTTGATCGCCGGTGATCAAGGCCGCTTGCCCCACGCTCAATTGGCGACATTTAGCCAAGTGGCTTAAGTGCGCCACGTTCTGCTTGTTCGATCCGAACTGGCTTACCATCGGCATGATCGGTAATTTTGTCGCGCTTGATCTTTTCGTGCAATTGCAAAATTCCGTCGATCAAGGCTTCTGGGCGGGGTGGGCAGCCAGCAACATAGACATCGACTGGCACAATTTCATCAACACCCTGCACGATGGCATAGTTGTTGTAGACCCCACCACACGAGGCGCAATCGCCCATGGCCACAACCCACTTGGGTTCTGGCATTTGGTCGTAGAGGCGGCGCAAGACTGGGGCCATTTTACGGCTCACCCGCCCAGCCACAATCATCAAATCTGCTTGGCGCGGTGAGGCGCGCATCAATTCAAGCCCAAAGCGTGACATGTCGTAATTTGAGGCTTGGCCCGCCATCATTTCGATTGCGCAGCATGCCAAACCAAACAACATTGGCCACATGGCCTTGGTGCGACCCCAGTTGACGACCCCTTCGAGGGTTGTGGTAACAATCCCCAAGTCGCCAGCTTTTTCTTCTAATCCCATCGGAGCGCTCCCTTCCGCCAGATGTAGATAAAGCCAACTAGCAGAATGCCCATAAACGCGCCCATTTCGGCTAGCCCAAATAGGCCCATTTGACGGAAATAGAGTGCATAGGGCATTAAAAAGATAATTTCAATATCGAACAAGATGAACAGCATGGCAACCACATAGAAACGGACTGGCATCCGTTGCATTGCTTCGCCTAGCGGGGTCATCCCCGATTCGTAAGGGATGAGTTTGCGCTTTGTTGCCTTTTTGGGGCCAAGGATGGCTGACAGCACCAAGGCTGCAATTGGAATGACCACCCCTACAACAAAGATAATGAAGATCGGCAAAAATGGCCGTAGCATAAGCTGCTCCTCCGGCACGGACACAATCGGCATAAAGAATTATATCCCTATTGATGATTGTGTCAAAAAGGACAAAGTAGGCTCACCCGCGTTTTGCGGCAATCTGACGCGGCTAAATTGACTTTGCGTTCTAGCCCCTATCATACTCGATTCAGCCAATTTTGAGTAGCCGATAAAAGGATGAAGGATGAGGGATGAGGGATGAATACCAGAAGGCAGATTGAAGGATGAGGGATGAAGGATGAGGGATGAATACTAGAAGGCAGATTGAAGGATGAGGGATGAGGGATGAGGGATGAATAGGAGAAGGCAGAAGGCGAAAGGCAAGAATAGGTTTAGGGAGCAGAGGTCAGCGGCTAGCTGTACTGGTTCATGAGGTTAACCTCGGCTTGATCCCCTCACCCCAACCCATCTCCCATGCGATGGGCGAGGGGCTGTACCGCCATGGTTTTTGCATGATTGTGGTGAACATTGGTGCTCCCCCTCGCCCGCGTTCAGTGGAGCGGGGGTTGGGGGGTGAGGGAATGCCACGTGTTGCCAATCCAATGAAGCATTACAGCTATGGTCTATTGGAACAATAATCAAACTAATCTGTGGCTAAAAACATCCTTCGCGATGTTCGCGGTTTCTGGCTCTTTGGGTTCTTTGAGGAGCATGTATAATGTTGGATTATGCTAGTACTTTTTCCTGCTGAACCATTTAATCTGCCCCATGTTGAGCCGGTTTATGCTACGGAAGTGGCGGCTGCCGAGCAGCTTGGCCTAGCGTGGGCAGTGATCGATCTTGAGGCCTTACTCGATGGCGCGATTAAACAGGCCTTGCGCCGCCTGCCGGTTGCCGCTAGCCCAACCGTGGCCGTCTATCGCGGTTGGATGCTGAGCCTTGAGCAGTATCAGAATTTCGCCCAAGGCTTGGCAGCGCGAAATTATCAATTAATTAACGACCCTGCCAGCTATGCCTATTGCCATCATTTACCGAATGTGTTGCCGTTGCTTGGCTCTCAAACACCCGCCAGCCTTGTGTTTCCCCAAGCGCAAGGGTTGGATGCAGCCAGCATTGCCCAGCAGGCAGCAGGCTCTTTTGGCCAGCAAGCGCTGATCATCAAAGATTACGTAAAATCGCGTAAGCACGAATGGCATGAAGCCTGTTTTATTCCCAATGCCAGCGACCAAGCCCAGAGCGCCACGGTGATTCAAACCTTTATCGAGCGCCAAGGGGCCGATTTGGTTGGCGGTGTGGTGTTGCGGGCTTGGCATGCGCTAGAAATTTGGCAAACCCACCAGCAAAGCGGCATGGCCTTGGCCTACGAATATCGGAGCTTTTGGCTGGATGGTAGTTTGCTCTGGGCCACGCCGTATTGGGATCATCAGCCAAGCCAGCCAACCCCTGATTGGGCACGCTACGCCGAGCTTGCCCAACAGGTGCAAAGCCGTTTTTGGACCTTGGATTTAGCGCTAACCAAAACCGGTGATTGGCTGATTATTGAGCTTGGCGATGGTCAAGTTTCAGGCTTACCCGACCATGCCAGCGCCCACGAATTTTTGCAGGCTTTGGCTCAACGCTTGGCTGCATCGTGACGGGCAAACCAAACTTCAGCTTCGGCCACGGTGGCGCAGAAATAGCAAAAGCCTCGTTTATTTTCTTCGTAGGCCATTTCGGCAAAATATTGGCTATGGGGATAAGTGGTTAAATCCACAATAATTGCTGCATGAATACCATATTGGCGCAGCTTGGTTAAAATTTCACCAGCCTCACGGCTACTTAAATCAAAAAAGCCTAGGGTTAAATTTTCAGGATACAATACTAAATTCTCGCAACTTTCGCCCAAGCTATATTCTATAATCAGGCTAATATCACTCAGTTTTTGCAACACTGGTTGCTGTTGTGGCCCAATCAGGTAGCGCAGGGTTGGCTTTTCGATAAGCAGAAGCTCCATGCACAATTCTCCTTATTCTACAAGTAACATATCAACTGGGCTATTGAACCATACATATGCACAACAGGCCTAGGCCATTGGGTGCATTTGCGCTGGGCTTGAAGATGGATTTACTGATTGTTAAGCGAAATACTCCAAAATCTCACCAAGTTCTTAGCTAGTTGGCACGAAGTTTGCAAGCTCGCTATGCTACAATGGCTGCTATGAAGCGCGATGAGATTCTTATGCTGAAAAAATTTCCTCAAGTGGCATTAATAGTCCTGCTGTTAGCGAGTTGTAGCCGCGATGTTGTCGGCCAACCAACGCCTACGCCGCTGCCGTCGCCTGGCCAATTGTTGCAACAAGCAGAGCAACATCAACAGGCCGATCAAGTTGATCAGGCCTTGAGCGATTATCAACAGGTGTTGTTGCAATATCCCGATGCGCCCGAAGCGCGGGTTGCCAAGTTTGGCATTGGCTATAGTGCCTTTTTGCGCCACGATTGGCCCGCAGCTTGGTCGCAATTAAGCTCGTTCATTAACGAGCAAATTCATGATCAATGGCATTTGCGGGCTTTGTTTTTGCTGGGTCGGGTTGCCGAAATTCAAGGCGATCATACGGTGGCCATCCAAGCCTATCAACAATATGAAGATCTTAAAGGCTTGTTGAGTGGCTATGCAGCCCAGCGCCGCGCCGCCCAACTCCAAGCAACCAACCAAACCGACCAAGCAATTGCGGCCTACGCTGCCAGCGGTCGCTATGATATGGCTGGGCCTGAACGGGTCGCTAGCTTAAACAAAGCGCTCGAATTTTATGATCAAGCTGGTCAGCCAGCCCAAGCCCTTGCTCAGCTCGAAGTAATTTTGAGTTTTGCCCGCACGCCGAGTTTTCGCGCAACGACCTTGCTGGATGCAGCCCGTAGAGCACAAAACTTGGGTAATACGGAACAAGCCAAAGCATGGCTACGCGAAATCATCAACCAGCACCCAACCATGAGCGAAGCACCAATTGCGCTTGATGAATTGGCAGCGTTGGGTGAATCAACGCCTGTGCTGGCTGCCGCAGGCATTGCCTACAGCCATGGCGAGTATCTTGATGCGGTGAGTTTGTTTGACCAAGTGCTTGCCAATGGCCTGAGTGGCGAGGAAGGCGCTGAAATCGAGCGCAAACGAGCTTTGGCGTTGCGCCAACTCAACGATTTTGCTGGCGCACAAGCAGGCTTCAATAGCATTGCCGAACGCTTTGCTAGCTTGCCGATTGGCCGCCAAGCGCGGCTAGATGCGATTCAGACCCAAGGCCAAGCAGGCGATCGCGAAGGCTCGCGTTTAGCATATTTGGCCTTTGTCGAAAGCTATCCCGATGATCCGTTAGCGCCCGAAGCTTTGCGCCGCGTGGTCGAAATTACCTCGTGGAGCGGCGATCCTGCTGCCACTGCTAATGCCCAAATTATGCTTGGCCAGCGCTACCCATGGAGCCGCGAGGGCCAACAAGCCTTGCATGCTGCTGGGCGCTATGCGTGGGATACTGGTCAAGTTGAGCAGGCGGCGGCTGTCTGGCAATTGCTGGGCGATAGCAACATTGGCCCACCGCGCGCCGAAGGCTATTATTGGCTTGGCCGCTTGGAAATTAGCCGTGGCAATCGCGAAAAAGGCGAGCAATTGTTGCGCTCGGCTCAGGCTGCTGATCCCAATTCGTATTATGCGGCGCGGGTTGCCGATGCACTCAATATTAACGATGGCGACCAATTGCCGATTGGTGCGCCGATTAGCCCCGAGGCCGAGCAAGCAGGCTGGCAATGGATCGCCACCTGGTCGACCGCGCCAACCAGCGATACCTTGGATACCGAGCCATATAGCTTGCGCGCCGAAGAATTAAGCTGGACAGATTTGCATAGCGAAGCCCAAGCAGAGTGGATTGCCGCCCGCGATGCAGCTTTGGATAATCCATTTAGCATCTATCGGGTAGCCTTGGCAGCGATGCGCAGCGATAAGCCGTATGCGGCGGTAACTACGGCTCAGCGGTTGGTGCAGCTTGCGCCAATTGAGGCTGGCGAGCCAAGCGTGGCAATTCGCCAATTGCTCTATCCAACGCCCTACCCCAGCGCCATGATCACCAAAAGCCAAGAATTTGGGCTTGATCCACGGGTGCTGTATGCCTTGATGCGCCAAGAGAGTACTTTCAACCCGAATGCAACTTCGTGGGTTGGGGCGCGTGGCTTAGCCCAAGTAATGCCAACCACCGGCGAGGGGATTGCCCAAAATTTGGGCATCCAAGGCTTTAGCGTTGATGATTTGTATAATCCAGTGACCTCGATTCGCTTTGGTGCTTATTACATCGATGCCCAAATTGAATATATGAATGGCAGTTTGCCCGGCGCGTTTGCTGCCTACAACGGCGGCCCCGGCAATGCAGAGCGTTGGGCTGATGGCCGAATTGTGGCCGACCCCGACCGCTTTATTGAAATTATCGATTATGCTGAAACTCGCCATTATGTTGAGATTGTCTACGCCAACTATGGAGCCTATCGGCGCTTATATCAGCAACCGTAAAGAGCATAGGATTTGGGGATCGGTTGTTGGGGATCGGGGACTGGCTTGTATTTGATCCACGAAGGACACGAAGATGAGGCTATGGGCTATAGGCAATAGGCTATCGGAACGATTTTTGGCATGATACGCCAAGCTCCGCGCACCGAGAGCCAAAAGCCAATAGCCTTCTATCCCTCTTTTGACTTTTGACTTCTGCCTTTTGATGTTACGTTCATCCCTCATAATTCATCCTTCATCCTTTTCTTATGGTATGCTTACAGTATTTGCCAGCCGTACCAGAGGGATGTTGTATGCTCCACGTATCGAACGATCTGCGGGTATTGTTAGAAACCCAAGCCATTGTTGGCGACGATTGGTTGCCGCCAACCAAAATTCGGGCGCTCTACCTGAATGATCCCGCAGCGATTTGGCTTGAGCATCATGGCGCGGCCCATGGTTTTGCCCCCGAAACCCTCAGCTATGCCTTTTTGGATTTTTTGGCCGAAAAAGGCCAGCAATTTGAGCAAGCTTGGCTTAAACGCAACGCGCCCGAAGCAGTGCAGGTGTGTGATCAGCCCTACGAGGGTCGCGAAGCTCAGCGGGTGTTGCAAACGCTTGATCTGATTCAAGCTGGCGTACCCGTGATTGCCCAACCAGCCTTGTGGTGGCCTGCCGAGCGGATTTTTGGCACGCCCGATTTGATTGTGCTGAGTTCGTGGTTTCGCGAGCGCTACCCTGAACAAGCGCATTTGGTCGGCGAGACTGAGCATTATTTGGTGCTCGATTTGAAGTTTTCCAGCAATCTCGATAAGCGCGAAAAGGCTGCCGATTTGAGTTGCTACAGCGCTCAAACCCGCATGTACAGCTATATGTTGGGCCAGATTCAGGGCATTATGCCCCAGCATGCCTTCTTAATTACTCGCGATCGTTTACATAATCCGATTCCAATTCCTATTGAAGTGCAGCTTGGCCAGCCACTTGATGTAGATATTCGCCAAAATTGCGAGCGCTATTTTGAAATTGTGCGGGTTGGTGGCCAATATGTGCCGTGGAATGATCCAATTGTGCAGCTGAACCCCAACGTGAGCGATGAACGCTGGAGCAAAGCCCGCGCCCAAATTCGCCAACGCCAACCAGGCGGCGAGATGTTGCGGCTGTGGAATATTGGGCCAACCGCGCAACAAAAATTAGTCAACGCTGGTATTACCACCCTGTTGGGCCTGATGAATGCCGCCAGCCAGAGCATTCCCAAGGGCATTATGAAATTTCCCGACCCGATGAAGGCGATTATGCAGGCCAATCACACAGGCGTTGCGTTGCGTACGCCAGGCATTGCCCCAGCCGCCAAACAATGGGAATTTTTTGTTGATTTCGAGTTTTTTAGCAATCTCAATGTTGATTTCGAGCAGCAATGGCCTCAGCTCAAAGGTACGCCCATGATCTTTATGATTGGGATTGGTTGGCTGGCTGATGGGCAATGGCACTATCGCGAATGTATTGCCGAGCGCGAAGATCATGCTGCTGAACAAGCACTTTTAGCCGAATTTATTGCAATTTTACAGGCCCAAACCAATAATCAACTCGACCAAGCAGTGCTGTACCATTGGCATAATGCAGAGCCGGTGGAATGTCGCCATGCTGCTGCGCGCCATCAATTGCCCAACGATCATATTTTGCTCAATTTGCCATGGTTCGATTTGAAAAATGTGCTGGTTAATAATGCGTGTGCTGTGCCTGGCGCGTGGGATTATTCGCTCAAGAGCATTGCCAAGGCCTTGGCGGCGCTTGATGCGCAATATGACCCAGCGTGGCCAACCGATTTGGCTGATGGCGCACAAGCGCAGTTGGTTGGCTGGTATGCCTATCGCCAAGCTGAGCCACGGGCCAGCGCCGAAATGCAACTGCTTAGCCGCTATTTAGAGGCCGATTGCCGTGCCACATGGAAAATTTTGGCTTGGCTGCGCGCCGACGATCCTGCTCGTTGAGCAGAATGAGCAAGTTTGGGCTGCACGAATGCATGCAGCCCAAACCCAATTAAACAGCTTGCAACATCAAATGCTTCCATGGAGCCAGCGCTACCTCGCGAATTTTGCCTTCAGCAACGCTATACAACTCGCCAGTATTCACATCGCGGTACTGGGTTACGCTTGGCAATTGGCCATGCAGTGGCAAATCGAGTGCCCACGGCGTTTGATTGTTGTTCAGCACAATCACAAATTGGCTTTGTTCATCCCAACGCGCGCAGGCAAAAATATTCATATCGTTGTCGGCGAACAGGGTTGCATAATGGCCAGTACGCAAGGCGGTGTATTCATGGCGAAACTTGACCCACTGCTTCGTCCAAGTTTGTAGCTCGGTTTGCCAGGTTTGGGGTTGATCCCACGGAAAACAGCGGCGACAATCGGGATCTTTGCCGCCATGCAAGCCAATTTCATCGCCATAATAAATACATGGCGCACCTGGGAAAATTAATTTGAAGAGCACCGCAAGTTTCATGCGTTCCAAAGCCCATTTGCCTGCGCCCTCAGCAACGCTCAAAAAGCGCGCAGTATCGTGCGAACCAAGCAAATTAAATTGCACATACGTTACTTGTGGCTGATAACGCACAATTAAATGATCGATCCCAGCAGCAAAATCAGCAGCGCGCATACTATAGCTGGCAAAGAAATCAGTACATAAATCACGAAAGAGATAATTCATCACTGCATCAAATTGATCACCTTGCAGCCATGCTGAGCCATCAGTCCAAATTTCGCCCACAATATAGGCTTCAGGATTGATTGATTTGACGATTGTGCGAAACTCACGCCAAAAATTATGATCATCAATTTCGTTTGGCACATCCAAGCGCCAACCATCGATGCCCAATTCAATCCAATAGCGCGCTACATCGAGCAAATATTTGCGCACCGCAGGATTATCGGTGTTGAATTTTGGCAGCTCGCGAAAATCCCACCATGTGCGATAATTGGCAGGATAGCGCGATTCATAGGGATGAATTGGAAAGCGCGTGACATGAAACCAGTTAGTATACGGCGAATGCACGCCATTTTCAATCAAATCGTGGAAGGCGAAAAAGCCACGACCACAATGATTAAACACTGCATCGAGAATAACTTTAATTCCACGCTGATGGGCTTCGTTCAACAGGATTTTAAATGTTTCGAGCGTGCCAAAATGCGGGTCAATCTTGAAATAATCGAAGGTATTATATTTATGCGAGGTTGTGGCTTGAAAAATTGGGTTAAGATACAAGGCATTAATGCCTAAATCAACCAAATAATCAAGCTGATCGATAATTCCTTGCAAATCGCCGCCCATGTAGTTATAGAGGGTTGGGCTGGTTCCCCACGGTTGCACATTGGCCGGATCATTGCTGTGATCGCCATTGGCAAAGCGCTCGGGGAAAATCTGATAAAAAACGGCATGTTTGACCCATTCGGGCGTTTGCCAAGCGCTGGTTGTCATAAGTGCTCCTGTTGGTTGTGGCTTCGCAGCGTATGGTACCACAAGCAAGCAGGTCATTCTAAAAATCGGCATGGATCGCATCCATGCCGATTAATAACGTTGTTTTTGATTAACTTAGCGGTTGCGGCGTTTGACGAAGCGCAATTTGAAGCTGTTGTCGGGGGCAGGCGTTGGGGCAAAAACCTTTTTGAGCTTGTAATCAATTGGGTCGGCTTCAAACTTGGCGTAGTGCAGCAAGGCAGCGGTGGTCAACATAATTTGCACTTCGGCCAAGCCAGCGCCTAAGCATGTATGCGAGCCAGTGCTGAATGGCGCAAAGGCCCCGGGAATTCGATGCTCGTTGCGCGGCGCAAGATAGCGATCAATATCGAATTTTTCTGGCTCAGGGTGCAAATGTGGCAAGAAATGGCCAATCGATGTGCCAACCAGCATCCGCGTTCCCGTATCGACCCGATAGCCGCCAAATTCAAATGGCGCTTTGACCGTGCGCGGCACTGCTGGCGCAATCGGATACATACGGAAGTTTTCGAGCACGACCCGATGCAGCACATCCATTTTGCGCAAATCTGCTGGCTGTGGCACGCCATTGGCAAACAGCGCATCGGCCTCGGCCTCAACTTGTTCGTAGAGTTCGGGCTTGGTGGTCAACACATACATCAAGAACGACATCGTATTGGCCACTGTGTCCAAGCCGGCGATGTATGGCCCCAAGGCTGTCATCACCAAATCGCCTTCGGGCATCAGGGTTGGATCGTTGGTTGCGGCAATAATATCGTCGATGAGGCTTGGCGGACGATTGGGATCACGTTTGCCATTGCGATGGGCATCGAGTACGTTCTGGCTTAATTCAAGGCTCCGGTCGCGGGCGCGGCGATATTGGGGCAGCAACCGCAGAAAGCCGGGGCGTTGGCGGGTAATGTGGGTCATCAAGGCGATGCGCACGAACGTCCGCACATCGTCGATATACTCGCCTGGGCCTTGGCCTGCGATCAACATACCTAATTCGTCGGTAATCAAGCGCTGGAGTTGGGGGACAGTTACCTGCGATGTACCAACCGGCCATTGATCCAAAAAGCCGTTGATGACATTCAGCACTGCGGGAAACTGAGTTTCGATGGTTTGGCGGCTGTAGCCACGTTTTTCCAAGGCCCGCAGGCGTGAATGTTGCTCACCATCAACACTAATTAATGATTGTGATGCGCCCATTTCAGCATCGAGCGAGTGCCATGTATCCCACGAGCTAAAGTGTTTTGTAGCTTCGCGGGCCAGAAACAAGCACGCCTCAGGGCCAGCAATCACAGTAAATTTATTATTTAAGGCCTTAATTCGGAAAATTGGGCCAAATTTTTGATACTGCTTAACCATAAAATCGGTTGGATCGCTGAGCATTGCCTGCATGCTGCCGACCAAAAATGAGCCATCGGCAAGAGGCGGTAATGGCGCATCAGTTGGGCCACTCTTCCAGAGCATCTGTTGGACAGTCATAACACCTCCGCAAATCCTTAAAAAGGTTCAGCAAACCTTTCATCACTATAACACGAACTAATTGGCATTGACTAGTATAGTGATCCACGAAGGACTACGAAGGAGAATTGGCTCTCGGCTCTATGTACTGGTTCATTGGATTGACAACGAGGAGCATGCCCTCACCCCCAGCCCCTCTCCCACGAAAACGCGGGCGAGGGGAGCACCCATTTTTACCAAGGATTTTTGCAAGAACCACGGCGTTAAAGCCCCTCGCCCGTTGGACGGGAGAGGGGTTGGGGTGAGGGATCTTAACAACCGACCCTTGGAAGCCAGCCTCCTCGCCCACGAAAACGCGGGCGAGGGGAGTACGCGTTTTCACAACGCAGTGCGGCAGAACCACGCGATTAAAGCCCCTCGCCCGCCACGTGGGAGAGGGGTTGGGGGTGAGGGGATCAGGCGGTGGTTAATGTGATGAACTAGTACAGCTATGCTCTATCCCTCATCCTTTGCCCCCGACTCGATATACTCAAGGCTTTGGTGGCGGAAGTAGGTGTTATACAGTTCGGCATAATGGCCATCTTGGTCGAGCAAGCCTTCGTGCGTGCCAGTCTCAATAATTTCGCCTTTGCGCAGCACAATAATCCGGTCGGCGTGGCGCACGGTCGAAAGTCGGTGGGCAATCACAATCGCCGAACGATTCTGCAAAATCACGTCAAGCCCTTCTTGAATCAAGGCTTCGGTCAGCGGATCGATGCTGGCAGTCGCTTCATCGAGAATCACAATTGCCGGATTTTGCAATAGTACCCGCGCTAGCGCCACCAACTGGCGTTGCCCAAGCGAGAGATTGCCGCCACGCTCGCCAACATCGGTATCCAAACCGCTTGGCAAGCTACCAAGCCAATCGCCGCCACCAACGAGCCGCGCTACGGTTTGCACTTCGTCATCAGAGGCATCGGGCTTGCCATAGCGAATGTTCTCACGCACATTGCCATCAAACAAAAACGGGGTTTGGGTCACAATCCCCAATTGGCTGCGATAATCGCCGAGGTCGAGATCGCGAATATCTACGTCATCGATCTCGATGCTGCCACCCTGAAACTCATAGAAGCGGGCAATCAACTTGGCAATACTCGATTTGCCCGAACCAGTATGCCCAACCAAGGCAATCGTCTCGCCTGGCTGAATTTCGAGCGAGAAATTGCGCAACACTGGCTCTTCGGGGGTATAGCTGAAATTTACATTTTTGAAGTTGATGCGGCCCCGAACTGGGGTAATTTTGAGATTATTATTTTGCACCACATTCGATTCAGCATCGATTAAAGCAAAAACCCGCTCGCCAGCAGCCAAGCCCAATTGAAATTGGCTCCAGAACGAAGCAATGCTGGTCAAAGGAAACCAGAACATGGTCAGGCCTTGGACAAACAAGAACCAATCGCCAACCGATAAACTGCCTGCATCAACCGTCACCGCGCCCCAGTACACCAGCAAGGCCGTACCAATCCCAGCCAAGCCATTCATCAAGGGGAAAATACTGCTAAACACAAAGCGGGTTTTTTGGTTGACGCTGCGCGATTTCTCGTTGACTTCGTGAAATTCGCGATAAATGACTGGCTCTTGGCGAAAAGTTTTGGCCACGCCAATCCCGCTGACCGTTTCTTGAATGTGGCTGCTGACGGTCGCTGTCATGCGCCGTGATTGCGTGATGGTCGTGCGCGCAATTTTACGAAAAGCCAAGGCAAAGAAAAAGATAATCGGCGCAAAGCCAAGCATGGTGAAGGTCAACGTCACATTGATCGTAAATAAATAGCCAATCAACAAACTGACCAGCAATAAACGACTGAGCAAATCAAGCGTCAGCGTCATCACTTGTGAAAAAGCTTGGGTATCGGAGTTGACCCGACTAACGACTTTGCCCGATTGAAAGGTATCGTAGAACGACATATCGCGCTCAAGCACAGCATCGCAAGCATCTTCGCGCAAGGCCAGAACCACATCGCCAACCGCGCGGCTGGAAAGTTGCTGGCGCACTGCATTAAACACCCAAGCCAACGTCGCAATCAGCGTTAAGCCAATTGCCAAGTAGATAAACGTGCTCATGCTGCGATTTTCTTGCAGCTGATCGAGGCTGATTGAAACAAAAATTGGCAATGCTGTATCGAGCACTGCATTCAAAAAAATCGCCCCCGCCGCAATTGCCATGGCACGGCGTTGAGGCGTGAAATAGTGCATGATGCGGCGCAAAAGTTGACCGTCGCTATAGGTACGGTCATAGGCTTCTGCATCAAGCCCATCCATAATAAAACCCATAAATTCACCCCAGGTAGCTCAGATTTGCTGGTTAAGACCTTGGTAGTATCGTTGATTTTCGCTCCGCTCACTACCGCCCAAAGTCGGATATAACCTACCAATCCTAAGCAAGGATGAAGGATGAATTATGAGGGATGAAAGCAGAAGGCAAAAAGTGATCAGGGGTCAGGGGTCAGGGATCAGGGGCTTTAACGCCATGGTTCTTCGGCAATGCGTTGGTAAAAACGGCTACTCCCCCTCGCCCACTGAACGCGGGCGAGGGGGTTAGCTTTCAAGGGTCGGTTGTTAATATCCCCTCACCCCAACCCCTCTCCCATCCGATGGGCGAGGGGCTTTAACGCGCTGGTTCTCCCGCAATTCCTTGGCGAAAAATGGTCGGCTCCCCCTCGCCCGCGTTTTCGTGGGCGAGGGGCTTTAACGCCATGGTTCTTCGGCAATGCGTTGGTAAAAACGGCTGCTCCCCTCGCCCGCGGTTCAGTGGGAGAGGGGCTGGGGGTGAGGGAATAATCCTTATTGGCTATCGAAATCCTATTGGTATTAACAGAATCAATTAATCCAATAGCCCAAACCCAATAGCCTATTCCTCTGCGCCTCTGCGTTAAAAAACCAATTCCTGATCCCTGATCCCCGACACCCGATCCCCAAATCTACTGCTGAAAGCGCGTAATCAAAAAGCCATGTTCTTTGAGAAATTGCAAGTTGAATTTTGCAACCATGCGATGCTCTGGTTGGCTAGGAGCGGCAAAATGGCTAATAAAATAGCGTTCGCCATAATAAAATTCAATCTCGGTTGGGGTGATGCTAAACGGCGGCGTTGCCATCGTCGGCGCATATTCCAAAGTAATAATCATTTGCTGGCCGCCAACTGGCAAGATTTGATCGATCGTGGCGCGATAGTTGGTGCGCATCTCGTGCGGCAAGGCTACCAGCGCTGCCCGATCATAAACCAAATCAATTTTGCCAACATCGGCAGTGGTTAAACTCAAGACATCGCGATTGAGAATGGTGATATTGCCCGAAACATAGGTGGTTGGGTTTGGCTGCACGTAATCAAGCTCTTGCTCGGCAAAAAATTGCTCAATTGCCGTGGTCACTAGTTCCACCCCAATCACTTCGGCAGCATATTGGCTAAACCAGCGCAAATCGTTGGTTTTGCCACATAACGGCACGAGCACGCGCTTGCCCTGCAAAAATTCGGGCGTGGCAAAATGCTCAAGATAGGGGTGAATATCGCGCCGATGAAAGCTAGTTGCGCTTCCACCTTGTTGCCAAGAGTTGATCCAAAACGTTGCTTCCATTGCAGGCTCCTTATTCTCACACGATTTTGCAACCGATGCCCCAGACAGATTGCTGGCGAAAAAGGGCGCATGGCAGCCGCAACACAAAGGTGATTGTAGCACGTGCTTCTCACACTTACGAGATCTCTTAAATCCTCATAATAAATTAACATCTCGTTAATATAAGTTTACTTAAAGCTGGTTAGACTAACGCCTATCATTTGGCCTAGGTTTATTTTTTTTAGCTCTTTTAAGGAGTCTGTATGTCGCTTTCGCGTCGCCAGTTATTGTTGGGCGCTGCGGTAGGGGCCACAGGCGCAGTCGTTCATGAGGATGTTGATGCAGCGCCGCTGCAACCCTCGGCAACTGAAGCCATGGCAAAGCCACCATTCGAGGTCATTGCGCTCTCGCGCATGGCCTACGGTGCACTATCAGGCGATTATGCCCGCGTGCGCACGATGGGCCTCACCGCCTATGTCGATGAGCAACTCAACCCCAATTTCGCCGCCGATACCGATTGCAACACCCGCATCGCCAACGCAAAACTGCGGATTGTCTATGCAGCAGGCACGGGCTTTCCAGCAGTCGATGAAATGCGCGGCTTAGACACGCTGAACAAAACCCAGCCCGAGTTGTGGGAGCTACGAGTACATCCTTCTAATACCGAACGCATTCGTCCGGTTGATGAAGTCGTGGCTGCCAATTGGATTCGCGCCATCTACAGCAAATGGCAATTGTTCGAAATTATGACCGATTTTTGGCACAATCACTTTAATGTTTGGGCCTATAGCGATACCCGCATCTCGGCGCTTTGGCCGCACTACGATAAAACCGTGATTCGCGCCAATTGTTTTGGTAACTTCCGTGATTTCTTGGAATCGGTTGCAACCAGCCCAGCCATGCTCTATTACCTCGATAATTCGACCAGCCGCGACGGCCCAGCCAACGAGAATTTTGCTCGTGAACTGTTTGAATTGCACACGTTTGGCTCGCAAAACTATCTCAATAATATTTATGACAATTGGCAAGAAGTGCCACGCGACAACCAAGGCCGCCCAATTGGTTATATCGACCAAGATGTATACGAGGCAGCGCGGGCCTTTACCGGCTGGACCGTTGCCGACGGCGTTGGCGGTATTCCCAATACTGGCGTGTTTCATTATGTTGATACATGGAATGATAACGCCCAAAAAATTGTGCTGGCCAACTTCTTAAATGCCAATGCCGGCCCGCAAGTCCATGGCAAAGCAGTTTTGGATCTCGTCGCCAAACATCCGGCCACGATTCGCAATATTTGCACCAAACTCTGCCGCCGTTTGGTCAGCGATAATCCACCAAAATCATTGGTCGATAAAGCTGTCGCCGTATGGACGGCCAACTACGATGCTCCCGACCAAATTAAGAAAACCATTCGGGCAATTTTGCTAGCCCCTGAATTTTTAGCAACTTGGGGTGGCAAGATTCGCCGCCCAAACGAGGTTGTAGCCGCCTATTTGCGCTCAACTGGCGCAGAAGTCAAGCCAACTGCTGAATTATTTAGCTGGATTACGATCTGTGGCTATCGGATGTTCAACTGGGCAACCCCAACCGGCCACCCCGACGAAAGTGGTTATTGGAGCAGCAGTAACGCCTTGTTGAACACATGGAACCTCTTATTCCACTTGCAGCAAGCCTACTTCCCGCCGGCAACCTTCGATTTGCAGGGCCAAATGCCAAGCAGCGTTACCACCGTGCGCCAGATTGTTGATTACTGGGTTATGCGCATGTTGGGCTATCAGCCTTCGGCCTTGGTCAAAACCAAATTGCTCAACCTGATGGGCCAAGCTGGCAATCTCGATGCCGTGCCCGTTGGCAGTGCAAACGATGTGAAATTACGCCTGAGCAGCCTTGTGCACATGATTGGCATGCTCCCTGAATTTTATACCCGCTAGGAGGCTGCAATGGAAATAACTCGTCGTCAATTTGTGGTTGGCTGTAGCACTGCGATTGCAGCCATGGCTGGTGGTCGGTTGGGTGGTTTGGCGTTTGCCGAGCCAGGCGATATTCAACGCGATATTATGGTGGTGGTGTTTTTGCGCGGTGGCTGTGATGGCTTAGGCATTGTTTCGCCGCTTGATGATGCCAATTTTCAAGCAGCCCGCAACACAATCACCTTTCCAAACACTGGCACTGGCGCAGGCCTAGAGCTAGGCCAAATGGGCAGTGTGCCGTTTTGGCTGCACCCCAAGGCTGCCGCCTTCAAAGAATTATTCGATAGCCAAGATTTGGCTTTTATTCACGCCAGCGGCTTGACCAACGGCACGCGCAGCCACTTCGATGCCATGGATTTTATGGAACGTGGCACGCCCGACAATAAATCGACCAGCACTGGGTGGCTGACTCGCCACATGGCTGCGACCAGCCCCGACGGGGTTGTGCCAATTATGTCGACCGGTTCAGCGTTGCCAGCGTCGTTGCTTGGCAGCCCCAATGCCGTGACAATCTCGAATGTGCAGCGCTACGCCATGCAAGGCTATGGCACGTATGGCGCGCAGCAACAAGCAGCATTAAACGAAATTTATACCAAAACTGGCAGTATGCTCGATGCCCCAGCAACCCGCTTGCTTAGCTCAATTGCTGCGGTCAAGGCCCGCAACCCAGCCAATCCTTATGTGCCAATTACAACCTATCCTGCTGGCGGGCTATCGGATTCGCTCAAAGCAATTGCCCAAATGATCAAGCTCGACGTTGGCTTGCAAGTTGCCACCCTCGATTTTGGCGGCTGGGACACTCACGAATCGCAAGTGCCAATTTTGGGCAATCAACTTGATGTTTTGACCCGTTCGCTGCATGCCTTCTACAACGATTTGGTCGATTATCACAGCAAACTGACCATCGTGGTAATGAGCGAATTTGGCCGCCGTTTGAAGGCCAACCGTAGCGCTGGCACCGACCATGGCCACGGCAATTTGGCGATGGTTTTGGGTGGAAACGTCAATGGCGGGCGAATTTTCGGGCGCTGGCCAGGCTTAGCCAATGTTGATCTCGACCATGGCGTTGACCTAGCAATCACCACCGATTACCGCACGATTTTGAGCGAGATTGTGGTGCGGCGCTTGCGCAACAATCGCTTGGGCTTGGTCTTTCCACAAATTAGCCAATATCAACCACTCGGCTTAGTGCGCGGCACGGATATGGCGATCGATTGGTCGTCGGGCTTCCGTTCGTACTTGCCGATGGCACGCCGCTAGCTGATTCGTTACATTTCATAAGCTCAATACTTCGTTGCTTTAGCAGCCATCCAAGCTTTGGGGGCTGCTAATCCATGCTAGGTTCATCCACTTAATTGTGTCGATTGTTCGCAAACCAGCATTTGCTTTACAATTACGACAGGATTTAGTAGGGCAGATACTGGGTTTTATGTGCGCATTATAAGGTTGCGTTAGGCTGTAAGGCTTGGGCTAACCTGCGCTGATTGTGCCAGCTGCTATGGACGAGATAGCCTATGATTTTGCAAGAGTTTGCTCGCTACCACTCACATTATTTTTTTGATCCCGATGACGCGATCTTAGCCCCGTTGAAAATTTCCAATCCCCGCGCGATTGACGGCCTGATTTCGATGGGGCCGGGCAGTGCCGTGGTGTTTTATCGCACCCCGCGCGGGCTTTTTTTGCGCTTGAATCGGCGCGAATTGCAAATTAGCGATGCAACCAGCGCCGATGTGATTCGCGGCGAAACCAATACCCTGATTGTCTATGAACATGTCTATGAGCGTTTGCGCTGGAATTACACGCCGCCAGCCTGGATTGCGCCCTTGATTCCTAACGATAATGCCAGCCTCGACGAGGAGCATTTTGATTTTGGGGTTTTTATCTACAATGTGTTGAGCAACAAGCAACGCAAACGGCTGGTTTTCGCGCGCAAATAGGCCTTCTTCGCAGGTTCTTCACGGGTTCAGGCTACAATACCAGCATCACCAGTGGAGGCTTGTATGAGCGCAAAAATTTTAATTATTGAAGACGAGCGCAAAATTGCCATCGGCCTACAAAATTATTTAGAAGGCGTAGGCTATAGCACGCTCACCGCCAGCGATGGCCAAATTGGGCTTGATATGGCCCGTCGTGAGCAGCCCGATTTGATTTTGCTTGATTTGATGTTACCTGTCGTTGATGGCTTTACGGTCTGTCGCACGCTGCGCGCCGAATCGAGCGTTCCGATTATTATGCTCACTGCACGGGTCGAAGAAGTTGATTCGTTGGCTGGCTTGGAGTTGGGCGCTGACGATTATATAACCAAGCCGTTTTCGCCGCGCCAAGTTGTGGCCCGCATCAAAGCAGTGCTCCGTCGGGTTAATGGCGAGCTAGAACCACCAATGATCCTGCGCAAAAATGGGATTGAAATTGATCTGCAACGCCGCACGGTGATGATTGAGCAAACGCCAATTACCAGCCTAACTCCGACCGAATTTGATTTATTGGTGACCTTGGTGCGCTCAGCTGGCCGCCCCTTGACCCGCAGCCAATTGCTTGATGCAGTGCAGGGCGAAGAAGGCGAAGCCTACGATCGCACCGTCGATGCCCATATCAAAAACGTGCGGCGTAAAATCGAACCCAATCCCAGCGTGCCACGCTACATTGTGACCGTCTTTGGCATTGGCTACAAATTTGCGGAATAAGCCATGAAACTGCAACGAAAATTATTATTGACCCACATTGCAGTTGCGCTCGTTGCAATTTTGCTGATCACGGCGGTGGCCAATTTCACCGTCAATCGCTATTTTAATGATCTTGCTACAAAACAGGCCAAGCAAGCAGCCCAAGAGTTTGCCCCCGCTCTAGCCGATTGCTACGAGATTATTGGCAGCTGGAATTTTAATGGCCAGCGCTGTATGAAGCTTGGCCCGCGACCCTTCATGCTGCCGCAAATGCGCCATGTGATTGTCGTCGATACCACAGGCGAGGTAGTGTTTGATAGCCGTGGCCGCGGCCCCAAGGCCAACAAGCAGCTCGCCAACGTGACCCAACGCGATATTGAGCGCGGCGAGCCGATTAGCGCCGACGATGGCACGGTGATTGGCACGGTGATTGTGCGGCCAAACGAAGGCCAATTTGGCGCAGATGAAGATTATTTTTTGAGCATGGTACGGCGCAATATCTGGCTGGCTGGGGCAATTACCGCGCTTTTGGCCTTGGCGATTGGCTTTCGCTTGGCGCGCACCTTGGCAGCTCCCTTGCGCGGCTTAACCAATGCCGTGCATCAATTGGCCCAAGGCGAGCGCTCGGTGCAAGTTGACGATTCGGGCAACGATGAGATTGCCGAATTAAGCCAAGCCTTTAATTCGATGAGCAATGAGCTACAGCGCTCTGAACTGGTGCGCCGCCAAATGGTTGCCGACATCGCCCACGAATTGCGCACACCCTTGAGCGTGCTGCAAATTGAGCTTGAGAGCATCGAGGATGGCGTGAGCAAGCCCACGCCTGCGGTGATTAGCTCATTGGGCGAGGAAGTGCAACAGCTTAATCATCTGATTGAAGATTTGCGCACCCTTTCGTTGGCCGATGCAGGCCAATTGAGCCTCAACCCCGTTGAGCTAGAGCCGCACGAGGTGGTCAATCGGGCGGTTAATCGCATGCAATTGGCCGCGCGCGAAAAACAATTAGAGCTGGCGAATGAGAGCGCCGAGCAGCTTGATTACGTCCAAGCGGATCCATCACGCTTACAGCAAGTGTTGGTCAATCTCTTGCAAAATGCGGTTCGCTACACCCCGCAAGGTGGTAAAATTCGCGTGACTGCTCGCCAAAGTGCTGGTGAAGTTATTTTGGGGGTTCACGACACTGGCGCGGGCTTTGACCCAAGCGAGGCAGCAACCATTTTCGAGCGCTTTTATCGCACCGATAAAGCTCGCGCCCGCGAGACTGGCGGCACAGGTTTGGGCTTAGCAATCGTCAAAGGCCTCGTGACCGCAATGGGTGGTAGGGTTTGGGCAACCAGTGTGCCAAACCAAGGTTCAAGTTTCTATGTTGCTTTACGAGCAATCAGCACCAAGGAGGGTGTATGACCGATTTGCCTGATGTAAGCGCAATGAACGAGTTTCAACGGGGCACGCTTGCTGACACACTCGGCATCAGTTTTACCGAAGTCAGTTTGGATCGGGTTGTGGCGACGATGCCAGTTGAGCGCAAAGTCCATCAGCCATTTGGCTTGCTGCATGGCGGCGCATCAGTGGTTTTGGCCGAATCGCTGGCCTCGGTGGCTGGCTGGGCCAACGTGATGCACAACAACCAACTGGTGGTTGGAGTCGAAATCAACGCCAATCACCTGCGTTCAGTGCGCAGCGGCGTAGTCACTGGCGTAGCCACGCCATTGCATCGCGGTCGCCGCACCCAAGTCTGGGAAGTTCGCATCAGCGACGACCAAGATCGTTTGATCTGTGTTTCGCGCTGTACCGTGGCAGTCGTCGACGCTGAGTAATAGAAGATCCCCTCACCCTAACCCCTCTCCCGTCGAACGGGCGAGGGGCTTTTGGTTGTGTAAGTTTGGCATGATTGGTGGTGAACATTGGTGCTCCTCCTCGCCCGCGTTTTCGTGGGAGAGGGGGTTGGCTTACAAGGGTAGGTTTTAAGATCCCCTCACCCCAACCCCTCTCCCACACGGCGGGCGAGGGGCTTTTGGTTGTGTAGGTTTGGCATGATTGGTGGTGAACATTGGTGCTCCCCCTCTCCCTCGTTTTCGTGGGAGAGGGGGCTGGGGGGTGAGGGAACGCTCCACCGCCGACCAATCGCTCAAACCCTACCCTTGAAATGAGGGGGCTTGGGGGGTGAGGGAATGCAAACCCACATCAACTCAACCATTAACCTCGGCCAAAAGGGCTGGTAATTCGGCAATACTCGCCAGTGTCCAGGTTGGTTGGGGCAGATCAGCGGTTAGTTGTTGCTGTTGGCCCTTGCCAGTGCGCAACCAAACGCTGGCCATGCCACTATTGGCCGCGCCCACCATATCGGTCGTCAAATCGTCGCCGACCACCACAACTTCCTCAGCTGAGAGTTGCAACGCATGCAGCGCCTGTTCAAAAAAGGCTTTGGTTGGTTTGCCAAGAATCGTCGGCTTGGTTTGGCTGGCATATTCCAGCAACGCCGCAAACGCTCCGGTATCAAGATTCAGGCCCGTGCTGCTGAGATAATTGCGGCCTGGCTGGCTCACCAGGAATTCTGCGCCCTGCAACAGCTGCCGAAACGCTAGATTGAGACTGTTATAGCCATCAACTTCGCCACAATGCGCTAAAACAACATGGCTAATTGGCTGATCTGGCTGCGGCGGGTATTGTTGCTCAAACCACGTTTTGACAGCTTGAGGAGCCAGAATATAGAGATTTGGCTCGCGATTGCTCAAATATTCAGCAATCGCTTGCAAGGGATTCATAATTTCATGAGCTTGAATTGGAATCTGGCGGGCTTGCAGTTTGGCAGCCAAAGTTGCGGGCAATTGTGAATCGGTGTTGGTCAGAAAGAGCAATTGATAGCCAGCAGCCCGTAATTGCTCGATTGCCGCCACCGCTCCCTCGATAATCGTGCCAGCGCTATAAATCGTGCCATCAAGATCAATCAAACATCCACGGATTGGCATTGCGCATTCCTTCAATTCAAAGACAGCTGGCAGCAATTGTACCAGTTTATGCTTTGGATTCGCATAGTTCCAATCCCCAAGCCCCACCAACCGAACCCCAATTGATTTTGGCCAGTTTGATTGCAATTTAGGCGTGGCTAATTCGTGGTAGGATACAGCCTGATAATGCTGTTGCTCGTGGGGAGAGCCGTGTATGCAAATGGATATGAATGATTTTGTGATGCGCTTGGTGGCGATTGTTTTAGGCGTAACGGTGCATGAATTTTCGCATGCGTTTGTGGCATTGCGGTTGGGCGACCCAACCGCAGCCCAAGAAGGCCGAGTTACGCTTAATCCGGTGGTGCACTTCGACCCGTTGGGCGCATTTATGATGCTGTTTGTGATGTTGGGTTATGCACCAATGGCGTGGGGCAAGCCAGTGCCCATCAACGTTTTTCGCATTCGCTGGGGGCGACGAGGCTTTGCGCTTTCGTCGTTGGCAGGGCCAACCAGCAACTTATTGTTGGCCTCAATCTTTGCAATTCCGTTGTACATCGATGGCGGCGCGTGGATTTCTCCCCAACTTTACAACTTTCTCTACTACGTGATTATGACCAATATTGGCCTAGCAGCCTTTAATATGCTGCCCTTGCCACCGCTCGATGGCTTTAATACCTTTGCAGGCTTGTTGCCGCAAGGTTGGGCCACGCCGATGGAGCGTTTGCGCCGCCCAGCCAATATTGTGTTGATGATTTTGATCATCTTGCCATGGATGCTGAGTCGGCTCAATCTGACGCGGCTTAATCTTGACCCACGGATTTTGGATGCGATGATTGCACCGATCTTCCAATTATTTCAACGGATCGTGTTACCGGTGTCTGGTTGTTGCCATGCGGTTGGCCATAGCCACGAGCATGCTGAAGCCTAGGAGTTTTCATGAGTGCGAGCACGCGCTTAGGCCAACTCTGGGCAGCCTTACGCGCCAAGGTAACGCCTGCTGAACGCGCCTTGGTACGCCAAATTCTGGCCAACAACGAGTATCCATTATTTGAACGCATGCCACTCTATGATCAACGCCATTGCCTTGATGTCTATGCAACCTTGGTTGCTGCTGGCGAGCAGGATGCCGAATTGCTGCATCTGGCCTTGTATCACGACACTGGTAAGGTAGATCGTCAAGGCCAGCCAGTATCGTTGCTGTGGTATGGAATTGCGGTGGTCTGGAAGCAGCTTGCCCCTCAATTGTATGCTTGGGCAGCCCAAAAGCCACGTTGGTGGTGTCGTTCAATCTATCGCTATGCTCACCATGGCCCGTTGGGAGCCGATTTAGCAGCAGCGGCTGGCTGTTCGCCAACCATTGTCGATACAATTCGCCATTATCACGATGATGCGCCAACTGGCTTGGCTGCACGCCTACGCTGGGCCGACGATCAACATTAATCGAGGGTCAAACTGGTGATTGAATATTGGCTACAGGCGTTGGGGTTGGGGTTAGCTGCTGGCTTATTACCTGGCCCAATGTTGGGCTTAGTGATTCGCGAAACCTTGGAACATGGCCGCCGCGCAGGCTATTTGGTGGCCTGCGCCCCCGTACTGACCGATGCACCGATTATTTTGATTGCGCTGTTTGTATCGAATGCCTTGCCAGTAAGCATTAATCGTTGGCTTGGGCTTGCTGGTGGGCTATTTCTCATCTGGATGGGCATTGATGCATGGCGGGCTAAGCAACCAGCTGAAGCCAGCGGTGCAGCTTGGGGCAGTTTAGGCCGCGCACTGATCACTAATTGGCTGAATCCCCATCCATGGCTCTTTTGGTTACCAATTGGCGGCCCACTGCTAATCACGATTCAACGCCAATATGGCTGGTTCGCGACTGTCAGTTTTTTGCTGGTGTTTTATCTTTTGTTGCTGGGCAGCAAAATTCTGCTGTCTGAAATTGTGGCTCGTTCGCGGCGGTTTTTGCAAGGTACGGCCTATCGTTGGGTTATGCGCGGCTGTAGTGGATTATTGATTGGCTTGGGAATAGTACTGATAGCTGAATATCTAGGCTGATGAGTAATTGTCGAGGGTAGGCGTTATCCCCCATTCAGGTGGCAAGTGCGCTTGACCTTGGTACACTCTTTGCTTTAGAACAAACTGCTATAATCAAACCAACCCAAAGCTGTTAACCATAGATGAGTAGTGTTATGAACGCATTAGCGTGTACAAATTGCCAAATGTTGCTTGCGCCAGGCGCACGATTTTGCTCGCATTGTGGGACGCTTGCCCCAACTCCGTTGATTGCCAGCCTTCCACGGGAAGCAAGCGGCACACTGCGACGCGGAACCATTCTTCAAGAGCGCTATAAAATTATGACCTTTATTGGGGCTGGTGGCTTCAGCAGGGTCTATGGCGCAATTGATCTGCGGCTTAAAGTGCCGTGCGCGATCAAAGAAAATAACGAATTTGATCAATCGGCGCATGTGCAATTTTTGGCCGAGGCCCAATTGCTGGCCCGCTTGCGCCACCCGAACATGACCAAAGTCACCGATTATTTTACTGATCCCAGCGGGGCGCAGTTTTTGGTGATGGAATTTGTGCCCGGCAAAGATCTCGAAAAATTGATGGATGAAGCAGAAACGATGCTTGCCTGGCGCACGGTGGCCGAGTGGGGCAAAATTGTGTGTGATGTGCTGACCTATTTGCACACCCAAGACCCACCAATTATTCACCGCGACATCAAGCCAGCCAATTTGCGCTTAACTCCCAATGGCGATCTGATGGTGATTGATTTGGGCATTGCCAAGGAATATCGTGATGGCACAGCCACCAATCGCGCAGCCCAAGCTTATTCCGGCGGCTACTCGCCAATTGAACAGTATTTGGGTCAAGGAACCGATCCCCGCTCTGATTTGTATGCCTTAGGTGCGACGCTTTATCATCTGTTGGTGGGCAAAATGCCGCCAGAAGCGCCAAATCGCTTGCGCGGCATTTCGATGCAAACCGTCGAACAAGCTCGGCCTGATATTCCAGTCTTGATGGCTCGCGCCGTCGATCGCGCCATGGCAATTGAGCCAGAGCATCGTCCGCCGAGCGCTGCTGCCTTACATATGGTGTTCGAGCGCGTGCTTGAGCAAGATCAGGCGGTCAGCATTAGCCAACCAGCCGTGGTTGCCCAATTTGCCAGTGCCCGTAGCCTACAAGCTGCCGCGCATGCAGTAGCCGAAGCAACCGCAGAACCAGCAGCAATTAGCCAGCCACGCATTGGCACGCAACCTCGTTCAAGCACCAACGCTGGCAAGCCAAGCCGCCCATTGCAAGTTCCAAGCGAATTGCGGGCCGAACGCCTGCCCCATGGCATGATCTGGGAAGGTGATAACCGCGAAATGGTGCGGGTGATGGCTGGCGTAATGCCAATGGGCAGCGAAGGCAATGATCCCGATGAGGTTCCGGTGCATCGGCTTGATCTCAAAACCTTTTTGATCGACCGTTTTCCAGTGACGTGCGCCGATTATGCGCGGTTTGCCCAAGAAACTGGCACAACGCCGCCGCGCTATTGGGGTGGGCCATTGCCGCCACATATCATCGAAGATCATCCGGTGGTTGAAGTAACGCATGATGAAGCTAAAGCTTATGCACAGTGGGCTGGCAAGCGCCTGCCAACCGAAGCAGAATGGGAAAAAGCTGCAACCTGGGATGCGACAACCGGTCACAAGCGAGTCTATCCGTGGGGCGATCAGTGGGACGAAAATCGGGCCAATGCCCGTGATGGCGGTGCAGGCGGCACCGTGCCAATCGGAGCCTACTCACCGCAAGGCGACAGCCCATGTGGCGCGGCAGAAATGGCTGGCAATATTTGGGAGTGGACAGATACGGCCTATAAGCGCTATCCTTATGACCCAAGCGATGGCCGCGATTTCCCCACCAGTGCAGGCTTGCGAGTCACCCGGGGCGGGTCATGGTCGTGTTCGCCAGATGCCTTACGCGGCGCGAATCGTAATATAGCTGCTGCCAATGATGCCGATTTCGAGGTTGGTTTTCGTTGTGCCGCTGATGTACGCGAGGATTGGTAATGACCCAAACTGCCTTAGTGTTGCTGGATGTTCAGGTTAATATGTTCGCACCAGAGGCAACTGTCCATGCAAGTGAACGAGTGTTGGCCGCAATCGAAACATTAATTAACGCAGCGCGCAATAATAACGCGGCTATTGTCTATGTGCAACATAATGGCGGCCCCGATGACCCTGATGCGCCAGGCAGCCCGGGCTGGCAGTTGCACGAGGTTTGCACATTGCAAGCTGGCGATTTGGTGTTGCAAAAAGAAACTCCAAACGCCTTCTTGCACACCGATTTGGCCGAAATGCTGCGTCAGCGCGAGATCAAACAGCTGGTGTTGGCTGGGTTTCAAACCGAATTATGCATCGATACCACCTGTCGCGCTGCGTGGTCGCGCGGCTTTCGAGTAAGCCTTGCAGCCGATGCCCACAGCACCTTCGATGGCGAAACCCTCAAAGCTGCCCAAATTATTGCCCACCACAATAGTGTGTTGCGCAACTTTGCCCGCGTCTATTCAAGCTACAATATTAAGTTTTAACCAACAACGCCGATCGTTGGTATTAATCAGCGATCGGCGTTTTTTGATCCATGAAGATGAGGCTATCGGCTATCGGAACAATTTTTGGCATGATAAGTTAAGCTCCGCACACCAAAAGCCTATAGCCAATAGCCATGGTTCCTCTGCGCCTCTGCGTTAAATTCTGCTCCTAATTTTGCCCTCTGACTCTATGTTCTATGTTCTATGCTCTATGCTCTCTGTTCTGATCCCAATGCAACCACTTAAGCTCGATTGGCTGCTGGCCTAGGCCGCGAGCTTGGATGCGTTGCGGTTGGTTGGGCAAGAGATCAAGCAGATTATCACTCCAGTGCACCGCATCGCCTGCTTGCAACCAAACCCCTTTGGCTGGCCGTTGGCTGCTGATTTCAAGCCAATCGTCGGCTAAGCGGGTGATGCTAAGTTGCGGGTCATAGGCTGGCAGATATTTGAATGGCTCAGGCCACGAGCTGGCTCGCCCCACCACTGCACCATCAACCAGCACTTGCATACCAACCACCGTCTGATCGGGATCAGTCAATGCGAAGCTTGTGAGTGGGCTGGCTTGATTGGCGGCTAATTCATGAGTATGGTTTTGCTCAAATAGCAATCTGCCTTGCAAATCGTAGCCTGTAATAATAATGCTTGCATTGATTGATTTGAGCGTGCCATTGATCACCCACGCCTCAATTTGGGTTTTGCTGCGCTGTAGGCCTGCGCTAATCGGCGCTAGCTCGCGGCCAATGCTATAGATAGCGGGTTTATTGCGCAAAGCCGAATCGATAATTGCCCAGCTAATTACCGGCCAACAATCGTTGAGTTGCCAGACCAACGCTCCTGCTACTGCATACCGACCTGGGCCAGCCCAGCGCCGCCGCCAGCCGCGATAGGCCGCAGCCAAAGCTTCTGCTTGCATAAATTGGGTCGCATAGACATACGATTCAAGCGTGTTTTCAAAGCGCAAGGTATCGTTGAGATAGACCGCCAAGCGGCGTGCGCCACCCTCGGACTTGTTGTGGTGCTCGACGACGCGGCTTTGGGGATAGCGCTGATCTGCGGGCAACACGCTCAACAAGGTTTGCAAGGCGGCGCTTGATTCCATGCCAAACTCGCTGACAAAGCGGCCTTCGTACTTGGGATAGTCTTGGTAGGGAGCCATCGCGCTATGCCAAACATCCCAGGTGTGGCGGTCGCCACGGGTTTTATCATAGACATCGGCTCCGCCGTAGGGGCTGCCGGGCCAATATAACGTCGTAGGATCGTATTGGGCGCATACCTTGGGCAGCAAGCGCTCGTAGATTTCGCGCGCTGGAAAGCTGGTTTGGGTAAAATCGCCCTGAAAACTATGATCGTAGGCATTGAAGGTTTGGGCAATTTGGTAATCTTCGTTGTTGCCACACCACAGCACAATCGATGGGTGATGGCGCAAGCGCTGGACTTGGGCGATTGCTTCAGCCTCGACGCTGGCCAAAAATTCAGGATGGGCTGGATACATGCCGCAGGCAAACATAAAATCTTGCCACACCAGCAAGCCTAGCTCATCGCAAAGATCATAGAAATGATCAACCTCGTAAATGCCGCCGCCCCAAATTCGAATCATGATCATATGGCTATCCACCGATGCTTGGAGCAAGCGGCGATAGGTTTCGTTACTTATCCGATTGGTCAGCAGATCGGCTGGAATCCAATTTGCGCCACCACAGAACATGGGCACATTATTGATTTCAAACAGAAATGTTTCCCCTGCTTCGTCGCGCAATGGCTCTTGCACCAAGCGCACGCGGCGCACGCCAAGCTGTAATTCGCGCTGATCAAGCTGAGTTTGACCAGCAAATACGCTGACCATCAAGCGATAGCGAGCTTGTGCGCCATAGCCATGCGGCCACCACAAACTTGGCTGATCGATGCTAATTGTGTGCTCAACGCGGCCAGTATCAACCAATTGGTGTTTTTCAGCAATCAGTTCGCCTGCTGGATTCCACAATTGGATTAAGACCGCTGTATCTGCTGTCGCATCCGCAACGGTTGCAGTTACAACAAAATCGGCAGTTGAGCAATCATCGGCTACCATGATTGGGCATGCCAGATCGCTCAGGCGGGTCGCGCCCAATTCCAGCGTGACTGGCAGCCAAGGGCCAGCAGTTAATAACGCCGGACCCCAATCCCAGCCATAGTGATATTGAGCTTTGCGCAGGTATAAACGGCTGGGATCGCCATTCCACACGCCGAGTTGGCCCATTTCTGCTTGCAACGCATGGCCATACTTCAGTGCCGAGCGAAATTCAATCAGCAATTGATTGTTGCCAGCCTGCAATTGGTTGCTGACGACGGCGCGTTGGGGCACAAACATATTATCGCTGCTGAGCAATTCTTGGCCATTGAGCCAAACTGTGGCGATGGTATCCAAGCCTGCGCAGTGCAAGGCTGCTGGTTGGCTGGCTTGTTCAGCGCTTAGCTCAAAATCGCAGCGATAGAGCCAATCGACATCGCCAACCCACTGCACATCAAGCTCATTCATGCCATCGAATGGATCGGGAATTTGGTTGGCGGCAAGTAGTGCTTCGTAAATCGTGCCGGGAACTGGCGCGGCAATCCAGCCCTCGCTGCTGGTCGCATCAGCGAGCACGGTGTGTTGAGGGTCACGTTGTTTGGCCTGCCATGCTTGCTGTAATGCGAGCTTTTGCATGAATAGTAATTCTTTCTTTGCCCCAAAAGCTGGTGGCAAGCTATATAGTAGGGGTCAGGGGTTAGGGACTAGGGATCAGATCTAAAGCTAATCCTTATAGCTGATCCCTGAATCCTAACCCTGATCCCTCGGCTACTATAGGCTGAGAGCAAACTAGATGAGCGATGAGGGATTAGGGGTTAGGGACTATGGGTCAGTGATTAGCTAAAGATCAACTATCGTATTTCTAGCCTGTAAACTGGCCCCTGAATCCTGAATCCTGATCCCTCGACTACACATACGCCCGTAACAATTCGGCGCTTGGCTCGGGATAAAGTTGATATTGGCCCAATTGGGCGGGCACGATCACCGACATGCCATGGCTTAATTCAAGGCTGCCAGCGCTCCAACCAAGGCTACAACTCCCGTTGAGCACCGTCCAACAATCAAAACTGGTTACTGAGGTGCTCAACGATTGAATGCTGTTGAGCTGCCAATGCTCCAAGCTGAAGAATGGGCAACGTACCAGCAAACGTACATTTGGATTGATCTGCATTGGCTCAACCAAGGCTGGCTCGGTTGCTACAAAATCCAAGACCGCGAAGGCTTGCTCAAGATGCAGTTGGCGTGGCAAACCTGTGGTCGCATCGCGCCGATCATAATCGTAGACCCGATAGGTTAGGTCGGATTTTTGCTGAATCTCGAACAACACCACGCCTGGGTTGATTGCATGAATCGTTTTGGCTGGCACAAAAACCAAATCGCCAGCGCTGACTGGCACTTGGCGCAAAAGCTCTGGGAGCGTGCCAGCGGCGAGCGCTGCTTCACAGGCTTGGCGCGTGGTCGCCTCGCGAAAGCCATGGACGACCTCGGCTCCGGTTTCGGCTTCGAGAATGTACCAAGCCTCAGTTTTGCCGTGAAATCCCGTTGCGGCCTCGTGGGTGTGGGCGTAGGCATCGTCGGGATGGACTTGCACTGAGAGCGGTTGGGCAGCAGCAATGAATTTCAACAACAACGGAAAATCATGGCCATAGCGTTCGTTGGTGGTTGTGCCAACCAAGGCTGGGCCGAATTGGCTGGTGACCTCGGCTAAGGTCTGACCAGCCAACGAGCCATTGACGATCAGATTTTGATCGTAAACCTGCCAAACTTCGCCCAATTTGCTATGCTCTGGGTTGGGCAAATGCAGCCAGCGAGCCAATTGGGGACCACCCCAAATTGGCTCGACATAACGCGCTTGGGTCAGCAACGGATAGAGCTCGATCACGCTCATGCAGTGCGTTCCTCGTTGCCCCAAAGCTTGGCTAGGAATTTGAGTTTTTCAAGGGTTTGGAAGTTTTCACCGCCTTCGTGCCGATTGAACTGCCAAACCGTAATGTCTTTTGGCCCAGCATAATGGTTGTAGGCAGCAAAGACGGTCGATGGTGGACAAACATCATCCATCAAGCCAACTGAGAACAAGCTTGGGCTGGTGGCGCGGGCCGCAAATTGCACGCCATCGAAATAATCCAAGGTATTGAATACTTGCTCGATTTTGGTGCGATGGCGGGCGCAATATTGGGCAATTTCGGCGTAGGGATAGCTATCGACCATGGTGGTGGCGCGGCGATAGTGGCACAAAAATGGCACATCGGGCAAGACGGCGGCCACATCTGGTTGCAAGCCTGCTGCCGCAATCGCGATGCCGCCACCTTGGCTGCCACCAGCCAACGCCACTTTGCTGGCATCGACCAAGGGATGCGAACGGGCTGCTTCGATCGCCCGCACTGCGTCGGTGAACAAGCGGCGGTAAAAATAGGTTTGGGGGCTAAGCACGCCGCGGGTCATAAAGCCAGGAATTTGCGGATTGCCGCCCTCAATTTCAGTGTCGGGCGTGTCGCCAGTACGCCAGCCAGAGCCTTGGCCGCGATTATCCATCGCAAACACGGCATAGCCAGCGCTTGGCCACAGCAGCCAATCGATTGCTAAGCCACGGCCCCCGCCATAGCCAATATATTCGACAATACATGGCAGTGGCTGGGTGGTGTTGCGTGGCAACAAGAACCAGCCTTTGATTGGCTGGCCGCCATAGCCATTGAAGGTCACATCGTAGGCTTCGATTAAGGGCAAGCCCATATCGTATGGCTCGAAGGTCGCATTCAAGGGATATTGACGGGCATCAGCTAAGGTATTTTGCCAAAACTGGTCAAAATCTGCTGGCTCGGTGCGTTCTGGGCGATATTCGCGCAACTGCTCTAAGGGCATGTCAAATTGCATGTTATCCTCGCATCTGAACACTTACATTGTGTTCAGCTAAACGTTCGATCATTTCAAAACAAACTCGCGCATGGTGATAGGGGCATTCCCACGGGCCAACTTTTGGAATCGCTCCCAATGGTTGGTTTTGGGCATCTAAAATCTTGAACCAATCGCCATGATCGTGGTCGATAAAATAGCGTTGAATAAAATCCCAGCTATCGTAGGCAGCTTGGGCAAACTCTTGATTGCCGGTTGCCTGATAGGCGTTGTAGAAGCCAACGACGGCTTCTGCTTGCGGCCACCAATGGCGCTCGAAGTTGATCGAGCCATCGGCTGCGCGTTCGTGAATGATGCTGCCATCGGCGTGACGGCCATTGCGATAGACTGCTTCGGCCATGCCAATTGCCAAGGTTTCGGCTTTGGCAATCAGGCAAGCATCGCCCAAAACATGGGCTGCTTCCATCAGCAACCAACTACCTTCAATATCGTGGCCATACGAAATGCCATGCTCGCTGTGGTTCCATTGATCATCGAAAAACAGGTGAAAGCGGCCTTGCACAGGATCGATAATGTGTTCGCAGCAGGCTTCGATGAGGCTAGCCAATTGCTGGCGCACATCGGCCACATCCCAGACCCGCAGCAGGTTGGCGTAGGCTTCCATCATATGTAGCATGGTGTTCATGGTTTTGCGGGCTTCTGGCTCAAGCTTGCTCAGGCGGCTATCGCCAAGCGGCTGCCAAACCCGATCACAACCCTCGATATAGCCACCGTAGGCTGGGTCAAAGGCATGATTTTCGATCAAATGGAAAATTTCCTGAGCCAAGGCCAAGGCGCTCTGATCGCCAGTGGCACGCACATATTCTGCCAAACCGTAGATAGCAAACGACTGGGCATAGGTTTGTTTATGCTCGGCCAAAGGCTGGCCGTTGGCATCAATCGACCAATATAATCCGCCGTAGGTTTTATCCCAAAACGCCTGTTTAAGATAGGCATAGGCATACTCGGCCACCGCCAAATCGCGTGGGTCGCCAAGTGTACGATATGCACATGCAAACGTCCAAAGAATCCGGCCACATAATACGGCTGAGCGAGGAAACTCATTATGGATTGTCAGATCGTTGGTTAAGCCGCCATAAAAGCCACCATGCTCGTGATCAAGCGTGTGGTTTGCCCAAAATGGCAAAATATTGCCCAACACTTCGTCGCGAAACTGAGCTTGCCAAATTTCGCGCACGCCATGATCAAAGCCGCCATCTACGAGATTCGCCATTATTGTATTCCTTCTGGCGCTTCGGGCAGACGGGCAGCGAGGAGCAAATCGAGTAAATCACGGTCAACGGAGTAGCCATCAACAACGTCGTAGCGGGCATGTGGTCGGCCATGATTGATAATTCCAAATGCGCCTTCGAACTCCCATAGACCGAAGCCCCAACCAAATTCTTGATAAACGCTGAGAATATCGCGGAACCAGCGCAGCGCCACATCGTTGGGTGTACGGTTATAGCAGCCAAATTCACCGATATGGATGGCGACGTTCCGCGCTTGTACGTCGCGCCATGGACGGTAAAACTCGACTAAGCCAGCCCGATCCCAATAATGATTGTGCCACTCTAATGGGTACGTTGGAGCCGCTAAACCTTCGTGCCCATCCCACCAACTAGCTTGGTAGTGGCTCACCGCCATTGGCTGATAGCCGCGCCCGCTGTGGGTTACGCCCAAGTCAGCGAGTTCGGGCATTGCCAAGTGGCCACCACCCAGCCCATCGATCACAATTGCCCGTTGCGGGTCAACTGCGCGAATTGCAGCAACTGTCCGTCGCATGATCGCCGCATGGTTGCGTCGCGTCAAGCCATACTGGTCGATATTCGGCGGTTCGTTGAGCAAATCGAAGCTTAATTCGCCAGCAGGGATACCTTTGTAGCGTTGGGCAAAATATTCCCAGAGCCACACGAAGCCATCTTGGGCTTCAGCATCTTGCCATAAATTATGCCGTTCGAGATCGTTCCCATTGATACAATATCCGGGCGCTCGATGCAAGTTTAGGCTCACATGCAGGCCATATTCGCGACATGCGGCGATGTAACGGTCAATATACCCGATGATCGTCTCATCAGGGTTGGTATATTGCCAATCGCGCGTCCAAAACCAATAATTGGTTGGAATCCGAATAAAATTAAAGCCCTGCTTGGCGATCCAGTTCAAGGCCTTGTGATCTGGTTCTGCTGGCAACTTGCCCTGAACATAATGATACATCCATTGTAAATTGAAGCCGTAATGAGGCATGAAACCATCCTTGGCAGGTATTTTTGCCAATAAAAAGCCACATAGGCCGCTGAGCGCCCCTATCACGCAGGCAAATCGTTGCTAATTTGTGATAGCGGCTACCCAAGACCTACATGGCCAAACATTGTCAAGCAATAGGCGTTATTGCTTGACGAGTTTTAAGGCTAAGTCGTAGTTGAAACTTGGCACGGCAATTGTTGCGGCCTCTGCTTCAAGGGTAACCGTTGTCGAATCCGACCATGTGCCAGTTTGCGGATCGTACCAAGTTGCTTGGTAGGTTCCTGCTTCAAGCCCGCTCAGTTTGAGCGTCAAATCGGCATAGGTCGGCGGTACATATTCCCACGTATCGTTGAATTCGCGCTTTTTGAGCGCTTCTTCGTAGGCGTTGGTTAATGCTTCTGGCTCGTATTCGTTGCTACGCACCCACACCAGCGCTTGCGATTTGGTTTGCAAGGCCAGCGCGCGCGCCTTCAACGGCGAAACTTGAGCACTGACTGGGCTAAAGCTGGTCAAATCTTGGTCTTTGAAAAACTGAGCGAGCTTGGCATATTCGCTCCACAAGTTATCGGGATCGACCAAGGTATCCCACCACCAATACATGCCGCTGCCAGCAAAGCCGCTGAATGGCGCAGCCCACAAGCCTTGATGAAATTGCCAAAGATCGCGGTTGATCACCTCGTCGCGGCCTGTTGCTGCATAGCCAAGCTCGCTCACCAAGGCTGGTTTTTGCGGTGCAGCAGCGTTCAATTCACGCATCACCAATGGAAAGGCTTGGCCTAAATCGCGGCCTGTATAATCGTGGTGTTGGGTGAAATTAATCTCTGGCTGGGTCCACATCGAGGTGGTTGTGTTGCTGGCATAGCTGGTCGAAACTAAATGTTGATAGGGATCGAATTGGGCCAAATGGCGGGTCATTTCGCTGACCCATGGCTGCATCAAAGCATCATTGATTGGGGTCCAGTTGGCCTCGTTCCACCATTCCCAAGCAAACAAACTTGGTGAGTGTGCCCAACGCGCCGCGATGTAGCGCACCCGATGCTTGAACAATTCGCGGGCTTGCAGGTCGGTTGCAAACAACTGTGGCTCGGCAATTGGCCCGCCGTTGGCCGCGTTGTAGGGATTCTTGGCCCATTCCGAATCGGTGCTCGTGCTGAATGCGCCATGATTGATCAACGTCAACATAATCGTGATGTTGCGTTGTTCCGCCAATTTGAAAATTTGGTCGAGCATCCATGCTTGTTGCATACGCTTGGAATAATCGCCCAAGCCGGTGTCTTGCCATTCGATGCCAAACGACCACGAGGCCATCCAAATGCGCGCGATGTTACCACCGTTTTTGCTCAGTTGATCAAACCAGTGTTCGTATTCGCGCAAAATGCCTGCGCCCTGCTGGGTTGGCCAGCCCAAATTCAGGCCGATTGGCATAAAGAACGAGCCATCTTGGCGGGCGAAATAGCGTGGATTGCTGCTATTGATCCGCACAAAGCCCGCCGATTGTTTATTCGACGAAACTTCGATTGTTATCACATCGCTGCTCAGTGCTGGTTTGGTTAGCTCGGCCTTGACTTGCCACGCGCCTGGCTCGCTGGGTGTAAAGCGTACGCGCCACTCAGGATTGCCCTTGGGCTGCAAGGTAATTTGATCAAAATCTTGGTACCAAAAGGCTGGCACGCGATAAATTTGGCCAGTTGATGAGATAAAACTCACCATCAGATCAATTTGGTCAGGATCATAGGGATTGGCGACTTTGATGCCTGTATCGACGACCAACTCGATGGTGCCAAAGACCGCAGCATTGCCAGTTAAGGTGCGCAAGCTCAGGGTTTGGTCGCCACCAGAATCGCTGGCCTGACTACACGCGGCAATCAGCAACAGCAGAACCAGCCAAACCTGCGAGCGCTTGAACATCCGATGCATAATTCCTCCTGAACGACTTCAAATCTCAAAGCGGCGCAATTTGCTTATGGTTGCAAATTGCGATTCATGATCTCCGCTGCTTGATCTAAAGCATCTTGGGGATCAGCATTGTTGTAGACGACTTCTTGCAAGAGCTTTTGCACATCGCTGGTGCTTTCTTCCCAGCCGACGCACTTGGGTGGGCCTGCCGATTGCTCCAACAAGCCGCGAAAGCCTGCCTCGATGTTGGTTGGCAATTTGGCGGCGCTCAGCAAGGGCAAGCTTGGTGGCACATAATAGTTATTGGCGCTTTGGGCATAGGTCGATTGCGCGGCAACCGCTTCGTCGGTATACAAAAAGCGAATAAACTCGGCAGCTAGATCTTTGTTTTGCGATGCTTCCATTACGCCGATGACCCGCCCGCCAAGGAACGAAACGCTCTGGCCTTTGGGGCTTTTGGGCAATGGCGCTACTGCCCATTTGCCTGCCAAGGCAGGGCGATTGAATTCAAGTGCCGCTACCGTCCATGTGCCAGCGTAACTCACCAGATAATCGCCACTTTCGAGGCCGCCCTCAATATCCAAGCTGGTATCGGTGGGAATCTGATATTTGGTGTACAGATCGCGGAAGTAGGTCAGCGCTTGCAAGCCAGCAGCTGAATTGATCGTTGCTTTGCTGCAATCGTCGCTATACAAACTGCCGCCAGCTGAATATAAAAAGGTAAAGTAGCTGATCCAGCCAGCGTTATCCCAGCCAATCGCAAAGCCTTTTTTATTGATGGTTTTGGATTTTTCAAGCACTTTGGTGAGTTCTGTCCAGTTTTGGGGAGCTTGCTGCATGCCAACCAAATCGCGCAGCAAATCGGTGCGATAGAACATGCCCATCAGCGCAACGTCGAGTTGCAAGGCATAGACCTCGCCCGTATCCAAGAATAACGAATCTTGGAGTTGGGGCAACATCTTCTGCTTAACTTCCGTCACGACCGCAGGATATTGTTTTTGCAAATCGATCATGCCGCCAAGTTTGCCAAACTCGATGCCCCACGACATGCCACCAGCCATCAAATCGGGGCCGCGATCGGCGGCAATGGCCTCAAGAATTTGGGTGTGAGCATCGCTCCAAGGCAGGGCTTGCACTTTAATCAAGACCCCAGGATTTTTCTGCACAAAAACATCTGCTGCTGCTTGAATCGAAAGCGCCTCAACATCGGAGCCAGTTGACCAAATGACCAAGGCTTTATCGGCTGAGTTAGCAAGCGCTGGAACAGCAGTCGGCGGCGTATCGGTGGGTAAAGTGGTTGGGTTAACTTGGGTTGGTGGGGTCGCTGCTTGACCACATGCAGCCAAGATCAGCAGCACGATCAAGCTGAATCCAAAACTTCGAAACGGGTGGCGTGATTGTGGGTGCTTCTTGTGCATAACGCTGACCTCCCTTGGTCAATACATGCATCGATGCAGGCTGTTTGGATGTTGCAAGCTGTGCATCGACAACCCTGCCCAAACATGCTAAGTATATATGTTATCGCAAGTCCAACGCTATGCTTGGGCAAGCACAATCTTCCTATTGCAGGGTAGGTAAGCGTGTTGGCATTACCTACCCCCAATGGAACGCCGCCCTAGACCCAATGGCCTAGCCCAACCAACTGCTAGAGTTCTGAATTGGCTTTGAGGAAGCTCAACACTTCGTCAACTTGGGCGAAGGCAATTCCAGTGACTGTATCGGCGCAGCCATAGTAAATTGCAATCCGGCCTGTGGGTGCATCGCTCAAAGCTGCACAAGGGAAGGCCACATTTGGCACATCGCCAACGCATTCGTACAAGGTTTGGGGTGCAAGCAGATAGGGAGCCGTGCGATAGCGCACTTTCCATGGCTGCTCCAAATCAAGCAACGCAGCCCCAAAGCTATAGACGAAGCCATTGCACGAGGTCAATACGCCGTGATAGAACAGCAACCAGCCTTCGCTAGTTTCGATTGGGGTTGGGCCAGCGCCAATCTTGGTGCTTTGCCAACCGCCTTTAGTGCCCATCACAAAGCGATGTTTGCCCCAGTGTTCCATATCGGGGCTTTCGCTATAGTAAATATCGCCAAACGGCGTGTGGCCGTTATCGCTGGGGCGGCTGACCATGGCATATTTGCCATTGATCTTGCGCGGGAACAGCACGCCATTGCGATTGAAGGGCAAGAACGCATTTTCTAATTGATGGAAGGTTTCAAAATCGTAGGTATAGGCCACGCCGATGGTTGGGCCATGATAGCCATTACACCAGGTGACATAATAACGATCTTCAATCCAACAGACCCGTGGATCGTAGCGATATTCAAATGCAGTTACTTCGGGATCGCCGGAAAATTGCAATGGCTCAGGATCAATTTCCCAATGAATTGCATCTTTGCTAAAGCCACGGTGAATGTTCATCACGCGGCGTTTATCATCGCAGCGAAACACACCAGCAAAGCCATCCTTGAAGGGCACAACAGCACTGTTGAAAATACTGTTTGAGGTTGGAATGGCATCGCGGGGAATAACTGGATTGCCGCTGTAGCGCCAGACAACATCTGAATTACCGACTGGGCGGTCTTCCCATGGAATTGATGGGAGCGCACTTCCAAGCATAGTGGTGGATTGAAGCGTCGCTGCTTCCATAGCTGATACTCCTCCAAAGCAACCTATTTTGGTGGTTGCAAGCGTTGAACTGATTGGCGTTCAATCAGGCGCGGTCGCAGCGAAACTGTTGCTGGAGCCTGTTCCGGATACTCAGCTCGGTTGGCTAACAGTTGCACTGCAAAGCGGCCCATGCTGACTTTATCGACATGCATTGTGGTCAGCGCTGGGGCCAGATGCTGCGCCAGATCAATATTATCGAAACCAATAATTGATAAATCTTGGGGGATTTGGCGGTGCAAAGCTCGCGCAGCTTGGGTCGCGCCAATCGCCATCATATCGTTGGCACAAAAAAGCGCGGTAATTTGCGGATGCCGTTGCAAGAGAATGCTCGACGTATCGCTACCTTCATGCATGGTGAGTAAGCAATCACCAAAATACTGATCATGGATGCCATGATCGGTTAAGGCTTGAATATAGCCTTTGCGGCGTTCGGCAATGCTTGGGTAGGCCTCTTTGGTCGTGCCAATGATGCCGATATGCCGATGCCCATGGCTAATCAAATAGCTGACAGCTTCGTAGGCAGCACGAAAGTTATCCGAAACAACCGAATCGTAGACATGTTCGTGGGAGTAGGCATCGACCAACACTGCTGGAATACCCTCACGTTGCAAGAGCTTGGTAATCGTTGCATCGGCAAATGCGCCGACCAACAAGACCCCATCAAGATGATCTTCGGAGAGCAAGCGGGGCATTTCTTGGGGATGATTTTCCATATCAACTGGCACGGTGGCGTACATCAAATTGATATGCATTTTGCGGCAAGCAGCCTCGATGCCTGCGACAATCGGCGCATAAAATGGGTTGGTCAGCGGGCTATCATCGCCAAGCGAAGCCTTAACGATCACCCCAGCATTATGCAATGATTGCGAAACCAACTTCTCATGGTTCAAGCGTTTGCGATAGCCAAGATCACGCGCAATATCCAACACGCGGCGACGGGTATCGTCGTTAATCCCAGGTTTGTCGCGTAATACTAATGAAACTGTTGCCAACGAGACACCGCTTTGCCGCGCAATGTCTTCCATCGTGATCCGCTGCGTCATACATGTTCTCCTAGTCACCTTTGAATAGGCTCTCATGATGCCATAAAATGCCGCTTTGGTTGCAAGCGACTTTATTGAAAAATTTAGATCGTTTCAGCAAATCAATTCAGGTGATGATTCGGCTCAGCGGGAAGTGAGTTTGGGGCATGACCCAACTGTTGCTGGAAAATTCTATAAACTTTATCTAAAATTTTAGTAGAATTTCACTAAATATAGCGCATCATAATTGAAATGTCAAGCTTAAATTTTAGTAATTATGCCCAAATTTGCATAGCGCTTTTAAGCTGATTTCAAGGCTGGGTTTTAGATCGGTGGGCCAAGCGAGGCTTAAAAATTGGGTGCATGACAAGCAGCAAAAGCACGTTACAATATGAGCAAGAGCAAATGCTGCTCGTTGCGTTATCCAAGGGGTTTTCATGGATACAATTACACTCTTTGAAGCGCCCAAAGCTGCGCCAGCGGCTCCTCGCCGCCCTGCTTGGCTCAAGGCTCGCGCTCCGATAGGGGAAAACTACGAGGATGTGCATAGCCTTATGCGCGAACTCGATTTGCATACGGTCTGCGAAGAAGCCCACTGCCCCAATATTGGCGAATGTTGGAATCATCGCACAGCAACCTTTTTATTACTCGGCGATACCTGTACCCGCGGTTGTCGCTATTGCGCGATTGGCAAAGGCAAGCCTAAACCAATCGACGAACAAGAACCTCAGCGGATTGCCGCTGCGGTTGCCCACCTCAAACTCAAGCATGTTGTGCTGACCTCAGTTAATCGCGATGATCAAGCTGATGGCGGCGCACATATTTTTGCCGAATCGATCAATTTGATTCGCCAGCAATTGCCCGATTGCAAGGTCGAAGTGCTGATTCCCGATTTTGATGGTAACTGGGATGCCTTGCGGATTGTGCTTGATGCCAAGCCCGATGTGCTGAACCACAACATCGAAACTGTGCCCCGCTTGTTCCGCAAGTTCCGACCACGGGCTAATTTCTATCAAAGCCTCGAATTGTTGCGCTTGGCCCGCGACCTTCAGCCAACTATCGTGACCAAAAGTGGCTTGATGGTTGGCGCTGGCGAGACCGATGAAGAAGTGCTGACCGTGATGGATGCCTTGCGCCGCTCAGATGTTGATGTCATGACGATTGGCCAATATCTCTCGCCATCGGGCGATCACTGGGCGATTGATCGCTATGTGCCACCAGAAACCTTTACCTGGTTCCGCGAGCAAGGCTTGGCCCGTGGTTTCCGCCACGTCGAATCAGGCCCGATGGTGCGCTCGTCGTATCACGCTCACGAACACGTCGCCGATTTGTAGATGTGGGGGTTGGGGAATGGTTGTTGGGGATCGGGTTTTGTGCCCGATCCCTTTTTTATAGCCCTCTGCGTTAAGGATTTGATCCACGAAGGACACGAAGGGCACGAAGGATCGGAACCGCGAAGATCGCGAAGGACGCGAAGGCTGTTCTTTTGCCACGAATTCCACGAATAATAATTATTGTAGCCACAGATTGCACAGATTAGCCCAGATTATTAATTTCCTAGAGCCAAAAGCCCATAGCCTATAGCCATACATTCTCTGCGCCTCTGCGTTAAATTTTTTGCCACGAATTGCCCGAAGCATTGTTTGCTTAGGCCTCACCGATCCCCGACCCCTAATAACCGATCCCCACAACTATGTTCTATGTTCATTGCTCTATGTTCTTAGCGCTTGCTTGCAGGCGCTCGTTCTTGGCCTGTGATTCTGTTGCCATGGTCTGTTTATATTCAATCAATTTGGCTTGCAAGGCGGCATCGGCGGTGGCCAAAATTTGAATTGCCAGCAAACCAGCGTTTTTGGCTTGACCAATCGCGACGGTGGCAACTGGCACGCCGCCAGGCATTTGGACAATTGACAGCAAGGCATCAACACCCTGCAAATGACCAATCGGCACCGGCACGCCAATCACTGGCAACGGGGTATAGGCGGCCAGCATGCCTGGCAAATGGGCCGCGCCGCCAGCACCAGCAATAATTACTTTGAGGCCGCGTTCGTGGGCGGTTTGGCCATATTCGGCCATCAATGCAGGTGTGCGGTGGGCCGAAACCACCCGCAACTCATACTCAATCGCAAATTCTTGGCAAATGCTGGCTGCTGCTTGCATCGTGGCCAAATCCGAATCGCTGCCCATCACAATCCCAACTACGGCGCTCATGATTGTCCTTTCGCATACAATAAAAATGCCAAGCCTTGATCGAGGATGCCGCGCCTTTGCAGCACCCGATTTTGCCTGACAATGTGAATTTGTTCAGATTAAGCTGGTTCGGCCAGCACCTGCTCCAATTGATCGACGGCGGCTTGGGCGCGCGCCTCAACTTCGCTGAGATCAGCTCCCACAGCGGTAATATGGCCAATTTTACGGCCTGGCTTGGCGCTACGTTTATCGTACCAATGCACATGCACTTGTGGTTGGAGTGCGGTTTGAATCAGGCTACTTTCCAAGGCTCTGCTGGTTGGCGCAAGCACATTGACCATTACCGCGCTTTGTTGGCGCAACTGTGGATCGCCCAACGGCCAGCCCAGCGCTGCTCGGATGGTGTTTTCGAACTGCGAACAATAGCAGCCTTCAATTGAATAATGGCCCGTGTTATGCGGGCGAGGCGCAAGCTCGTTGACCAAAATCTGGCCTTTGCTGGTCAGAAACATCTCAACCGCCAAGATGCCTAAGCCGCCGAGCGCGGCTGCGGTTGCTTGGGCTACCTCGCGGGCTTGTTGCTGAATTGCTGCTGAGAAGGGCGCTGGAGCGCGCACTACTCGACAGACCCCGCTTGGCTGGTAGGTTTCAATCACTGGATAGACGCATTGCTCGCCGTTGACCGAGCGAATAATCAGGGTTGCCAGCTCAGCCTCGAAGGGAACCCAAGCCTCAACAAACACTGGGTTTTCCGGAAAACCCAAGGCTGCGCAGGCGCTGGCAATCTCATCGGCGCTGCGAATTTTGGCCGTACCCCGACCATCGTAGCCGTTGCGTCGCGTTTTAAGCATCAATGGAAAGCCATGCTCGGCTCCAAAGGCTTCAACATCGCCCAGCGATTCGATTAAGCCCAAGGCTGGCACGGGCAAGCCTGCTGCTGCCAAGGTCAATTTCTGCTGCGCCTTATCCTCAATCAAGCCCAAGGTTGCTTGATCAGGCACCAGTTGCACCCCTTTGCTCGCGAGATAGGCCAGCTTTTCCGAGCCAATAAACTCGTTTTCAAGCACCACTACATCAACCGCTTGGGCAAATTGATCAAGCAAGGCTCGATCATTCCAATCGCCAACCACCGCTTTGCTCACCAACGCTGCTGGCTCGTCGTTGCGGTTGGCTAAAATAACGGTTTCAATTCCCAAGGGAATCGCCGCTTGCACCAACATTCGAGCTAATTGCCCGCCACCAAGAATGCCTAAACGTTTTGTCATAATGCCTTATTAGCTATAAGTTAATTTGATTCACGAAGGATGAGTAGGCTATGGGCTAAGTTCAACTATAGCATGCCCTCACCCCCTCTCCCGTCGAACAGGCGAGGGGGAACTGCGAAACCGATGCTCCCCTCGTCCGCGTTCAGTGGGCTAGGGGTGAGGGCATGCACCTCATTACCAACCAGCTTCCGATAGCCAATCGCCTCTATGTTCTATGCTCTATGCTCTATGTTCTTCTCCCGTGACCCCCAGCCCCCGACCCCTCGTTTAATAAAAATCAGCAAAGCCCTCGCGATCGAGGCGTTCGAGCATGGATTGAATTTTAGCCTGCGATTGTGGATAGGCTGCGAGCGCTTGGGCTAAACTTTGCAAGCCATTGCGAAAGCGTTGGCTATCGTCGCCACGCAATTTTGGCAATAATTTTTGCTTAATTTGTAAATCAAGCGCCGTGTTGAGCGGCATAATGCCCTCAGCTCCTTCCAAATAGCGGCCAATTTCTTCGACCGCCCGATAGCCAAATGGATGACCAAGCCCTGCCAAGATTGGCTGTAATTCGAGCAATAATTGCCATGCAGTGGCATCAAATGGGCGACGATAACTACTGCGCCACGCCAGCAAATCCACCTCGGTGAGTTCAATCACATTCGCCCGATCAAGCAGTTTATCGCTGAGGCTAAAGGTGCTTTCATCAACATTAACTGTGCCGATGATATGCACATTCAACGGCAAACGTAGTGGGTTGCGCACGCTTTCGCCATCAACGGTTTGGGCCACTTCCTGCGGAATTCCTAAATCGATCAGGTGTTCGGCGGTTTCCAGCGCACTCAAAATGGGTGCTAAATAATATTCTGGCCGCGCCAAATTCAGCTCATCGAGGCATAAAAAATAGGGATAGGCAGGATCGGCGGCGGCGCGCAACAATAAACGCAAGGTTGGCGTTGGCTGAAAAGTTTGGGTTAGCGCATTGAAATAGCCCAATAAATCGCGGGCGTTATGCCAATCGGGCTGCACCGCCACCGCCAAATAATAGGGATTATCGCTATGCGGCGCGATTTGATGCACTGCATCAGCATAAACCCGCGTCAAACGGGTTTTGCCAGTGCCTGAAATGCCGGGCAAAATCACCAATGGTTTGGTTTGCAGCGCAATGTGATACGAGCGCAACACCGCCTCGGGATAGATAAAACCACGTTGGCGAATGTTGGCGCTAATTTCCTCGATGCTTGGGCTGTTGAAGCCCGTGGCGTAACTTGGCCGTGCCTCGCGCACATGGCTCGGTGGCAATTCCCACTCTTCTTCGGCAATTTCCATAATTGCCTCGTTGAGCGGGAGCAAGGCCAAAATATGGTTAATCAATTGTTGATTAAACTGCTGGCTATCATCCAGCGCTTGCTGCCATGGGTAGCTCCAGCCCGCCCACAGATAATTGCTGGTGCGATTGGCCAGATAATCATCGAGCCAAAGTTGCTGCTCGGCATGCTCGCCACGGGTGTAGCGCACATCGGGCAAACTGCTGATTAATGGCTCCCACAGCACCCGCCCGCGATCCCACACCGCTGCCAACTCGCGTTTGCGCTTATTCCAGAGTTGAATACCAACCAAAATTCGTTCTTCGCTGCCGCTGACCCCAAGGTAAATATGGCAGCCACGCGGTGGCCGATCGATCACCAGATGATAATCTTCGATTGGATCACGTTGGCGGCCCCGATTGACCGCCCTAACCGATTTGGCGCTGACCTCATACAAGCCCCAAGTGTTGGGAAATTGGCGCGCCGCAACGTTAGCAAGTTGCTCGGTGATGGCGACGAGAATTGGATGCAACTGCTCCTGGACTGCGTTCCAACGCTCGTTTACGCCCTCGATTTGCAAGCTTTGCAACGCTGCTGCATTCCATTGCATTGGCTCGTTTTGGCTCACAACTAGGCTTCCTTATCGCGGCGTTTGAGCAACCACGCCGTTAAGGCAAAACATGCCAGCGTATAGGCAATCAAAATAAACCAAGTCAAGAAAATAAAGCCAGCGTTATAGGAATAATTGACCGTCGGAAAGACTTCGCAGTTTTGCGGGAGCGGCGGGCCAACACACTTGCCAGTGTCATATGGCTCGGTTAAGCCACCAATCGAGCCATAGGCTTGCATCGCCCAGCGACTGCCCACGAAGAACGAAAGCGGAGCCAAGGCCGAAGGCAAGGGCAACAAAGCCAGCGCAAACACAATTTGCGGAATTAGCGCAAATGGAATGATGCTCATAGCTTTATCCGACGAGCTGACCGAGGCCGAAATTAACAAGCCAACGCCCAAACCCGTTAGCGATGTAAGGAAGGTGGTGATTAAAAAGCCGCCCCAAACCCCAAACGGCGCATGCGTAACCCCAATGTCGAAATCGACCTTGAAGTTTAATATCACCATCAAAATCACGCTTTGGATGAGACATAAGCCAGAAAGCACAACGACTTTTGAGGCCAAATAGGGCACGATTTTGAGGTTTGCCAAGCGTTCGCGCCGATAGATCGCGCCTTCTTTGGTAATTTCGCGCGCTGAGTTCAAAATGCCAAACCACACCGCAACCGCGCCCAGCAAGAACGGAATCATGCGCGCATCGGCGTAACGTGGGTCGTGTAAGGCATCGGCTTTGGCAACCAACAGCAAAATTAAGCTAATAATTGGTGCTTGCAATAGCAAAATCGCCAAATTCCGCCGATCGGCGGCAATCAAGCGCAAATAGCGTTTGGTCAAAATGCCAAATTGGCGCATTGCCGAAACTGGCGGCGGTTTGGGCCTGCCTGCTGGAGCCGCCGAGGTTGGAATCGACGTGCTGGCTTGATTTGGGTATGCACCTGGGATTGCCGCTTGGGGAATTGGCGCTTGCGGCGGAGTCATCACTGGCACTTGCGGCGCACGTTGCAGCCGTTCCCAAATATATTTGCGATAGGCTTCTGAGTTGCGGAAACGAATTTCCCATAGCTCGGAGAGCCGTGGCACTTGGCGCACTTGGTTGTTGTGTTGCCGCCATGTTTCAAATTCCTGCCGCAGTTCAGTTGTAATTAACGGATGGTTCGGGTCGGCATCGCCCTCAAGTTTGGTGTAAATATCGGCAAAATCGCCCGATGTGACATTAAAGAAATTCAAGGCTTCGCTGGGCGGCCCAAACCAAACCATGCGCCCATCGGCCATAAATACCACATGATCGCATTGGGTGATGTTGGCGGTGGCGTGCGTTACCAAGACAATTGTGCGCCCTGAATCGGCCAATTGGCGCAAGGTATACATCATCTTCTTTTCGAGGCCCGGGTCAAGCCCCGAAGTTGGTTCATCGAGAAAGAACAAGCTGGGATCGGCCAACAGCTCGGAGCTAATTGAAACCCGTTTGCGCTGACCACCAGAAAGCTGATTCACCTGCTTGCCACGATGGGCGCTCATCTCAACATCTTTGAGCACCCGATCGATACGGGTTTCGATTTCGCTGCTGGCAGTGTCGGCGGGCAGCCGCAACTTCGCGGTATAGCGCAAGGCCACATCAACTGGCAAACTGCTGTGCAAAATATCGTCTTGTGGCACATAGCCCAAAATAGCGCGATAGGCATCGAAGTTGGCATAATAATCGTCGCCATTGACCAAAACCGCGCCTTTGTTGGCCCGATTGTAGCCCGACAGCGCGCCCATCAAGGTCGATTTGCCTGCGCCCGAGCCACCAACCAGAGCAATAAACTCGCGTGGCTCGATCACCAGCGACACATTATTCAGGATGACCCGATTGCCGCCGACCAAGCGCACCAACGAATGGGCATCGATGCGCAAAGCACCACGTTGATCGAATTGATCAAGCGACATGCCATCGTAGACCAATTTAAATGGCCCAACTTGAATCACATCGCCGCGATTCAAGCGGGTTGCAGTGATTCGATTACCATTAACAAAGGTACCGTTGGTGCTACCAAGGTCGCGTACCTCGTGACCGCCTTGGATGGCGCGAATTTCGGCGTGGTTGCGCGAGACTTGGGGATTGGGTAAATTGAGCGCCGAGCCTTCGCGGCCAATTGTGACTGCTGGCTTATTGCTCAAATCAAAGCGGCTGACATGGCCAACCTCTGCTGTTGGCGTGGCAACCTGCTGATTGCGATAGGTCAGGGTAACAAAGTTGCCGGTTACGGGGTCGCCAATCCGCACCGAATCGCCATCGTTAAAACTATGGCGTGGCACACGTTGGCTTTGGAAGAGCAGCCCGTTGGTGCTGCCAAGATCGACAATAACGTGGCGTTGGCCTTCTGGCTCAATGCGCGCGTGATGCGATGAAACAAACCGCGATGACGCAATAATATCGTTATCGGGCTTGCGGCCAAAGGTTATTGGCTGGTTGGCTAATGGAATCTGGCGGGGAGCCTGCCCAGTTTCTTGCACCTCTAAAAAGGCCATTGAGGAATGCAAGATGGTGGTAGCCCCACCGCCGAAGGCTGGGTTGGCTTGGTTTGGTGCGGCCTGTTGGGCTTTCCCACAACTTGGGCAAAACTTTGTATTAGGCTGAATGGCAGCACCGCAGTGAATACAGCGTGTCATCATTCCCCCTTAAATGCCAAGCTTCATGCAGCACGATTAACGCTATCTAGTGGCATGGATGAAGGCTGTGCTATAATCGCAGCATGTGAGCAGACTCAAACACGCGCATTATAGCACACTGCTCCAGACCACAACCGTTCCTGCCGAATGGGAGGTTGCTCGAATGAGCCTTGCAACGCCTACTGGCGCTCCATGCCCACGCTGTCATCGTCTGGTTGATGAAACGGCGCGTTTCTGCCGTCATTGCGGGTTTCCGCTGCGTTCAGTCGCAACGCCGCTCGCAGCGCCAGAACCAGCCGTGGCCGCCGAGCCGATGGATTATGAAGAAGTTGTTTTACCAGCACCACGCCGAATCCAGCTTGAAGGCGAGAAGATTAGCCTGCGAGCCTTGGAACAAATGGTGCATGCTGGCGTTGAATGGTGGCAGATGCGCCTGCAAACTGGTGAGGCAACCAGAGAGGAAGCCATCACGAGTATTGAAGAATTGCGCAAAGCCCTTGGGAGCGTTAGTCATCAGTTGGCTCAAGGCCGCGAAACAATTCGCATTACCACCACATTAACGCCAGCCCGCCGCTTTCCGCTTGGCTGCTCGCGCTGCGGCAAGGGCAATCGGGTCAATGCACGCTATTGCATTGCCTGCGGTAATCCGTTGGTGGCCAATGCAGAAAAGGTCCAGCCTATGTCGCAAACACTTCGCTATACTGTTGGCCTGCTTTCCGATGTTGGTACGCGTCGTTCAGTCAACCAAGATTCTGCCTTGGTCGAGCAATTTCGTTTGCGTGATGGCACGCCGGTGATCTGCTGTTTGGTGGCCGATGGCATGGGCGGTGCCCAAGGTGGCGAACGGGCCAGCGCCTTGGCTAGCCAAACGATTGTCAATCATCTGCGCGATTATAGCCGTAATGTCGACCGCAGTTTTGATGGCTGGCGCGATGTGGTGCGGGCGGCCATTGCTGCGGCCAATAGCACCATCTTTCGCGAAGCAGAAGTTAAATCATCACTCCGGGGCATGGGCACGACGGTCGTGGTGGCCTTGGTTGTTGGCGAAAAAGCCTGGATTGGCAGCGTTGGTGATTCGCGGGTCTACCTGATTAACCGCAAAGGAGTCAGCGAAAAGACCCAACAAATTGCCCAAATTACCGTCGATCACACGATGGTGGCGCGCTTGGTTGATATTGGCGAGCTAACGCCTGAGGAAGCACGTACCCATCCGCGTCGCCATGTGCTCTACCGCTCGGTTGGAGTCGAAGCCACAGTCGAATCGGATATGACTGAGCAGCCGCTTGAGGCTGGCGATTGGTTGTTGCTTTGCTCCGATGGCTTGATTAACGAGCTTTCTGATGAAGAATTGCGCGATGCAGTGTTTGAAGCATCATCACCGCAAGCATGTTGTGGCAGCTTGATTGCTATTGCCAATAGCCGCGGAGCACGCGATAATGTAACGGTGGTGCTGTTATCCGCCGAAGAGCGTACCAACCAGCAGCATTAGCGGCCTGAGGCTGAAACTAATTAAAGATAGAATGCGTCGTATGCTGTGACGGCCTTACGCCAGCGATCACATTCTGATCGTTTTGTCACGATTCTGGGCGCTTTTGAGCGCAACATCGTGCTATAATCGCGCTGAGTTGCTGATACGAAGGATTTTCTCCATGAGCGATTTGTTATCGGAAGAAAACTCAAAAACAGGTGCCTTGCCCCCTGAGTTGATTTTGGGCTATCGCTATTTGCTCAAACAACGGCTTGGCCAAGGCGGCATGGGGGCTGTGTATTTGGCTTACGATCAGCGCCTTGATATTGATTGCGCGATCAAAGAGATGAGTACGGCCCTGCTCAAAACAGAAGATGAGCGCGAGCGCGCCCGCAAATCGTTTCATGAAGAAGCAAAATTGCTGGCACGTTTGAACCATCCCAATCTGCCGCGTGTGACCGATCACTTTAGCGATCACGGGCGTGAGTATTTGGTGATGGAATTTGTGCCTGGCGAAACCTTGGCCAGCATTTTGCGCAATAGCCCGCCGCCATGGCCAGTCGCTGATGTGGTGGCGTTTGCCGAGCCACTGACCGAGGTGCTGCACTATTTGCATAGCCGCACCCCACCGATTGTCTTTCGCGATCTGAAGCCTGCCAATATTATGCGTACTCCCGAAGGTCAAGTGAAATTGATTGACTTCGGGATTGCGCGTTTGTTTAAGCCTGGGCAATCCCAAGATACCCAAGCGTTTGGCACAATGGGCTATTCTGCGCCAGAGCAATATGGCACGGGCCAAACTGATGCCCGCTCCGATGTCTATGCCTTGGGCGTGTTGTTGCATCAATTGATGACTGGCCACGATCCAATTGCCCAGCCCTTCAATGTACCGCTGGCGCATACGATCAACCCAGCAGTGTCAGAGGCGATCAGTTCGGTGCTGATGACGGCGATGAGCCATGATCCGCAAACTCGTTTTGCCTCAATGGTTGCGTTGCGCCGCGCGCTATCGAATGCTTCGCAACAGAGTGCCGATGTGTATGTGGCCCAACGCCCAAGCACCTCGGCCTTGCCAAATGTTGGCTATGCGCAATCAGCCCAAGCGCGGCCAGTGTCGCAGCCGTATGGCCAAACTGGTTCGCAACCGTATGGCCATACTGGTTCGCAACCCTATGGCCAGCCAAGCTCACAGCCGTATGGTCAAACTGGCTCGCAACCCTATGGCCAGCCAAGCTCACAGCCGTATGGTCAAACTGGCTCGCAACCCTATGGTCAAACTGGCTCACAGCCATATGGGCCGCCAGTGGCGCAACCCTATGCGCAGCCCTATACTCCGCCAGCGCCGCCAATCTATGCGCAACCGTTTATTCCGCCAGCGCCGCCGATGCATCCAGCAACGCATCATTTGCAAGCTGCAAGTGTGCCGCAAGCCAAAACCACCGGCGTTGCCCAAACCGCCCAAGTTATGGGCTTTTTAAGCCTCATTATGGTGATCAGCGGCTTTTTCTATGAAGATATGGGCTATGACACAGCTTTGTTAATGGCAGGCTTTGGCGGGTTTGCTGGCTTTGTCTCATTAATTGTGAGTATTGTTGCGGTGAGTTTAAAAGCCACCCGCGATTCGCGCAAAGGTCGTTCGCAGGCAGTTCGCGGCCTAATATTTGCAACCGTGGCGATGGTCTTAGCGTGTGTGGTGATGGGAATTATAGGTAGTATCTCAGATAAATATTAAAGTTCTTATTTTTGCATTCTTGTGTGCTCCCTTGTCGAAGGAGGAAGTATGAAGTGTCCAAGCTGTGGACATACGAATGATGGCAGCAACCGTTTTTGTGAATATTGTGGTGCCCGGCTTGATCCTGCAATGAGTCAAGAAGCAACCCAAGTTGGGGCTGTTCCCAATTTGCATACTGATCAAAGCTATGATGCCCCAACGATGTTTGTACCAGCCGATCAAGCTCCTCCTGCTCCACCAGCCCAAGCGGAGCCAGCGGCAAGTTCGCTCAACTGTCGTGAATGTGGCTATATTAATCAACCAGGCGATCGCTACTGCGATCAATGTGGGGCTTCACTTGATGCTCCAGCAGTTGCCGTCGGTGTCGATGTTGCGCCAGTTGCAACGCCTGCGCCAAGCGCGAGCGAAGCAGTTACGCCACCAGATGGCGTGCCAGCAGTGCAAGCTGCCGAGCCAAGTTTAGCCGAATTAACCAATGTTGCGCCCGATGAGGAGTTGCCAACTGTGCCAATTGAAGAACAACAACCATTTTCAGCACCAAGCAACGAGTCCGAGCCAGTTGTGGCTGCAACCGAAGAGCCGGTTGCTGCTCCTATCGCAGAAGCTGCGCCAGTTGCTGCCGAAGAACCATTCGAGTCTCCGGTGGCTGAGGCTGCCCCAGTCCTGATCGCACCTGAAGAACCACTCTACGAAGATGAGCCTGCGGTTACAGCCAGCCAAGAGCCAGCTGTCGAAGCTGCTCCGGCAGTTGACGCTGAGGCCGTAGCCGCCGAGCGAACGGCACTTGAAGCAGCGATTATCGAACAAGAAGATAATTTGGTGATGTTCGAGCAAATGTCAGCGCGCTACGCTGGCCGCGCCTTGCCTGCCCACATTGCCGCTGGGATTGAAGAAACCAAAACCAGTTTGGCCGAAGCCCAAGCAGCGCTTGTCGCCTTCGATCAAGCCCAAGCTGCCGCCAAAGCTGCTGCTGAAGCCGCTGCCGAGGCTGCTCAAGCTGCGGCCTTGCCCGACCCAGCAGAAGTCGAGCGCTTAGAAACAGCAATTGCTGAACACCAAGATAACTTGGCGATGTTCGAGCAAATGTCAGCGCGCTATGCTGGCCGCGCCTTGCCCGCCCATATCGCAGCTGGCTTGGAAGAAAGCAAGCATGCCTTGGCCGAAGCCGAAGCCGAATTGGCCGCCTTGCTCGGCGGCGCGCCTGCCGCGCCTGCTGCTCCGCCAATTCCATCGGCTCCAGTCAACACCTACGATGCCCCAACGGTTGCAGCTGCTGCTCCTAGTGAACCAGCGCCAGCGCCAGTTGCTCCAGCCGAACCGGTGGCCGTGCCTGCTCCAGCGGTTGAAGCTACGCCAGCATGGGCCGCGCCAACGCCAGCAGCGCCAGAACCAGCGCCAGCATGGTCGGCTCCAGCACCAGTCGCGCCAGCAGCGCCAGTTACGCCGCATTTAGTGGTCGCTGGCAGCCTCGTGGTGCTCAATCTGCCCACCGATAAGCAAGTCTATGTGATTGGCCGCGAAGACCCAATTAGCGGCATTTATCCTGAGGTCGATTTGACCAACCACGGCGGCGAAGGCGGCGGCGTGAGTCGGCAGCACGCGCGCTTGCACAACACTGGCGGCAATTGGACGCTGGAAGATTTGAATAGCACCAACTATTCAAAAGTTAATGGCCAAAAATTGGCTCCCCATGCACCAGCCCCAGTCAACCATGGCGACCAACTGCAATTTGGCAAAGTTGTTGTGACTTTGCATTTGCACTAATTGTGCGTTGACTGCCCGCGCTTATCGCTGTTGATAAGCGCGGTTTTTTTGTATTTGGAGGATGCTGATGGTGAACCCAGCTCAATTTCAGGTGTTAACCTTTGATTGCTATGGCACCTTGATCGATTGGGAAACTGGCTTGTGGGCAGCGCTTGAGCCAATTTTTGCTCGCTACGGGGTTAATATCGAGCAAGAAGCTGCTTTGCAATTGTATGGTGAGCTTGAAAGTGCGCTCGAAGCAGGGCCATATTTGGCCTATAAAACCGTGGTTGCAACGGTGCTCGAGCAACTTGGCCAGCGTTTGGGCTTCACGCCAACTGCCGAAGAATGCCGCGAATTCGGCTTGTCGGTTAAGCAATGGCCAGCCTTCGCCGATTCGCCAGCAGCCTTGCAGCGCTTGCAGCAACGCTATAAATTAGCGATCATCTCCAACGTTGATGATGATTTGTTTGCTGCTTCGGAGCAACGCTTGGGCCTGAAATTCGATTGGATTATCACCGCCCAACAAGTGCAATCGTACAAACCTGCGTTGAATAATTTTCAGCGCGCCTTTGAACGCTTGGCCTTGCCGCAAAGCGCAATTTTGCATGTGGCGCAAAGCTTGTTCCACGATATTGTGCCCGCTAACCAGCTTGGTCTCAATACGGTTTGGGTCAATCGCCGCCATGCCAACCCTGGTTTTGGCGCAACGCCTGTTGCCGAAGCCCAGCCCGATTTGGTTGTGCCAAGCTTGGCCGCCTTGGCCGATGCCTTGGGTTGCTAAATAAAGTGCCAGCACGTTTATGCTTAAGCGTGCTGGCATTGCTTTATTGAGCTCTTACCGAAAAGAGCACTAATTGCACGTTTGGATCGTCGCTGATATAGGCATTGATTCGTGGATAGGCAAATTTTTCTGATTCGCTGAGATAAATTGAGCGAAAGCCAAAAAATTGGCTGGTAAAATAGGTTAATGATGGATCGTATTCTTTATATAAATTATCCTCAACCTGCTGCCAAATTAATTTAAAATCGCTAAATTGATTGAGATAGTTGATTTTTGCTTGATACCACTCCTCAAACTCGAAACCCTTGGTTGCATGCCTAAAATTGTAAATATAACTCTGAGTTATTAATTGCCACTGCATAAGATCAAGCTTAAATAGCTTTTTAAACCCGTAATGCGGATCAAACATTAAATTGAGAATATTGCGATCAGATTCAAGAATACTGTTAAAACTATCCATATAATGCTTAAATAAGCGATCCATAACTTGATTGACTTCTAAAATATCCCAAACGTGATTGAGAATAAATGCAGGAATATTTAGTTTATGCACAATGTTTCGGTAGCGATCAAGGTGTTGTTGAAGGGCAATGCCGGTCAGCACTTCAGGATCTAATTTATAGCCAGCAGCGCCTAATAACATATTCCGCTCGCTGATATTACATTTTAAAAGGACAGCGATGCCGCGCACAATTGCCTCGGGAACCGTAATTTTGGCCCGTTTTTCGAGCAACCGCTTATAAACTGGAAACTCACTCCAAATTGCTTGTTGAGAAAATGGCGAGCTATTCGTTTTCGGCTTTTTCCCATCGCGCATTGCATCTTCAAAAGCACGCTTATGCCGAATGCGGATTATTTCGGCAACCTCGATAAAGCTATCGTTGGCGCTTGGTACATTTACTTGTTCGGTCATAGTTTTCCTTTTTCAAGGACTCTTACCCTCGGTTTCATGCTGTTACAGCCTGAAATTAATGGTGCTATTATAGCAAATTTGGGTATTTTGCATGGTGCTATCTATATCATGTTTTTATGTTGATTAACGGTAATTTGGCTTGTTCAAGCCACTAAAAATTTGTTGGTTATGCTGATTTGAGAATAGAAAATCTGTGCTGAGTTTAAATAAGTGTTGGGGAAGAACTACCCGCATCCATCAGCGTAGAAAAAATGGATGCGGGTGATTGTTGAATTAACCTATTTGAGGATGATTGGTTTGGGCTACCAAGCTTTGAGGGTGGTTTAGGCGTAAAAATCTGGCAGCGTTTTAAGGCTTTGCCATTGCTGATTGTCGTGACCGAAAATGACTAGCTCAATTTGCTCTTGCTCGACCAGATCAAGCAGCTTGATCGTGCTGGCTTGAATTGCTGCTGCATCGGGGTTTTCTGCATCAGCTTTATCACGAATAAAGTCGGCGCTGAATGCTACAGCATCAATTGGCAAGAGCACTGCTCCGGTTTGTGGCAGTCGCACCAGCACTGATTGATGACCAGGCACATGGCCGCTGGTTTCAATCAGTTCTAATCCGGGCAGCAGCTCGGTATCGCTATCAACCAGCTGAATTCGTTCGTTTGCTTGCTCCCATTGCCCGCGATTGGCCGCAAAGCGGGGATTGCTTTGGGCATCGAGGTGATGCGCTCGTTGCACAATATATTGCGCCTTGGGGAAGTGCGCATGTCGGCCAGCATGGTCAATATCATAATGAGTCGAAATGATCGTATCAATATCAGCTGGCTGGAGGCCAATGCTCGCCAACTGAGCAATTACATCTTGCCCATTCGCAAAATCTGCTGCTTCTTCAGGCATAAGCTCAGGCAACCCAGTGTCGATCAGGATATTTTGGCCAGCGCTGGTTTGCACCAGATAGCACACGATTGGAATCTGATATTCCGGCATATCGCCAACCTGCATCAGGTATAACCGCTGTGGCGTATTTTGGCTCATCATCACAGTTCCCTTCGCGAAAAGTGGTCAATCCTATTCATTACAAAGAAGATTAGACCAAATGTGCTATTATTTGTCAATGCTTGAATTGACGCGGCTGCCTAATTCTCGGTATAGTATGGGCTAGCGTTTGCTGCTGAGGGTCATAATTGTGCCTTGGGCGATTGCAACTAAGTGTTCGGCCTGATCGTCTCGACAATAGACCAAACAGTGACAGACTGCTTGGCGACTGCCGTTGCTCAAAACACTGGCCTTGGCAATTAATTCGTGGCCTTGAGCTGGTTTGACATAATTAATTTTTTATTCAGCAGTTACGACCTGCATGCCAAGCACCGAGCCGCCGGCAAAGGTCAGGGCGTTATCGGCAGCATAGCTGAGCACACCGCCATGAACAAAGCCAAATTGTTGGGTTAGCTCAGGGCTGATCGCCAGCCGTAATTCTGCATAGCCTTGGCGAAACTCGCTAATCTGCGCTTTGAGCAATTGGCTGAAGGGTTGGCTGGCAAGAATTTGTTGCCCAATGGCGGTTAAATCGTCACTCATTGAAACCTCACATAACAGAAGGATTTGGCGATGGCTGAGCATGTGCCGACAATTTTGGTAATAGAAGATGCTGTCGATTTGGCCGATGTGTTGGTGCGCGAACTCAACAATTTGGGCTATCGGGTTTGGCATGCCGCCGATGGCCGCACAGGCTTAAGTTTACACCAGCAACATCAACCAGATTTGGTTATTTTAGATTGGATGTTGCCGCAGCTTGATGGCCTAGAGGTCTTGCGCACGATTCGCCAAACCAAATCTACACCTGTGCTGATGTTAACGGCACGCAGCGAAGAAACCGATTTGGTGGTGGGTTTGGAGCTTGGCGCTGATGATTATTTGACCAAGCCATTTGGCATGCGCGAGCTGATCGCCCGCGTGCGGGCGTTGTTGCGCCGCGACCAACGGATTCAGCAGTTGTTGCAGGCCGATGTGCAACCAGCGACCGAAGTTTTGCGCTATGGCGAATTAGTGCTCGACCCGCATTTGCATACCGTTGCTTTGCGCCAGCAGGAGTTGGATCTTACGCCAACTGAGTTTGCAATTCTCGATTTATTGTTGCGCAATCCAGGCCGCGCATTTAGCCGCAACTATTTGCTCGATACAATTTGGGGTCAAAGCTATGTTGGCGGCGATCGTTCGGTCGATAATGCGATGCTGCGTTTGCGCAAAAAGCTGGCTGATTTTGGCGATGCGATTGAAACGGTTTGGGGCCTTGGCTATCGCTTGCAAGCGGAAGCACCACGATGAAGTATTGGCTGCGTTGGTATGCGCAAGCGGGGCTGTGGCGGGCTTGGCTGTACATGCTGCTCTTCAACAGCATCTTCTTAGGTAGCCTATTGTTGCTTGTTGAGTGGCTACCCGTTGATGTATATGTCTTGATGAATGGCGGCTTTTTTATTATTGGCATTAGCGCTGTGGTGTTTGGCTTGAGTTTGGCTTTCACCGAAGGTGGATTTTGGCGCAAATTACTGCTCGAGCTTGCTGCATTTGTGCTTGCGCTGATCAGCTTGACCCTGCTTGGGAGTTTTGTTTCGTGGTATGAACTTTCACGTCCCATGAGTGCATGGCAGGATGAATTTTATATAGCGTTTCCCGATATGCTGCTCTTTTTTAGCATCCACAATGTGACATTTATGGGAACCCGTTGCTTAATGTGGTTTTGGCGTTGGTGGAATCGCTTGCGCAAACGTTCGTTACTTTGGACATTGACCCACGATCAATTAACCATTGTTTTTGTCTTGATGGTAATTTTTGGGGTTACCGTGGCCGGACTTTCGATTTATATGCGTGGCAATGAGTTGGCGAACTCCGATAATTCAACCACATTCTTGATTGAAAATGTCGTGCAATATTCGTTGCTAGGTTCGATCTATGGCGCGCTGATGATCCTCGGCCTGTTTATCTTTTTGCCCGTGGCGATGATTCTTTCGTATATGCTGATTCGGCGCGTTATGCGGCGGATTGAGGCCTTGGCAATGGCGACAACTGCACTGCGCGAGGGCGATTATAGCTCGCGAATTGTGGTGTATGGCAATGATGAGATTGCCCAGCTGCAAGCCAATTTCAATGCCATGGCCGAACAACTCGATACGACCGTCAATGCCCTGAAAACCGAGCGCGATCGTGTTGCGGGCTTGCTGGATGATCGGCGGGCCTTGGTTGCCAGCGTTTCGCATGAATTGCGCACGCCAGTTGCGACCATGCGCGGCTACCTTGAATCGAATTTGCAAGCAGAACAACTAGCGCCCCAAGTACAGCGCGATTTGCTGGTGATGGAGCGCGAAACGCTGCGCTTACAACAATTGATTGAAGATTTGTTTTTGCTTTCGGCCAGCGAAGTTAGCCGTTTGACCCTCAACCGCGAAGCGCATGATCTTGCTCCTTTAATTAATCGCATTGTCCAAACCGTTCAGCCTTTGGCATGGCGGCAATCGCGGGTGGATGTGTTGGCAGAGTGTGCCGCCGAGCTTGATCAAGCCTTGATCGATCCCCAACGCTTTGAGCAAATTTTGCGCAATTTGTTGCATAATGCTTTGCGCTATACCCCACCTGGTGGCTTGGTGGTGGTGCAAGCCCTGAATCATGGCGACCAGATTGAGATCTATGTGCGCGATACTGGTGCTGGGATCGACCCCGCCGAGCTTGATTCAATTTGGCAGCGCTTTTATCGGGCCAACGATCATGCCAACGAACAGCATCAGGGCGCTGGCTTAGGCCTAGCCTTGGTCAAAGAATTAAGCGAAGCCATGGGTGGCTCGGTGGCGGTTGAAAGCCAGCTGGGCGTTGGCACCAGCTTTTGCATTCGTTTTCCCAAAGCCTCGAAACTAATGCTTGCAAGCGTTTCCTAGACTCCTATATGCCTATAGTTCTGGCCAATAGCGGCGTTGTATATTGACATGCTGCCGAGAACTCTGTAACCTATAGTGAGCATTCCACGTACCAACCCCAGCAAACCCGTTGTATGGAGAACAACCATGACCATTGTCCTTGATCAACGCTCCGATCAATCCCTTGCCGTCTATATTGACGGCGATTTGCAGTTTGATAGCCGTGATGAAGGGGTGTACCACGAGCTTTTGGCCTTGCCTGCGCTCGCATTAGCCCAAGCACGCCGCCCCAAACGCCAACTCCGAGCGTTGATTTGTGGTGGTGGCGATGGCTTTGTTGCCCGCGAATTGCTTAAATCCTCAGCCATCAAGCAGATCGATTTGGTCGATTATGACCCGACCATCCTTGATTTGGCTCAAAATGAATGGCCTGAGCTGAATCAGCATGCCATGACCAACCCTCGCCTCAAAATCCATATCTGCGATGCGGTTCAATTTGTTGATCAGGCAGCACAAGCAGCTGATGAATACGATTTAATCATTTGTGATTTTACTGTGCCCCGCGATCAGGTTGGTGCTCGTTTGCAGAGCATCGATTGGTATCAGCAATTGGCATATATTTTGCATCCTCAAGGTGTTATCGCGGTCAACGCAGCTTCGCCATCGCAAACGCCAGTCGCCTATTGGATGATTTACAACAGCATTCGGACTGCGAACCTGAATCCTAAGCCCTATCGCTTTTCGTTGCCCTCGTTTACCGAGGCTGGCTATGGCGATGATTGGGGCTTTTTCGTTGGCAGCCGTAAAGCGTTTCGTCCGCGTGAGTTTGATTATTTGCCGTTGGCTGAGCCACGCGAGTTTTTGCACGATAGCGAGCAGCTTAAACGGGCCTTTGCCTTCCCATCCGCACTGGCCGAAAAACGCACCACTGCCCAACCAACCAAATTGGCCAGCGATGCGCTGTTGCATAGCTTATTCGCGCCAACCTGGGATGAAGCCAGTGGCACCGATTGGACTTCACTTGATTTTGTGCATGATCCAGCGCCGCTGCCCAAGCCACATACCAGCGCAACCCTGATGCCAAACGCGGTTCAGCAAGCCTTGCAGGCCGATCAAGGGCTTGATGAAAGCCAAGTTTTTGAGCAAGTCGTGCAGGTGATGCCAGCCTTGCGCGCTGAACAAACCCGCAGTATGGTCAGTGAATTTATTGCCAACCCATTGCGCTTTCTGAATTCGCTCGATTTGCGGCGCTTGGTTGAGGCCTTGCTGCGCCGTAGCCGCGAGTTGCCACGCAAATTGGTGGCCGAATTGCGCTTGCTGCGCCGCCACCTTCAGCGCACATGGGAAAACCCGCAATTGTTGCTCAGCCGTGGTTTACGCATCGTTTCGGTGATTGCGCTGGTGATTATTTTGGCCAACTTGCTGCACCCTGATACAACCTACGCCAAAGGCGATACTTCTGCTGGTTCGGGCGCAACCTCCAGCCAATCGATGGTGCGCACAAATTCGCCCTACGATGTGGTGCAAGCGCCGCCTTCAACGGTTGAAGGTCGCGGCTTTTCGAGCGGCACCTATGGGCGCGGTAGCGTGATTGACGAATATGGCTCGGCCTATCCAACGCGCCGCTATCGCTACTATGGCTCATATTATGGTGGTAGCTCGTATCGCAACTACAACCGCAATCAACGCCCAAGCGAAGATCCCAACGAAGGCGATGCACTTTATCGCTTGACCCCAGAAACCGATATTTTGGCCAATGGCGAAGTTGTGATCAGCTTGACCGATCAATCATATCTCTTGCTTGCCGACCAAGTAATGACCGTGGTTGATGCAGAAGATGGCTTGCCAATTGTGTTTTTGAAACGCGACGAAGCCTTGGTTTGGCGTACCCATCGCGAGCTTGATCGCCAGCGCCGCGGGCTTGATGGCAGCGTCAAAGCCAAACAAGATTGGATCGATTGGGTCAGTTGGGCGGGTTTTGTGCCATGGCGCAACGATGATGAAGCCGAATTAAACAACATTGTACAAACCCGTGGCACGCTTGATCAAGCAATCAAAAGCTTGGGTTCGATTCCTGCTAATCAGCCAGCGATTCGGGTTGCGCCAACTGCTGGTGGCTTTCAACTATTCTCCAGCGTTTGGATGAATGCTGAAGGCACGTTGGCAATCTTAGAGCAGCCCGATGGCAGCAAGGCCTATCTCAACAAAACTGGCTGGTACAGCGATAGCGGCTTAACCCAACCGCTGAGTGAGCCGTATCCAGATGAGTTTCGCACCAAAGTTTTGATTCCGTTTTTGAGCAAGCAAACAACTGAGTATGCAGCGATCAAGCAGCGGATTGAAGCCGATTTAACCAGCGTCAAGAGCGATTTGAGCTTGCTTAACTCGGATAAAACCGAATACACCTCGATTCAACGTAGCTATGGGCCAAGCGATATTGTCGAGTATGGCACAACCGAAATTCGGGTTGACGAAGCGTTGCGCCGCACCAACGATGATATTGCCCGCACCGAGCAGTTGATTCAGGTCTTGAACGATCAACTTAGTTCATTGCCAAAACAAGACAATGCAGCTAAGAAGTTTTTGCAGAGCTTGAAATAATGCAGGTTGCGATTCTGCCCCAATTAACGATTGCCAGCGAGCTGGGCCAGCAGTGGGAGGCTTTAGTGCAAGCAAACCCTGCTGGCGGCGTGATGCAAAGCCTTGCTTGGAGCCAATTTAAACAGCAACGCGACTTGCAGGTTGTGCATTTTGGCTTGTTTGATGCTGAGCAATTAATTGGCGGCATGCTGTGCACGATTCCTGCCCAAAGCGGCGTTGGTAGCAATTTAATCGCTGCTGATGGACCAATTTTGCCATGGCACGATCAAGCGTTGGCCCGCCAAGGCTTGCGCTTATTGCGCGAAGCTGCCGAACAGCATGCTGCTGAATATGGGGCAATTGGTTTGCGCATCGAGCCACGGCTGGAACGCCCAGCGCCCAATTTGCTGCGCGATTGGCGGCGTGCGCCAGTCGATATTCTGGCCCGTGAAACGCTGTATTTGGATTTGCAGCCTGACGAGCAAAGCTTGCTGGCAGCGATGAAACCCAAAGGCCGCTACAATATTCGCTTGGCGGCGCGGCGTGGCGTAACAGTCCGCATCTCGCATGATGTGGCTGATATTCCCTTGTTTTATCGCTTGATGGATGAGGCTGGCGAGCGCGACGATTTCTATGTTGAGCCGATTGATCATTTTAACGATCTGTTGGCGACGCTTGCGCCGTTGGGCCATGCCCATTTGTTATTTGCCGAATATGCTGGCCAAACCTTGGGAACCATGTTGTTGGTTACCTATGGGCAGCGAGCGGTTTATCAATATGGTGGCATTAGCAACCAACTGCGTGAGCAAATGGCGGGCTACGCCTTGCAATGGGCTGCGATTCAACATGGCAAGCGTTTGGGCTGTCGCTGTTACGATTTTTATGGATTTGAACCAACTGGCGATCCTCATCATCCGTTTGCTGGCTTTTCGCGCTTCAAACGGGCTTTTGGCGGCCAAGCAATCGCCTTGATTGGTGCATATGATTATTATTTCACCGAACAATTAGCCGATGTCATTATTCGGGCAGTGCGCGAATTGGCATAGCTAATTGGTGTGAGGATGCCTTTTAGTGCTTCCGAGGAGGCTTAATGACTCAACCGCCACGTTTTGGCCGGATTCCGCCAGACACCGCCCAATTGGTTGCGGGCTTAGCCCAAACCGTTGCTGGTCAAGTTGTCACTGCGTTGCCCAACCATGCTGGCCATGGCACGCGGGCCGCAGCAACCGAAATCATTTTGGGGATTGTGTTGCGCGACTGGCGCGAAAATGAAAACGTCTCTGGGCTATTGCCCGATGACGTGGCCGATTTACGTTCGTTTGTACAGCTGGCGGCAACCCTTGCTGGCAACGATCTTGAAAATCAGGGCGCACCGGTTTTTCGGGCGGTCTTGACCGGATTGATGGAAGATTGGCTCGCCAATTGGAACGCACCAGGCGATCCAGGCCCACCAGGTAAATACTAAGCACTCATGCTGGATAAAGCCCTCTTGATAGTTAAGGAGCATGCATGTCCTCTGAAACCATTTTGCCCCTGTTAGGCCGGATTGCCGCCTCGATTGGTTGGACACTCGTCAGTGTTTTGATTTTTTACGGTGGCGCGCGCCTTTACGATTTGCTTGATCCGATTGATTATCGGGAAGAGATTAAACGTGGCAATGTTGCGGCAGCAATTCAAATGGCTGCGGTAACAATTGCCTTGGCCGCAATTGTCATTATGGCAGTGGCAACCTAACATGGATACACAAACCCAACCATTTTGGCAACGCTTCGGCATCTATACGCTTAGTCTTGGCTTGGGTGGGGCTATTGCCAGTTTTCTATCGTTGTTGCTGGGCAATATCATTTTTGGCCGCTCTAGTCGCGTGCTTACTGGTGGCATGCCAGTATTTCTTGTGATTATGATGGTCATTGTTGGTATTGCAGCCTATTTTATCATCAAGCGCTGGATGAGTGGCTTTGCCAGCTTTTTAGCAATTGGTGGCTGGTTTTTGGCGCATTTTATCGTTAATGTTATCGCGATTGCTTTTTTCGATGCAGATATGTCGATTGTTTCCTATATCATCACCTGGTTGATGATGGGAGCGCTTGGCGCACTGATGTTCAGTAATTCAAGCTTTGCCAAAGCAATTGGCTTGGCTGGCGCAGGCACAGCAATCGGGGCTGGCATCTATGCTGCATCACGCAAAAACGAGGTGCTCAAGGCTTCTGGTTATGGCCGGCTTCCACCGTCAACGGTGATTTTGCTGACCCAACATGTGCGCTTTGCCAACGATGCAGTGAACCAACTACCGCCCAACACTCCAGCCAATTTTCGTAAGATTGCCGTCGAAGTCGTGCTTGATCGTGTGATTCGCGATTGGTGGTCGAACGAAAATACCGATGGATTAACGCCAACCGATGTCAATGATTTAGGCGCGTTTGTCCAACTAGCTTGGTTTGCAGCCCGTGGCCAAAGCCATATTCTGCAAGCAGAAGCGGTTTTTCGGGCCTGTCTGAGCGCATTGATGGATGATTGGTTTAATGCCTGGAATGCTGAAGGAGTTGAAGGCGCACCGCGCTGGCAATACAATTCATGAGCAATTTCATCCAAGATCCAACCTATCCCGCTGCTGGGCGACACCTACTTGCAAATTTAGGTGGCTGCTCAGCAGCAATCCTCAACGATCGCGCTTTGCTGCAAACGATTGTGATGCAAGCAGCAGCTGCGACCAACGCCACAGTGCTCGAAATTGTGGGCCATCAATTCACGCCCCAAGGTGTTACCATCGTGGCGGTGTTAGGCGAAAGCCATGCCTCGTTGCACACCTATCCTGAGCATGGAGCGGCCTTCTGGGATTGTTTTACCTGTGGTGATCAATGCCAACCTGAAGCTTCACTAGCGGTGCTCGTTGCTGCGCTGCATGCGACAAATGTCCATTCTCAGCTTATAGACCGTACTATCAGCGAAGTCACCCAAACAGCCCCCTCGACACTGGCTTAACGCTATGTCAAGATCATAGTATCCCTTAATGCCCAGCGATCTTGATTTTAGCGAGGAGCCGTCATGCGTACTCAATATCCTACCAATGAAGCCCAACGGCTTGCTGCCCTGCAAAGTTATGGTTTGCTGGCGCGCCCCTATATCCACGAGTTTGATGAATTAGTGCGTTTGGCTGCATTGTTTTGTGCTACGCCAATTGCAATTATCTCGTTGATCGACCATAAATATCAGTATGTTAAGGCGGCGTTTGGCAGCCAGCTCAAAACTATTCCGCGTAAATATTCATGTTGTGCCCAAACAATTATTGAGCGCGATCTCGTTGTCTATGATCAGGCAAGTTTGGCGCATAAGTTCGGCCATCATCCGCTTGTTCAGCAAGGCTTTCAGTTTTATGCTGGTATGCCGATTATTACTCAGCAAGGCTTTGCGCTTGGCTGTATTGCGGTGATCGATCATCAAGCACGCCAGCTTAGCGCCCAACAACTCGAGAGTTTGCAATTAATTGCGCGCCAGCTTAGCCATCAATTTGAGCTGTTTCGCCAAGTGCAACAGCTAACAACCTTGCCCCACGATGTCTTTCAATCAAATCTCACCAACGATCCGCAAGTGCCGAGTAAAACACCGTTGCTTGCCAAAATGAGCCAGCAATTGCACAAGCCAATTCAGACGATTATGACCGATAGTCAATTATTGGCTGAGCAATTGCTTGAGGCTGGGGTTGCCGAGTTGGAACCAACTGCGCATCACATTCAAGAAACCAGTGCCCAGCTGTTGGCATTAATCGACGATATGATCGATTTGGCCAAAATTGAGCATGGTCAACTTGCGGTGCATTCTGAAGAAGTGTGTTTGGGGCCGCTGATTGATCAATTGAATGTGATTGTCGGGCCGCTGATGGTGCGCAACCACAATTCGTTCCATGTGCAAATTGCCACCCGCCAATGTGTTTTCTGGAGCGATAATCGGCTGGTGCGCCAAATTTTAGTCAATGTGGTTGGCAATGCTGCTAAATTTACTCACGATGGCTCGGTACGAATCGAAGTGATGGAAGAAATGCGCAACGAGCAGCCATGTTTGGCCTTTCACGTGCTCGATACGGGCATTGGCATGACTCCCGAACAACAGGCGCTCTTATTTCAGGAGCCGTTACGCGCCAGCAAAAGTTTTAGCAATCAACCAAGCACTGGCTTGAGCCTAGCCATTAGCAAGCGTTTGGCGCTGTTGCTTGGCGGCGATATTACCTTCAGCAGTAACCCTGGCATTGGCAGTCATTTTACTGTCTACTTGCCGTTGAAAGCCAGCGCTGAGCTTCCTCAATCCTAAGCCGCCTAAAAGAAAAGCTTCCCTCACCCCCCAGCCCCATCTCCCACGAAAACGCGGGCGAGGGGGAGCTGCCGTGGATTTCCGACGAATTACGCAAGAACCACGGTGTTAAAGCCCCGCGCCCGCCGCGTGGGAGAGGGGTTGGGGGTGAGGGAAGCTGATTTATGCTATACTCGCAAGCGCTGCATCGATTTCGGCCCTCCGTTGCAGAGAAAATCTAGCCCTAGTTAATTGCAAAGAACAGTGTTGTTCATGGATGTTGCCATCAACATCCCCTTAGAAAGGAGTGATTTCGATGCGAGATAGTCAGTCTGTGTTTGCTGCTGCCAAAAGTGCCACAATGCAGGTGGTGCAGGCCGAGCCGTTGAACGCTGGAACGCCCTTGGATGAACTGGTTGATACCTATATTCAGCCAAATAGCCAATTTTTTGTGCGCACTCATGGCACGGTTCCAACGCTTGATTCTGAAACAACGAGCATTACAATTCACGGCTTAATTGACGAGCCATGGAGCATCAGCATTGGCGAAATTAAACAGCAATTGCCCTATGTTGAGCAAGTTGCAACCTTGCAGTGCGCTGGTAATCGCCGCCAAGAAATGCATGCCTACAAAGCGATTTATGGCGAATTGCCGTGGGGCGCGAATGGCCTTAGTACCGCGACATGGGGTGGCGCACCCTTGCGGGCCTTGCTTGAGCGCTGCGCCATTCAGCCTGCGGCCAAGCATTTGCTGGGTGTGAGCTACGATCAGGTGGAGCGCCATGGCCAAAGTTTTGGCTTTGGTGGCTCGATTCCGCTTGACGAGCCGATGATTGAGCATGCCTTATTGGCCTATACCATGAACGGCGAAGCCTTGCCAGCGCTGCATGGCGGCCCGTTGCGCTTAGTTATTCCTGGGATTGTAGGCGCGCGGAGCATCAAATGGTTGCGTTCGCTTGAATTCAGCGCTGAGCCATCACACAACTATTTTCAGCGACGGGCCTATCGTTTGGCCCAAAGCAGCGAGCCTGAAGCTTGGCACGAAGCTCCGATGTTGCACGAATTGCCAGTCAATGCAGTGGTTTGCCAACCAGCGCCAGAACAAGCTTTGGCTGCTGGGGTCATCACCCTTGCGGGGTATGCAATTACTGGCGGTCAAGCGCTGGTGGATCGTGTCGAAATTTCGCTAGATCAAGGCCAGCATTGGCAAACTGCTAGCTTGCTTGACGAGCCACAACTTGGCTGCTGGAGCCGCTGGCAAGCGAAACTAGAATTGGCTTCTGGCGAGTATGAGTGCTGGGTGCGCGCGACCGATACGCTTGGTCAGCAACAGCCTGATCAACCAGCGTGGAATGTCAAAGGCTATCATCACAATGCCATCCAACGCCTCCAACTAACAGTTCGCTAAGCCAACGATCATCGCTCGCACGAATGCCAGCGATGATCGCTAAAATTGCTGCTCTAAATGCGGTTAAATCAACCGAATTCCTATCAGCGCGTGGTACTATAGTTGCAGAAGCAAATCGAGCGTCATCACGGCTGTGTAGAAGACGCGACACGTAGGGCAACGAGGAAATCTTTCATGCACGAAACAACACTCGTGTCACGCTCGGCGCAAGGATTGCGCTGCGAGGTATGTCAATGGCGCTGTCTACTCGCTGATGGTGAATGGGGTCGTTGTGGTGTGCGCCAACGCCAAGATCAGGCAATTATTGCCCATAACCATGGTTTAGTTTCAGCAGCAACAATTGGCCCAGTTGAGGATTATGGCTTTCGCCATTTTTTTCCTGGCGCGAGCGTGTTTGCAATAGGTGGTTGGGGTACGTCGTTTCCTGCCCACCACGATGCTGCCTATCACGCGCATATTCCCGACGATCCCGCCAAACAACGCTCGATCGATCCTGAGCGAGTAGTGGGCTTTTCGCAAGAACGCATGACCAGAGGCGTGGTTTGGGCCTATAACGAGCCAACCATGAATTTTGAGCATGTGTTGGAAACTGCCCGCTTGGCACGCTCGACCAGCCGTATGACCGGCATGGTGACCAATGGTTTTTGGTCGAAACCAGCGATCGATCAGCTTGCGCCCTATATCGATGGACTGATGTTGACAGTCTATGGCTTGAGCGATGCCAGTTACAAAGCATTAACTGGGGTTGAGCAATGGCAAGGAATTTTTGCTGGAGCTGAGCATGCAGTCAAACGCTGGGGTTGTCATCTTGAAATAACCACGCCAATTGTGACGGGCGTAAATGATAGCACTGCCGAAATTGAAGGCATTGCGCGCTGGATCAAGCGCAAATTCAATGGCCTGATTCCTTGGCGGATTATTCCCAGCCGCGATGCCGATACCAATGCTGCAACTTCGGTGCGTAAAATGGCCCAAGGCTTGGACTTGCCGTTTGTCTATGGCGCGCAACCAACCGAAACCACCCGCTGCCCCAAATGCGAATGGGCAGTGATCGAGCGTTTCGAAGGCCAGCCACGGGTAGTTGGGGTTGAAGATAGCCATTGCGAAAACTGTGGCAGCGAAGTCTATATTCGCTCATCGCTCTTCAAACGCAATAAATTAAATGACTAAACGAGCTTAGGAGCTTGCCGATGCCTAAACAAGCAGCTGTCAGCGTCCACGACCCGTTAATTCTTTTGGCTCGGCAAGCGGTGAATTGCTTTATTCGCCAAGCAGAAATTGTGGCGGTGCCTGATCCGTTGCCCGTTGAGCAGCGCGAGCCATACGGCATCTATGTGAGTTTGATCAAGGCTGGCAAACTGCGTGGCTGTGTTGGCCATGTGCGCCCCAAACAGTCGTCGCTGGCCAAGGAAGTGATTTATACCGCGATTGCCGCCGCTGTGCACGACCCCCGATTTAGCCCAGTCAGTATTGATGAGCTTGAGCAGTTGAGCTATATCGTTGATGTGGTTGAACATTTGGCGTTGCTTAAAAACATTGATGCCCATGACCCAAAGGTTGCTGGTTTGCGCGTCGTACGCGGGCGCAATCAGGGTGTGGTGTTGCCCAACGCGAGCGGCATTACGACCTTTGAGCAACAACGCCAACTTGCTTATCAACGTGCTCAGCTTGCATTGGATACACCCGCAACCCTTGAACGCTTTCAGGTTAGGCGGATTATTGAGTTATCAGGTAATTATCAGCTAACTGTCAGCTAAGCAACGACTACTCTAATTTGCAGATTTGTCAAAGCAGCATATAATCTAGCAGCCATCATCGTACTAGGCCGCAGCTAAATCAGGTGGTGATCAACTTGCTCGGCAAAGGTCATGGGTCGGCCATGCTGAAACAGCTATTGTGCTGAGCCGCAGCAAGCAGCATACTTGAAACTACGCCTAGCGAAAAATTGACTTCTAAAATCGTGATTGATGGCATATCACTTGCATTGCACAACGCTGTGTGAAACAAAGCATAAACTCACTTGATACTTGAACTTTTTATTTGAGGAGCGCCTTGGTATGTTGACTGTCGTGTTCTGGGCATTTATGTTGCTCTGCTGTGCTATAGCTCCAGTGATCATCGGCTTGCGCAACTTTAGCGAACCAAGCGATGTGCAATTCGACGTAAATCAGGCCTCAAACCAATAAGTATGTCAATTGACCAAATACTCACAGCGGCGTATACTACTGCTATAACCCAATATCGCTGAATGAAGGACGCGGAAGAGTATCCCACTGGGATCGCCGACGAAGCAAATTACGGGTAGCCAACCCGTTGATGAATCTTTCAGGCTCCAACACCGTGTCTCGACAGCGCTCTGGAGAGCAAGCATTTACTTGCACCGATGGAGTAACTTGCAACGCAAGGAATCTCTCAGGTCAATGGACAGAGATCAGGCATTTTTTATGTCGCGATCTCTTTTTTTATTTAAGCGATGTGCTCATGTGGCGTTATATTGTTTCAGCCGCCGCCGATGGCGCAACCAATATGGCAATTGATCATGCGTTGGCGCTGCATGCCAATCAATCGGCCTACCCTACCCTGCGCATCTACCGTTGGCAGCCTGCCTGCCTCTCAATCGGCGCATTTCAGCCCTATAGCGATGTTAATGTAGCTGCCTGCGAGCAAGCCCAAATCGAGATTGTGCGCCGACCTACCGGCGGGCGCGCGATTTTACACGATGCTGAATTAACCTATTCCATTACCGCCCCCAACAGCAACCCATTGCTTGGGGGTCGTGTTTTAAGCACCTATCGTACAATCAGCCATGGCTTATTGGTTGGTTTGCGCCAATTGGTGAGCAGCATCGATTGGGCTAGCGGCGCAAGTGCTGCACCAAAATCTGCCGCTTGCTTCGATACGCCAAACGATTTTGAGCTGATTGTGGCTGGGCGCAAATTGGTTGGTAGCGCCCAAACTCGCACTCGTGGCGCAATGTTGCAACATGGCACGGTGCTGCTCCACGCCGATCACCAGCAATTAAGCAAGGTTTTACATCTGCCAGCTGAGCTTGATCCTATAGCGTTGGCCGAACGCTTGATTGCGCTTGACGAAGCAGCTCAACGGCCCATTAGCTTTGACGAGGCCCACCAAGCGATTGTTGCAGGCTTCGCGAGTGCCTTCAACATAACATTGCAACCAGACCAACTGACCGACCAAGAGCAGGCTACGGCTGAGCGTTTGCGCCACGAACGCTATAGCAACCCTGCATGGTTACAACGACGCTAAGTGATTTATGAGGTTTTTTGATGAAACAAACACCACTCAACGCTCGCCATCGCGCCCTTGGAGCCAGAATGGTCGAGTTTGGCGGCTGGGATATGCCAGTCCAATACGCCGGAATTATTGCTGAACATAAGGCGACCCGCGAAGGTGCTGGGCTGTTTGATATTAGCCATATGGCGCGCTTTTGGGTTACTGGCCCCGATAGCGAACGCTTCATCCAACTGATCGATACCTTTGATATTAGCAAAACTGCCATCGGTCAATCCGATTATGGGATTATGTGCTACGAAGATGGCGGGATTGTCGACGATATTTTTACCTACCACCTTGGCCCCGACGAATGGATGGTGGTGGCTAACGCTGGCAACGCCGAAAAAGATTGGGCTTGGCTCAATCAACATACTGCTGGCTACGATGTGGTGCTGACTGATCGCTCACAAGAATTGGCGATGATCGCTTTGCAAGGGCCAAAATCCGAAAGCCTGCTAGCGGGTTTGACTGATGCCGATGTAATCAATTTAGCTTTCCACGGCATCACTAAGGCCACAGTGGATGGCGTTGCTGGCTATATTTCGCGCACTGGCTACACTGGCGAAGATGGCTTCGAGTTGTTCTTGCCTGCTAGCGAGATCGAACGGATCTGGGATCGGTTATCGGAAGCTGGCGCTACGCCAATTGGCTTGGGCGCACGCGATAGCCTCCGTTTTGAGCCGGGTTTGGCGCTGTATGGCCATGAGATCGATCGCGATATTAATCCCTATGAAGCCAAATTGGGCTGGGTGGTAAAACTCGATAAAGGCCCATTTATCGGCTCGGAAGCCTTGCAAGATATTAAGGCCAATGGTGCTGCTCGGACGTTGATTGGCTTGGAAATGACTGGACGCGGGATTGCCCGCCAAGGCTACCCAGTTGTGGCGCTTGATGGCAGCGAATTGGGCGTGGTAACGACGGGCATGCCCAGCCCAAGCTTAGGCAAAAATCTGGCCTATGCCTTGGTCAAAGCTGGCAGCGTTAAAGTTGGCGCTGAAGTTGATGTCCTGATTCGCGATAAGCCAGTGCGCGCCAGCGTCGTCAAAACGCCATTCTACAAAGCACGCTACAAAAAATAGCTTGCTCTTGCATAAATAGCCGCTTTGGTTGATAGTAGCGCCCAACAATCTATGCTGATTGTGCTGTTTTGGCGTTATTGAAGGAGGACCACCACATGTCCAATGTACCAAGTGACTTGCTGTATACCAAAGAACACGAATGGGTGCGGATCGATGGCAACACAGCAACCGTTGGCATCAGCCATTTTGCCCAAAGCCAACTTGGTGATGTGGTATTTGTGGAATTGCCCGATGTTGGCAAGACGTTTGAAATCGGTGAATCGTTTGGCACGGTTGAATCAGTCAAGGCGGTTTCAGAAATTTACGCACCGCTTAGCGGCAGCGTGGCTGAAATTAACAACGCCGTGATCGACGCGCCAGAGTTGGTCAACGACGATCCGTATGGCGATGGCTGGTTGGCTAAATTTGAATTTACCAGCGAGCCAAGCGGTCTGCTGAGCGCCGCCGAATACGAACAATTTATCAAAGAAGAAGCAGATAAGTAGGGGTTAGGGATCAGGGGTCGGGGGTCGGGGATTGACCTTCCTCACCCCCAAACCCTTTTTCCTACCCACAAGGCGCGGGGTACCCCACGCCAAATAGCAACAAATTCGTAAACCATGGATTGCAAGGCTAAAGGTTTAGGTTTCATCCTTCATCCTTCATCCTTCATCCTTGTCAGAGGTTATATGAGTCACTACATTTCGATTACCGAGAGCGAACGCGCAGAGATGCTGAAGGCGATTGGCGTTGCCGATGTCGCTGATCTCTTTGTCGACGTTCCTGCTGATCTTCGGTTTCCAACGCTCGATCTGCCCGCCGCGCTTGCCGAAGGTGAAATGGCCCGCGAATTACGCCGCTTGAGCAGCAAAAACAGCGATGTGCTGAACTATAGCTGTTTCTTGGGTGCAGGAGCCTACAACCACTTTATTCCAGCCGCAGTCGATTCGTTGTTGCGTCGCTCGGAGTTCTACACCGCCTACACGCCCTACCAGCCCGAAATTTCGCAAGGCACCTTGCAAGCGATTTTTGAATATCAATCGCTGATGTGTGGCTTGTTGCAAATGGATGCCGCCAATGCTTCGCACTACGATGGAGCAACGGCCATGGCTGAAGGCGCAATTATGGCGATTAATGCAACTCGCAATCGACGCAAAATTGTGGTGGCTCCGTCGGTGCATCCGCAATATCGCGGCGTGTTGCGCAGCTATACCCAAGGCTTGGATGTAACGATCACTGGCGACGAAAATCCAGCTGCGAGCGTGGCTGATGCTGCGGCCTTGGTCGATAACGAAACTGCGGTGTTTATTGTGCAATCGCCTGATTTCTTGGGCGTGCTGCACGATTTGAAGCCGGTTGCCGAGCAAATTCACGCTGCTGGCGCACTCTTGTTGATGGTTACCAACCCAATTGCTTTGGGCTTGTTTCAAACTCCAGGGATGGTTGGCGCAGACATTGCGGTGATGGAAGGCCAGCCGTTGGGGATTCCGCTCAGCTTTGGCGGGCCATACGTTGGCGTATTTAGCTGCACCGAAAAGCTTTTGCGGCGCATGGCTGGGCGTTTGGTTGGCGTAACCACCGACCTCAACGGCCAATTAGGCTACGTGCTAACGTTGCAAACCCGCGAGCAACATATTCGCCGCGAAAAAGCGACCTCAAATATTTGTACCAACCAAGGCTTGATGGCGCTGGCAGCCACGATTTACACCTCGTTGATGGGCAAAACTGGCTTGCGCAAAGTTGCTGAGCTTTGCTATCAACGCGCTCATTACGCCGCCAAAGCAATTGGCCAACTTGATGGCTACGAAGTGCTTGAGCAAGGGCCATTCTTCCATGAATTTGTGGTGCGCTGTCCTCGGTCTGTGGCGGAAATTACCCAAGCCTTACACGCCCAAGGCATTATCGGCGGCTACGATGTAAGCAAGGATTATCCACACTTGGATAATGCAATGCTGATCTGTGTCACCGAGCAAAATACGAAAAACGATATCGACCACCTCGTCGCAGTGTTGGGAGGTTAAGCCAATGCATACCTACGAACCACCAATTTTTGAATTGAGCAGCCCCGGTAAAATTGGCGCAGCCCTGCCCGATGCTGGCGTGCCCGAAACCGAGTTACCAGCCCATTTGCTGCGCGACGACGATTTAGCAGGCTTGCCCGAGATTAGCGAAACCGAGGTGGTGCGCCACTTCACTCGCATCTCACAGCGCAACTTCTGCATCGACACGGGCATGTATCCGCTTGGCTCGTGTACGATGAAGTACAATCCTAAAATTCACGAAGAGGCAGCTCGCTTGCCGGGCTTTGCCTTCATTCACCCCTTGCAAGCAGAAGAAACCGTCCAAGGTGCGTTGCAATTGACCTATGAATTGCAAGATATTTTGGCCGAAATTTCGGGCTTTGATCAAGTTTGTTTGCAGCCAGCAGCTGGCGCGCAAGGCGAATTTGCGGGCATTTTGGTCTTCCGCGCTTATCACCTTGACCGTGGCGACGATCAGCGTGATGAAGTGTTGTGCCCCAATTCGGCCCACGGCACCAATCCAGCGACCGCCGCGATGGTTGGCTTCAAAGTGGTCGAAATTGCTACCGATAGTCGGGGCAATGTTGATTTGGCTGATCTGCGGGCCAAAGTTGGCCCACGCACCGCTGGCTTGATGTTGACCAACCCCAATACCTTGGGCTTGTTTGATGAAAACGTGCATGAAGTTGCCAAAATTGTGCATGAAGCTGGCGGCTTGATGTATGGCGACGGCGCGAATTTCAACGCGATTTTGGGTATCGTCAAGCCAGGCGATGTTGGCTTCGACTTTATGCACTACAACTTGCATAAAACCTTCACCACGCCTCACGGCGGCGGCGGCCCTGGCTGTGGTGCTGTTGGTTGTAAAGAATTCTTGGCCGATTATCTGCCAGGCCCAATCGTGGCGCTCAAAGATGGTCAATATACCCGCCACACGCCAGCCAAGAGCATTGGCCGCCTGAAAGCCTTCAAGGGCAACTTCGGCATGTTCGTGCGCGCCTACACATACATTCGCATGCTCGGCGCTGCTGGCTTGCGCTCGGTCAGCGAGCACGCCGTGTTGAACGCCAACTATCTGCGGGTCAATTTGGATAAAATTTATCCGGTGGCCTACGATCGCACTTGTATGCACGAAGTAGTGTTGCAAGGCAAAATCAAGGGCGCGCCAAGCGTGCACACCTTGGATATTGCCAAGCGCTTGATCGACTTTGGTTTTCACCCACCAACAGTCTATTTCCCAATCAGCGTGGCCGAATCGATTATGATCGAGCCAACCGAAACCGAATCAAAGCGCAACTTGGATGCCTTTATTGATGCAATGAAGCAAATTGCGCTTGAGGCGGTCGAAAACCCCGAGCTATTGCACGCAGCGCCAACGACCGCACCAGTCCGTCGGCTCGATGAAGCAACCGCTGCCCGCCGCCCAATCCTGAAATACGATCAAGCGGCAATCGCGGCGTTGCTCAGCAAATAAACCCCAAAATTTGGCTCTAGGCTATCGGAATTGTTTGATTATCTCCAAATTGTTCCGATAGCCTAGAGCCATGGCCACTATGTTCTATCTTCTCGGTTCGTTATGCTACCTCGTTAAACATTGCAACTAATTCTTCAATCGCTGTCTCGCTATGCAGCATGTCGGTTGAGCTGAGGGTCAATTGGGTTACTTCGGCAGCTCGCCTGCACATTGTTTGCTCAAAGGCGGCAATTGCTGCATGAATTGAGGGATGTTGCGAACTGGTTAGGCATTCTGCTAACTCAAGCGCATCTTGCAAGGCCATATTAACCCCTTCGCCTGCATAGGGCGGCATCACATGGGCGGCATCGCCGATGATCGTCAGGTTTGGTTGGGCTGACCATGCTTGATCAAGTGGGTAATAGTATTGCGGGCGGGGCACAAATGTCATTTCATCACCAGCAAAGAGCGCTTGCCAGTCAGCATCCCATTCTGCAAAGGCTTGTTTGAACCACGCTAAAACTGAATTTTTATTGCTAAAGTCGATTCCGCAGCTCTGAACCCATGATTCGGCTACTTTGCAGCCAGTATAAAAGGCTAAACTGCCATCGCCTTTGGCACTGAGAATTAACGATTGCTGCTTACCAAGCGCAAAGACTTTGCCGCCACCAACCAATTGATCAAGCGCAGGCGCATGTTTCGCTGCAGCATACAGATTGCCCTCAACAATCGTGATGCCTGAATAACATGGTTTGATTGAGCTGAGATATGGTCGAATCTGCGAACGAGCGCCATCAGCGCCAATCACTACATCGGCGCGAGCTGTGGTGCCGTTTTTAAATCGAAGCAACCAGCCTTTACCAGCAGGTTCCAGCGCTGCAAACTGCGAATCCCACACCACCGTATTCGGTTCCAGTGAATCGAGCAAGATTGTACGGAGCGGCCCGCGATCGATTTCTGGCCGTACTTCATGCTCATAGCCACTATCCCAATCGTAGCTAATTGCCAATTGTGGATCAACGATGCGTAATTTGCCTGCTTCTGGCCGATGATGAGCATAAAAAGCCTCAATCAAGCCAGCTTGGCGTAAGGCCGCCAAACCAGATTCTGCGTGCAAATCGAGGGTTGCGCCTTGAACCCGACTAGCGCTGCTGGTATCACGTTCGTAGACCTGAACCTTTACACCTTGTAATTGTAATAAACGCGCTAAAGTTAAACCGCCTGGGCCGCCACCAACAATTGCTACTGTTTTTTCAGCAAGCAACATCCCAACTCCTTGAGCAAGCAAAGCATGCAATCAATACCAAACCAAGCAGGCTTGGTTTACAATAAGGCCGAGGTATCAAGCATTGATAGTGCACTCGTCAGTACAAACATTCTCAACCTAACAGTGTTAGACTAACACTGTTAGGTTACTGGTTAAGTGTTGGTTTGTCAAGAGGTTAATCACGATTCCTATGCCAATTTCAAAAAGCCACATTGTTGCTATTGCGCTCGAAATGCTTAATCAGGCTGGGCTAGAGGGCGTAACGTTGCGGCGACTTGCCACCCAACTGAATGTAAAGGCAGCCTCGATTTACCACCATATTCCGAGTAAAGAACATCTGCTCGATGCAATGGCGGGCCAAATTCTCGCTCAAGGCTTTGCTGATTGGGATTTTACGAATGATCAGCGTGACTGGGCGGAGTGGCTCGATCTGTTGGCGCAGCAATTACGCCGCAGTTTGTTAGCTTATCGCGAAGGTGCGCGGGTGGTTGCTGGGGCGCATCCTGATGCTGCTGCTACCTTGGTGTTGCTGTGGGATTTAAGTGTGCGGGTTTTGGTTAATGCAGGCTTTGCCCTAAGTCAAACCATCGATATTACCTTGACCCTGATTAACTTTACCTTTGGCTGGGTGATTGAAGAACAAACCTCGCCGCCAAGCGCCCAAAATCCACATGCACCTGCCAACGACCTCTCGACGCTTAGCCAACATTCGTCACTTTTTGCCCAAGCTTTCAGCGAGTGGCTGAATCGCGATAATGATAGCCATTTTTCTGCTGGCGTTCGCATGATCATCAATGGCGTTGGCTTAGAAAAACCAGTTGTGTAGCTGATCCATGAAGGACACGAAGAAACACGAAAAGGCTTTTTGATTACCCTACTTCGTACCCTTCGTGTCCTTTGTGGATCTTATTGGTTGGCTTTGCACTCCAAGCGGGGCGCGGCTATAATGGCGCTTGAATCGGTGACTGGCGACACACAAACGTGGGTAACCACGGGGGAGCCGATTTGCGCAGATGCCGCTCGCCTGGGCAAAGGGTTTTTCGCCCTATGTACACCGCGAATGGAGCTTTGGTTCATGCGAGCTATTGTCAGTGTTTCAGACAAGTCGGGGTTGGCGGATTTTGCTCAGGGCTTGAGCGATTTGGGCATCGAATTATTTTCAACTGGCGGCACAAAATCGGCCTTGGTAAGTGCTGGCGTGCCAGTGCGCAGCGTCAGCGATTTGACTGGCTTTCCCGAAATTTTGGAAGGTCGGGTCAAAACCTTGCATCCTGGCGTGCACGCTGGAATTTTGGCGCGCCGCGATAAACCATCACACGTTGCCCAATTAGGCGAGCACCATATCGGCCTGATCGATTTGGTGGTCGTCAACCTCTATCCGTTTGCCCAAACCATTGCCAAGCCAGATGTGAGTTTGGAAGAAGCGGTCGAGCAAATTGACATTGGCGGCCCAACCATGGTGCGCGCTTCGGCCAAAAATCATGCCCATGTGCTGATCGTGATCGATCCTGCTGATTATCCACGCGTCTTGGAGGCCTTGCGCAACCAACAAATTACCCCCGAACTGCGTCGCCAATTGGCTGCCAAAGCTTTTGCCCACACAGCGGCCTACGATAGCGCGATTGCGGCCTACTTGACCGCTGAAACTTTCCCGCAACAATTGCCTTTGGCGTGGGAATTGGCTCAATCGCTGCGTTACGGCGAGAATCCGCATCAAGCAGCGGCTTTTTATCGCGCGCCGAATGCTGCCGCCAACACCTTGGCCCAATCGGTGCAACATCAGGGCAAAGAGCTTTCGTACAACAATTTGCTTGATGCAGACGCAACGTTGCAAGTGATTCAGAATTTCGATCAGCCAACCGTGGCGATCATCAAGCATACGAATCCATGTGGCCTTGCTTCGGCAGAGGATTTGGTGGCGGCGCATAAAGCAGCGCGGGCGGGCGATCCGATTTCGGCCTTTGGCGGCATTGTCGGGGTCAATCGTCCGGTTGATCAGGCTTTGGCGAATGTGCTGAAAAAATATTTTTACGAAGTGATTATTGCCCCAGCCTTCAGCCCTGAAGCCTTGGCAATTTTGGCCGAAAAGCCCAATTTGCGCTTGTTGAGCGTCGATACCAGCCGTTCGGCCAGCAACGATTGGGAATATCGCAGCATTGGCGGCGGTATTTTGGCCCAGCACGTTGATCGCGTTGGCAATGACGATTGGGATGCTTGGCGAGTTGTCACTGAAACTGTGCCCAGCGCCGACCAACTGGCCGCCTTGCAATTCGCTTGGAAGGCTTGTGCCAGCGTTAAATCGAATGCAATTGTGTTGGTGCAAGGCGAAGAATTGGTTGGCATGGGCGCTGGTCAGCCATCGCGGGTCGATTCGGTGTTGACCGCGATTCGCAAAGCTGGCGAGCGCGCTAAGGGCAGCGTGCTGGCTTCCGATGCCTTCTTCCCCAAAGCCGATGGCATTCAGGCAGCGATTGAGGCTGGCGTGAGCGCGATTGTGCAGCCTGGCGGCTCGCAAGGTGATGATGAAGTAATTGCTGCTGCCAACGCCGCAGGCATTGCGATGATCTTCACAGCGACGCGCCACTTCAAGCACTAAAATTAACGACAGGCCAGCGCTGGTCGGTTTGCGGCCTCGCTGGCCTCTTTTTAGCTGAAAGAAAGTGATGTTATGGTGGAACTAACCTACGATAGCCAAGGCCTGATTCCGGCGGTAGTGCAACACGCCCGTAGCGGTGAGGTCTTGATGGTTGGCTATATGAACGCTGAAGCGCTGGCCAAAACCCAAACCAGCGGCTTCGTGACCTTTTGGAGCCGTTCGCGTCAAGAATTATGGACCAAGGGCGAAACCAGCGGCAATGTATTAAAATTTATCGCGGCCCGTACCGATTGCGATAACGATGCTTTATTGATTTTGGCTGAGCCAAGCGGCCCAACATGCCACACTGGCGAACGCTCGTGCTTTCATACCACGCTTGATGGCACCAAACGCGAAAGTAGTGCTGTGCCGTTGGCCTTCGTCAGCCAATTGTTTGAATTTTTGCGTGAACGTGAGCAAACGAGGCCGATTGGCTCATACACCACCTACTTGCTGGAAAAAGGCGTTGATAAAATTGGCAAGAAAATCGGCGAGGAATCAGCCGAAGTCATTATTGCGGCCAAAAATGGCAATCCAGATGAACTGCGCAACGAAGCGAGCGATTTGATCTATCACTTGTTTGTGCTCTTGCTCAACCAAGGTGTTTCGCCAGAAGATGTGTGGTTTACCTTGCGCGAACGTCATGGCCGCCAACGTGAGGAAAAACAATAACTATGCCTAGTTTTCAACGTCCAGCAGATTTAGCTTCGGTCGACATTCTTGGGGTGCGCGTCGATGACGTAACCATGGATGAAACGATCGATTTGATTGCAGCAATGCTGGCTGCTGGTGGCGTGCATCAAATTGCCACGGTTAACCCTGAGTTTGTGATGGCGGCTCAAAGCAATGTGGCCTTTCGGGCGACCTTGGCGGCAACCAGCCTGTCGGTTCCCGATGGCACAGGGTTGTTGCATGCGGCGCGCTGGCAAGGCAAACAGCTGCGCGCCAAAGTAACTGGCATCGATTTGACTGAGCGCTTGGCTGCCGAAAGCGCCGAGCGCGGCTGGAAAATCTTTTTGCTGGGTGCTGCCGATGGCGTTGCCTCCAAAGCAGCGGCGGTGTTGCAAGCACGCTATCCCAAGTGCCAAATTGTCGGCACCTGGGCTGGCTCGCCGCGCGAACCAGATCAAGCAGCGATTGCTGCTGAAATTCGGCGCACTCAGCCAGAGATTGTGTTGGTGGCCTATGGCGCGCCAGCCCAAGATTTGTGGATTCGGCGCTATGGTGCGCCACTGGGCATTAAATTGGGAATTGGAGTTGGCGGCACGTTTGATGATCTGGCTGGCTTGCGTCCGCGCGCGCCGCAATGGATGCGTAAATTTGGGCTAGAATGGTTATGGCGATTAATTCGGCATCCACAGCGTTGGCGGCGAATCTTTACTGCTGTGGTGCTTTTTGGTTGGGCGGCTTGGCGCGAAGCTCAACGCATCAAACGAGGCTAAATCTATGCAAACAACCGTAGAAGAAGAGTTATTTTGTGTTAATCACCCCAAAGAGGCGACGCTCTTACGTTGCTCGAAATGTTTGAACCCAATTTGTGGCCGTTGCGCGGTGCGTACACCCGTTGGTTGGCGCTGCCCCGATTGCACTGGTGCGGTCGCTGGCCGCACTGGCTATTATGTGCCAACCTTGCTCAGCCAAGTTACCAAGCAACAATATTTGAAAACGATTGCTGCGATGCTTGGCGTGGCGATTCTTGGTGGGATTGCCTGGGGCCAATTTCGCTTGGTTGGTGGTTGGGGTGATTGGAGTTTTTGGTTTGTGTTTGCAATTAGCCTTGTAAGCGGCGAAGTCGTTGGCCGCCTCTCCAACGAGCGGCGCAATCCGCAACTGATGTGGATTGCAGGCGCAGGTGTGGTGCTGGCGGCAATCGTCGCGCTGCTTTGGACGTTGGGCGTGAGCAACGAAATTAACCCAAGCCAATGGACGCTCTATCTTGGCGAATCAATTTCGCGGCGTTACCTTGGCATAACCTTGCCGAATGGCTTTTTTGTGATGTTGGGAGCGCTCTTTGCTGCTCAACGAGTCCGCGAGTAACATGCATCAATTATCATTAATCACCTATCCTGAAGTCTTGGCAGTCGCCCGTTTGGATGTTGGCGAGCCATGGCCTGAATGGGCGATGCAAAGCCCATTTGTAAGTATAAGCCGCACCAGCGACGAGCTTTCGATCGTTTGTGAACGCCAGTTTGTGCCCGCAGCCGTGCAGGCCGAGCGCAATTGGCGTGGTTTGCGAGTGGCAGGCAGCTTAGATTTTAGTCAAGTCGGGATTTTGGCCAGTTTAGCAACGCCGCTAGCTCAAGCCCAGATCAGTATTTTTGTGCTATCAACCTACGATACCGATTATCTTTTGCTTCGCGAGCACGAATTTGGCGAAGCTGTGGCAGTCTTGACGGCGGCTGGACATACGATTAGCTGAACCGTGGAGCTGAAGGATTTGAGCTATGCCGACGACTGAGGCGTTGGTACGGGCACGCGCTGAGTTGGAATGTATTCAAGAGTTTGGCCAAGTTATTCATCGCACCCGCGATCGCTTTGTAATTTACGAAGCGTTTTATCATTTGCTGGAGCAGGTTGTGCCAATTGATCATGGTACGATCAGCTTTTTTGATCAGCAACAAGCCTTGCGCCATGTGTATGTAATTGCCCATCGGCGCGGCAGTTTTGCTGATGAGCCAGTTACGATCAAGCCGCATACGCCGAGCGCTTGGATTTTGCGCCATAAAAAACCGCTGCTCTTTGACGATATTTATAACGCCAGCCATAGCGACATCAACCTTGAGCATGCCTTGGGAGCTGATTTCCATCATGCCAGTTGTAGTTGGCTGGGCTTACCAATTACCCTTGGCAGCCAAGTTTTGGGCTTAGTCACGATTCAACATCACGAATTGGCGGCCTATGGCGAGCGTGAATTGCAGCTCTTGCAAACCCTCAGTTTAATGCTTGCTACCACAATTAATCAAATTCAGCGCATCGAAGAATTGGAAGTTTTGCGTTTAGCCCTGAGCGCCCCGACGATTCCAGTTGATCAACATTTATGGATTGTGCCCGTGATTGGGCGGGTTGATCAGCAGCGCCTCAGCATTCTGCAAACGATTCTTTTGGGCCATGTCGAACGCCAGCGCATTCGCTATGTCGTACTCGATTTAACTGGCATGCGCTCATTCGACCCGCAAGCAACGGGCCTGTTCAACAAATTGATTGGCGCTTTGCGCTTATTGGGTGCAACCTGCATTATTAGCGGGGTGCAAGCTGAAAATAGCGCAGTGCTTAGCCCGATTCTCAGCCAGCATAACGTGGTGGTTGTGCGCGATGTGCAGCAAAGTTTGCGCTATCTCAAGCGCCAAATTTGAGTGAGGTGTGTATGAGTGTGTATGAAGGGAGCCGTCATCATCAGCCGGTTGCCCAAACGATTGTGGCGATTCACGAATTGATTCGGGCAATTTTGCTGCCGCGCGATTTGGCTGATGTCTGTCGCACCATTTTTCAGCAATTGCATAACGTCTTGCAATTCGATGCTGGTTTTATCGAGCACTATCAGCCCAAAACCGATACCATGCAAACGATCTACTCGATTGATGGGGACATTGAGAAAACCGAGCCGTATACCTGGGATTATCGGCGCTCCAAAGTGGTGGCTTGGATTATTGCCAATCGCCAATTGATCCGTTTTGATGATTTGCATGAAGATTTGAGCAAACGATTCAGCATCGAAAACACCCGCAGTTTTGGCCAAGCAGAAAAACGCTCGCGGGCCTGGATGAGCGTGCCATTGCTAATTGGCGACGATTTTATTGGGGTTTTGAATATTCAAAGTTACCAAGCGGCCTTGTATGGCGAGTTTGAAGAAGCTTTGCTGACCACGGTTGCTAGCTCGGTGGCATTGGCTCTCGATAACGCCCAAGTGTTGGCTGAGCTAGAGCTTGAAGTGAGCGAGCTTGATATTCCACGCATCCCGCTTTCCGATGATGTGTTGATCGTGCCGTTAATTGGCGTGCTTGATCGCTTGCGTTGGGAACATCTGACCCAGACAATTCTCGAAACCTTGCGCGAGCGTGGTTGTGAGCATGTGTTGCTTGATGGCAGCGGCCTGCTGACCTTCGATCCCGATGCGATTCAAGCGATTAGTACGATTGTCAAAGCGATTGAACTGATTGGGGCCAAAAGCATGCTGATTGGCTTGCGCCCAAGCTTGATCGAAGGTCTGATTCGGGCTGGCATTCATCTCAAAAATATTCGCACCGCCCGCGATTTACCCATGGGCTTGGCAATGTTGGGCATTCGCTAAACTTTTAAGCGAACATAGATATAGCCCAAGCCCAGCCCAAGCACCAAGGTTCCAAGCCCAGTCCAGGTTGCGCCTGAGATGAGCGGCCAGTGCCAAGCATTGACCATAATGTTGCGCAATTGTCTCCACTGAAAAAATCCAATGCCTGCTGATGTGCCAGCAAAGATGCCAACGATACTCAAGAAATAGGTAGACAGCGTGAAGTCGAGGTTCAGCAGCGAGGCAATCAAGCCAATTAAGAGCATTGCGCCAAACATAGCAACAATTCCGCTCAGGGCACTGCCAAATATCCAGCGGCTGGCTGGCACTTGGTGATACAATACTGAACGTTGGATCATGCTGGCGATACTTATGGTTAAAAAGAGCGGAAAACTAAGCAAGAGAAAGATTGCGCCTGCTTCAGCCATGTCTAAGGTACGAGTATTAACGAAGTCCTGCAATCCATGGCGGAGCACCGTCGCTATGATCGACATAAGGCAACAGCCCAAGGGCATAATGCCGCAGCTGAGGCCAAACGCTAACGCGTTGTAGCCAACCCAACGCCGCCAACGCTCCGGCGCATTGATCGTGTTATCAACGGCGCTTGGCACATGATAGCTTGGTTGAGCGTCGTAGCGTGGTTGCATTTGCTGCTGCTCATCGGCTAGGTTTGGTGGTTCTTCATGCATCTGCTGTTCCTTAAGAGCCGTTCAATGGTTGTAACCATCGCATGAGCCATACACCGATGATCAATGTGCCTAAAGTTGTCCACGTAAGCACTGTGACAAGCGCCCAATGCCATGCATTATCAAGGCTTGAACGGAGTTTCATTGCTTGAATGATGCCAATAGCACTTGAAGTTGCACCAAAAACCAAACCTGTGAGCAGAATATCATTTGCACCCAAGAAAAGGCTACTTATCGCGGTAAGGGTAAATGTAAGCGTGCCAACAATTGCGCTATGGAAACTCCAAGTTACCCGCTTGACTGCATGCTTGATGAACACTGCTTGTACGCTGCTTATGTTATAGATCGTTACAAAAACTGCGCCACAAAGTATCCCGATCAATCCCGAATTTAATAGCTGAAGGTTGGGACTATTGATGATTGAATCAGTGAGATAGCCAAATAAAAATATACCAACAACCATTAATCCCAAACAGAGCATGCAGCCAAGGCAAAATGCCAAGCATTGAATGCCAACCCAGCCTCGCCAGCGGCCTGGCCGATTGTAGGCTGCTATCCGCATGGTTGGAATCTGATAGGCTTGCGGTAGATTGGGTTCTGTTGTTGTGGGCTTAATTGCTCCAATTGGCGATTGACCTTCTTCATACATCTGCTGCCCCTTCAAATAGTCTCGCTTATCAATTCAACCTAGACCTTAATTCCCTGTGTTGATAAGCGACGATCAATCGATCGTTTGAATTGCCAAGGATATTTCGAGGGTTTGGGCTTCGGTTGGATAGCCAGGAATTATCTCATCAAACACGAAAAGCATTTCAATAACTGCATCGATCTGTTGCTTATTGGGTGTGAGGTTTTTGAAGCTAATTGAACTAATATTGACGGAATTATGCCCATAACAAAGATAGATCGATGCGTCGATATACCCATCATCGGGATTAAATGGGAAGTTGAATGTTCGATCTGGCAGATCATCAAGTGTTGGTGACAGGGCGATTCCATCAGCCCGAATTGAAGTTTGAACACACTCACCATTTAGAATAAATGGTTTAATCTCGATTTCAATATCGCTGCTTGCCTCGGAAAAATACAAAATTCCCGCTTGATATTCAAAGCGGGTAACTGTAAATTCGTCGGTAAAATCGGGAGTTCCCGCGTCGAGGCAGGGACTTGGAGCTTTGGTGCGCTCGATGCCATTGGCAAAATCATTAAAAAGCTCTTCTAACCAAGGAGTGTCTGCCACTGCACCAGCCTCATAAAGCATGCGTAAAACTACCATATCTTTCGCTGGTTGGGCAGCTTGCACAAACGAAGTGCGCCCGTTGCTGCGAAGGCCGTTAACGTCAAATCCTGCGCCAATTGCCGAGCGAATTGTTGCATAATCTTGGAACAAAATCGCATGACAGAATGCATCTGCGGAAATGATCATTGAATTCTCCAATCTAGCAACAAATCCATGGGCTTGGCGATGTTGGGCATTCGCTAATTAGCGAAGGTTATTGATAATTATGCCCATTCCAAGCCCGACAATGAGCGTACCCATGCCAGTCCAGGTTGCGATTGCGATTAGTGGCCAGTGCCACGCATGGATGAGGATGGTGCGTAGTTGCCTCCATTGAAAGTAACTAATGCCCGTTGAAATTATCAGGAACATGGTAAAAACGATCCATAGATAATTTATCGATGGAGGTGTGTCTGAGCGTTGCATAATCGATATGATAATCACGGATACTACCAAAAATGCTGCGCCAAGCCCACTTACTGCACTCTCTGCAACCCATGATTTAACCGCTACTTGCTGATACAAGGCTGCCCATTGAATGATACTGGCAACGCCGATGCTCAGAAAGAGCGGGAAACCGAGCAATATAGCAATCGCTTGCACGCCTGCCACATTAAACGAGAGCTTCTCGACAAATTGCTGTAATCCGTTGCGTACTGTATCTGAAATAAGCGCCATTACAAACGTGCCTAAGAGCATACTCATGCAACCTATGCTAAACGCTAAAACGTTGTAGCCAACCCAACGTCGCCACCGCTTGGGTGCATTGATCGTGTTATCAACGGCGATTGGCACACGATAGCTTGGTTGCGTTTGCTGCTGTGTGTAATCATATTGGTTCGGTAGTGGTTCAGACATCTGATGCTCCTGCGGCTAGCCTTCGAATAATGCTCTCAGGGTGTGGATGAAGATACAGAGAATTGGCACGATGATACAGCTGGCCATAATTGCTAAAATGAAATAGCCAAGCCCACAGCCCCAGCGTTTAACGTGCTGGCCTCGCTGATTAGGGATTGCGGGCACAAAATAACCGAGTTGCGGATCGTTGTTGGGTTTGGGTCGCTGATTATAGGGATATGGATGGCGACCATACTCGCGATAATTTGGCGGCGCTTGATCGCTGGTTGGGCTTGCTGTTGGATCTTCGCTCATCGCTTGCTCATCGCTTGCTCCTAGCGGCCTACTATAGAGCCAATTCCTATTCCCAGAACGAACGTGCCGATGCCTGTCCAGATGGTGATGCTGACGACTACCCATTGCCATGCATGATCGACTATTTTGCGTAGTTCAAGCCATTGTACCCAGCTAATGATACTGGAAGCAAGCACAAAACCCTGAAACATAAAGCCGACATAATTGTCAAGCGCTGGAAATTTTATTGGCAGCTGATCATGGAGCCAAGCAAGCAAGGCAAGTGTGCCAATAATTGTGCTGTAGTTAACCCAAGTACTACGTTTAATCCCTTCTTCCATTGTTGCCCACTGAAGTAGCGTGACGAGATAGATGGTTATAAATGTAGGAATACCCACGACAATGATAAAGATTAACCCATCCGACATGGGTGCTTGGCCAGCAGCACCCGAATCTTTGAGTGTTCCAAAAATGAGCATACAACCAGCAACCAAGCTTGGAAATAGGATGCAGCTTAGCCCAAAGCCAAAACAATTGATCGCAATCCACTGCATCCAATGATTTGGTTGAACAGTATCCGCTGGCTGAGCCGTTGGCACATGATAATTAGGTTTATTTGATGTAATTGGTTCTGGTTCTTCGCTCATCGGCTACTCCTTCGGCTAGTGGCGCATTAAATTGCGGAGCCAAAAGCCCAAGCCAGCCCCCCAAATCAAGCTGCCTAGAGTTGTCCAGCTAAGCGTGGTGATTAATGCCCATTGCCAAGCATTATCAACCAACTGGCGGATTCCGCGCCATTGAAGCCAACTAATTGCGCTTGAAGTAAACCCAAAAATAAAGAAAATAGCCCAGATATAGCCAGCGAGGGTTGTTGGCTCGTGCTTGGACAGAATGAAATACGTAATCCCAACAAAGCTCAATGTTCCCAGCGTTGCACTATTCAGGCTCCAAAATAGCCGCTTGAAACGATGATTAATCGCCAGACTTTGCAGCAAACTTGCAATCAAGATCGTGATAAACACAGGAATTATGAGGATGACCCATAGGTTGGGTTGCAGCGCGCGCTGGCCGTTGATCAGTGGCAGTTGCACATTGGTCGCTCCAATGCTGAAGATGAGCGCAAGGTTGAGCACTGGATAGATGATGCTGCTGATGAAAAATGCTAAGCAATTTATGCCCAGCCAAGCGAGCCAGTGGCGTGGTTGCTTATGGGCTGCAAGCTGGGCCGATGGCACGTGATATAGCGGTGTTGTTTGGTTAAGTGGCACTTGCGGTTCTTCACTCATTTGCTCAACTCCTTACGAATCCAGCGCTTCCTGCGGCTTGCCTGATTCCGCTTAGGCAAGCGTGTGCTTGGTCATCTTGGTCAGCGTGTTTTGCTCCATCATAGGAGCACCACCAAGGCAAGGAGCAGGCTGCCAAGTAGGATGCTCATGCTGCTCCAGGTTAAACTACTGATCCAAACCCAATCGCGTGGATATTCGACAACAGCTTGAATTTCAAGTCCTTGAATTAATGCTGTACCAAACGCGGTCATCCCAAAAACGATCAATAAAAAAATAATCAGGATGAAACCGTAATGCTGGTTGAGGCTTTGGAGGCTAAACTGGGCCAAAAACATACTTGTTGGTAGCAGCAGCCCAGCTGTCAAGGCCGATTTGGCGACCCAAGGCCTACGTGGGATCGCAGCGCCAAAGGCTGTATGTTGAATCATGGCGACGGGAATAGCAGTTAATGTTGCCATAATTCCCAAACCGAGCATAAAAAATAAGTGATTGTCGCTGTCTAGCTGGTCAAATATCAACGGGTGCATGTTTTGGATGAAAGTAGCAATGATCACAATAATTGGAAAGAGTATGATTGCGCCAAAGCAAGCCACGCCATTAACTGCAACCCAGCGTTTCCAACGATTTGGCTGATTGAGGTTGGTTAGCGGCGCAGTTGGCACACGATAACCTTGGGGCGAATCGGCATGTGCTAGCTGCTGAGGATTCATCGATGGTTCAAGCATAAAAACCTCTCTTCTCTCCTTATTGGTTGCTGATTAATCAGGTGTGCTGGGTTTCCTCTCTGTAGCTGAGGAAACCCAGCAACGATCGCGTTCGAGATTTGGCGGCTGGTTAGATTTCGCCTGCAATTGCCATCGCAAAGAAGCCAACCATGCCACCAACTACCAAACCACCAAGGATTGTCCATGTTAGCCCAGTCGTGATCAGCCATTGCATTGGCCGATTGGCAACCTCTTGGACTTCAAAATATTGGACAAAGGCTGTACCAAACGCGGTCACAGCAAAAATAAAGGTTACCATGAGCATATAAATCAAAAAATTGCCTTCGCTAATTGGCAATATCTGAAGTAGCTCTACACTGAGAAAGGTGCTTAGCGGCAGTAAAATGCCAACCGCGAGCGCTGTTTTGCCAACCCATGGCCACAACGAAACTTTACTATGCAAAGCCCCACGTTGAATTAAGGCCACAACTGCGGCAGTAATCGCGCCCGATAAACTATAAAGCACGTAGCCAATCAAACCTCTATTGTCTAAATCATTAAAGTTTTGAAAGTTTGGATTTGAATCGATGTAATCGGCGGCAATGATCATACCTAGGATAACAAAAAGGCTCAGAAAGATCATCGATGAGATAAAAAAGCCGAGCACATTCATGCCAACCCAACGCGTCCCGCGATCAGGTGCATTAATATCTGCAATAAATTGTGGCGGCCCCATATACCCAGGGTTGCCATAGACGACTGGCTGTTGATAGCCGTAGGGCGCTTGCGGCTGGCCATAGCCTTGTTGTTGATAGCCCTGTGGTTGGCCATAGGGCGCTTGCGGTTGGCCGTAGTTTTGTTGGCCATACGGCGCTTGTGGTTGTTGATAGCCCTGTGGTTGGTAGCCTTGTTGCTGACCATAACCATACGGTGCTGGATTCGCTGGCAATTCTTGGCTTGACCCATCAAATGCCCGCGTTACTTGAGGCTGAAGGGCTTGGGTTGGAATTGGTTGGTCTAAATTGGCTGGATGTATCGGTGTGGTTGGGGGAATCCGATCAGACATAAACACATCTCCTGATAGATCAATCAGCGTGCTGCGCAAGCTTAAATTGGGAATAAAAGGCCTAGGAATTGTAGCACTATTGCAATTAAGCGTACCTACCAGATTATATAGATGCAGCCACCGAGTATGCAGGCAATGCCTGTCCAGGTTAACACTGTGATTTTTACCCAATCATTAGGTCGTTGGGCAATTTTTTTAACTTCGGACAGTTGGGCCATTGCGGTTGCCAACGTAATCAGCCCAATGCAGGCAATGAAATACAGCATACTGATTAAACGAGTGTTTTTGTTAAATAATGACTGTGGTTGAAGCATAAAGATAAAGATCGCTACGTTTGCCGAGCTTATGATGGTTGTGATCAAACCAGTTTTTAAGATCCATGGCCAGAATGAAACTCGTTTGTTCAATCCATCGCGTTGGGCGGTAGTGCCGACCATTGCACTCAAGCCAATCAGTACCCCTGGTATCCCAATTGAAAGCATTGGGTTCAGCCTTGGGTTATCGATCCAGTCAAGGTTGAAAGGCTCATACACGGCGACCATGAGTATGCAAATCACGAATCCATAGAACACTGCAAAAGCGAACATGAAGGCCAGTACGTTATAGCCAAACCAGCGCCGCAAGCGTTTAGGCTGATTGACGTTTTGGCTTGCAACCTGATAGCTTGGGGTTTGATTATCAAGCTGTTGGGGGTTATGTGTAGCATTTAATTGGCTGCTTAGTGGCTGATCTGCCATCGCTCTAGCTCCTCTGCATATGCCAACGAGCGCCCTCAGGACGCTCGTTGGTTTGTTCGCTTAACGTGGATTTGTGCCTATGGATAGCGGGGTTGTGCAATTGTCACGCCTGCTGGTGGCTTGACTCCAGGCCCATACAAATAGAAATCTTCCCATGGGTAGTAGCGAGTAAAGAAACGTTCGCGATTGGTTGCGCCATTGGCATTGGTAATGACGCGATACATCGTCACATCCATGCCTGCCCGCCCATGGACGAGTTGCTCAACTGCCCCACGGCGCATGGTTTTGTCGTATTGCCAAACCGGTTTGCCTGGTTGTTGCTCGTTGGAATAGGTTGGACCTTCCATGCTGGCGCGCCGGCCATCGCCATAGCCCCACAACGTGAAGGTTACCCGTCCGGCGCTGGTGTCGGTATCAGTCCACATGAAAATATCGGTGCCTAAATCGTTCTTCCAGCGGAAATCGACCTCTGGTACGAACACGGTTGCATCGAAGCCCAAAATATTTTCATAGTAGTAGACGATGTAGCTATGGCCGTAGCGCTCGACAATTGGCAAGCCGCTGTTGAAGACCGCCCGATACATCGTGGTTGAAACTTGACATAAACCGCCACCAACCACTTTTTCGAGCTTTCCATTGACAATGGCATAGCCATCGGTAAAGCCAGCTTCTTCGGAAACATCGCCAACATTTTGGTTGAACGAAAAGACCTGGCCAGCTTTGACTGTAATGCCTTTGAAGCGATCAGCCGAGCGTTTGATGTTGTTAATCCGTTCGGCGTTCGAGCCGCGATAGTAGGTCGTTGCCCCGCCGAGTTTTTGCACTTCGCGGGCTGGCTTCAGCACATTTTGATCAATGCCCATGCGGGTGATGTATTGCTTGCCCAACAACCCTTGTTGAATTTCCCACTTGGTGCCAGCGTGCTCTGGATGCCATTCCATGCGGGCACGTTCAAAATATTGCACCGTATAGGTTTGGCCATCTTCGGCGTTAACTTCGGAAAACTCTTCGCTAATTGGGTAGCCAAAGGTGTACAAGCCACCATGGTTGGTCCAATAATCGCGGAAGCCGCCGCCTAATGAGTGCCCCGACTCAGGATAGAAAGTCGCGCCTTCGTAGCTTGGGCCGGTGCGCCACACAAATGGCTCTTCAGCTTCGCGACCTTCGGCGGCAACCGCGCCTAAGCGGGTGGCCAAAATATAATAATCGGTATTCTTGTTTTCAGGGTGAATTTCCAAGCGTGCGCGCTCAAAATATTGTACCTGAAACCCATTCTCCCAAATCACTTCGGTTAATGGCAAGCCAAACACTTCAAGATCGCCTTGGCGCTCGTAGAAACGTTTTACATCAAACGAGATGTTGTGGCCAGTTGCCGGAAAATAGCGATATGGCTCCCATGCAGTCGTTTGTTGGGCCTGCACGGCAGCGCTAACTGGAGCTGTTGGTACTGCTGGGGCAAGCCCAAACAGTGCCAATCCCAAGACCAGTGACGGTACAATCCGCCAACGTTGACCTGGCATAGTTCTATTCTCCCAATTGCTTAGTAATTCAGTATTAGGCCATTGTACGCGTCAGTTAAGCTTGCGTCAATGGTGAGAATTGCTAATTGATGGCTGGTTGCCCCAATCGTAATTGTATTTGCTGAGCTTCAAAACCTGCCATGGCTCAACCCGTTGCACTCCTGGCAAGGGTGCAATATGGTCGGCCAACAGGTCTAATAACTCATCGGTGGAGCGCAACCACGCTTCTAAAACAACATCATAGCTGCCCAAGGTCAGGCCCACAAAATGCACATTTGGTAAATTGCATAAGGCTTGCTCAATCTGGCGCTGATACGCGCGATCGATTTGCATGCCGATGATTGCCACCACTTGATAGCCTAAAGCATAGGGCGAAGCAACTGCCACTATCTTAATCAAACCGTCTTCGACCAAGCGCTCAATGCGGCGGCGCACGGTTGGCTCGCTGCTGCCAACTTTGCTGGCAATCGCCCGATTGGGGAGGCGGGCATCGGTTTGCAAGACTTCTAAAATGGCATGATCAAGCTCGTCCATTGTCATAACGTATTCCTCCAATGTGGACTGACGAAACACACTCTTCGGGGTTTGGCACAATGACGTTTTTCGTCAGCATTTTGTTCCCAAATTTGTTAGGATCATTACATACCACTGATGTAATGATTAATTCAGGCTATGCGACGCTGCATGAGCTTGATTAACACCCATGTTTAGGAGTTTTACAATGGCTTGGTTTTATTTAGTCGTGGCAGGCATGTTGGAAATTGGTTGGGCGCTTGGCTTGAAATATAGTGAAGGGCTGACCAAACTTGGCCCAAGCATTGCGACTGGTGTGATGTTGATTGGTAGTATGGCCTTGTTGGCAATGGCCTTGCGCGATTTGCCCTTAGGTACAGCCTATGCAATTTGGACGGGTATTGGCACGGCGGGCACGGCAATTTTGGGCATTTGGCTGTTTGGTGAATCGGCCCAGCCTTTGCGCTTGGCATGTTTGGTGATGATCGTTGCAGGCATTATCGGGCTTAAATTGTTGGGTGGCAAGCCTGCCTAATTGCAATTAAGCGTTATCGATGTTCCTCAACAACAAGATTTCAATCGATCATCAATATGCTGGATTGCCACCAATTATCCTTTAGGGGGTGCAGGGGGATGAAAACCCCCTGCGTTTCCCTCCAGGGGAGGGACGGAAGGGTGGCGATCCATAGACTTACCAAAACCATCTATAACATATCGGCACTTACCCATGCAAATGCACAGTTAGGCACGTCCCTTCGCCAACCACACTAGCGACATCGAGCGTGCCACCAAGTTCTCCGGCGCGTTCCGACATACTGGTTAGCCCCAAATGTCGCCCGCTGCGCTCCAATAAATCTGGGTCAAAGCCACAACCATTATCTTTTACCATCAAGGTCGTCGATTTGCTGGCAAAACTAAAGCTGACCCGCACGTTGGTTGCTTGGGCATGACGCAGCGCATTTGAAATCGCTTCTTGGGCAATTCGATATAAGCCAGCGGCATGGGCTGGGCTGAGCACCGAATCTTCGCCTTCGCATTCCAAATTAATGGCCACATCTTGGGCATTCAAGCTAGCAATATGTTCATGCAGCGATTTGATGATGCCATGTTCTTGCAACGGCGTTGGCCGCAATTGCAGCAGCAGCTCGCGCATTTCCCCAAGCGATTGATGTGCCGCAGCCTTCAAGCGATCGATTTGGGTGGCAGCCCGCACTGGGTTGCGCTCCACTTGGGCACGGGCTGCTTCCGCCGTCAAGGTCATGCTAAACAGGGTTTGGGTGACAGAATCATGCAATTCACGCGCCAAACGCGAACGCTCTTCTGCTTGGGCCGCCCGCCGAGCTTGATCATACAAGCGGGCTTGCTCAATCGCGATTGCCGCCGAGGTCGCCAAGCCTTCGGCCAAAACCAATTGCTGTGGCCCAAATGGAGCATCGCGATCAGGCGTTGCCACCAAGACAACCCCTAAAACTTGATCCTTGATGCTCAATGGCAAAGCCAACAAGGTTTGGTAGGGAATTGTAGGCGAAACCGCGTGAATCACGCGCGCGCAGCCTTGCTTGATCACTTTGGCCAAGGTTGGCTCGTTGCTCAGCGAGGTTGGGTTGGCCCAGCGCATGCGCAAATAATTGTGGTCGCCCATTGCGCCCGCTTGGGGAGTCAAGCGCTCGCCCTGTTCATCAAGCAACAGAACCAAGACATCTTCTGCATGCAAGGCTTCGCCAATCGCGGCGGCGGCGCGCAGCAACACTTCGGGCAAGTGCAAGGTCGAGCCAACCGTGCGCGTCATTTCCAAAAGCAAGGCCATTTCAGTGGCGCGCCGTTCTGCTGCTGCAAATAAATGTGAATTGTGCAAGGCCAAAGCTGCTTGATTGGCAAAATTGGCAACTAAGTGGCCATCATCGGCGGTATAGGCATTTTCGCGATGGCTATCAATCGTCAGAATTCCAACTGTGCGTTCGCCGACGCGCAATGCAACCCCAATCCATGAACGAATTGGCCCAGGCTGCATCACAAACGATGGATCTTTGCGCACATCGCCCAAAACCACCGGCCCAGGCGAGCCAACCACCCGCCGCGCTAGCTCATTTTCGGGCACCGAAATCCGCAAATCATAGACTTCGTTGTTCATGCCACGGGCAGCTATTACTTGTAACTCATCATCTTCGAGTTGCTGCACCGAAGCGCTATCGAAGGTAACCACCCGTTCAAGTTGGCGCAAGATACAAGCCAACACTTCATCGCGATCAAGCGTGGCATTCAAGGCAACTGAAACTTCGTTCAAGGCCGTTAGTTGAGCTACATATGAACGAGTATCGTCGAGCAAGGTTTGCAATTGATTGGTCGATTGATCGCGTTCAGCGGTGCGTTCGTCGATGCGGCGTTGCAAGCGTTGATGCGATTGTTGCAAATCTTCGTAGGCCCGTTCGAGCGTGGCATAATCAGTTTGGATGCTGTTATATTCGCTATCGAGGGCGCTATGCGCTTGCGCCAGCACCGTGCGTTCGCGTTCGGTGCGTTGAATGCTCGTCCATGCTTGGCCAAGCAACAGGCTCAACGAGCCAAGCGTAATCAATAATGCCAGCCAGTGTGGGGCAATCCAGAGCCAGCCAACCCCAATAAATACGCCAAGCGTTGCCAAGCCAAAGCTCATGGCTGGGGTTAATCGGGGTTGTGGGGTTGGTCGTGCTTGATTGGTTGGGGCATCAAGAACACGCATAACTGGCTCCTTACTATGGTTAATCATGGCGTTGAATCGCCAAAAATGCTTGTTCAACTTGGCGGCGGGTATCCGCGAGCGAACCGCTATTATCAATTACAACATCAGCATGGGCGATTTTATCGGCCTGACTATTTTGAGCATTAATCCGCAGCAATGCTTCGGCTTCGCTCATTCCACGGTGTTCGATCAAACGAGCCAATTGGATGGCTGGGTCGGCGCTCACCACCCAAACTGCATCACACATGGCCGGATAGCCACTTTCGATCAGTTTAATTGCATCGATCACGACGACCTTAGTTTGCAATTGTTGTTGGGTTTCCAGCCAAGCCAGAATATGTTGGCGCACTGCTGGATGCACCAAGGCTTCCAAGCGCCGCAATTGGGCTTGATCGGCAAATACGATTTGGCCAAGGGCTTGGCGATTAATTGGCTGGCCCAACGTTTGGTCTTGCACAATCGCTAGCCCAAAGGCTTCAACGATTGGCTGATAGGCGCTGCCGTCAGGCGCTTGTACCTGATGCACCACTGCATCAGCATCACACACCGCTGCGCCCAATTCTTGCAGCATCGCCACAACCGTGCTTTTGCCACATGCAATATTGCCAGTTAATCCAATTCGATACATACAAGCCCTTATACAAGGATGAATTATGAATTATGAAGGATGAAGTTTTTAACCACGAAGGACACGAAGAGCACTAAGACTGCTATTAACAATGTTTAATGCCAAAATCTGAACTTTTTAGCGTCCTTCGCACTCTTAACGGTTACGTTCATCCCTCATAATTCATAATTCATAATTTCGTTACGCTCCGACTTCTTCGGCCAATTGCTCCCAGCGGGCATAAAAATCGCTGAGTTGGTTTTCGAGCGCAGCGTATTGGCTGCCAAGTTCGCCAATTTTGCGGGTATCTTGCTTGGTTGAGGCCTGCATAATTTCTGCATCAAGCGCAGCTTTGCGTTGCTCCAACGTGGCAATTTCGCGCTCAAGATTTTGGAGTTGGCGTTTGGCGCTGGCTGGCACTGGCGTGGGATTGGCTTTGTTGGCCTTGGTTTGGCGCTCGGCGGCGCGTTTGGCTTCGATGGCGGCTGCTTCAGCGGCACGGCGTTCGTTTTCACGTTGCGCCGCTAAGGCCGAATAATTGCCCGGGAAGCGGGTAATGCTGCCATCATCATTCACCAACCACAAGGTATCAGCCACCGCATCGATAAAATAGCGGTCGTGCGAGACAAAGAGTAATGTACCATTAAAATCATTAAGTACACCCTCAAGCGCTTCGCGGGCCTGAATATCCAAGTGGTTGGTTGGTTCGTCGAGCATCAAAAAGTTGCCGCCGTTGAGCATCAACTGCGATAACGCGACGCGCGAACGCTCGCCCCCCGAAAGATCGCGAATTTGCTTAAACACATCATCGCTGGTAAACAAGAAGTTGCCGAGCATTGTACGGGCGCGGGTTTCGCCCATTTGCGGGTTATGGCGCAACACTTCATCTAAAATCGTGTTGTTGAAATCAAGCCCTTCGTGGCCTTGGGCATAGTAGCCAAGCTGCACGTTGGCTCCAACCTCAAAGCTGCCTGCCAGCGGCTTAAGTTGGTCAACCACGGTTTTGAGCAGGGTTGATTTGCCGCTGCCATTTGGCCCAAGCAAGGCCACCCGTTCGCCACGCATCACATACAATTCATCAAATTGTAGCAAGGTCGTGTTTTGGCCGTTCTCGGTGTAGCCAACGCCAAGTTGCTCTAAGGCCAACACCACATCGCCAGAACGAAGATTGGTCTGCAACGCAAATTTCAGTTCTTTGCGGCGTTGCGGGCCTTCAATTGCCTTCACATGGCCGTGAATGCTATTCCAGCCTTCTTTGAAGCGGTTGAGGCGGCGTTCACGGCCTTTGGCTTCGCGAGCACGCACGCCAGCCTTGAAGCGCCGAATAAACTCTTCGGTTTTGGCGATCATCTGCTGTTGAGCTTCAAACTCTTTGGCTAAACGTTCCATGCGTTCAGCTTTAATTGTTTGATATTTTGAATATGAGGCGGCGTAATCTTGCAAGCGTCCCCATTCCATTTCCCATGTGCGGTTTGAAACGCGGTCGAGGAAGTAGCGGTCGTGGGAAATAACGATTAATGTGCCATCCCATTCGCGCAAAAAGCCTTCGAGCCATTCCAAGGCCGCCATATCAAGGTGGTTGGTTGGTTCGTCGAGCAAGAGAATATCGGGATCGCCGAGCAGTGCCACTGCGAGCGCAGCGCGGGTGCGTTGACCACCGCTAAACTGGGCGATTGGCTGAGTCCACTGGGCATCAGTAAAGCCAAGCCCTTGGATGGTGCGGGTAATGCGATGTTCTTTTTCGTAGCCACCAGCGTGCTCATAGCGATGTTGCAACTCGCCATAGCGCTCCATTGCCTGCTCCCACTGCGGATCATCGGGATTGGCGATGGTTACTTCGAGCTGGCGCATTTCATCTTCGATGGCGCTGAGCGCGGCAAAAGCGGCATGCGCTTCGCGCTCCAAGGTCGAATCGGGGGCAAAGGTTGCTTCTTGGGCTTGATAGGTGACGCGCAAACCGCGTGAGCGATGCAGCGCACCTTCGCTGGCGCTATCGATGCCAGCAATAATTTTCATCAACGTCGATTTACCAGCTCCGTTAACCCCAACTAAGGCAATTTTATCGCCACGGGCCACTTGGAACGAAATAGCTTCAAATATTTGATCGGCTCCAAACCATTTGCCGAGATCATTTGCAATTAAGACAGACATTAGCGGATGCTCCTCAAGGTTTTATTCATCATACCATTGCTTTAAGTTTTGGCTATCAGTCTTGAGGCGCACGCCTGCTTGCTGCGTTCGGTTGAGCAGAAGCCGCTAAAATGCCAAAGCGGCGCGATCGACGTTGATCGTGCCGCTTATTCCTCAAGCTACAAGCAAACCTGGTTTATTCGGCGAGGCGGTAGCCAACACCCCATTCGGTCAGCAGAATTTTCGGCTGACGGGGGTTGTCTTCTAATTTGCGCCGTAAATGCCAGATATAGACTTTCAGCGAATCGTGATCTGATTCTTTGCCACTGCCCCAAATCGAGCCAAGCAATTTTTCGTGGGGCACAACTTGACCAACGCTATCAGCCAGCAAAATCAACAACTGATATTCGGTTGGTGTGAGATCAATCACTTTATCTTTGACTTTCAACTCGCGGCGTTGGCGATCGAGCACCATCAAGCCTTCGCCTGCGGTGATAATTGGTCGTTGCGGTGGAATCCGCCGCAACAAGGCACGCACGCGGGCCAGCAATTGGCTTGGGCTATACGGCTTGGTCATATAATCATCGGCACCGCTATCCAAGCCCGAAACGATTTGTTGGTCTTGAATGTTGGCAGTGAGCATCAGAATTGGCACATTGCTGAACTCACGAATCCGCCGGCAGGTTTCGTAGCCATCCATGGCTGGTAACATCACATCCAAAATGATTAAATCGGGTGTGAGCGAGCGGACATACTCGATGGCAGTTGGCCCGTCGTAGGCAATTTGAACCCGATATTTTTCCATGGTGAGTTGCAACGACAGCAACTGGGCTACATCGGGTTCATCATCTACAACTAAAATTAATGGTTGTTCCATACGTGAGAGATCCTCTCCAAAAAAACACTAACCCGATTTTTTAGGGCAATAATTCTGATAATACATGATCCATCTCAGTCTCGGTAATCGCATTAATCCGAGTATACCGAATAATCCCTTCAGAATCAATAAAAAAAGTCACTGGAATATTAAAAATCCCAAATGCTTGTTGGGCAACCCGCTCATTATCAAGCGCAATCGGGTAGGTTACGGCGTAGCGCTGAATAAAGCGCCGAATTTCCTGATCCTTATCTTGGTCGGTCAGGTTGATGCCCACGACGGCGATTTTATCACCATAGCGCTCGGCTGTGCGCACTAAGGCTGGCATTTCTTCCTTGCATGGCTCGCACCACGAGGCCCAAAAATTAATAATTAAGGGCTTGCCACGGTATTCGGTTGGGTTAAAGCTGCCGCCATCAACCGTTTTCAGCACCATGGCAGGCACTGGGCGGTCAATCCCAACCACGGTTTGCGGTTTATTACTATTGCCACTCGTTAAGATTGCCACCGTCGCAATAACGATAATTGCGACAACAATTCCTGCGCCCAGCCAAAGCCATTCTTTGCGCGAAAGGCCTTGCTTGACGGTTGTTTCTAGTTCGCTGGTCATAATTGCTCCTAGGGCTTGGCTCCATCAAGCAGGCTCTGGGCTAGTTGGGCCTGGATGCTGTCGGGGCTAAGCTCAATCACTTTGCGCCATAAACGCTTGGCATCGTCCATGCGTGGCTCTGGCAGCAGGGCATACACGCGCCCGACATTCAGCAACACCAGCAAGGTCTGATCATCTTGGGCCAACGCAGTTTCAGCCTCGGCAAGCGCTTGTTCGCTATAAAATGGATTACCAAAGCCGATGCCATAGCGCGCCAACGCCACCGCCCGATCCGAACGAATCAAGGGCTGGAAGTTATCCAAGGCCAAGGCTTGCGAATAAGCATCGCTGGCTTGAATCCAACGGCTGAGGTTTTGCACATAGGCTTGGCCGTTAGGTGCATGCTCATAAATCATCTGAATAAAATCATAATGGGCATGGCCAAGCATAATCCAGCCATTCGGATCACGTGGGTTTTGGTTGATCACGCTTTGGGCCTGCGATGTGCTGGCATCAAGCGCCAAGAGCTGGTCGCGCACATTGGGATCGCTAATTTCGCTCAGAATTGCCGAGGCAAACAGCGGCATTTCTTGCGGGGTTCTCTCGGCGGGCGGGCGGGTATTAATCCAAATCAGGCCGCCAGTTCCTGTAAGTACCAGCGCGGTTGTGACAACCAAGACCAGCCAACCATTCAGCCAGCGCCAACGGACTGCACGCTCAACATCGATTGGTTTAATCGGTACATTGCCGCGCCGAGGTGGCAGCGGACGATAATCTAATTCATCGGGTTGTTCCGACATTCTGTTTAAACTCGCTAGCTACGGATGTAAACGCTGCTTGCATCCGTAGCGGTTATTATGGATTAGGTTGTAATGGTTTTTGAATGAACCATTATGTTCCCTCACCCATGATGCTTCTTCTTTCAAGCATATGTTGTTAATCAGCATTCGTGATCACCACCCTTCCGTCCCGCCTCAAGGCGGGAAACGCAGGGGGCTTTAATCCCCCTGCACCCCCTCAAGGACAATTAATGGTGATCATGCATGCATTGATGAACCACTAAATTGTTGGTTTTGAAGCCTTAATATCCTTGAATAAACCATTACGATTAAGCGGCTTGGGTTGCGGCCTCAGGCACGCTGGCTTGGGCGCGCTTTTTGGTGGCATGTTCGATAAAGCGGCGCGTAGCTGCCAACGAGCCACCAAGTGTCATCACAACAGTGCCAACCCAAACCAAGCCAACTGCCGGTTTGGTGCTAACAAAAATATCAGCCCGTTCTGGCAAGATTGGCAAATCCAAGCCAACGATTTGCAATTGCACTTGACGATTTTCCAAGCTCAGCGCCGAAATCAACACTTGATTGCCATCGGCCAAGGTATATGGCTCTGGTTGGTTGCCAACCTCGGCAATTGCCCGTAAGCCTGGCTCGATTGTCGTGGCGTTGCCAGCTTCGTCGTAGAAGGTCAAACGCGCTTTGATCGTAATTTCATCGGTGTTGGTTTCAGCCCCAGTATGGCCTTCGGGCAGGCTATAATCGAAGTTTTGAAACACAAAGCTATAGGGGCCAACGCTGCCTTTTTGGCCTTGGGCCAAGGTTAGCAAATTGGGGTTGCTCTCGGCCAAATATTTCCCTGGCGAGATATACAAATCGCCCCACCATTCGCGAATAATCGCTGGATTGCTGATCCATTGACCATCGCGTGGGTTGAGATACAGCTGTGGCGCTGCATCCTGCACTGCACCATTCTCGCGTTGCACCGCCAAATCGATTACGCCTTTTTCGGCTCCTTGGTTGTTGGTACGGGTGGCATAGCCTTCGAACGTAATTTTGTGGCCAAAGGCAGTTTGGGTGGTGTTCAAAGGAATCGTCATGTTGATGTCGGGCGAGCTGTAGGCCGACGAGCCGACAAAGCCAATCACCAACAGGGCTGCGCCAATATGCGCCGCATAGCCGCCGATGCGCATCCAGCCGCCGCGCACTGTGCGCACGATCATCAACAAATTGACCCCAAGCCCTAAACTGCCAAATCCAAGATAGGCCAGCGAAAGCGGTTTGCGCACGCCAAGCAGCAAGCCAACCACCGTCGCAACCACAGCCAGAATGGCAGGCATGCGCAGGGCATAGATAAACTTGCGCGTGTTGCCACCGCGCCAGCCAAGCAACGGAGCCAACGTCATCAAGCCAATCACGACCAAACCAAACGGCGGCGTGACGGTGCGGAAGAAGCTTGGTTGCAGGCTAAAGCGGCCATCTTGGCTAGCAGCAATATCAAAGGCTTTGGCAAAGGTCGTGCGTAGGCCATCGCGCAACACTGGGGTTTGTGAAAACAGCGGCATCGAGGTGCCAATGCCCACAATCAGCGTGACAATCACCAAACAAAACATGCCTAGCACAAAGAAACTATCACGTGAAAACAGGTTCTCTGAAAGTTTGTTGACCGGAATGTCGCGCCAGCGCTTGATGAAAATGGCGAGCGAAGCTACTAAGCCAAGAATCAACACCACTGCCATGGTCGTGCCAAGGCCATCCTCGGTAAATGAGTGGACTGAGAAATCGCCCAAAATTCCCGAACGGGTCAGGAATGAGGCATACATCACCAAGCCGTAGGTTGCAATCGCAAGGCTGATGTTGGCGCGGCGCAAACCACCATGGGCGCGTTGTACCAACATGCCGTGCAGCAAGGCCGTTACAGTCAGCCATGGCAAGAGCGATGAGTTTTCCACTGGGTCCCAAGCCCAATAACCACCCCAACCAAGGGTTTCGTAGGCCCAATAGCCGCCAAGGGTTAATGCCGTGGTCAGCACAACCCACGCCGTAATTGTCCATGGCAAAGCAGCCTTGACCCAGGCATCGTAATCGCGCCGCCACAGCCCAGCGATGGCATAGGCAAAAGGAATTGCCAACAAGCCATAGCCCAAGAACAAAATTGGCGGGTGAATCACCATCCATGGATTGTGCAGCAGCTCATTCAATCCGCGCCCATCTTCTGCATAGATGATTTGTTTGGCAACATCGAAGCGCAAGGCAAATGGATTGTTGATCAGCATAAAGCTGATAATCGCCACCTGCACCGCCATCAAGGGCATCAGCACAAACGGCTCGAACTCGCGCGAACGCCGCAGCAGCAACGGCGCTGCCAATAAGCCAACCAAAGCCCAAATCATAAATGAGCCTTGTTGCCCAGCCCACAGCGCCGAAAGTTTGTAGCGCAGCTCTAAATCGTTCGATGAGTAGTTGTAGACATAATCAAACTCATAGCGCCCAAAATAGAACAAAGCCAAAAGCAACAGCGCTGCCCCAACGATCGCAACTGCGGCGATCCGCACGCCCCAACGCCCCCAACTCAAGGCGGTGCGCTGGCCTGCAATCAGCAAAATATAGGATGTAGTTGCGGTAAAGGTGGCGACTAAGGCGACAACTAGCAACAATGTGCCAAACATAAACAAATTCATCGACAATCCTCAGGGTTTGGTTTGCTGGCTTGAACCAAGCAGGCCCAAGCCATCCGACCTACTTGGCTGCTTGGGTATCTTCTTGATACTTCGATGGGCATTTGACCAACAAATCGTCGGCGACAAAAATGCCTTGGCTCTCATCGAATGCGCCAATCGCCACCACACTAATCGCTTGATCAAAGTTGCCTGGCTTGGGCTGGCGATAGAGCACTTCAATCGGCTGGCCCATTTCATCACGCATGGTAAAGCGGAATGCACCCGATTCAACCGTGCCTTGGTTTTGGGGGTAGCCCATCACTTGGACGTTGCGTCCGCTGGCTTTGGCTTCGCTCACGTTGACATAGGGCGTAAGCGAATCGCCCATCGAGGTAAAGCCCAACCAGCCAGCCAAGACCAGCAGCGCGATTCCGACCATGTGCAACGGTTTAAGCCGAAAACGGGGAGTTGTTGCTTCAGACATTGCTGGTTTCCTTTCGTTCGGGGTTGACCCGTTCTGGCCGAATTGGCGCGTTGGTTGCTTCGGTGCTTGGGTTGGCTTGGCGTTCTTGCAAGGCTTGGCGCAGGGCTTTGGCTTGGCGGTCAATTTTCAGCAAATAGGCAAAAATGCCCAGCCAAACCACTAAAGTTACCGCCGCCGCCACATACATGGCGAGGCCTGGATCGGTTAATCCGTTCATATCGTAATTCCTTGTTGTACTAATTGTTCATTGATGTCGAGCACATCGGCACGCAACCACCAGAGCCAGAAAAACAGCAGCGTAAAGCCAAAGAGGCTGGCAAAGAAGGTCAGTAAGGTGCGTTGCTCGGTCAACAGGCCAATATTGCCAGTGTTGGCGATTGCAATTTCAACCGTTTGATTGCCTGGCTCGCCCACTAAGCGTTTGATTTGGACATCGCGCAAGGTTTCGGGCAAACGCTCAATCGTTTCGGGCTTGTTGCTGGCCCGATTAAAAGACGGTTTTAAGGTGTAATTTGTGCCATTCGATAAAATGCTGACCGTGGCAACCGTCAGATCAGCTTGTTGCTCGATGCCCAATAATTCAACTTTGAAATCTTCGACGGTGCCGATAATCCGCCCATTTTCAGTCAATTCAATGCCTTGGCAGTTGGGCGTATTCAAAATCGCACAATTCGGGTGCAAGGTATCATCGGTGACCCGTGGAATCACAAAGATCAAAAATGGAACGGCTACAAAAGCCAGCAGGGCATAGATCGAACCAAGATAGCGTTGGCGTTGGCGATCTTCAATCGAGGTTCGCAAGGCAAAATAGGCAGCGTAAATCAGCATCAAGGCGGCAATTGCGGTTTCGCGTGGGTCCCAATTCCAGTAGGTTCCCCACACAACTTTGGCAAAAATCGCCCCAGTGACGGTTGCTAAAACGCTGAAAATTAAGCCCAATTCTGCCGCAGCCAAGGCCAAGGCATCGTCGCGAGCGCGGCCATGGCGCAAGTAGCGCCAGCTATAAATTGCCGAAAACAAAAAGGCGACGCTGGTCAGCCAGCCCGTTGGCACGTGCATAATCACAATTCGTCCAACGTTGCCCAAGCCCTCGTGAGCCGGCACCCACAAAAACATGGCCACGGCGACCAGTCCCAGCCAAATTCCAGTAAACCACTTAAAGGTTGTCGCAAGCATGCTTAATTGTTCCCACCATGAGAGCGTTTATGCTTCCCAAACTCGTTCAAAAAGCCAAAGTGCGGCCACATGTTCAGCAATGGTATAGGCCGCAAGCAATTGCAAGCCGCTGCCAGCAGAGGCCCATGTGCCGCCGCTAAGTGCTAATTCGGTTGTTTCAACCGCGATAATCAATAATGGTAGTACCAACGGAAAAGCCAAAATCGTAAACAATGAGCCTTTGCCATCAGCTTTGGCTACCAAGGTTGCCAAAATTGTCGTTGCCCCAGCGAGGGCCAAACCGCCCAAACTGAGCGTGGCCAGAAACAAGCCAACTTTGGCAATTGTGACATTCAATAAGCCAATAAAGAGCAACGTGACCAGCGTTTCGAGCAAGGCCAAAATCAATAAATTGACCACTAATTTGCCCAAATAGACTGCCAACGCTGGTACATTCAAGCGCAATAAGGTTGCGGTGTGGGCCTCTTCCTCACGTACAAACGTCCGTGATAAGCCATTCATCGCCGCAAAAAAGATTGCAATCCACAAGAGCACTGCCAAGGTTGCTGCCGAGCGCGGGTCGCGACTTAGGCCCAACGGCCCTAAGCGAAAACTCACCATCACCGCAGTTGTGACTGCAAACAATGCCATTGCATTCAAGGCATAGCGAGTACGTAGCTCGATTTGTAAATCTTTATAGGCAACGGCCCATGCAGCCTGCCAAAATGCTGGTTTAGCCACGGGCAGCGGCTCCTACAGTCAAAACAAGATCTGCCCAAGTTGCATCGCGATCATCGTTGGTTGCCAAAACGGTTAGGCCATGCTGGCGCTGTTGTTCAACCAGTTGGGCCACAAATTGGCGACCATGCTCATCGAACATGGCAGTTGGCTCATCGAGCAGCAACACTGGTGGTTTGGCTAACAGGGCAATTGCATATTTCAAACGTAGCGCCATGCCCGATGAAAAATGTGCCACCCGCTCATGCTCGCGCGTAGCCAACCCAACCTGTGCCAATAGCTCGCACCAATAGGCTTGCTCGGCGGCCAAACCACGGGCTTTGGCGAGAAATTGCAAATGTTCCAGCGCACTCAATTCGCGATACAAGGCCACATCCGGCCCAACAAAGCCAATCCATGGCCGCATGGTGTTTGGGCTATAGGTTTGGCCTTGCCATTGATAGGCAATTTTGCCAGCACTTGGGCGTTCGAGACCACATAACAGGCGCAAAAAGGTCGATTTGCCTGCGCCATTTGGGCCACGCACCGCCAAAACTTCGCCCCAATGCAATTCGCCCGCCAACTGGTCGTAGACCGGGCGGGTGCTGTAGGTTTTGGCAAGGGCTTGCCAGCTCAGTTGTAGCGCCGCATCTGTTCGATTCATCACAGAGTCTATTGTATCATAGCCAATTGGCGCTTTGATGCTCTCCAGCTTAGGATTTCAGGTTGGGTTCTTTAAGGGAATTTTGATATCTAGCTGGTTAGATAGATTGTTTTTTGGGCCATTTGTCCTATAGCAGGTCTAGTTCTCATCGGCAATACTAAAAGCCTAGACCTACTAGCCAATTGAGGAGGACCCCTATGAACAACAGGCGGCTGGCCCTGTTAATGAGTTTGTGTGCAGTGTTATTTGGCTTTGCTGTGGCCAAACAACCTGTACTAACAAGCGCTAAAGTCCTATTAACTCAAACCCCATCAGATAGTACTATAGTACCATCCGAAACGGCTACTCCCAGTTTAACGGCTACTCCATGTCCAAGCTACTATCCGCTTAATCAAGCACAAGCACCGAATAGCACACAGACATTAGGCCCAACCCGCACGACGGTTCCAACCCCAAATTACTATCCTTGTTATGTGCATCCGGCTCTGGTTCTGAGTGGGCCTAGCCAAGTTCAAGTTGGGGAATTGTTTACCTTATCGATTGCCTATGAAAATATTGGCATGCAACATACAACGATTCGATTAAACGATGATTATTTAGCGCGCTTTGATCCACCATTAGCCATGCCATGTAAATATGATCAGCATCCAACCCGCTGTCAGAGCATTACGCTGCGTGCTACCAGTGCTGGTGTTTTGGTAATCGAGGCGCAAGCAAGAGGCGAATCGTTTAATAATGGTTGGTTTTGGAGTGGGGCAAGTGCCAAAACTCCCTTGACAATTAATATTGTCGATCCAAATGCTACGCCAATACCAACCGCAACGTGTGTCGTAACTACAGCAGTACCCACAGTCTATACTGCAACACCAACACCTGCTGGTCGCCAAGCACCACAGTTGACCCAAACCCCAACGCCATGTGTTGCAACCCCAACGTTCACGCCAACCCCAACGGTGGATGGCTATATTTGCGATAGCACTCCAGGCGACAATCAACAAGGCCGCGTACCCCAAATAACCCAACCACCATGTACGCCTGTGCCAACGCCAGTCAGTGCTAGTCCAACCGTTACGCCGATTGTCAAAGAACTGATTTTGAGTGCTCCCAACTTGGTTAATGTTGGCGAGGCCTTCAGCTTGACCATCCAGTATGTCAATATTGGCGTGCCCTATACCGGCATCACACTTAGCCCAACCGGAACCGTGCAATTTGACCCACCAATGATCATGCCGTGTAAATTCAATGAGCATCCCACCCACTGCCGCACGATTGGCTTACGCGCCGTTGCGCCTGGCACAATTGAGATTGATGCTGGGGCGACGGGCGAAGTACCTGTTGCTGGCGGTGGCTGGGCATGGGGTAGTGCTCGCGCCCGCAATCCTATCACAGTACGAGTGCTGGTTCTCGACCATAAACTCTTTGTTCCGATGGTCAAAACCCAATAGTTCGTTGATTCAGGCATGGCCAATCGATCGTCGTTATGGCGATCGGTTGGCATTTAACAAGCTATATTTCGGGTGTTATTAATACGTTTTTAATATCTATATTGCTAGATAGGTTAGTTTTTGGGCCATTTGTCCTATAGCGGGTGTAGTTCTCATCGGCAATACTAAAAGCCTAGACCTACTATCCGAATAGAGGAGGACTCCTATGAACAACAGGCGGCTGGCCCTGTTAATGAGTTTGTGTGCAGTATTATTTGGCTTTGCTATAGCCAAACAACCTGCACTAACAAGCGCCAAGGTCTTATTAACTCAAACCCCATCAGGTAGTACTATAGTACCGTCAATGACGGTTACTCCTACGGCGACAGCTACTCCTAGCTGTTTTCCACGGGGTGAGAATAGCCAAGCGCGGGTTCCCAATTTAACTCCGACGCTGCCACCAAGTGGCACGCCAACGATTACCGCAACCGCAGATCCCTGTTTTGTGCAACCTGAACTGATTTTGAGTGGCCCAAGCCAAGTGGTGGTTGGCCAAGTCTTTACACTATCAATCCAGTATATCAATCTTGGCATGCCCTATGCCAGCATTGGATTCAACAATTCCTCGTTGTCCCAGTTTGATCCAGCCTTGACCATGCCCTGTAAGTATAACGAGCATCCAACCGGCTGTAGCAGCATTACCATTCGCGCTACGAATGTTGGAACGTTAGTGATTAATGCGACAGCAACCGGCGAATCGTATAATCATGGCTGGTATTGGGGCTGGGGTTCGGCTCGCGCGCCGCTCGTGGTCACAATTAGCGATCCGAACGCAACGCCAACCTTTACGCCAAGTAATCCATGTATTACGCCAACCAGCACGCCAACACCAAATCTTGGGCAACGCCAAGCGCCACAGTTGACCCAAACACCAAGCAACCCATGCGTTACGCCAACGTTTACGCCAACGCCAACTGGCACACGCACGGCAACACCAACGTTGCCAAGTTATCCGTGCTATACGCCAACAACGTTGCCAATGCAACAAGCACCCCAAGTGACGCAAGCGCCGTGTACGCCAACCCCAACGCCAACCGGCACACGCACAGCAACGCCAACGTTTCCAAGTTATCCGTGCTATACGCCAACAACGTTGCCAATGCAACACGCGCCCCAAGTGACGCAAGCGCCGTGTACGCCTACGCCGACGTTCACGCCGACCGGAACGCCAGATCTAGAAGCGACACCATGTCCAACCAATTTGGCACTTCGTGCTAGTCCATGTATTGGTACGCCAACGAACACACCAGCGAGTGGCAGCCCGACGGTTACGCCGATTGTTAAAGAACTGATTTTGAGTGCTCCCAACTTGGTTAATGTTGGCGAGGCCTTCAGTCTGACGATTCAGTATGTCAATATTGGCGTGCCCTATACTGGCATCACGCTTAGCCCAACCGGAACTGTACAATTCGACCCGCCGTTGACGATGCCATGTAAATTTAATGAACATCCAACCCACTGCCGCAAAATTGGTTTACGCGCCATCGCTCCTGGCACGATCGAAATTGATGCTGGGGCAACCGGCGAAGTGCCAATTGCTGGCGGCGGTTGGGCATGGGGCAGCGCTCAAGCTCGCAATCCGATCACAGTACGAGTGCTGGTTCTCGACCATAAAACCTTTATCCCGATCGTCAAAACTCAATAGAACATTGCTTCAAGCATGCCCAACCGATCGTCATAACGACGATCGGTTGGTGTTTAAGCAGCAATTCTCGGCTACAATGGCAGCAGTTCTTTGCTTTTGGAGGTTGCAATGGAGATCAAATGGACACCATGGCGCGGGCAGTTTGTCAAAGGCGAAACGCCCAAGGATGCAGGCTGTGTCTTGTGCGTCAAGCACGAAGAATCAAATGATCCTGCAAATCATGTGCTCTATCGGGGCCAATTTAGCTATGTGCTGATGAATTTGTATCCCTATAATCCAGGCCATTTGATGATTGTGCCCTATGCCCATACCAATGATTTTGCCAATCTACCAGCTACAACTGCCGCCGAAATTATGCATTTGACGCAGCGCTCAGCGGCAATTTTGAGCACGGTGATGAATCCACATGGCTACAATTTGGGCATGAATTTGGGCCGCCCAGCAGGCGCAGGCATCGACGAACATTTGCATATGCATATCGTGCCACGCTGGAACGGCGATACCAACTTTATGCCATTAATTGGCGGCGTGAAGCTGATTCCCGAAGCCATGGATGATACCTACGCCGCCTTAGTTGGCCATTTTCAAGCGTTATAACTATTTACTCAAATCGATGAGCACATCGCGAATGCGCTCGGTGATTGAGCGAGCGGCTGGTGAGGGCGTAGCGCTTTGGTTAACCGAGCGCTGCTGCTCAAGATAATTGTGGGTTGCTTGTTGGCGCTCGGCAACCATCACGCCCAAGCGTTCGGCTAACGATGGATTTTTGGCATACAACGGCGCTAAATCGTGGCGTTCAATCACAATCGTGCGCGTATCTTCTTCGGCAATGACGCTGGCCGAACGTGGCTCATCCATTAACATGCCACGTTCGCCAAACACATCACCAGCCCCTAAATGCGAAACCACAAGTGGCGGCTGATCATCGTGGGCAACTTCGACACGCACTTTGCCGCGCGTAATCGCATACAAAATATGTTCATGGCGGCCTTGATGGGCCAAAATTTCGCCTCGCTCAAATAAGCGAATTTCCACATGCTCGGCTAAAAAGCGTAATTCTTGTTCGTGCATTCCATCAAGCAGCTTGATGCGGCGCAGGCGATCGAAAATTTGTTCAGGCGTGTAATCAAGCCGCCGTTGGCGACTAGCCTGTTCTGGGCGGGTCAGCACCATTTCATTTGAGGCAAAATGAATGCCTTGACGCTGAAAAACATACCAAATCCGGCTGAGCGCATCGCCTTGCAACTGCGGAAAATCATCATAGTTGCTGATCCAACATTTAACTTCGTAAGTTGTCGAAAAGGCGGTGTAGTTGCGCACAAACACAAACGGCTCTGGTTGGGCAACAACGCCACGGCTCGAAAGCACTGCCTCTTTCAACAGTTCGCGCACCATCATCGGCGGGTGCATACAATCGACAGTAACCGCAACCCGCATGGCGACTGGCAAACCAGTTGCGCTCATATTGATAATTTGTTGTTGGGCAATAATCGTGTTGGGGATGACGACCACTTGACCATCACGCGGCTTGACCCGAATCGCCCGCCAGCTCATTTCCAAAACGCGGCCATAACCAGTTTGAGCATCGATAAAAATCCAATCGCCAGGTATAAAAGGCCGTTCCATTTGCAGTGCGATGCCCGCAATCACATTTTTGAGCAAATCTTGCAGCGCTAGCCCAACCACGGCAGTAAAAACGGTTGAGCTGAGTAGCACGGTGCCAATTTGCACTTGGAAGAAGTGACCAATACAAATCAGCAACGTCATGAGCAGCACAAAGCCGCGCGCAATGTCGCGCATCAAGCGTGGAATAGCATTGGGCCGACCATTGGCAGCCAAACGCCGCACGAGCAGTTGGTCGCCAATATGCAAAATTACAGCAATAATTGAAACGGTAACGATTGTTTGCAGAATTTTGGTGAGCAGCGGCCAGTGTTCAAGCTGTTGATCCGACCATAAACCAACGAGGCCAGCAGCGCTGAGCGCCAAAAATTGACCAAGCATGTTCAAGCCGCTGATCAACCCAAACCGCCGCCCAAGTCGAATTAACAGCCGCAACCCTGCATAGCTGCCAACGCCCCAGAGCATTGGCTGAATAATATGCTCAAATACACTTAACATAAAAATAGCTTAAGGTTTTGGTTCGGCCATGTCAAGCACCCAATATGGGCGATCTTCAGCGTAGGCAAGGCCAATGCCAACATGGCGATAGGCACAATTGGTAATATTAGCGCGATGCGGGCCATCCACTGGCTCATCCATCCATTGGGCCACTACTTCTGCTGGCGTTGCAAACCATGCAGAAATATTTTCGCCGCGCCGAATAAATTGGTAGCCTGCTTGCTCAAGCCGCTCGCTATAGGTGCGGCCATCGCTGCTGACGTGATCGATCTTTTGATGTTGGGCCATGTCGTCGGCATGGGCTTGGGCGATACTTTGCAAGCGTGGCTCAAACACCAAGGCCACACAATCGGTTTTTTGGCGTTCGCGATTAACTGCCAGCAAGACATCGAGTTTGAGATCACCAGAACTGGTAAGGCTAGCGGTCACTTGGATGGTGGGCGCGGTAGTTGGGCTGGCTTGGCTGGTGGCACTGGCTGCGACGCTTGGGGTTGTGGTTTCTGAGCTGGTTGTGGTTGCGGTTGAAGCGGGTGTAATGCTGGCGAGAGTTGGTAATACACTCGGGCTGGCAGTTGGGTTGGTAGCGCTCTCAAAGCGAATCACCGTTCCATTGAGGCGTGGTGCAACCCACCACACCCCAATGATCACGCCAAGCACGAGGCCAAACAGCACTAAGCCAAGGCCACGTAGACTATTTGCCATAGGCCGCAATTTGGCTCAGCACATCGCTAATTAATGCGCTAAACATGGGCTTGGCGGTTTCGCCTGCTTCCAACACTTCCTCGTGGTTGGCTGGTGGCGCGTCGGGGTGGGCAATGTTGGTGATTAGCGAAATGCCCAAGACGCGCATGCCACGATAGCGGGCCACAATTGCTTCCGGCGCGGTCGACATCCCAACTGCATCAACGCCAATTCCGCGCAGATAGTTCATTTCAGCGCCAGTTTCAAACGAAGGCCCTGCCAACATTGCATATACGCCTTCGCGCAAGGTTGCCCCAGCCCGTTCGGCGGCAACTTTGGCCATCGCACCTAATTCTGCATCATAGGCATTGAGCATTGCTGGGAAGCGTGGGCCAAGCGTATCGTCGTTGTGGCCGCGCAACGGGTGAAAACCAGCCATGCCTGGTAAAAAGATATGATCAGCAATCCGCATTAAATCGCCAACCTGCCAATTGGCATTCAAGCCACCAGCAGCGTTGGTCACAATCAGCGTATCGGCTCCCAAGGCGCGCATCACATGCACTGGCAAGGTCACTTCATCCATGCCATAGCCTTCGTAGAAGTGAAAGCGCCCGCGCATAGCCAGCACTGAAACCCCGCCCAGCTCGCCCAACACCAGTTCGCCGCGATGGCCGGGCACTGCCGAAGGCGCAAAGCCTGGAATATCGCTGTAGGAGACGACAACCGGATTTTGAATATGGTCAACCAGTTGGCTCAAGCCAGAGCCAAGGATAATTCCCACTTGGGGCACACGATCGGTATAACGACGAATGGCAGCGACCGCGCCATCGATTGCTTGGGTGCGATTGGTGGTCATGAATTGAAATCCTTTGCAACAATAGCCACATTGCTATGGCCGCAGGCATTATATCCGACTGAGAATTTCGCGTTTTTTGGCTTCAAAATCTGCATCAGTAATTAAATTTTTCTGCCGCAGATCGTTTAAGCGCAGCAACAATTCTTCAACATCATTATCGTTCGGGCGTTGATACGGTGGCACAAAATTTTTATAGGCATTGACCGATTGCATATACATCGCTGGTTCGCGGTCGTGTTCTTCTTTTGCATTCAACATGGCGCGTTTAAATTCAAGTGGCGCACGAATAAATGCGAAGAAGTTATCACTGTTTTCATTGGCAGTTTGAACTTCAAGATCGCCATAATTAAACATCCGACCCATAAATGTTTGGCGCATTTGCACATCGTTAATTTTATCGAGCGATGAGTCGAGGCTCGCTTTATTAATAATGCCTCGGAGATGAATCACCCGCCGATCGGTTAATAAAAACTTCTCATTGCGCCAACGCAGAAAATCAATGACAGCACTCGCCAAAATGAGCAAAATAATTGCAATTAAAATCACTTGCACATATGGTTGAATCGCTTGCCATTTGTCGCTCTCAAGCCTAGTAATAAAAAAAATCGCGGCAACCATAATTGCCATCACAACGACTTCAAAGCCAATGCGTCCCAAGAAAACGAACGGATGCTGATGGGCTTCATATTTAATATCTTCGTTTTCAGCTAAGAGTTGCTCAACATAGCTCATTGGTTGTGCTCCTTTAGGGGAATCGCGGCTAGTGTAGTGGTAAGCTATAGGCTTGTCAACCACGCACTAAATTGAGAAATTGGGTCGATTTTAGCTCACGCTCTAAAACTTGGTTCAATGAAGCTTTCAATACTGCTCGCGCTTCATGCACGGTTGCTGGTGCTGGCGCAAGGCTGGCGACGGTCTCTAAAGGCATGCGCGCCAAGTAGCGTAAGAATTTGAAGGTATTGAGATTGATCGGCAATGTTCGTGGCTCGCTGCTGGAACATTGTTGACATAAAACACCTCCAGTGATTGGGCTATAGCGATCGGCCTCTGGGCTAAGCTCGCGCTCACAGTTGGCACAGTGAAATAGGTGTGGGCGGTAGCCCGAAAGAATCAGCGTGTGTAATTCATAATACCGCAAAATGACATCGCGGCGCACAACTTCATCCAACACATCAAGCGCCGCCAGGGTTTCGCATGTGAGCCGAAACAGCGCCGGATTATCGCTCTCGTCGGCGGTCATTTGGTCGAGCAATTCGGCCACATAATAGCCTTGGCTGATGCGCGAAAGATCTTCGCGCAGGCTGCGAAACGGCTGCACAACCCGACTTTCGGTCACAACATCGAACGATCGGCCTTTGGCTAATTGCAAGCGGGTATGAATAAATAGCTCTAAATGGCCAGCCAGCTTGCTGGTCATTTTGCGCACGCCGCGCGCGGTGACGCTGAGCTTGCCATATTGCGGCGTGTAGATCGTCAAAATTCGATCGGCCTCGCCAACATCGGAGCGGCGAATAATCAGCGCCTCGGTGGTATATAATCGGTCGCGCATGCTGGCTCCTTCTAGCTTCGGTTAATGATCTGTAGCCATTGTTTAACGTTGGTTTTTAGCTGCTGGCGTTCGCTGCTGGGCAAGGCCCGGAGCACGCGCTCGATCAAGGCTTCGCTGACCAAACTTGGGGCCAAGCGCTGCACCGTCATAACGGCGGTGAGCAGCTGCTTAAGATCGTGGTCACTAATCCGTTGATCAAACTCGCTAACTTGATTGAGCGCATAGCCAGCCTCGTGCAATGTGAGCGTCATCGCCGCCGCATCAGCTAATTCAAACTCCCAGAGTTGCTCATTAAGCTCAGCATAGGGCGGTAAATTTGGCAAATTGGCAATCTCGCTGAGCAAACTTGGTTCGCTGGCCTCAAGTAACAAGGCTGGGCGGGCTAATAATTGGCTGCGGTCGCTTTGCCATTGCTCAAACAGCGTTTGCAAATCGTGCGGCACAGGCCGATCGCACCAGCGCTGCAAAAATGCCTGCATTTGACTGGCCTGAATGCCACGTTGCAAGGCTTGGCTATACGAATGGGCGGTTAATCGAACAATCATTGTGCCATGCGTATCAGTCGATTGCCACTCGGTAATCCGTTGAATTTGAAAGCGTGGCAATGGCTCGACGCTTGGCGGAACCCGAATTAAGCCATCGCTGGCAAGCTGAAGTTGGCCTGCAAATTGGCTTGGCTCATGCCCAGCATGCAGCAAATGACTCGCCCATTGGGTCAGCCGCAAGGCCTGCGGATGCTTCATTTGATCGATGTCAAGCAAGCCCAGCCAGAACAATGGCCCTTGGCAGGCGGCGGTAATCCATGCGCCTTCGACTTCGTGCCAATGTTGCCAACCATTCAACTGCTCGCCATGCTGATTTTCAATGTTCGGTTGCTCAAAATCGCTGCGCAAAAGTTCTGGATAGCTTGCCTGCATCTGTGCCAGCAAATCATCAAAGCCTAACCATTGATCGCTTGGCGCAGTTTGTAAGCATTGCCAAAGCTGTTGGCGAGCGTTTTGCAGATCGAATTGGGCTTGGATTTGCAGTTCAGTGAGGCTGAATTCATCAAAATCGCTGCCAAGCCAGCCATTGAATAGCTGCTCAAGCCGTTGTTTGGGGCTGGCTTCAAGCCAATGCAACGGATTTCCGGCGAGTTGCAATTGTTGATTATTGATTTGCAACAAGCCAGCTTCAAGCGCACAGCTGCGAATCCAAGCTAATTGGCCAAATTGACGTTCACTTGTTGGCGTAGAAACTGCTATGCGTTGACAGATTAGCCGTAAGCCTTCCCGTTCAAGCTGTAATTGGCGCGTCAGTTTCAGCGCTTGCTGATAACACACAGCCAAAACTGTAGTCAGCACGCTTTCAGTTTGGCTGCGATCAGCCTCGACCCACGTGCTTGGTCTGGCATATTCGTGCCATATTGGCAAATTTGGGGCCGAAACTGCTGGCAAAGCTTGCAACCAATCGCTAAAAATCACGTAATACTCGCCGTCTACAGCTTTGAGCGGCTGAATTAAGCCCAAAACATACAAGCGCTCAAGCACTGAAGCTTGACCATGCAGGGCCAAGAGATAGGCCCGAGGAGTGACAATATCACGATGTGAGCGAATTTTGCCATACTCACGTTCAAGCGTTTTGGCCGCTAGCTTACCACCAGCAGCGATCACTCGATCCAACGCCGAACGTTCAGCGCTGGATAACCGCGCCACCACGGCTTGAATTGACGCTGGTTGACCAAGCTCAGCGGCATCGGCAACCTGCCACAAATGCGCCAATACATGGCGTTCGCTAGTTGGCAGGCTGGCCAGCCAATCGATTGAAGCATGTGTTCGTGTCATAAAGAAATTATACCCTTTACATTGCAGCATGATTGCATACAATTTGGAAGAATCCGTTTTCGCTAATTGAAGGAGCGCACCTGTATGGAATGGTTATCTGACCCGCAGACTTGGATTTCCCTATTAACCTTGACCCTGCTTGAAATCGTCTTAGGGATTGACAATATTGTCTTTATTTCGATCTTATCGGGCAAATTACCAAAAGAGCAACAAGCTAAAGCCCGCCAAGTTGGTTTGGCCTTGGCCTTATTTACGCGGATTGGGCTTTTGTTCTCGCTTTCATGGGTTATGGGTCTGACCAACACGCTCTTTACCGTGTTTGGCCAAGCAATCTCAGGCCGCGACTTAATTCTCATTTCTGGGGGGTTGTTCCTGCTCGGTAAAGCAACCTTTGAAATTCACGAGCGCTTGGAAGGTACCGAGCATCACGAACAAAATGTTAAAGCTAAATCGTTTAACTCGGTAATTGCTCAAATCTTGGTTTTGGATATTGTCTTCTCGCTCGACTCGGTAATTACCGCCGTTGGGATGGTCGATCATATTCAGATTATGATTGCAGCAGTGATTATTGCCGTTGGCGTGATGTTGCTCTCAGCAGGTAAAATTAGCGATTTCGTCAACAACCACCCAACTGTCAAGATGTTGGCGCTCAGCTTCTTGCTCCTCATTGGTATGTCGTTGGTGGCCGAAGGCTTCGATCAACACATTCCAAAAGGCTATATCTATTTCGCCATGGGCTTCTCGGTCTTGGTTGAAATGCTCAACTTGCGGGTCAAGAAAGTTACCCAAAAACCAGTCGAATTGCGCCAACCTTCGTATTTGCAAGAAGCCGTCGAAGAAAGCACCAAATAACCCAACTTTAAAAAATTTATTACCCAACAGCGTATTGGCATGTGTCGATACGCTGTTGGCGTTAAGCGCTTGTTTGCAATCGCCCTTCATTTTAGTGGTATGAGGTGATCCACCATGAAACTGCGTTGGATTCATTACATGTTGCTGTTCGTACCGTTGGCAGTGGTCGCAGAATTCTTGCTGCACAACGATATGCTGACCTTTATCTTTTCGGCCTTGGCGCTCGTTCCGCTGGCGGGATTTTTGGGCGAAGCAACCGAAGAATTGTCGATTCATACCGGGCCAAAAATTGGTGGCTTGCTCAATGCAACGCTTGGTAATGCCGCCGAATTGATCATCACGATTGTGGCTTTGAAAGCAGGCAAAATTGAACTGGTCAAGGCTTCGCTGACTGGCTCGATTATTGGTAATTTGCTGCTGATTATCGGGTTTAGCTTTTTGCTCGGTGGCTTGAAAAACGGCAAGCAGAAGTTTGATCGCGGCCTGACAGGCATGTCGGCCTCCTTGATGACGCTGGCGGTGATTGGCCTGATTATTCCAACCCTGTTTGAATTGCTCAAAGAAATCGCCGACCCCAACTTAGCGCTTGATGTATTCAAAACCCAAGTTGATGATCCGCAGTTGCGGGCAATTTCGATTGGCGTGGCAGCTGTATTGATCATTGTCTACATTTTGAGCATGATTTACATTCTGCGCGATGGCGATTCGGGTGCGGTTTCGCATACGGGCTTTGAAGAAACCGATGAAATCGAAAGCCACCAAGCCAATATGAGCGTCAAAACCGCAATTGGTATTTTGGTGGTCTGTACCTTGGCAATCGTCTTTATGAGCGAAGCCTTGGTTGGCGTGGTCGAGCCAGTCGCCCGTTCGTTGGGCGTGCGCGAGCTGTTCTTGGGGATTATTTTTATTCCGATTGTGGGCAACGTGGCCGAGCACTTGGTCGGCGTGCAAGCGGCGCTCAAAAATAAAATGGATCTTTCAATGACGATCTCATTGGGATCAAGCACCCAAATTGCGCTCTTTGTTGCGCCGCTGTTGGTCTTTATTAGTATGCTGTTTGATCAACAGATGACGCTGTTTTTCAGCTTGTTTGAAGTGATGGTGCTTGGCCTAAGCGTGATTATCGCCACCTTCGTTTCGATGGATGGCGAGAGCAATTGGCTTGAAGGCGCGATGCTGCTGGCGGTGTATATCATTGTCGGCATTGGCTTCTTCTTCGTCGGCTAAACCAAAACCCGCCTGTTGGGCTACAACAGGCGGGTTGTTTTTTTAATTATGGCGGGCGCTATTGCGCTTTTTGATGTAGTCGATGCCATCGCGCAGGGCCAATGGTGGATGGCCAATTAATTGCTCGGTTGCCGATTGCGGCGCACTATTATCAAGGCTTAGCATGGTTAATTGGGCTGGCGTAACTGGCGGTTTGGGCAAGATTTTATCCATCATAAACACTGCTGGCTTCATCAATTGCACTGGCACATAGATTTTGCTGCGTTTTTTGCCCAATTTTTGCATAATCAGATCAAGCATTTGCTCGTAGGTCAGGGCATCTGGCCCGCCCAACTGATAAATTTGGCCAATTGTGCTGCGATCATCCAAGGCCTTGATGAAGGCATCGATCACATCATCGCGCCAAACAGGCTGAAATTTGGTTTTGCCATCGCCGACCACTGGCACAAACGGCGCTGGCGCAATCATCAACGGGCGACGCACCAAATCGGCCAAGGTATTGATAAATTCATCGCCCTCGCCAAAAATCACCGATGGCTGAAACACCGTCCACTCTAAGCCGCTGGCCTCAACATATTTTTGGGCGCGAAATTTGGTGTCCATATAGGGCAAATTGGGGTCGTTGACCACGCCAAGCGCACTCATATGCAAAAAGCGCTTGACTCCCGCCGCTTTGGCTGCATCGACGACATTGACCGTTGCTTGATAATTCATGCGCTCAAACGTAATGCCGCCAGAGCGTTCGCGAATAATTGCCACCAAATGAATAACCGTGCTGACTCCTTTCATCGCAGCCAGCAACGATTCTGGATCAGTCACATCGCCTTTGACGATTGAAATATTGCCAGCGACCAACTTTTGGGCTTTTTCCGGAGTGCGAACGAGCACCCGCACTGGCTCAGGGCGTTGGCGTAATTTTTCAATCAAGCGTGAGCCAACGTAGCCAGTGCCACCAGTTACTAAAATCATACATGCCCCCATTGATCAAGCGGAAACTCGCGGTTGAGCTTGCGCAAGCGCCAGAGAATTTTGGGTAAATAGGCTAATTTTGCCCCAAACGAAAGGCTTGCCCGCTGATTAAACACATCATAATCATTGCGCACAATCTGATCAAGAATCCCACGATAGACGGTTGCTGCTGTGGCCACTGCAAAACGCGAATCGGGGTGCAGCAGGCCAATGCCTTGCCAACTTTCTTCGTAGAGTTGATGGGCGCGCTGCATTTCAAATTGCAATAATTGCTGCATTTGTGGGCTACGCACGCCATTCAAAATATCAGCTTCGCGCACCCCAAAGCGTTCTAAATCTTCTTGAGGCAAATAAATGCGGTTGCGGCGGGCATCCTCGCCAATATCGCGCAAAATATTGGTTAATTGCAAGGCTACGCCCAATTTGATGGCATAGGGCACTGCTCCAGCGGCATAGCCAATCACCTGCATGCTGAGCAAGCCGACCACCGAAGCCACCCGATAGCAATAGAGCCATAAATCGCTAAACGTAGCATAGCGATTAATCGACAAGTCCATCTCGACACCAGCCAATAATTCGGCTTCAAGTTTGCTCGAAATTCTGAACTCGTTGCGCACATTGTGCCATGCCAAGGGTACAGGGTCATCGTGGCGGGGCGTTGAACGCAAGGTATTGAGCCAATGTTGCAAGCGTTCTGGGGCAGATTCTGGGTGCATGTCCACCAAGTCGTCGCTCGTTCGACAAAAAGCATACAAAACCCGAATTGCATCACGCTTACGGACTGGTAACAATTGGGTACTAAAATAAAAACTTTTTGAATGCACGTTGGTTAGCTCAGTACAATGAGCATAAGCGTTATTGAGCCATTGGTTGCTGAGTTGATGTGAAACGCTCTCGGCAACCGTGGGAATAAATTGGGCTGGCAAAGTCAATCCAGCGCACATCTGAGGATCGAGCGAAGGCCAAGACATAGCACATCCTTCCTGCTACAGACTCACCATGGTTTGCTGTTAGGTGCTACGCAAACATTTCGGGTTTGGATGAGTCGGCGCAAGAATTAGGCCAATAATTCTTCGATGGTATCGCAGGCTTGCTCGGCGTTATAGCCCAAAAAGCTGCCAGGCAAGGTTTTTTGCTGTTCTTTGCCGCTCAGCGCAGCCCCGCCATAGCCAATAATCAGCGGTTTGGTCAGCTTATTCAGCTCCTGCAAAAGATGCGCTGCTTGGCTATAATTTTCTCTGGTGGTTGCGCTCAAGGCAACTAATTTTGGTTTTAAACGCTGCACGGTGTGTAGTAATTCAGAGGTTGGTAGGTTGCTGCCAAGATAAATCACCCGCCAGCCACGGCGCATCAAAAACAGCGCCACCATCATCACGCCAAGCTCATGCTGCTCGCCTGGCACAGTGGCCACAATAATCAAGCCTCGATTGGAGCGGGTGCGGGCCTGATGAATCAGGTTACTTAATTTCAATGACATAAACGCTGTAGCAGCATGTTCCTGTGAGATTGAAATTGTGCCTGCATGCCAGCCATCGCCAATTGCCACCATGACTCGTTCAATCACCTCGATACACACGGTTTCAACTGGATATACGCTGAAGGCTTGGTTTAAAATAGCCTCAGCTTTCAGCACATCGAAGCTGAGCAATGCTTGGACACATTTGTTGCTGAGGTCTTGCAAGCCTGCTGCATCATTGGTTGTTGGCTGCTCGATTGCGCTGCCTGTTTGCAGCAAGGCTACTGCTTGGCTGATGGTCAAGCCTGATTCAGTTTGTTGGCGCAGCCAATCGATCATCGCTATATCGCGTTCGGAATAGGCTCGTTGGCGGCCTTCGGTACGCTCAGGAAATGGCATGCCATAACGTCGTTCCCAAGCGCGCAGCGTATCGGCGGCAACGCCAGTGCGTTGCACCACAGCTTTGGTGTTATACAACGGCTCTTGGCTAAATTGGCTAAAACGATTGCTTATTCTGCTCATTAAACTCCACCAACGTCTTTACGAGATAACCCGACCAATTGCCAAAGCGTTGATTGGGGCAAGTTGTTGTTTCAGAACCGTCCAGGTTCGGCCCCGATCGCTCGAAACCCAAACTTCGCCAGCATTGGTGGCTGCATACAGGCTATCGATTTGATAGGCCACTTGCAGCAAACAACTCCATTGACCAACTTGACCCAGCTGTAAGCTTTGCCAAGCAGTGCCATCGTTGCGCTCTAATTGGTTGGAATCGCTGGCGATGCGAATGCTTGCTGGTGGTTGGCCCGCTAATTCAAGCTGCTGGCTTGGTGGAGTTGGCTCAGGCGTTGGCTCAAGCACGTGCCACGCTTGGCCGCCGTCGTTGGTTTGCCAGGCTTGCTCGCTGCTCCAAACCGTGGCTTGCATTGGGGCATCCGCTTGGCAAACAACTGCCCGAATTGCTTGATCAGCCAATTCAATCCCAACCGAAATCCAGCGATCGATTCGGCCTGGATTGCTGAGTAAAACCACGCCATGATCGGTGCCAATATAGAGTAATTGTGCTTGTGCCATCAGTTTGATCCTGCGCTAGAAAATTATGGGCAAAAGCCGTTGTAATTAAGCAATAATACGGCCACGGGTTGCGACAATTTGCACCGCGCCATCGCGTTGCTCAAACGAAATATGCAAGCCAGCAGCCCGTAAACTGGCAACAAATTGATCGCCAGCTAAAAATTGAATTCCGCCACTGAGCAAGAAAGTTTGGAATAAACGGCCTGAGCGCGAAGCTGCCTGTTGGGCTTGCATCCAAAAGCTGCGGCCAGCGGCTAGTAAACAGCGCCGCACCTCAGAAATCGCTCGATCAGGGCGCACAAACTCGTTGAGTGAGCCACCGCAAGCAACGCCAGCCAAACATTGGTCGGCAAAAGGCAGATCTTCGGCTAAACCACGAATATAGCTAATTTTGAGGCGTTTAGCGCGGCTGCGGCGTTGAGCTTCGCGCAACATTGGCAACGAATGATCAAGCGCCACGCAATGGCTATCGGCAGGGAGATTGGCGGCAATCGCGCGCGCATAGAGGCCATTCGAGCAGGCTAGGTCGAGATACAAGCCGCCGCGTTGGGGTGCGAGCTGGGCGATTAATAAAGCTACTTCTTCATCCACGGGGAAACTGCGCCCGCTGAGTTTGCTCAAGGCTTGCCAGCGCCAAAGCCGTTCGTAGCCCCACGCCGCCAGCGGCAAGCGATTAACGACTTGCGCGCCATTCCAAGCAGCCGAGCGTGGCAATAGATCAACGATCCCATCTCGGATTGGCCATTGCTGACCAACGGCGCTTACCAAGGTTCCCGACCAAACCATGCCATCGCGCCAACGAGCATCGTGCAAGCTGAGGCTGGTTTGCGAAACTGGACAGCGCAGCCATGGTAGTAAATCTGGATGCATACCTACCTCACCTAAAACGCCAACCTGCGGCGGATTGAGCTTAGTCGTTGTGCAGCACCCAACTGAGATCATCTGAAGCAACATGGCCATGTTCGATCAATTGGACAAAGAGATCGACCAATTCGGCCTGCCATTGGGTGTTGCGGCCTGAGCGTAAGACTTGGACAGCTTCGCTGCGGCTCATGCCTTTGCGATAGGGGCGGTCGGTCGTCATAGCATCGAAGCTATCAACCACGGCGATAATCCGCGCACCTAGGGGAATTGTATCACCAGCGATTCCGTGAGGGTAGCCTTTGCCATCCCAGCGTTCGTGGTGGTGGAGCACCATTGGCCCGACCGAAACTGAAAAGCGCATTGGAGCAACAATATTGGCCCCAATTTGCGGATGTTTCTTCATCTCTTCATATTCGTCGTCGGTCAGCTTGCCCTCTTTTTGCAACACGGTTTCGCGGATGATAATTTTGCCAATATCGTGCAGCAAGCCGCCATAACGAATCAAGCGGGCTTCTTTAGCATCGCAGCCATAGGCGGTTGCCAAGGCATGACTATACGAGGCCAAGCGCCGCAAGTGGCCTTCGGTGTAGGGGTCGCGCGATTCCACGGTGGTCGCTAAGGTGAAAATCACGCGCTCGGTGCTTTCGAGTTCTTCGGTTAGGCGGCGCACCCGCAACAGCGAACGAATCCGTGCCAACAAGACTGTGCGCTCAAAGGGCTTGTTGATAAAATCGTCTGCGCCCATCTCCAAGCCCAAAATCCGCGATTCATCATCGTTGAGGCCAGTGAGCATGGCGACTGGCAGCAATTGGGTTTCCTCGCGGTCGCGCAAGCGGCGGCAAACCTCAAAGCCATTCATCACGGGCATAGTCACATCGAGCAACACCAAATCTGGCATGCAAATTTGAATATCGTCGAGGGCTTCAACCCCATTGCGGGCGACGCGCACGGTGTAGCGCTCACGTTCAAGCACCCGTCGCAAGGTATCAATGCTACGAGCTTCATCATCAACGACTAAAATGATCTCCGACATGCTGATACCCTCAAGGTTGATTGCAAAGTGGATCGGAAGCTGAAACGAAACGCAATTGCGGCGGTTGGTTCTGCTGATCGGCAACAAGTGCCTGCATCGTCACGATTACATGCTGAAGATCTAAAAAATCGACCCAAGCAAGGCTGGCTTGCAGCTTGGGCGCGGCTTTCTGCCAATTCAATCCCAGTCCTTTGGGATTGCCCCGCGACCAATGTACCAGCGCGGCAGCTGTTTGGATGAGGCCTTGCAGCAAGCTGCGTTCAGCGCCGCTGCGTTGCAGCCATTGCACTTCCCACGCTTCGTGGGCATGCCAATAATGGCCAGCGTTAAACAGCTCGTAGCCTTGGATAAACTCGCTCGTTTGTTGCACAGGCACTTGCATACGACGGCAATTTTAGTAGCGCTTGACGCTAGGATCAACCTGCAGCGACCAGCGATCAATCCCGCCAGTCATATTCGTTAGTTGGCTGAAGCCAGCTTGCGTTGCCAAGGCATGACACACTTGGGCCGAGCGTCCGCCGTGATGGCAAAACACCACAATTTCGCGATCTTGGGGCAGCTCGCCGACCCACTCATTAATTTGGCTCATGGCTTTGTGTTCGCTCTTGGCGATGCTGGCAATCTCCCATTCGTTTGGTTCGCGCACGTCAAGCAGATACAAATCTTCGCCAGCTTCAATGCGGGCGGCAATCTCTTCGGCACTTTGATTGTTGTACATCTTAAGCTCCTTGGCTAGGGGCATTCCACCGCGGATGCCACAGGTGAATCCAAGCTGACCAATCGGCGACTGGTGGCTGAATCAATTGGCTAAAATAGCGACAATCCACTAGCGCTAATTCGGGCATTGTTGGCAGTTCGGCGGGGTGACCGCGCTCCCAAGCCTCGCGGCGTTGGGGAAAGTAGGCCACGGTTAATTTGCGCGATTGGCGGGAAAGCGATGAGGCAAAGGCTAAATTGGCATAGCGATTTGGGTAAACGATCACCCAATCGCCTTGGGCTGGTGCAATATGATACGAGGTTGGCATGCCTTGGTCGTTGTGCTCGCCAAAGGCTTGGGTTGGTTGCCATGCGACGGGCAGCGGAGCTTGATCCTGACATTGGGTGATCATGCGCACTGCGGCGGCAACAATTTGCTGATTTGTGCTTTGGAAACAATAAGCAGTGAGCCAATGCTCGCCATAGGCTGGTTTAAGCACGATCGACTTCCCTCGTATAATGAAGCATTAGGCGTTGGCTAAGCTTCGCCAACCAACCAGCGCCGCCAAACCCCAAGCTGTTCAACACAACATCGTCAATATCGACAACGCGATAGCCCAGCCAATATTGACCAAGCTCCACCACGCAGCTTAACCCAATCCCAATTAAGCACAGTTGCCAGAGTCGGAGTGCTGGTCGCCAGTAGGCTAAAAGCCACGCCGTGGGAGCAAACGCCGCTAGATTGCCGACTACATTAATCAAGGCAACCCGCCCGCCTTGCTGGATGGCGGCGCTAATCGTTGCCCCGACCTGCGCTTGAATAATGGGCTGGCTATTTCCACCACTCCAATTATGCCATGCTAGGCCAAATACGGCCAATGTATACAGGCTGCCAAGCCATAGATAGAAGGTTGATCGTTTCATGAAACATAACAAACGGGGACGAGAGACTCGTCCCCGCTCACTGTATCGTAGAACAGCTTAAGCTTTGGGCGCAGGCTTAGTGACAGCCGCAGCCGCCGCCTGCCCCGCTGCCACAGCCACCACCACTGGCAGCAGCTTCGCCATCTTTAGGTTTGAACGAGCTACCACAGCCACAGCTTGAGGTTGCGTTGGGGTTATCAATTTTGAAACCGCCACCCATCAAGCTATCGATGTAGTCGATTGATGCGCCACCAATGTATTGAGCGCTCATTGGGTCGACCAAGACGCGCAAGCCACTCGCGTAGAATTCGGTATCGCCTTCGTTGGTTTGATCATCGAAGCTCATACCATATTGCAAGCCTGAACAGCCGCCACCGGCCACAAAAACCCGTAGCGCATATTCATCGGACAATTCTTTTTCTTGCTTGATCGACAACAACCGATTTGCTGCTGATGCCGTCACCGTGACCAATGCTGGATCGATTTCAATTGCAGTCATTGGTTTTACTGCTACATCGCTCATTTGAGAGCCTCCTGTACCGGAAAATCAGGTTGACAACATGCCTTCAAATGGCATTTGCTTCCCTGTAGCATACTTGAAAAAAGCTTGAAACGCAAGCAAGGCTTGGCTTGTTTCAAGGGTAAAAAGCACATGCGCCAAGGGCCGATTCGGCCACCAATGGGCGTGAGCTTGTGCTGGAATTCAGCAGGGTTAATGAAGCTGTGCAATGTGCTGATACCTTAAACAGTATAGCACGCTCTACGGGGCTACGTTCGCTAGTTTTTCAATCAATTAATGTTAATCTTGTGCTAGATGTGGCTCGAAGCTATCGCCCCATTCTGCTTTGCGCGCTGCTTTCCATTGAGCATCACGTTTATTGATCGTTGTGTTGATCAATCCTTGGGGGGTGCACAGTTGCAATTGAATGCGCTGTGGTTGCTGAAAAGGATGGCGAATGATTCGCGCTGGCGCTGGCTGGGTTGGCTGGCGACTAACTGCGATATAGCTCCATTTTTCATCTTCGTAGCCCAGCTCTGCGCCTTTGAGGCTGCGATGAAAGCGGGTGCGCTCAATCCGCGTGGCAAAATGGCACCAATCATTGGTTTGCATTGGGCAGGTTGTTTGATGTGGGCAGGGTGCAATTAAATGGGCTTGCTGGCCAAGCAAAAACTCACGCGCTGCCAAAATCAATTCAAAGCCGCGCGGCGTTCCTGGCTCCACAATTAATAAGCTGCCGCTGGTGGCTTGCCAGGCTTGAGCAAATAATTGCTGGCGTTGGGTTGCGTTTAATTCACCCAACACATAGCCAATCGTAACCAAATCATAGCTGCCCACATTGCTCGAATTGGGCAAATTGGCTTGTTGCCAAGCGGCCTTTTGCAACGAGCTTGGGCCTGCTTGCATCAAGCGTTGGCCTAATTGGAGCATTGTGCTTTCGCGTTCGAGTAAATGATGCTGCTGAAGCGTTGGCCACACGAGGCTGGCGGCCCAGGTTGCTGCGCCAGTTCCGGCCCCAAGATCAAGCTGGGTTTGCGGTTTGAAATTTGGTTGGCGTTGGGCAATTTCGCTACAAGCAGCCTTGAGCGCGCCAAGGGTTGCGGGCATGCGCGTGGCGGCGTAGGCCAACACATCGGCGGCATTTTGCACAAATGGCGCGGTTGTGCGGCTATGGCCTTCGCGATAGCGCTCGGAAAGCCCGCTCGCAGCCGTGGCCAACCGCTTTTGATCAGTGCCCGTTAATTCCCGTTCCAAGGCAACCCGCAAGGCTGGTGGCAACATACCCAAACTCCTAGCATAAGTCAGCACTCCATGCTAGCCGATTTCGCTAAGTTATGCAAAATAAGCGCATGTAAATGTTGATCCACGAAGCGCACGAAGGATTGAAACCGCGAAGATCGCGAAGGACGTTTTTAGCCACGAATTGCACGAATTGCACGAATGTCAATTTTCATCCCTCATCCCTCATCCCTCATCCTTCATCCTTTCCGTTGGCCACAGATTAATTTGATTATTTACTATTCCCTTTTACCTTTTTTTCTAACTTCTGATTTTTGCCTTCTGCCTTTACTTTCATCCCTCATCCTTCATCCTTCATCCTTTGTTCTTGGTTGTCGTTTGCGTGAGGGTGATAGCCTCGTTTATAATGGAAGGCAGTTTTGAAGACGAGGCATATCCTTGATAGCTTTTTGGACAACCTATGGCTTCTATCTCTGGATCGGCAGCAGCCTATTGATTATTGGCTTGCTGGTCTGGATTGGGCGTTTAAGCAAACGTCTGCGTGCCACCGATCAACGGTATACTGCCCTCACCAAAGGCGTTGATGCTGAACATCTTGAAGATATTTGGCTGCAACGCTCGCTGCAAGTTGCGCATCACGATGATCAAATAACCACCCTCGAACGTGAAGTTCGGCGTTTGGGCCGCAGCAGCCTGCATCATGTTGGGCTGGTGCGTTTTAATCCATTTGGCGACGTTGGTGGCGATCAAAGCTATGCGTTGGCACTGCTTGATGGCGAACAAACCGGGGTTGTCCTGAGTAGTATTTATAGTCGCTCAGGTGTGCGCACCTACGCCAAAGCCGTGCAACGCGGCCAATCGACCCATACGCTTTCCGAAGAAGAAGTTGCGTCAATCGCGCAAGCGCTTGGGCAATTCGATGCACCGGAATCAGCAGCTCTACCCGCTACAACAGGAGGCAATTCATGAGCTTATTCGGCAACAAAAAAGTGGTACAACCAATCGCTCAATCACCAACCGGCAAGCCAGAAACCGTGATTGGAGCCAATACCACCTTTGTTGGAACCCTCAAATCCGACGGCAACGTGCGGGTTGATGGCTCTGTTGAGGGCGAAATCGAGGTGCTTGGCAATTTGATTGTTGGCTCAACTGGCCGCGTGATTGCGACGCTCAAGGCCCAAAATATCCACGTTTCAGGCGCTGTCAAAGGCCAAGTTGTCGCAACCGAGCAACTCGAAATCTCGCCTTCAGGCAAGGTTTGGGGCGATATTACCGCCGCTTCGTTACACATCGAGCCAGGCGGCTTGTTCCGTGGCCAAAGCAGCATGACATCCAATATCGATGAGCCATTGTTGCTCGATGCACCACGCTCACGCTTAAACGAAGAACCAAGCGGAGTTTAATTCCTCAAGCAGCGTTGTTAGCAATTTGTCATCATGGTTGGCTGATTTTGCCAAACCATTGTGCTAGGCTAACGCTGCTCTTTATCGATTGAGGAGGGTGTTATGGCTCGTTGGCGCTGGCCACAGTGGCGTAAACCCCAAATTCCGCAACCAACCCAATTGCGTAGCGGCGCAACGCTCGTGGTAACGTGGGGCTTAGCTGCGTTTGCGCTGTATCTCATGGTGCTGTTTGGCAGCTTGGTCGTTCAAGGCTATACCATGGAGCAGCAAGCCCAAGCCTTGGAGGCCGAAAACGCGCGCTTAACCGCCGAAAGCCAAAGCTTGCGTGATCGCGCCGCCTATGTGCGCTCCGATGCAGCGATTGAACTGGCTGCCCGCGATATGCTCGACATGGCCAAGCCTGGCGATGTGGTGCTCCATGTCAGCGTGGTTACGCCAACCCTGACAATTTCGCCAAGCATAACGCTAGACGAACCAGCAGCCGAGCCAGTTGTGCTGCCGCCAGCTGATCCAACGCCCAATTGGCGGCGGTGGTTGGCCGTGCTCTTTGATTCGTAAGCATACTAAGGATTGAGCGATTGGGCAACCAATCGCTTTTTTTATATGAAGTGTTCTGTCATTATTTTAAATTGGAATGGCCGCGCGCTGCTGGCCGATTGCCTGAATGCCTTATTGCCTCAGTGCGATGCTTCGATTGAAGTGCTGGTGGTGGATAATGGCTCGCACGATGGTTCGACGGCTTGGCTGCATCAACACTATCCGCACGTGCGTTTGCTGGCACTACCCAAGAATCGTGGGTTTAGCGGCGGGGTCAATGTTGGCTTACACGTGGCGCGTGGCGATGTATTGCTGTTGTTGAATAATGATGCAATCGTTGAGCCAAATTTTATTGCAGCTATTTTAGCGCCGTTTGAACAGCAGCCAACCCTCGCTGCCAGCGCTGGCGTGCTGACCTTTGCCCATCAGCCTACCATTATCGCCTCGGCTGGGATTCAGCTCTATCGTGATGGGGTGGCAACTGATGCAGGTTTATTGCAGCCAGTCGCTCAATTGGCGCAGCAGCCCTATCCAATTTGGGGTGGCAGTGGTGGTGCGGTGGCCTATCGGCGCGCCGCTTTAGCCGATGTTGGCATCTTTGATGAAGGCTATTTTGCCTATTTGGAAGATGTTGATTTGGCGTGGCGTTTGCAGTTGCGCGAATGGCAAACCGTGCTTGCACCCCAGGCCGTTGCGCGGCATATCTACTCGGCAACTGGTGGCGAAGGTTCGCCGTTCAAAGATTGGCTGATTGCCCGCAATCGCTGGCGGGCGATTCTGAGGTGTTGGCCAACGCCGTTGTTGGCCCGTGATTTGGCCTTGATGCTGGCCTACGATGGTTTAGCTTGTGCTCAGGCGCTTGTGCGCCGCCGCTGGACGACGGTTAGTGGCCGTTTGCATGCTTTCCGCCAATGGCCTCAATTGCGTCAGCAGCGTCAAGCAATTCAAGCTCGCCGCACTGCGGCAATCAATGAACTTGATCGCTGGATTCAACCAGCTCGTTCGCCGCTGGCGATTTGGCGTGAGAACCAAGCCTTGGCCCGCCTGATCAAGCAGCGTTAGGCTTGGCTAGCGGCGATCATCCGTTGCATACGTTGGTTAGCAGCGCCAGTTGTGATTGCTTGTTGGGCTTGGCTCATCGCTTCGCCAAACGATGCGGCGCGTTCGCAGGCAACCAGCGCAGCAGCAGCGTTCAGCAACACAATATCGCGGCGCGGGCCAGTATCACTGCCATCAACAATCGCCTTGGTCATGGCGACGTTTTCGGCTACCGAGCCGCCTGCAATTGCTTCACGTGGGGCGATGCTTAGGCCAAAATCACTGGGGCTAATTGTCGAGGCTTGGGGATTGCTGCCAGCGCGTACATCATAGACCAAGGTTGGGGCGCTGATTGAAATTTCATCAAGCCCATCGCTACCATGGACCACGAGCGCGCGCCGAATGCCCATTTTGCTCAGCGCATTGGCCAATTTTTCGGCTAGCTCGGCGTTGGCAACCCCAATCACCTGATATTCGGCGCGGGCTGGGTTGGTCAGCGGCCCCAACACATTAAAGATTGTACGAATGCCAATTTCCCGGCGTACCGGCCCAGCGTAGCGCATGGCAGGGTGAAACTTGGGTGCAAACATAAAGCCAATGCCTGCTTGGCGCAAACAGCGGGCCACACCTTCTGCATCAAGTTCGATATTCACGCCTAAGCCTTCGAGCACATCAGCTGAGCCACATTTTGATGACATAGCGCGATTGCCGTGTTTGGCCACGGTTGCGCCTGCGCCAGCAGCCACAAACGCCGCTGTGGTCGAAATATTGAAGGTATTCGAATGATCGCCGCCCGTGCCACAGGTATCGACCACGCCGCCATCGTGGGGCACTGCCAGCGATTTGGCGCGCATCACTTGGGCCATGCCTGCAATTTCTGCGTCTGTTTCACCTTTGAAATGTAATGCTGTCAGCAAGGCCGCGATTTGAGCTGGCGTGGCCTCGCCATTCATCATCTGCTCCATCACCGCCGCCGCATCGTCTTGGCTTAAATCCGCCCGATTGGTAACCGTAATAATGGCATCGCGAATCTGCATGGTCGCTCCTTGCAGCAAAACAACAAAAAAACAACGAGAGCAAATTGCCCTCGTTGTAGTGGTCGGGGTGATAGGATTCGAACCTACGACCTCAACGTCCCAAACGTCGCGCGCTACCAACTGCGCTACACCCCGTTGCTTTTTTTTATCGTTGCGCGGAGCATTATAGCGGAGAATAGTTTGTTTGTCAAATTACACGAAACCGAGCAAAAAAAGCTGTGTTCCCTCACCCCCAGCCCCATCCTTTCAAGGGTCGGTTTTGAGCGATTTGTCGGCGGTGGAGTGTTCCCTCACCCCCAACCCCTTGCCCCCGCGGCGGGCGAGGGGGAGCAGCCGTGGTTCACAAGGAATTGGGAGAGAACCACTTAATGAAAAAGCCCCTCGCCCGTATTCGGGCGAGGGGTTGGGATGAGGGGATCAATCTAGTTCAGCTTTTTCAACAAGGCCTGAATTGCGCCAATTTCATCGTCGTTGACCGTGTGGCCCATATTTGGGTAAAGCCGCATATCGACAGTTGCCCCAGCTTGCTCGAAAACACTCGCGCTTTCGCGTACCCGCTCGGCTGCAATATGGAAATCGCGGTCGCTACAGCCGAGAAACGCGCTTGTGCTGGTTAAATCGGTGCTATAGCTTGGCAAATGGGTTCCTTCACCAATCAAGCCGCCGCTCAAGGCCACCACACCAGCAATGCCCTGCCCGTTGCGTGCTACCCATTCCAAGGCCAAACATGCACCTTGCGAGAAGCCCAGTACCACGATTTTGTTGCGTGGAATATTGTGAGCTTCAGCGTGGGCGATGGCTTGGCCAACCGCTGCCAAGGCAAAATCTAGCGCTGGTTGATTGCGCGCAACTGGCTCGATAAAACGCTGCGGATACCAGGTATGATTATCTGCTTGGGGCGCAAGATAAGCCCAATCTGGCCGCTCAAAGGCTTGGCTCAAACTCAAAATGCTTTCAGCATCAGCGCCACGTCCATGAACCATAACCATGGCTCCTGTGGCTTGTTCGAGGCTGCTGCCAGTTTGAAGAATCGGATTAGAATGCATGAGTTTGCTCCACAACTGCCAATGTGCTACAAGGGATAACCAACGGCGTAAGATGTTCTTCGATTAGGCTGCGTTGTTGTTCGAGCCACGGCGGCAATTTGAGCGTTTTGCCCAATTGCTCAACTGGCTCATCGACGGCAAAGCCTGGCCCAACGGTCGCAAGTTCAATAATATGGCCATCAGGATCGTTGGTGTAAATGCTTTTGAAATAGGTTCGATCTTGGACTGGCGAAACCCGTTTGCCAAAGCTGAGCAAGCGTTCGCGCCAAGCCAATTGCTCATCATCGTTGGCAATCGCAAAGGCAATATGATGGGTTTGGCCAGCACCCATGCGCACTGGGCGGGTATGGGCTGGATCACGCTCAAAATAGGTCATGAGCGTGCCAGGTCGGCCATTATCAGCGCCCCAGTACCAATGTGCCGCCGTTGGATCATCGAAGTTGTAGGTCATTTTGACCCGTTGCAAGCCCAACACCCCAGCATAAAACTCGTGCGAGCGCTCAACGCTTGCGCCGATGGCTGAAATATGGTGCAAGCCTTCATGCAACGACATATCGGCGGTAATTTCCGGCACCGGCTCAGGCCAATTGATGGTGGCAATATCACATTCGTTGCGATTGCTGCTTATCAATTCCATCGGTGGCATTATGGCTTTTTGGCCAAGGCTTGCCAATGGTTCATCGACCGTCCAACCTGGGCCTTTGGTGGCAATTTCCAAAATTGTGCCATCGGGATCGCGGAAGTACAGCGATTTGAAATAATTGCGATCATACGGGCCGTTGACTCGCACCTTGGCATCGAGCAAACGCCGTTTCCATTTGAGCAAGGCTTGCTCGTTGGCGACGCTCAGCGCGAGGTGGTGCGTGCCACCAAGGCCGGTTGCGCCACGCGGCGCGCGCGGCCATTCAAAAAAGGTGATGATCGTGCCAGCAGAGCCATGCGCATCACCAAAATAAAGATGATAAGAGCCCGGATCGTCGAAATTCACGGTTTGCTTGACTAAGCGCAGACCCAATACTCCAGTGTAAAAATCGACGGTCCGCTGCGCATCTGCACTAACAATTGTAATATGATGTAAGCCCAAAATCGACATAATCAACACTCCTTTGTGTGAACATGCGACGACCCGGTTGCCCTAATGAAAGATTTATTGACTTAACCGTTTCGTCCAAGCCACAAGCGCTTCTAAATGGGTACGTACAACCTTGCGGGTTGGTTCATCGTGGAGTTGACCAGCGCTAAACTTTTTATCTGCGAAGGTAATCATCACCTCAGGTTTATTTAAGGGATGCATGTTGGTATTCACCGTTACTTGACGTAAGTGATGTTGGCCGCGTGCTGTGCCATAGGCTCCGACGCTTGCGCCGATAATGCCCAAGGGCTTGCCGCTGAGTGGCATCTCGCCATTGCTGCCAGGCCGCGAAGCCCAATCGAGCGCATTTTTCAACACCCCAGGAATCGAGTAGTTATATTCTGGCGTGGCGATCAATAAGGCATCAGCGCTGCTAATGGCCTCGCGCAAGGCAACGACAGCAGCGGGAAAGCCCTCGCGTTCGACATCCTCGTTGAACAACTCGATTTCGTGCAACGTAACGATGCTAAATTCCACACCAGCGGGCATTAATTCGGCGGCGGCGTGCAGCAGGGCTGTGTTGAACGAATCCTTGCGCAAACTGCCCGAAATTCCAACAATCTTGAGTGTGTCTGCCATAGACGAACTTCCTCCAACAATGAGTTATTGATGATCACACACTGATTGTATCGCGATAATACGATCGTGTTGTCCGCAAGTCTGTCCATCTTTTTGTCCTTGCGAGCGTCCGTATTCTCGTTAAATAATAAAAGAGCAGCAGGTGCTGCTCTTGGACGTGCTATTACAAACATCTGAAGCTTAGGGGCGTTTCCATTTACGGCAGGTAATTTTGGTACCTTCGCCGACGATCGATTCAATTTCGAACTCGTCCATGAGCCGCTTTGCACCTGGCATCCCCATCCCCATCCCCTTGGAGGTGGTATAGCCATCTTGCATTACGAGGCTAATATCCTCGATACCTGGCCCTTGGTCTTCGCAGACGACCTGAAGCCCTTTGCGGAGCCCCTGTTGTATTTCGCTCACTGTGACAGTACCTTCACCGGCATAGAGATAAATATTCCGTGCCAGTTCGGAGATCGCGGTAGCAATCCGTGCTTGGTCGATAGCGCCAAAGCCCATTGACTTAGCCATATCGCGGGCTGCCATCCGTGCCGCCACAATGTCGAGGTCGCTCTGAATTGTGATGACTTTATTAGGCATTGCCATCCGCATTGTTCTCCGTAATCAGCCGCAACTTAGCGATGCCTTTTTCCAAATTCAGCGCCGTTGTGACACCAGGCAACTCAAGCCCCAGCTCTACCAACGTAATTGCGACGGCAGGTTGCAACCCTGTAATAACAACGGTTGTCCCCATCAGGCGTGCCATCGCCGCAATATCACTAATTAAGCGGCCTACGAAGCTGTCTAGTACATCCATCGCCGTTAGATCGATGATGACCCCTTTTGCTTTGGTCTCATAGATCTTCTGGAGAACCGCGTCTTTGAACTGAATTGCTTGCATGTCATACAGGGCAACCTGAACTGAAGCAATTAAAAAGTTCTCGAGCTTAAGAATTGGAATATTAACGATGTCCAAGCGGCCTCCCTGAAGTCGAACGCGAAGATGAGCCACAACAAAAGCTTGCGAATGGAGTCTATGCGTATTATACGGTATGATATTGCTACTCGGCAAGCGTGAGTTTGCTGCTCACTCCGGAGTAATTTTCGCTATCATACCGCATAAATCGTCTTGTTGCACAGCTTTTTAGGCCTGGCCTAGGCTATAACAGGACTTATGGATTATGCACGGGCAGTTTTGGCGCAAGGAATGCCGATGTTTAACGCACTTTTGATGCTCTGGCGTGGCTTAGCTGGGCGTTGCCCCACATGCGGCTATGGGCGTATGTTCAAAACATTTTTTGGCCTGAACGAGGGCTGTGCTGCCTGCGGCCTACGCTATGAGGGCACTGGCGACCAAAGCACGGGCGCAATGGGCATTTCATTAACGATCACGGTTGCGCTTGGCTTTGCTGGCGCATTAATTCTGGTCTGGCAATGGCCCGCCCATTTAATCCTCGGCACTGCTGGTTTAATTAGTGTGCTTAGTATTTTTCAACTCTTTTGCTATCGGGTTTCGCGCGGCTTCTGGATTGGCATTCTCGCCATCACTGGGGCTGTCCACGAGGATGAAAATCGCGATCAGTTCTATCTTTAAAGCTTGGTTAAATTTCAGCGAAATAGATGGTTTTAGGCTTGCTTGGCATCGTTTTTGCCCTACAATGGTCAAGCCGTTTGATTATGTATGAATGTGGAAAGAAGCGTCCCATGGCTGAGTTGCTAACTTACGACACAGTTGCTGAACCACTGAATCTGGCTGACCCGAAAAATTTTCTGAATCGTGAATTGAGTGCGCTGGCTTTTCATCGCCGCGTTTTAGAAGAAGCGCTTGATCCTTCGTTGCCCTTGTTGGAGCGCGTGAAATTTTTGGCGATCTTCAGCACCAATCTCGATGAGTTTTTTATGATTCGGGTTTCGGGTATTCGCCAGCAAGTTGCAGCACGGGTGTTTGAGCGCTCAGCTGATGGCAAAACGCCGCTTGAGCAGTTGCGGGCAATTCGCGCCGCGGTTGCGCCATTGATGGAATTGCAACGCTCATGTTTTGCCCAAGATTTGCAACCAAAACTTGCAGCTGAGGGCATTTTTATTCACGAATATGGCCAGCTTTCGATTCATCAACAAGCATGGCTGAAAAATTATTTTGATAATGAAATTTTCCCTGTATTGACTCCCTTGGCTTTTGATCCAGGCCATCCGTTTCCGCATATTTCCAATTTGAGCTTGAATTTGGCAGTTGTGATTCAAGACCCTGATAATGATGAGCATTTTGCCCGCATTAAAGTGCCTGCTTCGTTGCCGCGCTTGGTGGCAGTGCCCAGTGAGCAGCCAAATACGGTCTGTTTTACGTGGCTCGAACAAATTATTGCCGAAAATATTAGCACGCTATTTCCTGGCATGCAGGTTTCCGAAGCATATACTTTTCGGGTTATTCGCAACGCCGATGTTGAAATTGAAGAAGATGAAGCCGCCGACTTGCTTGAGACAATTCAGGCTGGCGTGCGTCAACGCCGCTTTGGCTCGGTAACCAAGCTCTCGGTGCATTCGAGTATGCCGCCGCGGATTGTTGAATTGCTGATTGAGAATCTTGAAGTTGAGCGCGACGATGTGTATCAATTAAATGGTGCGCTTGATTTGAGCAGCCTCATGAGCGTTGTGCGCTTGGAGCGTTGGCAGTTGAAGTTGCCACCATTCAAGCCAAGCGTGCCAGCGGTACTTTCAACTGGCGAAGATTTATTTAATGTGGTGCAACGCCGCGATGTGCTGTTGCACCATCCCTTTGATTCCTTCACCCCTGTCGTTGATTTTTTGCAGGCAGCAGCGCGTGATCCAAATGTGTTGGCGATTAAGCAAACCCTCTATCGGGTTGGTTCGAATTCGCCCATCGTCAAGGCCTTGCTCAAAGCCCGCGAGAACGATAAGCAAGTTGCGGTGTTGGTGGAGCTTAAAGCGCGCTTTGATGAAGAAAATAACATTGAATGGGCCAAGGCGCTTGAACGCGAGGGCGTGCATGTAGTCTATGGCTTGATGGGCTTGAAAACGCACTGCAAGGTGGCCTTGGTCGTGCGCAAAGAACGTGATGGCTTGTCGCGCTATTTGCACCTTGGTACTGGCAATTACAACGCAGTGACCGCCAATATTTACACGGATCTTGGCTTGTTGACCTGCAATCAGGAATTTGGGGCTGATGCCTCGGATTTATTTAATTATTTGACTGGCTATTCGCGCCAAAACCACTTTCGCAAATTGTGGATTGCGCCAATTAACCTACGCCGCCGCTTGACCCAAATGATTGAGCGCGAGATTCAGCATCAGCAAGCTGGGCGTGGCGGCAAACTCTTTTTCAAAATGAATTCGCTGGTTGACCCAACAATTATTCAGTTGCTCTATCGCGCTTCGCAAGCTGGGGTTGAAATTCAGCTCTTGGTGCGGGGCATGTGCTCGTTGCGGCCTGGGGTTGAAGGCTTGAGCGAACATATTCAGGTTCGCAGCATTGTTGGGCGCTTTTTGGAGCATAGTCGGCTGTATTATGCGCGTAACGGCGGTGACGAGCAATTGTATGTTGGCAGCGCCGATTTGATGGAGCGCAACTTAGATCGACGGGTCGAGGTCTTGTTTCCAATCGAAGATCCGAGTTTGTTGAACTACGTTCGTGAAGAGATTTTGGGCGTGGCATGGCGCGACACTGCTAAAGCGCGCGTGTTGCTGCCTAATGGTTTGTATGGCTGTGCGCTGCCACCTACTGGCGAAGAGCCATTCGATAGCCAGCTCTCTTTTTTGCGTCGCCACACCGCTTAAGCTACCATAAGAGCGAACTTACACGAGTTCGCTCTTTACTTTAACCTCTCCATACATCCATATTCTCACTATGCTTGGGGGAAATCACAATGACTGCTTGTGGTGGTGCCCAGTTTTCGTGTAGCCAGCTTTTGCTGCAATTGGTTATTTTTGGCTTGGCCAATGGGGCGATTATTGGCTTGAATGCGATTAGCGTTACGTTGGTATATAGCGTTGTGCGCATGCTCAATTTTGCTCATGGCGATTTATTTTCGTTGCTCACGGTGTTGGCTGCCGAATCGATTGCAATTTTGGGCTTGCAGGTTGGTCAGGCTTGGTGGTGGCTTGGCTTTGGCTTGCTGGCGGTTTTGTTAATATGTGGCTTGGTTGGGGCTGGCACAGGCGTAATTATCGAGCAGATTGGCTTTCGGCCTTTTCGCGGCGCATCCCGTTTAGCGCCATTGATGGCAACCCTCGGCATCTCGTTCATGCTCTACCAAGCGGCTTTGTTTGTGCGTACCTTGACCAACGCAGTGATTCCAGGCGAGCATCGCAGTGTGCCTGGGATACCTGAAGTAGCGCGGATTAACGTGCCCGATTTGTTGCCGCATGGCAATTTGTTTGGCGATGCGGCGCTGGTGTTGCAGGGCAAAGATTTGATTGTTGTGGGGCTAGCGCTGCTGGTGGCGTTCGGCGTGCATTGGTTGCTCAAACGCACCCGTTTTGGCTGGAAATTGCAGGCAAGCGCTGCCGACCCAACCATGGCCCAACTCTGTGGAATCAACTATAGCGCGACCTTGCGCCAAACTTTTGCGCTTGGCGGGGCTTTGGCAGGCTTGGCGGCTTTGCTATTTGCCTTATATTACACCGCACCCTATACCAATTATGGGGCGCAAAGTGGCTTAATTGCCTTTACTGCTGCCTTGCTTGGCGGGATTGGCCGCCCGTTGGGAGCCTTGCTGAGTGGCTTGGCGTTGGGTTTGTTGGCAGCCTTCAGCGATTATTTTATTGCGGCTCAATGGACTCCGGCACTCACGCTTGGCTTATTAGTGTTAATTGTTGTGCTGCGCCAGCAGCCAAGCAACGATAGCCCGATTAATGCAGCAATTGTTAGCACAGTTCAGTCTGTAAAACAAAGCTGGCGTTGGTTGTTAATTCCTGGCTTGCTGGCCTGCGTACCATTGCTCAATAGTTGGTTTGAATTGGGCATTCAAGTTGCGGCAATTCAAATTTTAATTTATGGCTTGCTGGCCTTGGGCTTAAATGTGATTGTTGGTTGGGGCGGCATGCTTGATCTTGGCTATGCTGCGCCATTTGTGCTGGGGGCCTATTTGGTTGCTTTGCTGAGCACTGGCTTGCATGGCGGCTGGCAAACCTGGTTAGCATCGGGCGAATTGGCGGGAATTATCGTCGTTTGCTGTTTATGTGGTGGCTTGTTTGGCTGGCTGATTGGCGTTTTGGCAGCACGCTTAGATAATGAATTGTTGGCGATCGTCACATTTGCCTTGGGCGTGATTGCCCATCGCATTGCCCAAAACTGGCGCAGCGTGACCAACGGCGCAAGTGGAATTGCTGGCGTGCCCAATTTGCAGCTCTTCGGCCTCGATTTAGCTGCCCCGAGTGCAAGCTATTATGCACTTTTGGCGGTTGTTGTTGGGGTTGGTATGCTTGGCTACAACCTGCTTCGTTCGCGCTATGGGCGGGCGTTGGCGGCCTTGGCCAGCGATGAATTGGCGGCGGCAAGCGTTGGGGTTGAGCCGATCGCAATCAGGCGTTTGGCCTATACCTGGGGCGGCAGTGTGGCAGCCTTGGCTGGCGGCTTATTTGCGGCGAGTTTTAGCTATATTTCACCTGGTTTAGCCGAATTTCGGGTTTCAGCAATTGCGTTAATTATTGTGGTTTTGGCTGGCTCGCGGCGAATTATTGCCCCGTTGATTGCTGCATGTTTGGTGTTGGGCTATGATCTTTTGTTGATTCCCAAGGTGGGCAAGCTTTTTGATGATTTGCGTGAGCAAACTGGTAATTGGTTTTGGAGCGCAATCAATCCACGGGGCGCAAATTTTCTGAGTTTTGGCTTGATGCTCTATTTGACGGTGCTGTATCGGGCACGGGCGCGCCGCGTATAGTTTCGATCCACGAAGGACACGAAGAGCACGAAGGATGGAAACCGCGAAGAACGCGAAGATCGCGAAGGTTAAGTTTTTTAGCCACAGATTGGCACAGATTGACTCAGATTGGGTTTCTTTTGGCCACGAAGGCCACGAAAAGCACGAAGGATGGAAACCACGAAGGACGCGAAGATCGCGAAGGTTAAGTTTTTTAGCTACAGATTGGCACAGATTGACTCAGATTGGGTTTCTTTTGGCCACGAAGGACACGAAGAGCACGAAGGATGGAAACCACGAAGGACGCGAAGATCGCGAAGGGGAGGTGGCTTTTGGCTCTAGGCTGATGGCTATCGGAACAATTGTTGTCATTGCAAGAAATCTTCGATAACCTATAGCCAATAGCCTCATCCCTGAATCCTGATCCCTTTCAGCCAATAGCCGATAGCCTGAACCCTAGCCCCTTCATCCCTCATCCTTCATCCTTCATCCTTTCAAAAACGGTTGCAACTCCCCCGCTTTTAAGCCATAATAGGCACTAACGTTCAGGCTCAAAACAAACAACGCGATGTTGCGGCAGGCTCTTTCTGGCTAGCGGCATCGTTTTTTAATTAATCGTAGTACAAGGAGTTGCAATGAACGTTGCTGAATTACCACCGCAGTTTGCCCCGTTGCCCCAACGGATTAACCGACTCTATGAGTTGGCCTATAACCTTTGGTGGAGCTGGCAACCAGAAGCCCAAGCACTGTACCAAACGATTGATGCAACGTTATGGGAGCGCACGGGCCATAATCCGGTGAAATTTTTGCGTGAAGTTAGCTTAGCTAGCCTCGAACAAAAAGCCCTTGATAGCAATTATTTGGCCCAGTATGATCGGGTAACGATCAAATTTGATCATTATATGCGTGATGATCGCACTTGGTTTGCCCGCACCCATCCTGACCATAAAGATCACACGATTGCCTATTTTTCGGCTGAGTTTGGCATTCACGAATCGTTGCCAATTTACTCTGGGGGCTTGGGCATTTTGTCGGGCGACCATTGTAAAGAAGCCAGCGATATTGGCTTGCCGTTTGTTGGGGTTGGCTTTTTATATCCCCAAGGCTATTTTCGCCAATTTATCAATAGCGAAGGCACCCAAGAAGCGCTCTACGAACGCTTGAATTTTGCCGAATTGCCAGCCTTGGTGGTGCGCAATAGCGATGGCAGCGAACTGCGTGTAAGCGTCGATCTGCCTGGGCGCACGGTGTTTGTTAAAGTGTGGCGCTTCCAAGTTGGCCGCATTACCTTGCTGCTGATGGATACCGATGTTGACGAAAATCGGCCTGAAGATCGCGAATTGTCGGCCCGTTTGTATGGTGGCGATCAATGGCTGCGGGTGGCGCAAGAAATTATCTTGGGGATTGCAGGCGTGCGGGTGTTACGCGCCCTCAACATCAACCCAACTGTTTGGCATATGAACGAAGGCCACTCAGCATTTTTGGGCTTAGAATTATTGCGCGAACGGGTGCAGCGCGGCGAAAATCTTGAGCATGCCGTTGCCGAAGTGCGCAAGCGTTCAGTCTTTACGACCCACACCCCTGTGCCAGCTGGCAACGATGCCTTCCCACTCGATTTGATCGATCAATTCTTCCACAACTATTGGCCACAACTGGGCATCGATCGCGATACCTTTATGAATATTGCTTTGCAGCAACAAAGCTGGGGGCCAACCTTCAGCATGACCGTGCTGGCCTTGCGCTTATCGGAATATCATAACGGCGTGAGCGAATTGCACGGCGCTGTGGCTCGCCAAATGTGGCAGTTCTTGTATCCAGGCAAATCGGTTGATGAAGTGCCAATTGGCCATGTGACCAACGGTGTGCATTCGGATACTTGGTTGGCTCCAGCCATGGCCAATATGTATGATTCGGTGCTTGGCGCTGGTTGGCGCGAAGTGATGGACGAGCCTACAACTTGGGATCGCATCACCAACATGCCCGATGAAGTGCTTTGGGGCGTGCACTCTGGCTTGAAGCACGATTTGGCGCGCTTTATTCGCGAACGCGCTTGGCAACGCCAACGCCGACTTGGCTATCACCGCGACGATGCAATTAGCGGCGATGTTAATCCGAATGCCTTGTTGATTGGCTTTGCGCGGCGGTTTGCAACGTACAAACGGGCTACCTTGATTTTCCGCGATTTGGATCGGATCAAGCGAATTCTGAACAATCCAGAGCGCCCAGTGCAAATTATTTTTGCTGGTAAATCGCACCCAGCAGATGAGCCAGGCAAGAGCTTTATTCGTGCCGTCTACAACATGGCTCGCGACCCAGAGCTGCGCGGCAAGATCTTCTTTATTGAAGAATATGATATTAATGTTGGCCGCCATTTGGTGCAAAGCGTTGACGTATGGTTGAACAACCCACGCCGACCATTGGAAGCATCGGGCACCAGCGGCGAAAAAGCTGGCATGAACGGTGTGCCAAACCTGAGCGTGCTTGATGGTTGGTGGCGCGAAGCCTACAACGGCAAGAACGGCTGGGCGATTGGCCGCGAAGCTGGCTACGACGATCTCGAACAACAAGATATTGACGATGCTGAATCGTTGTATAGCTTGCTGGAAAACGAGGTTGTGCCAGCCTTCTACGAGCGCGATGCCAATGGCTTGCCCCACAAGTGGATTGCAACCATGAAGGAATCGATTCGCACGGTTGCGCCAGAATTTAGCTTCCGCCGCATGCTCAAAGATTACGTAGCCCAATACTATGTACCAGGCATGCAAGCCGAATAAGCCGCCGTTTGTAGCGTGAGCCTGTGCTACACCAGCGCTTTTTTGGCTTACAAACAATGTTTGTCAGTCAAACAAACGAGCATGGTTTTGAAAAAGCTCAAAATCGTGCTCGTTTGGCGTTTTTAGGCCAAAACTTCGTTCGCTGATCGATCGTTCTTCAATGAATGATTGTTTATTGTCCCTTAACCCAACTTCTTTCCCACCCAGTGAATGAGGAGCGTAATGCAGGAGATTTGGCTACTTCGTTGGCTATCGAGGGCGGTAGCTCCTGGCCAAAATTCACTCTTGACAAGCGTACAACTTTACTATATTGTAATGGAAACGCTTCCATTACTTCAGATAGCCAAAATTCAACCTAAAAAGACCTTTTTCGATGCCAATTCTCCAGCTGCTCGTTTTTGCTTGGCTCACCATGCTGCCCAAAACGAGAATTTTTTAGCACAATAATGGAAACGTTTCCATGAAAAATTAGCGTATCATAAAGGAGTCTACTCAGCATCAATTGCCAATCTACGCCAATCAATTCCGCAGGAGCCTGACGTTTGGTTTCATCAATGAGGATACCCAACCATGAAACGACTATGGATTCGCTCGTTTAGTTTGCTTGTCGGCTTGATCTTGGCTGGATGCGGCGCAGCTGCTACGCCAACCAATCCTCCTACCACGTCAACTGTCGATGCCAACCCTGGTGCGGCAAGCGGCACCGTCACGCTTTGGTTTCACTCAGGCCAAGGCGCTGAACGCGATGCCTTGAATGCAACCCTCCAAGCCTTCGCCGCCAAAAATTCAGCAATTAAAATCGAAGCCATCGAATTGCCTGAAGGCGCATATAACGATCAGGTCAATGCTGCTGCCTTGGCCGGCGAATTGCCCTGTTTGCTCGATTTTGATGGGCCGTTTGTTTATAACTATGCTTGGTCGGGTTATTTGCAGCCTTTGGATTCATTGATTTCAACCGATGTTAAAGCCGATTTCTTGCCCTCAATCATTCAACAAGGCACGTATAACGGCAAATTGTATAGCCTTGGCCAGTTCGATTCGGGCTTGGGCTTTTATGCAAATAAAGCGCTGTTGGAAAAAGCTGGCGTGCGCATTCCAACGCTTGCACAGCCATGGACGCGGGCCGAGCTAGACCAAGCCTTGAGCAAACTCAAAGCCAATGGCTTGCAGTATCCGCTTGAATTGAAAATGAATTATGGCCGTGGCGAATGGTTTAGCTATGGTTTTTCGCCCTTCTTGCAATCGTTCGGTGGCGATTTGATCGATCGCTCGAATTATCAAAAAGCAACTGGCACCTTGAATGGAGCAGCTTCGGTCGAAGCAATGCAATGGTTTCAAAGCTTGTTTACTAATGGCTATGTCAACCCGAAGCCTGCTGGCGATACCGATTTTGCTGAGGGCAAGGCTGCGTTGAGCTGGGTTGGCCACTGGGCCTACCCTGATTATGCCAAGGCGCTAGGCGCTGATTTATTGGTTTTGCCTGCCGCCGATTTGGGCAAAGGCTCAAAAACGGGCATGGGTTCGTGGAATTGGGGCATTACCAGCAAGTGTGAGAACCCTGCTGCCGCTGCTGAAGTGCTTTCGTTCATTGTTTCGCCAGAAGAAGTGTTGCGCATGAGCGATGCCAATGGTGCGGTGCCAGCGCGCAGCTCGGCAATTGCCAAATCGAAATTATTTGGTGATGGCGCTCCGCTGAATATCTATGTGCAGCAATTGACCAACGGCGTTGCTGTGCCGCGGCCTATCACGCCCGCATATCCAGTGATTACCAGTGCGTTTGCCGAGGCGGTCGATAATATTGTGGCTGGCGCTGATGTGCAAGCCGAATTGGATAAAGCGGCCCAAAAAATTGATGCCGATATTGAAGATAATCAAGGCTATCCAGTGAAGTAACAACGTTAATCATCAAGCCGTTGCTTGCGGCGGCTTGGTTCTTCCCAAGGAGTCTTGCTTATGACGATTTTAAAATCGCCGACCGCACCGCCAAAAGCTACTGCTCGCACTCCAATGCTAGGCTGGAAACGGCGCGAGCAGCGGGTGGCTTGGGCGTTTGTTGCTCCGGCGCTGCTGTTGCTTTGTATCTTTTTGATTGCGCCATTTGGCTTGGCGTTCTATCTCTCGCTGACCGACCAACGCTTGGTACCAAATCTCAATATCCCAACTCGTTTTGTTGGCTTCAAACATTATCTGGCAATGTGGCAAGACGCGACGTTTGTGCGGGCGTTGCTGAATAATTTCTTGTTTGTATTGATTGTTGTGCCAGTCCAAACCAGTTTTGCCCTGTTTTTGGCGATTTTGGTCAACCAGAAAATCAAAGCGATCAACTTCTTTCGCACCATCTATTTTATTCCGGTTGTCACGATGATGGCGATTGTGGCGGTGGTTTGGACCTTTCTCTACAATCCCGATCAAGGCATCATTAATAGTTTTATTCAAACTATCAGCTTTGGCCAGCTTGGGCCGTATCGCTGGCTGGAAGACCCAAAATTGGCTTTTCCCGCGATTATGCTGATGTCGATTTGGCAGGGTGTGGGCTTTCAGATGGTGATTTATCTGGCTGGTTTGCAGGAAATTCCTGGCGAATTGTACGAAGCAGCTGAATTGGATGGCGCTGATGCTTGGCAACAGTTTCGCTTTGTAACCCTGCCCCAATTGCGCAACACTTCAGTGTTTGTGGTGATTTCAACCACGATTATGGCCTTCAAATTGTTCGATCAAGTTGAGATTATGACCAAAGGCGGCCCCAACGATGCGACGGTTACCGCAATGCTGCATATTGTGAATAGTGGCTTTCGCAGCCAAAAAGTTGGCTATGCTTCGGCGCTTTCGGTGGTGTTTTTTGTGATTGTGTTGCTGATTTCGCTTGGCCAACGGATAGTTACTCGGCCAGAAAGGTAGCTTGTTGATGCAACGTCCTGCAATTGAACCAACCAAGCGCTGGCAAAAACGCCCTCGTCGTTTTGGCTCGTATCTGTTAATGACCGTCATTGCGCTATTCAGTCTATTCCCAATTGTATTTATGCTGGTTACAGCGCTTAAAGCCGATGAAGGCCAAATTTTGCGTGAAATGAGCACATTTGCAGCATTTTTGCCAACTGGCGAGCTTTCATTGCAAAATTTTCGCGATGTGTTTGCCCGTGTGCCATTTGCGCGATATTTAATCAATTCAGTTTTGATAGCTTTCACAATTGTGCTCTTTGGCCTGGTGGTTAATAGCTTAATTGCCTATGCATTGGCGCGAATGCAATTTCGGGGTCAAAAATTGCTATTGGCAATCATCATAGCTTTGATTATCATTCCATTTCAGGCCGTAGCCGTGCCATTATTGTTGATCGTCAACCAATTGCCGTGGTTTGATGGTCGGATGACCTGGCTCGACAGCTATCACGTCCAAATTATTCCATTTATTGCCGATGCTTTTTCGATTTTCCTGTTCTATCAGTTTTTCTTGAATATTCCCAAGGATATTGAGGAAGCGGCGCTGGTCGATGGAGCTAGTCGTTTCCGTATGTATGCCCAAATTATTGTGCCACTTTCCCGACCTGTGTTTGCTACCGTCGCAATTCTGCAATTTCTGACGCACTGGGGCGATTTTCTCTGGCCATTGATGGTCGTGCGCAATCCAGCGGTGCGCCCGTTGACCGTTGGCATGCAAGCATTTTTTGGCCAAATGCCGCGCCAATGGGGCGATATTATGGCGTTTGCCACGATGGTAACGTTGCCAGTGCTGATTATTTTTCTGCTCTTTCAAAAATGGTTTGTGCAATCGGTGGCTTCATCAGGGGTCAAGGGTTAATCGGCATAACGCGCAGGAGGAGCTTTGTTATGCAAAAAGCTACTGTTCAATCAAGCCCAATGTCTCGCATTGGCGAGCTATTCGATACTTTGTTGGCCCAACAGATTGCCAATCCTCGCGATCGCGATATTTTTCGGCTGCGCGTACAACGCCATTTTAATGATTGTTTTGCAGGTTTAGCGGCCTTGTATGCCCAGCATTCTGCATGGCCAGCGCTGCTTGAACAACTAGCTGAGCGTTTGGTTGCGGCCTATGCCCAACGCCGTGATGCGCTGAAAATTCACGATTTAGCTCGTGAAATCGAGCCTGATTGGTTTGCTCAAGCGCGGATGGTTGGCGGCATCTACTACGTCGATCGCTTGGCTGGTACGTTGCGCGGCGTGATTGAGCATCTCGATTATTTGCAAGATTTGGGCTTGACCTATGTGCATCTGATGCCGCTGTTGCAGCCGCGTTATGGCCCCAACGATGGTGGCTATGCAGTGCAAGATTATCGGGCGATTAATCGTGAGCTTGGCTCAATTGCCGATTTTGTCGAATTAAGCGATTTGCTGCGAGCCAACGGCATGAGCGTCTGCATCGATGTGGTCGTTAATCACACCGCCAAAGAACATGAATGGGCGCTCAAAGCGCGAGCTGGCGATCCAACCTATTTGGATTATTACCTGAGCTTTGCTGATCGCAGCTTGCCTGATGCCTATGAGCAGCATTTGCCCGAAGTATTTCCCGATTTTGCTCCTGGCAATTTCACTTGGTATCCAGAACTTGGCGCGCATGGGCGTTGGATTTGGACCACCTTCAACGAATTTCAATGGGATTTGAACTATGCTAATCCCATGGTTTGGTTGGAGATGCTCGATATTTTGTTGTATTTGGCTAATTTGGGCGTTGATGTGTTGCGCTTGGATGCAGTGCCATTTATGTGGAAGCGTTTGGGCACGAATTGCCAAAATCAGCCAGAAGTGCTTGATTTGTTGCAGGCGTGGCGCGCAGCAATGCGGATCGTCTGTCCGGCGACGATTTTTAAGGCTGAGGCGATTGTTGCACCTGATGATTTGGTTCAATATTTGGGCTTGGGCCAACGCACGGGCAAACTTTGCGAAATTGCCTATCATAATTCATTGATGGTGCTGTTGTGGAGTGGCTTAGCCTCGCAGCGTGCCGATCTGCTGACTCAATCGTTGCTGAATATGCCTGCGACTGCTGGCAACGCCACGTGGATTACCTATGTGCGCTGTCACGATGATATTGGCTGGGCGATTACTGACCAAAACGCGGCCTTGGTTGGCGAAGATGGGCCGTTGCATCGCCAATTTTTGAGCGCTTGGTATCGTGGCGAGTTTGCTGGTAGCTTCGCCCGTGGTGAGGTTTTTCAATACAACCCGATTACCAATGATCGTCGCATTAGTGGCATGACTGCTTCGTTGGCTGGGCTAGAACAAGCCTTAGCAAACGCCGATCCGACGGCGATTGAGTTGGCAATTCGCCGAATCGCCTTGTTGTATGCAGTGATTTTCGGCTTTGGCGGCATTCCATTAATCTATATGGGCGATGAATTGGGCATGCTTAATGATCACAGCTATTTAAACGACCCCTGCAAAGCCAACGATAACCGCTGGTTGCATCGTCCGGCCATGAATTGGGCCTTAGCAGCACAACGCCACGACCCAACCACGCTTGCTGGGCGTTTATGGCATTTAATCCGCAACTTAATTACCATTCGCCAACAAACGCCCGCCTTGCATAGCGCTGGCCAAACTATCCCGATTTGGACCCAACAACGCCATGTTTTAGGGGTGATTCGGGTTCACCCGTTGGGGCGAATTTTAATTCTTGGAAACCTTTCCGCTGAGCCGCAACGGGTGGCGTTAAGCGTTGTTCGCGAGGCTGGTTTGGCTGGTAACTTGCACAATTTGTTGGAGCCAACCCAATTAAATATTGATGTCCAAAGGGCAGAAATCGTGCTTGACAGCTACCAATGTTGTTGGCTTTGCGAGCCAGCAAAAAATTTTTGAGCCTGCTGGATACGGTTCCGGTAACGATTGCAGCCACGGCCTGAATCAAGTATAGTTGCAGCAATTCCCCGTTCTTTTTGCAGAAGGAGCGCAACGATGCGAAATGTTCAATTACGCATTCTATTGCTTGTTGGGCTGATAGCCGGTTTAAGTGGCGGATTAGGGCTGAGCCGACCGGCAGTTCATGCTGTACCAAGCGCAACCAGCCAGCTTCAGCCGCCACCAGCCAGAGTTGCGGTGACGACCCGTAGTTTTGATAATGCCCGCACTGGAACGACCGCCGCCGAGCAATTGCTTGCGCCAACCAATGTTGTCTCAAATACGTTTGGTAAATTGTTTAGCCGCACGGTTGATGGCCAGATTTATGCCCAACCCTTGTATGTACCAGATCTCACAATACCTGGGGTTGGGGTGCGCAATGTGGTGTTGGTGGCAACTCAGAAGAACAATGTTTATGCGTTTGATGCTGATGATCCAGCCATGAGCCAGCCGTTATGGTCGGTCAACCTTGGCCAATTTGCCACCAGCAGCCTGCGCGAATTTGGCACGCGCTACAATGGTGGCGTGTATCAAGATATTAAACCCTACGTTGGGATTACCGGCTCGCCAGTAATTGACCCTGCGACGAATACCCTCTACGTTGTGCCATTTATTCGTTTGGGAGCCTATCAATATCAGCATCGCATGGTCGCGATTAATATTTTAACTGGCGCAATTATTCAATCGACGAATATTCAAGGCTCAGTGCCAGGCGATGGCAACGATGCGAACCCTAACGATGGTTTGGTGGTGTTCGATAGCCGCCAGCATTTGCAACGATCGTCGTTATTGCTTGATGGCAATCGGGTGTATGTGGCGTTTGCAGGCTATGCAGATACCGATCCCTACCATGGCTGGGTTTTTGGCTACAACAAAACCACGCTCCAACGCGAATTAATCTACAACACAACCCCACAAAAAGAAGTTACTTCGCAGCCAAACGCTGCCAACGACGGCGAAGGCGGCATTTGGATGAGCGGCCAAGGCCTAACCAGCGACGGTCAAGGCAATTTGTATCTTTCGATTGGCAATGGTAGTTGGAACGCCAATTTGCCCAATGGCCGCGATTATGGCTCGTCGGTCAGCAAATTGAACATTAGCAACCCGCTTACGCCAACCGTCCAAACCTGGTTTACGCCCTATGATTACAAAACGCTCAACACCAACGATACCGACCTTGGCACAACTGGCGCAATCCTCATTCCGAACACGAATGTGATGATTGCAGGCAGCAAGGGCGGCAAAATCTATGTCTTCAATCGCAATGATATGGGCGGTTTAGGCGTTCAACAAGGCACAACAGGCTTTGATAAGCCTGTTTCAGGCAAGTTTTATCAAAGCTTCAAGCCCCACGGTGGCTCTGGCTTTCGTGGGATCTTTGGCTCGCCAGTGGTTTGGGCTGCTGGTGGCTCAACAGGCACACGTATGTTTGTGTGGCCAGTCAATTCGCCATTGAAGGCTTTTCAATTCAGCACCACTCAACCCTTGACCCCAAGCTTCATTACTACGCCTGTGGCAACCAGCACCTTACAAACGGTTCAGATGCCTGGTGGGGTGATGTCGTTGTCGTGGAATGGCACGAATGCCAATACGGGCATTGTTTGGGCAACCCATTCGACTGGCGGCAGCGCCAATACGACAACCCAGCCTGGTGTGCTGCGGGCGTATAATGCCTTGACCTTGCAAGAAACCTGGAATAGCAACCAAATTGCGAGCCGCGATGCGATGGGCAATTTGGCTAAATTTAACACGCCGTTGGTTGCTGATGGCAAAGTTATTGTTGGCACCTTCTCGGTTGATAGCATTACCAACACCGATAAATTGGTGGTGTATGGCCATTTGGCTCCGCGAATTGTGCGCGAACCAGTTGATACGACCGTTTCGTTTGGCCAAAATGCCAGCGTGAACGTGACCGCAACTGGAGCTGCCAACCTGAGCTATCAATGGTATAGCGGCGCAACTGGCGATACCAGCAACCCAATTGCTGGCGCAACATCGCCAACCCTGACCTTGAACAATGTGCAAACCAATCGTCAAGTTTGGGTGCGGGTTTCCAATGCACAAGGCAATGTGGCGAGTATTACCGCCAGCGTGATGGCGACGAATCTTCCAACCAATACCCCGACGAATACATTAACCCCAACCAATACCAGTACGCCAAGTAACACGCCAACCCCAAGTAACACCCCAACGATTACCAACACGCCAGTGGTGAGTCAATGGCGGGTTTGGTTGCCAATGACCATTCGAGGCCAATAATGTTGATTGATCGTCAATTGGCGGCTCAGCTTGAGGCTGCCGATGCGCATAATTTGCGCCACTACACAACCGCAGTTGGCCAGATTGTGCCCGCTAGCCAAGCGACTTGGGCCTTAATTGGCGATGCGACTGCCTGCTACACTGGCCCCGACTTGCCGATTAATCGGGCGGTTGGGGCTGGCAGCCAACAACAATGGGATGCTGCGCTTTTTGGCGAATTAGCAGCGTTTTATCATCAACGGCAGCTACCAGTGAGCCTTGAACTAACGCCATTTTGCGACCCTAGCCTGCAAGCTCTGTTGGCCTTGGGCAACTATCGAATTATTCGTTGGTGGAGTGTGCTGGCTTTTGACATGCTGCGTTATACCCCTTTTAGCCCAAGTAGTGTACAATCGCGCATAATCGCAGCTGAACAACGCCAACTCTGGGTTGAGGCAATGACTGAGCGTGGCCAGAGTAGCCCAATGGGCATTACGATGGCCAATGCAGCTGCTGCGCGCAGCGATAGCCAGCTTTTTGGGGCTTGGCTTGACGATGAGCTGATTGGCTGTGGTGCGCTCAGCATCAATGGCGAGGTTGCGACGCTGTTTTCAACCTTTGTTAGTCCAGCTTGGCGGCGACGTGGTGCTCAAACCAGCCTGATTGCCGCGCGTTTGGCTTATGCCCAGGCGCAGGGTTGTCGTTGGGCGACGGTATTGACCATCAGCAGCAGCGATTCGCAACGGATTGTAACGCGAGCCGGCTTTGGGCTTGCCTACAATAAAGTAACGCTAGAAGAGCAACGAGGATCGTAGACAATCTATCTAGGAGGAAGCTGCACATGTATCGTGTGGAATCGGTAGCGGAACGACAAACCTTGGCCGATCTTGGGCGAAGCAAATCGCTTGGGCGTGATCTTGCGCTGATTGTCGGGTTTAGTTTGTTTGTTGCCCTCACCGCTCAAATTGCTATTCCGTTGCCTTGGACCCCCGTGCCAATTACGGGCCAGACCTTGGGCGTGCTGTTGACGGGAGCGATTTTGGGGCCACGGCGTGGCGCTTTGGCAATTTTACTCTATCTGGTCGAAGGCTTGGCGGGCATGCCTGTGTTTGCTGGCATGACCAGTGGCATGGTGAAGTTGCTTGGCCCAACGGGCGGCTATCTGATGGCCTTGCCATTTGCTGCTACCTTGGTTGGCTGGCTAGCCCAACGCGGCTGGGATCGCCGAGTTCCAACGGCTTTAGCAATGTTTGGGTTTGGCAACCTAATCATTTATGCAATCGGGGCATCGTGGCTGAATATTTATAAAGATACCTTTGGCCAAATTAGCGTCATGTGGGCTGGGGTTTATCCCTTCTTGCTGGGCGATGCGCTGAAGATTGTGGTTGCCGCCTTGGTTTTGCCTGGGGCTTGGGCCTTATTCGGGCATAACGAACGCTAAGTTTCGGCAATTAAACAACAAACCGGCTGAATCTACTTCAGCCGGTTTGGCATTTAACGGCGGAACATGCCGAAAAAGCTGCTTTTTGGTTGGAGCTTGTGCATCAGCATCAGCCGATATTGGCCCCAATCGCCGGGATCGCGCTCGATGCGCAAATCGTAATGATGGTTGATATAGACTGGGCCATATTCGTTATTGGCCGATTGACTCAAGCCACGTTTGGAGCCTTCCTCTTTAAGTCGCTCGACGATTGGTGCAAGCTCTACGCCTTGCATCAAGATTTCACGCTTCACGTTCATCTCAAGAACTCCTTGGTTATTTGAATATGTAGATATGAATTGAAGAATGCCGTTGTAGTTTGTATCCTATCATGGTGTGCAAGAGCTATGCCAGAACCATTCGTCCTGCTCAACGATGGAAGGTAGTAAGAAGGATGAAGGATGAATTATGAGGGATGAAATAAAAGTCAGAAGTCAGAAGTCAAAAAGAGAATAGGGCTATTGGCTCGGGGCTATGGGCTTTGGGCAATTTGTGGCGAACATGAAGGATGAAGGATGAATTATGAGGGATGAAATAAAAATCAAAATTCAGAAGTCAAAAAGAACAAGGGGTCAGGGATCGGGGGTCAGGGATCGGCATTTAACGCAGAGACGCAGAGGAATTATGGCGATGGGCTGAAGGCTCTAGGCTATCAGGCATTTGTTGGTAACGTCAAAAGCACATAGCCCATAACCTCATCTTCGTGTTCTTTGTGTCCTTCGTGGATCAAAAAATTAACCTTCGCGATCTTCGCGGTTTCTGACCCTTCGTGGCTCAAAATCCTATGTTCTATGTTCTATGCTCTATGTTCTTTGCTCTTTACTCGTGCTGCGGGCCGCGTAGGGGAAGGCCTGCTGCTTGCAATTCTGCATGTTCTGCATCGCTAAACACCCGTGAACGAGTTAAAAAACGCACGCCTTCGGGAGCTTCGACCGAAAAGCCACTGCCGCGACCTTTAACCACATCGATTGTTAATTGGGTGTGTTGCCAATATTCAAATTGCGGCCCGCTGATATAAAACGGGCAACCAGCAATCTCGCCAAGATACACATCGTGCTGGCCAACCCGAAATTCTTTGCGCGGATAACACATGGGCGCGCTGCCATCGCAACAACCACCAGATTGATGAAACATGAGTGGCCCATGCAATTGGCTGAGTTTGTCAATTAAAGCTGTAGTTTGTTCGGTAGCAAGCACTCGTTCAACTGACATGATCTAGCTCCTTGTTGCGCTGGCAGCACTACCGCAAGCCCAAAACCTGCGGTAGTGCGCCGTTTGGAATTTAGAAGAAGCCCATTGGATTGGGATCGTAGCTGACCAACAAGTTTTTGACTTGTTGATAGTGATTGAGCATCATCTTATGGTTTTCGCGGCCAATCCCCGATTGTTTGTAACCACCAAAGGCAGCATGGGCAGGGTACAAGTGGTAGCAGTTAGTCCAGACGCGACCAGCTTGAATTGCCCGACCCATGCGATAGGCGGTATTCATATCGCGCGTCCACAATCCAGCGCCCAAGCCATACAACGTGTCGTTGGCAATGCTCAAGGCATCGTCAAAATCATCGAACGAGGTTACGGAAACTACCGGCCCGAAAATTTCTTCTTGGAAGATGCGCATGCGGTTGTTGCCAGCAAAGATCGTTGGCTGAATGTAATAGCCTTCGGCGAGGTCGCCGCTCATTTCAGCTTTGGCACCGCCAACCAAGGCCTTAGCACCTTCGTCGCGGCCAATCGCCAAGTAGGATAAGATTTTTTCGTATTGATCGTTTGAGGCTTGTGCGCCAACCATTGTGGCTGGATCAAGCGGGTTGCCCTGAACGCAGCGTTTGGTGCGCTCGACGGCGCGTTCTAAAAACTCACCATAAATTGATTTTTGAATTAATGCCCGTGATGGACAGGTACAAACTTCGCCTTGATTGAGCGCAAACATCGTAAAGCCTTCGAGTGCTTTATCAACAAAGGCATCTTGTTTGCTCAATACATCCTCAAAGAAGATATTGGGCGATTTGCCGCCAAGCTCCAACGTGACAGGAATAATATTTTCTGAGGCATATTGCATAATCAAGCGGCCTGTGGTGGTTTCGCCGGTAAAAGCAATTTTGGCAATCCGATTGCTGCTTGCCAAGGGCTTGCCAGCTTCGATACCAAAGCCATTAACCACATTCACCACACCTGGTGGCAGTAAATCGCCGATTAATTCCATCAAGACGAGAATTGTCGTGGGCGTTTGCTCGGCGGGCTTGAGCACAACGCAATTGCCAGCAGCCAGCGCTGGGGCCAATTTCCAGGTTGCCATCAAAATAGGGAAATTCCAAGGGATAATTTGGCCGACCACGCCCAATGGCTCGTAAAAATGGTAGGCAATCGTATTTTCATCGACGGTGGCGGCGGTGCCTTCTTGCGCGCGAATTGCCCCAGCGAAGTAGCGGAAGTGATCGATTGCCAGTGGCATGTCGGCGGCGAGCGTTTCGCGCACTGGCTTGCCATTTTCCCACGTTTCGGCGACTGCCAACATTTCAAGATTGGCTTCCATGCGGTCGGCAATCTTATTCAGAATGTTGGCTCGTTCTGCTGGTGAGGTTTTCCCCCAAGCAGCTTTGGCAGCGTGAGCCGCATCGAGCGCTTTTTCGATGTCTTCGGCGGTAGAACGTGGAACTTCACAGAACGGCTTGCCATTGACGGGGCTGATGTTTTCGAAATACATGCCCTTGACTGGCTCGACAAACTCGCCATTGATGTAGTTGCCATAACGCGACTTAAAACTGACCTTACTGCCCGGCTGATTGGGATTGGTGTAGACCACAGTGTCCTCCAATAGCATGTTTCAAGCTTGGGCCAACATGGGTGGGGGATGTTCCAAAACCAGAGGTGAAGCGTTTCCAACCGTCGTGTTCCTATCATATCACAAAAGGCGGGAGGAAAGAACATAGAGCAAAGAACATAGAACATAAGGGGCAGGGATAGAGAATCGGGATTTAACGCAGAAGCACAGAGCGAAGGATGAAGGATGAGGGAGGAATTATGAGGGCTAAAAGTCAAAAGTCAAAAGTCAGAAGGCAAAAAATAAGGCTATAGGCTATTGGTTTTAAGTTAACATAATCTGTGGAATCTGTGGCGAACATATAAGGATGAAGGATGATGGAGGAAAGGCCCTTGGCTGATGGCTATCGGGGTGTTGCGGTTCTTTGATGGATGGGCTTTTAACGCAGAAGCGCAGAGCATTTATGGCTTTGGGCTTTGGGCTATTGGAACATCATCACAATAATCTGTGCAATCTGTGGCTAAAAAACGTGCTTCGTGCCCTTCGTGCGCTTCGCGGTTTCCAAACTTCCTATGTTCTATGCTCTCTGCTCTCTGTTCTAGCTTCAGCCAAAATATGGTAGAGCTGGCTAATCGCTTCTTTGCGGCGGCGATAATATTCGCTTTTCGAGAGGTGTAAGTGCTCTGCTTGGGCTTGCGGAGCCTGTAAATGCACAAATTCGCCCTCTAAAATCGCCAAGGTTTCCAACACATTCAATTGCATCGCCTCCCGAATAACCGTAGCAATTTTGGCTTGGGTTTGCAGCCCACGTTGATAATCACTAGCGCTATGCGGAAATAAATATTTAGCCAAATGGCTTGCTCCAAGCCCGACCAAGCCTTGCCGATGCAGCTGAAGCAGCGCTTTAGTCAGGTCTTCTTCGTTCAAGGCTGGGCTTGGCGTTGGTGCAAGCAGCCGCAGCCGCAAAATATTCAGCAAGGCTTGGCTGCCAATTGGCGCTTGTTGGCTGCTTGCTGCCAGCGCTTGCTCGATTCGTTGGGCCAAATCTGGCGTGGCTGGTTTTTCAAGCACCGCATCGCAACCAAAGGCAATTGCCGTTTGATGAACTTCGCTAGCACTCAACGCGGTCAAGGCTACGATTGCTACCTTGGGCAAACTGCCATTGGCGATTTGAATTTGCAATTGCAAAGCCAGATTTGCCCCAGCCAACGACGATGCAACCACCTGCTGAATCGCTGGATCGTTGGGCAAATTGAGGTCGAGCAGCAACAGAATTTGGCTTGGCTGATAGCTCGTCAAGGCTTGCTGCAATTGCTCGGTCGCTTGTTTGCTCGAACGTGCCAAACTGGTTTGATAGCCAGCTGCTTGGAGATAGCGCGCTGCCAGTTGGCGATCGACCGCGAGATCATCAACAATAATGCAATACTTGCTCATTCAACACCCTGTGGAAACCGCATGTGCAGCGTGCAGCCAATTGCTGAATCGAGCACGTGCAAGGTTGCTGCTGCTTGCGTGAGCATTTGTTGCACTTGCTTCAAGCCCAAGCCTTGGCTAATCGGGCTGAAATCGCCACGATTAAGCGCTGCGCGTAAATCTGGATGCATTCCAGCACCATCATCGCTGATTTCAAGCACCAAAGAGCCGTTGTGCTGAAAACTGCGAATAATAACCTGCTGTTGGCAACGGCTCAAACTATTATCAAGCAGATTAAACAGCGCCCGCTCAAATTGCTCACGATCGGCCATAATCTGGCTGCCAGCAGCGATTTCGAGGCTTACATTGGCAAGAGGTTCGGTATAGTAGGCCACCAAGCCGTTGATTGCTGGTTGGAGTTGATTCAAACATTGCTGAAGGTCGATGCTGGTCAGGTTGGCGCGTTGGGTTGCTAATTGATGGCGTGCTTGATCGAGCAAATTGTTGAGTTGGCGTTCGACCCGTTGGGTTGCTGCCAAGGCTGGCTGGATTGTGGGGCTGGTTGCTGGTTGCTCGAAGGCTAGATGTTGTAGCAAGCCTTGGACGCTTTTGAGGGGCTGGCGCAAATCGTGTTTGAGCAAACTAAGCTGTTGGACATGCTGCTGCAAATCGTGAAGTTGTTGCTGCATGCTGGTTCGTTGCTCTACCAACTGGGCCGTTTGGAAATGTTGCTGGCTGGCATAGCGCAAGGTTTGGCGCGAAACGAGGCCAATTGCGCTGCACATCAATACAATGCTCAGCACAACAATAATTACTAATACCCATTCGTTGAAGATAATTAAGTGGCCTGCTGCTAGATAATTCAGGCCGATCAAGCCACTGCTATAGCCCAAAACCTGCCAAAATGGCATGACGACTGCAAAACCACAGACTGCAAATAATTCAAAAATAAGCACATTCGGCGAACGCATGGCGTAGGCCAACGCTGAATTATGGATAATTGCAATCAGCATGCTTGCATGCCAAGCCCAATTAATCTGTTTACGCCGCAGCAACCACCAAACCAGCAACGGATTGAGCAGACTGCGAGCGAGGTGTAAGCCAAAAACTCCCAACGATTGCTGTTGATTGATCACATCCAAGCCAAGCACAAGGGTAAATGGCAACGCCAGCACACACGCTAGCAGCGTAATGAGCTTAATCAGCCGCCGCTTATGATGCACAAGCAATTGCTGATAGTGCTGCTGAATTTGTGGCTCGTCAAGGCTTGGCTGAATCATAACCAAGTCGCGATTTAAGCAAGGTTACCATTGCATGATAATCGTAATCAAACAGCCAACCAAAACAGCAAAACAGCATAAAGCTATTGAGCAAGCTACTTACGATTAATGCTGCTAGCTCAAATGGCAGCAAATAGGCCATAATCCTATGCAAAAAATCAATGCAACCTACGATTAATAGCCCAATTAGCCCAAATACGAGCAGCTTGAACAATCCTTGTGGGCAAAAATTATACATCAAGATCCACGCAGTTAATAGCGCAACCACAGCATGAATTAGCCATTGATGACTCAGCATTGGCTTACCAACGTTCGATCATTAATTGCAGCACCAAACAGCTAAATAGCCCTAGCCCGCAACCTAAGCCAATGATGATCATGGGCCAAAAAAGCCGTTTAGCCTCAGGATCAAACTTCAACACCATTCACTCCTCGACTAGCTCCTCAGCGCTTTACTCAACCCTAGTTTACTCACGTTTGGTTGAATTGGGTTAAACTTTTTCCCAGTTTTTTCCCAAGCTAAATCGCTAAAATGCTAGCTGGGCTAGGCACCAAATCGCGGCTAACCACGCGCTCGTTAGCGCGATCGGGGGCTAGAATATCGATCGGTTCTTGAGGTTCGAGCTTATTTTCAGGCCCAGTCGTAAACCACGGTGTGATCCGCAAGCGCCAGCCATTCAGGGTTTCATCGACATTAAAGGTCAGCAAGCTTTGCAAAAGTGGCGCACGATCGTGGTTCAGCGCATTGGTGTAGCCAAGATTGAGGATGTTTGGCTCTTGGCCAACCAGCCAGCGCCGCAAGCCCCAAACTTGATTTTCGACCTCGATTTTGCCGTTGAATTTGGCTCGCAATTGTTGGGCGGTGGGGAAAACTTCGCGCAACATCACCTGATCAACAATTTCTTGATCATCGTCGCGATAGACAAAGCGCGATTCCAAGGGGGTCATGCCGCTGGGCGTGTGCCAATGTAAATCAACTGGCTTGCTGAGGTACGCGCCACCACCGCCATTGACAAAGTGGTGAGCGATGTGTTGGGTTCCGCGCAAGGTGATATAGCGTGATTCGTAGTGTTGGTAGGCGTGGGTATCGCCGCCAATAACCACGTGGGTTTCATAGCGCCGCAAAAGCTCGTACAACTGGCGCATTCCAGGGTGATCGGCAAAGGCTCCATTGACATACAATGGCTCGCTGAGCACAACCGCGATGATTTTTTGCTGATTGAAGGCCGCTAGCAAGCAACTTTCTAACCATTCCAATTGAATCGCATCGACATTGCCAATGCAGCCTGTATCGACCGCCAGCAAGACAAATGGTACAGGATCGAAGCTTAATTCAAAAAATGGCAAGCGTTGCTGGGTTTGGGGTTCGTTGAGGTCGCCACCAAGCTTGGTTAGCCCGTAGCGCTCGCGCAAACTGCGCACTTCGTTCCAGCGCAATTGGCCCCATGGATAGCCATAGCGCGCCCAAGGCCCCGTTTTGAGCGCTTTGGCCCATTGTTGAAGCTGTGGGTCGCGGCTATCGACGTGGGCGGCAGCATAACCAAAATTCAGCATCAAGCCTTTTAAATCGTTGTACCAATCGTGATTCCCCGCCAAGCCGTAGATCAAGGGTGGCGTTTCGCTTTGGCTGGCATAAGGTCGATAGAGCGTGCGCTCATAATCCATCAACTCGCCAGCTGGGTACACAATATCCGAGCTAAGAATGGTAAAGGTTGGGTAGGCAGGATTGGCCGGGCCTTGTTGGGCGAGGCGGCTATCTTCACTGACAATTGGTGGGGCAATCTGCGATTCGTCGCCCTCGCCCGGGTCGCCAATTACGGCAAAGGTAAAGCCGCGTTGCGGGTTTTGCACAGGTTTGATTCGCGCAGCTTTGGCTACATCGCGCGCAGCTTTGCTACCCACAATATGCTCGATATAGGCCATGCGCACAGTATCAGCCAAATCGCTCTCGGCCCATGGTGGCACACCCCAACGCGGCATTAACGTATATTTCAAATGCGGCAACAAAGTGCGCCAATTCGGTGGGTCAATCCACGAGAAGCTGCCACTTTTGAGCAAGCGCCGCACTAGGTAGAAGCCCAAATAATAAATTGTCAGCAAAACAGATAAGGTTGCCAGCAATTCAACCCAATTTTTTATCGCATCAATAAAGCGCGTTTCGCTATCCAAGATGCGGGCTGGCACCAACAACAGCTCTAAAATAATGGCAATCCCGCTGACCGTGAGCAGCACCATACATAAAAATTGCACCACCAGCAACACCCCGCCGATATAGCTTGATGGTGAGCGATCGCCAGCCCGCAAGCGGCGACGTAGCTCGCGATAGAGCGTTAGCAAGCCCATAATGGCCAAGGAGCTAGCAATCACTGTGCGTAGTTGCGGAAAGGGCAGCAAGGCCAAAGTAAGCATGGTTGTGCTGACCGCAAAGACTTTAATCAGCAACAACGCCGCGCCAGCAAGCTCCATCATCATAATTCTGCGATGCGCCCAGTGTGAGGTTTCGATCCAAATTAAACTAAGTACTAAGATGGTTGTGATGATCAAATAGGTGCGGGCCGAGCTAGGCATGCCCAACGCCACCAAATAATCAGCAATTGTTCCAAGTAGCATAATTCACCTCATCACAACCCATTTTGGGGAAAGATTCGATTGATTCAAGTATCCCTGCTTGGGCTGATTTTTCCAAGCAGGGATGATTGCAATTGACTAACAAACTTAGCGCGATTGTTGTTTGGCGAGGCGTTCGTTGCCACGTTTGAAGTTGCCAGTGATTTTGGCCATCACCAGCTGGGCGGCCTCGCCTTCAAGGTCGGCGATGTTGGCGAGAAAACGCTGGGCTTTGGGGCCGCTCAAAATCATCACTTGTTTGCCATACCAGCTAATAAAAACTTTACCAGCTTTGTTGACGGAATAATCGAAGGCTTCGGCTTCGACGGCGTTGAGTTTGCGTGGGGCTGGTTCTGCGTTCGCTTCTAGATCAAATGCTTCTGGCTCGGTTGGTTCGCTCAAGGTTGGCGACTCCTTCGCAAAAAAATTAGCGTCGGCGCACTTCGGGCGGAATTGCCGCAAGCCAACCAATCTGAACCACTGCCCATAAGCCCAATAGAATTGCTTCGGCTGCATCGTGGCGCAATGAGGTGGGGCGTGGTGCATCCGACCATTCGATAACGCGGCGGGCTAGTTCATCGGCAACGGCTTTGGCTTGCTCTCCAGTGCGTTGCTCACGAGCATATAACAAGGTTGCACGCCAGACCTCAGCACTTGTACGGATCAACTCTAGGTCGCGGCGGGTAGCTTCGCGCTCCCAAACATCAGCAATTTGGCCGCCGCCTTCAAGCACCAACACGCTTAAATCGCTCATTTCGGCCAATTGGCCACTGCTGCCTTTGCGCAAACGTGCCAACGAGCCATAGTTATGCGAACGATACCACACCAGTTTGCCTTCGCGGTTGTAGCATGCAAATCCGGTGCGAATGCCTAAATCAACCGCGAGTAAACTCATTAGCGTTCTCCAAAACTATCGCCACGCTGCGGGTTGCTCAGCTCTTGATTGTAGGCATCAAGCCCGCCAATCGCCCGTTGCAAATGGCCATCGGCCTCTTGCAAGCGCAAAGCAGCGCGGTTCGCAATTGCTACGTTATAGTTGGTATAGTATTCCAAAATATCATCAAACGCAGCTTGTTCTAATTGCAGGCCTTGTTTGTATTCGTCGTGAATTTCGGCCAAAATATCGGGCGCTTTGATGCGCTCCAAATCGGTGTAGGCTTGGCGCACAACATCGCGATAGCGTTTGGCGGCTTCAATTTGCTCGGTTGCCACAGTCGATCGATCGCTGGTTTCGCGATAGCTGGTCGCTGCTTGATCGAGGCGCTGGCGAATTTCGCCAACTTGGCTCAAATACCGCAATAGCTCTGCTTGATTAATTTCCGAGGCCGCAACCACTGCCTGTGCATCAGGTTGATTGGGGTTGGCTAGCTCGAGAATTGGCGTGACTTCTGGCAAGGGTTGAGCTTTGGCCACTGCCAGCATCACCCCAGTAAAGCTAATTGCCAAAATTAAGGCAACCAAGGACGCTACACGCACCACTTTGCCGCTGCGTTCAGAATCGCGCCATTCTTGCCACCACGCTTTTTCAACCGCTGGAGCCGCTTCTGCCGCTCGCTCCTCGACGGTGGGAATGCTAATTTGCTGCAAGGCGCTTGGTGGCTTAGGCGTGGTAATGCTGGCAGCTTTGGTTTGCTGTTGCTGCTGAATCCAGGCTAAGCCTTTGCGAGCTTGTTGATTGTCGGGGTTGATTTTGAGCGCCGATTGCAAACAAAATTCTACGTCACGCTGCTCGTCGAGCACCCCGCTAAGCCAAAGCCAAGCCTGCTCATGGCGTGGATCAAGCTGAACTGCCTTGGTCAACAAACCAGCAGCAATCCGGCGTTGACCGCCGCGCGCCGCCGCCAAACCACGCTCATACAAGCGCTGCGCCTCAACACTGTAGGTTGTAATGCCTTGTTCCATAATCCTCTGTAGGGATGAAGGATGAAGTATGAGGGATGAACTTTATCCTTCAAGATTAATAGATTGAGAAATAATGGAGAAGGAATAAGCTTAACCGAAGTTTTCATCCTTCATAGCTCATCCTTCATCCTTCGCTTAATGGCCTGGAATATAGCGATTGATTGAGCGTTGTACGATCAACGGATCTTGCTTTAACGATTCGCGAATGTAAGTCCAGTTTTGGGGATCTTCGCTGCCCAAGCGCCAAATTGCAATCCCAGCTAAATCATTTTCGCGAATCATCTCCATTTTGGCGGTCAGCGAACGATAATTCGAAAACCAGACCGTTCGTCCAGCGTAGCTAAATGTTGATTCTTGCACTTGCTGGCCGCCATCTTCTTCGACCAAGCGAATTTGAGGCTGGTAGGCTGCCTTAATTTCTTCGACCTCGGTATAGGTGCGGGCAATGCCAAAGCCGCCATTATTTGGCCAATCGTAGGCATAAAACGAAATGCCAATTTGAATTTTGCTGGGGTCGACTTGGGTTTTGGCATATTCGGCAACTGCTTTAACCCAGAACATCGGCGCAATTGGGCCTGGTTCTGAGCCACGCCAGCTATAATCGTAGGTCATAATCCGCAAGCGATCGACCACTTTGCCCAAATCGGCATAGTTTTGGTAATCGGGGCGGCCTGTGTGGGCATGCACCGCTACAGTCAGCAGTTTATTTTCTGCATGCAGCGCAGCGCCCAATTCAGTCATAAAGGCGGTAAATTCATCTTCATAATCAAGCGAAAGCGATTCATAATCAATGTCGATGCCATCGTAGCCATAGGCGCGCACTTCTTCCATAATAATTTTGATGTGGTTGGTGCGGCTTTCTGGTGTAGCCAAGGCCACTGAAGCAGCTTCCAAATCTTCAATATTATGAATGGTTGGAATGATCAGCACATTATTTTCTTTGGCAATTTGCACCAATTCTGCATCGCGCGAGCCAATATCGGCGATCAGTGTGCCATCGGGTCGCACGCCATACCAAAATGGGCTGACCTCATCGAGAATATCTTTATTGGCCTCGAAGGTAGCGCGAGCAGCTTCTGCATCAAACGAGGTTGGCAGCCAAGCAGCGACATAGCGGCCAGTTTTGGGGTGCACGCCGCGCACATCGTTGGCGCTCGCAGGCAGCTCAGAGCCACCTTGGCCATCGGCAACCGTGTTTGGTAACGGCTGCAAGGTTGGCGCAACGAAGGTCGGCATCGGCAGGGCGGTTGATGTTGGGCGGGGTAGCAGGGCTTGGGCGGCGGCATCGGCGGCGCGGCTATGTTTGATTCGTAAATCAATAAACTGCCAGAGAAAGACGATCCAAACCAAAATCCCGATTGCCACTGCCCCACGAAAAAGATGACGAAACATAACAATTCACTCGATCAAAGAAATGCTCAGCAAAAGACCAACCAAAGTATAACCGATTAAACATGGCTTTCCAAGAAAAGCTAGATTAAAGGCAGAAGAACAGAGAACAAAGAGCATAGAACATAGCTGTAATGGTTCATTGGCTTGGCAACCAAGGACATGCCCTCACCCCCCAGCCCCTCTCCCACTGAACGCGGGCGAGGGGAGCACTGATTCAGCGGTTCCCCCTCGCCTCGCGGGCGGGAGAGGGGGCTAGGGGGTGAGGGGATCAGGCGGTAGTTAACCGCATGTACCATTACATATAGCCAAAAGCCAAAAGCCAATAGCCCTGACCCCTCGTCAGTTTTGACACGAACCGATCATCAAGGCTACAATTGAACCAGACCTCGCACTTGTCCCGCCGCTTGTGAGTAATAATTAGGAGGCATCTCAATGACTGAGAATGCTGCGCCAACAACTGTTGGGCAATTTTCGGCAAGCAACGCCGCTGAATCAGCACTCTACTACCCACCTGCTGCCTTAGTTGAAAACTCGAACGTGATGGCCTACGCCCGCGAAAAGGGCTTCGCCGATGCCGAAGCTATGCGTCAATGGTCGATTGATAACTATCAGGAATTCTGGGCCGACATGGCAACCCGCCTTGTCGATTGGTATGTGCCGTTTAGCAAGGTGCTCGACGATAGCAAAGCGCCCTTCTATCAATGGTTCAACGATGGCAAAATCAATATCGTTCACAATGCGCTTGATCGCCACGTTAAAACCTGGCGCAAAAACAAGTTGGCCTTGATTTGGGAAAGCGAAAAGGGCGATAACAAAACCTATAGCTATTGGCAATTGTTCAAGCGCGTTAACAAATTTGCCAATGTGCTCAAATCAATGGGTGTTAAAAAAGGCGATACGGTCACAATTTATCTGCCACGGATTCCCGAAATTGTGATTGCAATGCTGGCATGTGCCAAAATTGGTGCGATGCACAGTGTCGTCTATGGTGGTTTTAGCGTCGAAGCGCTGCAAACCCGCATCCAAGATGCGCAATCGCGGGTGGTGATTACTGCCGACGGCGGCTATATGAACGGCAAAGTTATTGAGCTGAAGAAGATTACCGACGATGCGATTAAGCACTCGCCAGTTGTCGAAATTGTGATTGTGGTCAAACGCACTGGCCACGAGGTCGAAATGCAGCAAGGCCGCGATTTGTGGTACGAGGAATTGATGGCGCTGCCAATCGCCTCGCCCAAGTGCGAAACCGAGCAACTTGATGCAGAACATCCTTTGTATATGCTCTATACCTCGGGCACGACCGGCACGCCCAAGGGCTTGGTGCATACCCATGGTGGCTATCAAGTTGGGGTTGCAACCACGCTCCACTTTAATCTTGACATAAAAGAAGATGATGTCTATTGGTGTGCCGCTGATCCCGGCTGGGTAACTGGCCACTCCTACATTGTTTATGGCCCGTTGATGCTTGGCGCAACCCAAGTGATGTACGAAGGCGCGCCAACCTTCCCCTTCCCCAATCGCTGGTGGAATATCGTCGAGCGCTATGGCGTGACCGTGCTCTACACCGCGCCAACTGCAATTCGCGGCTTGATGCGCTTTGGCGAGGCTTGGCCCAATCGTCATGATCTGAGTTCGTTGCGCTTGCTTGGCTCAGTTGGCGAGCCAATTAATCCCGAAGCATGGCGCTGGTATCATCGGGTAATTGGCCGCAACAATTGCCCAATTATGGATACATGGTGGCAAACAGAAACCGGCAGTATGATGATTACGCCCAATCCAACCACGCCACTCAAGCCAGGCTCCGGCACGCGTTCATCGTTTGGCATCGATGCTGATGTAGTTAACGAGCAAGGCGAGCATGCCAGCGACGATGAAGATGGCTTGTTGATTATTCGCAATCCATGGCCTTCGATGTTGCGCACGATCTACAACAATCCTGATCGCTATATCGAACAATATTGGAGCCGCATTCCAGGCGTATACACCGCTGGCGATTCTGCGCGCAAAGACGAAGATGGCTATTTCTGGGTCATTGGTCGGATCGACGATGTGATCAAGGTTTCGGGCTATCGGCTTGGTACTGCTGAAGTCGAATCGGCTTTGGTTTCGCATCCTTCAGTTGCCGAAGCTGCTGCGATTGGCCTGCCGCACGAAGTTAAGGGCAACGCCATCCACACCTACGTGATACTCAAAAATGGCTATGAAGCCAATCAAGATCTTGAAGATACCTTGATTGCCCACGTTGGCAAGATGATGGGGCCAATTGCGCGGCCCGAAAATGTGCAATTTGTGGCCAGCTTGCCGAAAACCCGCTCAGGCAAGATTATGCGCCGCGTGCTCAAAGCCCGAGCCTTGGGCTTGCCCGAAGGCGATTTAAGCACCCTCGAACAATAAAAAATAAACCAGCCCGTGATTCTCTTGATCACGGGCTGGCCTCTTGTGTGTTGGTAAGAATCCCTGCGAAGGCTTATTTCACCATATCAACACGTGATTGAACCCAGAAGTTTTTGCTAGCAAAGCCGCTTGCGACCAAGCTGTAGCCCCAACCTGATTCAAAGCGCAAGGCTGGCGTGGTAAACAAGACAGTTGAGCTGCCTGCTGGGCTAATATCAAAGCTATAGCTGCCTGCTGGCACTTCTAAGGTTGCTGCATCGCCGAATTTAGCGCCTTTGACAACGATATTTTGCGTGCCTGCAATTTTAATATCGACAGCTGGTGCATCTGGTGAGCCGTGAATAACCCGCACGCGGCTCATGCCTGGTTTTGTCATCGAGAAATCATCATCATAGACGTTGACATCAAAATTACCCAAACCCAAGCTACCAACTGCGGCAACCGTACCAGTATAGCCGCCTTCAACTGTTAATTTGGTTTCGAATACTGAAGCTGCCAAACCTGCGCCAGCTGGAGCAATATCAATTGTATAGGTTCCATCTGGTAAGGCCAATTGGCCGCTGAGTGCAAAGAATGGTACGCTGGTTAACACTGCTTTGCCATCGACAAAAATATCGACCGCTGGTGCATCTGGTGAGGCGTGCATAACCCGAACATAGTTCATCGTCGCAGCTTTGGTTGCTTGCGGGGTGCTTACGCCGAGAATTGCCAACAGTGCCAACGCGATAACCATACATCGTCGTAACATTCGAGAATCCTCCAAAAACAACAATCTTCAAGGAAACTGTTTTTGCCTTGGCCCATCTCAACTCGTTATAGCGCTATTGTGTTGTTCTACGCGACTTGGTTTTGAATGGATGTATCGAAGATGTCAAAATTTGAGCAATTTTGCAAAATTGGCAAAAATTGCTTGAATTAAACTTTGCACATTCACATTTGTGCTGCTACCCATGCGCTATGCTACGCCCAAGCATTTTGAGTTAGAAAGGGAATCGCAATGAACTATCAACCACCAACCGTCATTATCCACAATGGTAATACTGGGCCGGGCTGTCTGATTCGCGGTCTCTGGTTTATTTGTGTGGGTTTGTGGTTGGGTGCATTGGTTACAGGGCTGGCTTGGTTTCTCATCGTCAGCGTGATTGGCTTGCCGTTGGGCTTGATGTTGCTCAATCGACTACCCCAAATGATGACCTTGCGCCCAAACCCTGCCAATATGCCGCTGATTGTGGTTGCAAATGGTCAGGTTGTGATTGCAAATGGTCGCCCACAACAAGCGTTTATTGTGCGCGCCATTTACTTTGTGTTGGTTGGTTGGTGGCTGAGCGGCCTTTGGCTGGGTGCTGCATGGGCGATTGCAGGGTTTACGTTTGGCTTGGGCTTGCCTATTGCCTTTTGGATGTTCAATCGCGTGCCTGCAATTACAACCTTAGGCTAAGCGCGCCCAACCAAGGTTTTGAGATTTGCCCGCGTCACCTCCAGCTGTGGCGTGGGCAAGTTGTGTTGGAGGCAATAGCTTTGCAATGCGGCTATTGCTGCATCAAGTGCCGCACCAGCGCTTGTACCATAGCCAACAACTCCCGCAATTTGCGGGCAGATTGCGCGAAATTGGCCAGCTTCGGCCCGAACGACAATTTCATAGTGCATACAATGGCTCCTTCGTCAGTACTTGAACAAACTTGCGAATAGTACTATATTCAAGCAGCGTAGGCTATGCTACACTGGCTTTATTCACTTGTCATGGTATATTGTTACAATTACCATAATCAGCTCTATCTCCGAAATGGCTGTTTAAATTATAGTACGTGCCACATAGTACACCTCATTATTGCCCACACGTCGTTTAATGGTACGGCCAAAACTTCTACTTAATGGTCAATGCACTCGTTGTCGCAACGGTTTCATGGAGAGCGATCTGGTAACCAATCCTGATCGGCAGCGTATACTCTTGGGATTAACAGAGAATGAGGATCTGATGCAAATCGACCATTTAACATCAAATTCAGTGCCTTTGGGGCTTAAATTAATTGGCTGGCGCTATTATCTGACCGCTGCGATGCTTGTTTATACAACAATTACTGAGTTTTCCAGTGCTGATTTCGGCACCCGATTATTTATTTGGCTGGTGTTTGGGGCGATAGCATGGCTCTTTGGGTGGGTTGGCAAGCACTTAATCTTGCTAAAAGCCGAAGCGCGGCGCACGGCAGTGTTGTTTGAATCGCTGCGGAGTGTTGCCTATGGGCTGAGCTTTTTCGTAGGCTGGACAATTTTAGGCCTTGTGGATTTTGGGTTGGCGATTATCAGCCTTTGGTATCTGACCTGCCATGAGATTATAGCACTTTGCAACCATTAACCAGATTCCACGTATCTAGCGACGAAGATTTTGAACCATTGGAGAGAGTATGTATAACGTTCCCGCAAACCAAACCAAATTGCCCGCCCCACTTGGCCTGAAAATAGTTGGTATTCGCTACGGTTTAGGCATGCTAATGATAGCAGCAGTCACTGTCGTCATGGGCTTGGAGCTACAGGCGTGGCGCAGTGATACCTTCTTTATTCCATTGCTGTTGTTGTTGGCGTGTGCCGGCATTACTGCGTTGTATGCGCGGGTTACCTGGGGCATTTTTAAGCAACAAGAGCAAGCGCGCAAATATGGCGTGTTCCTTGAATTTCTGGCTTTGGCAATTTCAGCATTCGACCTGTTGACTGGAAATTTTGAAGCAGGGGATTTAATTTCGGTTGGCATCAGCGTTGCGGTTATTTGGTATTTACGTCGCGCCGAAACCTTAGATTATTTCTACGAAGCTTAATCGTGTTTATCGCACTGAGATTAAAACGTTACCTCACTAAGGAATGATAGTTATGCAACAGATTCAACAAATACGCTATGGAAAAAAGCCGCTAGGATTAGTATTGATTGGCTTTATGTTTGCGGCTCGCGGCGCTTTGGCAGGAATAATGATGTTTATTTATGGGTTGCGACTTTTAGATATGGAGTATCAATATTTAGGCCCAATAGTGGTTATGCTACCGTTTTTTGGGGTTGCTACGGTTTTCCATTTCAAAATTGCACAAGGTTTGTTCAATTTGCGCGAGAAAGCACGCAAGTTGGCAGTCATTGTTGAAACTATTATTTTAGTTTGCTATGGCATGTATTTGCGGTTTTTTGCTGAGCAAATAACCCTATGGGATATTATTGCGGCTTTGCTCACAATGTTAATTATTTGGTATTTATCACGCGATAAAACGCGGGCTTGGTTTGCACCAAGCAAATAAGCTGAGCAAGATTAAATTGAAAGCAGTAGCGCAAAACTACTGCTTTTTTGTTGCCCACTATTAGTTTATCGCTGATCAAGTAGTTAATTTGCGCCAAATAAGGCGCGGCGATAGACGGCCTCTAGCTCACGGGCTAGCACAGCATAGCCAAAATTGCTGGCTACACGTTCGCGTGCTGCTTGGCCCATCTTCAAGCGGCGGGCTGGATCTTCGCCTAGCTCCTGAATTGCTTGGACAAACGCTTGGACATTATCCAATTCGCAGAGCAAGCCAGTTTCGCCGTGGTTGACGACTTCGGGCAAGGCCGAGGCGTTGGTGGTGACGACAGGTCTGCCGCAAGCTCCTGCCTCTGCTGCAACGATGCCAAAGCCTTCAACCCGCGCTGGAAACAGCAACATATCACACGAACGATAGGCAGCAATTAAGCCATCGCGGTCGGGCGTGCCAATGCGCACCATCTGCGGATGTGGCGGCGCTGCTTGCACGCCTTGAAACGATTCGGTGTAATACAACACATATTGCGGCCCAAGTTGATCCATAATTTTTGGCAACAGATCAAAGCCTTTGCGCCGCGTGCGATTGCCCACAAACAACAAACGAATTGGCGCTGGATGCTCGGGCAAATCGTTGGTTCGCTCAAAATCGGGCGCTGGGGTAAAGGCTTCGGTGTCAATTCCATCGTAAATCACGGTTGTTGGGCGATCGCCGTAGGTGCGGCGGGTTTGCTCTTGGGTGTAGCGGCTGACGCAAATCACCTCATCGGCCAAACGTACCGACAAACCATCGTAGGTTTTTTCGACCAAGCGATAGAACAAGCGTTGTTGCGGCGAGCTGTAAGGTTGCAGCAAAGGGTCAGTCACAATGTGATGCACAGTGGTAACGAGCGGCAAACCTGGTGCGCGCAAGGCCCAAGCGCAACGCGAACGCCCCTGAACCAAATCATGGCCTTGCCACCAATTGCGGCCTAAGGCTAATTTTGCCGCCATGGGAGCGAAATTAAATAGGTGTGATAAACGGCGTAAGCTTGGTTGATGGCCAGCCCGTTGCATGGCACGGGTGATATTTTGAATGCCAATATCAACGCCGCCCTTGCCGAGCGGCGAGATGTACAGTGGCTTTAGCATAATGTTTGTAATTCCTATCGCGGCTTAGGGCCTAGGAATGGCAACCGAGGCTCGAATCGTCACTTCATAGCGGATGCCACTAGCATCGGTGCCGATATTGCGTGGATTTCCGCCCACAAAGGTCAGCGATGCCTCGTTGATTTTAGCAGTATTGCTAAATTCGGCAACTATCGCTTGGCGATATTGCTGCTTGAGTTGGTTGGCGATCTCTGCATCAGGTGTGCCTTCGGCCACACTGACCACGATATTTTTCTCAATCCAGCGATTGCTAGCTGCTTGTGGAATTGGCGTGACGCTGGCGGTTGGGCTTGAATTGAACAAATTGAGGATCTTTTGATCCATGCCTGGAATACCGAGCGCCAACAAAGCTCCGACAACTAGCAAGGTCAACAGCGGAATCCATGGGCGGAAGCGCTTTTGCGGTTTGGGATTTGGCTTGGGATTTGGCTTGCTGGGCAAAGGTTGGCTTTTGGGCTTTGGTTTGGGCTTGGTGCTGCTGGTTGGGGCAGCTTTTTGCGGCTGCGGAATTGCGCCAACGCTGGCGGCCATGGCTGGTTTTTGTGGTTTTTGCTCCAGAATAACGGTTGGCTGTGGTTTGGGCTTGGGCTTGGGTTTATGCAACGATTCCAAGGGCAAGGCTGCGCGAAAAGCCGCCGCACTTTTCCAACGCTTGCTAATTTCCATCTCCAAGGCCACGCTAATCGCTTGGGCAGTGGCAACCGAAACTTTGGGTGCTAAATCGCGCACTGATGGAAAGGAAAATGGTGCTTCATCACGCGGGTCGCGGCCAGTTAAAAGATGATGTAAGGTTGCGCCCAAGGCGTAAATATCCGATTGGGGCGTGGCTTGGCCTTGATATTGCTCAGGTGGCGAATAGCCAGGCGTGCCAATTAGCGTGCCGCGTTCATTGGGTTGAAACAATTTGGCGATGCCAAAATCGACAACTTTCACATTGCCAGTTTTACGCTCGATCATAATATTCGAGGGCTTCACATCGCGGTAAATCAAGCGTCGTTCGTGCAAATAATCAAGCACATTGGCAATTTGCTCGGCCCAGCGCAAAACAGTTGGCTCATCGAATTGCTCGTTGGGCTGTTGGCGCTGCAAATCTTCTAAATCGTCGCCTTCGACAAAATCCATCGCGAGGTAATAGCGCCCGCCATGCAAAAAATCGCCATAAACATGGGGAATTTGGGGGTGCTTTAATTCGCGCAGAATCGAGGCTTCTTCTTTAAAGCGTTCAATCGCCTCATCGCGTTCGGCTTTATCGTTGAAACGATCGATCAACGATTTGAGCGCATAGCGTTTGCCACTCTGATCGGTTGCTGCATACACCGCTCCCATCCCGCCTTCTTTGATGGCACGGGTGATGCGGTAGCGATTGTTGAGAACTATATTATTGCCACATTGTTGGCAGAATTTGGCATCATTGCGATTATCGGTGCCACAGATTGGACACAACGTTCGCTCGTTTTCTATACTCATATCGATGGTTCCTTAGGCTCAGCACCCTTCCCTGTTGTATGCTACGCTATGCTGTGGGCAACTGTTGCAAGTCTAACACAGAAGTTCCAACGATGGCAGCGTTGCCCGATTAACAGTTGATTGGTTATGGAGGTGGATGATGGCTCTATCAATTGATCAAATTTACGATTATGCAGAAGCCCTGATTGCCCGCAAAACGCTTGATGGCGGCCAAATTGAGCTGCGGCAGATGCAGCGTTTGTGTGAATTTTTGGCCGAGCTGGCCCAACAAGCTGGCGATTCGACCAATGCCCAACGCTTTACGCACTTAGCTCAATCTAGTCAAGCCTAAGGAGCATAAAATGTTAACAATTGAATTGATTCAACAACATGTACGCGAGGCAATTGCCCAAGCGATTGAAGCCAAAAACCCTGCCGAGTTGGCTCATTTGCAACAGATGGCTGGCCTGTTGATGAAACCTGCGCATTTGCATAACGATCAAGAAACCGAATATGCTTTTCGGGTGCTGGCCGCCAAAGCGGCGAACGCCCGTGAAGCGTTGCTGCAAAAAGAGGATTAAGCATGCAGATTGAACATGCAACAGCCCTGATTAATGGCCTCAATTTGCATTATGTGCGAGCTGGCAGCGGGCCATTGGTCGTGCTCTTACACGGCTTTCCTGAGTTTTGGTATTCGTGGCGGCACCAAATTCCGGCATTGGCCGAAACCCATACCGTGGTTGCACTCGATCAACGGGGCTACAACCTCTCGGATAAACCAGCGTTATGGCAGCACTACACAATCGATCTTTTAGTTGATGATGTGCGCGGATTAATCGAGCATTTGGGCTTTGAGCGGGCGACAATTGTTGGCCACGATTGGGGCGGGGCGGTGGCGTGGACGTTTGCCATGCGCTATCACGGCTATGTTGAGCGCTTGGTGGTGATGAATCTGCCGCATCCTAAGCTGATGATCAAAAATCTTTGGACGAATCCGCGTCAGATGCTGCGTTCGTGGTACATCTTTATGTTTCAAATCCCTGAGTTACCAGAGTGGTTTGCCAAACGCAATAATTTTGAGTTCTTGACTAAAGCCTTGACGAGTGCTGTGCAACGGCCTGGCGTATTTAGCCCCGACGATATTCAAGCCTATCACCAAGCTTGGAGCCAGCCTGGGGCACTAACTGCGATGATTAATTGGTATCGGGCGTATGTGCGGCAGGGAATGAAGCATTTAAATCAATTAAGCACTCATTTGGTGCATGCACCAACCTTGCTCATTTGGGGTACTGCCGATGGGGCGCTGGGCCAAGAATTAACCTATGGCACCGAGCGCTACGCTACCGACCTGCGAATTCGCTATTTAACTGATGTGAGCCATTGGGTACAGCAAGAAGCTCCCAACGAAGTCAATGCCGTCTTGATCCCATTTGTACGGGGCGAGGGGTAGGCCATAGTGAATTTCGCTAGACCAGATGTCTACCCCGCAAATAAGACACTAGTCATCCTGACGAACCTGTGAAGCCTTGTTATGATCTGCCTTGCCCAATTGGCTGATCATGAAAGGCGGTGCTGGTATGGGTTTTCTGCAACAATCTGATCCTGATCCATCACCAACGCTGCCCGTTGAACAGCAAGCGACGGCTTGGAATAGTGCATTAACCCAGTTTGTGAGCTGGATTGCCAATGAAAGCCTCGCTTGCGAAAGCCTAGTGCCCTATTTTAAACCGTGGTTGAGCAACCTCACCTCATGGCTCTTGTTCCTGCCGACCGATCCCAAAACCCTACTCCAGAGCTTCGTGATTGGCGAGAACGAACTATACCAAGTAGTACCGCAATCAATTCGCTTGGCTTGGCTCGAAACCCATTATTTTAATACAGCCCAAGCCTTACAAACGCCGCACTGCTTGGCAAATCCTGCTGAATTTGGTTTGCTATTGCCGCCGAGCGCTGCACCAATATGGCTGATTCCACTCCAAGCCTATGGCCGTTTATGGGGCATTGTGCTGCTCGAAGTCGCTGAGGCTAGCCCACCGAGCCAGCATCCACTTTACACCATGCTGGCTCAAGCAATTGCCAACCTCAGTTTGCACCTCGATGCACGCTATGCCCGCGAATACGAGGTGCAAGCCTACCAACGGATGCATATGATGAGCGAATCGTCGCATATTTTGGCGCATACTGGCTTGAATTTGGATCGCATGCTTTTGGCGTTAAGCAAGCATTTATGCGAGCATTTTAGCGATGGTTGTATGCTGCAAATTTTGAGTATGGGTGAAACAAGCCATATTCAGCAAGAAATGTTTTATCATCAACAAGCCGAGTATCGAACCCAGCTTTATCGAATGTCAGCGGAGTGGGCCGATCAAGTAGCAACTGATTCGTTGCGCAATCAAGTACTAATTTCCAATCAAGCTCTCGCATTAAATATTTACGAACATCAAGCTCTTTTAGAAGCCAGTGAGTTTCAGCCGCTGCTTGGTGCCTATCAACTCAACAGCGTTTTGATTGTAGGCTTATCTTGGAATGATCATCCAGTTGGTATATTAACCTTATTGCGAACGCACATCAATTTGCCATTTATGCAAGAAGATCTTGATATTGCGCGTGATATTGGCACTCGTTTTGTGGAAGCGCTTGAGCAAACCCGTTTATATACTGAATTGCATGAACAAGAGCAAGCATTAATGTTAATGGTGCGTCGTTTAGAAGAACAGGTTGAAGAACGAACCAATGCCTTATCCACGACGAATGTGCAGCTGAATCGTGAATTAGATCGCCGGCGCGCTACCGAAAAAGCCTTAGTCGAAAGCCAAGCGCTATTACGCAGTTTTTACGAAAGCACGCCAGTTATGATGGGTGTGGTCGAGATTACGCCTGAAGCTGATTTAGTTTTGCTAGCTGCCAATACCATGACGATTAAACAATGGCGCTTAGCAGCTGATTATTGTGAAATGACTATGAGTGAGCTGGGGATTCCACGCATTGATATTGATCGCTGGATTCAATTTTTTCAGCGCAGCCGCACCAAAGGCCAACCAGAACATTTTGATTATATTGATCCGTTTGACCAAACGATTATGTATAAAGCAACGTTGAGTCCAGTTGTTACAAGCTCGCCAATTGATCAGCGGTTTTGTTTTGTGCTCGAAGATATTACCGAAAGTCGTAAGCTGCAACAATCGTTGGAGGAAAGTAAGCGTTTGGTTGAGCAAATTAATAATTCAATTCCATGTATTGTCTATATGTATGATGTGCGAATTAATCAAGTTACCTATATCAATCGTTCATTGAAATCAATGCTTGGTTATGCAGTAGACGAAATGGTTGGCATGGAAGAAATGGATTTACGCAGTTTAATTCATCCTGATGATTTACTTGAAATTGATGCCTATCTGCCAAGTCTCTATAACTCAAAACCAGGAACGATTATTCAAAATCGGTTTCGGTTTAAACATCGTGATGGTCAATGGCATTGGATTGTGAGCTATGATACGGTCTTTGAAAGTGATGAAACTGGCTATGCAACTTCAGTTTTATCTGCTTTGCAAGATGTAACCGAGCTTTATTTGCAGCGTGAACAATTGCAAGCATCGTTACAAGAAAAAATGGTGTTGCTGCAAGAAATTCATCATCGGGTTAAAAATAATTTGCAAATTGTTTCTAGTTTACTTAATTTGCAAGCTCGCCAGATTACCGATGTAGCTACTCGTGATCGCTTTTTGGAAAGCCAAAGTCGCATTCATGCTATGGCTTTAGTTCACGAACAACTCTATCGTTCATCAGATTTGCGTTCGATTGATTTGGCTGAATATATAAAACACTTGGTGCAATTTTTTCGCCGTTCGCATACCAATCGGCCAACAATTGCGGTTCAAGTTATGCTTGAACCAATTACGCTTAATACTGATACAACCATTCAAATAGGATTAATTATCAATGAACTCTTGACGAACAGTTTTAAACATGCTTTTATTGCGCGAGAAGGCGGCACAATTTGGCTCAAAGGAAACAGTAATCAGCAGCATGTTGAGCTTGAAATTGGCGATGATGGCATTGGGCTGCCAGCCGATCGTCAAACCTCGAATTCCATGGGCCTTGAATTGGTACATGCCCTGATTCGGCAATTGGGTGCCACAATCCAGCAACTTTCAACCTCTGGCACAGTCTTTAAGTTAACAATTCCACATAAATAAAGGATTTTGCGCAATGAGTAAAGCAAGTATTGTGATAGTTGAAGATGAAGTGATTGTAGCCTTGGATATGCAGCAGGCGCTCAGGGCGGCTGGCTACAATGTGATTGGCAGTTTTAGCCGCGGCGAAGATGCGCTGGATTTTATTGCCCAACAATGCCCTGATTTGGTGGTGATGGATATTCATTTGCAGGGCCAGCTTGATGGCATTAGCACCGCCGAGCAGCTGCAAAAAGTCTATGGCCTGCCAATTATTTACCTGACCGCCTATTCCGATTCCGAAACCTTGGGCCGCGCCAAAGCGACCGAGCCATATGCCTACTTGGTCAAGCCGTTTGAAGATCGTGATTTGCTGAGCGCAATCGAAATGGGCTTATATCGCCATCGGGTTGATCAGCGCTTGCGGCGGATGGAGCGGTTGTATTCAAGCACCTTGAATAGTGTTGATGATGCAATTATTACGACCGATACTGCGGGCTTGATCAAATTTGCCAACCCAACTGCGAGCAATTTACTGCATGTTCCGAATGATGTCTTGATTGGGCAATTTATTGGCGATGTGGTGAAATTGCTTGATCGTGAAAGCCAAATGACCTATCAATTTGATCTGGAATACTTAATTCAGCAACCAAATCACCATCTTTTATTGCCCCGTCAAATGCTGGTAAACGATCAAGAACAATTGATGGTTGCGCCGAGTATTTCGCAAATTCGCGAAGAAGATGATCGTGTTGCTGGAATTGTGTTGGTATTGCGTGATATGCGCGATCTTGATGCTGCTGAAGAACACATTCGCCATCAGGCAATGCATGATGCCCTAACTGGCTTATCAAATCGGAATGTGTTTATCAATCGCTTGCAATATATTCTTGATCATTATCATTTGCAACATCAACACGCTGTATTGTTTATTGATCTTGATCGTTTTAAAGTTATCAACGATAGCTTAGGCCATATTGTTGGCGATAAATTATTAATTCAAGTTGGCCAACGCTTGGAGCGTTGTATTCGCTCACATGATTTAGTTGCGCGCTTAGGTGGCGATGAATTTACGATTTTGCTTGATGGAATTCATGATCTGCACGATGTGTTGCGCATAACCGATCGTTTATTAACTGTGGTTGCCGAGCCATATCATATTGATGGCTATAAAGTGTTTACGGCGGCCAGCATTGGGATTGTGGTGATCGACGATCATTATAAACATTATCACGAAGTGCTGCGCGACGTGGATAGCGCAATGTATCGGGCAAAATCGCAGGGCCGTGGTTGTCGGGCAGTGTTTGATGCTGAAATGCATGTTGAGGCCTTGCGCACGTTGCAGGTTGAGGTTGAATTGCGGCGTGCAGTTGAGCGCAACGAATTGTGCTTGCACTATCAGCCAATTATCAAGCTGGCGACTGGTGAATTGTCGGGCTTTGAGGCTTTGTTGCGTTGGAATCACCCAACCCAAGGCGTAATTGGCCCAGCCTCATTTTTTGCGATTGCCGAAGAAACCGGCATTTTGGCTCAAATTGGTTGGAAGCTGTTGCGCGAATCGTGTGAGCAAATTTGGGCTTGGCAAACCGAGTTTCAGTTTCATCCGCCCTTGGAATTAAGCGTTAATTTTACTCATCGCCAATTTTTTCAGGCCAACTTAATTCAACAAGTGCAAACTATTTTGGCCGAAACTGGCATGCCTGCGCGCCATTTGTGCGCCGAAATTACCGAAGGCGTGATGATGCAAAGCAATCGGGCGGTTGAGGTAATGCGAGAACTACGTGAGTTGGGTGTTCAGGTGCATATCGACGATTTTGGCACTGGCTATGCGTCGCTTAATTTGTTACATAATGCGCCAATTGATGTTTTGAAGATCGATCGGGCCTTTATTCACACTGATGGTGGGGCCAGCAATCATTCAATCGCCCAATTGATTAGCTTGATGGCGCGTTCATTGGGTTGTGCCGTGGTGGCCGAGGGCGTGGAAGATGCCAAAACTGCCCAGATGTTGATTGAAATGGGCTGTGATTTTGGTCAAGGCTGGTGGTATTCCAAGGCATTGCCGCCAGAAGAAGCCCACGCATTAATTAGCCGTTTTGCTCAAGGCCATGTGATGGTTCCGCTTAACGCCAATGTTGCTCAGTAGGAGATTTTTCAATCCAAAAGGGTATATTGACATAAAAGTGTGGTGGTTTGAGTGCTTAACCGAGAATAGTTTATTAATTTGGCGTAGCATCTATGCTGTTTGGGAACTGAAAATGAGAATCCTTCGTTCTTTGCATAGACTTTAGCTCTATGCATGGGAGGATTCTGTGATTAATGTTGCACGGTTCAGCGTTGCCAGCTGCTTGCTGCTCATGCTCGTCAGTTGGAGCTTGTCCGTTCAGACCCAGCCAGCCACTTCATTAGCGCCAGACTTAGTACCTCATTCCGAGAGTGATGGGGCAGATGTAATTAACACTTCGCCAGCATTGCGGATGAATTATGTGTATGCCGCAATTAATCTTAGATCATCAACGCCGTCAATTGATGGACTAGCCTATGGAACTGTCGATTTTTACTCGACCTTTAACGCTGCAACCACTGTATCAGTCACTATTTCTTTGACGGTGGATGGCAGTGCGCAGGCGGTCTTTCCCGTATCGGACACAATCCGTGTGCGTGGTGATGGGTTTACGAGTATGCCGCTGATAATCCGAACATCGCACGAAGGATTTGGGCGCGTTGTTGCCCTGATAACCATGATCCCAAACCCTCTCCCTGAGACAGAATCTGGCTGTCGAATACCGTATTCATATCATCAAAGTCAGATTTTTTTGGCAACAAAACTTGGCAATTTCGGCAATAACCAATCTGGTGGTTTGCTTAACAACTACCTCAGAGTAGCTGTTGCAGAACAGATTATCACTGAGAAAGAACGAGCGGCTATCATAAAAGATCGGAAGACAATCAATAAACCAACTATTCCGTTGAAGGGAGTCGATGGAGTGATACCCGATATCAGCTTTGAGCCGCTTCCGGAAGATGGTTTTCCTGAATGTTAGTTTGAGTTTCTAGGTCGCGGGTTTGGTAAGGTTTCGGGCGAAACAAATTGCTGCGTGGGCCTTCGGCTCTCGCTTCTCAAGGCTTGGCTATGGCTCGATCATGCCGCGGCGAATGGCATATTTAACCAAGTCGGTGCGATCGTGGAGGTCGAGTTTTTCCATAATATTGGTGCGATGGCTTTGCACGGTTTTGACGCTAATGACTAATTGGGCAGCAATTTGGCGGTTGGTCAAGCCTTCGGCAACCAATTTCAACACCTCTAATTCACGCTCGGTCAAATCGGCAAACTTCACGGTATCGCTATCGCCCAACTGATTGAGCTTGGCAATCAAGGCGGGGTCGAGATACGAATCGCCACGTTGCACTGCGCGAATCGCCGAAACCAGCTCGGTGGCGGCGGCGCGTTTGAGCACATAGCCAGTTGCGCCAGCCCGCAGCGCTTCCTTGAGATATTCCTCGCCTTCGTGCATGCTCAAAAAGATGACTTTGGTTTCTGGCGAGCGCGAGCGAATCTCGCGGGCGGCGGCGAGGCCATTCATGCCAGGCATGGCAATATCCAAGACCGCCAAATCGGGGTGCAAGGCATCGGCCAGATCGACAGCTTCAGTTCCATCGTTGGCCGTTCCTACAACCCGAAAATCGGGCTGAGCTTCCAAAACCATGCGCACGCCATCGCGCATCACGGCGTGATCATCGGCCAATAAAATTGTTATTTCGGCAATTGCCATAGCACAATCCTTTAGGCGGCGCTGGCTTGGGTAACTGGCTCTAGGGGAACGGTGATTGTCAATTCGGTGCCAATGCTTGGAGCACTATCAATCACCATCGTTCCGCCGAGCAGGTTAATCCGCTCATACATGCCGAACATGCCGACCCCACGGCCATCACGCTCGGGATTGATTGTATTGGGATCGAAGCCAACGCCATTATCTTCAACCCTCGCCCGTACAATTTGGGGATTCGTGAGGTCAATATCGACCTCAACATACGAGGCTTGAGCGTGTTTTACAATATTGCTGAATGCTTCTTGGAGCATGCGATAGAGTGCAGTTTCGACGGCTGAGGGCAAACGCCGTTCCTCGCCCCGCACCTGCACATCAACCCGAATGCCGCGATGGGCTAGACGTTCGGCTGCTTGGGCGCGCACGGCGGCAGCCAAGCCAAGGTCGTCAAGTTGCGATGGACGTAAATCGGCAATAATCGTGCGCACGCCTTCGAGTGTATTTCCTGCCAAATCGCGTAACCCAATCAACCGTTCACGAACTGCCTGCGCTTGTGGATTTTGGGCGGCGGTTTCTGCATAGATCACCAAGGTTGCCAGCGATTGCGCTGTATCATCATGCAATTCACGAGCGATCCGTCGCCGTTCTTCTTCTTGCGCGTTGATAACTTGCTGAGTTAGGCGCTCAGTCAAGGCACGCGAACGCTCGATTGCCCGTGTGTCGTCCTCAACTTGATCAAGCATTGCATTGAAGGCTTGCGAAAGTTGAGCAATTTGGGTATCGCCAGCGCTGGTTTGGGGCACGCGCACACTCAAATCGCCGTCGGTAACCCGTTCGGCGGCAATTTGCAGATTGGTGAGTGGGCCTAAGGCCACCCGCAACACCACATAATTGACCGCCACGCTGAGCACAACACCGATCAACGAAAAAACAACCGTCAAGGTCAGGCCTTCGGTTGTTGCCAAGCGGCGCGTGATTGCCGTGCCAGCGATTGCGCCCAAACAAACTATTGCACTATTGCCAATTAAAATCTGGTAAATCAGTGGTATCCGTCGCATAGCTGTATTGTATCATCAACCATCAATCTTTTAAATCAAGATTGAGCCCTAGATTTTAGCCCAATAGAATCAGCAGAACGATCCCAAGCCCTGCTGCGCAGCCAAGCAAAACTAAGGCATAGGCCAATCGGGCAAACTGCCATGGCATCCAGCTAAAGCGCAGGCTCAGCAAATCGCGCAGGCTGCGCCGATAGCGATGATGGTGATTTGGCGTTCGTTGCACTGCCAAAGCATAAACCGCGATTAATCCAGCCACACAGCTATGCACAATCGTTTGCAAAAGCAACGCCCATGAAAATGGCTGCCAAAACACGTTAATCACGGCTGCGCTGGCGATCAAGGCAGCAGCAAGCCAAAATAGCGTAACAAAGCGCATTTTTGTTCGTAGCACATCATCCTCGCAGTGCTAAAACAAAATACGGACGTAGAGTGTTCTACGTCCGTATCGTCTGGCGGGCCCGAGGGGATTCGAACCCCCGATCTCCACTGTGACAGAGTGGCATGTTAGGCCGCTACACCACGAGCCCCGATCAGGTTGTTGTTGCGCTGGCAGATAAAAATTGGCGGGCCCGAGGGGATTCGAACCCCCGATCTCCACTGTGACAGAGTGGCATGTTAGGCCGCTACACCACGAGCCCGCGTTTTTGTTTGCCTCGCGACAACGGGGATATACTACCACAGACTCGTTTTTTTTGCAAATGGAATGCAGCGGGGGAGCATGCCCTCACCCCAGCCCCTCTCCCGCTCAGCGGGAGAGGGGCTTTAAGGCCGTGGTTTTTGCATGACATGATTTGTGGAGAAAATTGGTGCTCCCCCTCGCCCGCGTTTTTGTGGGAGAGGGGCTGGGGGTGAGGGGATTCACTTGCTCAATTAATCGGCTCGTGATTAACTCGATCTAAGCCTTCATCATCCCAAGCGGCTGGGTCTTCGAGGGGTTCGAGATGGGTGATGGCATGGCTATCAGGCAGCGCTGCGGCAATCGCCAACTCGATTGTTTCACAAACATCATGGCCCTTTTGCACGCTCCACGAGCCTGGTACAAGCACATGCAACGAAACAAAGCGCCGTGGACCGGCCACGCGCGTGCGCAGCGCATGAAATTCTAAGCCCCGTTGGCGATAACGCGCCAGAATATCTTCAATTACTGCTTGATCGTCGTCGGATAGGGCGCTATCAAGCAAGCCGTAGCCCGATTCGCGCAGAATTCGAAAGCCAATCCAGATAATATGCAAGGCTACAGCGATAGCAATCAATGGGTCAAGTACGAGCCAGCCAGTTATTTTGGTTAGTAAAATCCCACCAATTACGCCAACCGTTGTCCATACGTCGGTAAATAAGTGATGGGCATCAGCTTGCAGGGTGATTGAACGCAGGCGTTTGCCAGCCCGCATAATAATCCACGCAACGCCACCATTGATGGCGGTGGCCAAGATCGAAAGTCCTAAGCCAAGATCGAGCCGTGTGATCTCGGTCGGATTTAAAACGCGGGGCCAGGCTGTCCAGATAATGCTACCCGCAGCGAGCATAATCAACATGCCTTCTAAGCCGCTAGCAAAATATTCAGCTTTGGTATGGCCGAAGGCATGGTCGTGATCGGGCGGGCGCATGGCGATGGTCAACATCCACAAGGCCATCATGGCGGCAATTAAATTAACAACTGATTCAGCAGCATCCGAAAAAAGCCCGATTGATCCGGTCAAAAGATATGCGCCAAACTTCAACCCAATCGTGATGCATGCAGCAGCAATTGATAATAAAGCATAGCGCTGTTTTCCATTTAACATCTTATAAGGCGCTTTCTAAGGCCCGCAACTCACGTTCATAGACAACCAGGCCAACCCGCAACGTGTCGTTGGGCACCATGGCATTGAGTTGATGAATGATCGTATTCAGATCACGCACCCAAATATGCAACTCTTGGCGCAGCCGTTCTTGCTCGTTGAAGCTGGTTGTTGCCCATGTTTCACGATTATTGCGCAACCAAATCTGGTAGCGATTCATGTGGTTATTATAATCGTGTTGGGCAGAACCCCATGGCGAGCCTTGCTCATTGCCTTTCATCACCCGAAAAGCCATGCGCATCTCGGCGGGAATATACATATCGTCGTTTAAATCGATTGGCTGGCCTTCGCCGGGCAAATTATCAAACATGCCATCTTCCATGGCTGCTTGAATGCGCTGTTCGGCAATTGAGCCAGCACGTTGAGCAGTGAGCGATGGGCCGCGTTTGGGTTTTTCTGCTTCGCTTGGTGTTTCGGGCGTTGGTGTTGCTGGTTTGACTTTACCTGCTGTCCGGCTTTGCTCACGAAATCGGTCAAGAAATGGATTGTCGCTCATGCTAAAACCCCCTTGTGACGCTGCTCGCTCGTTCAATTGCCCCATGCGCTTGCCCTTGCTACAGCTATGTGCAGAATATCACAAAGATTTGCGAAAGACAAGGTTATCAACAAGCCCACTATTTTGAGAAATTTGTTACAATAGGCCAAATTTTATGCCTATTTGGCTGGTTGGAGGGCATCGATGGCATTTGAATATCCAATCGAAGTACGGTTTCGCGATTTGGATGGGCTGGGGCATGTCAATAATGCTGTCTATTTGACCTATTTTGAAACCCTGCGGTTACAGTTTGCAATTGAATTATTGGGTGCGGTGGAGTTGGCCGACGTGCCGTTTATTTTGGGCGAGGCGACGGTGCGCTACCTCATGCCAGTCTTTTTCGGCGACCAATTGCAGGGCAGCGTGGAAGTTTCGCGAATTGGCACGAAAAGCTTTACCATGCTGTATACCCTCAAGCGCGGCAACGAAATTGTGACCCAAGGCTCGACCGAATTGATTTGGTTTGATTTCAAAAGCCAGCGTTCGGTGCCAATTCCCGATTCGTTTCGCCAGCAGGTTGCCACCTATCAAGGCGCTTAAATCTCGGTCGTATGTCTGATTGTGGTTGCTAGCGGCTACGTTAGACTGGCGCTAGCTCAATGTCGATTTCTGATTGATGAGAGAGAGTTATGCAGCAACAAGCATGTCCCCAGTGCCAGCGTCAGCTTGCGCTCAACGCTGCCTATTTGCCATGGTGTGAATGTGGCTGGAATATCAAGCCGCATTCACTGCCCGAAAGCTATGGCATGTTCGAACAAATCTATACCAATGTGAGCAAGCGCTTGGGCAAGCAAATGCTGCATCAAATGCGCTCGCTGAACGATTTGCAGCCCCGCATGGCCTTGATTACCCGTGAATTATTGGGCTACGAAGCCCAAGTTATGCAGCGTTTACGCAGCCAATGGATTAAGCAATAGCTGAATTGCTTGAATTGCGGCGCATATGCTACGATGGGCCTGAACTAGTTTAGGTGACAAGGATTGGCCAATCGTGCAGCGTAGAATTATTCAAATTAGCAGTTTTCTGGCTATTTTAGCCCTTTGTTTAGCCATAACCTTGGTTTGGGTGCTACAACGCAAACCAGCCCAAATTACGATTGGCGGCAAAACCGATTCGCCATGGCTGGTTGAAGGCTTTCAAACCAAAGAACGTTCAGAGTTGGGAGCCTATCGCTGGACTAACGGCCAAGGCATTATTGGCACGCCCGCCACCCATACGAGCTATATGCTTGGCTTAACCCTCGTTTCACCAGTAACCACAACGCTGGTGCAACTTAATGCTGCTGGCCATGAAGTGCTGAATTTACCAGTTAGCAATGCGCCGCGCTATTATCAAATTTTCTGGCAGCCAGATGCCTCATTGAATTGGCTGCGTTGGGCGAGCGATCAGCAACTGAGCCTCAGCAGCGAGTTACAAATCCTTGAAGGCAGCGATCAACGAGCTTTGGGCGTGGTTTTGCAAAATCTCAGTTGGTCGCCAGCGGGCCGCGTCTCGCTGTTGCCATTTGCTTGGATTACGGCTTTGGTGGTGAGTTTAACCGCTTTGATCAGGCCGCAACAGCGCAAGGCTTGGCTGTGGTTGGCGGCGGCAGCAATTGGAGCGAGCTTACTATTCGGCGGCTTGACTTGGTTGGCCAATGATCAGGCGGTTTGGTGGCCAATTCGCTTTGCGCCAAGTTTGCTTATTTTGCCGTTGGCAGCGTTGGCCCTGTTGCATTGGCCTTGGCAAGGCTGGCGGCAAGCGCTGCCAGTGCTTGGTTTAATTGGGATTGCAGCAATTGTGATGCTGCTTTCGCGCAAGTGGTGGCTGGTGCAAGGGCCTGATTTTGGCTGGCACTCGAATCATGGCAGCTCAGCGGCCTCGGTCTTTCGTGCGCATCCCTTTTATCCGCTTGGCTTTCCACTGATTTTATGGCTTGGCCTGCTCTGGGATGGCGATCAGTTGGCGATTGGCCAGACGGCGGGTTTTATCAGCATCCTTATAACCTTGATCCTGACGGCGTTGATTGCCTACCGCATTTTGGCCTTGCGGGGTGCGTTGCTAGGCTTGGTTTTGGCTTTGGCAACTCCGCTGTTGCTGGCATTTGGGGTGGTTGCAAGCAGCGATAGTGTGCAATTGCCAGCTTTTTTGGCGGCTTTGCTGGTATTGCTCTGGCAGCCAGCGCTAAGCAAACGCCGGGTTGTGCTCGCTGGTTTGCTTTTGGGCGTAGCCTATTTATTCCGTTTTCAATCGATTGTGATGATGGTGTTGGTGTTGCCTTGGTTGTGGCTGCAAGCGCTGCCCGCGCCGCCGCGTTGGCCGCAGCGTTTGGGGCGTTTGTTTGCGCCTACCTTGCTGGTAGCGGGATTTGTGCTTGGCTCTGCGCCGCAGTGGGTGCTTGATATTCGTGATACAGGGCGACCCTTCTTTTCGCAACAATATGAAAATATCTGGCAAGCCGCCTACAATCGGGTTGATCCGGTGGTGGCTGCTGCTAGCCCCGAGGCGATTGCAACGACCGCCAGCGAAACCGGGCTTTATGATATTGTGGCCTTTGATCCTTATGGGTTGTTTGGCCATTGGCAAGCGAATTTAAGCCAATTTTTCAGCTTCACCTTGCACACGATTTTTATCTGGCCCTTTGGGTTATTGATGCTGTTGGGGCTGGGCTTGGCATTGCTGAAACGCGCTGATGCCCGTTTGAGTTTGTTGGCGTGGCTGAGCTTGTGCTACATTCCCATTATTGCCCTGACTTGGAATAAAGATCGCTTTTATTTGCCGATTGTGCCATTGTTGTTGGTATTGGGCGCGTATTGGTTGGAATGGTTGCGCGGGCAGGCGTGGCGCTGGCCGCGAGGTAGTCGTTGGCTGGCTGAGGCAGTTCAAGCAGTCTGTTTGGCATGGGCTTTGAGCCACCTCAGCGCGATCGATCCAATTTTACGGGTCTATGGCAGCTTAAAGTAAACCCATTACGGTGAAAATGATGCCAGCGATGGCTGTGCCAGCAGCGCCATAATACAAGTTACGTGACCATCCGGCGGCGCTTTTGGCTAATTCACGTTCAGTTTGGCGGCTAACAAGCATACGTTTGAGCTTTTTATCGCGGTACGCGATGGTTGGTTCACCTTCGTCATCAACCACACAGCCAAGAATATACGCTCGTCCATCATCGGTAAACAGTTCTTCTTGCGCACGATAGCCGGTCGTGCGGCGAGCGCCATTATTTGAGGCTGGAGCAGAAAATTCAAAATCACCAAATTGCAGAATCGAAGCTTTATCTGGCGAAGGCAGCAAAATATTTTGACCTGCTACATACTCAATTTCAGCATCAGTTGGGTCAACCCAGGCCTTGCCAAAATTATCATTGATCCAGAAATAGGCGCATTCTTCCTCGGTTTTGATGGTTTCGCTGCCAGTTTGGGTGCGAGTTCGTTTGCGGCCTTCGCTATCGGTATCGTGCACAACCTCGCTATATTCGCGGGTTAATGAAAACCGATAGGCAATACAGGTTTTGCCAGAAATCGGGGCGACCAATGGATTATCGCAACTGACGGTTCCTTCGATTTCGCAGGGTTCGGCAAGTGCTTCAGCCCCGAGCGTTGCAACAACCTTTTTATGCAGGTCATGCAGCATTGTGGTGGTGTAGGTGTCGGTGGCATTCAGATCGGCCAGTTTGTTGGATTGACTGCGAGCGAAGAAGAAGCAGATGACAGCAGCGATCAGCAAGATGATCCCAAAGAACACCATATCAGCGATCCTCCCAAAGGCTAGTAACGTGAGTATAAAGGTCATTGATTGGCTGTGCAATGACACTCAATTCTTACTTTCAACACCTTTGGGGGGATTTAACGGCTAAAACTTGATTCAGTTGTAAGTGTGCCATCAGCTGCCACGGTGATTGCAAAATAATGCACGCCGCTGGTTTCAACCCATGCCCAAAATTGATACTGCGTTCCCAAGGCTGTTGCTTGAACATTAAGAGCAACAAAATCGCGTTCAGCAAAATCGGTGGGCTGGGTTAGATGTGGGGTGAAAAATAGCGTATAGCCCAACGCACTTTCAACTGCGCGGCTATACGCTATAAATTGGGTGGAATAGTTGGAGCTTTAATTAATCTGCACGGTTTGCAGCGTCGTCCATTCGCTGAAATTATGGGCATTATCTTCGCTGCGAATGCGGAAGTAGTAGAGGCCTGGTTCGCGCAAGCCAACATCAACTTGTTGTTCGGCGACAAACCATTCGCTCGTGCCTTGCGGATCAGTACCGAAGTAGAGTTGGTAGCCGCGCAGGCCCGAATCTGCATCGCTGGCAGCTTGCCAATTGAGCACCAAACTGCTTTGACTGCCGTTGAGGGTGAGACTCTCGGTAACAGTGGTGGTTGGCAGGCTGGGCGCGGTTGGATCAAACCAAATTTCGCGCTGGAAGCTTGCAGTATTGCCGGCTGCATCCCACGCCGTAACATTGGCGATATGTTGACCTGCGATCAGATCAAGGTAGCCTGTTTCGGCGGCGAATTGCGGCTTATCGCTGGCTGCTGGTGCATCCCAGTTTTGGCTAAAGCCTTGGATGCTTTGATTATCGCTCAAGTTCCAATCGAGCCGCCCGCTATTAACCCATGTGCGTTCGGCTGGGCCAGACCACTCTAAAGTTGGAGCGATCGTATCGGCCTCGCCATTGGCGGTTAATAAGCTCCCAGCATATTGATTACAGCCACCATTATCCGGGAAGTTATAGCCTTCAGCAAAGGCTAAAGCGACCGGTTGGCGATTGTAGGCGTATGGACCATCGCCACGGAATACGGTAAAGTGTAAATGGGGAACTGTGGGTGAGGGATTGGTCGCACCTGCATTACCAATATACTGACCGCGTTTGACCGAAGTACCAGTTGGCGCTTCGATCCACGATGACAAGTGGGAGTACATTGTGTAGTAGCCATCGCCGTGTGAGAGAATCAGCGAGCCAGAGCGGCCTGTCCAGAAAAAGATTGTGCCATCTGCGGCTGCATAGATGGGTGCTCCGTAGGTATCGCCTTCGGTATTGACCAAATCGAACGAGAGCCGACCCCAACTATCGTGTGTTCCGCAGTTATAGCCTTGGATAACTTCCCATGTTTGACCAGGTGGTGTTGGTAGATAGAACGTTGGCTTGCCTTCGGCCTGTGCCGATTGGGCAAACCCCAGTAACACCGCGACCCCGATAAACCCAAACAAAACCGAGCGCAGTGTCCGCTTCACCATGGAACCTCCAGAAAACAGGCTCAACATGGAGCCACCATCGAGACAAGGATGCAATACACAATGCATGGTGTATCGGCGAGGGAGGATACCAAGGCTTGCAGATCTCGTCAACATAATTCGGGGCCAGAAAGATTAAAAAATAGCTACGATTAGGCCTAGTTCAGAGCAAATTTTTCTCATAATTGATTTTGAAAGCGCTCCTAGAGCATATGGCGTTTCTCATCAAATATTTAGCTTTTATTAGTCAAGATAACCCAAATTTAACCTCTAATTAAAGTTTTCTAACAGTTGCTCTGCTATTAAGATCGAGTACAATATACTGAGTCAGATCAGCCAAAACGCTCATATTTAGATCATTGTCGCTCCACGAAAGGGGGAACGATGGCAAAGGTGCCAAACCTCTGTCATCTCATGGCCTATGACGAAACGAAAACTGCTTGTCCTTGTTGCTCTCTGCGCCATCTTGAGTGCGCTTGTTCCGCTTAGCTCAACCTTGACCAGTGCCGCGCCGATTGCAGTCGTCGACATTCAACTCTTGAATGTTTCCGACTGGCACGGGCAACTCGACCCAAGTGGTACGCCAGCGGCTGGGGGCGCTTCCACAATTGCAACCTATTGGAATGCTGATCGCACTGCGAACCCCAACACCATTACCTTGACCGCTGGTGATGATTTTGGCGCTACGCCGCCACTTTCGGGGATGTTTGACGAAGTGCCAGCAGTGTTGGCCCAACGCATGATGGGTATTCAGGTGAATACCTTTGGCAACCATAACTTCGACCGTGGCGTTGGCCACTTGCAACAGATGATCGAATTGGCTGGCTCGCCAACCGCGCCATTAACCCCTGGCTCAAGCTACAACAACGGGATTCCCTTCCAGTATGTAGCCGCCAACTTGATCAACACCACTGGCGTGTTGACGGGCGTAGCACCCTACAAAATTTTCGAATTCCAAGGTGTGCAAGTTGCGGTCATTGGTTTGGTAAACGAAGAAGCCCCAAGCTTGGTGAAGCCAGGCAATTTTGGGCCAATTCAAATTACCGATTCGATTGATGCGGCGATGAATGCCAAGGCTCAAGCCGAGGCAGCTGGTGCTGATGTATTTGTGGTGATTACCCACAAAGGGATTACCGCCCCAAATCAAGGGCCATTGATCGATTTTGCTAACGGCGTGACTGGCTTCGACTTGATCTTAGGCGATCACACCGACTTAAACTTCCAAAATACGATCAACGGTGCCTTGGTTACCGAAAATAAGAGCAAAGGTTTGCAGTATCTGAAGGTTAATTTGACCTACGATACCACCACCGAAACGGTAACCAACAAGAGCGCTACCTTTGTAACGCCAACCGCGAATGTGCCCAAAGATGCGGCAATCGAAGCGATGTTGGTGCCTTATCGTGCGCAATTGGCCCAACAATTTGATACGCCAATTGGTTTGAGCCATGGCTTCTACACCCGTGGCAACAACGTCGAACGGGTAGCCGAAGTGCCATTGGGCAATTTAGTCACCGATGCAATGCGCGAGAAATATGGCACCCAAATCGCCTTTACCAATGGCGGTGGCTTGCGCGATACCTTGCCATCATCGTATACCCCAATGAACCGCAACTTGCGCCGCGCGAGCGTTGGCTATCCAGCTGGCCCAAGCTACGATTTGGTGTTGGGTGATATTTACGCCGTGCTGCCATTTGGCAATACCGTTGTAACCCGCACCGTAACTGGTGGCCAATTGTGGCAAGTGATGGAATTTGGCTTGGGCGCTTTGCCTGGCGCAAATGGTCGCTTCCCCCAAGTTTCGGGCTTCAAAGTAACCTTTGATTCATCGAAGGCGATTGGCCAACAAGTCCAATCGATTACCTTGAATGATGGCACGCAGGTGCTTTCAAACACGACCTCGATTTACACCTTGGCAACCAACGATTTTACCAACGCTGGTGGCGACGGCTATACCATGCTGAACGATGGTAAAGGCACGACCTTAGCGGTTATGGCCGATGTGGTGTTGGAATACATCGATGAGCATCAGCCAATTATGCCAACCATTGAAGATCGCTTGCTTGACGTAACCCAAATCGACGATATTGCTGATGTCATTGTGGTCGAGAATGGCACGACTGGGCCGATGAGTTTCCAAATTGTCGACCCACGCTTTGTCACCAACCCCAATACGACGACGGTCACGTTGGCTGCAACCTCATCGAACGTCACTTTAGTGCCAAATGCCAATATTTCGATTACTGGCACGGGCACGACGCGCAACATCACGGTTACGCCTGCTGCTGGCCGCTATGGCACGGCAACGATTCAGGTGCGGGTCACTGGCCAAGGCTCAGCTAGCGATACCTTTGTGGTTGTGGTCAACGACAAACCAAACGCTACCGGCAACGTAACCAGCGTAACCACCGATGAAGATACCCCAGTCACGGTTCAGGTTGGGGCGATCGACAACGATACCGCAGCTCGCGATATTACGATTACTGCCGTTTCTGGCGACCAAGATTTGGTTGCCGATGGCGATATTGTGGTGACTGCTGGCACTGATGCCTACACCCGTACCTTTACCATTGCGCCAGCATTGAATGCTTCGGGCAACACCAGCCTGACCTTCACGATTGGCGATGGCTTGAGCACGGTAACGCGCACAGTGCAATTGACGGTCAACGCGGTCAACGATGCGCCTGAGCTTTCAAGCTTCGTTGATGAAACGATTACCATCAATTCAACGCTTGGCCCAATTTTGTTTACCTTGACCGATGTTGATGATAGCGTCAATAACCTGACGGTTACTGCTGAATCATCAAACACGGCTTTGGTGCCAAATGCCAATATCACAATTGAGGGCACTGGCGCTGAACGGACATTGACCTTGACTCCAGCCGCAGGCCAAACTGGCACAACCACCATCACCGTAACGGTTGATGATGGCGAAGATAGCTTCGAGCAAACCTTCGTCGTGACTGTGGTCAACAACAAACTCTATCTGCCAGTTGTTGGTAAATAAAGCTTTTGCTAAAACGCGTTACAATACCGCTGAGTGTTTGTCACTCAGCGGTATTGTTTTAATATAATGGCATCATCTATGAAGAAACAGCTTTTAAGCATTGGCTTGCTGATCAGTTTGGTTGGCTGTGGCGCAGCATCGAACAGCGTCACACCTGCAGCGCAAGCCCCAGCTAGCATCGATACGGCGGATCTCGCAGGCTATTGTATTGATACTGCGCCAATTACCAAGCCAGTTATTGTTGGCCTCGAAGGCAATATTTGGACACTCAATCGCGATGGCAGCGACATGAGCCAGCTGACCACGGCGAAAGAGCGCACGCTTATTCGCGATGCCGCTTGGTCGCATGATCGTAAAACGTTGGCCTATTCGTTGATGTTGCCACCAATTGATTTGGCAATTCCTTGGTTGCAATCGGGCATTATTTGCGGCCTTGATGCGGCCACTGGCAAGGGTCGGCTTTTGGCCTATGGCGAATTCGGCGATGCGCTGAGCGAACCAAGCTGGGCTGGCGATGATCAATCGCTCTATGTGACCCGCCGTCGCACCTTCCTGAATGATAAAAATCAGTTTCTGCGCGAAGAAGCAGCAATTGTGCGCTATGGATTAGGCAGCAACCAAGCAACGGTTATCATCGATGGCAGCACTACGCCTGCGGTCTCGCCCGATGGCAAACAGCTGGTGTATGTGCAACCAAACGTTGACATTGGCTTTCCTTCGTTGATGATTGCCAAGCTTGATGGCAGCAATCCGCAACCGCTGGGCCAGCCTGATCCACCGTTTAAAGCGATCATTGCCCCACGATGGTCGCCAGATGGCAGCATGGTTGTGGTGACGGTCAATGGCGGGCCAGGCGCGATTGGCGGCGGCGAGAAGCCAGAATTGGCGTGGTGGGAACGCTTGCTGGGCGTAGAAGTGGCAAGCGCTCACGGCGAGCCAGTTTCTTTATGGCAGATTACAGTTAGTGATGGAGCCATGAAGCCGCTAGCCCAAAATATTGATGATGGGCGGATCAGCTGGAATCCCGATGGCAAGCAATTTCTGTATATCCACGGCTACGATGGCTTGATGGAATACACCTTGGCAACCGGCGAGGAACGCGCTTTAACCCCGATGCAAGTCTATTGGTTTGTTGAATGGGGTAGCCACTAAATCTAGCTAGCTAAATATCGGGTACAATAGCGCTCAATTAATCCCCATACATCCCAAAAGCATTAGATCTGTGCATGATTTGGCAAAAATCGAGGTTCATGGCTAGAGTCTTGCCCATGGGCGTGCTATAATCCTGGCTTAAAAATTTGTGTGGGAGTTAACCGATGACTTTATCAAAAACCCAGTTAGGCTATTTCAAAGAGCGCTTGCACGATATACATAAACATTTGAACGAAGAAATCAAGCGTTTGGAAGAAGCGACCGACGAATTGAATCAAGATGCCGAGTTTGGGGTCAGTAACCATATTGCCGATGATGCCTCGGATATTTTTGAGCGCGAAAAGAATTTTGCCTTGATTGAAGATCGTCAGCGTTTGATTGGCGAAGTCGAAGCAGCGCTTGATCGAATCGAGCATGGCACGTATGGCATTTGCCTCAAAACTGGCAAGCCGATTGCGATTGAACGCCTAGAGGTCTTGCCCTATGCAGCACTTTCAATTGAGGCTGCCAATAGTTAACCAGCACAGGAGAGGTTAGAGCGATGGAGCAAACCGACAACTTAACGACGATTCAGGTGAACGAAGCAGAAGCAGGTCAACGCCTCGATCGGCTTGTTTCTGCTAGCATGCCTGATTTGTCGCGGACGTATGTGCAACAATTAATCACCGATTTGCATATTCGGGTCAATGGGCGCGGGGCAAAGGCCAGTTTGCCAGTTCAAATGGGCGATCAGATTGAAATTTATTTGCCCTTGGCCAAGCCAACCGATATTGTGGCCGAAGATTTGCCGCTCGATGTTGTGTATGAAGATGACGATGTGTTATTGGTCAACAAGGCGGCGGGTATGGTGGTGCACCCTGCGCCAGGCCATACCAATGGCACGTTGGTCAACGCCTTGCTCTATCGCTATCCCCATTTGACCACGAGCGGCGATTTGCGGCCTGGAATTGTGCATCGGCTTGATAAAGATACCTCGGGCTTATTGGTTATCGCCAAGCATGATCAAGCGCGCATGGTGCTGACCGAGCAGCAAATGGCGCGGCGGATGCATAAAAAATATTTAGCTTTGGTCGAAGGCCATTGGCGTGAGCCAGCAGGCACGATCGATGCGCCGATTGGGCGTAATCCCAATAATCGTTTGCGCATGATGGTAATGCCTGAAGGTCGCTATGCAGTAACCCATTATCAAGTGCTTGAGGTGCTTGGGCCGTATTCGTTGGTGCGCGCGACCTTGGAAACAGGCCGAACCCATCAAATTCGGGTGCATTTTTCCTATCGCAATCGGCCAATTTTGAATGATGCCTTGTATGGTCATCGCAAGCCTAAAGAAACCTTTGGCATCGAACGCCATTTTTTGCATGCTTATCATTTGGGTTTTCGCTTGCCCAGCAATGGCGAATGGCGCTCGTGGGAAGTGCCGCTGCCAGCAGAATTAGAGAAAATTCTGACGACGTTACGCACGCGCTACGAAACAATTGTTTATCCTGACCCTATGATTGAACCGTTGGTATGAGCCGAGCCACGCCGTTTGCCAGTCGCATTTTAGTCTTGGTAACCAGTCTGGTTGGGCTGGTTGCCTTTTTTTATCCATTTTTCTTGAGCGAAGTTGCCGCTGGCGATAATCATGCCGCCGATGCACCAATCATTATGCTGGTGTTGGGGCCGCTGCTGTTGGGCATTATTTTGACCGATATTAATAGCCATGCCATGAATTCGCGGGTCGTGGCAGCTTTAGGCATGTTGGTGGCGATCAATGCGGTATTGCGCTTGCCTGCTGGCCCCGGCGATAGCCCAAGCTTTTTCTTTTTGGTGATATTGGCGGGCTATGTCTATGGCGGGCGTTTTGGCTTTTTGCTGGGCAGCCTCAGTTTAGCGGTTTCGGCCTTGTTGGTGGCCGGGATCGGCCCGTGGATGCCGTTTCAGATGTTGGCGATGGGCTGGTTGGGCCTAACGACCAGTTTGTTGCAACCACTTAAACGCTGGTTGAACATCGCCGATGGCAGTTGGTGGGAAGTGGCATTGTTGGCGGCGTTTGGCTGGCTTTGGGGCTTGCTCTTTGGCGCATTGATGAATCTCACGTTTTGGCCATTTAGCACTGGCGAAAGCGCAATTTCGTGGCAGCCAGGCTTGGGGCTTGGGCCAACCTTGAATCGCTATTGGGCTTTTTATCTGCTGACTTCGCTGGGCTGGGATGCCGCACGGGCGCTATTCAATTTGCTGTTAATTGTGGCCTTTGGCAAGCCGATTTTGGCGGTTTTGCGCCGTTTTCAGTTGCGCCTGAATTGGCAATCAACCGAGAACATAGAGCAAAGAACATAGAACATAGGAAGGGATGAAGGCAAAAGTCAGAAGGCAAAAATCAAAAATCAAAAATGAGGCTATAGGCTATCGGATAATTGTTCGTGTAATTCGTGCAATTCGTGGCAAAAAACACATCCTTCGTGCTCTTCGTGTCCTTCGTGGTTTCATTGCTTCGTGCAATTCGTGTGCTTTGTGACCTTCCTTTTCATCCTTCATAATTCATCCTTCATAATTTATTCCTCATCCTTCTTAAGACCTTTAAAGTGTATAGGTATCTCTGCTAAAATAGGCCATCTCTTTTCTTGTAGCGAGGATGAACTGCCTTGGGCCAAACGATTAAGGTTGATACATTGATCAAAACGTTTCAGGTACCTGAACGTGAGGCGGGCTTGAAAGCGGCAGTTGGCAGCTTGTTCAAGCGCAAATATCGCGAAGTCGAAGCGGTCAAAAAGATTAGTTTTGGCATCGAAGCTGGCGAGATTGTTGGGTTTCTGGGGCCAAATGGTGCTGGCAAAACCACAACCCTCAAAATGCTGGCAGGCTTGCTGTTTCCAACCAGCGGCCAGATCGATGTGCTAGGCTACGAGCCACAGCGCCGCGAGAAAGAGCTACTGCGCCAAATTACGATTGTGATGGGCCAGCGCAATCAGTTGATGTGGGATATTCCTGCGCTTGATTCATTTGAGTTGCAACGCGCCATCTACCAAATTCCCGAAGGCGAGTTTCGGCGCATGCGCGATGAGTTGATCGATTTGCTGAATATGGGCGATTTGGTCAAAAAGCCAGTGCGCAACTTGTCGTTGGGCGAACGCATGAAGGCCGAATTTATCTCGGCGTTGTTGCATCGCCCCAAAGTGTTGTTTTTGGATGAGCCGACGATTGGCTTGGATGTGACGGCTCAGCGTTTGATTCGCGAGTTTGTGGCTGCCTACAACCAGCGCTATCAAGCCAGCGTGATGCTGACTAGTCACTATATGGCCGATGTCCAAGCGTTGTGTAAACGGGTGATTGTGATTCACCACGGCCAATTGCTCTACGATGGCGGCTTGGCTGGCTTGGTCGAGAAATTTGCCGCCTACAAAACCATCGGCGTAACCTTGAATGACCCCGAACTTGATTTGAGCGAATATGGCGAGATTATCAGCAACAGCAAGGGCCAAGTGAATTTGCGGGTTCCCAAAAGCGCGACGGCCCAAATTACCACCCGTTTGTTGAATGAAGTTGCAATTAGCGATCTGACGATTGAAGATCCAGCGATTGATTCGATTATTGAGCAGGTGTTTCAACAGGAGGCACAGGTCGTATGAAGCAGCACCTTGATTTATACCTGACCTTGCTCAAAACATCGATTATCAGCCAATTTCAATATCGGGTGGCGCATCTGTTTTGGCTGTTGGCGATGATGGTTGAGCCAGTTGTCTATTTGGTGGTGTGGGGCACGATTGCAACCTCGCAAGGCGGCAACGTCGCGGGTTATACCGCTGGCACCTTTGCGGCCTACTACATTACTTGGACGTTGGTGCGCCAGATGAATATTGCGCTCACGCCATATGCCTTTGAAAATCGAATTCGCAAGGGTCGGCTTTCCAACGAACTGATGCGGCCAATCCACCCGATCCATTTTGATATGAGCTACTTTATGAGCCTCAAAGTGGTGACGATTGTGCTGTGGCTGCCAATCGCTGGCCTGCTGTGGTGGGTTTTCCAGCCCGCGTTTACCTTCACGGCTTGGTGGCAAATTCCGGCCTTTATGTTGGCCTTGTTGGGCGGTTTTGTTACGCGCTTTTTGTGTTTGTGGGCGCTTGGTTTGGTCACATTTTGGGTTACTAAAGTGAGTGCAGTGTTTGAGCTGTATTTTACGATCGAATTATTGCTTTCTGGGCGTTTGGTACCGCTGGCGATTATGCCTGCTTGGGTGCGCGACATTTCGCAATGGCTGCCCTTTCAATGGACATTTGGCTTTCCAATTGATGTGGCGGTTGGCACGTTAACTGGCCCGCAAGTGGCGTGGGGTTTGGCCATGCAAGCAGTTTGGATGCTGATTGCGGGCGGGATTTTGGCCTTAGTTTGGCCGCATGCGGTGCGGCGCTACTCGGCAGTGGGAGCGTAAGATGGTGTATTTACGATTGTTCTGGATCTTTCTGCGGGTTAGCGTGATCAGCGAATTTCAATATCGAGTTAATTTTTTTGTGCAGCTGTTTCAATCGGCCTTGGCTTTGGGCACGGGCTTGGTTGCTATGAGCTTGGTGTTTAGCTATACCCAAAATTTGGCTGGCTGGACGCAACCAGAACTGTTGGCAGTAATGGGCGTGCATATCATCGTTGGCGGTCTGATCAAAACCATCATTCAGCCAAATATGAACCGCTTGATTGAAGATATTCAAGAAGGTACCTTGGATTTTGCCCTGACCAAGCCTGCCGATGCCCAAGCAATTATCAGTGTGCGTGAATTTCGAATTTGGCAATTGATCGATTTGGTGCTTGGCAGCGTGGTTTTGGGCTATGCAATTAGCCAATTAAGCACCAGTTTGGGCTGGCTGAGCGCACTTTCGTTTGCGGCGGCGGTGCTACTTGGTGGCCTAATGATTTATAGCGTTTGGTTGATGCTCAGCGTTGGCGCATTTTGGATTATTCGCGCCGACAACTTTTTGGAAATTTTTGATAGCCTGTATCAGGCAGGCCGTTGGCCGGTGAGCATTTATCCTGGCTGGCTGAAACATACCTTGACCTTTGTGCTGCCAATCGCCTTTGCGGTAACGCTGCCTGCTGAAACCTTGGCGCGCCAGTTAAACGGCCAAAATTTATTGTTTGCACTGGGCCTGACGGTTTTTTTATTGATCGTTTCACGCCTATTTTGGCGCTTTGGTTTGCGCCATTACACTGGGGCTTCGGCCTAGCATTAGATTTCCTAAGGGTAGGTTTTTAAAAAAGCGTGGTGGTTAAGTATTCCCTCACCCCCAGCCCCCTCGCCTACGTTTTCGTGGGTGAGGGGGAGCAGCCGTTTTTACCAAGGATTTTTGCACGAACCACGGCGTTAAAGCCCCTCGCCCAGAGGATGGGAGAGGGGTTGGGGTGAGGGAATACATCACTTAATCGCATATCGCCAAGGCTGCATTATAAATACTTAAAAATGATAAAATAGACACTTAACGAAGAGTCGTTTTTCCCCAAGAACTTCCCTAGCGTAACAATCGAAGGAGATTCTGGCACGGCGCTAGGCTCGCACTGTGTGGAGGTCGTTTGTATGGACCGTCTGAGGCATCGTTGGTCGTTAATTGGAACAATCGTGGCGCTGATTGGGGTTTGGAGTAGTTTGGTGGTGGTTTCGCTGCCAAAACGCACCGAAGCCCAGCCAGTTGTCGAAGAACAACGGGTTGTGGCACGAATTCAGGCCAAAGATCGAAGTGAATCATTGGCCCTAAGCGCACGTGGCCTTGATTTATTGGAAATGCGCGATAAAGACGATCTGTTTGCGCTAATTACGCCAAGCGAATTGGCTAAATTGCAGCAAGATGGCTTTACCGCAGCAATTGATCAAGAACAAACCGACTTGCTGCAAATGCCTTCAATCTTGCCAGTTCAAGGTGGCTTTCGTACGGTCGAAGAAGGCTATGCTTTGCTTGAACAATGGCATGCAACGTATCCCAACCTGACTGGGTTGTTTACCTATGGCGCTTCGTGGGATAAAGTGACCGCTGGTGGGCCAGCAGGCTACGATTTGCGTGGGATTACGATCACCAATTCGTTGATTCCTGGGCCAAAACCAACCTTCTTCTTGATGTCGGCAATTCACGCGCGCGAAATGTCAACCGCTGAATTGACCTTGCGCTACACTGAGTATTTGCTCTCACGCTATGCAACCGATCCTGATGTGCATTGGTTGCTTGATGAGCACACGATTGTGATTGTGCCCTTCGTCAACCCCGATGGACGCAAGATTGCCGAGCAAGGCTCATCGTTTACCCAACGCAAAAATCGTAATACCGTTGATACCCCAAACTGTAGTGGGGTGCAAATTGGGATCGACCTCAACCGCAACTCATCATTCCATTGGGGCGAAGTCGATAGCCCAAATGGACCGCGTTGTGGCGAGACTTGGCCTGGGCTTTCAGCCGCTTCTGAGCCAGAAGTTGCTACCTTGCAACAATGGATTCGCGGGGTGTTTGCTGATCGCCGTGGCCCAGCAGATACTGATCCTGCGCCAGACGATACGGCAGGGGTCTATATCTCCATTCACTCGTATAGCGATTTGGTCTTGTGGCCCTATGGTCACTCAGCCCAACTTGCGCCAAACGATGCCGATTTGCGTGGTTTGGGTAAGAAATTTGCCAGCTACAATGGCTATACGCCGCAAAAGTCCGACGAGCTGTATCCAACCAGCGGCACGACCGATGATTGGGCCTATGGCGAATTGGGGATTGCCTCGTACACCTTTGAAGTTGGGCCAGGCTCTGGCTCATGTAGTGGTTTCTTCCCGAACTTTACCTGTTTGGATGGCCAACCCCAAGGCAACTTCTGGGGCCGCAACTTGCCAGCGTTCTTGTATGCCTCGAAAGTAGCTCGTTCGCCTTATTTGTTGCAACGTGGCCCTGATGCCTTGAACGTCACCACCCAATCGGCGAGTAATGGCTACAAATTGTCGGCAACAATCAACGATGCTAACAACGGCGCTCAAACGATTGCTGCTGCTGAAGCCTATGTTGATACTCCACCATGGCGGGCTGGCGCAACTGCGATTAGCCTAAACGCCACTGATGGAAGTTTCAATGGTCTTCAAGAAGCAGTGAATGCGACGATTCCCCAAACGTTGAGCAATGGCCGTCACTTGGTCTACTTCCGGGGCCGCGATACTGCTGGCAACTGGGGACCGGTTAGCGCTCAATGGCTCGATGTTGCGCCGCAAGGCTTAACCGGGGTTGTGCGCGCGAGCGATAACAATCAGCCAATTGCCAATGCCACGATCGTGGCAACGACTGGCACGTTTACTAGCACCACCACCAGCGCCAGCGATGGCAGCTATCGCTTGGAACTGCCAGTTGGCAGCTATAGTGTCAAAGTAAGCGGCACGGGCTTAACGCCAGCAAGCTACACCATAACGGTTAGCAGCAACAGCTTTACCAATCAAGATCTGGTGCTTGCGCAATTGGCGGCTTTGACGACCACGCCCAACGCCTTGAATTTCAACGTAAGCGATGGTAGCCAAGAGCGAACTTTAGTGATTGGCAATGCTGGTGGCACTAGTTTTAATGCAAATATCACGCTGGCTCCAATGGGTTACGAAGTTAAGAGCAGCGACGATGTTGGTGGCCCAAGCTATAACTGGAACGACATCAGCAGCACTGGCACGCGGCTCAATTTGGGCGATGATGCCTGTGTGATTGTGAACTTGCCACGCAGTTTCATGTACTATGGCAGCGGCTATAGCAAGTTGATTGTGAATAGTAACGGCTTTATCAGCCCAACCAATGCCACGACCTGTAGTGCCTCGGGCACGTCGACCAACGGCGTGGTACCTGGCACCACAGCGCCAAATAATGTGATTGCCGCTTTGTGGGATGACCTTGATCCCAGCGATTTGACCAGTGGCGTGGATGGGATCTTTACCTATGCTGATAGCGCTAACGATCAATTTATTGTTGAATTTAGTGGTGTACCCCACTGGGCTAGCGGCGGCAGCTTCAGCCCTGAAGATTTCCAATTTGTGCTGGATCTGAACAGTGGCGATATTACCTTGCAATATCAAACGGTTGATACCCAAAATAGCGTCAGCGTGGGCATCGAAGATAGCACTGGAGCTTCTGGCTTCCAATGGGTCTACAACAGCACTGGCCGTTTGCATAGCAATTTGGCAATTCAATTTGTTGCCTATGCTGGCAGCGCCTCGTGGCTGAGCTGGAATCCAACCTCGGTTGATGTGGCAGCGCGTGGCTCAGCAAACGTGCAAGTAACCGCCAACAGCAATGGAATTGCTAATGGTACCTATCGTGCGCGCTTGCGGGTCAACGCAGGAGCCAACACGGTGAATGGCGATCAAACGGTGCCAGTTGTGTTTACGATTGGAAATTCAACTGTGCATGATGTGGCAGTGCAGACTCCTCAAACTGCTCAGAGTGGAGTTGCTGGCTCGACGCTGACCTATACGGTGAACATTACCAACACCGGCAATGTGAGCGATAGCTTCAACCTGAGCGTGAGCGGCAATGCATGGCCAACCAACTTGAGTCAAACCAGCGTCAGCTTGGCCGCAGGCGCGAGCACGAGCGTCCAAGTTGTGGTGACGATTCCAGCCAATGCGGTTGCTAACACGACCGATAGCGTAACCGTAACTGCAACCTCAAGCGCTGATAGTGGTGCAAGCAATAGCATTAGCTTAGTTTCAACCGCAACTAGTGCGCCAGTTAGCCAATATAAGGTCTATATGCCGTATGTTGTGAAGTAGTAGCTGGGGATTGAGGGCTGGTTGTTGGGGATCGGTAACAAGTTTGTTATCGATCCCTTTTTTGATCCACGAAGGGCACGAAGACCACGAAGGTTGGGAACCACGAAGGACGCGAAGAGCACGAAGGTTAATTTAGCCACAGATTGCCCAGATATATTTGATTATTATTCTTATAGCCCATAGCCACCAGCCGATAGCCTCATTTTTTGACTTTTGACTTTTGCCTTCATCCCTCATCCTTCATCCTTCATAATTTCGTGGCTCTGCGCCGCTGGGTTAAATTCCAAAGCGCGAAAGCTTTTGATCCACAGATTGCACAGATTTTCTTAATTGCTGTTCCCATAGCCGATAGCCACCAGCCCATAGCCTCATTTTTTGACTTCTGCCTTCTGCCTTTTGCCTTTCTGCCTGACACCTAGCCTTCATTTATCGGATAAAATAGCATTGGATTCAGGAATAGTCGCATATTGGTATTTTATGAAGCACTCCACGCTGCCAAAATCAGACTATTCTTGCTGCCCAAGGCTCAGCCTTTTGCGCCACGCAAAGCTGCGCTTGACAAATTGAGCCGCTTGTGGGATACTCTCACTTAGTAAATTCATTGGAATAAGTTATGCAGGGACTGCCCAAGAAAGCCAGTCGGGAGCAAAGCAAGCTTCACAACTACCGACTTGTCTTCAAAGCCATCTACGATGGTGGCGCGATTAGTCGGGTGGATGTGGCCCGCTTAACCAACCTCACGCCAACCACAGTTTCGAGTAACGTCGCGATTTTGCTTGACGAAGGCTTGGTGCAAGAAGTCGGGTTAGCGCCCTCTGGGGGTGGAAAGCCAGCGACATTGCTGAGCGTATTGGATGATGGTCGCCACTTAATAGGTTTGGATGTTGCGGGACACGAACTGCGAGGCACGATCATCAACTTACGCGGGGCAATTCGCCAGCGCCAAACCTTGGCACTGAATGGGGGCAATGTTCTTGAACAATTGTATCAACTGATTGATCAATTGCTTGCGAACACCCACAACCCAGTGCTGGGCATTGGCATCGGCGCGCCAGGAGTGATTAACACCACTGCTGGGGTTGTCCAACAAGCGGTTAACCTTGGTTGGCACAATCTCGCACTGCGCGATTTGCTGGGCAAGCGCTATGGGCTACCAGTCTATTTGGCCAATGATAGTCATGTGACGGCGATTGCTGAACACACGTTTGGCAGCCAGCGCAATGCACCCAATTTGGTGGTGATCAACATTGGGCTTGGGATCGGCGCAGGCATTTTTATCAATGGTCGGATTGTTGGTGGCGACGCTTGGGGAGCTGGTGAGATCGGTCACGTGGTTGTGCAACCAAATGGAATTCTCTGCCGCTGCGGCCATCATGGCTGCCTCGAAACTGTGGCGAGCACCAGTGCGTTGCTGACCAAACTCGATGCAACTTTGCCCCAAGCAGAACCATGGACGATTGCCGCGATTCAAGCCGCTTTGTCCAACAACGAGCCGACTGTGCGCGCGATTATTGACGAAGCAGCCCACTACCTTGGCATCGCCATTGCTAATGTTGTTGGTTTGCTCAATACTCAATTCGTGATTTTGGCTGGGTCACTGGCCCAACTTGGCAATGATTTACTCCAACCGTTACGTCGTTCGCTAGCCCACCATGCGTTGCAAACCTTGGTTGCAGCCACCGATGTGCACGTTAGCACCCTCGGCAGCGATATCGTAACCTTAGGCGCAGCAGCGCTGTTACTAGCCAATGAGCTAGGCATTGTTCGGGATTAACGTTCTGCAAACCACCCCCCGACGAGCTTAGCCACTTAGTTCCTTGTATAGGGGGTTTGCGTGGATCAACGACAGCGCCGGAACGCCAATGGCTGGCGGTTAGGAGTCGATGTAGGGGGCACAAAAATTGCGACCCTGCTCGTCGACGACGATAATCGGGTTTGGGCCAGCGTCCAACGCCCCACCGATACCCGAACCCCAGACCATGCCCTCCAGTCTCTTGCCGATACGATTTGGGAAACCCTGAAACAAGCTGATCTGCCGATTCGGCTGCTTGCAGGAATTGGGATTGGCATTCCAGGCCAAGTCGATACGCAGAGCGGGATTGTGCGGCATGCCGTCAATCTTGGCTGGCAATCAGTTGATCTGCGTGGCTTCATCAACGCCACTTTTGGCACGGCTTGCGTGATTGAAAACGACGTTCGGGCCGCAGCGCTTGGCATTCAACGCTATTGGCTGGCAGGTTCGATCGATTCGATTTTATATGTTAGTATAGGCACGGGCATAGCCGCTGGCATGATTCTTGATGGAGCTGTCTACCGTGGTAGTCACGGGATGGCGGGCGAAATCGGCCATGCACGCTTTGGTTCATCAACAATTCGCTGTCGCTGTGGCAATTATGGCTGTCTTGAAGCCGTTGTTGCAGGCCCAGCAATTGCCAACTATGCGCAATCTCTGCTCTCATCATTCCCGCATAGCCAACTTCATCAGCTTGATTCCGTCACCACGTCAGCAGTATACGCCGCTGCCGAGGCTGGCGATGAATTAGCTGCGTCAGTTGCCCACATGGTTGGCGACCAACTTGCCCAAGCACTCTATACAATGGTGCTTGCCTACGATTGCGATCATATTGTGCTGGGGGGCGGTGTTAGCCGCGCAGGCTCAGCCTTCTTCAGCCCAATCGAACAAGCACTCGATGGCTTACGTCAGCAAAGTTCGCTAGCAGCATCGTTGCTTCCTGCAGGGCGGGTCAAGCTCGTAGATCGTGATTTTGCTGCTGGTGCATGGGGCGGAATCGCCTTGCTCGATAGCCAAGCGTTGGCGCGGGTCGCGCACGCGCAATTGGCTTAAGCTCCGCCACGAGATGAACCTAACATCTTATGGCAAACCATACCAGGCCCACATTGTTAGGTTGGATTTGGGGAAACGCCACAGGGTATGAAGTCACGCATACCTCAATCATTCCCCGCATTAGTGAGGAACAGTCTAGATGAAACATCGCAGTTTCCTGTTGTTACTGCTGATCAGCATGCTGATCGCCGCATGTGGTGGTAGCACAACACCTACGACCGCACCAACCACTGCTCCTGCAGCAACGGCCACAACCGAAACCGCCGCTGCAACTGAAGTCCCAGCAGCAACCGAAGTTGTTGCAACCGAAGCAATCACCGGAACCGAAGCCCCAGCCGCAACCAAAACTACAGATAGCACTGGCAGCGTTCCAGCTGTCAACCCAAACTATGCTGAATTAGTTCGCGCCGAAGCTGGCGAATTCAAGGGCACCAAAGTCAGCATCTTCGGTTTGTGGGTTGAAGCAGAAGACGCAGCCTTCAACCAAACCTTGGCTGCCTTCGAAGCCCGCACCGGCATCGATGTTCAATACGAAGGCTCGAAAGATTTCGAAACCTTGATTCCTGTTCGCGCCGAAGGCGGTAACGCCCCTGACATCGCTGGTTTCTCACAACCAGGCTTGATGGCAACCTTGGCTCGCAAGAACAAGTTGGTCGACATCTCAAGCTTCATCAAACCAGAAGATTTGCAAAAAGATTACATCCAATCATGGATCGATCTTGGCTCAGTTGATAACACCCTCTACGGTGTGTTCTTCCGCGCTAGCACCAAGAGCATCGTCTGGTATCCAGTTCCAGCCTTCGAAGAAGCAGGTTACACTATTCCCCAAACTTGGGATGAAATGACCGCTTTGAGCGACAAGATGGTTGCTGATGGCAACACTCCATGGTGTATCGGCTTGGAACACGGCAACGTGACCGGCTGGGTCGCTACCGACTGGATGGAAGACATCATGTTGCGCACCGCTAGCCCTGAAACCTACGACAAGTGGGTTAGCCACGAAATCCCATTCAACGACCCAAGCGTCAAAAACGCTGCTGAAATTATGGGTAAAATCTGGTTCAACGAACAATACGTTGCCGGTGGCCGTGAAGGTATCTTGACCACCGCCGTGGCCGATACCCAAACCCCAATGTTCAACGCCGACAAACCAGGCTGCTGGTTGCACCGCCAAGCTGGCTGGATTCCATCATTCTTCCCAGAAGGCAAGAAAGCTGGCACCGACAGCAACTTCTTCTATTTGCCACCAATTGATCCAGCATTAGGCAAGCCTGTGTTGGGTGGCGGCGACGTGTTCGCAATGTTCAACGATCGCCCAGAAGTTCGCGCTGTGTTGCAATACTTGGCTAGCCCAGAATCAGCCAAAGGCTGGGTCGAAGCTGGTGGCTTTATCTCACCAAACCAAAGCGTCGACTTGGCTTGGTATGGTAACGACATCGACCGCCGCCAAGCTGAAATCATCAAGGAAGCTACCGTATTCCGCTTCGATGCTTCCGACTTGATGCCAGCTGAAGTTGGCGTTGGTACCTTCTGGAAAGGTATGGTCGATTACGTGAACAACACCGACATCGATACCGTTTTGACCACCATCGAAGAAAGCTGGCCAAAAAACTAGTCAGCCTCCCTCGATGACGATGCAGTGCATCGAAACGCCGCGAGAGGTAGGTAGCATATGCCTACCTCTCGTTGTATAGTAAGCAGAACATTCAAAAGGATGAAGTATGAGGGATGAAATTAAATCATTTGTGTAATTCGTGTAATTCGTGGCTAAAAAATCATCATTCGTGCTCTTCGTGTCCTTCGTGGATCAAAACATAGCACAGAGAACAGCGGAATCGCTCACATTCATTTGTTCTCTGGACTCTGTTCTCGGTATTCAGGCAGTGCTGCTTGGCACTGTTCCTCAGCAAGGAGTTGTGGCATGTCATCACAACCACAAACTAGCACTGGGCCACGCTCGCGCAACACCAGCGAGATTGTGCGCATGTTGCTGGTTCCTCTCGCATTAATTATTTCAATCTTGGTCGGGCGTTGGAGCCTCGGCGTTATGAAAGACGCTGATGCCCCGCGATTGTTGGTGGTTGGGGTGGCCTTGCTCGTTGGGGTCTTTGGCATTTGGATTGCCTACTGGCTCTGTAACGAGCTGCTCAATCTGATTCCTTCTGAAACACTGCGCGAGAGGATTCGCCCAGTGATTTTTGTTGGCCCAGCCTTAGCTTTGCTGATTATCTACTTGGTCTATCCAACCGTGATGACGGCCTACTACAGTGTGCTCGATAAAAATAGCGAGACCTTTGTTGGGCTGGAAAACTTCAAGTTTGCCTTTACCAATCGCACAATCCAAATTGCGTTGCGCAATAATGTCTACTGGATTGTTGGCGTAACCTCGTTTAGCGTCATCGGCGGCCTGATTATGGCCGTGCTGTTCGATAAAGTGCGCTACGAAGCTGTTGCCAAATCGATGATCTTCTTGCCAATGATTATCTCGTTTGTTGGTGCAGGCGTGATTTGGCGCTTTATGTATGCCAGCAATCCACCAGGTGTTGGCTTGTTGAATGCCTTTATTGGCAATTTCGACTTCAAGCCGGTTGCGTGGTTAATCAATAAGAGCGTCAATAATATTGCCTTGATCGTGATTATGATCTGGCTGCAAACTGGCTTTTGTCTGGTGATTCTCTCAGCGGCGCTCAAGGCAATTCCCGCCGATATTATCGATGCAGCCCGCGTCGACGGCGCAGGCGAGCTTGACATCTTCTGGCGGATTATCATTCCTTCGCTCAAAACCACGATTTTGACCGTGGTTACGACCGTGGTGATCGCAGTTTTGAAGGTGTTCGACATTGTGTTTGTGATGACCAACGGCAACTATGAAACCGAGGTTATCGCCAACCGCATGTTTACCGAGTTCTTCCGAAATCAAAACTATGGCCTCAGTAGCGCTTTGACCATGATTTTGGTAATCGCCGTGCTGCCAGTGATGATTATTAACGTGCGGAATGCCCGCCGTCAGCGAGGGTAATCATGCGTATCCAACGTCTTGTCTCACGTTCATTCGTTCACTTTGCAGTTATTGCAATTGCCTTCCTCTGGACGTTGCCAACCGTCGGCGTGTTGGTTAGCTCGTTTCGCCCCGAAAACGATGTGAAAAATTCAGGCTGGTGGAATGCGCTCAAACATCCATTTGAGGAATCAGTTTGGACGTTCAAAAACTATGCTGATGTGATTAGCGCTAACGGCCTTGGCGAAGCCTTTGTCAATACCTTGGTCGTCACGATTCCCGCCACAATTCTGCCAATTACTGTCGCCGCTTTTGCCGCCTACGCCTTTGCATGGATGAAATTTCCAGGCCGCGATTGGCTGTTTGCAATGGTTATCGGCTTGATGGTGGTGCCATTGCAAGTGGCGTTGATTCCGATTTTGCGCTTGTATACGCAAACCGGCATCGCTGGCACCTTCCTTGGCTTGTGGCTGGCGCACACCGGTTTTGGCTTGCCGCTGGCAATTTATCTGCTCTACAACTACATTTCGCAACTTCCAGGCGATCTCATTGAATCGGCGAAAATCGACGGTGCATCCGATTTCACCGTCTTTATGCGGATTGTGCTGCCACTTTCGACTCCAGCAATTGCTTCGTTTGCGATCTTCCAATTCCTCTGGATTTGGAATGACCTGCTGGTTTCGTTGGTGTTCTTGGGCACAAATAAAGTGTTGACCGTCAAACTCTCAGAATTAACCGGCTCGCTCGGCAATAAATGGCACTTGTTAACTGCTGGCGCGTTTGTCTCGATGATCGTGCCGTTGGCAGTGTTCTTTGCACTACAACGCTATTTCGTGCGTGGTTTGCTAGCCGGATCAGTCAAGGGATAAAAAATGCACTTATTACCAACACCAAAAAGCCTTCAGCTCGCTGAGGGAAGCTATGCTTTACCCAAAATTTGGCAGATTAGCTTGCCAAACGAGCTTGATCAACGGGTTTCAGCCAGTTTGGCTCAGCTTAGCACGTATGAAGTCGTGGCGCAAAACGCCAATTTGGCCCTAACGTTTGATTCAACAATTGCTCATGCCGATGGTTATCGTTTGCAAATTGCTGCCGAGGGCGTGCAAATCGCTGCGCAAACTGCTGCTGGTTTGTTTTATGGTTTACACACGCTACGCCAAATTGAACAGCAATCAGCTGCACAATTGCCCTATCTCTTAATTAATGATGCGCCAGATTTTGCGGTGCGGGGCTTTATGCTCGATATTAGCCGCGATAAAGTGCCAACCATGGCTACGCTCTATGCGCTAATCGATGAATTGGCCAGCTGGAAAATTAACCAGATTCAGCTGTATATCGAGCATACTTTTGCCTACCAAAACCACCCCACGGTTTGGGCTGATGCTTCGCCACTGACTGCCGAGGAAGTGCGCGCACTCGATGATTTTTGTCTCGAACGCTTTATTGAATTAGTACCCAACCAAAATTGTTTTGGCCATATGCGGCGCTGGCTGACCAAGCCAGAATATCGCGATTTGGCCGAGTGCCCTGATGGCTGCGACACTGGCGACCCAGATTGGGGCTATTTCGACGAACCCTTCACCTTGGCCCCCGAACACCCAGGCAGCATCGCCTTGGTGCGCAGTATGCTCGACGAATTGTTGCCGAACTTCCGCACCCGCACCCTCAACGTCGGCTGCGACGAAACTGTCGAATTGGGCTTGGGCGCAAGTGCAGCGGCAGTTGCTGAGCGTGGCAAGGGTCGGGTGTATCTTGAATTTTTGCAAAAGCTCTATCACGAAGCCCACTCCCGCGGCTATATCATGCAATTCTGGAGCGATATTATTTTGCACTACCCAGAGTTGGTAGGCGAATTGCCACAGGATGCAGAAGTGCTCATTTGGGGCTACGAGGCCGATCATCCATTTGAAGCTCAATCGGCCACTATTGCCAAAGCTGGCCTGCCATTTTACGTTTGCCCAGGCACCTCAAGTTGGAACACGGTTGCAGGCCGCACCACCAACGCCTTGGAAAACATCGCCAGCGCCGCCAAACATGGCCTGCACTATGGCGCTAAAGGCTTTTTGATGACCGATTGGGGCGATAATGGCCACTGGCAACCGCTGGTAACCAGCTATCTTGGCTTGGCAATCGGTGCTGCTCGCGCTTGGAACGCACTGGCCGAGCTTGATGTGGTGGCCTTGCTCGATACGGTGGTTTTTGCTGATAGCAACAAGGTTTTGGGCAATTTGGTCTATCAATTGGGCGATGTCTATCGCGCCGTGCCGCCGTTGTTGCACAACACCTCGTCATTGTTCCGCATTTTGCAAGCCAACCCCGAAGCAATTGCTAACTTGAAGCTTGATCGTGAAGATTTACATAACGCTGATGAGATTTTAGGGCAATTGCGCAACGACCTCCAGAACACCAAACCACAACGTGCCGATGGCGAATTGTGCTTGGTCGAGTTGGCGTGGGCGATCGATTTGCTGCGCCATGCAGTGCAGCGCGGCTTGTGGGTGCTCGATCAACAGCCAAGCGAGCAGGCAAGCAGTTTGCAAACCGAAATCGATGGCTTGATCGAACGCTTCCAAGAAGTTTGGTTGAGCCGCAATCGGCCAGGTGGCTTGCAGGATAGCTTGAAGCACTTCGCAATCTTGCGCAGTAGCTATGGCGAGGTTCAATATGCCTGATCTCTTGGTCAAACTCTACGAATTGCCAGCGATTCCGAGCGTTGCTGGCGTGACAATTCGCCGTGCAATTGCTCCTGAGCGCCATGTGGTGCTCGATTGGGTAGCGCGCTTTTTCTACCCTGCTTGGCGCAGCGAGTGTGCTGTGGCCTTCAGCCAAACCCCAATTAGCTGCATCATTGCGGTCGAAGAGCAAAAACTCTTGGGCTTTGCCTGCTACGACACAACGACCCGCAATTTCTTTGGCCCAACTGGGGTCGACCCCGATTGCCGTGGGCGCGGAGTTGGCACGGCCTTGTTGATTGCAGCCTTGGAGGCGATGAAACAGCAAGGTTTTGGCTATGCGATTGTGGGCGATGCAGGCCCAGTTGAGTTCTATCAGCGCACCGTTGGCGCAATCGTCATCCCCGATTCAACCCCCGGCGTGTATCGCGGGATGTTGCAAGGTGATGCATGAGCAGCTTACGTTTTGAAAACGCCACGATCTACACGCCTGAGTTGAACGCTGGAGGTAGTTTGGCGATTGCCAATGGCCATTTTGCCGAGGCCGCGCCAGCAGCGCCATGCTACGATCTGACTGATCTGATTGTCGCGCCAGGTTTGATCGATTTGCAACTGAATGGTGCGTTTGGTCACGACTTTACCAGCGATCCCCAGACGATTGCTGCGGTGGCTGCCAAATTGGTGCAATATGGCGTGACGGCCTTTTTGCCAACGATCATCACCTCGCCGCTGAGCCAAGTTGCCTTGGCGCAACAGGTGGTGCAAGAAGCTACTTTTGCTGGTTCGCGGGTGCTGGGCTTGCATCTCGAAGGGCCGTTTCTCAACCCAGCCAAGCGCGGTGCGCATAATCCTAATCATTTGCAAAACCCCAGTTTAGCGGCGATTGAAAGCTGGTCGCTGGCCAATGGCGTGCGCTTGGTTACTTTGGCTCCCGAGCTTGATGCAGCTGATCAAGTCATTCAAGCTTTGGTTGAGCGTGGCGTGGTGGTCAGCGCTGGCCACTCAGAAGCTACCTTCGAAGAGGCAGAAGCCAGTTTTAATCAAGGCATTCGCGCCGTAACCCATTTGTTCAATGCTATGCCAGCCTTGCATCATCGCGAGCCAGGTTTAGCCGGAGCCGCCTTGAGCGACCAACGGATCACAATTGGTTTGATTCCCGATGGGGTGCATGTGCATGCTGGTTTGGTGCGCCATGTTTGGCAAAGCGCCAGCCAGCGAATTGCGATTGTGAGCGATGCTCAGGCAGCACTTGGCATGCCCGATGGCGAATATTTGCTTGGCGACACAACTTTGACCGTCGCCAATGGCGAGGCGCGGCGTAGCGATGGCCGTTTGGCTGGCAGCGTGTTGGCGATGGATCAAGCTTTGCGCAACATTCATGCTTGGACGAACAGCCCACTAGAGCAGATTTTACCAGCTTTTACCACGATTCCGGCCAATTTGCTGGGCTTGGCTCACTATGGCCGAATTGCGATCAATAACCCTGCTGATTTGGTAATTTTCGATCAGCACTATCAGGTTGTTGCCACACTTGTTGGCGGCAACATCGTCTATGGTTCTACAACCTTGGAGCAACGTCAATGCTAACCCAAAGCCATCTGTATCGCGAAATTTATGAGCAACCTCAATCGCTGGCACGGCTGCTCGAGGCCGAAAAAGCCACGGTTGCCAGTTTGGCGGCGGCCATTCGCGAACGTAATATCAGCCAAATTGTAATTGCTGCGCGTGGCACGAGCGATAATGCTGCCCGCTATGCCCAATATTTGCTTGGCTCAATCAATGGGATCTTAGTTACTTTGGCTACCCCAAGCCTATTTTCAATCTATCAACGCCCGCCGGTGTTGGGCAATGTGTGTGTGCTGGGCATTAGCCAAAGTGGCAAAAGCCCCGATATTGTGGCGGTGCTCACCGAAGCGCGCAAACAGGGCGCATTAACTGCCGCGATTACCAACAAAACCGATTCGCCGTTGGCCCAAGCAGGCGATTTTGTGATCGATTTGCATGCTGGCGAGGAATTGGCGGTTGCTGCGACCAAGAGCTATAGCGCTCAATTGGTTGCGATTGCCATGCTCAGTACTGCTTTGGCTGATGATGCCAGTATGAATGCTGCACTTGAGCGTTTGCCACGCTTTGTTGGCGATACCCTCAGCAATTTGCCAGATATGGCGAACGTGGTGCAGCGCTATCGCTATATGCAACAATGTGTGGTGATTGGCCGGGGCTACAATTATTCAACCGCTTTTGAATTGGCGCTCAAGCTCAAAGAATTGACCTATACGATTGTGCAACCCTACAGCAGCGCCGACTTTTTGCATGGCCCCGTGGCCGTGCTCGAACAGGGTTTTCCGGTGATTGTGATTGCGCCAAGCGGCCCGATGTTGCCCGAAATGCAAAGCTTTATCCAAACGATTCGCGAGCGTGGCGCGGAAATTCTGGCGATTAGCGACGATCACGATACCTTGCGCTTGAGTCGCACACCCTTGCGCACACCAACTGGCTTGCCCGAATGGCTCTCGCCAATTATCAATATTGTGCCTGGCCAATTGTTGGCCTTGCATCTGGCCCACACCCGCGATTTCGATGTTGATCAGCCGCGTGGTTTGCGCAAAGTTACTGAAACCCGCTAACTCTTTAATTGCTCCTCATCCACGAAGCCTTGCCTTTGGGCAGGGCTTTTGATTTTTAGCCAAAAGCGATGTTAAAATTAATTTCAATTTAAATAGCCAGTTTGCCTCCAAAACTGGGCAATGCTAGACTATAACCAGACTTGATTTGGTATGTCATTCATAGGAGGTATAGAATGCCAACCATTACTGTTCCCGAAGCACTTGCATTGCGCTTACAACAGCATGCTTTGGCTCAGCACCAATCAGTAGAAACCTTGGCTATAAGCTTATTGACAAGTGCCTTAGATACTGCTATCGATCCTCAGCTACTTACTGTCGTCCAACGAATTCAATCAACTCCACCGAATCCAACCCAAATTCGTCCGGCATTGGGATCACTCGCAGCTGCACTTTACGACGATGAGGAGTCTGATCCCGTAATTGGACAGGAATGGGATGCAGCGTGGCAAGAAGCTGAAACTATTATTCACAACATGAATATTGATGATAGTACAGATGAGGAATTGCGTTAGGATGGCAATTTACCTTTTAGATACGAATCATGCTTCGCCTTTAATTACTCCCCATCATCCGCTGCGCCATCGTGTAATCACGGCTATAGCCGCTGGAGCAACCTTTGCAATTTGCGTCCCGATGGTGACTGAGCTAATTTTTGGCATTGGTCTGCTACCTCGTGCGGTGGCGAATCGAGCAGCGTGGGCACAGATCCAACCCTTATTTCCCTGCTATTTGCCTGATGAGACTGATGCAGTTAATGCAGCAGAGATGCAAATTGCCTTACGTCGCCAAGGTCGTCAACTGGCCACCGTAGATGCCTTGATAGCGGCTCTCGCATTGCGCTATGACTTAGTATTGCTAACCACAGATAAGGATTTCGACGCAGTTCCAGAACTGCGAATTGAAAACTGGCTACGCTGATAATTTAGTAATCATTTGTGCAATTCGTGGCTAAAAACTCCGCAGGAATAACCAAAGCTTAGAGCATTGGGCAATAGGTTTGGAGCATTAGGCAAGTAATTGTTGCGCCAAGATCTATACTGTTGCTAGCACAAATTTCGACTGCAAGGAGTTTGCAATGCACCAACGAACGCTTGGAACGACTGGCTTGGTTGTCTCAGAAATTGGCTTGGGCTGTATGGGCATGAGCCAAAGCTATGGCCCCGGCGGCGATAAACAATCAGCAATCAACTTAATTCATACCGCGGTTGAGCGCGGCGTAACTTTCTTCGATACCGCCGAAGTTTATGGCCCCTACCTCAACGAGGAATTGGTTGGCGAGGCACTGGAGCCGTTTCGCAATCAAGTTGTGATTGCAACCAAGTTTGGCTTTAACTTACACCCCGATGGCAAGCCGGGTTGGTCGGGAGTCAACAGCCATCCTGATCAAATTAAACGCGTCGCCGAAGCATCGCTCAAACGGCTGCGGATTGAAGCAATCGATCTCTTTTATCAACATCGCGTTGATCCGAATGTACCAATTGAAGAAGTGGCTGGCGCAGTTAAAGATCTGATTCAGCAAGGCAAAGTTAAGCATTTTGGGCTTTCCGAAGCTGGGGCGCAAACGATTCGCCGCGCGCATGCAGTGCAGCCAGTCGCCGCCTTGCAAAGTGAATATTCGTTGTGGACGCGCGAACCAGAAGCAGAGATTTTGCCAGTCTTGGCAGAATTAGGCATCGGCTTTGTACCATTTAGCCCACTGGGCAAGGGCTTTTTGACTGGTAAAATCGACCAAAGCACGGTCTTTACTGAGGGCGATATTCGCAAGAGTATTCCACGGTTTAGCGCTGAAGCCTTGCAAGCCAATCAAGCCTTGATCGATTTGTTGAATGAGATTGCGCACCAAAAACAAGCCACGCCTGCCCAAATTGCCTTGGCATGGTTGCTGGCCCAAAAACCATGGATCGTGCCGATTCCTGGCACGCGCCGTTTGGAACGCTTGGAAGAAAATCTGGGCGCGGCAGCAATTCACCTGATGGCTGAAGATTTGCAGGCAATTGAACAAGCAGCAGCCTCGATTAAGATTCAAGGTGCGCGCTACCCCGAGCATTTAGAAAAAATGACTGGTTTATAGCAGCTTGCGACGTTGGAATATTCCAGCGTCGCGTTTATTTATTTGGTGGGTTTGGCCCAGGAATTGGCTCTGGAATAATTTCTGGCTCAAACCCAGTTATTTCGCTGCCCAAACGCCCCAACAACACCTTAAATTGATCAGGCTGATCAGGATGCCACTCGAAGCGAGCACGCTCGAACCATTGGGTAATCACCTCATCACCATCAGGATTAACCTCAAATTGGGCGCTGGTAAGTGGCAAGCCAAAGAGTTGCAACGAACGCGCATAGCTATCCAAGCCTGCGGTGGTTGTGCCATGGCTTTGCCAATAGTGCTTGAAGCCCATGCCATCTGCTTGATTACAGACATTATGGCCGGTTTCTGCAAACCACAAACAATCAGCGGCAGGTCGGCGCGCTGCTGGCTCCAAATCACGGTTGAACTGGGCCATGCGCTCTTTGCCAAGCAAGCCAATTTGAATTTCGTAGGGCGTGCCAGCCAATGTGTTGTGCTGCTCCAAGCGTTGACGCTCAGTCCATTGCATAGTGAGGATTGGGCCTTGATCTGGCGCTTGGTAGCGATCTTTGGCGCTAATTGGGTAGCCAAAAACTGGTAGGCCGCCATTAGCAACCCAATATTTATCAAATGGCGCTTCAACACAATAGGCTTTGAGTTCGGGGAAGCAATAGTTGCTGGCAGCAGTGCTCGCGCGAATTGACCCAAGCAACAGCACACTCAGCAGCAATAATTTCAGCTGTTTCATGGCAAACCTCCTTGCTTTGGCTGCGAGTATAGCATAGTTGGGGGATGAGGGGGCAGGCATCAGGGGTTAGGGTTCAGGAGGGGAATTTTTAACGCAGAGGCGCAGAGAACAGAAATATGAGGGATGAATTATGAAGGATGAATATGATTAATTTATGGAATTCGGGCAGTTGGCATTGAACGAATTTCTATTCCTAGCTCCTGACCTTTCAAGGGTAGGTTTTTAGACATTTGGTAGTGGCGTGGGGCATGCCCTCACCCCCCAGCCCCCTCGCCCACGTTCAGTGGGAGAGGGGGCGCACCAATTTTCACCACAAATCACGTAAAAACCACGGTATTAAAGCCCCTCGCCTGCTGGGCGGGAGAGGGGCTGGGGTGAGGGGATCTTAAAACCTTCGCCGATCCCCAGCCCCTGATCACCGATCTCTGACACCTGATCCCTACCCTCCCATCCCCAGCGCCTTCTTTTAGTGAATAATTACTAAATTTTTTAAGTATATTCTTTAGATTTTTTTTACTATAATCAAGCTATGTTCGATGATGATCAGGAGGCAATGGATGCGACGTTTGGTTCAACTTTCGCTGCTGATGGTGTTGGGTGTCGCATGGCTTGGTTCAACGCGGGCACATACCGCAGTTCCAACCGGAACTTCAATTGTGTTTGATGAAGCCTTGGCAACCGGTTGGCAGAATTGGTCGTGGAGTACAGCGGTAGCGTTTGATAGCACAGCCCAAGCGCATACTGGCACGAAATCAACGGCTGTGACCTTTGAAGCTTGGGGCGGTTTTTCGCTGCACTCGCCTGGGTTAATTCCAGCTGAGGCCTTGACGGGCATTAGTTTTTGGGTGTATGGCGGCACTGGTGGCACCCAATTTAATGCTGGCGTTACCACTACCGATGGTGGCAATATTGTCACGCCAGTGTTGATTAATGCGCCTGCTGGCCAATGGACTCAAGTTCAATTGACCATGGCTCAGTTGGGCAATCCCAGCGCCGTTTCGCGAATCAATCTGCAAGAATCTACGGGCGTAGCCCAACCAACCTTTTATCTCGATGATATTACGCTGAATGTGGTTGATTTTGCGCCTCCAGGTACCGTTAATGTGACGATTGATACCGATCAAACAGTGCTTGATTTTAATGCTCGCAACGCATTAGGCACCAACTACGGCATGTGGGGCGTGGAAGCTGCGGCTAATCCAACCTTTCTTGCACGCAGTGGTGCTTTGGGCAATATGACGATTCGCTTGCCTGGCGGCTCGATGAGCCAAGATCATGGCGCAATCAACTGCGAATTGGGGGCTGGCAACACGATTGCCAATGCATGGCCATGTAATTATGAATGGGCCATGACCCCAACCGATTTTATTGAGTTTTTGAGCGCAACTGGTCGCGACGCAATTTGGACGATCAATACCAACGTCACCTCGGGCGAAGCCGCTGCCTTAGTAGCTTTCTTCAACGGTGAAGTCAACGATCAACGGGCGCTTGGAACCGATCACAAAGGCGTAGATTGGCGCACGGTTGGCTATTGGGCGCAACTGCGGGCCAGCCATGGCAACCCTGCTCCAGTCGGCATCAAATATTGGGATTTTGGCAACGAAACCTATGGATCATGTGTCCAAGGCTGGGAAGTTGGCTGGACCTGTGATGGCGCTGAATATATCAACGGTTTGACAACGCCTGAGCGCCACGAGGGCTATATCGACGTTCGGGCTGCGATGAAGCTCGTCGATCCAACGATTATGGTTGGCGTTACCGCCTTGGCCAACCCAACCGAATTCAACAACTGGACAACCAAGGTCTTGACCGAGGGCGGCGACATCATTGATTACATCGCGATTCACCCCTATTCATTTGTTGATGTGCCAAACAACGATGCCTTGGGTCGCTATTTGATGCTTTCGCGCCCGCAAAAGCAATGGCCCGAAGTGTTTGCTAGCACCCGCCAAGCAATCGCCGATTTTGCTGAAGGCCGCGAGATTCCAATTATGGTTGGCGAATACAATTTGAGCGCTGGCTGGCCTTACGATCCGCAAGCGATGATGACCAAAGCGCTGAATATGTTGTTTATTGCCGATACGACTGGCCAAATTATTCAAGGCGATGTGTTGGCGGCGAACCATTGGCTGTTGAATGGTAATGTCCAAACCAATGGTACCGATTATGGTTTGATTGGCGATGTGCCAAGCTACACCCGCAGCCCCCAATATTATGCCTTCCACTTGTGGCAGTTTTTCGGTAATCGCTTGCTTGAATATACCAGCGATGCTGATGCAGCAACCCAAATTAGCTTCTATGCTGGCAGCGATGGCAACACGATCTCGCTGATGGCGATTAATAAAACTGGCCAAGCTACGACCACCAATGTGCAACTTCGCGCAGACGGGTCGGTCATTCCAGCAGTTTCTGGCTCAATTGATGTTGCCCAAGCTGCAAGCCTCGATGCGACCACAATCACGTATAATGGTCAAACCAATGTGAACGATGATTTTAGTAATGCGCAGACGATCGAATTGACTGATGTGGGCGAAACCACAACCGTCACGCTGCCAGCCTACTCAATCACGCTCTTGCGGTTTGCAACCGACGACAGCGCCTATACCCTCTACAATCCATTGGTGCTGTTCAACAAATAGAACGGATAGATTGTGTTCGACCCATTAGCCGAATTGTCGGCGCTTGATCAACGGGTACTGTGCGATTTAGCCGCACAGTACCCTGTTAAATTAACCCTCGAACCACCAACCGCAGGGCTGCCATTATGGCAACTGTTAATTGAGCGTTTGCAGCTTTCCGCTACCTTGGCCCAAACCCTGATGGTGCGCGGTGCAATTTGGATCAACAGTGTGCGGGTTAATGATCCCTTTGCCGAAACCCCGCCAGCAGGTGAATTGGTAGTGCATACGCCGCCAGCTGGTTTATATGCCAACCCAATTGTTACTCCAGCCGAAATTATGTTTGAGGATGAATGGATTTTGGTGCTGAACAAGCCCGCCGCTTGGTATAGCGTGGCTACGCCATGGGATACCTTTGGTCATCTCGAAGGGGCATTGGCGCGCTTTTTCCTCCAGCGTGATGGCGAGGCGGTGCCATTTCACTTGGTTCATCGGCTCGATCATGGTACTTCGGGCGCATTGATCGTCTCGAAAAACCCAAGCCTCAACAGCCGGTTTCAGCGCATGTTTAATGAAGGTCGGGTTGGAAAAACCTACCTTGCGCTGGCTAACGGCGTGCCAACATGGCGCGAATTAGAGGTTGTAACTGGCCATTCACGCGGCGAACATGGCTTGTGGTCGGTCTATCCTGAGGCGATGATTGATCAATTGTATGGCCCGAAGGATCGGCGGGTGCGGCGGGCGCATACCAGTTTTACAGTGCGGGCGACAGGCACACAAGCAGCTTTATTGGCCGCCCGTTTGCACACTGGCCGCACCCATCAAATTCGCTTGCATGCACTGCATGTTGGCCATCCATTGGTTGGCGATCAACGCTATGGCGGCTTAACTCAGCTTGGTAATTTAACCGTGACTGGGCAATTATTACACGCTGCATGGCTGCAATTTCCCCATCCGCGTTATGGCTCAACGCTGGAGCTAACCGCGCCAGTGCCGAACCTTTGGCACGAAGTTGGGGATGCAGTGGGAATTGATCTGCAAGCTGAATTTGTGCAAACAGGAAACCCAGCGCTATGAGCTTATTAATTCTTTGTGCTTTTGCCTTGTTGGCAGGGTTTATTGATGCAGTGGCTGGTGGCGGCGGCCTGATTCAACTACCGCCCTTGTTGATTTTGCAAAAAGATGTTGCACCTGCACTTGTGCTGGGAACCAATAAATTTGCAGCAGTAACCGGCACCGCCACGGCGGCGGTCAATTACAATCGGCGGGTGAAGGTCAACTGGCGGATCATTGGGCCGGGCATGCTGAGCGCAGCGTTGTGCTCGTGGCTCGGGGCGCGAGCTGTTAGCTTGATTAGGCCAGAGCTATTTCGGCCAATTATGCTGCTGTTAATTATTGCGATGGCAATTTATACATTTAAACGGAAAGATTTTGGCAGCGCTGCCCGCCAAACCAAAGCCTCGGCGCGGCCAATGCCGTATGTTTTGGGTTTTTGCGGCCTAATTGGTTTCTACGATGGGATTTTTGGGCCAGGCACTGGCAGTTTATTGATGTTTGCCTTCGTAGGCATTTTGGGCTTCGATTTTCTACAAGCCTCGGCCTCGACCAAAATCATTAATGTAACCACCAATGTTGCAGCTTTAGTCCAATTTCTTAGTGCTGGCCAAATTATCTGGCACTTGGCGCTACCAATGGCGGTTTGCAATATTGTTGGGGGAATTATTGGCTCGCGCATGGCGCTGGCCAAAGGCAGTCAATTTGTGCGAATAATCTTTCTCGTCGTTGTGGTTGGGGTGATTTTGCGCTATGGCTACGATATTGTGCAAAGCATGCTTTAAAAGGATGAGGGATGAAGGATGAAGGCAGAAAACAACAAGAGATACGAGGCTATTGGCTTTGGGCTAGCGGAATATTGTTCGTGGAATTCGTGGCTAGAAATAAATCTTCGTGGCTCTTCGTGCGCTTCGTGGATCACATTTTTAACGCAGTGGCGCAGAGGTATCGATAGAACATAGAGCATAGAACATAGGAAATTAGGAAATTAGGCTATCAAACAATCCATCTGGGCTAATCTGTGGAATCTGTGGCGAAAAATAAATCTTCGTGGCTCTTCGTGTTCTTCGCGGTTTTAATTTCTGATTTCTGATTTCTGATTTCTGATTTCTGATTTTTGACTTTTGACTTTTGACTTTTGACTTTTGACTTTTGACTTTTGCCTTTTGCCTTCTGCCTTTTGCCGCTTACCCTAGATCTAGAATATGCGAAAAACGGTGTATAATTCAGCATCCAAATGGTATGCATCTTGCATGATTCAGGAGGGTTGGTTCGCGCACTAAGGAGGCACGCACTGCAATGAACACACCCACTTGGGCGGTGGAACTTGACCACGTAACCAAAGAATTTCGCGGCAGCACAGCCGTTCGTGATGTTTCTTTAAAAATCGCGGACGGTGAATTTTTTTCCCTACTTGGCCCCTCTGGCTGTGGTAAAACCACGCTACTCCGCATGATCGCTGGCTTTGAAAACCCCAGTAGTGGCGATATTTACATCGAAGGCGAGTTGATGGGCGAAACGCCTGCCAATCGGCGCGATGTGAATACCGTTTTTCAAAGCTATGCCCTATTTCCACATATGTCGGTGGCTGAAAATGTGGCCTTTGGCCTGCACATGAAAAAGATCAACAAGGTTGATGTTGCCACCCGCGTGAAGCAAGCGCTGGATATGGTGCAACTGCATGCATTTGGCGATCGCCGCCCCAAGCAACTTTCTGGTGGTCAGCAACAACGGGTTGCCTTAGCCCGCGCCTTGATCAACGAGCCAGAAGTGTTGTTGCTTGACGAACCCTTGGCAGCGCTTGACCTGAAATTGCGCAAAGAAATGCAATTGGAACTCAAAAGCATTCAGCAGCGCTTGGGCATTACCTTTATCTTCGTAACCCACGATCAAGAAGAAGCCTTGACCATGAGCGACCGCATTGCGGTGATGGAATTGGGCAAAGTGCTCCAAGTTGGCCAGCCAACCGAAATCTACGAACGCCCCAAAACGCGTTTTGTCGCCGATTTTATTGGCGAATGCAATTTTATTGATGGTACGGTGATGGCGGTTGAAAACGGTGCGGTAACTCTTGAGACAACTGGCGGCGTGCGGGTTGTGGGCACTGGCATGTTTCCGGTTGCTGCTGGTGATCATGCGGTGCTGGCTGTCCGGCCCGAGAAAGTCCGTTTGGTTGAAGGCCAACAGCCCCAAGGTACAAACGTTTTTGCTGCAATTGTTGAGCGAGTCGCGTATATTGGCTCTGATACCCGAATTATTGTGCGTTTGCCTGATGGCTCGCCGTTTGATGTGTGGGAAGCAAACACGGTTTCGACGCTTGACCCGAACCAATACTATACCGCTGGCGACCCTGTTTATGTTACATGGGCCACCCAAAATAGCCTCATTCTCGAACGGTAATCGTACTCTGCTCAGGTTTGTTGGTTTGTGCAAACAAACAACATCCATGGGGGAACTATGTATAATGCGCGAACTGAGCAACGCCGTGCCTGGTTGCAAGCCTCGCCTGCCTTAATTTGGTTGGGCTTCTTCTTTTTGGCTCCCTTAGTGCTCATTCTCATTTATTCATTCCAAGGCCGCGCCAACGATGGTACGGTGTTGTGGAACTGGTCGCTGGCCAATTATCAAAAGCTGTTTGCCGATGGCGCGTTTTGGCGCACGCTCTGGCTTTCGACTTGGATTGCGCTGGTGGTGACGGCGATCACATTGGTGGTCAGTTATCCGCTTGCCTTTTTTATGGCGACGCGCAGCCCCAAACGCCGTGGTTTGCTGGTGCTTGCAGTCATGATTCCGTTTTGGACCAACTTTCTGGTGCGGATTTACGCGTGGAAAGTGTTGCTTGGCAATAATGGCGTGGTCAATCGCTTTTTAGATCAATTTGATCTTGGCCCGTTGCAGATGATCAATAACCCAAGTGCGGTGATTATGGCGCTAATCTATGGCGAATTGCCGTATATGATTTTGCCCTTGTACGCAGCGCTTGAACGCTTCGATTGGGTGCAGCTTGAGGCGGCACGCGATTTGGGCGCTGGCCGCTTCCAAACTTTTTGGCGCGTGCTGTTGCCGCAAACCTTGCCTGGCATCACTGCTGGCTCAATTTTGGTCTTTGTGCCAACCGTCGGAACTTTTGCCGTTTCCGATATTTTGGGCGGCACGAGCGTGAACATGGTGGGCAACAGCTTGAGTTTACAATTTGGCTCGGCCTCGAATTGGGCCTATGGCTCGGCAATTTCGATGATCTTTATGCTGCTGCTCTTGGGCGCAATCTTGCTTTATTTCAAAGCCACACAGGAGGTGAATGATGGCGAAAATCCTGGCTGATAAGCGCATTGAAACCAAGCACGGGCGTTCGCGTCCGGTGGCCAAACGGCACATGCCTTGGGGTACATGGGCGCTAACGCTGAATGCGATTTTCGTCTACACCTTCTTGTATGTGCCGATTATTGTGTTGGTGTTGTTCTCCTTCAATGCGGCCAAAGTTGGCGCGCAATGGCAAGGCTTCACCCTGCAATGGTACAACGAACTATTCGCCGATGCCCGTTTGGGCGATGCGCTCTGGACAAGCCTCAAAATTGCTGGTTTATCGACCGTGATTGCCACGACAATTGGCACCTTGGCGGCCTTGGCCTTGGAAAAACGTGGCTGGCGCGGGCGCAAAGCCTTTGATACAGGCCTATACTTGCCAGTCATTATTCCTGATGTGGTGATGGCTGTCTCGCTGTTGGGTTTCTTCACCTTGGCTTTTCGCCAATTCCAAGCCTTGTTGGGTTTGAATTTGGCGATGGGCTTGTGGACGGTGATCATCTCGCACGTGGCGTTTAATATTTCGTTTGTGACGGTTGTGGTTGGCACAAGTTTGGCCAATTTCGATCGCCGCTTGGAAGAAGCCGCTGCTGATTTGGGCGCAACGCCATGGCAAACCTTTTGGAAGATCAAGTTTCCCTTGATTGGGCCTGGGGTTTTGGGCGGCGCGTTGCTTTCGTTCACGCTTTCGCTTGATGATTTTGTGGTAACCTTTTTCACTCGTGGCCCAGGGGTCAACACCTTGACCACCGAAGTTTACGGGCGAATCAAAAAATCTATTTCGCCTGAGATTAACGCCATCTCAAGCTTGATGCTGCTTGGTTCAACGATCTTGGTGCTGACTTCGTTGTGGATGCAACGTCGCCGCCAAGCCTAATAATCTGTTTTGTGTGTTGTAAGGAGTTTGATTGATGAAACTAAACCGCTTTGGGCTGTTGCTCATGGTGCTGAGTTTATTGGTGGCCTGCGGCGAAGCCAGCCCAACCACCACGCCGCCAACCACGCCAGCTGGCACGGCAACTGGGGGCAATTCTGGCTCGGTTGATCGCAGTAAGCTGAGCGAAACGCTGCGCATCTACGCTTGGGGCGAGTACATTCCCGAAGATGTGCCCCAACTTTTCGAAAGCGAGTTTGGCGTAAAAGTCACGGTTGATACCTATTCGTCGAACGAAGAAATGGCCGCCAAAATTCGGGCTGGCAATTCAGGCTACGATATTGTTCAACCTTCAGATTATATGGTGGCCTTGTTGGCCGAGGGCAATTACTTAGCCAAAATCAATCTGGCCAATATTCCAAATGTTGCCAACATCGATCCTGCCAATATGGGCTTGTATTACGATCCAAACAACGAATTTTCAGTGCCGTACCTGTGGGGAACCACCGGCATTGCCTACGATAAAACCGCAGTTTCGCCAGCCCCAACCAGCTGGTCAATTTTGTTTGATCCTGCTCAGCTGAGCGCCTACAAAGGCCGGGTGAGCATGCTCAACGACGAGCGCGAAGTGATTGGCGCAGCCATGCTGTTTTTGGGCAAAGATCGCAACTCCAGCGAGCCTGCTGATCTCGAAGCTGCCAAAAAAGTTTTGCTTGAGCAAAAACCGTTGTTAGCCAAATACAACAGCGATAATGTTTATCAAGATTTGGCTTCAGGCGAAGTCGTCTTGGCTCAATCGTGGAATCTCTACACCGGCTTGGCTATGATCGATAACGAAAATATCGAGTGGGTCATTCCGCAAGAGGGCGGCGTGATTTGGCAAGATACGATGGCGATTGTGGCTGGCACGCCCAACCAATATACCGCCGAAGTCTTTATCGATTTTATGAATCGGCCTGAGATTGCTGCCAAAGTTGCCGATTTCACCGCAGCTTTAACGCCCAATGTTAAAGCTGAGCCATTGATCGGCGAAGAACTCAAGGCAGTTTACCCTAAGATCAAGCCCAGCGCCGAAGATCGCAAGCGGCTCGATTGGCTGCGCAAAGGCCAAAATGCCACCGCCTTCTCCGATGTCTGGTCGGCGGTCAAATCGCAGTAACCATTTGCGTATAAAAACTTGGTTGTTGGGGATTGCTCACATCAATGTGAGCAATCCCTTTTTTGATCCCCGCAGGAACTAGGGTTCAGGGTTTAGGGGCCAACAATCGTGAACCCTCATTAAATATTTAGTACTTTTAGCCTATCAATGCATAGGTATAGAATGTTGGATCCTTTATTCTTAAAGACCATTAATCCATAGCTAGCTAAACATGATTGAGAATAGAGGATGATGTCGGAAGGGTGTCTACAACGCTTGTGCACAGCTTGGATATGGTCGAATTCAGCTTTAAATGCATACTGATTCAGGCATCATATTGGCATTGATTGCGATGGTCGATGAGTCACCTAACATTAAGGAGGAGTTCAGATGCGTCGTGGTTTGAAGTTCGTTATGATGATGTTGGTTGTGAGTATGGGCATTCTGCCTGATTCCCGATCACATAGAGCGTTAGCCTTGAATACTGAGGCTGATGATGCTGCGGCGATGGTTGCGACAGTGCCAGCTGCGTTCGTGGAAGGGACATGGCATCCGACAATTAACATCCCAGATATGAAAATCAATAGTATGACCGTTGCAAACGAACGGGTCTATATTATTGCTTGGGTGGATGGATCGAACCCTCAACCTGAAGCCCTGCGTGCATGGAATCCGCTAACCCAAGAGTGGACACTGCTTCAAGCAAACACAGCGAGCAATCGCTGGACTAAATTACAAACAGGCCGTGATGGCCGGCTATATGCGCTGCATACAATCTATGGCAGTTCCGGAACAGTTCCTCAGCGGCTGGTTTCAACCTTCAACGGATCGGCATGGGTTGATGTCACCCCGGTAGCTCCTTTGCCAGGCAATAGTTTTAATTCATATATTGCGCTCAGCAATACTGAGATTTATATGATTGATAATAATCGTAGCTTGCTGATTTGGAATGGCACAACTTGGACGATTAAGCAAACCCATGAGGATGGGCCTGGAATTGAGGGGATTGCTGACTTACGACATTGTGGTGATGGAATATATTTCACCTATGTTGAAGCGATGCAGGTTAATGAACATGTTGTTGTTACGCTCGAAGAGCTACGCAAATATACACCAGCAACCGGAACTATTGCGGTGAGTGGAGGGCGGGTGAATATGGCGATTTGTGAGGGCACTAATCGCTATAGCTTTATTAGGGAAAAAATTCGCTTTGAGCTGGCAAATACTCCGACTCGCACCTTTACTGCTAGCTATGCTACAGGGTCAACACGTGCTTGGGTGTTTGCGATGGTCCGAATTGGCGGTTATATCTATGTTACTGGCAGTTTTGACACAATTGATGGGGTTAAGACTGGCAATGTGGCCCGCTGGAATGGCAGTCGGTGGGAAGGGCTTGGGCCTGAGTTTAGCCAGTATCGAGTCTCTACCGATGCTATCGTTGGGCTTGGCCATCAGGTCTATATTGCTGGCTTTTATCTTGAGAGTGGTACTGGTGATGGGCGACATATTGCCGCATGGACTCCGACCATGCCCTATACAACCTATAATCCATTGGTGAGCCATAAACCTTAATCAACTATCTCCAACTCTATTCAATGGCTCAGCATGAATTCATGCTGAGCCATTGGTTTTTATTCGCTGCGAATTTTGGCAATCAAGTTGCTGGTCGATAAGCCTGCTTGATACTGGATCAACTCAACTTGCCCACCATAGGCTAAGACGATTCTGGCTTCGGGCAGCTCTTTGCCGTTGCTTGCTTGCTCGGGGTGCGCATAATCGCCGCCTTTAACATAGACATCAGGTTGCAAAGCACTGACTAATGGCTCGGCAGTGAGCGAATCGAACAAAGTGACATAATCGACTGCACGCAAGCCCGCCAAGACAATGCCGCGTTGCAATTCGGGTACGATTGGTCTAGTTGGGCCTTTATAGCCGCGCACCGAGGCATCGCTGTTCAATCCCACAATTAGCAGATCGCCAAGCGCACGTGCTGCTTGCAAATAGCTCACATGGCCAGCATGCACCAGATCGAATGCGCCATTGGTAAATACGACGGTTAAGCCCTGTTTGCGCCACTGTTGGCGGCGCGTTACTAATTCTTCTAAGCTGCGAAATGGTGATTTCATCGATGCCTCATGCAATTTGACCAAATTGAATTAATGCGCTTTGGAGTTCGTTGGGGCTAACCGTGGCCACGCCGATGCGGCGCACGACCAAGGCCGCAGCTGTGTTGGCAAGTTGGGCGGCAATTAATGGGCTATGGCCAGCGCACAAGCTCAGCGTCGCAGTCGCAATAAAGGTATCGCCCGCACCAGTCGCATCAAACACCTCGCCAATTGGCACCGCTGGAATGTGATGGATGCCTGCTGGATCGAGCAACGAAAAGCCCGCGCCGCCTCTGGTAATTACTACCGCCGCCAGCTTGAGTTGATCGCGCAAGCGTTGCAAGCCCTGTTCAACCTGCTGGTCATCGCGGAGTTGCTGGCCCAGCCAGGCTTCTGCTTCGCCCAAATTGCACTTGAGAAAATCGGCTCCAGCGTAGGGTTCAAAGCGGCCTTGGCTATCAACCGTCAATAAAACCTGATATTGTTGACATAATTGTTGAATGTGTTGAATGAGCCGCTCGCTGAGCCAGCCAACCCGATAATCTGAGCAGAGCACAGCATCAACTTGGGGAATCAATTGGCCCAATAATTCGATCGCCTGATCTTCTAAATCTGGATCGACAGGCCGCCGGTCGACTTTATCGAGCCGCGCTACTTGCTGGGCGACGGTTAATTGCACCGAGGCCAAAATGCGGGTTTTGGTGGTGGTTGGGCGTTGCTCATCGCGCAAGAGTCCATCTGTGCTGACCTTGCGTTTATGCAACGCATTGGCTAATTCTTGGCCAGCCTGATCGGCTCCAATCAAAGCAACGATGCCTGCTGTGCTGCCAAGCGCTGTGATATTGGCCGCAGGATTGGCCGCGCCACCTGGAATTGTCCGCCGTTGCTCAAATTCTAAGACCGGAATTGCGGCCTCGCGCGAGAGCCGTTCGGGCTTACCATACAAATATTCATCGAGCACAACATCGCCAACCACCAGGATTCGGCGATTGGCGAGTTGTGCAACATGTTCAAGCGTGATCATGCGTGTTCTCAACATCCAAAATTAACCAACCAGCTTCACCAGCCAACGGGTGAACGCTGGGAAGATACGATAGGCTACCCCAAACAGATGATAAATTCGCGGAATAACCCGCTGGGTTGTGGGGTTGGCCGCCACATGCAATACAATATCAGTCACATCGTGGGGTTTGAGTGTGCCAAAAAGCGACGCAAAGCGCGACATCTTATTGAAATCTGCTGATTCAAAAAATGGCGTAGCGATGGGCGCTGGGCAAACGATCGAACATTTGATTGGCGTGCCACGCAGCTCAATTTGCAACGCTTCCGAGGCTGCCATCAAGGCATGTTTTGAGGCCGAATAACTGCCCATGTTATGGGTTGAAACTAAGCCTGCCACCGAAGCCACATTCACAATATGGCCACTATGTTGCTTGTGCATTACTGGCAAGACTGCGCGAATACAGTGCATTGCGCCAAAATAATTAACCGTCATCATGCCTTCAAGATGTTTCCAATCGATGTGCTCAATTGAATCGAACACCCCATAGCCAGCATTATTGATCAGTAAATCGACCCGCCCAAACGTTGCAACCGATTGATCAATCAAAGCTTGAACTGCATCAACATCGCTGACATCGGTAGCAACAGCAAGGGCTTTGGCTCCGGTTTGGTTAATCGCAGCAGCAAGATCATTTAATTGATCAGCTGAGCGTGCGGCCAGCACCACATTGGCTCCGCCGCGTGCTAAGCCTTCAGCAATTAATTTTCCAATGCCTGATGACGCGCCAGTAACGATGGCGGTTTTGCCAGCAAAACTCATGACGTTGCTCCTTGCTGTGCCCAATCGTGGGCAAACTGCTCTAATGCTTGGCGTTGCCAGGGATGCAAGTGAACAATTGGGCGACGCTCTTTAACTAAATTCCAGGCGTTTTCGAGGCTCATGCCTTCGGCTATCAGCACGGCGGTACATAGCGTTGCCGAACGGCTCATGCCTGCGTGACAATGGATGAGCACTTTGTGGCCAGCTTTGGTTGCATGTTGCACAAAGGCCACACCTTGTTGCAATGCCTCAGTGGTTGGGGCTTGGCGATCTTGGGTTGGTAGCCACAAATAGCCCTCGTTACCAAGCGAACCAAAGCGATCTTGGCGTTCTGCTTGCAGATTGACTGTCACGCGCACGCCTTGGGTGTGTAAAATGTGCCAATCGTGCTCATCGAAAAAACCGCCGAGGTAAAGCTGATCAGTAATTTGGCTTGCTCGTGGCACAACCTTGCCGCCAAGCCGCCGATACAGTCGGCGGGTTCCCATTACAAGCTTCGAGCGCACAATATAAAACCAACGCAGCAAAACGGCCAGCATACCTCAATCCTTTGTCAGTTTTTGGCCTAATCAACGACCGAAAGCCATTGTACCACGCTGTACCACGCCGTTTATCGCATTTTGGTTGAACCTAATCGGGCTATAATGGCTACGATTTTTTATAGTTGCAAGGCGCTTGTGGAAACAAATCCGATTCAAATTGCGTTGGTGGGCGGCGCGCCCTTGGTGATGGCCAGCTTTTTAGCGCGTCCAAACCAATTTGTGGTGGTTGCAGCATTAGCCGATGGCTCCATCGTGCAGGCGCATATGGCTGATCGTGGCCGTTTATTGACCAAACTTGTGCCAGGTGCGCAGCTTGTGCTTGGCCACAAACCAGCAGCAGGCCGCAAAACCGCCTATCAAGTGGCGGGCGTTTATGAGGGCAACGAACTGGTTTCGTTGGATACAGGTTTGCCTAATCGTTTAGTTGAGGCTGCTTTGCGGGCGCGGGCTTTAGCGCCGTTTGCTGAATATGGCTATGTTGAGCGCGAAGTAAAACATGGAGCAAGCCGCTTTGATTTTGGCCTAGCGCCAGCCCCGCCAACCCACGCCAAGCGCTATGGTGGCGATTGCCCATGGCTGGTTGAGGTAAAAAGTGTTGGTGATGCCGAAGCTGGCTTGGCGTTGTTTCCCGATGCGCCGACGCTGCGTGGGCGACGACACTTGCTCGAATTGGCCGAATTGCATGAACAAGGGCGACGCACAGCTGTGGTTTTTATTGTGCAGCGCGGCGATGCCCAACGCGTAGCCGTCAACCGCCAGATTGATCCAGCGTTTGCTGAAACCTTGGCTTTGGTTGCTGCTCGCGGGGTTGAAATTTATGCCTATCGCTGCCCCTTGAGCCTTGCTGGTATTCAGTTAGCCGAACAGTTGCCAGTTGAATTGTAGATAAAGTCAGAAGTCAAAAGTCAGAAATCAAAAACCAGAAAGCCAATAGCCCTTCGCGCGCTTCGTGGTTCCGATCCTTCGTGTCCTTCGTGCTCTTCGTGGATCGGGTTCGTGGCATTTGACAAGGCTGCCGATCTGCGGTAGAATCCTCGGGCTGTCAACGCATGACTTCAAAACGAGTCACGACACACCAACTGAGATAGTGACCCACGGACACGCGATTTGACAAGAATGAGCGGCTGTGGTAGAATCCTCAGGCTGTTGACCGACAGCACGATGTTTGCTCAACATCACACAATTTGACGATTTACTCCGCTCCGATGGCCATCTGGCATCAGCGGATTTTTTATCGCCAAACTGCACCTTTCCAACTGATGGGTGCTGCGTCCGCAGCACATTCCATGCATCAATATTTTCTTTTTTGTCACCGTCAATGCGTTGGTGGTTGATCTACCACCAAACAGAGTGACCGTGCTTCCGCTCTCAAAATCAGAAGCACACGCAGTGACTTTTGGTCACTTGTCGGCGAGTTTGATCCTGGCTCAGGACGAACGCTGGCGGCGTGCCTAATGCATGCAAGTCGAACGCATTCTTCGGAATGAGTGGCG
>NZ_JAFBCZ010000003.1 GCF_016907925.1 Herpetosiphon giganteus | reverse complement strand
ATCGAGGACGTTCTGCGTTAAGCCAAGGGGTTTAGGGTTCATCCTTTCGGCATGCATCATCACAATCCGTTCATTTAACTAGCAACAGTGGTTATATAAAGCCAACAAAAAGCCCCTCTCCTGCTTAGCAAGCGAGGGGCTGTGGAGAAATTTAAGACCCTATTTCAGGGCTTTGACGACTTCCACACCATTGGCGGCCATATGGTGCAACGAGAACACATGATGAAAATCGCCAGGATGAGCATATAAACCAAGCTCGCTGGCCACTTCCAGCGGCGTGTCGTAGGTATCAACACATTCGGCGGGCAAGACCACGCGGCGCTGGACGTTGCGCGCATTGGCATCCAAACGCAAGAACATCGCCAATTGATAGACACATAAATCCGAGCAATCGCCAGTCACGATGTAGGTGTCAACTTCGGGATGCTCAGCGACCCACGCTGGGAAGCCAGTGCTCAAAGCAGCGCTCAACGAGTTCTTTTCGAAAATCGTAAAGCTATCGGCAAATGGCAAGGCCCGCAATTCGGGTGCGGTATCGGCTTCGTTCGTGCCGCGCAAACAGTGCACCGGAAACGCGCCGAATTCTACTGCATCGGCTGGATGCGCATCTTGCGGCAAGATGAAGTGGCGCACGCCGCCAGCATGAGCGGTTTTGAACAGCTCAGCAATCGGCGCAACGATGCTTTGTACCCGTGGGCTAGATAACGCGCCATCGGTGCAAAAACCCACAATAATATCCACACAGGTCACCGCTACCCGATCAGCGCCAGCGACCAGTAAATCGTCGAGTGGCAATTCGGGCAAGTTGGCGTACCAGTTATCCAAATATTCCAAAAATCCTTGGCTATTCTTCGCAAGCATGGAAACTCCCTTTGAAAGGATGAAGTATGAATTGTGAGCTTAACTATTTCATCCTTCATAATTTCTAATAATCGACTGGCCGCAAGTAATATTCGCCGATGGCGGTGCTGGAGAGCATGGCAGTGCTTGGCAAATGGCGTTTCCAGTGGGTTGTATTGACTCGCCGTTGCACAATTGCCACTTCATCGGCATTAAAACCACGCGCAACCAATTGCTCAGGCCGATAGCCGCTTAGCAAATAAGCCAACACCCGATCAGCCTTGCGATACGAGATGCCAAAATCATCTTCGTCGGTTTGGCCAACCACCAGATCTGCTGAGGCTGGCTTATGCACAATCACATCGGGCACACCGATGGCCGAAGCCAATTCCCAAACTTGGGTTTTGAATAAATCGCCCAGCGGATTGACCGGCGGCGCATCGTCGGCATGCCAGGTGTAATAACCAAACAAACGCTCGGTTTTATTGCCAGTGCCAATCGGAATACAACCAAGTTTCTGTGATTGATCAAACAGCACGATCATGCGCGTGCGAGCCATCACATTGCCGCGTCGCCGACCATCTGCATCTGGCTCAAAGGCCAAATAGCCATCAACAGCGTTGGTAATTTCGATTGTGCGCTGCTGAATGCCCAAATCATCAATCACCAACTGCGCGTGATCTAAGCTGTCCGACGATGAAGTGCGATAGGGCATGCGCACGGCCAACACGTTCTCTGGGCCAAACGCCTTGGCACACAGATAGGTGGTCAAGGCCGAATCCACACCGCCGGATAGCCCAATGACAACTTGTTTAAAGCCACGTCGAAATCCAACTTCATCGCGCAGAAACTCGATCAGCCAATTAAGCGTGAGTTCGGGATTGATGCGCAATGGCTCGTCGCTATTTGGGTCGAAGCGCGGCGCAGCAATAATTGGAAAGCTTTGCTTGCCCACCGTTGCTTTAGCGCGCTTTTCGCCTTCGCTATCGATTGTATGTTTGTGTGAGCTGGCATCGCTCAGCCCTTGCGAATCGCTGGAAAGCGCCGTATCCCAGCTGCTTTGGCGCTTTTTGCCTTCGCTGGCAGCGTTAACATCGCGCAAAATAAAGGGCAAGCGTTCTTCCAAATCAGCTAACAAAGGCAAATCAGCCCGGGCCAAGGTCAAATCGCTCAGATCAATATCGACCAACAGCACCGCTTCCGACCACAAGGGAGCGCGCGCCCGTTCATCGGAGCGTGGCCCAACCACGACCGAGCCGCCAGCAAAGCCTTTGCCGCCTTCGAAGCCGACAATTTGGCAAACTGCCAAATATACGCCATGCTCACCAGCAATCTCACGAATCCGATCATCCCAACGAGCGAGGTTGCTTGGGCGATCTTCGTTGGAGCCACGGGCAGGCGAGGCGCTAACGACATATAGCATTTGCGCCCCATCGAGCGCGGCCACTGTGCCGCTCAGCGAGTGCCATGCATCCTCGCAAATTAAAATTGCGACGCGCCCAAAGCGGGTATCGAAAGCGGCAATTTCGCGGCCAGCCTCAACAAACCGTGCTTCATCAAACACGCCATAGGTTGGCAAAAACATCTTGCGATGCACATGACCAATGCCCGCCAAATTGCTATCGCTGCCCAGCGTGGCGTATAAAGCGCTATTGTAAAAACGCTCGCGCCAACGTTCATAAAAACCAACCACAATATCCAGCGCGGGAGCGTCAGCGCCACAAGCAGCCAAATACGTCTGTTGCAAATCGTGAAACAGCTGGCCTGCGGTGAGAGCTTGTTCACGCACGCCGCCTTCAAGGAAATAGCCAGTCAAGGCAGTTTCCGGCAACATCAGCACATCTGGGCGGCGCTCGTTGCTGCCAAATTGGGCGAATAATTCGCCAAGCCGCGCTAAATTCGCAGCATAATGCCCCTTGCGTGGGCGAAATTGAGCTAAAGCTAAAGTATACATAAACACCCCTATTGAAAGGATGAAGGATGAGGGTTGAAGGATGAAGTAATCAAACTTAATCTGTTTCGATCAGCCTTCAGCGATCTAGCCTGAGATACGCAAAGCAGATCACTCGTTAGAAGGACGAAGGATGAGGGTTGAAGGATGAAGTAATCAAGCTTAATCCTGTTTCGATCAGCCTTCAGCGATCTAGCCTGAGATACGCAAAGCAGATCAATTTTTGGATCATAATTTGCGTTAAGGCTTAATATTCAAGTTTGAAAGATGTTTCATCCTTCATAATTTATCCTTCATCCTTCATAATTATCCTTCGTCCTTCTTTTTGGCTTCGCGATAGCGAAAAACAAAATCGCCTTCAATGCGTGAATCGCGGAAACGATAGAGCCGAGCTGGCCGCCCGCGACTATTGAGCAGTTTGCCAGTATCTTCGAGCAAATCCGAATCACGCAGCTTGCGATAAAAATTAGCTTTATCGAGCTTCTCGCCCAAAATTTCTTCATAAATTCGTTTGAGCTTGGGCAAGCTAAATTCCTTGGGTAGCAATTGAAAGGCCAAGGTGGTATATTCAAGCTTCGAGCGCAAACGATCAATTGCAAAGCGCAAAATCTTTTCGTGGTCGAAGGCTAAATCCTTGGGCAATTCATCGACTGGAAACCAGCGCACTGCATTCGATTCGTCGGAAACTTGCAGGGCTTGTTCTTCGGTGCGAATTAAGGCAAAATAGGCCACGCTAATCACGCGGGTGCGCGGATCGCGCCCAGGCTCGCCGAAGGTATACAGCTGCTCCATATACACATCGTGCACCCCAGTTTCTTCTTCCAACTCGCGCCGAGCAGCCATTTCTAACGATTCATCCATGTTGACAAAGCCACCAGGGATGGCCCAATGGTCGGCGTAGGGCCAATGTTTGCGCTGCACCATCAGCACATGCAAGCGCCCACTGCGTAAGCCAAATATCACCACGTCGACCGTTACAGAAGGCCGCTCGTATTTTGTCGCATCGTAGTTTTCAGCAGTTTCGGTCATAGCTGCTCCTAATAGTGTTATTATGACACAAAGTATAAACATGAATGGAGCAGTTGTCAATAGGGAGTATTAGAACATAGAACATAGAGCATATAAATTTTTATGGTTAACAATGAAGCATACAAAGCGAGCAGATATTTACTCTGAGCGCTGTAACATTTCGATAGCCAATAGCCTGAAGCATAATGTTCTATGCTCTATGCTATTTTTACCAATCCCTGATCCCTGCCCCCTGATCCCCAACCCCTATGTTCTATGTGTACTGATTCATTACGTTAACAACGATTCCCCCCTCACCCCCTAGCCCCCTCTCCCGCCCGCGAGCGAGGGGGAACCGTTGAATCAGTGCTCCCCTCGCCCGCGTTCAGTGGGAGAGGGGCTGGGGGTGAGGGAATGCACCTAATCCCCAACCCCTATGTTCTATGCTCTATGCTCTTTCCCTCGCTTTTACAATCGGATGTTGGTTCTATTGCGTTCACTTCATGGCCATAGTACAATACTGGCAACTGCTCCAAGTGAGCTGCATTCTCACACAATCAATTGCCCAAGCCCATAAGCTTGTGGTTGGTTGCAGAGAATGACGCTGGTGAACAAATTGGGTGCTGGTTATAAGCACCGCACATTCGCAACACTTGGATCGTGAACGTACAATGCAATTCAGCATTGAGAACTGGTTAAATCTCCTCGCCCTTTGGTTTGCAATGGGGCTTTGATGCGGGTTGAGGATTATGCGTAACAGCAGCAGCCAATTGAAGAACGTTCCACTAGGAGCAGCCCTTTGCCAGCTTCTTACCTTGCTTGGGTAAGAAGCTGGTGCACTTTAGGTTTTTTTAAGGAGGCGTACCGTGGAATGGAACATTAAGAGCCGTAATATTAAGCTACACGATGCGCAAAAAGCATTTATCCAAGAAAAATTAGGCAAATTAGAACGCTACCTTGACGGAATTAACGATTGGAAAGTGGAATGCCGTTTTGAAACATTGCGAGGTAGCGGCGAAACATATACCGTCCAAGTAACGTTGTTGGCCGACCACGGAATTATCTTACGAGCCGAAGAAAGTGATCGCGAGCTGTATCCAGCGGTCGAAGCAGTGCACGATAATTTGCAGCGCCAAATTCGCCGCTTCAAGGAAAAACATTATCGCCGTGGCAAATTGCGCCGCTCAGCAGGCGAAATGATTGCCGCTCCGCTGCCAGCCTTGCCCGAAGATGCGGAACAAGCAGAAGAACGCCAAATTATTCGGGCCAAAGATGTAACCTTGCGCCCAATGTTTAGCGATGAAGCCATTGAACAAATGGAGTTGCTGGGCCACTCGTTCTTCGTGTTCCGCGATGCTGAAACCGAAAAAATCCAAGTTGTCTATCGCCGTAACGATGGCAATTATGGCTTGATTATGCCACGCTAAATCGCCTTCTTGCAGCAGGGATCACATGCATGTGTGATCCCTGTTTTGCTTTAATCAGGCATAATGCAAGAGCCTTGATTTTTGTGGAGTGTGCCAATGATTTTCTATTTTGTGCGCCATGGAATTGCCGAAGATTGGGCCGAAAGCGGCCTTGATCAGGATCGGCGCTTAACCGAGCGCGGGCGTAAGCGGATTCGCCAATGTGCCCAAGCCTTGCGCTTGCTGGAAATCAAACCAGATCTGATTTTGAGTAGCCCCTTGCCGCGAGCCGCCGAAACCGCCAGCATTATTGCCGAAGCGCTTAGCACTGACCCACCAGTGCACAAAGCGCAATTGCAGCCCGATGCTGCCAATAGCGATTTTATGGCCGAATGCCTCAACGCCGGTTGTTCAAGCTTGATGATCGTTGGTCATCAGCCGAATCTTAGCGAGTATGTGGCGCAGCTTGCAGGCTATGGCACCAACCTGATTTTCAAAAAAGGCACGGTTTGCCGAGTTGAAATGCAGGGCGAGCATGGCCAAATTAGTTGGCTGCTAGCGCCAAAAGTGCTGATTGCGCTGGCCGATGCCCGCCAAGCCAAGCCCATAAAACAGAAGCATTAGCAGCTCATTTTCAGCAAAATTATAGCTTGTAAGCAAACTACAAGCCTGTTGAGAGCAACGTTTCATCGTTATCAGCGACCTAGTTGCGTATACTCACGCCTATAGTTATCTAGGAGGAATACTGATGAAACGTTGGATTCTCTTGTTCGTTGTTGTTGTTGGTTTAGCGTTACCCCAGGCGAGTTATGCCGCCGAACAGCAATGTTTCGAGCAAACTGGCTTTTGTATCGAAGGTCGCTTTCTACAATATTGGCAGCAAAATGGCGGCTTGCCAGTCTTTGGCTATCCACTCAACAAAGCAGAAGATCGCTACAATCAGGATAGTCAGCAAACTTTTTTGACCCAACAGTTCGAACGCGCTCGCTTTGAGTTGCACCCTGAGTTTGCCGCTCCGTACGATGTGTTGCTGGGACGGATGGGCGATGATTTGCTGCGTTATCGCAATCTCGATAGCTCAATGTTACCGCGTGAGACCGGTTCCAAAGTCGATTGTTTGTGGTTTGAAACCACTGGGCACAATGTTTGTAATCAGGCCAATGGCTTGGGCTTTATGCGCTACTGGCAAAGCAATGGCTTGAACGACCCAAAACTCGATAGCTTTGGCCGTTCGTTACAATTGTTTGGCTATCCGCTAACTGATGTGCAAATGGAAACCAACGCCAACGGCGATACAGTGATGACCCAACATTTCGAGCGTGCGCGATTCGAATGGCATCCCAATCAACCTGATCAATTCAAAGTGTTACTTGGCTTGGTGGGCAAAGAATCGCAGCAATTGCGCTATGGCGAAGGCTCAAGCCCCAGCAACCTCACCATGATCGATAGCCGCTTGTTTTTCACCGCTGATGATGGCGTTCATGGTCAAGAGTTATGGGTCAGCGATGGCAGCGATGCAGGCACGCGCATGGTCAAAGATATTCGGCCAACTGGCTCAAGCAACCCATATCGATTAACCGCCGCGCTTGGCCAAGTGTTTTTTGTAATTACAACTGATGCTAACGACCAATTATGGGTCAGCGATGGCACTGAAATTGGCACCAAACTGGTCTATTCGTTTATGCGCCCAGCCGTCGAACAACCAGCAATCGTTGATATTGCAGCAGTTGCTGGCGGGGTCATTGTTTTGGGCAATAGCATTGAAACTGGAATTGAGCCATGGTTCAGCAATGGCAGCAGCGCTGGCACGTATCTGATTCGCGATATTAACCCAGGCCCAGCTGGCTCGGAAATTAAAGTTGAAACCTGTTGTAATTATTATTTTGCTGGGGAATTCACTTCCATGGCCAATGGGCTGGTGTTTATGGCCAACACTGGCAGCGCTGGCAACCAACTGTGGCTCAGCGATGGCAGCAGTCAAAACACGCGCCAAATTAGCAACTTTGCAGCAAATAATGAATTTGTGGCCGAACTCGAACGCTTGAATGATCAGCAGATTATTGCAGCAGTTCAGCAACCTGAGGCTGTCCAAATTGTCCAGATCGACATGGCAACCGGCAAGCAAAGCCAACTCACCAGCCATGCCCGCTTTTACCTTGGCACGCGCTTAATCGTTTCGGCGCATAATCTGGTCAATATTGGCAACAAGGTTTATTACCACGTGGTTGATGAGCTTAATTCAACCCTCTGGCAGGTTGATGGCCAAACAGGCGCAAGCCAAATCAATTTAGCTGGCTATCAGCTTAAAAACATCAGCAACGACCAGAACCAAAGCCAATTGCATCTCCAATTGCTGAATGCTGATCGCAGCGAGGCTGGCTTGTGGGCCTGGGATGGCACGAAGCTACAACAACGCAGCGGGCTTAATATTCAACAACTGCGGATTAATGGTCAGCGCATCTTTGGGATTAGCGGCGAAACATCACCCTACCGCGTGTATGCTAACTCGACCAGCAACCAAACGCTGGCCTACCTTGGCTCGGGCTTTCATCGTTTGGCCAATAGCCCAGCGTTTGCCCAAGTAAGTCGCTTTAGCACCAATCAAGGTATCTTCTTGGCCTTGCCAAGCTTGGCTCATGGTTTAGAGCTGTGGTATAGCGATGGCAGCACGTTGCGCATGGTCAAAGATATTCGCCCATAACAAACGAAGTTCAACAGCTGGCTCCACTTGTCGCAACAGGTGGAGCCTTTATGGGCGCATCAGCACCAGCTCAGATTGAATTTAGCTTGTAAGCAAATTCGCAGTCGTTTCGCAGCAAAGCATCATCGTTATCAGTGAAAGGGCTTTCTATACTCTACGTATCGATGTAGTGGAGGAACCATGATGAAACGCTGGATGCTGTTGGGTTTGATCGTCGCAAGCTTGGGATTACCGCAAGCGAGCCATGCCGCCGAACTGCAATGTTTCGAGCAAACCGGCTTTTGCACTGACGGACGTTTTTTGGAGTATTGGCGGCAAAATGGTGGCTTGGCGGTTTTTGGCTATCCGTTGACCACAATCGACCTTGTATACAATAATGATAGCAGGCAGCACTTTCTAACTCAGCAATTCGAGCGCGCCCGCTTTGAGTTTCACCCCGAATTGGCCGCACCTTACGATATGTTACTCGGGCGGCTGGGCGATGATCTGCTGCGCTATCGCAATCTTGATAGTGCATTGTTGCCACGCGAAGCTGGGCCGCAACAAGGCTGTTTGTGGTTTGAAACGACTGGCCACAATGTCTGCAATCAAGCCAATGGGCTGGGCTTTATGGCCTATTGGCAGAACCATGGCCTGAACGATCCACAGCTTGATAATTTTGGCCGTTCGTTGCAATTGTTTGGCTATCCATTGACCGAAGTTCAAACCGAAACCAATGCCAATGGCGATAGCGTACTAACCCAACATTTCGAACGCGCGCGCTTCGAATGGCATCCCAACCAGCCCGATCAATTCAAAGTGCTGCTTGGCTTGGTTGGCAAAGAATCACAGCAATTGGTGTATGGCGAAGGTTCCAATCCTAGTCACCTGACGATGATCGATTCGCATGTATTTTTCACTGCTGATAATGGTGTGCATGGCCAAGAGTTGTGGGTCAGCGATGGCACTGACAGCGGCACACGCATGGTCAAAGATATTGTGGCAGGAGCCGAAGCGACGTGGCCAACTCAATTAGAGCCTGCCAATCACGGCGTATTTTTTGTTGTCAATCAGCAAGCAGCAGATCAATTGTGGTTCAGCGATGGTACTGAGCTAGGGACGCGGATTGTTAAAGAGTTTGAAGCCAACGCCAAGCTTACCAATTTTAAAAGCTTGGGCAATGGAGTTATTTTTTGGGCCGATGATGGCGTGCATGGCATCGAACCATGGTATAGCAACGGCACTGAAGCGGGAACCTATATGCTGCGTGATCTCAACCCTGGCAGCGAAGCTTCTGCTATTTCCGATGGCTATATAAGTTATTGGATCGATTATGCCCCAATTGATAAGGGCATGGCCTTTATTGCCTACGACAGCCAAAATGGCGCACAGATCTGGTGGACGAACGGCGAAAGAAATGGGACGCGCCTCGTCAGCCGCTTGCCTAAATCGTTTGGGCGCTTCGAGTTAGAACGCTTGGACGACTTACACCTAATTGCAACCTCAGGCCATTTGGACTATGAGCTGGGAGTATGGAATATTAACCTTGCCAATGGCGATCCTCAATTTTTGGCCAGCTACCCGATGATTGCCACCACCCGCAATCCAAACCCAGTCAGCCAATTAACCGCGGTTGGCGGAATGGTCTATTATCTGAGCAAAACCCAAAATGGCGAGCTGAGTTTATGGCGCACCAATGGCGATCCAGCCCAAACAAGCCAAATCAATCTGCAGGGCTATCAAATTGAAAGGCTGGTCGCATCAAGCGAGCAAGTGTATTTCGCGTTGAGCACAGCTGAATTTGGTAAGGTTGGCTGGTGGTATTTTAATGCGAAGAATGAACTAACCCAACTAACACCTTTGGCGCTACAGTTGCATCCTACAGGCAATCGGGTGTTTGGCTGGGAATCGCTGCCTGCTGGGCTGCGGCTGTATAGCAACGACGGACGCAATCAGCCACTTAAATATCGTGGCTCGGTGATGGGCAAAGGCACAACCTTTCCATATTCAACCAACGAGCAGTTTTTTGACCTGAGCGATTTTCAGCATGGCAAAGAACTGTGGTATAGCGATGGCAGCACGCTGCGCATGGTCAAAGATATTCGCCCATAACGATCTGATCTACGTTTAGCAATAAACTCCACTTGGAGCAACAGGTGGAGTTTTTGCTTGCCAATCAGCCAAATTTCAGCTTGCCATGAGTTTGTAAGTTGATTCACAGTCGTGTACCACACGCCGTTCATCGCCCAAAACAAGCCCAATCGCTATACTCAGCATATTGATGTATTGGAGGAATAGCGATGAAATATTGGATTCTTTTGGGCTTGATCGTTGCCAGTTTGACAATGCCTTACGCCAGTCGAGCGGCTGAGCAGCAATGTTTCGAGCAAACTGGCTTTTGTATCGAAGGCCGCTTTTTGGAGTATTGGCAGCAAAACGGCGGCTTGCCAGTCTTTGGCTATCCGTTGAGTATTGCTGAAAGTCGCTACAATCAAGATAGCAATGAATTTTTCCTGACTCAGCAATTTGAACGGGCACGCTTTGAATTGCACCCTGAGTTTGCCGCGCCCTATGATGTGTTGCTGGGGCGGCTTGGCGATGATTTGCTGCGCTATCGCAATATTGATAGCGAGATGCTACCGCGTGAAACTGGGACACAACAAGGCTGTTTGTGGTTTGAAACAACCGGGCATAATGTGTGTAATCAAGCCAATGGCTTGGGCTTTATGGCCTATTGGCAAAACCATGGCCTGAACGACCCCAAGCTCGATAGCTTTGGCCGTTCATTACAATTATTTGGCTATCCGCTGACTGATGTTCAAACCGAAACCAATGCCAATGGCGATACGGTGTTGACTCAACATTTTGAGCGTGCGCGCTTCGAGTGGCATCCCAATCAGCCTGATCAATTCAAAGTGTTGCTTGGTTTGGTTGGCAAAGAATCACAACAATCACGTGGTGGTGAAAGTTCGTGGCCTTATGAATTAACGTTGGTCAATGACACGCTCTTCTTTACTGCTGAGGATGGGATTCATGGCCGTGAGTTATGGGCGAGTAATGGCAGCGAAAACGGCACGCGCTTAGTTAAAGATATTGAGCCTGGCGCAGGCGATGGCTGGCCATATCAACTTGCTGCTGGCAAGCAAGGCCTGTTCTTCCTACGCTATGCCAATGATAACTACGAACTATGGTTTAGCGATGGCAGCGAGGCAGGAACCCGTTTGCTAAAACAGCTTGCAGGTAGCAATACCTATATGACCAACCTAATAGCCTTGGGTGATGGAATCCTCTTTTTTGCCAACGATGGCATAAGCGGAGTTGAGCCATGGTATAGCGATGGCACAGCAGCAGGCACGCAGCTGTTGCGCGACATCAACCCTGGTGCAGGTCACTCGAACGTAGAAACTGGCTATAGCTATTTTTGGAGTGAATACACGCCCATGGCCGGGGGTATGGCCTTCTTAGCCCGCAACGAGCAGGCTGGAGCACAAGTGTGGTGGACTGATGGTAGCGAGGCTGGCACGCGCCAGATCAGCAATTTTGCTGGCGATCTGCATAGTGTTTTTGAATTAGAGCCATTAGATGCAAACCATGTAATCGTTGCAGCGAGCAATGAAGGCACATTTGGCATCTGGAATGTCAATATCAGCACTGGCGAGCAGCATGTTTTGGCAACTCACCCATGGATTACGGGCAGCATTCGCAACCCATTACCAGCATCACAACTGACCAAGGTTAATAACGAGGTGTATTATCAAGTCTATACTCAAGGGATTGGCACCAGCCTCTGGCGTACCAATGGCCAACCGCAACAAACCAGCCAACAAAACCTGAATGGCATGACACCCTATCGCTTGCTGAGTGCCAATAACCAACTGTTTGTCCAGCTCTACAATGAGATAGAACCAACTGGTTGGTGGCGTTTCAACTCGGCTAACGGCTTAACTCAATTCACCCCACTCGACTTGATTCTAGAGGATACGGGCAATGGCTTGATTGGCTGGCATTTGGGCGAAAAGGGAGTACGGGTCTACCGCAGCGCCGCCGACTATCAAGCTATGAGCTACCAAGGCTCATTGATGAGCATGAGTGGCAATACATTCGACGCAACGAAACGAGCTAGCAATGCCAAACGCAGCTTCTTTACCTTGCTCGATATGCAACATGGTGGCGAGCTTTGGCTGAGCGATGGCCAAGGTTTGCGCTTGGTCAAAGACATTCGGCGCTAATCGAATGCGTGGCGCAACCTTGCCTGTTGCGCCACTTTGCTTATTCGGCCACTACCTCAAGTTTGGCTTTGAGCTGGCTCCATAGTTCAAGTGCTTGCACTTGACTCAAGCCCGAAAACTGTCCATCACCAACTTCAATCACAATCCAATCGCCATTGATAAGTTGGCCAATATCGACAGCAATAAATGGTGTGCCAACCCGCCGAGCAGCTTCGCAGGCTAAATTCTTGACGCTAGCAAGCTCGGCAGCATTCAGTACAAATTCCTCACTTGGTGCATCCCAATAGAAGCCATAGGCCAAAACTTGATTTTGATAGACAAAGACACGATATTCGCGACCTAATGGAAAGGCCTGATAATGGCTTTCAAGCATGCGCAACTGAACTAAACGACGCAAAATAACCCGCCCACGCGCTTGCGCTGGTTGGCTCAAGAGTTGGGCACTTAGGCGTTCAAGTTCGGCGCTGGTCGTTGCTACACACGCTTGCCAACCCTGCTCCTTATTCGATTTGATTGCGCCTTTGACAAAGATCGGCCAACCCAAGCGAGCTTCTGCTGCGGCTAATTGGCCAAGCTCAGTAATGACACAACTTAATGGCGTTAGCTCGTCAAGCAAGGGATAGAAACGATCGAATTCCATGGCAGTTTGATACTGTTCTGGGGTATTGATGAGCCAAATATTGCGGGTTGCTGCCGCTTGATAGAGCGCAGTGTAATGCTCCGGCTTTGGAATATAGCCAACCCAAATTCCCGTTTGCGGCTGCTCGAAAACTGGCACATAGGCTAAAGCAGCATCAACATCTACCCAGTGCTCAGGCTCTGCTGGCAACGAATAAACCCGCATGCCAAGCATGCGGGCAGTTTCCGTAATTTGGTTGAGTTCGCGAGCATTAACAGTGTGCTGCTGGACGGTTGCTTGACTCAGAACAACCAACATCGCTGCTCCTTTATGCCTTCTGTAACCATTGGCCAATCACCTGCGACATCCCTGTGGTTTCTTCTTCGAAGCCCAATTGCAAGTAGAAGCGTTGTTGATCATCGGTAAATAAACAAACGTGTTGGCCTTGCAAATCGGCCAAAATCTGCTTCACCAAACTGCTAGCAATACCTTGGCGGCGATAATCGCTGCGCGTCCAGACATCGACGATGTAGGCGTTGCATACGCCATCGGATAAGGCACGCGCTTTGCCGATAATTCGTTCGCCATCGAGCGCAAAACAGACGCTATAGCTGGCGGCAAACGATCGTTGGTATTGCTCTGGCGTGCGCCCATTATCAAACTTATCGGCTGCAAGCTCAGCTTTTAATCTGGTCCAATCGATGGCTTCTAAATCGCGCTTGTAGTGAATTGACATTGCACTCCCTCATTGAAGAACATAGAGCATAGAGCATAGAGCATAGAGCATAAGCGCGGTTTGGAGATCGGTCTCGGGAACGGGGGTTGGAATTTGTAGGAAAAAAAAGGCAATCGGTTACATTGGATCTGATCCCCTCACCCCCTCGCCCCCTCGCCCGCCAGCAAGGAGAGGGGGAACCGCTGAATCCGTGCTCCCCGCCCGCGTTCAGTGGGAGAGGGGCTGGGGGTGAGGGCATGCCTCTAATAACCAAAAGCCTGATCCCCGACCTCCGATCCCCAACCTCTATGTTCTATATTCTTTACGGATACTGCGCCCAGCCTTGGTAGAGTTGACGGCCAAGCAGGCCTAGCTGAATTTCGTAGGCACTGCCAGCCAGCTCAGGATGATGCTCGAAGCGGTTACGCTCGAAATATTGCACCAAAAAGCCTTTGCCTTGGGCCTCGTCGTATTCCCAAAATGCTTCGCTGACCGGAAAACCATACAAGGCAATGCCGCCATTTTGCTCCCAATATTGCTTGAAGGGATAGCACAAGCTATGACCAGTTTCGACGAAATAGCTACATTCAGCAGGCGGATTTTGGGCTGGCGGAAGGCTACGCCAATCAACACCACCACGTTCGAGCGAACGCACGCCCAACAAACTGAGTTGCACCCGAAATTCGGGCTGGTTGTTAGGATGTAATTCAAAGCGATTGCGCTCAAAATATTGCACAATCGTTGGCATGCGGCCTGGGCCTGGCTCGGTCAATTCGTCGGTTAATGGCAAGCCAAAGCGAGCCAAACCACCATTTTGATCCCAGTAGCTCAGGAAACCACCAAGAATCGTATGCGGCGTTTCGGCGAAACTCCGGCCTGCACCGCTGTAGCCGCCATATTCAACCCAAATTGGCATGCCACGTTGATCGGGCTGGATTTTGACGGTGCCAGTGTCGGTGTTGACGACACGTAGCAGCGTTCCATCGTAGGCTCGTACTTGCACATGCTTGCAATCACAATTAATTTCGAGATAGGGCGGCGATTGCGCTTCGTGGACCCACCACAAAATATCAACCGAACGATCGCCGTTGCTCCAATGTTGCCAACCAAGCCCACCATCATAGGGCAATGCATAATTTGCTTGCCAACTCAAGCCACCCAAATTATGGGTCAGATGATAATAGGCGCTATAGCTTGGCTTGCGAATCCGTTGATCATCAAAATTGAGTGGATAGGTGCGCCGCAACATGCCAAAGTGAAATTGATTTTCCGTTGGGTCGTTGATCGGGCGGGTGTAATTGCTATTATCACCTGTGTCGTTGCGGAAATCGTACCAAAAGATTTTCTCAACGCCTGGATGGGTCATCGCCAGCAGATAGAAGCGTTGCAACCACGCCGCTTGTTCAGCTTCATCAACAATTCCATCGCTTTCTGTCGACCAACCAACCTCGGTATACCAAATCGGCTTGCTGCCAAATTGTGCCAGCAGGGCATCGATTTCGGCAGCTTGTTCGCGATAGGTCTGGGTGCGATCGCGACGTAAAACCGGCACTTCGGGCGCATCTGGGCGGTAGGGGTGCAAGCCCAAAATATCAAACATTGGCCAAGCGCCAAGATTATACAACCGTTGCAGATAATCGGGCGTATCGTAGGCAAATTCGGGAATTTCGCTCCAAATATCTGCGACACCACCCAAGACAATTTTGGCCTCAGGGTCGGCAGCGCGAATTGCAGCACTAGCAGTTTGCAGGACGCGCACAAAATCATCGACGTTGTAGAGGCCACTTTCATAGCCCGATGGCACCAGATTTGGCTCGTTCCAGACTTCCCAATATTTGATCTGGCCACGCTCACGGCCATAGCGGGCGACCGTTGCATACACATAATCGCCCCAATCGTTCAACCATTCTTCTGGGTGCGGATTGCGGCCTTTGAACCAAGCAGGATTATAATCGAGCAAGCCCAAAACGTTGATGCCAGCTTCGGCCTGCAACTGAATCGCCCGATCATAATTATAGAATTTTGAGCTATCGCCATCCCAGCGAAAGGGGCCATCTGGCTCAAACTGAACCTGATCCCACCAAATTTCTTCGCGGTTCCACTGAACACCAGCTTCGCGCATCAACCGAATCATGGTGGGCATTTCATCGGCGCGCACGCGGTTGCCCAATGAGACCACCATGCCAAATGGCGTTGTTTTATCACCCCATGGAATCTCGGCAGCAGCGGCGGGAGTAGCGGGGTTGGCCAGCAAAAACGGTGTGACGACGAGCACCAGCGCCAGCACCAGAGGGAGCAAGCGTTTGTGCATTGCAGTTTATCCCTTGTACAATCAGAATTCTTCTCAACGTTGCGTAGTGTACCATGCTTGCCTTGGTTTGCTGCTGATAAAAAGCTGAAAAGTTACCAAAGAGCATAGAGCAAAGAACATAGAACATAGTAGGGGTTGGGGGTTGGGGATCGGGGATCAGGCTATGGGCTATGGGAACAATAATCAAACAAATCTGTACAATCTGTGGCCAACGAAAAGGATGAAGGATGAATTATGAGGGATGAAGGGCTAAAATCAAAAGGCAGAAGTCAAAAATCAAAAATCAAAAGCCTAATCCTAAAAATCTGTGTCAATCTGTGGCCAACGAAAAGGATGAAGGATGAAGCCATTTCCCCCTTCGTGCTCTTCGCGTCCTTCGTGGTTTCGTTATTCGTTCTTCGTGCCCTTCGTGTCCTTCGTGGATCAAAAATTACGGCTCACTATAGCCCACAACTGCTAGTTCTGCTTGCTTGGGATCGCTGCTGAAAATCAGGGTTGCGCTTTGCTCAGCGTGGCCGGGCAGGAGATCAATCGTTACATTGCTTTCTTGATCATCCACCTTGCCAACAACCTCGACCGCTGCCGCTGCTTGATCGCCATCGTTGCGCACGGTTATTTCAAGATAAAACTGCTCGCCAACTTGGCGCACCTCGCCCATTGCAAGGCTAAATTGAGCTGGTTCGTCGCCTTCGGTGGCCCACAGCCAGCCAATCAAGCCAACCAAACAGCTGAGCAGCAAGACTGCGATCGCGAGCGAAACCCATTCGGCGGTTGTGCGTGCTTCGCGTTTTTTCATACGGCTAATCTCCCTGCCGCGCCGCCAACTGTGGCAGGCAAGCCCAAAACAATCGTGTAATCGATAATTTGCGCCAATGAGGTGCTTTCATCAATTTGGTTGAATACCCGCAACGTGACCAAGGCAAACACCAGCGAGATAATGTATGAAGCAATCGTTTCGCTGAGCGGCGATTGAAACAAGCCACGATCGCTTTTACGCTGCTGATGGTCGCCAAACTCAGCTTGAAACACAATCACATACGAAATCAGCAACGAGGCCGCCATAATTAGCCACAGCCACCACGGCGGCAACGAAGCAGCAATCACGCCAACTTCATCGGTTGGTGCAATCGAAAGTCCAACCACCGTTGCTCCAAGCATCGTCCCGCCTGCATCAACCAAGGTCGCATGCCAAAAACTTTGCTGCTCGGCTTCCTCTTCATCATTATCTTCGCGGCGCAACAAGCCATTGGCCATGCCAACGCCAATGGCACATGGCATGGTTTCCAAAACAACTTTGCCCAAAATAACGTCATACGCCAGATCAAAACTGACGCGCCGTAACACAATCAAACTAAAACAGGCCACTAACGCACCGAGCGCCAAGGCTTCGATGCTATCCGCGAGCGAGCGGCCCCAGGTTTCATCGCTATTGCGTCGAAAGCCAGTTGCCCGATTGAGCGCAACCAAGGCGATATAGGTTAGGCCAAGGTACAACAACATATGCAACGGCGTGAGATCGCTGCCAATATCCCACACTTCCATTGTGTAGAGCAACGGAATGCCAAACAAAAACGCGCCAGCTATTCCATTGAGCAAATCGTCAAACTCACGCCGCCACATACTTGATTCCTATCGTTGCTGCTCGGCCAATTTTTGGTCGAGGCGTTGTTCGGCTGCCAAACGCTCCAAGGCATGCTCGCCCAAATCGACAAATTGCATGCCTTCGATCAAGCTTGGATGGACATGTTGCAAAGCCAAGTACATCTGTTGGGCAATCGCGCGATAGCTCGGGTGGCCTTGCGGCGCGGCGCGTAGCTCAATCAAATGATAGGCTTCGCGCAAATTCAAGCGAAACCGCCAACGAATACGATAAGCAAACGGCACCAGATATTGCGCGGCTTCAGGCAAATCGTCCTCGATAGTTTGCACCGCTGCTGCCGCCTGATCAAGCGCTGTGCAATAGGCCTCGGCAACGCCAGCGCCCTCAAGCTCGGGCGCAACTGTATAGCCATGCACCACGCTATAGCGCTGACGCTCTTGGGTCAGAATTCGGTGGCGCTGCAAATCGCGATAAGCGCCAATATCGGCTAGAAAATCAAAGGTATAGTAAGTTTCTTCGAAGGCGCGGCCTGGGCGATGGAAACGCGAGCCGCGTTCGCCAACGTAGGCCCGTAGAATCGCAATCCGCTGATCAGTTGGCAAATTTCGTGCCCAGCTTTGGAGGTTTTCCAAGGGCTGGTCGCTGTGTGGATAGAGGATCGCCGCCACAACTTTGGCCTCTGCATCAGGATCATATTCCACTAAACTAACGCTCTGTTGATTGGGGCTAGCTCGAATTTCGGGGCTAAACGCAGCACCTGATTGACGCATCGTCGCGAGATATTGGCTATAAGCAGCGCCGCGCGCGGTTTTGGCCCGTTTAACGAATGAAGGAATCAGTTGATCAAGCTCATGTTGCAGATTAACCCCCACACCACGAACTTCGCTATGTTCGGAGCCAGCTAATTTGGTCAGCAAATATTCATAGGCTCGACCATTGCCAAACAAGCCAACATTGGTGAGCGTCGCCATTGGCAGCAAACCGCGCAATAAATCAAGTGCTTTGGCCCGCGTCGCGCTGGCGTAGGCCCGTTCGCTGGTTTTGGCATCGCGCGGGCTGGCGCTTTGGACCCACGCTTGCACAGGCTCGATCAAGGTGCGATAGCTGTCGAATAAGCGATCAAGCGTTTGTTCATAGAGCGCGGCGTGGGGTGATTGCATAATTTCCGCCACCCGATGATAGCGATATTTGCCAGCCACTTGGCGATCGAATGGCACATAACGGGTAGATTTTTCCAGCGGATCGAGGCCCAAGCGGCTATCTTCGAGCGCCTTGGCGACAATGTTGCTTACGCCTTCGCATGCCACGTGTGCCCCACCCAATTCGGCAACCGAATCATCGCCATAGCCCAACAACACCCTTTCGTAGAAAGCTTCGGCCTGTTTGGTTGCCACCAATTGATCGTTGCCATTGCTGGCGGCATGGCCAACAATTGCCTGAAAACCAGCCTCTGGCGCTTGAATAAATTCATCGAGCAACATGCGGCGTAGGCTCTTATCGCTGCGGCTGTAACGCGAGAACAAGGCACCTTTGACAACTTCTGGGAGATTGCGCAAGCCAAAAATTGGCTGATCGAGGTTGGTGACAAACGGTGCTAGAATCGCCTGTTCTTCAGGCGTAAATGTATCGCCCCAAGGGTCGTGCATGAGAATTCTCCAGTAGATTATTTGTTTCAAACTTGGCTATTTTATCCTGAGATGGGAGAGTTGATACCGAGGATAGCTACTAGGGTGGATAGATCAAGATGGTTTTGATGTGGTTTGAGTGGCTATTATGAGGATTTTAAGTGTTTCAAGCATTGATTCACCACCCTTCCGTCCCGCCTCAAGGCGGGAGACGCAGGGGTTTTCATCCCCTGCACCCCTAATATTTATCTTGTGGACTATTGCAATTGATACTGTGACCCCAAAGTTTCCCCTTCGTGATCTTCGCGATCTTCGCGGTTTCATCCTTCGTGCTCTTCGTGGATCAGAGACCTACCACATAACGAGCTGATCAATTTCGCTAGCTGATAAGCAAGCCAGTTGCTCAGGCAGTTGTTGCTGCACAAGTTGCTGAATGGCGGCGGCAATTAACGAAGGATTGCTCGGTCGCCGACCTGCATCTTGCAATGATGTTGCCAGCTGCGCCAAAACGATCAAACAGCCAAAATTGCGAATTTGGGTAGGCTCGATTGCTTGATTAACAGCAATTTTTTGATGCGCATGGCCATAAGTGGTTAACCCTGCGGCCAAACCTATTAATATCGCTTGGCGGTAGCTTGGATCAAACGGCACGTGCCGATAGCGCAGCAAACATTGCTCAATCTGGCTAAAATAGCTAAATTGCAGGCCAAGCTTAATGTGAACATGCTCATTCGCAGCCTCAAACTCAAGATATGGCTGGGGATTTAAGTTGTTGTAAATTAATTCATCAAGATAATCGCGCAGCCCATTGGGATAAAACAGGTGGTTGATTGTAGCGTGAAGCTGATCGATGACTTCAATTCGACAGCCAGCAAACAGCGTTGCCAAGCCACGCAACGAACCGAGTAGTTGATGGATTGAGCTAGCCCGCTGGATGAAAATAGCGTGGTTGGGCACAAAATGGATGCTTCGGTAGTTAGCTTGGCTGGAACCAAGCTGCTGTACCGCTGGGACAGTAAGTTCACCGTTGTAGCTCAATTGATAATGTTGACCATCGTGGTGCAAATCGATTGTGCAATGTTGAGCAGCGCCAAATAGATGCAGCAACTCGGCTGTCGGCAAGCCACAATCAGCAACCGATTCTAGAGTTGCTCCAAAATCTTGCACTATAAAGCTGGCTTCTGGCAAGCTAGTTATCTGAATCCGCTGTGCATGCTGCTTGGTTAGGAGAAAATCGATATATTCAATCAATAAGCCTTGAATTGCTGTGCCATCATTGCCGCCATAGTACATTCCTACATTTTCGCGGCGAAGTTGGATTTGGTTTAGATTCGATGGTAGTTGAATGTTGCTCGCGCTGTATACAGAATTATCGGGCATTCATAAACCTCTGCTCAGCGTTTATTGGCTTGAATCAAGGCGTTTTCTCCACCCTTCCGTCCCGCCTCAAGGCGGGAGACGCAGGGGTTTTCATCCCCTGCACCCCTAATATTTATCTTGTGGACTATTGCAATTGATACTGTGACCCCAAAGTTTCCCCTTCGCGCTCTTCGCGTTCTCCGCGGTTTCATCCTTCGTGCTCTTCGTGCTCTTCGTGGATCAATCGCGTGGCGGCTGATCGGCTTTGGGGCGTTTTTCGTGTTTTTTGCGCAGCACAGCGGTCACTTCCGAGCGATTATGGAATAGTTGGCGTGCGCCAATCACCCAATAGGCGGTGCGTAAAATACTCAGCGAGTGATAGGCAATTTGGGCGCTATGCTCGTGAGGCAATTTGAGCGTAACCACCGCCAAGCCATCATTGGTCAAAGCATTGGCAGCATCAACCATCAGCCACGCCGAATCGCGGGCATCAATCCGCATATCATTGACAATCACAGTAAAGCGCTCTTGAGTTGGCAAAAAGCGTTGCGCCAAGGTTTGCAAATGGCGCACACCTTGATCGTAGCGCAAGCTGGGGTGCAAATCAGCTGGATCAATCGCGACAACTGGCAAGCCAGCGCGGCGCAAAATCCGCGTCCAACCACCTGGTGCAGCGCCCAAATCCAAGGCTTGTCCATGATCGGGCCAGTCGATATTGAACAAGGCTTGGGCTTCGAGCAACTTAAATTCAGCGCGGCTTAATTGGCCTTGTTCGCGGGCAAAGCGATGTGCACCACCAGCCCATGCCGAGCGATTGAATTCAACGCTCGAAACGCCAAGATAGGCCCGATCCATACTCAAGGCAACCGAAAGCACACCCTGCGGATTGCGCACATCCAAGGGCAAGCCGCTCACTTGCGAAACTGCTTCGGCCAAGGCTTCGTTGATTTCAAAACGAGTTAATTTCACATGCTCATCGAGCAAGCGGGTTTGCACTGCAAACGGCTTGCGGGCTGGCAAATGCGGCGCAAGATTCAACGCCACTTGGGTCAAACGCTCCAAATCATCGGGCGTGCCTTCGAGCACAACTTCGCGATGAACTGGCGCAATATGGCGGATAAAAACGGCTGGCCGTTTGGCCAAGGTTGCTTGCCATTCAGCTAAAGGCTGCTCTAGCTCAACCAAGGCGACCTCAGGCGCAAGCCGCTGAACAGCAATTCCAAATTTACCAAAACGAATTTCTTCTATGGCTGCCTCAAGCATTTCAGGCGCAGCACTAATCAACACACGATAAGTATCAAGCACAAAAAAGTCCCCTTCGAAAGGATGAAGGATAAGGGATGAAGGATGAAATTTCAGCCTATCCCGCATCAATACTATATTTTGACGCTCTGTAGCTAGGATTTATGATTTTAAAACTTCATCCCTCATAATTCATCCTTCATCCTTATTAATACAGGTTTATCGGGCTGGTTGGCGAGGGAATTGCTGCCAGTTGGCCACAGGCGGCGGCAATTTCAACTCCGCGTTCAACCCGCACCGTACACGAAATTCCTGCCGCTTGCACAATGCGCTGAAATGCCGTTACTCGCTCGCGATGCGAACGCGTCAAGGGCGTACCAGGCACAGGATTCCACGGAATCAAATTGACATGGCACAGCATGCCTTTGACCAAACTAGCCAGTTGGGCCGCAAGCTCAAGCGTATCGTTTTTATCGTCGAGCAGCACATATTCAAACGACACTCGACGATGCGTTTTATCGGTGTAATAGCGAATCGCAGCCATCAAATCGCTAATATCAAAGCGATCGTTGACTGGCATCAGTTCGCTGCGCAATTGATCGTTGGGCGCGTGCAACGAAACCGCCAAATTAACTTGCAAGGCTTCATCGGCCAATTGGCGAATGCCTTTGACCAAGCCCACCGTCGAAACCGTCATATTGCGTGCGCCAAGATTGAAGCCCTGTTTATCGTTGAGCCGTTCCACCGCCGCCCACCAACGGTCGTAATTGGCAAATGGCTCGCCCATGCCCATAAACACCAAGTTGGTGATATGGTCGGGTACTGGCCCGCCATGGCGTTTGGCAATCGCAGCGCCTTCAGTGCGCAGATAGCGCTCGAAATACAGCACCTGCTCCATAATCTCGCCACTGGAGATATTGCGCAACAAGCCTAGCTTGCCAGTAGCGCAAAAAACGCAGCCCATGGCACAACCAGCTTGGGTCGAAACACAAATTGTCGCCCGATCAGGCGGGTAGATCATCAGCACGGTTTCAATCACCGCATTGCCTGGACAGCGCCAAAGCACTTTGCGGGTCAAGCCATCGTCAGTCGTTTGTTCGCGCACCAGTTCAAGGCCGCCAATTTGAAATTTGGCCGCCAATTGTTCGCGCAAAGCCGCCGATAAATCGGTCATGGCAGCAAAATCGTTGGCTAATTTTTTATATAAATGGGCATAAATTTGGCGCGCGCGAAAGGCTGGTTGGCCTAATTCAGTCAATTGCGCAGTCAAGCCCTGCAAATCAAGATCGTAAATATTCATGGGTTCCTCGTTTGTTACGCCCAATGATACCATCTTTCTTTATCGTGGGGATCGGTCGTTTGGGAATCGGGGATCGGCTTGATCTACGAAGGACACGAAGGGCACGAAGGACGGAAACCGCGAAGATCACGAAGATCGCGAAGTTAAGTTTTTAGTCACGAATTCCACGAATGTGGCTGTAGGCTTTTGGCTTTTGGAACCAGTGGCATGCCCTCACCCCAACCCCTCTCCCACTGAATGCGGGCGAGGGGAGCACGGAGTCGGCGGTTCCCCGTCGCCTCGCGGGCGGGAGCGGGGGTGAGGGGGCAATCGAAGGTTAACGCAATGAACCATTACATATAGCCCATAATTCCTCTGCGTTAAAACGGCCTGTTTGTGGTTTTGAGCTTTGACTTTGGCATTTCATCCCTCATCCTTCATCCTTCGGTTCTCTGCGCCGCTGCGTTAAAAACATTTCACGAATTGCACGAAGATTATTTTTTTGCCACAGATTATTTTGATTATTAATTTCCCATAGCCAAAAGCCTATAGCCTCGCCCCTTTTTCCCATAGCCAAAAGCCTACAGCCTATAGCCTGATCCCCGACCCCTGATCCCCAAACCCTATGTTCTATGCTCTATGTTCTATGCTCTATGTTCTTTCATCCCTCATCCTTCATCCTTTCCCCCGCCATATCGTATAATAGTGCTACGCCTAATTTAATTCTATTTCCCCATCTTGAAGTCTACGGCAGCCTGCTGGATGGAGCTTTCTTGCGCATGGCCAGCATTTGCCGGGCATGCATTGTTGGCTTGATTCAAAGGAGTTGATCTGTGGCACGCAGCACTTCGCGGCCTGACGCTGGCTTGGCAGGCTTTTTTCGCTTTGCCGAACGTGGAACCAACCTTCGCACCGAAATTCTGGCGGGCGTAACCACTTTTTTCGTGATGGCCTACATTATTTTTGTCAATCCATCGATTTTATCGAGCGGCCCCTTGGCAGAAGCAGGCCCGCCGTTCAACGCAACCCTCACCGCCACATGTTTGGTTTCGGCCTTGATGTGTATCGCGATGGGCTTATTTACCAATTATCCTTTTGCCCTCGCTCCAGGCCTTGGCTTGAATGCGGTCGTCGCCTTTCAATTAATTCTGACAATGGGCCTGCCATGGCAAGCAGCTATGGGTGTGGTTGTGCTCGAAGGCTTGTTAATTACGGCCTTGGTACTAACCGGTTTTCGCCAAGCGGTGATGCATGCAATTCCGCTTTCGCAGAAACGGGCGATTAGCGTTGGCATCGGTTTGTTTATTCTCTTCATTGGCTTGAATAACGCTGGCATTGTGCAACGTGGCGAGGGCACGCCCATGGCCTTGGGCAATTTCACCACCTTTTCAATTTTACTCACCATGATTGGCTTGTTTTTGACCTTGATTTTGCTGGCGCGCAAAGTTAAAGCCGCCTTGCTGATTGGCATTTTGGCCACAACAATCATCGGCGTTGTCAGCCATTATGCCTTTGGTGCTGATGTAAGTGCTCAAACTGGGGTGCAAGGAGCCTTCCCAAGCGAGTTGGCTAGCCCAAGTTTCGAGACGATTGGACAAGGCATCAATTTTGATGTGTTTAAATTAGCTGGAGTGCTTTCAGCAGTCTTGGTAATTTTCTCGCTGATGCTCTCAGATTTCTTCGACACGATGGGCACAATCATTGGCGTGGGCGAACAAGCAGGCTTTGTCAAAGCAGACGGCGATTTGCCCAACTCGAATCGGGTGCTGATGGTCGATTCAGTTGCGGCGATTGCTGGCGGCGTATTTGGCACTTCATCGGTCACCACCTACATCGAAAGTGCGGCGGGCGTTGGCGAGGGCGGACGCACAGGCCTCACCGCAGTGGTCACTGGGATTTTGTTCCTGCTGAGCATTCTGATCGCGCCATTTGCGGGCATTGTGCCAAGCGAAGCAACCGCGCCAGCCCTAATTATCGTGGGCTTTTTGATGTGTGGCGGCATTCGCGAAATTGATTTTGGCGAGCTAGAAGAGGGCTTTCCCGCCTTACTGACCATGACGATTATGCCATTCAGCTATAGCATTACCAACGGCATTGGTGCTGGCTTTATCAGTTATGTGGTGCTTAAATTGGCCTTGGGCAAAGCCAAGCAAATTCATCCATTGTTGTGGGTTGTTGCTGTATCGTTCTTGGTCTACTTCCTGTTGCCCTTGATCGAAGCGAAGATTTAGTTTGAAACAAAAAGCCCCTCTCTCAACATTTGGGAGAGGGCATCAATTCCGTATTGAACACAAATTCTGAAAAACTCATAATCATAGTCGTTGGGTTACTAACCGTAACGTGGCTATTTCAGCTCAATCAAATTGGTTCAAGGCCTGCCGCAGAGCGCGAATAACCCTTTGGCGCTTCGGCTCCTTAAATAGATAGGCTGGCAGGCGCTCATACCAGCGTTGCCAATAATGCTCAAGGCTATAGCCTGGCTCGCGGCTGCTTGGGTGCAATTTCTGCTCAAAGTGGCCGAGACAGGTGCGAAGCTGATCAAGCGAATGGAAAAGGAATGTAAATGAGCAGACATGGACGCAATAAACCCACTGAGGCACAAGTGGTGTTGCTTCACGCATTGCTTTTTGCCCGCCAATCCAGCTTGAGGACATATAATCTGGGTGTAATTCAGGATCATACTGTTCTTGCCAGCAACGAGACATACGAATCTCCTTTCCCAATCGTAAACTTCCCCAAACCAAGCTAAAACCACCAAATTAAAGCCCCTCGCCCGTTGGACGGGCGAGGGGTTGGGGTTTAGGAAGTTCTAGCTCGCTACTTTCACAGTCGCTTGATCGCCAGTTTCAATCAAATAAACGCTGCCTTTATGCGCCTTGGCCCGCTTTTTCACATCGGCGGCCAAATCGCCAAACTCGGCAAAGTGGCTAATGTGGTGATTGAGGCTTGAAACCACGCCAATCGAGATGCTCACAAACGGAAATTGCTTGGGATTGCCCTCGCGATCATTTTGGCGAATAAAGCCACGTTGGCGCGATTCAATGTCGTAATACAACGGAGCAAGCTGATCAAACTCACGAATGATCGATTCGCAGATCGCCGCCACATTATCGGGATGAGCCAAAAACACAAAATCATCGCCGCCGATGTGGCCCACAAAATCGCCAGCAGCTCCCGAACGCTCCACCGCGCCAGTAATTATGCGCGCCGTTTGGTGAATAATCGCATCGCCTTTGAGAAAGCCATATTCATCATTGTAGGCTTTGAAGTGGTCGAGATCGCAGTAGCCCACCACAAACGGCTGTTTGCGATCAAGCCGCGCCGCGATGGCTCGCTCAATTGCCCGATTGCCTGGTAGCATCGTCGATGGGTTGGCGTTGCCTTCGACTTCGCGGCGACGCAGCGAGGCACTAATCCGCGCCAGCAATTCGTTCCAATCAAAGGGCTTGGTAATATAATCGTCTGCGCCAAGTTGAAAGCCGCGGACTTTTTCTTCGGGCTTGCCCAGCGCCGAAACCAGCATCAGCGGCGTAGTGGCGGTTTGGGTGCGCTCGCGCAACTGGCGCAGCACCGTCCAGCCATCAATATCGGGCAACATCAAATCGAGCATAATCAAGTCGAAGGGCTGGCGCATGGCGAGCCGCAAGCCTTCCTCGCCGCTGGTCGTGACCGTAATCGAATAGCCAGCATTCGATAAGCCTTGACTGACAACTTGTTGAATTTCTTGATCATCTTCGATAATCAAAAGCTCGGCAATGGTTTTCTTGCGGCTTTTGATCACCAGTTCGCTGACCATAATTGGCAAACGATCCAAGGCCTCGTCTTTGCGAATAATTTGCAGCCGTGGGTCAAGCTCTAGTTTTTCGGTTTGAGTTGCTTCCAAACCAGTGTAAATAATAATTGGAATATGCTTGGTTTCTGGATCTTCGCCCAACACAAAGGCCACTTGTTCGCCATTGAGATGCGGCAACATCAGGTCGAGAATAATTGCGACCGGCTGATAGGCCCGCGCCAAATCTAAGCCCGCCATGCCATCGGGCGCAGTAACCACGTTATAGCCCGATTGCGTCAAGCGAGCCGAAACCACGGCCCGATAGGTCTGCGAATCTTCAATCAACAAAACACACGGCTTGCTGGTGTCGATATCGGGAGGATATTTGGGCAAAGCCGAATGTGGCGCTTCTGCAGGCGCTTGGTTGGTTTGTTGCGGACGTTGGGCCAGCACCTCATCAGGGATAATCACCTGAATGCCGGTTGCATGGTCAAACATATATTCTTGCAACACATCAATTGCGCTGCCCAAGCGTGTTGCCGAGCGATTGAGTAAGCCCATCACCTCGGCAATTTGGGCCGAATTGGCGTTGGTTTCGGCTAAATAACGTTCAAGCAAGGCCAAACCTGCGTTCAAGGTGGTGAGCGGCGTTGCAAAACGGTGAACAAAACGAGAACGGCGTTCGTAGCTATCCATACAGGTGTCTCCAGATGCCTTGCGCTTAGGGACGTTGTCGCTCAACCGAGCCGGAAGGGCGATCGCCTTGGTCTTCCATCAGCGCCAACTGACGGGCCACTTCTTCCACCGCCACCCGTTGTTTTCGATAAAAATCCGATTCGCTCATTGCGAGCTTATCTATAATCTCGCGAATCCGTAAGCCTTTGAGAAAGCGTAACTCTAAAATATTGTAAATCATCCATTCGGGCGCAGAAGGATCAAGTTGATCTTCAGGCCGAATATTTTCAATTGCTTGGCGCAACACGCCTTGCAAGGCGCGGGTTGGGCTGCCACCTTGAGTATTAAGCAATTGACGCACCGTGCGCAAATCGAGCAATGGGCTATCGCTCAGTTTTGGCCCGCCCCAATAATGCGAAAGCGCATCTTTCACCAATTGGGGAAACTCAGGGTGCAACGCCACATCCGCAATCGCATCGGCCATTTCTGAGGCTGGCGTTTCAATTTCGCTGGTCAATTGTAACAGCGAAGCGCTCTGCGGGGCTAGCCCACGCAACGAGCTAAATAGATTTTGCTGCAATTGCATATGAGTCAGCGCCAATTCCATCTGATGCGCCAAGGTTGCGATTAATTGACGAGTTGGGATGGTCAGCTGCTCAGGTTTACAGCCAATGCCTATTGCGCCCAGTAATTCCTGCTGGCTATTGTACAATGGCAACAAACAAAACCCATCGTGAATGCTAAAATCCTCGACCTCAGGCATGCGATCGTTGCGAAAAGCGCCGTGTGGCAAGCTTTGCAAGAGTTCGCTAATATTATTGACATTTAAAAACTGTTTGATCGTGCGGCGCGGGCCACACGAGGCTTGAACTGTAAATTGATCCTCATTGGGAGCCAGCACAAAGCCCGATTCAACCCGCAACGAGCCACAAACGGCGACCAAGGTATTTTCGAGCAATTGGCGTAAATCTTGGCGCGTAAAAGCTCGCTCCTCGAAGCGCCGCATCCAACGCACTTCATCGCTATCTTGGCGATAAATTAGGGTATCGACGGTTGGCCGAATTCGCCCAATAAAAATTGGCATCACCACCGTCATCAGCATCACCCCAAAGATCGTGATCGTTGCGCGCGGCAAGCCAGTTGAAGCACTCAACGGCTCAACCAATTGTAAACAGATAATCAAGGCCACGCCAACCACTGGCCCATATAAAATGTATCTTAAGAAATTATACTTAACTAAGCGATCCGGAACAATCACCCCATGGAAAGCGACGCTATAGGTCATGAGGGTCATCATCACTCCTACGCCGGTCGTGCTCGCACCTAGTAACATCAACGAAAGCCAGGATGGCACAACCGTAGTATTGGCAGCGATGATTAAATAGGGAAACACCCCCAAAAAGGGTGCTAAAAAAGAAGTACTTAAATACCATAAGCGCCGCCGATTGGCCGGAGTGATCGAGCGGCGATGGGCTTGGCGAATGCACCACACGCCCAATGAACAGACCGCCACAAAATAGCTAATAAAAAACCAAAAGAGCGGCCCTTTGCCAAAACCAACATACGGCTGGCTGGGAACATCGATCACCAAAAGATTGCTGGTGAGCGCCACCAACCAAAAGCCAACGCTAAATGTATAGAATAATGGTAAGAGCACTCGCGTCCACATACGTGGATCACCAGTGCTGCGCAGCAGCGATTCAGCAAAGTGGTAGTAGGCCGCAGGCACAAGGCTAATCCCTGCCCATTGAATGCGCCAAAGCACATGGCGAGTAGCTTCAGTTTGTGCTTGACGTTGTAGAATTGCGCCCCCAAGCACAATCATCAAGCCAACGATCAGCAAACAAAACGAACGCGCTACCCCATTGCGCCAATTGTGCAGAGCAATATAGGCAAATAACGAAAACCCTACGACCACAATTGCTGCTAGCGTTAGGTCATTGGCTGCTAGCAAAAAATTAGTCCACGAAAACGCCGCCACCATACCTAAATTTCCTAGCGATTGAGAATGTAGTTTGCGAACTGTGGCCGCAGCATTGCCGCCAACTTGAATTATAGCATGGCGCGACGAGCCGTTTCTAAAGCACTAATTTGATTGCTGCCAACCATGCCACAATCCCCGCAATCAGACCTACGCCTAAAAGCAAGTTTCGGTTGCGGGTTGATTCGGGCGTGTTCGATTGCATCACGCTAAAGCAACTAAAGCTAACGCCAGCCCCAAGCAGCATCAGGCCCGTCCAAAGATCGCCAAAGATGCTTAACAACAAGCCAGCCAAGGCCAAAATCGCCCCTAAAATGATCAATAACTTCGAGCCAAGCACCTTACCTGGCGCATCGTTGGGGTTACCATAGGGTGTTAGTGGCATATGTATGCTCCTGCATGCAACAAGCACGGGCTAAGCCGTGCCTGTTGTGGGTTTGATTAAATTATTTCTGCATTAAGCTTGCCAAGCAATCCGCAGTTGATTATGCTCGTCGTAGGAATAATGCGCAAAAAATGGCGGATCATGCGGCTGCATGCTCAACACTTTTGGCAATAGAATCGCCAAATCATCAACTAAATCGCTGGTTGGCAGTTGGTTTGCCGCGTGCCATTCCAACGCGCCTTCAACACTTGGAACGAAGTTTTGATTGCTAGCTTCGGCAGTCCACACCGCCATCACAATGCCCACTTCAGCGCCGCTATCGATATGCACAATCCCAGCCAGTCTGGGAGTGGCAACTGTCAAGCCAGTTTCTTCGTGCACCTCGCGCAGCGTCGCGCTCAGAAAATCTTCGTTGCGCTCGATATGGCCACCAACCCCGTTTAAGCGATTGGGCCAAACCCGCTTGGTAGGAGCGCCGCGCAGCAGCAACACTTGGCGCTCGGCTCCGCTGCCATAGGTTACAAAACACAGCGTCCGTGGAATGGCCTGCCAACGATGCAAATTGTTGTTAATCCCTTGATCTTCACGCCCCATAATGCTTACCTCGGTATTGCCCCAGGGCCACGCACTTTGGCCATGCCCATCACGGCTTCGGCTAAATTCGCGTCGAGTTTATAGGCTTTTTCGTAGGCTTGCAAGGCATCGTTATTTTTACGCAGATCAAAGAAGGCTTGGCCTTTGCCACACCATGCCTGAGCATCGCGCGGATTGACCTTCAAGGCTTGATCGAAGTAGTACAAGGCTTGCTTGGCTTGATTTAATTCGAGCGAGGCATAGCCCATACTGCGCCACGTAATTGGATCATTTGGGTCGAGCTTGGAAGCGTATTCATAGGCTTGGAAGGCCTCTTTGGGCAAGGCCAACGCACTATAGACGCGGCCACGGCCCAGCCATGCCCGCCGCTCTTTTTTATCCAAGTTCAAGGCCAAATCGTAATCTTCCAAGGCTTCGCGCAGCTGATACAAATATTCGTGCGATTCGCCGGAAAGCCAGTGCAAGCGCACTTCTTCATCGCGCGTTGGATAGAGCGTCAAGGCATGTTCGTAGCTTTTGAGCGCATCGTTGTAACCCAACAAGGCCACTTGGCACATCCCCAAATTGAGCCAATAGGTTGCGCGCGCACTTTCTAGCTCGGTGGCTTGGCGAAAGCATTTGAGCGCAGCACTATATTCGTGCAACGACATATGCACAATGCCCTTAGCATTCAGATCAGCGGCTTGAGTTTCGACGCTAATCGTCACGGTTGGGCGGGCCAGTTCTTCGCCCAAGTGATATTTGCGCAGCCACTGCAAATCATGTTCAAGTTCATCGAACGATTGGTAGCGGTCGTTGGCTTTTTTGGCCAAACAGCGCAAAATCACGTGGTCGCAACCGCGGCGCAAATCGGGCCGCACTTCCGAAGGCGTTGGCGGTGGCACGTTGCAATGCAAATGGGTCAATTCAGCAACCGTCGGCGCTTTGAAGGGTAAATCGCCAATCATCATCTCATATAGCATCACGCCCATTGCATAAATATCGCTGGTTGTGCCTAGCGGCGTGCCTGGCGCACGTTGCTCTGGCGACATGTATGGTTGGGAGCCGCCAAACAAATCGCTAGCATGGGTCACAATTTTGCTGTCGTTATGTTGCGAATCGTGGCCCCAGCGCACTTTATTTGAAACGCTGGCACCTTGGGCCAAGCCAAAGTCGGTCACTTTGGCAATGCCTTCGGGCGTAACCATCACATTATCGGGCTTGAGATCGCGGTGAATCAAATTACAACGATCGTAGGCATATTGCATGCCCCAGCAAATTTGGATGGCAAAATCGAGAATATGTTTGAAGCGCAAACGGCCACGGCGCATCATCTCGCGCAGCGAAACCCCAGGCACAAACTCCATAACGATGTGCGGACGGCCTGCAATCGTCACAATTCTGGTTGCTTCGACAACATTTGGATGCGAACCAAGCCGCATCCAAACTTCGGCCTCACGGGTGAAATTGGCAATTGCACTATCGACCCATGTGAATTTGGCTTGAAAGGTTTTCATGGCCACGGTCTGCTCCGAACGCAAATCGCGGGCAATGTAGACCAAGCCCATAAAACCTTTGCGCACATTGCGCACCAAGTAGCGTTGGTCGATAATATCGCCAACTTTAAACTCTACGCCCTTTAAATTATCGGCATCATCAGAGCGCGAGAGGAGCTTATCGAGAATGGCCACAGCTCACCTCATTGATTGTGATTGGGTTGATGGTCGCCGACTGAAGGTGAACGTTGTTCGCGTAGAATCGCTGCTGGTTGATTGCTCAAGGCATCGAGCACTCGCTCACGATGTTTTGGCAGAAATTGTTCGGTGGGCAAGGATTCTGGGGCAAACCACTGATGTTCCGCAGATTCCTCGGTTGTTTGGAGTTCGCCGCCAAGCACATTGCACTCAAAGGTTAGCACGACTTCATGCTTTTGGGGCTTGGAATAGACCCCAACCAGCCGATTTACGGCAACCTCTAAGCCTGTTTCTTCACGCACCTCACGAATAATGCCCTCGCTGACACTTTCGTGGGATTCAACTCCGCCACCTGGCAAATTCCACCAGCCGCTATCAGCCCGTCGTGAAAGCAACACTGCACCATTGGAATTAAAAATAAGCGCAAATGCCGCTACCCGATGGCTCGGTGGATGGATCTTGGTCATCGTTGACGCTCCTAAAAACGAAAAATGAATAATAGTCGTCGCAGACCAAAGCAAAAGAATATCCAATGCTCTAAACATTGGCTTAACACTATCATAACGTGGTGATCAAGAGGGGCAAGATTAGGCCTTTGGTTGTTGATCAAGACTTTTAGCTAATAGCATGCCTTGTAGTAGGATGGTCGCATCGGCGGCGCGCCGTTGACGACTCAATGCTTGAATCGATTCTAGTAAGGCTGCGTTAGCATCGTTTTGTGCTTGCACAATTGGCACAACAAAATCACGAGTGGCTAAACGTAATAGGCCGTTGCGAATTGCCCCCAACCACGGTCGCCGCGCTGGAATCGGCGCTGGTGCAACATTCACTTTAGCACGAAGTTGGCGTTCAATCCATTGCAATTCGGTTTCGCCACCGTCGGCAGTTTCATCAGGAAAAATATCAAGCTCGCTGATCACCGGCTGCGATTCATGGTTTAAAAAGGCTGATTGATAGGCTAAATAGGCAATCTTCAGCGCTTGAATCTCATCGTCGCTTGCACAAGCCCGAATATGGCCCATCTCGGCGGGCAGCCAAGTGCGCATCAGCCAAGTATTGTTGAAATATTTAAAGAGGTAGCGCAAGCGATTGAAATGATAGAGCTGCAAGTAGACAGCGCTACGATGGCCCACGCTTGAGCCTTCAATATGGGTTGCAACAGCCCGCGGCGTATACAGAATATCAAGCCCTGCCCGTCGCATGCGGGTGCAAAAATCAACTTCTTCGTAATAGGCGGGGTAAAATTGCTCATCAAGCCCATCGAAGCTTTCCCAGGTGCTGCGCCGACAAGCAAAGGCCGCGCCAGTCACATAATCAACAGTTTCTAGCGCGTTATATTGGCCATGATCAAGCTCACCGACTCCCCGATGATGGCCTAAGCCCCATGGCAAGCGCAAAACTCCACCAGCATGCTGAAGCGTGATTCCATCGCGATAGAGTAATTTGCCGCCAACCGCACCAATATTTGGCCAGCGTTCCAAGGGCGCAATTAGCTGCTCAAGCCAAGCGGACTGCACAATTAAATCGGGATTAGCCAGCACAATATATTCAGCGGACGTTAATCTCGCTCCTTGATTGCAGCCGCCTGCAAAGCCCAAATTGGCTCCGGTTTGCACAAAGCGCACTTGAGGAAATTGGCTTTTGACGATTTTGGCGGTTTCATCACGCGAGGCATTATCGACCACCACCAATTCGCTGGGCGCAGGATCAAGCGCCAACAATGAGTTGAGGCAATCGCCAATATAGCGAGCGTGGTTGTAGGTTACAACAATAATCGCAGCATCAAGCATGGTCATGAGTAACCTCTTCAGCAGCCTGGGTCGGCATCAGGCTGGTTTGCCAAGTTTGCACCGCCCCAGCGGCTCGCAATTGGTTTTGAATCAAGGCTGCACGCTCAGCGGGAACGAGGGCTAGCATAATTCCGCCCCAGCCAGCGCCCGACATTTTTGCGCCCCAAGCCCCAGCTTCAAGCGCCGCGTGCACCAAGTGATCAAGTTTGGCGCACGAAACGCCGAGCGTTTGGAGTAATTGATGATTTTGGCTCAGCAATTGGCCAAATTCTGGGCCAGCATTGCCCGCGAGCGCTGCTTGAATCTGCCGCACCAAGCTGCCAACCGCTGCAAATTGAGCATTATAGCGATCTGGCTCAGCCAACCAGCGCTGGCGCAAATCGCCGACTACCGCTTTGGTTTCGCTGGCGATGCCACTATCGGCGACCACAAAATGCCATTGCTGGCCCACCGCTAGCGGCGCAATAATCGGATCAGCATGGGCTTGGCGCTGAAACAGAATTGGCTGTTCGTAGGCAACGACGGTATTATCAATGCCTGAGGGCGTACCATGAAACGCTTTTTCGCTCTGATACACCAAATCTGAAATGACTTGGGCTGCAATCTGCTGGCCCGCCTGTTCGGCCAAGGCGCGCACCAAGGCAGCGCCAACCGCAGCCCCACTGCCCATGCCACTAGCAATTGGAATGCTGGAGCTGATCGTCAAGCGCAAATCAGGCTCTGGCAATTGCAAATAATCTAAAGTGCGCTGAGCTAAATCGCTGAGCGGCGCGGTTGCCCGTAAACGCCAAACCAAGCCCAAATCGGGCGCGTGCACCGTCATGCCAGCGCCAGAAGGAGCTGGTTCGGCGACGACGCTCGCGCGGAGGGCGGCAATCGGCATAGCTAAAGCAGGTTGATCATACACCACGGCATGCTCGCCCGCTAAAATAAGTTTTCCAGGCGCACTATTCATCGCGAGTATTATAGATCGAATATCTTAATTTGCTGCGTGCTCTGATCGATTGAATCTGATTGGTCACGCCCTCACCCCAACCCCTCTCCCGTGGCGCGGGAGAGGGACTTTAATGCGGTGGTTCAGCAATAATTCGTTGGTAAAAACAAACGCGTGCTCCCCTCGCCCGCGTCCAGTGGGCGAGGGGGCTGGGGGGAGAGGGAACAAAATTTAATCCCATAAGAAATAACGCCCAGCTTGATAAATCATGCCAACAGCGGTCAAAATCACTGCCACATACCATGGCACATCGAGAAACATCATGCCAACAACTAAGACCAAAAATAAAACCGCATAGATAATTAGCCAATTCCGAAAGCCCTTGGACATAGCCATAACTCCTACACACAACAAAACGTAGCTTGATTAAAGCTTGTGCAATACTAAAAATGCACGTTTGTGGACATCGATTTAGTGCATGGTACGCATAGCTGGCCTAGAATGCAAACCGAAGCTGAATCTGACTGATCCAAGCTTTATTGATAGCCACAATAGTTATACACGCTGGGAAACATACGTGGCTAATGGCCAGTGTAAAGCATTTTTCCTACAGTTTTGATGCCAAAATAACTCAAATTGCAACATTAGGAGCGCTAAAGTTGCCTTGCCAACAAAAAACGCAGGCTACCGTGAAGGTAACCTGCGCTGTAACCAGAACCAAGCAGCTAATTAGGCGGCTTCGGCTTCGCTGGTTTCGCTATGGCCATGCTTATCGCCAAAGCCAAAGCGTTTTTTGAGGCTTTCAACCAAGCTATACACAACTGGCACAACCAGCAAGGTCAAGAAGGTCGAGGTGAACAAGCCACCAATCACCGCAATCCCAAGGTCTGCGCCAATAAAGCCGCCTTCTTTGAGGCCCAAAGCCAATGGCAGCAAGGCAACCATCGTCGCAATTGCGGTCATCAAGATTGGCCGTAAGCGCACGCGAGCAGCTTGCACCAACGATTCGTAGACTGGCTTGCCTTCTTCACGATATTGTTCAACCAACTCAATCAACACGATTGCATTGGTCACCACAATCCCAATCAAGAGCAAGACCCCAATCATGGTGGTGATGCCCAGTGGCTTGCCAGTGAGGAACAGCGAGGTCAAGACCCCGATAATCGCCAATGGCAACGAGAAGAGAATGATTAATGGGTTCATCAACGAGCCAAACGAGAGCACCATCACCAAATACACCAAGATAACGGCCACGCCCAAGGCGAGGAACATATCGTTGAAGGTGTCGGTTTGTGATTGGGCTTGGGCACCAGCTTGAATAATTACGCCTTCGGGCAAGCCAATGTTATCGCGAATTTCAGCCTCGACCGCAGCTTGGGTCGAGAAGGTATCATCGCTGGTAAATTGACCTGAAATCGAGGTGGCGCGGTCGCCGTTGATCCGCACGATGCTGCTTGCGCCAGGCACTTCGCTAATCGTTGCAACTTGTGAAAGTGGCACGGTGTTGATTGTGCCGACTTCCAGCGCGCGCAATTTTTCAGCATCCAAGGCCGCAGGATCGACTTGTACGTAAATATCAAGCGGTTTGTTGGTGCCATCCAATTGGACAGTCCCAGCGTTTTCGCCAGTCAGCATTGCGCGAATTTGCAAAGCGATTTGGGCTGTGCTGGTGCCGCTGTTGATTGCCTTGGCAGGATCAACCGCAACTTCAAGCTCTGGCTGCACTTCGGCCAAGCTGCTCTTGACGTTGGCAATATCGAAGCGATCGCTGACTTTATTGCCACCGATTACGGCCATAATTTTGTCGTTGGCTTCGCGCAGTTTGTTAATATCCGAGCTAACCAAGGTAATGTCGAGGCCAGCATTGCCAGGGCCGCCACCTTGCGAAACAACTTCGGCAGTTACCGATTCGAGGCCAGCAACGCCTTTGATTTGGGTTTCCAGTTCTTTGGCGAAAGCAGCTGGGTCGGTTACTTTGTCGTTATCGATCGTCAAGCTGAAGCGGGCGCTATCAGGAGCGCTGGCACCACCGGATCGATCACGAGCTGCGTTTGCACCGCTTGAGCTACCAATGACGGTTTGAATATCGCGCACTTTGCCTGCATCACGTTGCACCAACAACAATTTTTCAATTTCGTTGGCTTTGGCAACGGTGGTTTCAAGGTCAGTGCCCGATGGCGTGTTGATCTGGATTGAAATCAACTTTTCGCTGCTATCAGGCAAGAAGGTGAATTTCAAGAAATTGACGAAACCAAAGCTACCCAGCAACAAGGCAAATGCAATGACCAATGTCCAAGCGCGGTTGCGCAAAGCCCACAACAAGGCTGGAGTGTAAGCGCGTTGCATCCAAGTGTTTTCTGGCTCTTCTTTGGTTTGGCGAATAAACAGATAGGCCAAAAGCGGCACAATCGTAATTGCCACAATCAACGAAGCCAACAAAGCGTAGGTAACGGTCAAAGCGAAGGGCAAGAAGAATTTCGAGACGATCCCGCCGACCAAGCCCAAGGGCAAGAACACACAGACGGTGGTCAAGGTCGATGAGGTAATTGCGCCAGCAACTTCCTTGGTGCCTTCGATCACAGCTTCGCGGCGATTCGCGCCTTTATTCAAGTAGCGATAGATGTTTTCCAGCACCACAATCGAGTCGTCGACCACCCGTCCGACCGCGACGGTCAGACCGCCCAAGGTCATCACGTTGAGCGAGAAACCTTGCAAACGCATCAGAATCAAGGCCACCATAATTGAAAGTGGAATTGAAACTGCGGTTACCAAGGTGGTGCGCAACGAACGCAAGAACAAGAAGATCACCACAATCGCCACGACTGCGCCAATTGCGCCTTCGGTCAACACTGCGCTAACCGCTTGGTTGATTGGGGTGGCTTGTTCGCTGACGATTTGAATCGTCAAACTACCATCGTTGAATTTGGCGAATTCAGCTTCAACAGCTTCGACAATTTCAACCGTGTTGCCAGTGGTATCTTTGGAAATTTCCAAGCCCAAGCTGGCTTGGCCGTTGGTACGGGTTACAGTGCTGCCACCAACTGCGCCAACTTCAACCGTCGCCACATCCTTCAAGCGAATCAGCAATGCTTCAGGCACGCCAGCGCTGCCAGCTGCATCGGGATTGTTGAGCTTTTGCGCCAAGGCTGCTTGGCTTTCTTCTGAAAGCAAGGCAGTAATTTCAGGCGTAAAGGCCGATAAGAATTGAGCTGGAATTTGCTCGATCAGCTCAGGCGTAATTTGATCAGGGCTAGTAATGCCAAAGGCCGCAAATTCTGCTGGCAAGGCACTTGCGCCATTGCCTGGAGCTGGAGTAGCAGCAGGAGCAGCGGCCACAGCTTCGGCCAAAGCAGTTTGGCTAGCTTCGGGCAAAGCCAAAGCCAAGTTGACTGGGAATTGAGCCAAGCCAGCAGCTGGCAATTGGCCAATTACCGTTGGCGTAATTTGGTCAGGTGCTGTAATGCCAAAGGCCGCAAATTCTGCTGGCACTTCAGCTTCTGGCAAGCGTTCGGCCAACGCAGCTTGGCTATCGTCGCTCAAGGCCAAGGCCAATGGCAAGCTGATTTGGCTCAAGCCAGCAGCAGGAAATTGGCCAATCACCGCAGGTGTAATTTGATCAGGGCTCGTAATACCAGCAGCTTGCAATGGAGCAGGAATCAAGCTGGTTGTGACTGGTTGGGTTGGGGCTTGGGTTGGGCTAGGAGTAGCTGCCGCAGTTGGTTGGGCAGCCGCACCGCCAAAACCACCAGTTGCACCACCAAGGCCACCGCTGGCTCCACCACTTAGATCAACACCCTTGATCCCAACTACAACGTTTTCAATTTCGTTGGTTGAGCTATATTTGTGGGTAATCCGCAAAGGCAAGCCACGGCCTTCGTCGGTAATCGTGCCCACGGGGAAGACCAAGTTATTGGCTTGCAAGAATTGCACAACTTGGGCTTGGGTTAAGTTGTTGGCAGCCATTTTCTCAGGATCAAGCGTGACCAAAACTTTTTCTTGCTCGCCGCCGGTTACCGCCACGTTGTTCACGCCAGGGATGGCCGACAAGGCTGGCACCAGTTCGCCATCGACCTTGGCTTGAACGTCGCTCAAGTTTGCGCCGCTAACGCTGGCCACGACAATTGGCAACGAATTGAAGTTAAACGTGCCAATCGTTGGTTTTTGGGCGTTCTCAGGTAAGCTCAACGAGCTAATTTTCTCTTGAACCTCAACCTTGGCATCTTTGGGGTCAACATCAACATCAAAGGTCAAAATGGTAAAGGCAAAGCTTTCTGACGATGTTGATTGAACTGCTTGAACGCCCGACAAGCCATTAACGGCCTTTTCGATTACCGATGTCACTTCGCTATCCATGGTTTCAGAAGAAGCCCCCGGATAGATCGTGGTGATGCTGACGATGGGGAAGGAAATATCCGGGAAGAGTTCCCGTTTCAGCCCTGCTGAAGCAACCAGCCCCGCAATGATCAAGACCACTGAGATCATGATCGTAATTGGCGAGCGCTTAAGCGATTGACGTGTAAACCACAACACTACGTGGCTCCTTTCGGCACGAAAATGTTTGACGGCAAGATTATTTGTCGCTACGATTATATATGTCGATAATATTTCGGCACGCGAACTATTATAGGATTTGTGAATTTTGTGTCAAGATGCCAATCGCCCTAAAGTGGCATGGTACTGTGGTTTTTCACAATTGTTCACAACAAGGAAATCTTTATGGAAGATGAACATCGTAGTTCACTACTCAGCTCAATCTCCGATATGATTCGCCAATTGACTTGGCTCTCGCATCGCCAAAGCAGCCAAACTATGGAACGCTTGGGCTTGACGCTTTCGCAGGCAATTTTATTAATTGCCCTCGATGCCCACCAAGGCCGCGCCAGCATGAGTGACCTTGGGCGCATTACTCAGCATGCACCCGCCACATTAACCGGCATTGTTGATCGGCTGATCAACAACGATTTGGTGGCTCGCGAGCGCGACGAACAAGATCGTCGCGTAGTGTTCGTAGAGCTTACGGATGCAGGGCGCAAAAAGATTGAATCAATCAATGCTGAACGCTATCGCGATATGTCGCAGCTGATGGAGCAATTCGATAATCAGGAATTGGCGCTTTTGGCCGATATTGTGCAGCGCTTTGTGCAAGAACTTGCTCGTTTGGATGCTGCCAACTACCATGGCTCACGCTAATTGTGTTGCTATGGAAGGATGCAAGCCATGCCAAGTTTGCGCGAATTGTTGGATGTTGCGAGCGAAGCTGCCTATTTAGGTGGTCGGCGCACGCTGGCCTATTTTGGGGCCGATGTTCAGGTTGAAACCAAAGGCGATTCGACTCCGGTTACTCGCGCCGATCGCGAAGCCGAAACGATCATTCGGGAATGTATTGGGCGCTATTTTCCAAGCCATACGATTATTGGCGAGGAACATGGCGAACAACAGGGCGATGCTGATTATCGCTGGATTATCGACCCAATTGATGGTACTAAAACCTTTATTCATGGCGTGCCGTTTTATGGCGTGCTGATTGGGCTAGAAGTCAAAGGCCAAGCCAGTGTGGGCGCAGTCTATTTGCCAGCCTTCGATGAGATGCTAGCGGCGGCTGATGGTTTGGGCTGTAGCTGGAATGGGCGGCCAGCGCATGTGAGCAAGGTCGACACGCTAGCTGAGGCCACATTGCTCACGACCTCGGTAACTTCGGCCATGAAACGCTCTGATGCCTACGCGCAACTGGTGAGCAAAACCAAACTTCAGCGCACCTGGGGCGATTGCTATGGCTACGTGTTGGTGGCAACTGGGCGGGCCGAAATTATGCTTGATCCTGCCATGAATCCGTGGGATTGCGCGCCATTGCTGCCAATTTTGCGCGAGGCTGGCGGCCATTTTACAACCTGGGCTGGCGAGGCCAGCATTTGGGGGGCAGATGCGGTGGCGACGAATGCAGCGTTGCAGCAAGAAGTTTTGGCAATCTTGGCCAATGAACGCCGCCAGCAGTAGCCACCTTTTGGGCAAAGTTGCGTAAACGTGTATCATACGTGAAAAGCCTTTAATTGAGACCAATCTATGCAATGTCCTGCGTGTGGCACAACCGTGGCTAATGCCCAAAGCTCTAGCTGTGATCAATGTAACGCACCGCTACCTCAACTGCTGGTAGCTGGTGCGTTGATTATGGGTCAATATCGGGTACTTCAACCCTTGCGCGAGGGTGGCACTGGCCAAATCTACCTTGCCGAAGATACCCGTACCTTCAATCGGCAATGTATTTTGAAGCGCACGCAACTCCAAGGCGGCAGCGAATCGCGGCGCATGTTTGCCACCGAAGCTGAGCTGCTAACCAAGCTCCGCCATCCCCAAATTCCCCAAGTTTTTGCCTATTTTGAGGAAGACGGGGTTGCCACAATTGTGATGGAATATGTGGCAGGTCGTGATTTGGAGTATGGGCTAAGCCATATTCTGGTTGATGGCAGCTTTATGGCGGGTAAGGCTCGGCCATTCGAGCAAGTGCTGCGTGATGGGATTGTGGTATGCAAAATTTTGGAATATTTGCATGGCCTCAAGCCACCAATTGTCCATGGCGATATTAAGCCCGCCAATTTGATTCGTGATCGTGAGAGTAACGAGTTATTTTTGGTCGATTTTGGCGCAGCCGCAATTAGCGGTGCAGGCAAAACCTATGGCACGCCTGGCTATGCCGCGCCTGAGCAATATCGCAATCAGCGCTATCCTGCCAGCGATATTTATAATTTAGCCGCCACCATCTATCAACTGCTCACTGACGATGATCCAACCCAACACCCGTTACACTTCCCGAAATTAACCAGCTTGCCCCAACGCATGCAACAAGTGCTTGGCCGCGCGTTGCATGAAGATTTAAGCCAACGGCCAAATGCCACCATTTTCCGCGATTTGCTTGAGGAAACGCTTGAGCCAACGCTTGTGCAGCCGTTTAAGTTTCCGAGTGGAGTCACGCCCTATAATGGCCATGATTTGGCCCAGGCGATTCAGGCCGATTGGGGCTATGGCTTGCATGCCTTGGTCAACGGCGATCTGAATACATGGTTGCGTCAGCATCAACACACGGAATTGGCGATCAAAGTTCATCGCATGCTGGTGCAAAACGAACGTCCAGAGCGGGTGCTTGATTTTTTGGTTGGAAGCTTAGCGCCGAATCTATTGGCTGCTGAAGTTAAATTTGAATACAACACCGTGATGTTGCCGTTGGATGGTATGACCGCCACGCCATTGACGGTTACGGCGCGCAATCGGGCAGCGCATATTAAGGCCGTCGATGCACCTGGCTGGTTGCAAGTTGGGCCACCAGAGCTTTACGTCGTGCCCGATCAACCCCAACAGTTTCAATTTGGCCTCGATCTTGATCGTAACCCAATGCCTGGTCAATCTGCGAGCGTAAGCTTTGAAATTCGGATTGGCACTGAAAAACCGCAGCGGCGCAAATTGAAGATTCAACTCGCCCAAGGCACGCTGCCCAAGCCAGATACCGGCGATTTATGGCCCTTGATTGCTGGCTTTGGCGGCGGTGCTGTATTTCTGAGCATCGTTTTGGCGGTAGTCTATTATCCCAACAACAGCCTCTTGATTGAGGCAGCAGTTGGCGCATTAATTGGCATTATTTGGGCGATGATGTTTGCTGAGCGCAAACATGATGTGATTATTCAGTTGCTGTTGAGCATTGGTGGGGCGTTGTTAGCAGGCAGCGTGTATGCGATTTATATTTTCGGAGCGTTTAATCCATTTTCATTAACTGCCTTCTTTTATGCTTTAGGCGGCAGCTTAGGGAGTAATGCCATCTATCAATACTTTTTTAAACAGCTCTAAAACAACAAATCCAGCCATTGAAGTGGCTGGATTTGCTTGATCTTGGTGGAGATGGCGGGAATCGAACCCGCGTCCAAAAAGTTAAACCGCAAGCATCTACAAGCGTAGTCTATTGATTAAATCTTATCGTAGCACCACCCGATAGACAAAGCGGGCCACGACCAGCCTGTTAATCTTAGCCCCTAGCCCACAGACATAACTAAGGGAGCGACCCGACTAAATGTCGCCGCTACAAGCCCATCGGGCTGAGGCTAGTAGAGGCGTGTTGCCTTAATTAGGCAGCAAGCGCTACAGGAGCGCGGAAAGTGTTTTTGCCAGTTAATGGCGTTGCCGATTTAACGAGGCTCAGCGTCTCGGCTTGCCACTTACGATCGGCCCTCCCTGTCGAAACCAAGCATCCCCAGGTAGTAGGCCTCTGCGTTCGAGGTCTTTGTATTATAGCATACTCATCACGACTATTTATAAGACTTTTGTTGGAATTGGTATGTTTGGGGATCGGGGGTTAGATGTTAGGGATCAGGAACCACGAAGAACACGAAGTTCGCGAAGAGCATGAGGCTATAGGCTCTAGGCGTTTGGCTAGCGGAAATCATTGGGGTTGGCAACAGATGGTTGGTACAGCACGGGATTCCGATCCCCAGCCCCTGGCCCTTACAAGGGTTGGTTTTGAGCGATTGGTCGGCGGTGGAGCGTTCCCTCACCCCAACCCCCTCTCCCACGAAAACGCGGGCGAGGGGGAGCACCAATGTTTACTACAAATCATGCAACAACCACGCCATTAAAGCCCCTCGCCCGTTGGACGGGAGAGGGGTTGAGGTGAGGGGGATCGTAACAACCTACCCTTGAAAGAACCGCTGGCACCCGCCCCCCATCCTCAGACTTTTGATGGAATCTTAAAAGCTGCTTGCTGGCCTTGATTAAAGCCAAGGCTTGGCTTTTAGGGCTTTGGGAACAAACAAAGCCCATGATCCGTTTGATGGATACTTGGATCCAGGCCTGCGAAGCCCAAAAAGCTTTATGGTATGATGCGACACAATTACGCAATGAGGGTTCCGGTTATGACAATAGTAGATACTCCTCCTCCGAATACGGCGCGGGTTTTGCTTGATGGCGATTTGTTGGTCAACAAAATCAAAGTGCCAGTGCTCATTTCCGCAGGCAATCATCGCTTGGTTGTGTTGCAATCGCAAGCACTCTACGATATTAAAGTTGGCGATAGCGGCATGTTGGTCAGCGAAGCTCGCGGCCAGCAAGAAGTGCTGATTAGCGATATTGATCGGTTGGCCATGGTAATGCGTTATGAATTATCAACCCCAGCCCCTAGCGACGACGATTTTGTGCTGCCATCGCCAGAATAAAGCTGGCGAATTATGGTCGTTGGTGGCTGAATCAATTCATTGGCAATAATCTGGCGTGGGCAATCTTGCCAATTGTGCTGATAATCGCTTGCTAAAATCGAGCGCAGCCATTGGGGATACAACTCGGCCAAATTGCTATCGAGGCTGAGCCAATCGGCATACATTGTTGGTTCCTCGCGAGAGCGCACCACAACCATGGGATCTTGCAAGTGCGCTCGGTAATAAAACACGATTTCGTGTTTGGGCTTGGGCTTTTTGCGCCCAGCCATAAACATGCCCTCGGCAATATACACCAACCGCTCCAGCTGAATTGCCACCCCAAATTCTTCGGCAAACTCACGCACCACACATGCTTCGGTCGTCTCACCCACTTCGAGGTGACCACCTGGTAAGGCACAATAACTGCTGCCTTGCTGCTCAGAGCGATGCACCAGCACTTGTTGATTGCGGATAATAATCGCCGCGACGCGCACAAAAAACTTCATTCGATAACCTCCCATAACGAAAGCACTAATCGTTGCCCAAAACCCAAAGGGGATAGCCAGCATTTGCGCGTTTATGCTATCCTGAAGTGAATCATACCTAGGAAAGAGTGTCGTTTATGGCTGATTTACGTCCTGCAATTCTTGGCGGTACGCCTTTGGCAACGTCGCCAATTCGCTTAGTTCGTCCTGTTTTGCCTGAGTTTGCAACCTTAGCCCCAGCTGTTGAGCAAACATTAATTAGCGGAATGGTCACCAAGGGCCAACATTTGGCTGCCTTTGAACAAGCCGTTGCCGACCATCTCGGGGTTGCCCATGCAATTGCGGTTTCAAGTTGTACAACTGGTTTGGCCTTAACGTACCGTGCCTTGGGCTTAAACGGGCCAGTGATCGTGCCAAGCTTTACTTTTATGGCAACCGTCAGTGCCTTGATTTGGGCAGGCGCAACCCCGCGCTTTGTCGACATCGACCCAGCAACGACCAATATTGATGTTAAGGCAGTACGGGCGGCGCTTACGCCAGAGGTTCAGGCAATCGTTGCAGTCCACAATTTTGGCAATCCGGCAGCAATTGCCGAGCTTGAAGCGCTGGCCAACGAGGCTGGCATTCCCTTAATTTTCGATGCAGCCCATGGATTTGGAGCACAATACAACGGGCAACCTGTTGGCGGATTTGGCACCGCTGAATGTTTTAGCCTTAGCCCAACCAAGCTCTTGATTGCTGGCGAGGGCGGCATTGTCGCCACCAACAACGACGAATTGGCTCACAAAATTCGCACAGGCCGCGAATATGGCAACGATGGCAAGTATGGCAGCGATTGGGCTGGGCTGAATGCTCGCATGGCCGAATATAACGCCATTATGGGCCGCCATAGCCTTGATCAACTAGAGCAAGCAGCCCGCCAGCGCAGCCAATATGCAGCCTTATATTGGGCAGCCTTGTTTGCCACACCTGGAATTGATTTTCAAGCGGTGCGTCCAAGCGATCGCTGTTCCTACAAAGATTATTCAATTACCATCGACGAAACCTACTTTGGTTTGAGCCGCGACATGCTGCGCCAAGCGCTGGCTGCCGAGGGGATTGAAACCCGCGCCTACTACGATCCGCCAGTTCATCGCCATGCAGCCTATGCCCAATTTGCGCCAGCCGAGGGTAGCCTGCCCAAAACTGATTGGTTGGCAAAGGCCAGTTTAAGCTTGCCAATGCACTCCGAAATGGAGTTCGACACAATCGAAACCATCTGCAATGCAATCAAGCTGATTTGCGCCTATGGCGAGGAAATCGCCGCCAGCCAATAGTGCTCTGGCTATAGGCTATAGGCTATGGGCTATTTTGGGGAGTTCCAAACGCTTCTTTGCTTCAAAAAAACAAGGTTAAGGCTCAAATAAATGGGCGATAGGCACTCAAAACCATTCCTAGAGCCTATCGCCCATAGCCTATAGCCAATTATTGCAACTAGGAAAGGAGCACTGCCTTGAAATTTTCACGCGCAATTGCAACAAGGCTGTTGGTCGATGCAATCTTGATTAATAGCGGCTTGCTCTTGGCCTTTGTGGTGCGCTATATCACGATTGTGCTGCACGAGCCACATTTAGCCGAACGCTTGATTTTGGATTATCGCAACCAATTTTTGAGCACCAGTTGGTTATTGACCAGCCTTGGCCTAGGCTTGCTCTGGATGTTTGGGGTTTATCATCACGTGCGCAGTTATGCGCGGCGCTTCAAAATCATCACCTTGTTGCAAGCCACCACCTTAGCCCATCTTGCCTATGGATTTAGCTTTTTCTTTCTGCGCTTCTTGCCGTTTGTTCCGCGTGGGGTTGTGGTGCTGAGCTGGGTCTTTAGCTCGGGGTTGATTATTGGTATTCGGATTGCGCGCAATGTGGTGCTCGCCGTCGATGCCTTGGAACGTCAAACGCCCAAAGCTGATCAGCCGATTAAGCATGTGTTGGTAATTGGCGGGGCGGGCTATATTGGCTCGTTGGTGCTGCGCCGCTTGCTCAATCAAGGCTATCATGTGCGCTTGGTTGACTCGCTGATGTATGGCGATGGCGCGATTCGCGAGTTGTACAATCACCCGCAATTTGAGTTTGTGCATGGCGATATGCGCCACATCGAAACTGTCGTGCGCTCGCTGGTTGGCATGGATGCGGTGATTCACCTTGGGGCGATTGTTGGCGATCCAGCCTGCGCGATTGATGCAGATTTCAGCACCGAAATTAATCTGATTGCCACCCGAATGTTGGCTGAAGCCTGCAAAGGCTATGGCATTCGGCGCTTTATTTTTGCCTCGACCTGTAGCGTCTATGGCGCGTCTGATGAATTGCTCGACGAGCGTTCGGCGCTCAATCCGGTTTCGCTCTACGCTCAAACCAAAATCGATTCAGAGACGATTTTGTTGGGCTTGGCCGACCAGCAATTTGCCCCCACGATTCTGCGTTTTTCAACGATTTATGGCTTGTCGCCACGGCCACGCTTTGATTTGGTGGTCAATTTGCTTACCGCCAAAGCTGTACGCGAAGGCAAAATCACGGTCTTTGGCGGCGATCAATGGCGGCCATTTGTCCATGCCGATGATGCAGCCCGCGCGGTTGTGATGAGCTTAAATGCGCCACTGGCAGCGGTGCGCGGCGAGATTTTCAATGTTGGCTCGGATGCGCAAAACTATACGATCAGCGCAATCGGCGAATTAATTGGCCAATTGATTCCTGAGGCTGAGTTGGTGTTGCAAGGCAGCGATGTTGATAAGCGTAATTATCGCGTTTCGTTCGCCAAAATTGCCAAAGTGCTCAATTTCAGCCCGCAGTACACAGTTGAAGATGGCGTGCGCGAAATCGAAGCAGCCTTGCGCAAAGGCACGATTGGCGATTATTACGACTCAGCCTACAACAACCATAAATTCCTGACCAACGTTGATAATGCGCCATTGCTACGCTTGGAAACGCCGTGGGTCAACCAGCGCGAATCAATCAAGCAATGAGCCAACCTGCGTTGGCGTTGTTGATAGCGGCGTGGTCGAGCCAGCCACAGCCAAATTTAGCCGAATTATGCGCTGCCTGCGGCCCCAACGATTGGCAAATGCTCGCAGCATTAGCTGATTATCACGAGGTCGAGGGCTTGCTCTGGTTTGGATTGCGCCAACAAGCCTTGCCAGCTGCCTTGGCTGAACATTGGCGCGAACGCTATTACCTCGCAGCCTTGCGCAACGATTTGCGCTTGGAAGAATTCCAGCGCATTCAACATATGCTCAAGGCTGAATCAATCGAGGTAGCGTTGCTCAAAGGTATGGCCTTCGCCCCAACGATCTATCGCTCGCTTGGCCAGCGCCAAATGGGTGATATTGATCTCTTGATTCGGCGCGATGAATTGCAACGTGCCTGCGCGGTGTTGTTTGCTGCTGGCTACGGCCTCAGCGAATATACAATCAATACATGGCCGCAACAGCAGCGCAGTGGTGGCGAAGTACGCTTGCAAACTGCGAACGGCGCGACGCTGGAACTGCATTGGTGGCTGTTTGCTGGCCATTGGTCGCGCTGGGCTAGCTTGCATGCCTATCCGGCTTGGCAGATTCAGCATATTCAATATCAATCATTCATGCTGCCAGTTTTGGAGCCGATCAGCCAACTGCTGCACACAGCCCATCACTTGGTGATTGGCAATCAATTTGGCGCTGGCATTGGCCGTATGCTGGCTGATATTGATCGCTTGCTTGCAACCTATGAATTCGACTGGCAGCAAGTTTGGCACGAAGCTCAACGTTGGAGCTTGGCGCATGTACTTTGGGGAGTTTTGCGCTTGGCCGAGCAATGGTTTAATTCAGCAATTGAATGGCATTGGCAACCGCAGACTTGGCGCAAATTGGCTTTAGAAACATTATTGCCAAGCCAAAAACTGTTGCGTGGCGCAGATCCGCGTTTGCGGGCTTGGTGGCGCTACGCCATTTTGGCCAGTGCTTGGGGCTAAAAAAATAGGAGCTTCATCAACTGATGAAGCTCCTGTTGCTGTTGATTAGGCGCGAGCTGGTTGGAGCGGCTCGTTGGTTGAGCTAGGCTGAGCATTCGGCAATGTGGCAGCCCGTTTCAAACGCAGCGAGTTGGTAATGACAAACACCGATGAGAAGGCCATCGCGCCAGCTGCCAAGAGCGGCGAAAGTTGCCAGCCAGTTAGGTTGTAGAACACGCCCGCAGCAATTGGAATCCCAATCACGTTGTAGATAAAGGCCCAGAACAGATTCCAGCGAATCGTGGTCATGGTGCGGCGCGAAAGCTCAATCGCTTGGGCCACGCCCACCAAATCGCCACGCAGCAAGGTAATATCGCTGGCTTCGATTGCCACATCAGTGCCAGTGCCAATCGCCACCCCAACATCGGCTTGAGCCAAGGCTGGCGCATCGTTCACGCCATCGCCAACCATCGCTACCAAGCCACCTTCTGCTTGCAATTGCTTGATTTTGGCAGCTTTGTCTGCTGGCAGTACATCGGCAATCACATGCTCAACGCCTGCTTCGCGGCCAATCGCTTCGGCGGTACGTTGATTATCGCCAGTCAACATCACAACTTTCAAGCCCAAATTGCGCAATTGTTTGATTGCCGCAGGCGAAGAAGCTTTGATCGTATCGGCAACCGCCAACACGCCAGCAAGCTGTTGATCAACCACCACAACCATTGCGGTTTTGCCTTCGGATTGCCATTGATCGATCGTTGATTGAAGAGCGCTCAAATCGTAGCCTTGCTCGCGAACCAAGCGCGGGCTGCCAATCACAACTTTTTGCTGATTGACCTCGGCTTCGATGCCACCGCCAACAATTGCCTTGAAGTTTGTAGTTTGGCCAAGGGTTGCGCCGCGCGCAGTTGCGCCTTGCACAATCGCCTTGCCCAGTGGATGCTCGGAGCCACGTTCGGCGGTTGCAGCGAGGCTCAGCAAATTAGCCTCATCAGCCAAGGCCAGAATATTGGTCAAGGTTGGCTTGCCTTCGGTAATCGTGCCAGTTTTATCGAGCACAATTGTTTGCAAGCGCACGGCACGCTCTAGGCTCTCGGCGTTTTTGATCAAAATGCCATGTTGTGCGCCAACTCCAGTGCCAACCATAATTGCCGTCGGCGTGGCCAAGCCCAAAGCACATGGGCAGGCAATCACCAACACAGCAACGGCAAAGATCAGCGATTGGGTAAAGCCAACGCCACCAACCCAATACCACAGCCCAAAGGTCAGCAAGGCAATCACGATCACAATCGGCACAAACACGCCCGAAATTTGGTCGGCTAGGCGCTGAATTGGCGCTTTGGAGCCTTGGGCTGCTTTGACTAAGTTGACGATTTGGGCTAAAGCGCTGGCCTTGCCAACCGCCGTGGCGCGTAATTGGAAACTGCCAGCATTGTTGAGCGTCGCGCCAAACACGCTATCGCCAACCCGTTTTTCAACTGGCAACGATTCGCCAGTCAGCATCGATTCGTCAACCGCCGATTGGCCCATCGTCACAACGCCGTCAACCGGAATTTTCTCGCCAGGCCGCACAACGACAATCTCGCCAGCTCGAACCTCGGCCACTGCCAACTCAACCTCAACCCCGCCCCGCAAAACCCGCGCAGTTGGTGGTTGCAAATTAATCAAGGCGCGAATTGCCGATGAAGTGGCGCTTTTGGCTTTGGCTTCGAGATATTTACCAACCAAAATCAAGGCCACAATCATGGCGGCGGTTTCAAAGTAGACGTGGCCGCTGAGCTTGAACAGCAAAACCGCCAAACTAAAGCCATAGGCTGTCAGCGAGCCAAGCGCAATCAGCGTATCCATATTGGCGCTGCCATGCTTGAGGTTAACCCATGCTCCACGCAGAAAATCGCGGCCACTATAAAACACAACTGGAGTTGCCATCAGGCCAAACAGCCATGGCCAGAGGTTGTAGAACGCTGGCATATGATGGCCCATATCGCCCATATCGCGAGCGCTGCCCAGCCAAATTGGGCTAATCAGGCTGAAATCATGCATCATCGAGAGAATCATCAATGGCACTCCCAGCACGAGCGCCACCATCAGATTGGTGCGTTTGCGCTTGAGTTCAGCTTGGCGCGCTTGAGTTTCACTATCCTCAGCATCCTCATCTTCGCCAGTATCGATAACGCCATAGCCAGCTTTGCTAATTGCTGCTTTGATTTGCTCGAGGCTCGCCTGATCAGGCAGATAGCGGATACTTGCGCTTTCGGTTGCCAAATTGACCGTTGCATCCAATACGCCATCGACTTTGCGCGCAGCTTTTTCAACCCGCGTCACACAAGCGGCGCAGGTCATGCCCGTGATTGGCAAGGTGCGTTCGGCGGTAATTACGCCATAGCCGCCTTTTTCGACTGCTGCAATTAAGCTGGTCGGCGTAACAGCCGCCGGATCAAACGCAACGGTCGCTGATTCGCTAGCTAAATTGACGCTGGCCTCAGCAACGCCGCTTACTTTTTTCAAATTACGTTCGACGCGAGTTACACAAGCGGCGCAGGTCATGCCGGTCACTGGCAACGTAAGAGTCTTTGTATCCATAACTATACCTTCAGATCTGGCGCAGTGAGTGGGATGGCGGGCTGACTGCGCAACCCGACCCAGCCACAAGCCCCTAATTTAATGGAATTGAATTTGCGAATGGCGAAACATCGTAGCCAGCTTCGCTGATTGCCGTCACTAACTGGTCGCGGCTCACTTGCGCGTTGCTTTCAACTTTGACGGTTTTGCTCGCCAAATCGACAACCACATTCTGAACCCCAGCCACGGCGCTTACTTCGTTGTTGATGGCGTTGACACAGTGTTGGCATGAGATGCCTGGAACGTTGAAGTTTTCGGTTTTCATTGCTTACTCCTTATTGATCACCCCCCCACCCAGGGGGGGTATATCTAAACCATAACACGCTGTTTCGGGCTTGTCAATCAAATTAGCAGCAAATTTAGCAGAATGTCAATTGGTTGGGGACTAGAGAACATAGAACATAGAGCATAGAGCATAGGGGTCAGGGGCTAGGGGTTAGGGGTCGGGAGCTAGCAGAATATCATTCGTGGCTCTTCGTGGATAAGAATTTAACGCAGAGGCGCAGAGTAACCTAAGGATGAAGGATGAGGGATGAATGCAAAAATCAAAAATCAAAAGGCAGAAGCCCCAAAGCCGATAGCTCAAAGCCATTTCCCCTTCGTGCTCTTCGTGTCCTTCGCGGTTGCAGATCCCTGACACCTGCCCCCTAATCCCTAACGTTTCTGCTTGACATTTTGGCGATCGTGACGAAGATTGAACCAGAATTGTGTTGAGGTTGCACTATGAAAATTGGCTTTGTCTTTGATGATCACATGCACCGCATTGGTGGCATTCAGGTCTATATTCGTGGTTTGTACCATTATTTTGAGAGCCTAGGCCACGAGGTGGTGATTTTTGCTGGTGGCAGCCAGTTTGATAACGCCAAATTGGCCGAGCGGATTATTCCTTTGGGTATTTCGTTGCCAACTTATGGCAGCGGCTCGAATACTTCGTTGCCCATTTGCCTTGAATCAAATCGACGGTTGCGCGAGCTGTTAGAGGCCGAGAACTGCGATATTTTGCATATTCAGACTTTGCACTCGCCAACGATGGGCGGGCGAATTTTGGCAAATTCCAAGGCTTGCCATATCTCGACCTTTCATAATCGGGTTGATGAAGCGTGGAAATTGCAGGCTTTGCGCATGGCCAAGCATATCTTGCCCGATTTCTTTCGCCATGTGCATGGCCGAATTGCTGGTTCGCAAGCAGCAATGGAGACGGCGCAGGCAATTTTTGGCAAGCAAGATGAATATACGGTAATTGCGAGCGGCATCAATCTTGATCGCTTTGAGGATGCAGCCAACTTGCCCCGCCTGCGCCAATATGATGACGATAAAATTACCCTCTTTACGCTTGGCCGTTTGGAACAGCGCAAAGGTGTGGAGTATTTGCTGCGCGCGTATGCCTTGCTACAAAAAGATTATCCCAACCAACTGCGGCTGGTGATTGCTGGCGATGGGCCGTTGCGCGAGGAGTTGCAGGCCTTAGCCAAGCAATTGAATTTGAGCAATGTGGAATGGCTTGGCTATGTGACCGATTTGGCCTTGCCACATTTAATGGCAAGCGCCGATATTTTTTGTGCACCAGCGATTGGCCAAGAAAGTTTTGGCTATGTGATTGTCGAGGCAATGGCGCTTGGTTTGCCAGTCGTGGCAGCAGCTAATGCGGGCTATGCAGGCGTTTTGGTCAATCATCCAGGTAATTTAGCTGTGCCACCGCGCGATCCACGGGCGATGGCTGGGGCAATTGCCAGCTTTATCGCCAGCCCAGCAGCACGCAAAAAAATTGGCCAATCGAATCGCCAACAGGCCAAAGGCTATAGCTGGCAAGTCATTGGCGACCAAATTATGGAGTTTTACAAAAAAACTTTAGCCCAAACTGTGCAATAGTGCCAAGCGATTAAGCGCTTTTTTGTGTAGTTTGCATAACAGGTGCTTAATCTTTTTATGCTATAGTAAGGTCTATGCCAACGGTGGCAACGAACCCCAATGTGGTGGATTCTAACGATGAGCTATCTAGAGGAGGCGCATATGCGTTCCCATGATTATTCAATCGAAGAAGCCGCCGGATTAATGCAGCTTTCCGAAGATACCGTGCGGCGTTGGGTGAGCAAAAAGTTGATTGGCGCGTATCAACTTGGGCGTGGCTGGCGAATTTCCGAAGATGAGATTCAAAATATCTTGAAGGCGCGCTACGAAATGGAGCAAGAACGCCAATTTGCTCCAAGCGCTGCCTAGGTTTCAACTTTTTTGGCAGACAACCTAAAGCCTGCTGGATTCTTTACGAATCCAGCAGGCTTTTTTTAATTTCAGGCGCTGAGGTCTTAAACATCTCTCCTCGCAAGGTTTTTATTTGGTGGCGATATGCACGGCAACTGCGCCCAAGCCCAATTGCTTCCAGGTCACGTCGCGCCAGCCGCATTCGGCAATAATTTGGGCTAGCTCGGGTGGTTGGGGGAAGATTGATGCTGATTGGGGCAAGTAGGTATACGCCCGATTGTTGCCGCCAACGATGCTGCCAATAATTGGCACAATGTTGTTGAAATAGAATTGATGGCCCCAGCGTACCAAGGGATTTTTGGGCCGCGCAACTTCTAAACATGCCAATTTGCCGCCAGGCTTAGTAACACGCGCCATTTCGCTAAATCCTTGGCGAATATCCACGATGTTGCGCATGGCAAAGCCAGTCGTCACCATATCAAACGATTCATCGGCAAATGGCAAGTGCATACCATCGCCATTGACAAAGCTATGCTCAGTTGTATCTTGATCGCGCTTGGCTTGGCCCGCCGCCATCATCGCAAAGGTAAAATCCAGCCCAACCACGCCAATCTGCGGCATGGCGCGTTGCAAAATCGGCAGAAAATCGCCAGTGCCAGAGCCAACATCCAAGGCCCACGTGGCTTGGGTTTGCTTGATGCGTTTGGTTGCCCAACGTCGCCAGCCTTGATCCAGCCCAAAGGTCATCAGCCGATTCATCAGATCATAGCGCTCGGCAATGGCTGTGAACATGGCGTTGACATAGACTGCTTTCTCATCAGATTGTGGCAAGACAGACATTATTCAAGCTCCAAGCCAGCCCATTGCTGGTCACTATCAAGCTCAGGGCTTAGCCCCAAGGCAACTAAAGCGCGGGCGGCCACAAAATCGACGACTTCGGCAACCGTGGTCGGGCGAGCATAGAAATTGGGCATCGGCGGCACGAGCCGCACGCCGCGCTGCGATAAACGCAACATATTTTCCAAATGCACGCTCGAAAGCGGAGTTTCACGCGGGACGACGACTAAGCGCCGTCCCTCTTTTTGAGTGACATCGGCCACGCGCAACAGCAAATTGTTGGCGAGGCCAGCAGCCAAGGCTGCAACCGTGCCCATCGAACATGGCACAATCAGCATGCCATAGACCGGATACGAGCCGCTGGCAATCGTTGCCGCCTGATTATTGGGATTATGCTCGGTGATTAGGCCCGAAGCTTGCCAAGCAGTAACTGCTTCGGCCCAAGCTTCGCCTTGTTCTTGTCGCCAAACGATGCGTGCTGAGGAGGTGGCGATCAACTCAATTGGGTGTTCGAGCGCAATCAAGCGTTCGATTACCCGTTTGGCTAGTGCCGCACCGCTCGCACCGCTAACCCCAACTACCACCGGCAAACGCTTACTCATCGTCCCACAGCTCCAGCAATTCGCGCCATTCGTTTTCCAGCTCTTCGCGGCGCGCAGCATAGTAAATATGGTCAACGCCATCTTCATCGCGATAGACGAGATCGACTTGTGAGCGCATTGGCCGCATATAGCCAATATTGCCCCACCAGCGCACCGAGGCCTCGTCGATTGGCAGATCTTCGAGGAACATGCGGGCAGCATATTCGCGCACCGTACCTTGCTCAAGATCCAAATCGCGCCATGGGTCGCTAACCTCGCCGCTGCGCAAATTGCGGAAGCGGAAGGAGCGGCCAAAATCGCTTTCTTCCATGGCGACAACTTCGATGCCTGTGGTTGGCGGCTTGACCCGAATCAAATTGAGCCATGCTTCGGTCAATTTGGCGCGGGTTACATCGTTGAAGGTTTGGAAATCTTCATCTTCTTTGTTTTTCATGGCAAGGTCAAAGCGCATTTTTTCGTCGTTGCCATAGATGCGCCATAAGCCGCCACGGCCCTTCCAACGATATTTACGGTCGCCCCACGGCAGCCAATTATCTTCGTTGTCAGCTTCTGCATCGTCGATTGGTGGGCTAAAGCTGCGTGGCGCGCTGATTGGTGCATGATCGTCGTTATCGTTGGCATCAACTGCAAAACTATCGTTGATGCCGAGCAGCGAGCGCCAGCCTTCGCCAAGCCCCCACTCGGAAACGCCATAGAAAATATGGTCGATTACGCCTGAGGCATCGCGATGAATCAGATCGTATTTGGTGCGATTGCCTTGCTGGAAGGTGCGCCAAACGCCGAGCCGTCCATACCAACGCACATCTTCATTGAGATCGATTTTGGCATCGCGCAATTCTTCGTGGCGTGAGATGGCATAAGCCCACAACCCTTGAGCGCGATCGCGTTCAACGCCGGTGGTGGTGCGCAAATCACGTACTTCGTAGGTCCAAACTGAGTTGCGTTTTTGCTCGCTCACAATTTCGACCCCTGAACGTGGCAATTCCAGATCTTCACCATTATCAAGTGGCGACATCATGCTGCGAACCAAGGCGCGGCGGGACAATTGCAATAATTCTTCGCGGTTGGCGACCTGCGTTTGATCGTCGCGACGCACATACACTGCGCCATTGCTTGCAACATAGGGTGGCAATTCATCGGGCTTAACTTCAACCCGCACAACATCGCGTTCTTGATATTGCATTAATTCGAGGCTGAGGTTTGGTTGCGGGTCGAGGTGTTGGGCCACAAGCTGCTTAATTTGCTCGCTGATGCTGCTTGCTGAGACAGTTTGCTCGCCATCGGTGCCAATTAAGATCACCCCGCCATCAGCGTTGGCAAGCGCTGCCACATCGTGCCAAACTTGCGCCAGATACTCCTCGGTTGCCGGACGGGCAATTAAGTGGCGCGAATCGCCATTCAGTCGCACGTTATCAATCTCCCATTGCTTTTGGTCGCGGCGTGGCACGCGCACCTTATCGATTTGCTTGCTAGTAAACAAGGTTTTCAAGGCATCGAATGAGGCTTCGGGCAAGAGCGCCTCGAAATAGCGGTCGCCAACGCCATAGAGTTTTTTGCTTTCTTGGTCGTCGGCAGCGGCGCGACTGATGCGATGAGCATCGGAGCCTTGAATACAGAACATTGGCCGTTCGTAGTAGGTATGTTGGCCATTATAAAAGGTTGGGCTGAGGTAGCTTTCGTGTGAAGCGTAGAAATGGACAAATTCGAGAGCGTGTAAATAGGGGCTTTGGGTTGCAGCAACGCGAGATTGACCGCTATTGCCAAAGCGAATTGATTCGCTGACCACGCCAGAATGGGCATTAACGTGGGCTGCAATCACGATGCCCCCAGCCCGATTGATAATCTCATAGGCTTCGGTCACGTGTTTGGTGTTGGAGATTGAGCACGAGCCAGCCTTTAATTCTTGAGCTGGAATGCCCAATTGCAACAAGACAGCTTCGAGCACACTGAGCGGCGTGGTTGGGGCAAACAGGGCCAGAATATGCGAGCCATAGTGGCTGGTAAATTCAAAGCCTGGCAACACAGTCAATTGAGCCAGCAATTGTTGATATTCGCCGTAGCGTTCGCGCTCCTCGGGCGTACAGCGGTCGGCTTGCACAAAGCGTTCGAGTAAGGCTAACTCATCGCGAAATTGCTCATAGCCGCGAATCGTGTTGTGGTCGGTAAAGGCAATAATATCAAGTTGGTGGGCGGCGGCGGCCCGTAAAATATCGAGATAACTTACCTCAGGTTCGGCATAATCTTCAGATGCGGGCGTATGGATATGTAAATCTAAACGCATCCATCGCTCGGAAGGCGCAGATAACTGCTCATCGCTAAACGTCATTTTCCGTTTTACTCCATCAAGATCAATGTTTTTTCTTTTGCCAAAAACTCTCGACTTCTCGTGTCGATTTTGTTCGTCATGATACCTCAATCTGCTCAGAGCAGCAATTTACTTAAATTTGACCTCTGGGTCGCAAATATGTTCTATTGTTTCCCGTGAAACAATCACGCTTTGGCTTAAAGCAACTTAGTTATCAAGAAGTTATCCACAGCATGTGGATAACTTCGGTTAATTGCTAATGTGGAAAAGCTGTGGGAAATGTGTATAACTTGGCCAATTTAGACGCTAAGGTTAATTCGCGGTTAAGCGATTACGGATAATCGTGCATATGTTCACATGTGAGCCAACAAATTCGCACGCTAGACAAAAACAACGTGCTGTTGTTTAGGCAGCACGCTGTAATTCAGTGAGTTAAATGTTTCCCGTGAAACATTTAGGCTTGGTACGTCCACGATTGACTTGGTTGCAAGGCCACAATTTCTGTTTTCAACTCAAGCTTATTCAACTCGTTTTGCAAGGCTTCAGGGTTGCCATGCAAGGCAGGGAACGTGCCGTAATGCTCTGGAATTGCGAATTGCGAGCCGATTAATTTGAGGGAATGGGCTGCTTGGCGTGGCCCCATGGTATAAAAATCGCCAATTGGCAAGATTGTGACGTTGGGCTGATAGATTTCGCCCATTAAGGCCATATCGCTGTGGATACAAGTATCGCCCGTGACATAGACCACGCAGCCATCGGAAAATTCGAGGATAAAGCCACATGGATCGCCCAAATAGAGCGGAATACTGCCGTTAGTAATGCTGCTGCTGTGGTGAGCGGTGGTTAATGTTGCTTTGATGCCAGCAATTTCAATGCAACCACCTTTGTTGTAGCCAATACATTGTGTCGCATCGACACCTTGGCCTTGCACCCAGCCAATTAATTCGATCATGCCGGCAATTGGCGCTTTGCTTTGTTTGGCAAGCTCAACCGCGTTACCAGTGTGGTCGATATGACCGTGGGTGAGCAAAATCGCATCAACATGCTCAAGCTCTGCTTTGGCCGAAGCTGGAAAGCTTGGATTATGCTCATACCAAGGATCAAGAATAATCCGTTTGCCTTCGGGCGTGACGAATAGAAAGCTAGCGTGACCAAGCCAAGTGATGGTCGTGTTGGCCATGAAATGATCTCCTTACACACCAAATACGGCTACTCGCTAAAATTCTACCACAGCCGTTCGAATAAAGGCATGGTTTCCAAGGGCGCAGGATAATTGTAGAGCCAAGTTTCGCCATCGAATTTCTCGCCAGTCCAATAATCGCGCCAACCACCTTCGGGCAAGTAGATGTCGCGTTGGTAGCGGTTGGCTTGCAGAATTGGCGCTGCTAAATATTGCTCGCCAAACAACCATTGGTCGCCAATAAAGCGGGTGCTCGCATCGTCGGGGTAGTGCCACCACAAAGGCCGCACCAGCGGCGTGCCATCGGTTGTGGTTGCTTGCAATAATTCGGCAATATATGGCTCTAGCTCAGCGTGCAATTGCGCATAGCGCTGGCAAATTTGGCTGGTTTCGGCATCGTATTGCCAAGGCGCAATTGAGAATTGCATGGCCGGCAAGAGCGCGGTAACTTGCGTCCAACGAATTAGCAATTCGCGTTCAGGAAACTCACCATTATAAGCATTGCCGCCAATCATATCGGGCAACACGTAGGGATAGCCGATGACGCTCATGGCAAGGGCTTGAGTGACGACCGCATGCAAGCCATTATCCATGCCCCAGCGGCTCCATTTATCCCATTCGCGGAAGAAAATTGGCTGTTGTTGCGAGCGCCAACCAGTGCGTACCTCAGTCCATTGCCACGATTGAGCCACGAAGGCAACGTAGCGATCGCTATATTGATTGGGAGTCATTGGCAGATGGGTTTTGGCTTCGGCGGGCAAGAAATTACCTTCAGCACCATCGAATTTAAAGCCATCGATGCCGTACAAGCTTTGCAAACGGTCTAAGCCTGCTTGCCACCACGCCAACGCCGCTGGATTCGAAACATCCAACAGACCGCCCCAACCTTGCCACCAATGAGTCAAATAGGGTTGATCGTTGCCAGGATGTTTGACCAAATAGCCGTTGGCTGCTGCTTCGGCAAATGCTGCACTCTTGGGATCAAAAAATGGTGGAATCCACAAGGTTACTTTATAACCAAGCTGATGCAACTGATCGACCATTGCCTTGGGATCGGGAAACTTGCGCCGATCGAATTCTAAATCGCCATAAGCTGTTTGCCAGCGATCATCGATTTCGAGCACGGAGTATGGATACTGTTGATCGATGATTTCTTGGGCAAAGGCCAAGGTTTGAGCTTGATCGATATCCATTTTATAGCGTGCCCAGGTTGTCCAGATTGGCTTGCTGAACATGGCCAAGGGTGGCGCAGCTTTGGGATAGCCAAGTTTTTGAATAATCTGCTGGGCTGCGAGGCTCACATTCTCAGCAATCACCAGATCGAGCACCAAGCGTGTGCCTGCATAGTGAATTTCGCTGCCATCCAAGCCAGCGCCAAAAGGAGTTGGCGAAGGAAACTGCAATAGGCGAATGAGGCCAGCAGGATCGCTATCGATTGTGACGTGCAGCGGGCCAGTATCTTCGGCGACCATCAACGCCACGCCATTCGCGCCAATCCAAACTGGCGTAACAATATTAAGCGTGCCATCATCGGCGTGATCGTAGGTAATGAAGGGTTGGCTTTGCACGCCAGCCAAATTGAGCGGCCAACTTTGGATTACGCGTTCGCCCATGCCATACCACGAGCCTGCTGGCTGAATGCCGATTGCAAGACCAATTTGGGCAACTTGATGTTTCACGTGAAACACCAAGCGATAGCCAGTTGGTGTAGTTTCGAGGTTCAGTTCAAAGGTTTGGTTATCGAAGCTAGTGTATTGCACGGTATCGGGCTGGATTTGCACGCCCATTGCGGCAAACTGCGAGCCATATTGAGCCAAATAGGGCTGAATCGTCAGCACCTCTTCATCATCGCGGTGAAACACCAATAAGCCTGTTGATTCAAGGGTATATGTCATAAAAGCCTCAGGTAGTGATCAGTAGTTGCAATCTATTATAGTGGGAATAGAGAGCAGAGAGCATAGAGCATAGAACATAGGGGAAGGTATGAAGGATGAAGGCAAAGAGCAACGATTAACGCAGAGGCGCGAGAGAATGGCTATGGGCTATTTGTACTAGTTCATTCGGTTAACCACGGCTTGATCCCCTCACCCCAACCCCTCTCCCACGTGGCGGGCGAGGGGCTTTAACGCCGTGGTTCTTGCGCAATACGTCGGTAAAAACCAGTGCTCTCCCTCGCCCGCGTTCAGTGGGAGAGGGGGTTGGGAGGTGAGGGAACATAGTTGCCAATGCAATGAACTAATACATCTATGGGCTATCGGAAGATAATCACCATAATAAGTGCTCATCTATGGCTACAAATTGCTCTTTGTGGAATTCGTGCAATTCGTGGCTACCGTTTCACGTGAAACATGGTTGCTATCAAAATCGATCAAATTTTAGTTACCAATTGAGCTTTCAAAAAAGTCAAAACATCTACCAAATAAAACTATTTTATCCTTTTATAGCAATCTATTTTTATATTGGTTGTAAGTATTTTTACTTTATTTAAAACCTCGTTCGTTCAGTTGACAAAGTATTGGCAGTAGGCTATGATCGCAGCACCGCTAAAGTTTGTTTGACGACGCAACAAATCAAGGACAATGCAGTTCAAATAAAAACCCTTACCAAAGGAGCCGTCCATGCGTGACACAGCCCATCGTCGGAGCCTAATCAGCAGAATATTGCTGATTAGTATGCTATTGGCGTTAATGATCTCCACGCTTAGTCCTCAAACTCCCGTGGTTGCCGCTCAACCCAGCAAGGTTGATTTGGCCGCAACCAACGCTCCCACTGTTTCCAATGCACAAGTTAATTGGTGTTTCGCTGGTGAGTTCCAAGGCTGGAACAACAGTGCAACCCAAGCCAATGATGAAGGTCTCAATGGCGATTTAGTCGCTGGCGATGGCATCTATTCATTTGATGCTGTCGTGCCAACTGCTGGCCGCTCAGAATGGAAGGCCGTCATTTGTGGCGATTGGGGAACCTCGGTTCCTGCTGGCCCCAATGCTTGGATGAATACCACCCAAGCTAATCAAACGGTCAAATTGACCCTCGATACCAACAATTACAGCAGCAATGCTGGTAATCATGGCGTGCCAAGCCAAAATATTGTTCACGCCTACGATTCAGGCTTTGCCAATTGGACTGCTGTTGGCTCGTTCCAAAGTGCTGCTTGGACAAACAACGACCCTGCCACAGCCATGACCAACATTGGCAACGGTTGGTATTCGTTGGTCTATACCGTGCCAAACGCTGGTACATATGAGGGTAAAGTAAGCCACACTGGCGATTGGACAACCCAAGTCAATTCCCTTGGCCGCGCCGTCGATCAAGGCAACATTAGCTTTACCACAACTGAAGCCAACCAAAAAGTAACATTTTTGCTCGATACCAACACCAGCCGCTTGACGATTCGCCCACAAACTGTTGGCAACACTGGTCCTTGGTGTGCACCAGGCACTTACCAAAACCCCCAATGGCAAGAAACTGGCAATCCGTTGGTTGATAATGGGACTCAAGGTGACTTGGTAAGCGGCGACGGCGTTTTCAGCCGCGATGTTGTCGTACCAACCGCTGGCACCTACGAGTGGAAGGTTAATGCTTGTAACTGGGCAACTGCTTTCCCTGCTGCCAACGCTTGGATCTACACAACCGAGCCAAATCAAACCGTGAAATTGTTGTTCGATAGCAATAATCACGCAAATGATAACGGCTGGGATTTGCTGCCAAGCCAAAATATCGTCAATGTGCTCGATTCATCGAATGACTTCACGGTAGTTGGCGCATTTCAAGGTTGGAGCAATAACAATCCAGCTACCAAGATGACCCAAATCGCACCTAATCAATTTGTGCTGCGCTACACCGTGGCTGCACCTGGCGATTATGGCGCTAAGTTCACCCGCACTGGCTCTTGGACAGAGCAATACAATGCTCAGGGTCGAGTTTTTGATGCTGGTGAGCCAGCACCAATTGGTTTTACGACAACCACATTGAATGAAACCGTTGTGTTTTATTTGGATAATCGCACTGGCCGTATGGCAATTACGTCGCAACGTGATGGCCAAATTCCCGATTCAGTCATCGGCGATGGCTTGATCAATCGCGATGCAATTGAGCATCACAGCCGCGAATCGCTCTATCGCGTGCCATTCGGCGCTGCTCCGCTCAACCAAGCAGTCAAATTGCGCTTGCGCACCGCTGCTCACGACATCACTCAAGCGCGGATTCGTTTGTATTACACGGCCAACAACGGCCAAAGCATTCAACGTATGACCAAAGTTGCTAGCGACGAAAGCTACGACTATTGGGAATACACCATGCCAGCCCAAACCGTGCTGGGCGTGGTGTACTACCGTTTCATCCTCGAAGATGGCAGCACAACCCTCTTTTATGAAGATGATAGCTTGTTCGATGGTGGCTTAGGTGAGGTGGTCAACACCAGCGCTGATCGCTCGTGGAATATCTACATCTACGACCCAGCGTTTACCACACCTGAATGGGCACAAAACGCCACAATTTATCAAATTTTCGTCGAGCGCTTCCGCAATGGCGATGCAGGCAACGACCCAACCGGCGTAGCAACCGACACGACCTACCCCGGGCGCGGCTGGTTCTACCCAACCGAGCGCGGCCACCGATTCCCAGTCACGCCGTGGAACTCGATTGTGCCCGATCCAGAACCATTTACCGACCCAAGCAACCCATGGTGGTCGACTTACAGCAGCACCATGTATGGCGGCGACTTGAACGGGGTCCAAGATAAACTCGATTATTTGCAAGAGTTGGGCGTAACCACGCTCTATCTCAACCCAATTTTCGATAGCCCATCGAACCACAAATACGATGGTCGCAACTATCGCACGGTCGACCCAGCTTTTGGTGGGCAACAAGCCTTTGATGATTTGGTCGAAGATGCCCACAATCGGGGCATGACGGTGGTGCTCGACGGCGTGCCAAATCACGTCAGCAGCGATAGCCCCTTCTTTGATCGCTTTGGCCGCCACCCAGAAGTTGGCGCATGCGAAAGCGTCAATAGCCCTTATCGCACATGGTTCTTCTTTGAACCAGCTGCCGAGCCAGGCACTGGCGTGTGTGCAGGCGATACCAACTATCGCGGTTGGTTTGGCGTAGCAACCCTGCCCCAAATCAACACCAACCACCCAGAAGTAATGGCCTATTGGTTTGGCACGCCTGGCGGCAACCCCAACTTGCCAACCAACACCGCCAGCTACTGGGTCGATGGCGAAAACAAAGCCGACGGCTGGCGTATCGACGTTGTGCCCGATGTGATTGGGGTCAACCCAACCTTCTTTGAAACGTGGCGCGACGTGATGAAAGCCGCCAATCCCGATTCTGTGCTCTACTCCGAAACTTGGAGCGAAGGCGACGTGCGCGATCGGGTGCTTGGCGATGAATTCGATAGCACCATGAACTATCGCTATCGCCGCGCGGTGTTGGGCTTCTTGCGCGATACCCGCTGGGTCGATGGTGACGGTGGCCAAGAGATCGATCCACTCTTGCCAAGCCAATTTGTCAACAGCTTTGAAACTATCCGCGAGGATTATCCAGAGCCAGCCTACAATTCAGCAATGAACCTGATCGACAGCCACGATACCAATCGGGCCGTGCATGTGCTGAACGAATTGGGCTTTACTGGCGAAGGCTACGATCGCCAACCAGTTGATAATTTTGTTAATGCGCGCCATCGTTTGTCGTTGGTTGCAGCCTTGCAAATGACCTTGCCAGGTGCGCCAACCATCTATTATGGCGATGAAGTTGGCTTGACCGGCTATGGCTTCGATGTGCCACGCGACGATCCATACAACCGCCAACCCTACCCGTGGACAGACCAAGCAGGCTACAACAGCTTGCCAGAATGGCGCAAAGCAGACACCAATTTGTTGGCGACCTATCAACGGCTCGGTCAATTGCGCCGCGACTATAGCTACCTGCGCACTGGCTCGTTCGATGTGCTAAACGCCGACGATGCCAACAAAGTCTTGGCCTATGGCCGCAAAGACGAAAATGGCGCGGCAATTGTGGTCTTCAACCGCGATAGCCAAGCGCATACAGTCGAGTTGAATTTGGCTGGCTACGTGCCAACAGGCACCGTGCTAACCCGCACCATGCCATTGAGCCAAACAGGCTTGTTGCCTGCAACCGATGTCACAACCTATACCTTCGGCGTTGCGCCACAAAGCGTTGGCATTTGGCTAACGCCTGATAGCGTTGATATGAGCGCTCCTGCGGCCCCAACTAACTTGCAAGTGACCAACCAATTGTCACAAAGCATCGAGCTGAGCTGGAATAGCGTGGCAACTGCCCAAAGCTACAACATCTATCGCTCACTTGTTAGCGGTGGTGGCTACGAGCTAGTCGGCAACAGCAGCAATACCAATTTCAGCGATGCAGGGCTAACGCCAGGCCAACGCTACTATTATGTCGTCAAAGCGCTGCGCAATGGCTTGGAAAGCGCCGCCAGCAACGAAGTTTCGGGCTTGCCAGCCTATGTGATTAACTGGTCGAATCTGCAATTCCCAGCAGCAATCACCCATACGATCAGCATCACCAACCCAACAACCAACATTTATGGCCAGGTCTACATTGAAGGTGTGACTAGCGAAGCTGGTGCAACCCCAAGCCTGTTGGCCGAAGTTGGCTATGGCCCCGATGGATCGCAGCCAAGCGCTGCTAGCTGGCAATGGTTCGATGCCAGTTTCAATGTACAAAATGGCAATAACGACGAATTTGTTGGCAATCTGCTGCCCACCAGCGTTGGGACCTTCGATGTAGCCTATCGCTATAGCACCGATGGCGGCACAAGCTGGATTTACGCCGACCTTGATGGCTCGGCCAATGGCTACTCGCCAGCCCAAGCAGCAAGCTTGTTGGTGCAGGCCAGCAGCGATACAACCCCGCCAGCAGCGCCACTCAACTTGCACGAAGTGCGCCGCTCAGCCGCGCAAATTGTCATTGGCTGGGATGTTTCAAGCTCAAACGATACCTATCGCTACGATGTGTATCGCGATGGCAACGCGATTGCCTCGGTATTGCACCCAACCACAATCTTCACCGATACCGAAGTAACCGCAGGCATTACCTATACCTATCAATTGAAGGCGCTCGATGGCTCGTTCAATCAATCGGGCTTCTCGAATAGCGTCGATATTCGCGCCGAACAACGGGTTGTCGATGTGACCTTCCGCGTCAAAGTGCCCGCCGAAACGCCAAGCAACGAAAGCGTCTATATCGCTGGCAACGATGGCGCGGTCTTCAACGGAGCTTGGTCGGCCAACGGCCAAATTCTGCAACGCGTGCTGACCGATACTTGGGAATTTAGTAAGCCAATTCTCGAAGGCACGGTTTTGGATTACAAATACACTCGTGGCACATGGGAACGGGTCGAATCGTGGGGCACGATTGAAGGCTTCAACAATCGCCGCGTGACGATTGAATATGGCAACGACGGCCATTTCATCGTGAACGATACGAATACCAACTGGGGCACTGGCGACGACAACCGCAAGGCTGTCCAAGCCTGGCGCGACCCGTTGGTCAGCAGCAGCTCAATTGCCAATAACGCAGTTGAGGTTGCACCAAACGCCAACATCTCAATTACATGGTCGCAAGCTGTTACGGCAACTATGCCGATCAGCAACGTGTTGGTCTTGACCAACGCCCAAAATCAGCCTGTCGCTGGAACAGTGGTCGCTACCAGCCCTACAACCTTCAGCTTCATCCCCGCAGCACCACTGCCAAACGGAACCTATACGCTAACTGCATTCAATGTTCGGCGGGTCATTGGTGATCCATCGCCAATGCAACAACGCTACGTTGTGCGCTTCACGGTTGGTCGCGAAGGCTTCAAAATCTTCCTGCCAATTGTTGGACGAACCAACTAACTCTCATTCCAACCCGCTAATTGAATACCGATAATGGTGTCGGGGTATTGTCGCTGGCTTAGCCAGCGCGATACCCCGTTTTGCACCGCTCAATGGTGAGGCTCTGTTGGTTGTCGTGAAGATGGTCTATACCACCATCATCGCAAGCACAAACAGAGAGCATGGGAAGCCGAGCGCTCGACGCTAGGTTTGGTGTGCCTAAAATTTGGCGCACGGCTCCTATTGAAACGTTGGTGTTTCACGACAAATACTCTAACAACGATGTAAACGGAGTTATTCATGCGCAACAAACGATTTGGCGGATTGCTCGCGTTGGTGCTGTTGGTTTTGGCATTGCTGCCAACGCCTAAGTCGGTCGCTGCTGGCGATAATAATGTGCATTGGGATGAGCTGTATCATGCTGCTCCCAACGCTAACCCACGCACCGAACTTGTGCCAGGCGAGAGTTTTAGCTTTCAACAAGGGGCAAGCAATGGTATGATTGTGTCAACTACCAATGTCCAAATTTCAATTCTGGCGCTGGCTGGCGATTTGACGAGTGCCCAAATTCGCTATTGGAACGGCAGCGAGCAGCTGGTGGCGATGACCAAAGTCAAAACCCTCAGCGCTAGCTTCCGCAATACCGCCAACACCAGTTACGATCTGTGGCGCGGCACGATTCCAGCTCAAGCCGCTGGCACGACAGTTTATTATCGGGTTCGGGTCTACGATGGCAGCGTTTTGGCGTTGCTCAAAGCCCAAAATGGCAGCTATGTTAATCCACGCGGCCAGCATGTACGCGGCACAAACTACGATCCCGACGATTATAGTTTTACCGTCCAAAGTGGCACGAATCCAACTGCCACGCCAACAATTGCCCCAACCGCAACCAGCACGCCAACTCCAATCGCGACCGCGACCAAAACGCCAACCGTGGTTGCAACGCCATCGCGCACGCCAACCGCAACTAACACGCCAATCCCCACGGTTTCAGCCACGCCAACCGGGGCTTGTAGCGGCGCAGCGCTTGGCAATAACGCCATCATCAGCAGCGCTGTCTATCACGATAGCACCAACAGCGTCTACCGCGATCCGCTTGGTTCGCTGCAAGCAGGTCAATCGGCTAGCATTCGCTTGCGCACTTGTAGCAATGATGTCAGCGCGGTAAGTTTGTCGGTCTGGTTAACTGGCGCGCCCTACAGCCAGCCATCATTCAACTATCCCTTGAGCGTGGTCAGCAATGATGGAACCTACGCAATCTGGCAGGCTAGCGTGCCAGCACCCAGCACTTCAAGCGATCAGTGGTATCAATTTAAGCTCAACGATGGCGCGACGCTTGGTTATTATGTGGTTGCCAACACCAGCAACACAGGCCCGGGCGTTTGGAGTGCAACCGCGCTTGATCGTTCGTGGAAGTTAGGCACTGTGCCAGCGCCGCCCCAAGATTACGCCGTGCCAACATGGCTACAAGATGCAGTCATCTACCAAATTTTCCCCGATCGCTTCCGTGATGGCGATAGTACGAATAATTTCAACAACGTGCGCGTCTATGGCCCCAACACCTGCAACGGCTACAGTGGTGCAGGCGCACCCAATTGTGTGGCTTCAATTCACAGCAATTGGAATGAAACCCCAACCACGCCTGGCTATGGCATCGATTTCTATGGCGGCGACTTGCAAGGCATCGTCGATAAAATCAATGCTGGCTACTTCAACGATCTGGGCGTAAATGTGTTGTATCTCAACCCGATTTTCGATGCTTCATCGAACCACGGCTACGATACCAACGATTATTATGGCATCAACCCACGCTTTGGCAATTTGGCAAAATTCGACGAGATGATCGCCGCCGCCGATGCCAAAGGCCTCAAAGTGATTCTCGATGGCGTGTTCAACCACGCAGGCATGGATAGCATTTATCTACAAGGTTACCCAGGCTACAAAACCGACCGCTGGACAGGCATCAATGGTGCGTGCGAATCGGCTGCATCGCCTTACCGCAGCTGGTTTACCCAAGGCTCAGCAGGTACGAGCGGCGCGTATCCATGTGCTGGCAGCTGGGGCTGGAAGGGTTGGTATGGCTATGAAACCATCCCCGAATTTATCGAAAACGACCCAGTTAAGCAATTTTTCTATCGCGATGGCAGCGCTCAAAGCCCGAATGGCAAATCGGTTACTCGTTTCTGGCTCGAACGCGGCATCGCTGGCTGGCGCTTCGATGTCGCCCAAGACATCACCCACGCTTGGTGGAGCGATATGCGGCCCTACGTCAAAAATGGCTATGGCGATAGCGAAAGTTTATTGCTTGGCGAGGTAACTGGCGGCTGTGATTGGGGCTTATATCGCGCCTATCTCAACCAAAACGAGCTTGATTCGGTGATGAATTATTGTTTCCGCGATTGGGCAGTGAGTTTTGCCAATGGCAACGCGCCTAGCTCCTTCGACAGCAGCTACAATGCCTTTCGCGCTCAAATGCCCACCACGCCATGGTTTGGCATGATGAACTTGGTCAGTTCGCACGATTCAACCCGCGCCTTGCGTTTGCTCAACGACGATAAAGCTCGTATGAAATTGATGGTGCTGTTGCAAATGACCTTGCCAGGCGCGCCATCGGTCTATTATGGCGATGAAGTTGGGGTAACTGGCGGCGGCGATCCCGACAACCGCCGAACCTATCCATGGGCCGATAAAGGCGGCAGCCCCGATACAGCGATGTATGCCCATTTCAAAAAACTAATCGGGCTGCGCCGAACCTATGCAGTGCTGAGCAGTGGCGATGTTGCAACCTTGCTGGTCAACGATGCCAGCAAACTGTATGGCTATCGGCGTTGGAAGGGCACGCAAGAGGCAGTTGTAGTGCTCAACAACGGCACTGCCAACCAAAGCGCGACCGTCAACGTGAGCCATTTAGCCAATGGCACAGTCTTGACCGATCGCTTGAATGGCGGCAGCTACACCGTCAGTAATGGCCAATTAACTGTGCCAGTTTCAGCCCAATCAGGCGTGGTATTGGTGAAGTAAGTCACTCCCTCACCCTCCAGCCCCCTCGCCCACGAAAACGCGGGCGAGGGGGAGCCGACCATGTTTCGCCAAGGAATTGCGGGAGAACCAACGCGTTAAAGCCCCTCGCCCGTTGGACGGGAGAGGGGTTGGGGTGAGGGGATCTTAACAACCGACCCTTGTAAGCCATCCCCCTCGCCCACGAAAACGCGGGAGAGGGGTTGGGGTGAGGGATAGTTCAAAACTCAAGCTCGCTGGTTTCCAGCCAACCGTAACGCTGCCAGCTGATATAGCCGCGATCATCAAACTCAATGCCCTCGGCCTCTAAGCGCTGGCGTTGCTCAATCGCCGTATGCACCGGACAATTGGTCGAAATACGGCCCTCGCGATTGACCACGCGCCACCAAGCCACATCAGGATATTGCTCATCTAAACTATGCAGCGCTTTGCCGACAGCCCGCGCATAACCAGGGTAGCCCGCCGCCAGCGCCAAACGCCCATAATTCACAATTCGGCCTGTGGGTACTTGCTTGAGGGTCTCATAAATTGCGCTCAAAAATTCGTTGCTCATACAGTCGCTCGCTGATAAATCACCTATCAGCACTTTAGCATGGAACTACGAAGCAGGCAGAAGTTTTGATCCACGAAGAGCACGAAGAGCACGAAGAACGGAAACCACGAAGGGCACGAAGATCGCGAAGTTGGGGTTATAGAAGCATAATAACAATCCAGAACATGAATATTTGGGGGTGCCGGGGGATGAAAACCCCCGGCGTTTCCCTCCAGCGGAGGGACGGAAGGGAGGAGAAATAAATGTTGTTAAGCTAGGATCTAACGTCCACTATTTTCGCGGCGCGCCCGTGAAGCAGCATCGATTGTAACTGCCAGCAACAACACCGCGCCAGTTACAATAAATTTGATCGATGATTTGAGCGCCAGCAAATCCATGCCATTAGCAATTGCCCCAATCACCAGCGCGCCCAGCAAGGCCGACCAAATGCGGCCCCGCCCGCCAAACAAGCTCGTGCCGCCGATGACCGCTGCCGCAATTGCGTTCAACAGCACATCGCCATCGCCTGATGATTGATTGGCTGCGTTCAAACGTGAAGCCGCCAAAATCCCGCCACAGGCAGCTAAGGCCGAAGCCAGCATAAAAATCGTAATTCGGATGCGATTAACATTGATCCCTGCGCGGCGTGCGGCTTCGGTATTACCACCAACTGCATAGACATAGCGGCCAAACCGTGTGCGCTGAGTAATAAAATCGAAGATAATCAAGAAGGTCATAAAGATAATAACGGCGGTTGGCACACCTTGAATCGGAATCCCAGCAGCATTGGCATTGCGGTTGACGTTCATCATCGCAACCCCAGCCAAAACGCTGGCCCCAACCACGCCAACTCGCCACAGCACGCCATTCAACGAGCCAACTGGCAATTCGGCGGCGCGGCGACTACGATATTCATTGAACACAATCAGGGCATACACAACCACGCCAACCACCCCAAACACCCAGCCCAGCCAAATTGGCAGCCGAAAGTTGGCAATATCAATAATAAATTTGTTGGTGATGTTGATGCTGCCAGTGTCGCCAAGCACCCGCAGGCGCGCCCCTTGCCAAGCCAGCAAGCCTGCCAAGGTCACCACGAACGAGGGCACGCGGAAGGAGGAAATCCACCAGCCTTGCAACAGGCCAACCAAGGCCCCAACCACAATCGCGCCAACAATGGCCACGCCAGCAGGCAGATTATGCCGCGAAACCAACACCGCCATCACCGCTGCTGCCAAGCCGCTCACCTGGCCCGCCGATAAATCGACCTCGCCAAGCAGCAAAATCAGCACAACCCCAGTTGAAATTGTGCCCATCGCAGCAATTTGCACCATCAAGTTGGTCAGGTTCAGTGGCGTAAGAAAATTTTTGTTAATGCTTTGAAACACAATCGCAATAATAATCAGGCCAATAATCACTGGCAGCGAGCCTAAATTGCCTTGGCGAAAGCGTTCGGCCAATGCTTCACGCCAATTATTTGGCGCAGCAGCGAGATTGGTTGGTTGAGTCTTCATCATTCAGCTTCTCCATAGGCATTGGCGGGCAGCATTGCCCCGGTAATCGCGCCAATCACTTGTTCGTTGGTGCTGCGCGCTGTGTGGAAGGTTGCAACCCGCCGCCCCAGCCGCATGACAATAATGCGATCGGATACTTCAAACACATCGGCAACATTATGGCTGATCACGACCACGCCTAAGCCACGTTCGCGCAAACGCAAAATCAAATCTTTGACTTGGCGGGTTTGCTCAACGCCCAGCGCAGCAGTTGGCTCATCAAGCAACACAACTTTGGAGTTCCACATTACCGAACGCGCCACCGCCACCGATTGGCGTTGACCGCCAGAAAGATTGGCAATTTGCACCCGCACACTAGGAATTTTGACACTTAGATCACGCAGCACTTCAGTTGCCCGCCGCTCCATCTCGGTTTCATTCAACAAATCCATGGATTTAAGGCCGCTACGGCGTACATTTTCGCGGCCAAGATAGAGGTTGGAAACCACATCGAGATTATCGCACAAGGCCAAATCTTGGTAGACCGTTTCAACTCCGAGGTCGGTTGCTTGCCGCGGGCTATTAACTGAAACGACCTTGCCTTCAAAAATATAATCGCCTTCGTCTGGTTTGTAGGCTCCGGCGATGGTTTTAATCAGCGTCGATTTACCTGCGCCGTTATCACCAACCAGCGCCACCACTTCATTCGAATAAACTTCGAAATCGACGTTGGAGAGGGCTTGAACCGCACCAAAGCGTTTGCTAACTTGGCGCAATTGCAAGACAGGCATCGCTGCTTCTGTTGCTGTCATGACTCTATTCCTTTTGCTGTGGGTCAGTGGAGTGGCCGCTGGGCTGGCGTTGTGAGCCATGCCAACCCAGCGGCGAGGAGGCTACCTATTGAATACCGGCATCAGTACAGGCTTTGGCGAAATCGCCAGCACAGATCTGATCAACTTTGTGGAATTGGTCTTTGACAATCGTGTCTTTGACGTTGGCTTTGGTCACTGAAATTGGGGTCAGCAAGATTGAAGGAACATCAATTTTGCCGTTGTTGACTTTACCAGTTGCCTTGTCGGAGGTTTTGCCGTTGATCAAGGCGAAGGCCAATTCAGCTGCTGCTTCAGCTTGGGGCTTGATCGCTTTGTAAACGGTCATGTATTGGTCGCCAGCCAAAATCCGTTGAATGGCTGCCAATTCTGCGTCTTGGCCCGTTACTGGAGGCAATGGCGAGAGACCACCGGCCTTCATAGCTGCAATTGCGCCGCCACCAGTGCCGTCATTGGCTGCATACACGCCATCAACTTTGTTGCCAAGGCTGGTCAAGGCTTGTTGCATTTGGTCTTGAGCTTTGTCTGGGCTCCAGTCTGGAGTGTCGTATTCGTTGGCAATCGTCAATTTGCCAGCGCTCACTAATGGATCAAACACGCTGTGCGCGCCAGCTTTGAACAATTTGGCATTGTTGTCGGTTGGCGAGCCGTTGATCATCACGATGGTTGGGTTGGCAATGCCTTGTTTGGTCAATTCAGCGATCAAACTTTCGGCTTGTAATTTACCAACTGATTCGTTGTCGAATGAAATGTAGTAGCTCACGCCATCTGAGTTGAGGATCAATCGGTCGTAGGCGATGACTGGCACATTTTGGGCTTTGGCTTTGTCGGCAATCGAGGCAGCAGCAGCTGAATCAACTGGGTCGAGCACCAAAACTTGTGCGCCGTTGGTCAAGGCTGCTTCTGCTTGTTGCAATTGCAAGTTAGCATCTTGGTTGGCGTTGTTGTAAAGTACTGTACAATCGGGGCAAAGCTCTTTCATTTTGGCTTCGAAGTAAGGGCGGTCGGCAGTTTCATAGCGGGCTGTCTTTGCATCGGGCAAGAACAAGGCAACAACTTTGCCGCCACCGCTGGTGGTGCCACCAGTGCCCGTGGTTGGAGCAGTGGTTGCGCTTTCGCTGCCACAGGCTGCAATCACGCCTGAGAGAAGCACAAGCAAGAGGGAGGTGAATGCGCTACGCCGCACGTTCATAGAGTGGACTCCTTCGTCTGTTAAGACCTACAATCATCATTGATACCGAGTTGTCCGAACAAAAAGCCAACGAAATCGAACGAACCTGCTCCTTGTAGGAGCGCACCAATGCCCTATCCCAGCACCAAAGCTACGTTGAGCGAACCATTGCTTTTTTTCTGTAGGTGTAGTTTTGCCATGCTGGATAGTTGGTTGGTGGTGGGTTGCCTAAGTTGCGTAAATACGCTGCTTATGGCACGATATTCCGTGCTGACTGATGTAACCCAAGTGTACGCCAAAGCCGTTGGTCAACAAAACCCCCAATCCCCCAATCTTCCTAGGGTCTTTCCCCTAGTTCAATGGGGGGATTTCCCCTAAAGCGAGGAATTTCATGCAACTCAATGGCGAGCGTCAGATCCGAATTGTGGTCGCTGATGACCATGCCGTGGTGCGAGCGGGCATTTCTACGGCCCTAAGCGATTTGCCCAATGTGCAGATTGTGGCCGAGGTTGGCGATGGCCCAGGGGTTTTAGCAGCGCTTGATCTGCAACCAGATGCCTTGGTGATCGATGTGAGCATGCCGCAATTCGAGCCGCTGCAAACGATTCGCCAAATTCGCATGTACTATCCCCAGCTCAAAATTCTCGTCGTCAGCGCCTACGACGACGATGTGTATGTGCAGGGTTTGTTGCAAGCGGGAGTTGATGGCTACCAACTCAAGGATCAACCGTTGGCTGATATTCGGCTAGCATTGCAACGGGTGCTTGCTGGCGAGCGCTGGGTTTGCACGCCCTTACTTTCCAAGCTGATGCGCGGCGTGCCCGTGGTTGATACTGGCCTTACGCCGCGCCAACGCGAATTGCTCTGGTGTTTGCAGCAGGGCGACGATAATCACGCAATCGCCCGCCGAATTGGCCTGAGCGTCAAAACCGTTGAAAATCACCTAACCCGCTTGTATCGCCAAATTGGGGTGCAAAGTCGGCTTGAAGCTGTGCATTATGCAGCGCAACACCCGCAATTGCCAATGATGCCAACCAGCAGCCAAAATCTTGTCCCCAGCCAAGCCCTAAATGTATTGATTGTTGATGATAATTTGCGCTATCGCCAACATGTTAGCCGTATGATTAGCAAAATGCAGCCCAATTGTGCTGTGGTCGAGGCCGCGCATCAAGCAGAAGCCTTGGCAGCAGTCAGCCAACGCACGCCCGATTTGGCCTTGGTCGATGTGGTTTTGGGCGATGAAGATGGCATTGGCTGTGCCGCCCAAATCAAGAAGCAATCGCCGAATACGCGGGTTTTGCTGGTCAGCGCCTACCCTGATCGCGAGTTTCATCGGCGTGGCTTGGCAGTTGGTGCAGTGGCCTTGCTCGATAAAAAGGATCTCGATGCGGCCTCGCTGCGCTTATTGCTCGAGGATGTGTAGCGCGAAGAGCATAGAACATAGAGCATAGGGGTTGGCGATCCACGAAGCGCACAAAGAGCACGAAGGACGACAGGCTTTTGGCTAGCGGGGGTTTTAGGGAGGCAAGAAGTCAGAGTTTTGATCCACGAAGCGCACGAAGGGCACGAAGATGTGGCTATAGGCTATGGGCTATGGGCTTTTGTTTTCATCCCTCATCCTTCATCCTTCGGTCGTTCTGCGCCGCTGCGTTAAATTTTGATCCACGTAGGACACGAATTCCACGAATAAATTTCCGATAGACCAAAGCCCAAAGCCATTGCTCCTTCGTGCTCTTCGCGTCCTTCGCGGTTAAATTTCATCCCTCTCTCTCCCCTTTTTTGACTTTTGACTTCTGCCTTTTGACCTTAAATATTCCGATAGCCCATAGCCTATAGCCTCTGCTCTTTTTTGACTTTTGCCTTCTGCCTTTTGCCCTTACTTGCGGCGCACAATCAAGCCCAACACGAGCAAGAGCATGGCAAGCGTCGCCCAAGCCCAGCCATAGCTTGGTTGGCTGCTGCTGGTATCAGGCAAGGTAATTGGCACATTTGGCGCTGGCGTGGCGGTTGGCGCTGCTGTCACTGGCGTAGCGCTTGGTTGGGTCGCGTTGCCATAGTAGTGAGCGTACAAATCTGGCACTAAAGTAAAGTTAACTTTATTCACCACCGCTGGGTCAATTGTGCCAGCATTTTTAACCGATTCTGCAATCAAATCGCGAATTTCGCTGGTCGATTGATACAAAATCTTGCCTTCGCGGAACATGGCAAAGCCGCCGCCGCCACCAGCGCGATAGTTGTTGATTGCAATCCGCAGGGTTTGTTCAGGTGCAATGTCAACGCCATTTAATTGGAGCTTGGTCACACGCTGGCCTGCTGGCTTGGTCAAATCGTAGCTATATTCGATGTCGGTATACAAATCCCAATTGTAATCGCGGGCATTATCGTTAACCACAGCCTTGGGATCATCGGGCAAGGCATTGGGATCAAGTTGGCGGAAATATTCGGCGTTACGTTCTAGCGCGCGGCGCAAAATATCGCCATTAATTTCCATCACATACAACGTGTTGTCGTAAATGTAAATACTGTAGGCATCGCGCAAGGTAATTTGGCCAGCCGGAATCATGCCGCCATCGGTAAAAATCGCTGCCAGCGAGAGATCGACAGGGTAGCCTGCGTCAGCAGCAGCTTGCTTTTGCACATTGTTGATCAAATCGGCCAAGGCGCTATCGCGATAGCGAGCCTTAGGGCCGCCAGCAAATTCGGCGCTGGCCGTGCCAACGGGCTGGCTGATGTAGCTCAACGTTTGGTCGTGGTAGGGTTGGATAAGTGCTTTGATCTCTGGATCTTCAGCAACGTTGGTAACCGAAAGCGTGGTTGAATCTTTATTAACTACATTCCAGCTATCGCCATTTTTCTCAACCGTAATTGACACTTTGCCCAAATTCCGGCCCCAATATGATGGCTCGGTTAATAAAACATTATTGATAACAGCCTTGGGAACATTCAAGTGCGAGTGACCAGTTAAAATTGCATCAATCCCAGGCACTTCTAAGGCCAGTTTAATCGCCACATTTTCGCCAGGCAACGAGCCAGTATCGCGCCAGGTGTTGTGGTCGGTAAGCCATGCTTCTGGCTTGGTTGCATCGGCTGGTTGTTTTTCCCAACCAATGTGTTGAATGACCACCACAATATTGGCCCCTTCGGCGCGAATTTGTGGCACATATTGCTTGGCAATTTCAACCGGATCAGCGAATTGCAAGCCAGCAATGTTAGCTGGTTTTTCCCAAGTTGGCACAGATGGCGTGGTTAAGGCCAAAATACCAACTTTCACGCCATTGACATCTTTGATCGTATACGGCTTGAAGGCTTCGCTGCCATCAGTTTTACGGGTATTTGCGCTCATCACTGGGTATTGGGCTTGGCTGCTATAGCGATTCAGCACATCCAAACCATAGTTGAATTCGTGATTACCCAGAGCAGCTGCATCATATTTCAGCGTATTAAACACCGCTGCCATTGGATGCGGCGCATTTTGGTCAATCGTATTGTAGTAGTAGGTCAACGGCGAGCCTTGAATCGTATCGCCACTATCGACCAACAACAGATTGGGATCAAGCGCCCGTTCTTGTTTGATCAGGGTTGCGACCTTGGTCATACCCCATTCGGCGGGCTTGCCGGTGTAGTAATCCCACGCCATCAAATTGCCGTGAATATCGCTGGTTTCCAAAATTGTGACCGTGCGTTGCTCACTTTGGGCCTTCACGACACCGCTCTGTAAGCCGAGCGGAGCCAAAACAGCCACCAAGAGCAACAACGCGAACGCACGTAGCAAACGCATCATTCAATCCTCCTAAAACACTGATATGCTCGTATTGAGATCCAAGCATATAGTGCTATAATACGCCGCTCCGGAGATTCGGTCAAAAATATTAAGTTCTAAGCAACGCCGTTTCAATCTTTAATCATGCTAGAAACTATTTCTGCTTTAGTTAAGCGAAATAACTATTTACATCAATTAAACAAAAATTGTGCAACAAAACTGTTACACAATTCGATCTATCGTTCAATATTTAAATTCAGCTAATATCAATATCGAGCATTTTGCGCAGTTGTTCGCGGCGTTTTGGTTTGCGCCGTGGGCGATAAAATGGATCGCTGGCTTGCAGATCGCGTTTCATTTTTTGCGAACGGCCATTGACCAATCCTCGCACATAGGCGGTCAAATCGGCCAATGATGCAGCCTTATCGGCCAACGACAAAATCCAGCCTTCGCGGGTCATGGGTGCAGGGCCAATCGGGTACATATGGCCAACGATTGCTAGGCAGACAGCCGAATCTTCGCCTTGTTCTTCGGCCCAGCGTGCAGCCACAGCGCCATGATTTTCCAGCGTGCCATAGCGCGAATCAATATCGTGGAGCAAGGCAGCCCGAGTACAAACCCGCACATCGGCTTTGAGCAAACGGGCAATGCGATATGAATAGCGGGTAACCCGCATTAAATGTTCGTATTTTGCAATCCCATGGTGCAGATGGGTTTGGGTTTCCAGCACTTTGGGATGCGCAAGTAAATCCTCAATCAAATCATCCATCGTTCTTTCCTCCTGGCCGATTCAATTGAATTGCGTCAATCGTGATCTCCATATCACAAACTGTACCATGCGTCACTTTTTATTGTCAACCTATTTTTTAGTATCGTAAGATTTAAGCGCCTAGCAATAAGACGACGATTGGGCCACGCAGGATGCAAAGCGCGCAGTTTGAAACCACGAATAACGCGAAGAGCACGAAGATTAAGTTTTTAGCCACAGATTGACACAGATTACTCAGATTATTGTTCCGATAGCCGATAGCCATCAGCCTATAGCCATGGATTCTCTGCGCCGCTGCGTTAAATTATGCTCCACGAAGGACACGAAGAGCACGAAGGGGAGAAACCACGAAGCATAATTTTTTCGCCCCAGATTCCACAGATTGTTTTAATTATGTTCCAAAAGCCCATAGCCTATAGCCTGTAACCATAATGTCTCTGCGCCTCTGCGTTAAATTTCTCCCTTTGCTCTATGTTCTTCGCTCTATACTCTTTACTAACGCAACTGATTCCCAACCAGCGGCAAGAATACCTTGCGCAGCCCAATTGGTTGGGTCGCGGTCGGCGTATTGGTCGGCGGCGTGGCCGAGGTTGTTGGGGTTTGGCTCAGCGTCGCGGTCGGCGAATGAGTTGGCGTGCTGCTCGGCGGTGTGGTCGTTATGGTTGGGGTTTGGCTATTGGTCGGAGTTGGGCTGATTGTTGCCGAGCTGCTCGCAGTTGGGGTTTGGCTATTGGTCGGAGTTGGGCTGATTGTCGGCGTATTGGTGTTGGTTGGCGAATTAGTCGCGGTATTGGTTGGCGAATTGGTTGCGGTGGCAGTATTGGTGCTGGTTGGAGTTGGCGTTGCTGTCGTTAGCACAAAACGACAAATTTGGAACGATTCGTTGCGGCTGCTCATCGTAAAACTATTGTTGGCAAATTGACGACCGCCAACCACAAACAGCGTGTCGTTGATGCTATCGGCTTCGGCTCCATAGCGCGAACTGTTGAGCAGCACTTCCGACCATTCGTTGGTCTGCTGATCGAAAATTAAGCTTGAGTTTGAGGCCACCACCGGCATCGAATAGCCTGTTGTAATGATAAAAAAGCGGTCGAGAATTTGGGCATCGCCACCCTGCATTTGGCGACGGGGCAAGTTTGGCGCAGCCAGCCAAGCATTTACATTTGGATCATAGAATTCCATCGTATCCAAGGCCGTTTGGTTGCTAATTGTCGCCGTACCGCCTGCCACATAGAGTTTGTTATCCACCACTCCAGCCGAAGCGAATGCCCGCGGCGTGCTCATCGCTGGCCCGGCAGTCCATGCTTGGCTGGCTGGGTCAAATATCCAAACGCTGGCTAAGGCATTGGTTCCATTCGAGCCGCCAATAATATATAGTTTGCCAGCAAGCACCGCCGATTGATAATAGGCCAATGGCGTTGGCAGGCTTGGACCGCTGCGCCAAATATCAAGCGTTGGCGAATAAATTTGTAGATCGCTAATCAAGCCTGTGGTGGTTGAGCCGCCGCCAGTACGATAGCCACCAACCAGATAAATTTCACCATTCAGCGTAGCCGCATCAGTGCCAAAAGTTGCAACAGGCATCGGCGCACGTTGTTGCCAGCTGTCAGTAATCGGCTGATAGCGCAACGTATTGGGCAAGGCAGGAGAATTATTATTTGGCCCTTGCCCACCAATTTGAAACAGCGAACCATCGGCGCTAACGACCGACGAATAGCGGGCCGCCAGCAACGAATCTTCGCGATCAAGCCAATGGCCAAGGCTACAATTGGTCACAAGCGCTTGATTAAGCTCAACCAATTGATTGCTTAATTGCAACGTCGTTTGATCGCTAGTGCGCGGTTGGGCGGTTGCCGGAATATGTACGCTCACCGTAATTGGGCCGCTGCTTTGAGCAGGAATCGTCAGCGTATTAAACGGTAAACTGCTTGGCCAAGCACTCGGTGCAAGATTAAGGTTAATCGTTTGCGAATTGGGATAATTGTTGCGCACGCTTAATGGATAGAGCAAAGTATCGCCAGCACAGCCTTGGTTGCTGGTCGTGCCAAAGATTTCAATCGGCGGCGTATCTTGAATCAGCACATCATCAATTAAAAGATTGGCCCCAAAATCGCTGATCCCCAAAAATCCCAAGTAAAACGGCTGGCCGACATTGGCAAATGGCAAATCAAGCTGATATTGCGTCCAGCCATCAGTTGCCCGATAGCGCGGATAGCTAGTGCGAGTGGTGTAGTTTTGGCCATCATTGCTGGTTTGCACCAACAGCGTATCAGCCGAGGTTGGAAAAATTGCGCTATGGTAATACCAAAAACTTGCCCGTAGCACATTAGTAGTTGGCGTAAGCACCGTTGATAAGCGCGCTGCATTGTCATTGCTCGTTGAATAGCTATTGAAATGAGCCATGCCCACACCACTATGGGGCTGAGCGGTTGGTCGAGTAGCACTGGTTACGTGAGTCCATTCAGGATCAGGCGTATCGGTTGCGGTGATAATCGTGGTTGCCCAATTGGCAGGGGGAAAAATGGGGCTATCGAAGCTTTGGTTGATGTAAATTGTTGAGACAAGAGCAGTTTGTGGTCGGGGCATTGGCCGTTGCAACTCACGCGCTTGGGTATACGAGCCACCAAAAAAAAGCAGCAACAACCCCAGCAGGAGCACAATCCGAAGGGTACGAGTAGTCATGGGCTTGCCTCCAACAAGTACAATCGCCAAAAAAACGACATTCGATAGTAGATAATCAACTTAACAGAACAATGTGTAGCATCATTATACGCGCAATCTTTCGGGAGGCGAGGGATCAGGTTTTGATCCACAAAGAGCACGAAGAGCACGAAGAATGAAACCACGAAGAACACGAAGAGCGCGAAGGACACGAAGATGTGGCTATAGGCTATGGGCTATGGGCTTTTGCTTTCATCCCTCATCCTTCATCCTTCATCCTTCGGTCGCTCTGCGCCTCTGAGTTAAAGCTATGACTTTTGCCTTTTGACTTTTGCCTTCTGCCTTTTGCTTTCATCCCTATGTTCTATGTTCTTTGCTCTATGTTCTATGTTCTTTGCCTTCGCTTATACTTAGGCCTATGTTGACGATTCGCCAAACGAGCATGTTGATAAGCTTGCAGGATACGGGGCGTGCTGGCCTGCGGCATTGGGGCGTGCCTGCCAGCGGTGCACTCGATTGGCTGGCGCATAGTCTCGCTAGCCGCGTGGTTGGTAATTCAGCAGAGTTGGCTAGCCTCGAAATGACGGGCGCAGGGGCACGGCTGCATTTCAGCGAGCTAACAATCATTGCCTTGGTTGGGGCCGATTTCGGCGCTGAGCTTGATGATCAACCAATTGCGCTTGGCAGGGCATTGTTAGTGCGACCCAATAGCGAGTTGACATTTAGCCAACGGCGAAGCGGCGCACGCTGCTATCTGGCAATTGCTGGTGGTTTCAACATTGCGCCGCAACTTGGCTCGCAAAGCTGTTTGCTTGGCGCACCATGGTCGGGCCATTTAGCCCAACCGTTGAGAATCGGCGATCAATTAAGCTATAACCAACCAGATCTGACGATTGCAGGCCGAGGTTTGGACACAATGTCCATTGATTCAAGCCAAAGCCCAATTCGCTATCTGCCCAATCGCAACTTGAATGGCTCGATTCAGCGTCACTTTCAAGCCGAAACGTGGTGCATTAGCAGCAAAAGCAATCGCATGGGCTATCGTTGCGAAGGCCAAGCCTTAGCAGCCCCAGCCAATCGAGTACGTTCGTTTGGAGTTGTGCCCGGCACAATTCAGCTGCCACCAGATGGCCAGCCGATTGTGCTTTTGGCCGATGCCCAAACCACAGGCGGCTATCCAGTGCTTGGGGTTGTGATTCGCGCCGATTTGCCCAAACTCGCTCAGCACTTGCCTTCTGAGTATTTGCAATTTCAGCCAATTGGGCTTACACTAGCCGAACGCGCTTTTGCAGAACAACTCAATCTCCTCAAGGCCAACTTCGAGCCAGAACCAGACTTCATGGTTGCCCCAATCTAGCTTAACCCCAAAGTACTAGCAAGCTATCCCCCAAAAAGATTGTGCAAAAAGAAACAATAGCCCAAAAATGTGGGTAAGTGTGGGATAATGTGGGATAACTTTTTGCAATTTGTCAAATAAATTGTTTTTATCCAGCCATAATAACACAAATGTTTCAAATAATTATAAAACCCACTTGTTAATAAAAACACATGTTCTGAATACTATCCCCAAATTGCATAAGTTACCCCCAAAAATGTGGATAACCATGTGGGATATGTGGGAAACTTGGGATATGTGGGATATGTTCATGGCCCGCAAATGATTGTGTATAATCGCCAAGGCAAGCGAGTGTCGCTGCCATTCGCACCTATGTGAGGCTTTTTATGCGCATCTATCAGCTTGCAAAGGCATTATTATTTCGTTTAGCCCCAGAAAAAGCTCATCGAATTACCACTGCTGGGCTTGATTTGGTCACTTATTTACCATTTTCCGCAAATTTATTCCGTTCCTTTCATCACAATGACCCAATCCTTAAAACAAATCTGTGTGGGTTAACGTTTAATAATCCTGTTGGTTTAGCTGCTGGTTTTGATAAAAATGGCACGCATATTCGTGGTATGCGCCAATTGGGCTTTAGTTTTTTGGAATTAGGCACTGTTACGCCCAAACCGCAAGCTGGTAACGAACAGCCACGCTTATTTCGTTTAATTGAGGATCAGGCATTAATTAATCGCATGGGATTTAATAATGCAGGAATTGAAGCCTTAGCGCTGCGTTTGGCCAAACAGCCGCGGTTAATTCCACTGGGCATTAATTTGGGCAAAAATAAAAACACTCCGAATGAGCAAGCAGCTGATGATTATCGCCAAGGAATTAACTTGCTTGGAGAATATGCAGATTATATTGTGATCAATATTTCTTCACCGAATACACCAGGGTTACGTGAACTTAGTCGGCGCGAACCATTAACCGAATTATTGCAGGTTGTGCAAACTGCCCGCCAACAATTACGCCATCAAGCGCCATTGTTCGTCAAACTCTCGCCCGACGAAGATCGCGCTGGTTTAGATGCAGCACTTGGCGCAGCGCTCGATGCAGGCGTTGATGGCATTATCGCCACCAACACAACCGTAAGTCGTGCAAGCTTACGCTCTGCGCAGCAAACCGAAACTGGCGGATTAAGTGGCGCGCCGCTCAAAACCAAAGCCTTGCAAACCCTCAAATATATCTATCAAAGCACAAATGGCAAGCTGCCATTGATTGGCGTTGGTGGCATTGCTAATGGCCACGATGCTTACGAACGGATTTTGGCTGGCGCGAGCGCGATCCAACTCTATACCAGCCTAATTTATGCTGGGCCACAATTGGTAAGCGCAATCAACCGTGAGCTAGCTGCACTGCTGCGGCGCGATGGCTTTAATTCGATTCAAGCAGCGGTTGGGTCAGCAATTTAACGCTACAGAGGTGAACATAAGTCACCCATATGGCAAAACCAAGATGACACCAGAGCATGACATAACTGGTTGCGCTGCTATAGGGGGCGTGGTAAGATGCAACGCAAGGGAGCGGCATTAATTCATAAGTATGCACCACGATGATGCATAGAAAGGTTTCAGCGTTATGGTTCGTGTCCAGGTTGATAGCATACGCTTTAGTCTACTCACACAACAACGGATTGTTGTCCTACGGGAGCTGAACAGCCGTCGCTATGTGACAATCTGGATCGGCCCGTTTGAAGCCGATGCAATTGCACTAGCCGTCCAAGGCCATGAGCCACCTCGCCCAATGACCCACGACCTGCTTTTGGCCACCGTCAAAGCACTGGGCGGCACGATTCGCGAAGTTGTAGTTAGCGATTTTCGCGATAGCACCTTTTTTGCCCGCTTAGTCATCGATAACAATGGCCAAGCGATCGAGCTTGATTCACGTTCTAGCGATGCAATTGCCTTGGCAGTTCGCGCCGAAGCCCCTATTTTCGTGGCCGACCATGTGATGGAAGAATTGGGCCATATGATGGACGACCAAGACGAAAGCGAAGATATTCCAACAACATCGGTTTCGCAGGCCGAGCCTGAGGCTGCCCCAACAACCGATGAAGAAGAGCTTTCGATCTTCCGTAAATTCATCGACTCAATCGATCCAGAATCTGATCAATAAGAAACCCATACCCGCTCCTTTCGCCGTCACTGAAGCTTCAGTGGCGGCTTTTTTTGGCGAAAATCAGGCCTGCATGTTATCCACAAGTTTCCACAGCTATCCACAGGCTCATGGAGCGATCATGTTATACAGAGGTTTTCCACCACGTTATCAGCAGCTTTTCCACAAAACATCCACGACCAGGATCTACTATATCTAGGGCCATGCTCAGCCAAGTTATCCTAGATGTAGTGTTATCCCTGTTTATTCGCCAGTTATCCCCAAAATTATCCACAAATTGGGGATAACTAGCCCTTTGCTGTGGAAAACTAGCCAGCATGTGGACAAGCATGGGGAAACCATGTTGGCAGATCGTGCACAATAATCCACATCATGTGCCTATCCCCAAAACCATGGGGAACATGGGGAAACTCTTCCACGATCTATCCCGATCAAACATGGCGCATTAGAAGAGCATGAAACGCGATCTTTCCACAAATCCACATGCTCTACTGTTAACGTCTATTTCATGATCCTAATTAAATAATATATTGGGGAAATCCCCAATGCTGCGCATTGGATTAAGCCCGATTGGAAAGTAACGCAACAGAATATTCAAATCAACGAGATCAACGTAGCCCTAAAATATAATTTTTTATCATTATCTATATATTTAGATGTTTATTTGCCTGTATTTAATCTGTGTAAATGCTTTTTAAAGTATGCTAGGATGTAGTTAGCCATTTCTAGTGAAGACGGAGCTTTGTTATGTCTGACGAGCAGCGAGCCACAATTCGGATTTTATTGGCCGAAGATAACGAACTTGTGGCCTTGACCATGGAAGAATATTTGACCGATTTGGGCTATCAGGTTGTGGGTGTTGCCCGCACCGGAACCCAAGCCTTGGAGTTGGCGCGCCAATTAGATCCCGACATGGCGATTCTTGATGTGAAGTTGCCAGAATTGGAAGGCACCGAGGTTGCCGCGCGCCTGTATGCTGAGCGGCCAATGCCAATTGTAATGGTGACGGCGTTTACCGACCGTGACACCATTCGCAAAGCTGAACGAGCTGGCGCACTGGGATATTTGGTCAAACCTGTAACGATGGAAGCCTTAACGCCAGCAATCGATATTGCCTTAGCGCGCTTTGCCGAAATTCGGGCCTTGCGCCAAGAAGTCGATGCCTTGCACGAATCGCTGGAAGCACGCAAATTGATTGAACGGGCTAAGGGTATTTTGATGCAACGCCTGAATATTAGCGAACACGATGCCTATGAGCGGTTGCGCCATCGTGCTCGTGAAAAGCGGGTTAAACTCAAAGATGTCGCCCAAACCATTATCGATGCTGAAGCCTTGCTCTCATAATTGCCCCAGCATTGTTGTTATTGTTTGAATTTGGTCTTTTTGCGCTATTCAATAGGTTTGAAGCGCCCTTGTTGGAATAAACAAAGGCGCTTCAAGCGATTAAGCGAGCACAACTACCGTAGGATTTTGCTGGTGAATTTTGACCTGAACGGTATCGCCAGCATCGGGAGCCTTGAGCAACTCAAGGAAGGGATAGATTTTGAGGGTGGTTTGTTCGAGTTGTAATTCAAGCTCAAATTCGAAAATTCGACGGCCATAGGTGCCACGCAACCAACCGGTTGGCGTTGCGCTCAGCACCCTTGCGGTTTGAATTTTGCCGTTAAGCTTGGCTTCGCGTTCTGCTGGCGGGCTGTATAAGTGCATTCCATGGCGAATTGCCTTGAATATTAAGCCCGCAATCAGCGCTATCAGCAACGTCATGGTGAGGCCAAGCGAAACGCCCGTCATTTGAGCCGCGCCAACTGCTGGAATAAAAAGCGAAATCGCAAGCACTAACAACACTGCATCAACCCACAAGCCACGGAGACGTTTGGCAACTGGCATAACTAGCATTCCTCAGCATTTAAATTTGCTTCATTTGAGATAGTGTAGCTGATTCTGCTTTGTTTGCGGGAAATATAGCGAGCAAATAGATAGCCTATTGACAAAAAGCCTTTATTTTTGTCAATAGGCTATCTATGTTTTGGATAATCTCAATTTCTATTGACAGAAATGGGTACTTTTTGTCAATAGCAATAAGCTATTGAGTAATTCGCACAATAGCTTGTCAGCTGAATTAAATTTATTGGCAGCTTGTAGCTAGGGCTTGGTTAATCACGGCAGGGCTTTGTTCAATCGCTTCTAGCGCAACACGTTGAATTTGCCAAGGCTGATCTGGCTCGGTGTTGTTGCGATGCAGCGTGACGCAGCCCGCCTCAAATTGCAATTGCCCAGTTTGATCGGGGCTAAACCAAACCAGATTGGTCGAATAATAAATATTGCCAGCGCCAGCATCGCTCAAGGCTTGCGGGTTGATCAAGACTTGGTTGAACTGTTTGGCAGCAAATTGTTGACTCCAAGTTGCCACATCGCTAGCTGGTTGCTCGCGCCAATAGCTGAATGCTTGGGCATAATCTGCTTGATTGAGTGCATTCGTGTAGAGCGTTAGCAATTGTTCTGGGGTTTGGGCTGCGTTTGGTTGGCTGGTTGCTGGGCAAACCTGGCCAACGCGCTGATTTAACGTTTGCAAATCGTTGACCAGCTCGAATTGGCTGCCGCGAATTTGCCATGGCTCGCTTGGGCCATTGATATTAACTCGATGCAAATCGTAGCAACCAACAAAATATTGCCAGCCTGCTTGGCGATCATAGGCAATTAAGGCGGCGGCAACCCGCGCATGTTGGTTGCCAGCTCCTACATCAATCACAACATTGGGATTGACTAAGACATCGACGCTCAGCGTTTGCTCGTAGCCTTGCTCGAATTGATCGAAGGGCATTGGCTCAAGCTCAAAATAGCCGTAGGCGCGTTGATATTCGGCGCGATTGACGGCGTTGTAAAAACTGGCCAACAAGCTCAGCGGGCTTTGTTGATCATCGAAAACGGCTACATCTGCTTTGCTTGGTGGCGCTGGTTCGGTCACAACAACCGCAGTTTCATCGACTGCAGGAGCGACAGCAGCTTGGGTTGGGAGTGGCTGAGTTGGCTCGCTACTGGCAGCAGGAATACTGGCAGTTGCTTGTTCTGGCAGAGGTTGTATCGGGGTGGGGGTGCTATTGCTACAGGCCGTTAGCAATCCAAGCCCCAAAATAATCATCAGACGTGAATAACGGTGCACGATGGCCTCCTTTCATCGTGCAGTATACGCCGCCTTTGATCGCTTCGGGGTGAGATTGCTATGATGCTATGCTGATAGGGTGATTATGCTTCGACTAAGCGCATAACGATTTCGTCATCCTCAACTTCGCCGGTTGCTTCGAAGCCAACTTTTTGATAGAGCTTTTCAGCAACCGCATTGCCTGGCACATAGCTTAGGCGAATTTCGGTGCGATACGATTTATGTTTAAGATGATCAATGACTGCCAACAGCGCTGGCTTGGAATAGCCCTTGCCTTGGTGTTCAGCGCCAATCATAAAGCGAATAATCCAATCGTGGCCAGTTTCAGGATCACGACCCATCAGCACAAAGCCCACCAAATCGGTATCGGCATAAATTGCCCGTGGCTCCCAATCGGGGTGAACATAGGCTTCGGCAACCGAAAACATATTTTGGGCCACAAATTGGGTTTGATCGTCGCGGACTTTGAGTTTAAGTACAGGCCGAAAGTTTTCCTCGGTAATTGGTTCTAAGCGAATCGTTGCCATTCTAAAACTCCCATTCCGAAGTACGAAGGATGAAGCCAAAAGCAAAAGTCAAAAGTCAAAAATCAAAAGCCAATCGCTGTATTGGTACATGAGGTTGGCAACTGTGTCCCCTCACCCCCTAGCCCCCGCTCCCATCGAACGGGCGAGGGGGAACCACACAATCCGTGCTCCCCTCGCCCGCGTTCAGTGGGAGCGGGGCTGGGGGTGAGGGCATGCTCATCGTTGTCAATCCAATGAACCATTACAAATAGCCCAAAGCTAAAGGATTAAAAAAACAGCGATGAAGGTTGGTGGGCCTTCATCGCTGGAACCGTACTGCTAATTAGTCGCCGCCAAGCAGGCTGCCGATGATGTTGCCACCAGCGCTGCCGCCGCCACCACTGGCTGGCATATATTCGGCCAGTTTCTTGGCCACGTTCATGACTGGCATGGTTTGCAGCCAAATTTTGCCAGGGCCGCGTAAGGTTGCAAGGAACAAACCTTCGCCACCAAACAGAATGTTCTTGAAGCCGCGTACCATTTCAATATCGAATTGGACGCTTGGCTCGTACATCGCCACGTGGCCAGTATCGACCTTCATCACTTGGCCTGGTTGCAAGTAGTATTCAACTACTTCGCCATCAAGCTCGGCAAAAACCACGCCCGGGCCGGTGGCTCGTTGCATAATAAACCCTTCGCCACCAAACAGGCCTGCGCCTAATTTGCGGCGGAAGTGAATATCAAGCTGCACCGATTTTTCGGCACACATAAACGAGTCTTTTTGCATGATGATTTCTTGGCCAGGTGCGAGGTGCAATGGCACAACCTTGCCAGGCATTTCGCTGGCAAAGCCGATCAATCCCGTGCCACCAGCAACCGTGAAATCGACGATGAACAACGATTCGCCAGAGAAGGCGCGTTTGAACATCTTGCCGATGCCACCACCAGAGTTGGTGTTCATCTGCACGTTGCCGCTCATCCACGACATGCCGCCGCTTTCCGAGAAGATCATCTGGCCTGGATCAAGCTCGATGATCACCGCTTGCAGCACTGAGCCAATCACTTTGTAGCGCAAACCAGTGGTCATGCCACGGCCACTCAAGGCAACTTGTGGTTCGGGCAAATCAAGCGGGCGGCCTGGTTCGCTGGCCACGGTGTATGCACCTTCTGGCGGTGCGCCATAGTTTGGCTGTGGTGGCGGCGGTGGATAGCCACCTTGAGGCTGATTGTAGTTGGGCTGATTTGGAATTGGTTGACCCGTTTGAGGATCAAATTTAGGACGATAGTCGTTCTCAGACATCACACGCTCCTCAATGCTAGCACAAAAAAGTGCAACACGATAGGTAATTGCATTGTACAACCTTCGTCTAGTACGTTGCTGTTTGGTCAAAGGTTGCTAGCTGGTCGCTGGCAATTGCCATGCCTTCAATCCACAGCCACTTGACGCTAAAAGCTTAATCACCAAAACTATTGTAAGATTGCCCGCAAGTTTGAGAGAAGGAGCAGGCAATGGCTCGCACAAAATTTGGATATTGGCTTTTAGTTGCGATTAACGGCATTTTAGTTATTTTAGCGTTGCGTGGTTTTTATCATATGTATGCGGTTATTGCGTTTCCGTATGATATTACCAACGGCGAAGGCTTTGTTCTGCGTGATGCTGCGTTGCTCGCGCAAGGCTCAGCAATTTATCAACCGATTGAGCAAAGCCCATTTTTGGTTTCGAATTATCCACCGCTCTTTGCTTGGCTAGCCTCAAAAATTATGCTGCTTACTGGGCCGACATTTATTGCAACCAGGATGCTTTCAGCGCTCGCATTTATCGCTACATCAGGTTTAATCTTCTATCTACTACATAAAAAGAATTTCGCCCTGAGCTATTGTATATTCGCTGCATTGCTCTTCTTTAATTCGATCTATGTTTATTATTGGAGCGCTTGGAGCAGGGTTGATGGCTTAGCGGTTTGTTTTAGTTTGATGGCAATTATTGCGCTTGAGATTAAATTGAATATGCGTTCGGTGCTTTTGGCGGCGCTGGCGTGTTTTGCCGCAGTTGCTACCAAACAAAGTGCCTTAGCTGCGGTTGCAGCAATCGCGCTATATCTGCTGATTAATGATCGCAAGCTCCTGATAATTTTTTTGAGTGCTTGGGCAAGCCTGCTCATTCCAGCAACGCTTTGGTTGAATTCCAGCACCGATGGCGAATTTCTGCGCCATATCATCACCTATAACCAATTGGAATGGTATCCGCGTGTGTTTCTTGGCCAAGCCAAAAATTTTGTAGCCACCCATTTTATCTTCGTATTGGCTTACACGTGGTTTGCGATTAAGTATTTCAAACGCAAGCAATTGCTGCTGTTTTATGCAACAATTGCATTAATAACCACTATTTCAACGGGCCGCGATGGTGCTTCGACCAACTATTTTATTGAGTCGATTGCAATTACCGCCATTTTGCTGGGGATTATCAGCAAGGATATTTTAGAAAACTCCAACCTGCGATTACGAACTGGCTTTGCTAGCCTAATTCTGATTCAAATTGGCTTCTTTGCCTTGCCAAATATCAAGCCTGTTAGCTGGTTTAATAAAACTACGCCGGATTTTGGCCTGAATCCAAGCCAAGCAGATCGTCAAGCATGCGATCAACTCAATGCGTATATTCAAGCAGCTACAGGGCCGATTTTGGTTGAAAACCCAGGCTTTGCGGTGATCAATCGCAAAGAGGTGATTGGTAATGCGGCGGTGCTTAAGTTTTTTCGGCGCAAAGGCTGGGATGCTCCGGTTGATAATTTTATTCAAACAATCGATGCCAAAACCTACGATCTGATTATTTTTCAAGGTGAAGCCTATGATCTTGATGTATTGCAAGCAACTGATCGCAGCTATCACGAAATAGCACGGATTGATTGTCTTGGTGAATACGAAGTTAAAGCGCCGAATCGCTAGGCTTTTGGCCAAACCCGATTTGAATTGAGCTTTGGGCTTAAAGTTGGAGTGGCGGTTGCGCTTAATGCTGCTATGCGTTATGATGGTAGCGCGTTTCTACCGTTGGGATGGGCAGAATCTGCCATCACAATGGTCTCCACCGACACACAAGGAGTTTCCAGCATGCGGCGTTTTGGAGCGATTCTAGCCTTTGTTATTGGCGCAGTTGTGGGTTTAGTTGGCGGCGCAGCCCTCTTGGCCTATGCCTATCAGGTGGCGGGTTTGTATCCCCCCGATGATGCCACGATTAAATTCATTGCCCAAGAACGGGGTTGGTTTGAAGCCAACGCTGAGGAAACACCTGCATCCTAAACCCACCACCCTGTTCGCCCAGTTGCCTCTCTAAATCTTTTGCTTGTCCGCTGTTGAGGAGGTATCATTGTGGATACGCCATGGACAACACACTACGAGCCAACGGTCAAGCCCTCATTGCAATACTCCAGCGAGCCGTTGATTTCGTTATTGGATAACGCCGTTGCCAATTATCCCAATCAGGTGGCTACTAACTTTGTGCTGAAATATGTACTTGGTGGTCGGGTGGCAATTGGCGGTTCGCTGACCTATCGGCAATTGAAGGAAGCTGTTGATCGATTTGCGACGGCATTGCACGGGTTGGGCGTGCGCAAGGGCGATCGTTTTGCGATTATGCTGCCCAATACGCCGCAATTTGTGATTGGCTTTTTTGCTGCGCTCCGATTAGGCGCAACCGTCGTCAATATCAACCCAACCTACTCACCCCGCGAACTCAAACACCAATTGGCCGATTCTGGGGCCGAATCAATTTTTGTGCTTAGTTCGTTCTACCCCAAAGTGCAAGAAATTTTGGCCGAAACGCCGCTCAAGCGGGTGATTGTGACCTATGTTCACGATGTTTTAGCCTTTCCCCAAAGCATGCTCGTGCGCCGAACCCAACAAAAAGACCCAACCTGGGTTGAGATTACGCCCGATCGCACGACGCTCTTATTTAGCAGCTTGTTGGCTGAATATCCACCAGCCCCACCTAAAGTTGTGGTCGAAGGCCAAGATGTGGCGCTGTTTCAATATACCGGCGGCACGACTGGCGCACCCAAAGCTGCAATGCTGACCCACTACAACATTATGGCCAATACCAGCCAATTGTTGAATTGGATGAATGGCCTCAAGCCTGGCCAAGAGCGCGTGATGTGTGCAATTCCGTTTTTCCATGTCTATGGCATGACGGTTGGCATGTGTTTCGCGGTCGCAATTGGCGCAGAAATGGTCATCATTCCCAATCCACGGCCTGTCGATGGCGTGCTCGAAGCCTTGCACAACGAGCGAGCGACGATCTTCCCGGGCGTGCCAGCACTCTACATTGGGATTATCAATCACAAAGATATTGATAAATACAATTTGCGCTCGATCAAAGCCTGTATCAGTGGCTCGGCTGCCTTGCCAATGGAAGTTCAAGAAAAATTTGGCGATCTAACTGGCGGGCGATTGGTCGAAGGCTATGGCCTAACCGAAGCTGCACCAGTAACCCACTGTAATCCAGTATTTGGGGTGCGTAAATCTGGCTCAATCGGTGTGCCGATGCCCGATGTCGAAGTGCAAATTTTGGATCTTGAGACCGAAGAGCCACTGCCGATTGGCTCGGAGCGCGAAGGCGAATTGCTGATTCGTGCGCCGCAAATTATGAAAGGCTATTGGGGCCGCGATGATGAAACCGCCAAGGTGCTGACCGAAGATGGTTGGCTACGCACTGGCGATATTGTCAAAACCGATAGCGATGGCTACTTCTATGTTGTTGATCGCAAAAAAGACTTAATTATCGCTTCGGGCTATAATATTGTGCCACGCGAAGTTGAGGAAGTGCTGTTTATGCACCCAGCCGTGCTCGAAGCGGCGGTGGCAGGCATTCCCGATACCTATCGTGGGGAAACAGTTAAGGCTTTTGTGGTGCTTAAACCAGATGCAGCCGCCACGGTCAAAGAAATTCGCGACTTTTGCAAAGAAAATCTCGCGCCCTATAAAGTTCCAACCCAAGTAGAATTTATCGAGGAACTGCCCAAAACCCAAGTTGGCAAAGTGCTGCGGCGGGTTTTGGTCGAGATGGAAAAGCAAAAGCAGGCTCAGCAAGTTCAACAGGAGGCAAGTTAGGCTCAACCTAACGTTGGAATATGCGTTCTCGCCATGAAGTTGCCGTGGTGCAATGCCCCGCTTGTGGGGCGCAATTCGATGCGCCCCTTTGGCTGATTCTCGATGGCGAGGAGCAGCCTGGTTTGTTGCAACAGCTGCTTGATGGCCGTTTGCGCGAAACCCAATGCCCCTATTGCGATGCGATTGGCTCGTTAATTGCGCCACTGCTTTACCACGATGCACGTTATGCGCAATTGATTTTGGCCTTGCCATTGTCGGTTGCGAGTGCTAGCGAAGCTGAGGCTTTGGCGCAGCATTTGGTTGGCTTGTTGCATCAGCAATTGCTGCTCGAACAGCTGGCCGAGGCTGAATATTTGGGCCATGTGCAGCTTGCTGCTGACCTTGACGATTTGCAAGCGCTGCTTGATCATGCTGCCAAGCAGCGCGAATTGGCTGCTTTTATGGCAAACTCAGCATGGTCGTGGCCACAACCAGCAACGATTGAATTGCTGGAGGGCTTGCTGCAAAGCCATGACCCTGATCAGCAACAAGCATTCTGGCAAAGCTTAACTGTTGCCCAACAATCTGACTTAACGTTGATGCTCGATCGCTTAGCCACAGTTGTGCCAATGGACAGTGGGCTTGGCGATTTTTTGCGTCGATTCATAGCCTAGCGAGAGCCGCATATGCCAATTTCATATAGCCAACCCTATGAACTTGTTTGCCCAACCTGCCAAACGCCGTTTGTGGCCGAAGCTTGGTTGATTGTTGATGCCGAGGAACGGCCTGATTTGGTGCAGGCGATTCGCGATGTGACATTGCACGATACCCGTTGCCCAAGCTGTGGCCAAACAGGGGTTGTGCCTGCACCAATTTTGCTGCACGATCGGCGGGCGCGCGCGGTGTTGTTTGGCGTGCCCTACGAAATGCCCGAAGCCGAATGGAATGAATTGGCCCAAGGCCTGTTGTGGATGTTGATTGGAGCTTTGCCGCGCGAAGATCAATTGCCCTACCTTGGCAATGTGCAAGCAGAAGCTGGGGTTGCTGGCGTGGCCGAGGCATTAGATCAACTCAATTACACGCCACAATCGGCGGCTGAAGCAATTGGCGATGCGCTTGGCTCCGATGATTCAGACGAGTTGCCGCCTTTGGCCGAAGCGATTATGCGCATGCTGGCCGCTGAAACGCCCGAAGAATTGCAAGCTGTGTTGCATGAATATCCCTTCTTGCTTGACGAGGCGATGGACGAGGGCTTGGCTGGTTTGGCCGAAGCAGCGGTTGACGCTGGCGAATTTGAAATTAGCCAAGCCTTTGAGCGCGCTAGAATTAGCTTAACTCAATTGCGCCAAACCCTTGATCAATCGAGCCAAAGCCGCGCCAACCCCAAGCCAACTGCTACGGTTGTGCAAGCAAGTGCGCCGCCGCCAGCCAATTGGAATACAATTCGGCGGGCAGTTTTGGCCTGTGAAGATGCTAGCGAGTTGGCTGCTTTGCGCGCCGAGTATCCAATTTTGGCAAGTGCAGATGCTGATGCGTGGCTGGCCGAAGATCAACAAGCCTTGCGCGATGTTGGCGATTTAGGTGGAGCGCAACTGATTGGCGAGGCCCGAGCGGTTTTGCGCGGCGAACGCTAAATTAAGAACATAGAGCAAAGAACATAGAACATAGGGTTTGGGGAGAGAGAACATAGAGCAAAGAACATAGAACATAGAGCTAGGGTTCAGGGATTAGGGGTCAGGGATCAGGTGCAAGGATCACGCATAAAATCTGGATAAATAGTCCTTCGTGCTCTTCGTGGTTTCAGCTTCTAATCCCCAGTCCCCGATCCCCGACCCCAACATACAAGGAGTTGATTATGCAAGAATTCTTTGAATTTCGGTTGATTCCACGGGTTCTGTATAAAGCTGGCTTGGTGGCTGAAATGGGAGCTGAATTAAGCTCGCTTGGTGCAACCAAAGGCTTTATTGTGACCGATGCAGGCTTGGTCAAATCGGGCTTGGTTGAGCAAGTACAACAAGCGTTGGCCGAAACGATCGAAATTGTTGGCGTGTATAGCGATGTGCCACCGAATTCATCAGTTGCGGTGGTCGAAGCTGCTGCTGCCCAAGCCCGCGAGGCTGGAGCCGATTTGCTGATTGCGCTTGGTGGTGGCTCGCCGATTGATACCGCCAAAGCGATGCGAATTGTGATTACCGAAGGCGGCAACTTGCTCGATTACGAAGGAATTAATGTGCTTGAGCGGCGCTTAATTCCAATGGTGGCGATTCCAACGACGGCTGGCACTGGCTCTGAGGCTAGCAATTTTGCTGTGATCAAAGATGAAGTTAATAATGTTAAGCTCTCGTTTACCAGCCCATATCTTGCGCCAGAATTGGCAATTCTCGACCCACAAGTGACCCAAAGCTTGCCACCACATTTGGCCGCTGCCACGGGCATGGATGCGCTGACTCATGGCTTTGAAACCTATGTCTCGACCGAAGCTGAGCCAATGAGCGATGCTTTGGCCTTGGGCGCAATCGAGATTGTTTCCAATTATCTGCGCGATGCAACTCACCACGGCCCAACCAACGAAGAAGCGCGCGGACAGATGTTAATTGCTTCGTGTATGGCAGGAATTGCCTTTACCAACTCCTATTTGGGTGCGGTGCATGCCTTGGCTCACGCGACTGGTGGCCATTTCCCATTGCATCATGGCTTGCTGAATTCAATTTTCTTGCCGCATGTGGTAGCATTCAACGCCAACACCGTGCCTGATCGCTATGCGCGGATTGCGCGGGCCTTTGGGATCAACACTGGTGGCCGCTCGCGTGAAGAAGTGATCGACGATTTGATTGCAGGCTTGCGCCAGTTGGCCAGCGATTGCGGCCTGATTACCCAATTGCGCGATTTGGGCATTCCCAAGGATGCCTTGCCGATGTTGGCAGAACAGGCATTTAGCGATGGGGCGGTTTATCATAACCCGTTGGCCCCATCAGTTGAAGATTTACTGGGGATTTTGCAAGCAGCATGGTAGTTGATACACTGAATGTATTAAGCCAGCGTCGCCAATGGTTGACGCTGGTTACGTTGTTAATTGGCCTATTAATTGGCTTGGGGCTTGTCTCCAATCGCCAATGGCAAGTACCGTTGAATATTGGCTTGGAAGAGGGCATCAACAACGATGCTCCATTTGTCGTAGGCTTTAATGCTGGCGAACAATTGCCCGATCGTTCTGCGCGCTACCGTTGGTCGAGCCTGAATGCAGAATTGCGTTTCCCCTATGTGGCGCAGCGCAACTATTGGCTCGATTTGCCGCAACTCACAGGCAATCCAGCAAATTTGATCATAGGCACTAGCCAATTTTCTAGCACTGCTGGGCGAATTTTGCACGTGCTGCTGCCTGCAGATGCTGCTGGTAAGGTGGCGATTAAGGTTGATCAGCCAATTGCTACCGACGACCCGCGTGAATTGGGGGCGGCATTTAGCGGTGGGCAATTGAGCAGCAGCGGTTGGGCTTGGCCAGCACTTTGGCCAACTTTGGCGTGGCTCTTTTTGCTCACAACGCTTGGCCTAAGTGTGCTCTGGCTTGGTGGCTCGAGCCTTGAAATTGGCTTGGCGGTTGGCTTAACTGGCTTGGGCATTGTGGCGGCGACCTGGTTTGCGCCGTTGCGTGCGAGCTATGCAGCGCCAGCGGTTGCCCAAACAACATTATACGGTTTGGCTGCGCTTCTGCTGTTGCGTTGGGCCTTGCCGCCAATGTTGCAGCGCTTGGGCTTAGCAGTAAATCGCGATGTCTTGCGTTGGCTCATTTTGGCGACGGTGCTGGTGTGGTCGCTCAAGTTGGGCGGGCGTTTGCTGCTCGAACATATGCCAGGCGACATTGGCTTTCATCGTAACCGGATTCATGCGACCAATCTTGGCGATTTGTTTCGACCCTCGCGCCATCGCGGCATTGATTTTCCGTATCCACCAGTCTTGTATGCCTTGTTGCAACCGCTGACTCTGACCGGAATTTCGGCAGAATGGTTGTTGCAATTAACCGCAGCTGCTTGTGAAGCCTTGGCCTTGCCAGTGTTGTTTTGCTTGGGCTTGCGGGCAACTGGCTCACAGCGCGGGTCGCTCATTGGCGCAATCATCTATGGGCTTGTGCCAGCTGGCTTTATGACCAACGCTTGGTCGTTTGATTCGCATATTTTTAGCCAATTTGTGGCTTTGCTGTTGGCGACGTTTATGGTTTGGACGTGGGAACATTGGCATGAGCGACGGAATTGGCTTTGGATTACGCTTGGTTTGAGCACGATTGCCCTCGGCCACTTTGGCTTTTATCTCAACACTGGCTTGATGGGCGGTTTGTTGGTGCTGTGGCTGTGGTGGCGCGGCCCGCGTTCGCAGGGTTGGGCACTCTTAGCCAGCCTTGTGGCAACCCAAGTGCTGGTCTGGGCTGTCTATTATTCTAGCTTTATCGGGCTATTTTTGCAGCAAGGCCAATCGTTTGCCGAAGGCGGCATGAACGCGGTCAATCAGCGCGAAGCTGTGCCGCGCATGCAATTGCTGTGGGATATGATTGAGCTTGGTTTTTGGCGACACTATGGCTTGTTGCCCGTGCTCATTGCACCATTTGGCTGGTGGCTGGCGCGCAAGCATCGTGGTTTGCACTTGGTAGCTGGCGCAACCTTTGTGGTTAGCCTCGTTTTGGCGGCCTTCCCAATTATCAATGGCTCGACCATTACCACCCGCTGGTTGATGTTTAGCGCTTGGGCGATTGCCCTGACTACCGGAATTGCCCTCGATTGGCTGTGGCAACACACGCGCTGGGGCCGTTGGCCAGCAATTCTCATTACCAGTGGTTGTGCAATTTTTGGCATGATTATTTGGTTTGCAGCTATGGTCTATAAAATTCGCCCACCGGAACCATTTTAGAAAAGGATGAAGGATGAATTATGAAGGATGAAAGAAAAGGCAAAGTCAGAAGTCACAAGTCAAAAGAGACGAGGCTATAGGCGATAGGCTTTGGGCTATCGGAACATTGTTCGTGCAATTCGTGGAATTCGTGGCGAAAAATAAAGCTTGGTAGTTTTTGCCCTTCGTGCGCTTCGTGCCCTTAGTGGATCAGATGTTTAATGCAGAGGCGCAGAGAAACGATGGCTATGGGCGATTGGCTCTAGGCTATGGGAAAGCAAGAAGCAAATCATACAAATCTGTGCCAATCTGTGGCTAAAAATTGGTCTTCGTGTGCTTCGTGGTTTCTCGTTCTTCGTGTCCTTCGTGGATCAGGATTTAACGCAGAGTTGCAGAGAGCGAAAGGCTGAAGGATGAAAATCCCAAAGCTGATAGCCAACATGCTTTCAGCGCTTTTTTGATTTTTGACTTCTGCCTTTTGTTTTTATCTATGTTCTATGTTCTTTGCTCTAGGTTCTACGTATGCTAAAGATTGAACTATTTGGCGATAGTGCCTTGTTGATTACAACCGCGCAGCCAGCTCAATTAGCCTTGACGCTGCGCAATGCCCAATTATTTGGGGTTCTTGATGTGGTTGCTGGGTTAGAAACAGTCACTGTTGTATTTAATGTGGCTAAGACCAATGCTCGCCAAGTGCGGCGGAGCATTCATCGGCTCCAAGTTACTCAGCAAACCTTGCCAACGCCGACCATCCATCGAATTCCAATACGTTACGATGGCATTGATTTGGCTGAAGTTGCCGAGCGCTGCCAATTAACCGTTAATCAAGTGATTGAGTTGCATGCTAGCGCCGAATATCGCGTGGCGATGGTTGGCTTTTTGCCTGGCTTTCCCTATCTCGATGGCTTGCCTGCGGCCTTGCATTTGCCGCGTCGCGCCACCCCACGAGCCAAAGTTGCTGCTGGCTCGGTTGCAATTGCCAACGATCAAACTGGGATTTATCCACAAAGCTCGCCTGGCGGCTGGCATATTTTAGGCACAACCCCCTTGCACTTGTTTGATTCAACTGCTTCCCCACCAGCCCTGCTCAATGCTGGCGATATTGTCTATTTTGAAAATATGAAGGATGAAGGATGAGGGATGAAGCAAAGTCAAAAGGCGAAAAAGAACAGAGAGCATAGAACATAGAGCATAAGTATGAAGGCATAAGGCAAAAAGATTTAACGCAGCGGCGCAGAGAAACGATGGCTATAGGCGATTGGCTATCGGAACCTTGTTCGTACAATTCGTGGAATTCGTGGCGAAAAATAAAGCTTGGTAGTTTTTGTGCTTCGCGCTCTTCGTGGCCTTCGCGGTTTCCCTCCTTCGTGTCCTTCGTGCTCTTCGTGGATCAATCGAATCGGTCTTTTGGCGGAACCAGCATCGCCAATAAGCCTCACGGGCTGCTGAGGCTTCGTGGTATAATGGGCCTATTGACGTTGACGAAATCCGTGGTTTGAGCGTTTTTGTTCTTCAGAGAGCCGCAGCTGCTGCGATTGCGGCGAACATTGCCAAACTATCCAATTTCTGAGTCTTAACGCCCCGCGTTCGGGTTGCTTCCGTTAGCAAGCTTTTCGAGGTTGTTGCCATGCAACGACGAACGAAGGTGGCACCACGAGAGTTTTACGCTCTTCGTCCTTCTCTAGGGACGAAGAGCGTTTTTAATTGGCGAAATGTTTGCTCAACCAAGCGTTTGAGGTTTTATATGTCATGGGAAGTCGGCTTAGTTACCTTCGGTAGCATTCTTGGGTTGGTCATTATTCTCTGGATTTTTAGCCGCTTGGCCTGGGGTGGCGGCATGCAACAACCATCATACGATTTGCTCAACCCAACCAAAGAGCGGCTAATGAGCACCCAATTTGCCCAACCTGATCAAGAATCGATTGTGGTGCGCTGTAAACAATGTAATTTTAGTCATGCGCTGCCTGATATTAGCAAAATGCCAGCTTTTTTGGCCTCGGTTGCGCAAGCTAGTAGCGAAAGCGGCGAGCTTAAATCGATCTGTCCGCATTGTGAAGGTGTGCTGCAAAGCTGGATTCGCCAAGCAATTCTGCATCAAGGCAGCCACCAAGTGCTTGAATTTGCGGTCTTGCGGCGCGGTCAACGCCGCCTGTACGAAATCGAAACAATCATCTATAGCACATTGAGCGCAATTCCCCAGCCCCAGCGGAGCTTGGTAGCAGAAGCGCTGAATGAGCCAGAACCAGAGGAACATGTATGATTATGCGTGGCGATGCATCCGATTTAATTCATAATCGCGAAGGCCGACTTGCCCCCGACCAACAACGCCATCTCCAAGCAATGCGGGCCTTTCGCGTGCCATTTTTGCCAATGCTGTTGGTTGGGCTTGCCCTGATCAGTTTTGGCATATCGCGCGCCGATGGGCTGGGCTGGGTGGTGGTGGCTTTAGGCGCGGTGCTGCTTTTCAACGCTTGGACGCGCCGCCAAAGCCAGGCTGCACTCAAAACTGGGGTTGTGCAGGCAATTACCGGCCAGCTCGAAAAAATTCGCCCAGTGCCCTTTGCGATGTTTGAATCGGAGTTGGTGATCAACAAACGCTCGTATGCGCTTTTGGCCAAATTAGGCGATCAGCCGCTCACCGTCGGCCAAAACTATACAATCTATGTCGCCAAAGGCGTTTCACGGATGGGCATTATTGTGGCGGTTGAAACAGCATGAGCAAGCGTCAATCCAAACGCCCCAGCGGCGAAGCACTAACCAGAATTCTCGAACACAACGCCCAAATCGCCCCGCAACAAGCAACTGATCTGGTTTGGGGCATCAAGGCCGAGTTGCAAAGCAATCGGCGGGGCGAGCTGCACCCTGATCAAATCAAGCGGATTTTGAAAATTTCAATTTTTGATATTTGGATTCGCTTGGCCTTTGGTGGGTTCTTTCTGGTTTTTGCCCTGACCCAACGCACCAATTCGTGGCAATTTTGGGTTCCTTTGGCAATCGCTTTGTTTCCATTAATCAGCGCAATTAATGGCGCGTTAGCCCGCCAGCGCTTGAAAAAAGCCAAAGTCGAAACGATCGACGGCAGCGTTAATCAGGTTAAGGTGCATCGCTCTGAGGCCGTTTCGGCCACCTTGCACCGCGATAGTTTATATATGTTTTTGCTCAACGATCAACACAGCAAAACCCTGCCCAAGCCCGAGCAAGCCTATCGCTTCTATGTGGCATTTGGCGTAATTCGGCCAGGAATTGTGGTGGCAATTGAAGCATTAGATCAAGTTCCTGCCTCAATCGAGGCATAGCTATTCAAGGAGTTTCAGCATGCTTGATATTCGTTTATTTCGTGAACAGCCCGATGTTGTGCGTGAAGGTTTTGCCAAAGTTGGCCGCGATCCTGGCTTAGTCGATCAAGTGCTCGACTTGGATGTGAAACGCCGTGAGGCGATTACCGAAGTTGAACGGCTTAAGGCCGAGCGCAACGCTGGCTCGAAAGATGTTGCCCGCACCAAAGATAAAGCCGAACGCGATGCGAAAATTGCGGCCATGAAACTGGTTGGTGATCAAATTAGCGAGCTTGATGTTCAAGCCAATGCAATTGATCTTGAGCTTAATAATTTGATGCTCGATTTGCCCAACTTGCCGTTGCCCGAAGTGCCTGTTGGCAAAGATGAACACGATAATGTGGTGGTGCGCGTCGAAGGTGCAATTAAAGAAGCCGATTTTGCGGTGAAGCCACACTGGGAGCTTGGCGAAGAGCTAGGGATTCTCGATTTTGAGCGTGGTGTGCGCATGAGCGGAACCCGCTTTTTCGTGATGAAAGGCTTGGGCGTGCGCTTGCAACGAGCCTTGATCAGCTGGATGATCGATATGCACGTCGATCAGCATGGCTATACCGAATTGGCCGTGCCCTACTTGGTGAAAGCCGATGCTATGGTTGGCACTGGCAACTTGCCCAAATTTGCCGACACCATTTTTCACATCGAAGATACCGATTTGTGGCTGATTCCGACCGCTGAAGTGCCAGTAACCAACTTGCATCGCGAAGAAATTTTGGATAAAGCTCAATTGCCATTGCGCTATGTTGCCCACACGCCATGTTTCCGCAACGAGCAAATGAGCGCTGGACGCGATGTCCGTGGCATCAAGCGGCTGTATCAATTCGATAAGGTCGAAATGGTTAAATTGGTCGAGCCTGCTACTAGCTACGATGAGCTGTTCTCGCTAATTAGCAACGCCGAAGATGTCTGCAAAGGCTTGAATATTCCCTATCGTTTGTTGCAATTGTGCACCGCCGATTTGGGCACTGCCACCGTCAAATACGATTTGGAGATGTGGGCACCTGGCATGAACGAATGGCTTGAAGTTTCGTCGTGTGGCCTGTTCGGCGATTATCAATCGCGGCGCGCCAACATTCGCTATCGGCCAGAAGCTGGCGCAAAACCAGAGTTTGTGCATACGCTGAATGGTTCGGGCTTGGCCTTGCCACGGGTAATTATTTCAATTCTCGAAAATTACCAAAATGCCGATGGGAGCGTGACGATTCCCGAAGTGCTGCGGCCATACATGGGCGGCATCGAACGGATTACTAAATCGAAAGCGTAAAGCAAAGAACATAGAGCAAAGAATATAGCCGTTGCTGAATGGATTTCCCTCACCCCCCAGCCCCTCTCCCACTGAACGCGGGCGAGGGGGAGCACCGACTCCGTGGTTCCCACTCGTTCACGAAAATGCGGGCGAGGGGGAGCCACCAAAAATCACGAAACCACCACAGAGCGAAAAGCCCCTCGCCCGCGCCAATTCATGGCTGCACCACAGAGCGAAAAAGCCCCTCGCCCGCGCCACGGGAGAGGGGTTGGGGTGAGGGCATCTAATCCTCGCGCTAGAATCTGCTATACTCGCTGATAACACAGGTGGTCAGTAGCTCCAAGGAGGTAGCCTCGTGGCTGAAGCAGTGTTAATTGATGCAGTTCGCACGCCGATTGGTCGCCAACAGGGCAGCTTGCGCGACGTGCGCCCCGATGTTTTGTATGCGCATGTGCTCAATGCCCTCATTGAACGCACTGGAATTGACCCAAGCTTAATTGAAGATGTGGTGACTGGTTGCGTTACCAACACTGGTGAACAAGGCGCAAATATTGGTCGTTTGGGCGTGATGCTTTCAAATTTACCAATTACGGTGCCTGCGGTTACGCTCAACCGCATGTGTGGCTCGGCCCAACAGGCGATTCATTTTGGCTCGCAAGCAGTTGCTGCAGGCGATGCAAAGTATGTTATTGCAGGCGGTGTCGAATCGATGAGCCGTGTGCCGATGTTCAGCGATGTAACTGGCGATTTCGCCACCTTCAATCCTGCAATTAATGAAAAACACCAGCTTGTGCATCAAGGCGAATCCGCCGAATTGATTGCCGAGAAATATCAATTGTCGCGCACCGAGCTTGACGATTGGAGTTTCGAGAGCCATCAGCGTGCTGCCGCTGCCACCAAAGCTGGTTGGTTTAGCAGCCAAATTATGCCAATTGTTGGCAGCGATAAAGCTGGCAATGCCCACGAATTGATCTACGATGAAGGCATTCGCTTTGAGGTTGATCGCGCCAAAATGGGCACGCTCAGAACCGCGTTTCGCGCCGATGGCGTGGTGACTGCCGCCAATGCCAGCCAAATTTCCGATGGTGCTGCGGTGGTATTAATTGGCGAACGTGAACAAGCTCTCGCCGATGGCTTCAAGCCGCGTGCCAAATTTCGGGCGCGAGTGGTTGCCGCTGGCGATCCGCGCATGCAGTTGCTCGAAGTGATTCCTGCAACCCACAAAGCGCTGGCCAAAGCAGGTTTGAGCATCAACGATATTGATCTGGTGGAAATTAACGAGGCTTTTGCTTCGGTGGTGTTGGCATGGCTGCGCGAATTCAAACTTGATCCAAATCGGGTCAATCCCAATGGCGGCGCGATTGCCCACGGCCATCCTTTGGGCGCAACTGGCGCGGTGTTGATGAGCAAAATGCTCAACGAACTCGAACGCCGCGATGCCCAATTTGGCCTGCAAGTGATGTGCATCGGCCATGGCCAAGCAACCGCCACAATTATTGAGCGAGTATAGAGTAGGGGCCAGGGGTTAGGGGACAGGGATCAGTATTAGATTTAACGCAGAGGCGCAGAGCAATAATGGCTATGGGCTATAGGCATGAGGCTATAGGAATGTTTTGGCGTATTCCAATAACACTAAAAGCCAAAAGCCACCTTGCGCCCGATCTCAGCCCCCAGCAACTGGCCCCCATTAAATAAGGAACCACAATGGAAATTCAAGCTTTGAGTGTGGTGGTGACTGGTGGAGCTTCGGGCTTGGGTGGCGCGACCGTGCGCCGCTTGCATAGCGCTGGAGCCAAGGTCGTGATTGCCGATCGCAATGCAGAGGTTGGGATGGCACTGGCCAATGAATTAGGTTCAAATGCCCAATTTGTGGCTTGCGATGTAACCGATGAAGCCTCGCTGGCCGCCGCTTTGGATCAAGCGATTGCGATTAATGGCCGTTTACAAGCAGTTATTAGCTGCGCTGGCGTTGGTAGTGCCGAGAAAATTCTGGGCCGTAATGGTGTGCATAGCCTCGAATCATTTAATCGAGTCATGCAAGTTAACTTAAATGGGGTGTTTAATGCGCTGCGCTTGGGCGCTGAACGCATCAGCCAAAATGAGCCAAACGCCGCTGGCGAACGTGGGGTCATTATCAACACTGCGTCGATTGCTGCCTTCGATGGCCAAATTGGCCAAGTAGCGTATAGTGCCTCGAAAGGTGCGATTGTTGGCCTAACCTTGCCTGCTGCCCGCGAATTGGCGCGCCATGGCATTCGGGTTATGACGATTGCCCCAGGTACGTTTGATACGCCATTATTGGCTGGCTTACCAGAACCAGCGCGCCAAACTTTAGCCGCTCAAGTGCCCTTCCCGCCGCGCTTGGGCGACCCTGCTGAGTTTGCTATGTTGGCCCAGCATATTCTCGAAAACCCAATGTTAAACGGTGAGACCATTCGTTTGGATGGTGCACTCCGTATGGGTTATAAGTAAACAGCGAGCGTGGGCAGTGGTACAATCTACCACTGCCTTGGTTTTTTAGGAGCATGCTGATGAATGGCAGCCAATTATTCTTAACTGCCTTGATTTTGGCGGGCAATGTGTTGTGGTGGTTGCGTGGGGTTCGAGCCAGCGAAAATTGGTTTTTTGGCCAGTGGCTAAGCCAGCATTGGCAGGTCGAAATTCGGCGCAGCGAGCGCTTTAAAGGCAAAACCTGGGAAATTCATCCGAATGATGCTGCTAAATTGAGCACTGGCAAGCGGGCGAGCTTTCAGGTGCTGCAAAGTATTTTTCCATTAATTACCGCTATTCCAACGATTCTCTCGATTTTTCTGATCACCTGGGTTGTGGCAATGTTTGGCAACTAGCAGCAATCGGCTTGAGCACTGGTATAATGCAGCTTGATCGCTAGCAGCAATGGGAGTATTTATTGTGCGGATTGGGATTAGTGGCACGTTCTGGGCTGAACCAATGGTCGGCAGCGGCCAATATTTACGCCATTTAATTGAACATTTGCCCCACGTTGGGCCTCAGCATGAATATGTGCTTTTCTTGCCCGCCTACACCCATGCCGAAATTCCCCAAATTCCGCATATTGCGGTCGATTTGGTGCCAACTCCATTCGATAAGCTGCACCCAAAATTGGCCAAAATCTGGTATGAGCAAATTGAGTTGCCACGGGCTGCGCTGCGTTTGGCGGTTGATATGTTGCACGTGCCCTATTATGCACCGCCACGCCGCCAATTAGTGCCCACCGTGGTCACGGTGCACGATTTGATTCCATTAATTTTGCCGGTTTATCGTGGCTCGATGGTGATGCGGGCATACACGGCGCTAGCAACCAGCGCTGTACGGCGTTGCCGTCAATTAGTTGCGGTCTCCGACCATACTCGTGATGATATTATTGATATTTTGAAGGTCAACGCCTTACAAGTGCATACGATTTATGAAGGCGTTGCTCCTGATTATCAACCGCAGAGCGAAGCACAAATTAGCCAAACCCTGCAACGATTTAATATTACCCAGCCCTATTTTTATTATATTGGCGGCTTTGATGTGCGTAAAAATCTCACGACGCTGTTGCGTGCATTTGGCCGCGTGCGTCGCCGCATCGAGCAACCAATTAAATTAGTGATTGCTGGCAACCGCCCCAAAGTGAATTCAGCATTTTTCCCTGCTTTAGAAACCACAATCCTCGATGAAGATTTAGCTGCTGATATTATTTTTACTGGTCGCGTATCGAATGCAGAAAATGCGGCGCTCTTTGCTGGCGCGAGTGCATTTGTTTGGCCCTCCACCTATGAAGGTTTTGGCTTGCCACCATTAGAAGCGATGAGTTGTGGCACGCCCGTTATTTCTTCAAACGCCAGTAGCATGCCCGAAATCGTTGGTGAAGCTGGAATTTTGCTGCCGCCGCACGATACTGAAGCGTGGGCCATGGCAATGCTGCGCATGTTAAATGATCAAGCATTAAATACCGAATATCGCCAACGTGGTTTGCAACGGGCCAGCCAATTTAATTGGCACAGCTTTGCAGCCCAGATGATTAAGGTTTATGAGAAAGCCTAGTTCATGATCACGTTTGGATGATTAGATAGCCCTAAATCCGTTAAAAGCGCGATTAATCGCTTCAGCATGGGCTATCTCAGGTTCATATTTTAGTTAAATAATATTAATAAAGCTGCGAAAATTGGTAAAAATGAGCTTAATTTTACAACTAAATTATGGTCAACTTTGTGCTTAACATCACATAATGATTAGAGTTTTCTCATCCATTTTCAAGAAAGTATGTTCTAAAATGAGCGAAAATCAGGCAATTTATGGCTTTGGAATGGCCTAAAAGTCCTATCTGACAAGCAGCTGAAAAGCTTAAGCGAGGAGTCTGAAAAATAGCTGAGATTTGCAAACATGGAACAAATATGTTAACTTCCCTTTCGGCATTGCACGATGCATAAACGTTAATTATTTAATTGTCAGCGCGATATCATTAAGCCGCGTTTGATAATAGGGAGGTTACAGCTGCATGCAAGATGCTAAGTCCTCGAATGATCTGATCCAAGAAGATCATGATCTCCAAGACTTCCAGCAGCGGGCTGTGAACAACGAAAATTCGCTTTTACGAACGACCGGTTTACGCCAACGCGTAAATACCCGTTCTGTTTCTGCACTTCGTGCGGTTCCATCGTACCTGCGTAAAGCTCCACGTCGCTACCTACTTCATCTCATGGTGCTTTCGCTGTTGCCTGTTGGTTTAGTGGTCAACAAAAACGCCACCACGCCTCAGGTCGATACAGCAATTCTGGTCAGCGCATCACCAACTGCTGAACGCCAAGTTCGGCCAGCCCTTGGTTTGATGACCATGACCCACCGTAACGAACCAGCACCGTTGACAGCCCTCAATGATTCAGAGGCCACGCCTGATCCAGGTGTTGGCGATGGGCCAATTACGAGTCCAGACTTTGATGATTCGTTGGTTATTCCTGTAGGCCGACCTGTCAATAATACTCCGACCTATCCCGAAGCAGTTATTAGCGGCGATATTGCCAATTTGCGCAATGGCCCTAGCACTGAATTCGATCGCTTAGATAAATTAGATTCTGGCACTAAGGTAAAGGTTGTGGCTCGCCACGCCGACTGGGTGCAAGTGCGCACCGAAGGTGGCCAAGAAGGCTGGCTCGCCGCTGATTTGGTCGATTTAGATCAAGCAGTGATCGATGCGTTGCCCGATGCGCCAAACGTGCCAACCCCACCACCAGCCAAAGTGGGCAAAATCACCCAAGACAATTTGAACTTGCGTGATGGCCCCGGTACTGACTATATCAGTATGAAGAAGCTGGGCCTTGATAACCAAGTTTCATTGTTGGCCCGCTATCAAGGCTGGTATCAAATTGAAACTGGTGAAGGTACTGTTGGTTGGGTTTCAGCAGAATTCTTGAATCTTGAAGCTGGGGTTGCTGATCGCATCGCCGAAGCCGAATCGATTCCATCAGCCAACCCAGCTTTGGTTGGTTGGGCAACTGACGAAGGCGTAAACCTGCGCTCTGGCCCAAGCACCAAGTTCGATTCATTGGGTAAACTGAGCAAAGGCGCTGAATTAGGCTTGTTGGCTCGTTACAAAGAATGGGTCAAAGTCGAAACAGCCAAGGGAACCAAAGGCTGGATCTCACAAGATTTGGTTGATGTTAGCAACTTTGTGTTCCGCCGGGTGCCATTTACCGATAACGTTCCTTCACTGCCGGTTGCACCTGCTCCTAAAAAGAGCAATCCCGCCAAGCCTCAACAACCTGCTGGTGGCGGCGGTGGCGGTGGCGGCGGTACGGCAAGTGGTGACGTTGCCTCGATGGCGTGGGCCTATGTTGGCTACAGCTATCGCTGGGGTGGCGAAAGCCCAAGCGGCTTTGATTGCAGCGGCTTGACCAAGTATTTGTATCGCCAAGTTGGGGTGAGCTTGCCTCACAGTGCTGCTGGCCAATATAGCAGCGCCTATGGTACCTTCATTGGTAGCATGAGCAACTTGCAACCAGGCGACTTGTTGTTCTACGCTGGCACTGCTGGCCCTGGCATCACCCACGTAGGCATCTACGTTGGCGATGGCATTATGGTCAATGCAATGACTCCCGCTTCGGGTGTTGGTGCTGTCAGCATCTACAGCAGCTACTGGCTCAATCACTATTATGGCGCGCTGCGGCCTTATCGCTAGTTGCTGTTCCATAGACAATCATAGAAGCAAGAAGCGTTCCACAATATTGTGGGACGCTTCTTTTGTTTTTTGGCTTAATCTCGGCTACTATAATCACGCGTAAGGCTATTTCATAGTGGGGAGGATAACCCTATGCGAATTCGGACGACGCTTATGTTGGTGTTGGTATTGGCGCTGATTGGTGTAGTTGGGTATGCATTTCTCTCGCCATCATTTGGTGTTGATGGGATTATGGCCAAACCAACCTCAACGATTAAACCAGGTATGACTGTACTTCAAGCAATCCGCCGCCAATCTAAACTCTCAACCCTCTCGATGAACTTCACCAAAGATACGACAATTATTCGCGAACATGGCTTGCTTGGTGCATGCACAGAAGAAATTACCTATCTTGGCTATTTCAATGTGCAAGCAGGCATCGATTTAAGCAAAATTAGCGAAGAACGCTTAATTGTCAGCAACGATGGCTACCCCGACCAAGCTACCGTCGAAATTGTGCTGCCTGATGCTGAGCTGTTGAGCAACGAGCTTGATACCCAAAATAGCCGACTGATCGCCCAAGATACGCCCAAGTGGTTGCCTGGCTGCTCCCATGAAATTGCCGATATGACCATCGAAGCCCAAAATACGCTGCGTGAGCAAGTTCGTCAAGATGCGCTCGAAAAAGGCATTCTTTCACAATCGCAACAACAAGCGAGCGAAGAGCTTGGGCGTTTATTAACTGATGTTGGCTACAAAAACATCACTATTCGGGCCTCGAACGGCTCAGTTCTCTACTCAACCAAACCGCAATAAGCCAAGTATGAGGATCGTCTATGGATTGGAATCTATGGGGGCAGCAGGCACAGGAGTTTGCGATTCGGGTGCTGCCACGGGTGCTGGCCGCAATCGTCATCTTATTAACTTTGCGCTATGGCATTCGGCTGGCCAACGGTGCGACCAATCGCGTATTGAAGCGAGTTGAGCTACCGAGCGAAGCCGAAAGCTTAATTTTGCGCTTGGTGCGGATTTTGGTGATCGTCGCAGGCTTGGTGATTGTGTTGCTGGTGATGGGCTGGGGCCAGTTGGCGCTCTCGTTTGTGGCTGGCTTAGGCGTTAGCGGCTTAATCATCGGTTTTGCGCTGCAAGACATCACCAAAAACTTAGCGGCGGGAATTTTGTTGTTGTTTCAGCGCCCGTTTCGGGTTGGCGATCGGATTTTGATTGGCAATGATGAAGGCACTGTGACCGATATTGCAGTACGTGCAACGACCATGCGCACTGCCGATGGTCGCGAGGTAATGGTGCCAAACGCCACGATTTACACTGGCACAATCACCAATTTGACCCGCTACGTGCAACGCCGCCATAGTGTTGAATTAACGCTCAAACGTGATGTTGATTTTGCCCCTGTTTTACAAGCCTTAACTGAAATTGCCCGCACCACTGAGCATGTGCTCGAAAAACCCGCCGCCGAAGTGTTGATTACGGCGGTTAAAGCCGATGGCCTGATGGTCGAAACCCGTTTTTGGTTGCCATCGAAGGGCGTGGATAGCAATCTGGTGCGCTCGAATTTGGCTGGGCGTTTGCGAGCCAAAGCCCTAGCCGAGGATTGGCTGGCATGAGCATCGATCTCAATGCAGATTTGGGCGAAGGCAGCGCGTTTGATGCCCAGTTGATGCCGCTGCTTTCGTCGTGCAATATTGCCTGCGGCGGCCATGCTGGCGACGAAACGAGCATGCGCAAGGCCTTGAGTTTAGCGCAGCAGCACAATGTTTGTGTTGGTGCTCATCCAAGTTACCCAGATCGGGCGCAATTTGGGCGGGTGGTGATTGCGCTTGAGCCAAGCCTACTCCAAGCGAGCATCATTGAGCAAATTTCCCAGTTACAACGTTTGGCGAGTGAGCAAGGGACTAAGGTACGCTATGTTAAACCGCATGGTGCTTTATATAATCAAGCTGCGGTTGATTCCGACTTAGCTCAATTGCTGATCGCCAGCATCAAGCAGCTCGACCCGACGCTTGCCTTGATGGGCTTGGCTGGCAGCAGCTTGCTTGAACAAGCGGCAGCGGCAGGCGTGCAGACAATCGCCGAAGGCTTTATCGACCGAGCCTATGAACATGATGGCCAATTACGTTCGCGAACATTGGCGGGAGCTGTGCATCACGACCAAACGGTGGCACTCCAACAGGCTTTAGCGCTTGCCAAAGGCATGCCATTTCCAAGTTATACTAATGTACCAATCAGGTTAACCGTGCAAAGTTTGTGCTTGCATAGCGATACACCGCAAGCGCTCGCTTTTGCCCAAGCGGTTCGTACTGCGCTAGTAGCCGAAGCTATAACGATTCGGGCAGCATGCTGAGCAACTTGCGATGGCGTGTTGGCTATGCTAGACTCGCTATAGCACAATCCAGACAGGAGTAGCCTATGACAATCACTGATCGCATGTTGATTGGGGCAATTGCCAGCAATCCCGGCGATTATGAGAAGGCAGGTCAGGCACGCTATTGTTTTACCACCCAAACAATTTACTTTTCGAGCGCCAAAAGCCCTGCGCCGGAAGATGCCAATAATAACTATTTCGACTTGCCCGCACTCAACGCTGATGGCTCCAAAAAATTAGTAACTGCCTTTCAACGCTATATCAAGCGCTGGCCCGAAGATCGCCAAGCGATTATCGAAAAATTTGCTTTACGCCGTGGCTGGGAGCTGGCCATGGAGTTGCATTATGGCGGCGGCGCATTAACTGATCAAGAGTCAGCTGAATGGCGCAAAATTGTTGATGGTCGGCTAACCCAATTGGTGGCGGCTGCTCGTCGTTATATTGAAGCTGGGCCGGGTTCGGCCAAGGAAATTATTGAATGAGCCTCGATTTAACCCAGTTTGTTCGCAATATCCCCGATTTTCCAATTCCAGGGATTCAATTTAAAGATATTACGCCGTTGTTGGGCAATGCAGCAGCCTTCGATGCAGCGATTGAGCACTTCGCCCAGCGCTATGCCAACCAGCAATTACAAGCGATTGTCGGCATTGAATCGCGGGGCTTTATTTTTGGCGCGCCATTAGCGTTGCGTTTGGGAATTGGCTTTGTGCCAATTCGTAAACCAGGCAAATTGCCAGCCCAAACCATCGGCGTTGATTATAGCTTGGAATATGGCACTAATCGCTTGGAAATTCACCACGATGCCTTGCAAGCTGGTGATCGCGTGGTTGTGATCGACGATCTTTTGGCAACAGGCGGAACCGTGGTCGCGGCCTGCGATTTGCTCAATCAGCTTGGGGCCGAGGTAGTTGAGGCAGCATTTTTAATTGAATTGACCTTTTTAGGTGGGCGCGAAAAACTTGGCGATCGGCCATATTACGCCCAAATTCAATACTAAACCGACAATGAGGCCAGCACGCGCCCCAAGCATGCTGGTCTTAGGTTGTCCAATGGCGGGAGGTTGGTGCGATGGGATACGCCGCCGATCTTTGTAATCAAGCAACTCAGCTTTTTCGGCAAGGCCAGTTTCGCAGCGCTGCGAGTTTGTTGGAGCAGGGAATTGTCGTTGCGCGGCAGGAGGCCGATAGCGATAATGAATTGCTGTGCTACCAAAAGCTCACCGCAGCCCTGATGAACTTGGACCAAAGTCAGCAGGCCTTGGAGTTGGCAACCACGATGTTGGCACGCGCACGGCAGCTGAACGAGCCACACTATGAATTAGTCGCCACGATTCGGCTCTGTAGCGCGTTGATCGACCTTGATCTCAAAGGTCGTTGGCCCGAAATCAAGACCTTGTTGCGCGATTGTTTGCACCAAGCCGAAGCCCGCAATACCAGCGCTTGGCAACTCGATTGTTTGCGCTTGCTTGCTGGCAATGCCATGACTATGCAAGAGTATGATGATGCCCTGAGCTATGCCCAACAGGGCTTGAGCATCATTCGCCACGATACCTACTCCGCCGATTTCTACCGCTATGTCTTTTATCGCGTGCTGCAACGCCTGCATTCGCAACGGGAAGACCATGCCGATGCTTTGCGCTATGGCTTGCTCTCGTTTGAGTATGCTCAGCGCGAGGGCAACCCAGCTTGGGTTGTGCTGGCGCGGCGCTATTTGGCCCATCTCCACTATCAACAAGGCAATTTGCAAGAAGCGTTTAATTTATTTAGCGAAAATGTTGCCGCAGCCTTAGCCTACGATTGTGCCAACGATCATCAAGATGCAACCATGTGGCGCGCCGAAATTGCCCTACAATTAGAGATGGGCGAACAAGCCTTGGAGTTTGCCCGCGAAGCGCTGGCTTTGGCTCGCCAACGCTTGCACGCTCGCGATGAGGCTTGGGCGTTGTTAGCTAATGTGCGGGCGTTGCATAAATTGAATCGTAGCGACGAAGCCTGGTATTTTGCCAACGAAGCCTATCATTTTGCCCAAACCCAACAGTTTGAGCATCGGCTGAAAGAAGCTCGCGAATGGATCGAAACGCTGACCAAAAAACAATCAGCGCCCACCGCCACCAACAAACAAGGCTCATGGTTTGATCGTCTAATCGGAAAGCGCTGAGTGATGAGTACTGGAACATTTCAGGTTGATTTTGAACATCTCATTCGTTTATTGGCTGAAAATTTGTATAGCGATCCGCATGTTGCGATTCGTGAGCTAATTCAGAATGCCAGCGATTCGTGTGTGCGGCGGATTGCCCAACAAGCGCTGTTTAAGCCAGCGATTCATGTGCGCATCGAGCCAAACCAACGCTTGTTAATTGTTGAAGATAATGGCACTGGCATGGCTCGCGACGATGTGGTGCGCTATTTGGCCACAATTGGAGCCAGCCAAACCCGCCAAGTCAAATTTTCAACCGCCGATCAGAACGCCGCTCAAATGTTAATTGGTCAATTTGGGATTGGCTTTCTCTCGACCTTTGTGATTGGCCAGCAAGTAACCGTCGATACCTTGGCCGAAGGCAGCGAGCAATCGGTGTTGTGGCGCTCGCAGGGTAGTGCCGATTATAGCCTTGAGCTAGGCACGCGCCAAACTATCGGCACTACGGTCACGATTGAGTTGGAGCCAGCGTTCTACAATTTGCTCGATGAAAGCACGTTGCGCTCAACGATCATTCGCTATGCCGATTTTATTCAGTTTCCGGTCTACCTTGGCGACGATGCGCGTCCAATCAATCGCATGAACGGGCCATGGCATTTGGATGGCTCGGAGCATGAATATATCGACTATGTGAAGCATCGCTTTGGCTCGGTGCCTTTGGCGGTTGAGCCAATCGCCATCAAGCAGCACAATGCAGAATGTAGCGGGGTTTTGGCAATTATGCCAAGTTCAGCAGCCCTGAAAATTCGCCCGCGCAAGCTCGATGTCTTTCAGCGACGCATGTATGTTTGCGAAGATCTGCAATTGTTGCCCGATTGGGCGACGTTTGTCTGTGGCATTATCGATGCGCCGTTGCTCGAATTGGTTGCCAGCCGCGAAGGCTTTATGATCGATCGGCCCAACTATCGGGCCTTGCGCGAAGCTTTGGCCGACGCAGTGCGTTCGTTCTTAATTCGTTTGGCCCAGCGCGAGCCAGCCACGTTTCTGCAAGTGGTCAAACAATATAACAGCGGCATCAAGCAAGCAGCGGTGAATGATAGTCAATTTTTTGCCGCAGTTGCCGATTTGCTAACCTTCGAGAGCGATATTGGGCCAATTACCTTGAGCCGCTATCTGGAGCGAATTCCAGTACGCGCTGCTGGCGAACGCACAATTTTTTATGTGCTCAACGATTTGCCGCCCAGTGCCCAGCAACGAGCGATCGTCGGCGCACGCGGCGTGCCAGTGCTGCACGTTAATTTAATCGAAGAAAAATTTCTGAAAAAATATTGTGCAGCGCGCCATGGCGTAAGTTTTCAGCCGCTCACCGCTGGCATCGCCGAATTGCTCGAAGCTGAAACCGACTCCCAATGGCGCAAACTTGAACAACACTGCGCACAATTGGGCATGCAGGTCTATGCGATGCGTTTCGAGCCAACTAATTTGGCGGCTTTGGCGATGCGTGACAGCGATTATAAACGTGAACAAGTTGTGGATAGCCTGTTGAAAGGTAGTGGAAGCCTGCTTGATTTCGTCCAATCGGTGGGGCGCAAGCGCAGCGATGATTATGTGCTGTGTCTCAACACGCTTAATCCACTGATTCAGCAATTGCGCGATGGCCAACCGAGCGACCAACGTTGGGCAACTGTTGTTCGCGCTTTGTGGGGCTATGCTTTGCTTTCTAGTGGCATCGAACTAACCCCCGAGCTAGGCGAGGCAGTGCAAAACTCCCAAATGTCGCTGCTAGAACTGGCACTTACTCAAGGCTAAGGAGTTGGTATGCAACGACCTCATGGAATTCGCCAAGGTCAAATGACGATTAATGTGCCTGGCGTGATTCGCACGCTTGGCGAAAGTTTATACGCCGATCCGCATGTGGCAATTCGTGAGTTGCTGCAAAATGCCCACGATACCTGCCTCGTGCGCCAGGCCGATGATCCCAACGCTCCAGTGCCCGAAATTCATGTGCGCTACGACCCATTTGGCCGCAGCCTGACGATTGAAGATAACGGCACAGGCATGACCGAGGCCGAAGTCGAGCAATTTCTCTCGGTGATTGGCGCAAGCAACACCGATGCTGTACGCTCGCGGCTTGAGGCGCTTGGCGAGCGCAGTTTGGCCGAGCGCTTGATTGGACGCTTTGGCTTGGGCATGCTGGCCGCGTTTATCATTGGCGAGCGAATTGAGTTTGTGACCCGTTCGTTTCGTAGCGAAGGCGAGGCGGCAGTTTGGTGGGAATGTACCGGCGAGCAATCGTATCGCATGGGCCAAACTACCCGCGCCACTGCTGGCACAACCGTCACGGTGGCGATCAAACCAGGCCAAGTGCATTTGCTGCGCGAAGATGAGCTGAGTCGGCTGATTCGTTTATTTGCCGATTTGCTCAGCGTGCCGATTTACCTTGACCCATCGCCGCGCCCAGTCAATGTGATGCAAGCGCCATGGCATAGCGATGCCAGCGAAAGCGACTATATTCGCTATTTGAACGAGCTGTATCCAAGCGAATCGGTGTTGGCGGTGATTCCGCTGAATGTCGAGGAAGATAACGGAGCCTTCAAGCTTGGCGGGGTGCTGTTTATTCCCAAACAGCCCTATTTGAATGTGCGTGAACATGGCGATTTGATTGTTTATGTGCGGCGCATGTTTGTTTGTCGTGGCGAGCGCAGCCTGCTGCCAGAGTGGGCCAAGTTTGTCAAAGGCGTAGTCGAAAGTCCCAATTTGCGCGAAACCACCTCGCGCGAGGCTTTGCGCCGCGATGAATATTTCGAGCGGGTGCAGCGCACGCTTGGCCAAGTGATTCTCACTTATCTTGAGCAACTAGCGCTCAACGATCAACGCTTGTTCCGCGAGATCGTTACCCAGCACAATCGGGTGATTAAATCGTGGGCGTTAATTTCCGACGAACTGTTTGCGCGGATCAAAGATATTGTGCTGTTTGATACCGATGCAGGGCGCATGAATTTGCCGCGCTATTTTGAGCAATCGCAACTTTCACGTAGCGGCATCAATAGCGACGATCCCCATCAACGGCTGTTGTTCTATTTCACCACGCCTGGCGGCATTGGCCAACATGCGGTGTTGTTTGCAGCCAAAGGGTTGCGCGTGATCGATGCTCAATATTTCCCCGATGAGCCGTTTTTGCGCCGCTACGCTGAGCTAACCGAACATATTGGCCTGCGGCGCTTAGATGTTGGCGGCGATTTTATCTTCGAGGCGCTGACCAATAAAGATGAGCGTTGGCTGGAACTTGAAGAACGCTACGCCGAAATGGGCGTGCAAGCCCAAGTTGCGCAATATCTGCCCGAATCGATTCCAGCGGTTTTGATTTTTGCCGAAAACTCCGAAACGACCGAGCAGGTTGATACACTTTTAGCCGATCCCAATTTGAGCCAATCGATTAAGCAATTGTTGCGGGCGATGCTCGATGAGCGCAAAGCTGAGCGCAAAAGTTCTGCCAACAAAGGCATGCTCTATTTGAATGCGCGCAATCCAGTGATTAATCAAGTGGCAACATTAAACCACTACAGCGACCCTCAAATGCGCGATGTATTGATTTTTCTCTATAACAATGCGTTGATGTTGAGTGCCCAAGGCGCGCAGCGGCTCGTCAAACCCGAACATGCCAAGCAAATTTTTGATGCTAATAATCGGGTGGCCAGCGCGTTGATGAATGCAATTACGGGCACGACTGGCGCGATTGATCTGCCGCCATCAACCGTTGCACCCTATGCCTTGTTGATTAACACGCTTGGCAATGCCCAAGCTAATCAAGAATTGCGCGCTGTGCTGGAGAGTGCGCCGTTTTTCCTGCGTGTTGTTGGGATTGACGCGGCGCTTTCGTTGACTGAGCATAGTTTGCAGAGCTTGCAACAGGCGGCGTGTATTGTGGTTGATGCCAGCGAGCCAGCCCAAGCAAGTTTGCTGGCTTTGGGCGCAGTTTGGGCGCTTGCGCCGAATGTGCCAATTATCGCCTTGCGTGCTGGCGAAGCTGATCGCTTGGCGATTCCGGCGATTGATGCGGTCTACGATTTGGGCGTGCGGGGTGCTGCATTGCGTGGCGCTTTGCAGGAACTGAATCTCGCCCAAGCAGCCAGCCGCCTGAGTGCAGCCGATTTTCTGCGCTACGAATTTGTGAGCGAGCGTTTGGCCCAAGCCTTGGCCGAACACTTCCGCAGCATCGACGAAGTGCTGAACGCCGATCCGGCGGAAGTCAGCAATTTGCTGGGCGTGCGCTTAGCACCATTGGGCTTAATCGAGGAATTGCAGCGCGCGTTGCAGGAAGATCGCGACGCTTAGTTGCGGCGCAGCACGACGACGGTCATATCGTCTTGGTATTGGCCGTCGCTCCAATGGTTGGCAGCGCTCATAATTTCGCTGACCAACTGCGCTGCTGGGCGTTGGCTGAGCATACTAATTAAATTGCGCAGCCGATTCAGGCCGAATAATTCGCGCTCGTTGTTGGCGGCCTCAACCACGCCATCGCTGACGAAAATTAAGCTCTCGCCAGCGTGAAGCTCCAAAGCTGCTTCGTGATACTGAGCGTTGGCCACAGCGCCCAAGGGAAACCCTGTCAAATCAAGATACTCGCATTGGCCGTCTTTGCGCATATGCAAGGGCGAAATCAAGCCTGCATTGCCCAATTGCAGCTGACCAGATTTGGCATCGAGCATGGCATAGGCCAAGCCGGTATTGATTTTTTGCTGCGCCATGCGGCGATAAAACAGCGGATTGAGCCGATTGGCAAGGCTCAATTGGTTGCTGGGCGGGCTATCGTGCAAATATAAATCGATCACGCTCATGGCGATGGCCATAAAAAATGCCCCGACCACGCCTTTGCCCGAAACATCGCCAACCCCAAGATACCAACGATCATCAGCTAAATCGATAACATTGAAGAAATCGCCGCCAACTTCGCGGGCTGGTTGGGTAAAGCCAGCAATTTCGTAGCCGCTGATGGTTGGCAATTGCTGGGGCAAAAAGCGTTGCTGCACCTCAGCCGCCAAATCAAACTCCCGTTGCAAACGAGCACGCTCTGAGCGTTCCTCAATTTGGCGGAAGTTCTCCAAGACAACTTCGACTTTGCTGCCCATGGCTTCGACGGTGGCTTGCTCTTGTTTGCTAAAGCCGCCAAGCCGATTGTAGAAGGCCAATAAGCCGATTGGTTTGCCTTCTAAGCGCAGCGGCACAGCCAAGGCGGCATCGATGCGCTGGCCAAAGCCAACCCGCTGAAAATCGCTGTTATTTTCGAGGCTGGTCGCCGACCAAGGTTCGTTGCGTTTGAGAATATAGGCAGCCAAGCTGGTTTGGTAGGCGGCGGTGGCTTGGGCTTCAAAACCCCAACTAGCGGCAATTCGGGCTTGGCCGTTTTCAAGCAAAATAATCTCGCCTGCTTGGGCATCGATCAACGTGCCGCCCTGTTGTAAAATCTCGCCAAGCAGCTGATCGCGCGGCAATGAACGGCCAAATAAATCGCCCATGCGGCTCAAAAATTGATATAGCTCGCGCTGGCGACTTAGCCGACCCCAACCGCTGCCAGCAAAATAAGCCAAGACTGGCATCAAAACCAAGGTTACAATAATCTCGATTGTTGGCGCACCCAACATTCCATATTTGGCTAATGAGGTTGCGACGAGCGGTGCAAACAGCAGATCGGCCAAAATCGCCACCGCCATGCTGCCCATCACGCCAAAACCCATTGCGGCGTGGGCAATTGGAATTAAATAGAGGTAGCGCAAGGCAGGCGCAGCCGTCCAACGCCCTTCGCCAAGGTACATCACAATCGTAATGGCCAAGAGCAAAAGGCTGATGCTAATCACATCACGCTGGCGGTGAGCACGATTCATCAGCGTAAAATCGCACTAAAACTAAACACAATATTACACAGATAGCCTGGCACGACGCTTTGATAGCGGCGAAATAACAGTGAGGCAGCAATCGACATCATCGACAAATAAATCACCACGCCCACCATTTGAATCGGATTTTGCCATTGGCTACGAATTAAATAAATGCTCAGATTTGCCACTGTGGTGACAGCAGTAGCGAGCCAAAAATTAAGCTTATAGATCGTTTGCAACGAACGCAAGAGCACGCCGCGAAAAAATAATTCTTCGCCGAGCGATTGAAAAACTTCGAAGCCCAGCGACCAAAACATATATTGCAAAGGTTTGATACTGAGGCCAACGATGCCACTAAAGCGCACCGTCGATAAAAAATGCAGCGCAATGAACACCCCTGCCAACAAACCAAGCAACACTTGATCGCGCCACTTGCGCAGGTGCAAGCCATGCTGTTGCATTTGTTGATCGCGTTGCGAGTACCAAAGCAGCAATGTTGGGGGAATAAAAAATAAGCCAGCCCAATACAAGCGTGGCGAATCGCCCAAGCCTGCGGCCAGAAAATGCTGATTTAGGCCATGTTTGGCAGCAGCATTGACCACAATTGCCACTGCCGCCCAAAATCCGAAAAGCACAGCCGTCCGGCGTTTGGCGCGCGGCTGGCGAAACCAAGCCAGCCCACAAAAAACAGTTGTAAACAGCACCCACGAACCAACTTCGGTCACAATCCCTTGCGCGACTTGGCCTTCAAACGTCGCGCCCCACAAAATCATGGCCGCGGCACCAAGCAACGTCAAGCCAATTGTCAGGCCATAGCGCCATGGCGGGCGTTGCAATAACCGGCGTTCAGGGGTTTCAAGTTGATGAAAAGCAAGCAGCGACATTGGGCCTCCGTTGGTCGTGAGCGCTATTGTAGCATAGGGAAACGAACATAGAACATAGAGCATAGAACAAGGATGAGGGATGAAGGATGAAGGATGAGGGATGAGGGATGAAGGATGAAGGATGAAGGATGAGGGATGACATCAATAATCAAACCTATCTGTGGAATCTGTGGCAAAAAAATCGTGCTTCGTGGATCGTAGGTTTAACGCAGAGGCGCAGAGCAATAATGGCTATTGGCTTTGGGCTATCGGAATATTGTTCGTGCAATTCGTGCAATTCGTGGCTAAAAACGAAACCTTCGTGCGCTTCGTGTTCTTCGTAGTTAAAAAAAGCCCTCATGACTCGTAATTTTAACCCAGAGGCGCAGAGCACTGATGGCTATCGGCTATTGGCTTTGGGCTAGGATGACATAATCAACAATAATCTGTGGCTAAAAGCTAGCTCTCAATTCTCTGTTCTATGCTCTTTGCTCGATGTTCTAAATATAGAAACTATGTGCTAAAATATTATGTTAGAATAGGGCTTTTGTGGTATAATAAAGCCATGAATAGACGTTTACAACCACAAGCCCAAGAGCCACAACGGCGTAATCTTCCGGAACGTCTAAGCCAAGGATTTCGCATCGTTCGTCGCGCACCTTGGGTTATTTTAATGCCCATTTTGCTTGACATCTGGCTGAGGTTAATGCCAGCTTTAGCGCCTAATCGTTGGCTTGCCAGCATTAGCAGCGTGGTCAACCGATTTAGCCGTGCGCAAGGCCAACAACTTTGGGCGCAGGCCAACGAGCTATTGCAAACCGTCGATTTGCGTTCGAGTGCCGTTGGAACTTACCTTGTGCCAAGTTTGTTTAGCGGTGCTGGCTCGCCCTCGCTGCATAGCGGCGCGCCATGGCTGTTCGATGGCTGGTTGACCTTGCTCTTGGTGCTTGGGTTGAATGTGCTGGGGCTTGGTTTCAGCGCAATCGTTTTGTTCTGGCTGGGACGCAATCTCGATCAGGCGCAGCCTGGATGGTCTGCCCTGCCAAAACAGCTCTGGAACTTAGCCAAACTAAGCCTGATTATCGTTGGCTTAGGCTTGTTATTTGGCATCCCTGCGTTTTTTACAGCAAGCTTTTTGCTCTCTGCCAGCGCGTTTGGGGCGCAATTGGTGCTCGCCGCCTTTGGCATGGTGCTCATTGCCCTCTGGGTCTATGCCAGCCTTGCGCCAGCAGCAATTATGCTTGGCCAACAATCAGCCTTGATTGCGCTCTATCAGAGCTACAACTTGGTGCGTCAACAACCACGCGAAGCCCTGTCGCTGATTCTCGCTAGCGGGGTTTTGATTCATGGGACGGCCTTTTTGCTGCGGCCCCTAGCCACCAACATAATCAGCATTCTTGCAGCAAGCGCCCTGTTTGGGTTGCTCAGCTGTAGTTTACAAGCAGCCAAATTAGTCTTTTATAACGAACGTGTTGGCTCACTTGCCCACCGTTTTCCTGTTGCCCTAACACAAAAGTGAGGTTCGATTCGATGGCGACAAATCCTAATCAGAGTACATACGATGCCGCTCAGATTCAAATGTTGCGCGGCTTGGAAGCAGTACGCGAAAACATGGGGATGTATCTCGGTGGCCAAGACACATCGGCCTTGCATCACTTGGTCTATGAAGTTGTCGATAACTCGGTGGACGAGGCTTTGGCTGGCTACTGCGATACGATTATCGTCGAAATGCGCACTGACGGTTCAATTGCTGTCGTCGATAATGGGCGCGGGATTCCTACCGATATTCACCCCGTCGAAGGTCGTTCAGCGCTCGAAATTGTGCTGACCGAGCTACACGCTGGCGGTAAATTCAAGGGCTCGCAAGGCTATAAAGTCTCAGGTGGTTTGCACGGGGTCGGGGTTTCGGCAGTTAACGCGGTTTCCGAATTCTTGCGCGCCGAAGTTAAACGCGATGGTAAATTGTGGGCGCAAGATTTTCGCCTCGGCATGCCCCAAGCTCCTGTGCATCAGGTTGGCGATGCCGAAGGCACGGGCACGACGATTATCTTCAAACCAGATGCCCAATTATTTACCACCGTTGAATTCAACTATCGCACGCTGTCGAACCGTTTGCGCGATATGGCCTATCTCAACAAGAGCCTGCGCTTCAAACTGGTTGATTACAACAACGATCGCGAAGTAACCTACTATTTCGATGGTGGGATTGTCTCGTTCGTGCGTCATCTGACCCGCGAAAAAGGCCCATTGCTCGCGCAACCATTCTATGTTGAAAAAGCTCATGAAAATGTTAATGTTGAAATTGCCATGCAATACACTGGCGATTTCAACGAAAATCTTTTAGCCTTTACTAATAACATTGCCAATCCTGATGGTGGCACGCACGTTACTGGCTATCGCGCAGCCCTAACCCGCACGATCAATGCCTATGGTCGCAGCAAAGGCTTGCTCAAAGAAGGCGATACGCTCTCTGGCGAAGATGTGCGCGAAGGTTTGACCGCAATTATTAGCATCAAACTGTTCCGCCCACAATTCGAAAGCCAAACTAAATCGAAATTGGCCACGCCAGAAGCCAAAACCGCAGTCGAAACGGTGCTGAATGAAGCGCTTTCGGGCTTTTTGGATGAAAATCCCAACGAAGCCCGCCGCATCATCGAAAAATCGCTCTTGGCCTCACGGGCGCGTGATGCAGCCCGCAAAGCTCGCGATTTGGTGCAACGCAAAGGTGCACTCGAAGGCTTTGCCTTGCCTGGCAAGCTCGCTGACTGCTCGGATAAAGAGCCAGCTCACTGCGAAATCTTCATCGTCGAAGGCGATAGTGCAGGTGGAAGCGCGAAGCAAGGCCGTGATCGTCGGTTCCAAGCAATTTTGCCTTTGCGCGGTAAAATTCTGAACGTCGAAAAATCGCGTTTGGATAAAATGCTTGCCAATAACGAAGTTCGTGCATTAATTACTGCACTTGGCACTGGTATTGGCGAAACATTTGATTTATCGCGTTTGCGCTACCATCGCATTTTGATTATGAGCGTTGCTGGCGATGAACCAACCCTGATTCGCAATGGTCAAGGCCATACTGAGTTTGTGCGCATTGGCGAATTTATCGATCAATGTATTGCAGGCCAACGCCAGGCAAGCGAGTACGAAGTAATTAGCTTCGACCAAAAACGCAATCTTGCGCGCTTCCGCCCACTCAAAGCAGTGATGCGCCACGCCAACCACGAGCCGATGTACAAACTTAGCACGCGCTATGGCCGTTCGGTCAAAGTAACCGCCTCGCATAGTGTGTTTGTGCTTGAGAATGGCCAGCCATTCTTGAAAAAAGGCGATCAAATCAAACTTGGCGATCAATTGGTTGCCAGTCGCCGGATTCCACGACCAGCAATCCAACCTCGCGAAATCGACCTGATCAAGTTGTTTGCTGAAGCAGGCTTGATTGATAATCTTTATCTGCGGGGTGAAAGTGTGCGCGCGATTGCTGCTCAGCGAGTGCTGAACAATGTTTCGCAGCCTGAGCAATGGAACGAAGCCCGAATCAGCTTGCATACTGCTGCTTGGGAACGTTTGGTTGAATATCGCCAAGCCCATGGCTTAAGCCAAAAAATGGTTGCCCAACGGCTTGGAGTGAAGCAAGCAATTACGATTAGCCAATGGGAACGTGGCATGCTACGGCCTATTCAATCGCAATTCGATAACTACTTGGCAACGATTGGCTGGGAAGAACCAATTAGCTATGAGCTGGTGCCTTCAAAGATCGAGCGTTTGTTGTTACAAGATGATAGTAGTGGCAACGCACGCTGGCGTGAAGTCAGTAACTACAAAGCTTTTAATAGCTTCAACAACGATGAGCTAGATTTGCTTGATCGTGATGTCGAGCTTGTGCCGCAAGCCCACGACGATCGCGCCTTCCCACGCATGTTGGCGATCACGCCTGAATTGCTGTGGTTCTTGGGCTGGTTTACTGCCGAAGGTTCATTGAGCAAACATCAAGTTAGTTTATCGTTAGGTCAAAAAGATGCAGCCTTCTTCGCTGAACTAAAAACCACGATTGAACAGCTTTTTGGTGAAACGCCACGTTTCTACCAATCGCCCGATAATGGCGGCATCAAATGCTACTTCCATAGCGTTTTGGCAGCTCGTTTGATTCGTGCTTTGGGCTTGGGTGCGGTTGCCCATCAAAAGCAAGTGCCTAATATGCTCTTCAGCTTGAGCAGCGATTTACAGCGTAGCTATCTTGAAGGCTACTTCCTTGGTGATGGCACGCTCAGCGATAGCACCATTAGCATGACAACCAACTCGCCAGAACTCAAAGATGGCTTGCTCTATGTGTTTGGCCAACTTGGCATTTTTGCTGGCGTGAGCAACATCAAGCCCAACTTGCCAGCCGATGCACCAATTCAAACTGTGCACGACTACTACAACATTGCAATTAGTGGCAAGCAACAGCTAGAACAATTGCGCAGCGTTTGGCAACGCCATCATCTGGCCGCCAAAGTCGAAGCCCATTTGGCGAAACCAACGACCAAAGCCCAAGCCTTTACGCCAATCAGCGATGATATGGTTGGCTTAGAAGTCTTAGCGGTTGAAGAATTAGACCCAACTGGTGAGTTTGTCTACGACTTCTCAGTCGAAGAAGACGAAAACTTCTTGTGTGGCACTGGTGGTTTGTATGCTCACAATACTGATGCTGATGTGGATGGAAGTCACATCCGCACCTTGCTACTGACCTTCTTCTTCCGCCATATGCGTGATTTGATTACCAATGGCCACTTGTATGTTGCCCAACCACCATTGTTCCGGGTGCAACATGGAAAGGCCTACAAATATGTCTACGATGAAGCAACCCGCGATGAATATATTCGTTCATTGCCAGCTGGCACCAAGGTCATCGTTCAGCGCTTTAAAGGGCTTGGCGAAATGAATCCCGACCAATTGTGGGACACGACGCTCAACCCTGGCAATCGCATGATTTTGCAAGTGACAATTGAAGATGCGATGGCTGCCGATGAAACCTTCTCAATGTTGATGGGTGAAATCGTCTTGCCGCGCAAACGCTTTATCCAAACCCACGCCGCCGACGTGAAAAACTTGGATGTTTAGGCGATTCAAATAGTTGTAAGGGTGCAGACGGTTTGATCCTAAGGACTCACGGGTTGATCATTTAGTGCAAACAGTTTGCTCCTTATAATTGATACCAGTTGCTCCTATAGACATCTAATAGGTTAATTCATAAGGATTATTGGGATGAAGTAGTAATGAACAGGGACAATGCATAATATCAAAAGCAAAGTCCCTGTTCTTATTATAAAATCTTCAATATAGAACTGAATGATATGTAAATATCATTTTTATAACCATAACAATATTTCTTAGCTCAATAATTTACCTGTTCTCATATAGTAAAAGCATAATTTGCTAGGGATTTGGAACAACTACTATACATTTTCGCAATCTTAGGAAGGATTTGTGTGACGATCGCTACTATGCCGGTTGGTTTATTCCCTGGCGATTTTACTCCAACATTCAGTGGGCATGAGACATTTGCTTTAAGAAGCACGTGGTTGAAGAAGGCATATGACGTGCTTCTTGTCTACCCTGACCTCTTTGCTCGTGATGATGCCATTGTACGCTTGGGTGTAGGCAAGAACATGGTTCAGTCGATTCGTTTCTGGGGTCGTGTATGTGGAGTGTTTCAGCGATCCGCACAAGGTGACCATTATGGTGCAACGAACCTTGGCCATTGTTGGCTGAATAGTCTTGATGGATGGGATCCATACTTTGTATCCCCAGCGAGTTGGTGGCTATTACATTGGAATGTTGCCTCGAATCCTGAGGCAGCATTCACCTGGTTCTATGTCTTCAATCTACTTCGTGGGGGTGAATTCACAATAGCGAATCTTACAGCACAATTACAATCATTTACCAGCGATCAGGGTTGGCGTATACCCTCGGATTCAACCCTTGAACGTGATATAGATTGTATGATTCGTTGTTATGCACGACCAACTATTAAACAAATTGCCGCTGGTGCGGAAGATAGCCTGCTCTGCCCATTAAGCGAATTAGGGTTGCTTGATACACTACCGGGAGAGCGTATCTACCACACTCTATCGGGAGCACATCCAACTTTGCCTGATGACTTAGTTGCTTATGCTATTCATTCGATGATGGTAAGACAACAACGCCGTACAATTGCTTTCAGTGATCTAGCCTATGCTCCAAGGTCACCAGGTCGCGTATTTCGCCTAGATGAGGATTCATTACTGAGTCGTCTTCATAAGCTTACATCAATTACTGGCGGAGATGCTTACTATACCGATCAGGCTGGCATTCGGCAGGTTGCTTGGACTGGCGCTATGGGAGATGATACTGCCATGGCTCTTCTTCAGCGAATGTTTGAACGCGAGGTGCGTGATGTCTAATACTACTTTGTCTCTTCCTATTGCTGGCCGTTACACGCGATCAGTTCATATTCAGCGTGATTTCATAGACCTTGATACATCATTAGAAGGTTATCAAGTTACACCTTTAGTAGTTGCAACTCTAGAGCGTGTTGTAGCAAGTTTGGCCCCCAATGCCAAAGGAAGGGCATTCTCTATAATTGGTCCATATGGATCTGGGAAATCGGCCTTTGGATTATTTCTTGCCTCGTACTTACAGAGTACGCCATCCAAGCGTGAGCAATTATTACCCACTAGTATGGTTCCCGGGACCATTGATAGCTCCCTATATGAAGTACCACAACTCTTGCCGGTGATTGTGAGTGGTAATAACAGTTCCTTACGTTTAGCACTCCTTCGATCACTACATGATGCCCTTTCTACCATTTCACGTCAACGTGTGCCGATCAAAAATATAGTGGCAAGCCTTACCCGTGCATTTGCTGATCCTGATATTGATCCGGAGAGTGTTGCCTCTCTTATTGAAACGGTTGGTAATGCTGTAAAGCAATATAGCTCTTGGGATGGGTTATTAATAATTGTTGATGAATTAGGACAACATCTTGATTATGCAGCTCAAGGCCGTGGAGAACGCGATCTTTTCGTGCTTCAAACTGTTGCCGAAATGTCTGCTCGCAGTGGTGATATTCCTTGTCTCTTTGTTACTATCCTACATCAATCATTTGAGCGTTATGCAGGTAGTGCTGGTGCGCACCAGCGTGCTGAATGGGCTAAGGTTCAAGGAAGGTTTATTGATATTCCTTTTAATGAGCCAGCAAGCCAACTGATCCGTATGGTGGCCCATGCTTTGTCAATACACGGAGATGATAAATTTGCTGAGGCCCGATCCGACTGGGTGAGACAAGTTTTACCTTTAACTGAACAGCTTAATTTACGACCAAAAGATATCTCGACTTATGATTGGGCTGAGCTAGTTGCTCAGGCTTATCCCATTCATCCCATGGTTCTAGTAGCTTTGCCTGCTATATTTCGTCAGTTAGCTCAAAATGAACGGTCATTATTTGCGTTTCTCAGTACACCTGAGCCGTGGAGTCTTCAGGATGTTCTTCGAATAACTACAGCGATTTCGGGTACATTACCAATTTATCGTATGACACATTTATATGCTTATATTGAGTCATCGTTGGGGCTAAGTCTCTTTCACCAAACCCGTGGTCGTCGATGGTCTGAACTTGCTGAAGCCCGCCAACGCATCGAGCATTTTGATAGTATGGTTGATGATGTGCTTGTTACTATTGGAACTCTAAATGCCTTGGGACAGAATCAGACATTAAGAGCAAGTTCTAATCATCTATCTTTTGCGCTTCAAGACAATATCGATCATCCCGATGTACTCCGTGCATTATTACAGCTTCAGTCACGACAACACATTACTTATCGTCATCATCGCGATAGTTATGCTCTTTTTGAAGGAAGTGATCTGGATTTAGATACAATAATTCAACATGAGCTTAATGCATTAGGGGATCAGGTATCATCAACTGATTTGCTTCAAGAGCACGCATCAACCACTCCTTTCATTGCTCGACGCCATAGTTACGAAACTGGTGCTGTTCGTCATTTTTCGGTTCGGTTTGTCACAGATGATGAACTTCCACGTTATCTAGCGATGCCGGTTATCGGGGATGGTGAGATATTCTATATTTTACCCTCTGATATAGAGGCACTTGAACGCGTAATGGAACTGTTACGTCATCCGAATCGCCAAGCTGATGCACAACGTATTTTAGTTATCTCAAATCATGTTCAATCACTTCGTGAACTATTGCTAGAAGTTAGTGCTGTTGGCCACGTACTTGCCTCTGAACCACTACTGGAAAATGATCGTGTGGCACGACGAGAATTAGCGAGTCGTTTATCAGATGCTCAGCAAGCACTTGCCGATGTATTAGTTCAAGCATACGGACCTGGATCAAGTCATTGGTATTGGCAAGGGTCTATTCAGCCTATTAATAATATGCGTGATGTAGATGCACTCTTATCAAATATTTGTGATGAAGTATTTTCATTGACTCCACGGATTTGGAATGAGTTGATCAATCGGCGTCAACTTACTGCCATGGGTGCAAAAGCACGGCGAAATCTTGTAGAAGCTATGCTTGATTATGGCCATATTGAGCGCGTTGGTCTAATTGGATATCCACCTGAGCGTGCTATATATGAAAGTGTATTTCTCAACAGTGGTCTACATCGTCAGGATGAAAATGGTCAATGGATTATTGCTGAGCCTAATGCTACTAATTCGACTAATCTTCGTCCAGTTTGGGATGCTATTCATAGATTTTTTGATCGAACTGCTGATGCACCAATTGACCTAGAAACACTTTATGCACTACTGGAGAAACCTCCATATGGTGTGAAAGCTGGCTTAATTCCCTTATTGTTTATTGCTGCATATCTTTCCAATGCTGGTGAGATGGTTCTGTATGAAAATGGCAACTATGTACAGGTACCCAGTATCGCGGTTTTTGAGCGCTTACTAAGGCAGCCGGGACATTTTTCATTGAGACTCAGCCGAATTCGAGGAAGTCGGCTCACAATTTATGAACGCATTATACATGCATTGGCACCGAAAAAGGCTCTAAATGGGTCTATTCCTCTGATTAATGATGCGGCAACTCCGTTAATGCGATTCATAGCTAAACTTCCTGAGTTTAGTCAAAATACTCACACAATTAGCGATCAAGCAAAAGCTGTTAGGAAAGCAATATTGGCAGCACAAACGCCCGATCAACTCCTGTTTTATCTGTTGCCACAAGCTTGTAATCTTCCACCATTTATTGCTGGTAATGAAGATCCAAAACATGTTGATACCTTTATAACCTCATTAAGAGAATATCTAGTAGAGATTCAAGACGCATATCCGAACTTGGTTCAGAATCTAGTAAATGATATTCGTAAAGCTTTTAAGACTCAACAAGAAAGCTTTATGCTACTTCGTGAGGAACTTGCCGAACGATATCGTTTTATTTCTGGAGTCACATCAGACATACAGTTACGTGCCTTTGGTGTTCGTGTCGAAAATGGCAGTAACGATGCAGGATGGGTTGAAAGCATTGGCGCACTCTTAATACGCAAGCCTACTACCTCATGGAATGATAACGATATAAATTCTTTTACTGCTCAAATTATGGATCTTGGTCGTCGCTTTCAAGATGCAGAACATCTTGCAGTCGCAATAGCTCCCCAAGAATCGGCATCAACAGTTTTACGCATTGGGTTAACAAATTATCAAGGAGAACGAAGTATGGTCATCCATACTAGTGCAGAAGATGATCTTATTGATGAAGTTCATCAACGCATTATGGATGTTCTTAATAACTATCCGATGCTAGTGCCCGCACAACAAGTAAGAGTGTTATCAATGCTTCTTAATCCACTCCTTGATCACATAAAGGAATAGATATTATGGTAATGCCAACAACATTTAGTCAGTGGTCAGAACTTCCTGGTAGACATATTGTTAGTCTAAGCGGAGGTAAGGATAGTACTGCTCTAGCCATCTATCTGCGTGACCATATTCCCCAACTTGAGTATGTTTTTTGTGATACTCATAAAGAACTGAAAGAAACATATGAATACTTAGATCGGCTAGAAGCATACCTTCAGCGCCCAATCATTCGGTTGAATCCAGATAGAGGATTTGATCACTGGTTGACTATGTACAACGGTATGCTCCCATCGGGCCAAGTTCGTTGGTGTACGCGTAAACTTAAGATCGAGCCGTTCGAAGCCTATGTTGGTAATGATAAAGTTTGGAGCTATATTGGTATTCGTGGTGATGAGAATCGGAGTGGTTATATCTCTACTAAATCTAATATTCAAGCTTTATATCCCTTTAAAGATCATGGATTGGGTCTTCGAGATGTTGAGCGTATACTCGCTGAGAGTGGGCTAGGAATGCCCACTTATTATGAATGGAGACAACGTAGTGGATGCTATTTCTGTTTCTTTCAGCGAACTGGCGAATGGGTTGGACTTAAAGATAGACATCCAGATCTCTATGAAGAATCTAAAAAATATGAGACTGAGAATGGGGGTGAACGCTTTACATGGCGACAACGAGAAAGTTTAGTCGAGTTAGAGCAACCTGAAAGATTAGCACAAGTTCGCGCTGATCACATAAAACGTTTGGAAGAGGAACGTCGACGACGGCCAGGTATTACTCTATATGAGCTCAATAAAGTTGTTTTTGATGAAGAAGATGATGATCCAGGTTGTAACATTTGTGCTCTTCATTAATTGGATCATTTATATACTAAGAGGGATTCGCTATGAGCTTTATTTCAATCCCGATGGATGCCGCACGTGTTGTTAATGGGCTAAGTCGAATTGGTTATACTCCCTCTAGCGCTATCTGCGATATTGTTGATAACGCTGTAAGTGCTAAGGCTAAGAACATTTATATTAGAATTGAACGTGAAAAAGATGCTCCTGATACACGTCAGAATAATGTAAAAGAATATCTAATTATTGACGATGGGGAAGGAATGGATGAAGACGGAATTCTGAAAGCTCTTACTCTCGGCTCTCCATCGGACGAATATGAACCTAAAAGTTTATCTAAGTTTGGATTAGGTCTTAAATCAGCTTCTTTTTCTCAAGGTGAAGTACTTGAACTTATTTCATCAAAAGATGGGTATAATTTCTCTAAATTTGTAGTTTCTCTTCCCGAGATTCAACGTAGAGATACGTATGGTGCAGAAGAAGCAGTATTAACTGATGAAGACCATATTCTTATTAATAAATATCTTTCCGGAGTAAGTGGATCTATCATTAGAATCACACAAATTCGTAAGAATAATCATCCAAGTATTAAGTCAACACTTGAAGAGTTACGTATGAAAATTGGTGCAATCTATTTTTATATGATGAGCAAACAAAATCTTAAGATTGAAGTAAATAATGTAGAATGCCAACCATTTGATGTGCTATTTACGAACGAAGCAGATCAACATGGTAATCTAGACGAACATGAATGGGATGGTTTATCTACATGCTGGATACAGCATCCTGATACGATGAAGATAGATACTTATAGTGATGTTGATGCCATAATTGAGGTAACACAACTTCCTCATCCTCCATCATTTGATGTTGATACTCCTGGAAGTGCTAAAAAAATCAGAGATAAATATAATATTGGGGCTGGAAATTATGGCTTCTATGTTTATAGAAATGAAAGGCTTCTTTCGTGGGCTGAAACATTCGGTATAATTCCAAGGGATCAAGATTTTTATTCTTTCCGTGGAAGAATACTTATTGATGATTCTGCCGATGAAGCATTTAATATTGATGTCAAAAAATCACAGATTCACTTATCAGATGAAGCACAAAAGATGCTTGATGATCTATCTTATGAATATAAGCGAAAAAGTAAACAAGCTTGGAATCATGCTAAAGCCGTAATAAATCGTCGTGCAGGACAGAATACGTTAGTCCATTCTAATGCGCTAGCCCAACAAGTCGATATGCCAGAAGAATTGCCAGGTGTATCTGAAACGGAGTCTGATTATGCTGAAGCAGAGCGCAGAGAGCTAGAAATCCTCGAGACTCAAAAGAGAAAAGTTCTCGAAATGGTTGCTCAAAGCGAAGAAATAGATCAGCCTAGTTTGCAGAATGATGAAGCTATAGAGCATATACTTCAGGAACAAGTCAAAGCAGTTATAGCAGGGCCAGAAGCTGAAGAGGGGGATCGTATTTTCTTAGTGAACTTCACTACGGATAATGTATTATGGGAACCATACTATGATGCAACCAAGGGTTCTTGTGTGCGAATCAACAGATTACACCGATTTACTCGGCTTGTTTATGAGAATAATAAAAATAATACTGCCCTAATAACAGTAATAAATCTATTTCTTTTACAGTTGGCTGGATCTGAGAAGTTTGTACAAAAAAATTCACGTTATGACATAGCAGAAGTCGAAAATGTCTTGGAGCATTTTCGACGAGTAACTACCGAATTTCTTGCAAATATGTGCAGAGAGTTAGGAGAGTCTCTCCCAAGCGATTAAGGAAATGTAATCAATGAGTTCAATTCTACTGAGGCTTAACGACTGCTTTATGGGTATTGGACGCGCCTATATATATATAATTTATTCTAATACCCATAAAGCATTATATATAGGTCAAACTAATGATCGTCACGGCGTTATTGGTCGATTTGCTGCGCATATTAGTACTTATGGAACCCTAAGAACTAGATTGTTTGATGCTGGAATAGACTTAAATTCTGTTGGTGATCTAAATGTCTTTGCCTACTCTTTACCAAATGATGCTCGTTTCATAGGTATAGATAGAACTCATCGAGAGGGGGTGGAATACCTTGTTCAAAGCCGTTTGTATAGAGCTAGAGGAAAGACCATACCAGCGATGAGAATTATATCAAACGTTATGCCTAGTAGTGCAACAACTCTAGCCCATATTCAGAATACAGCTGAAAATGTAGTAATGGATTTTATTAAACTTTATAATCCTATTTCTAGTTCACCAACAACGCAAAAAGCCAAAAAAAAGTCTAATCGGCCAGATGAATCATCTCAAATTAAGTTGAATATTTAAATAGCTTGATACTATTTATTTTATCATGAATACAGGTAATATAAAATAATAAAAAATAAATATGCGCGTATAGAAGTTGATACGCGCATATTTATTTTTTTGATTATTATGCAATATCTGACTCTAATTTAGTACGTTGATAATATGAATAATTATTGCTAGCAGTATGATTAATGATGAATAAGGTTTTATGATTCATTAGACCAGATAGATGGTGCTTGTCTCGTTAAACCAAGAATATTTTACAAGCTGGGGCTAAACATTGGGAGGAAACATAAATAGTGTACTTGCTTCAACGTCAAGCGCTGTAGCTAAAGCTGCGATCGTGTCAAAAGAAGGATTTCCAATTCCTCGTTCAATCCGACTAATATATTCCGTTGAGTAGTTCGTTCTTTCTGCAAGTTGGTTTTGTGTAAGATCATTAAGACGTCGTAAATATCGGATACGGCGGCCAAATTGTTTTCGTAGTTCTACACCGTTTATCATGAACAACATTGTATGAACTACATAGTACGAGATACAGAACTCATAGGTGTGATTCTATAGATCTATTAGTACGACTTAATGGTATACTGAGATACTCAGGATAGATAATAATCCTATGCAAATATATATAGTCTCTGAGTCGCATCCGAGGTATTATGCTGGAATTTATATGGAGCTATATTGGAGATCTCGTTATCATATGGACACTCATTGGGTTAATGTACCTTTGGAGGTATCCAGATAGAACGCACCATGTCTGGAAGGTTCTTCGTGATATACCTCAGCGAATGACTGACGCTTGGTATGATAGTGATAGATCAACTCAAGGAGATACTGATAGTTTACCAACTATTGTACAAACAACATCTTTTCAGCCTCAAAAAATTCCTCTTACCTCTCCATCATTTGATATGGCATTAGATGTACTTCCATCAGATACCCTAACTTCATATCCTTTTCCATTAGGATGGTATATAGATGAAGTAGATGATGACAGACTATCCTTCCATTTAGCTTGTGCTAATCTATTAACAACCCATAGTATTGGTATCTTTGGGCCTAAGCGATATGGGAAAACCACTGTAGTTAATACAGGAATTTTATCGTTAATACTCAATAGATCTTCTAAAGAAATTCAATTTATTATTATCGATTTAAAAAACCTTGATTTTATGCAACTAAAGAATAGTTCTTACACTTATTATTATGCTTCGACTATTACAGATTTTGAGAAATCTATTGGATTAATTTATCAGGAAATTCTTAATCGTATAAAGTTATTTGAACAGTTGAATATTATTTCATGGAAAGACTATCCAGAAGATGATTTACCTCTTATCGTTATTTACCTCACAGATATTCCCTTACTCAGTCTCTGTATAGGAGAAGATACTCTCAACGAATGGATAAAAATGCTTATTACATTTGCCCCAAATTTTGGATTTCGGGTCATTATTGATAGTATTTATTCCAATCAAATTTATCATCAGTGGTATACACTACTTGATACTCATATTCTTGGACCGATTCCAAAGGAAATACATCCTATTATCTATAGATATACTACGAAGGATATACCAAATACTTCTATAATCCATACAAAAATGGTTCTAGATCTTCCATATTCATATCAAGGTTTATTTAGTATGATTAACGATAATGGCCAAAGAAAATTGATACGATCAATATACAGTAATGAAAGTTTAATCCATGAAAGTGATTGATATTGAAGTTAATTACTATTGAATTCGGTATATCCATCCTAAGATAAGTATACCGAATTCAATAGTATAAAGTTTTACTTATTCACCAGTTCCAAAATATCTTTTTTCCAGAACCATCGCTGTTTTCCTCCCATATCGTCAATATGATGTAATTTTCCACTTGCTACCCAGCGGTGCAACGTGGCCTTACTGATGTGTAGAACCTTCATGGCTTCGCCAAAGGTTAGGCGCTCAAAACGCCATTGGACTAAGGACGCCCTGTCAAAACGGTAAGCATGACTTCCATCAATATCCGGCCCTGTTACCGCAACTAATCGACCTATGCGTACCCAACTCTGAATAGTTATTTGAGAAATACTAAGTAGTTCAGCTGCTTGACGTGAATCAATATAGTTTGCAAGGAATATAGCTATATCGTTCTCGGCATAAAGATGTCTAATAGTTAATGTATCAGTCTGATCTGTAATTGGTACTAGTAAACCTGTTGCATATAATCGGCGTAGCGTTGTTGGTTTGCAGTTTAAGCGCTCACATACCGTATTAACCGACAGACTTCCTGAGCAAGTATTTCGATAGTCCGATTGGTACTGTGAGAAGTCGATAGTATGAAACCATAGGATATCAAACCTCAGCTCATCGATGGCACGGAATGCAGGTAGTATGCCCTGATAAATATCAAGAATGAGTCGAGGTAACCCTAAGTTATATAATGTCATGGAGCGCTGTCCGCGTTGAAAGTCAGTTATTTTATTAGAATTACGGTTACGTGTAGGAAGTTGTACAGGAATATGCTCCAATAGTCTTTTCATAGCAGTATCAATATCCCTAACGTCGAATTCCCATGTAGATTGGTTGTCAACAAGTGGCCCATGGGTTGCCTCAATGATTCCAGCTGCAACCAGCGCAACGACATGCCGTTTGCTAAGACCAATGTACTCAGCCACCTGATACAGTGTGAAATATTGCGAACGCTCAATTCGCAGTTTTTCAACGCTTCCTGCGTCAATGAGTTGCCAAATATATCGCTCTGGTTTTTCTGGTTTGGCAGTGGCTACGAGCATCCCCTGCTCAACAAACTTTTTGAGCCGTAGCTCTGCTACTCCTAACATCTTCGCTGCCTCTTTTTGTGATAACAGTGGAGGGTTATAGGTTGAAGTCTCGTGCTGTATTGCACGGTAGTAGCGGAGCCACGGCACCATGGCAGGATTATCATACATATTTTGGCTCACAAAATCCGCCCAGCTCTTGCGCAGCCATATCCAGTCATCTCCTCTGAAACGTTTCATTAGTACGGCTGGGAAAGAGTTAGAGATTCTGCTATCATCAGCATTGAGGATGCGTTCTAGCAAATCGTACCAAGATTGAGGCCAACCGTACAAAAGCTGACACATTGCAGTTAGAGCACCATGAACCTCTGCAATCGAAGCAGTACGGATATTCTGTGGAGGAAACTCCCAATGAGTACCTGTAAGAAGTTGCGACTGGTTCAATAGAGGGCTATGCCTATCATATATGTGCATTAAATTATACCCTCTCCATAAGAACTGTATGATGTGCGATTGAGGCGCGATAAGGAAAGGATGATCTTCAGCCAACTCTCCCACTGGATAAGAGGGTGCGAAGCCTAAAGCTCCCCATACTACATGTTGCAGTTGCAGACTATTTTTATGCTCTCTGATGGAGATTACGGGCAATTCGCCGAGGGGAGTAGCACAACTTTTGCACTTGCCTTCTACAAGATTTATCTGAAGTGGCTCCCGACAGGTTGAGCAAGTATCGACCAGGAGCACCTCATGAGTGAAACAGGTTGTAACCGGACGTGCTGACCATGGTATGAATAGCGTCTGGTGTTTAGCCCAACACCAAGGACATATTTTCCAGGTGTTCGATCCATGAATAAATGCATTCAAACCACCCTGATTCCAAAAAGATCGTTCTCTATCGACTATTCTTTGCTCAAAATGTCGAGGGTTATACATCTCACAGAACCTATGAACAGTCATCCTGTAGATTTGGATCGGAGACAACCCAGTTAATTCTGATAGGATCTCATAATTTTTCGGTTGCTTAAGGTGATCTAACGGTTCTCTCAAAGATGAGGGAAAGAAGTCAAGGTACCAAAGTCTTTCTTCATAATAGTTTACCCTTCGCAACCTCTCCATATAGCCTGATAGACTTTCCAGACTGTATGGTTTCAGGCGATTAATAAGCATTCTTAGCTCCTGATGACATCGCCCAACGTAGGGTCTGAAGGCTTCCTTTTACTTGCACGATTATTGGTTGCAGCCTCTCCCACTGATGGTGTATCTGATTTCTTTCTTGGCATCTCTGGCATATTAGCAGTAAATGGATTCTTAATATTGCGTCGATCCGGTGCTAAGTATTTCAAGAAAGCTTGGGATAAGTATTCTAGTGTAAGGTACTCTTGACCATCTATAAGAGCCATTGCTGTTGCACCTCGAATAAGTTTCATAAGATGGGCCATAAGTCCTTCGCTCGCCAAAAAGCATCGAAGGGCAACATTGAATGTGTGTAGATCTGACTTTGTTGCCTCACGGAGCGGCAATAACATTTGCAACTGAGTTAGAAATTTGATGAACTCAGCGATTGTGTTTCGCTGGTCAATGTCCCATTGAAATGGGGCTAGCAAATGAGAATCGCCGAAGAGTCGGGCGAGTTGAGGATTTGCGTCAACAACCTTGTTTGCCTCTCCCTCCAGTCCGACAAGTATGCAGGCGACCTTCGTGTCTTTGATCAGAGCTTTGAGCCAATTACTCACGTTAAGAAGAATTTTCTTGTTATCCCGATCAATGAAGTGCTGAACTTCATCAAGGATAAAAAGTTGAACTTGGCAATCACGAATTAGATTCTTTAATCGAATTGTTTTTCCATCAATAGTCCCTCGATCAGGACGTGGATCTCCTAGTCCGGTGAGAAGTGCCGTTAATAAAGAGGAGATAGTCGCGTATGCAGGTATTTCACCACATAGGATAGGGATAATTCTTCCAAACTCTGTTGTAATCGACTTATAGCGCTGCCTATAAGACTCATGCAGCTTTGTTTTTCCTGCTCCGGTTGGACCGACGATCAGTATACAGGGAGGTTCAGCACTATATGGCTGTGTATTGTGGCACTCTTCGATGAGTTGAAGCAAAGTATTCCAGCGGGGATAGTTAACGCGAACACCCTCAACATAAGGTAGCCTTTGCTCAGCAGGTAACAATAGGATTTCATCGTGCGAAAGATCTGGAAGTGGCTTATATGCAGTCATTGTTGCCTCACTTGTTGCTAAGAAGATTGTAGTCACCGCTCCATCCCGTCATGTCAAGATCTAAACCCTCCCCAAAAATCGCGGATAGGTCGGTAGCTGTTGATGCTGAAGGATTAGCATCAGCAGCTACCGAAGCCTGGGGAGGATCTTGAGGAATAGGTGGGAGGTCTTTATGATTTATGACTGGAAGTGTAGGTTGATCAGGAGAGATCGCGCCTACCACAGGTGAGGTTCCAATGTCCAAATATCGTGCTGCGGTTTTTCGCCCCTTGTTACGGCGGCTATTTATGTACTCATCAGCGACAATTTTTTGAATTTTGGCTTTTGCCGCAGCCAGACCCTCGATGTCAACCTCATTCTTCTCTGCGAGAGTAAAATTCTTAATGATTCTGTGCTTCCATAATGAAAGACCTTTTGTATATTCCTGATTTGCAGCGGGTACAGGAATTGAGCTGCCTGTGATTGGATCGATTACATAGATAGTGCTAATGTCAGATGGATCAAATTTAATTTTGACCCTCCGTTCGTTTTTCGGGAGGAGAGAACGCAGACGTGCTAATTCAAGATTACGATAGTAAAGACATTCAAATTCGATCCCGCTGCGCTGAATCACACGAGTCTCTGTTCGCATTAGCAGGATACGTGTTTCCTCAGCGCTAGTGTGTAAGGATGGGAGAATACCGCTGAGCATTCCCTCTTCCCATAGTTTGGCGGGCACTGCTTTCTTACTGCTATTCCATCGCTGCGCATAGATATCCAAGAGAAAGATGTGAAGGATCTTCAGAAAGGCTGCCAGTGACAGACATGCTTCTCCACCCGCATTGTAATCACCTTTCATGAGAACATTAGAGAATGTTGTCCCTGGCAAAAGATGAAGTAATCCTGTGTTTTGAGTCTTGAAGTATCGCTCTACTGCTGCCTTGAACCAAGGTGTGCGTACTGGCATTCTCTCTAGAATAATACCTAACTGACCACAGGCTTCTTCCAGGTCACGACCAATAAGCTCCTTAGCGTTATCTATAATCAATGTTTCAGCTAATCCATATACGGGCCATTGATGAGCAGTATCATATAACTTGCAAACATCCGGTTTAGGCAATATTCCATGAAGTAAGCAGCTAGCGACAGTGTAGTAACTGGGAGGTTCAAATCCGATGTAAAAACCAAAGGGCATGCCGCTATACACATCAAGAGCAAAGGTGAGGGTCGGTCGTCCGATTACTAACCCGTCTTCTTCATCAACAAGCAAGATATCAAGCAGAGTATGATCAATCTCAACACGTTCCAGGATACGGCTCACCGTAACTCCGCCAGTCACGGTTGCATCGGCTTGAGCTTCTACACGCGATAATCGCCTATGAATAAGCGAAGGATCATAAGCCTTAATTCGGCGATATACCGTTTTTGGATGAGGGTGCTTCAACTGCTCTGTTTTAGGACGTGTTCGATTGGCTTCAGCGATGAGGTTTACTACCTTCAGATATACATCATCAACAGTACGATGCTGTCGATTTATGGAGCATTCCGTTAGGGCTTGCTGGATAATATCGTTGACCTCGGCATTCAGCCGTGACTCACCCTTTCGAGAACTTCGATGGAATCGGGGCACCAAAGCTCTCAAATCATAGCCACTTTGCTCAAATAGTCGAAGCCACCTCTCGATGCTTTGAGGACTAATTGCTGTTCCCAATCCTCGGCTCTTTGTAGCACTTTCCTGTTCAGTGGGATTCAATGTAGCTGTATATGCTTGGATGTTCACGCGGGTACGCTCGGCCTCTGGTCTCTTCAGCAAGGGGAGGAGTAGCTGGTAGCGTCTCCAAGCTTCTTCACGCCAAGCTTTCGGTAACTGGCTAAAGCTCTCGTGGGTATACTCCGTTGCTAGAGGTTTCTTGGAATGATGACGCGCAATTGGCGAAGGAACCTCAAACACCAATTCCCCAGCCTTCCATAGTGCCACCAGTTCATCATAGGCGATGGTGGACTGTCCTCCGAAACTCTGATTTTCAATCAATAATTGGTTGTTGACGAGCATCTGTACAACCCGATAAACCTGCTCTTTAAACAGATACCGCGTGCCTACTCGAAACCGCATGCGTGCCATAAATCCTCCTATGATGGCGAAGCCAAGGTGATAAGACTTTGAGGCGATAGAGCTTGGTGAATATCAGCAGCAAGGATGTGATGAAAAATCAAGTGGTATATCGTAGCTACGGGAGTAGGGCTTACTCCCCCATCCAGCAGACGTTGAGCAAGCGCTGATAGAGATTTACCCTCAGGGATTTGAAAGAGGAGCTGACGAATATGCTCTACAATGAATAATGGCGGAGCCATGCGGGCATACCGCCACAAGAGCTTCAGGTTAGCGAGCTGACTGCCAACTCGAAGGTCAGCGTCGGTTATGACAATGTAGTCGCAGTCGTTTGCCTCGCACCAGGTTACACCAAGAGCGATTTGGCGCTTGGTGTGATCATCCTCCAGCCGAGAGGCTGGCTTGCATTCAATCAGCTCTCTGCCTGACTTGCGCGTAATCAGTACGTCAGGGGTGTAGGATCTCTGTTTACCTTCTGAGTCTGGCCCGGTAATCACCATTGGCTGTAGTTCATACCGAAGGACAGTTTGATCAAATTCGAGGAAGAAGAGAAGGTCGCGCTCAATCGTTGATTCGTAGTGGACAGTATGACCGTTTTTCAGGCTGGGGAAGGCACCAATAATATTGCCCTCTCGGTTACGAACTTTCCGGGTCGGCATAAAATCTCCGTCAAAGATTGACCTACGAGGGGAGTACGGTGTATCGTTTAGATGTGGATAGAATCGAATTTAGGACTATGGTGGGTGGTAAGATAAGGTCTTATTTTGAGACATGATGAATCACCTCTGTTACATTTTGTCTCATATTACCTACTATGCCCTATCTGTCAAGTCAACGCCGAGGGTAGCACACTAAGTCAATAGGTGAGTAAGACATACCGATCACTTGTGTTGGCAGAGGGGTTTTATACCACTACAATGGCATAAAAACGCATCAATGATAATGGAAAAGCGGCATATTCTTGGGCAATACTGCCATGGTGAATGATAGGTATGTCTTAGCAAGGCAATGGCTTAGCTTGAGGGTAGTATGAATACAAAGAATCCTGCTGATATCTTTCAAGAACGAAATACCGAAATAGGGCGCATTCTAAGCTTGGCGAGGCAGACCCAGAAGCGTACTGTGTCTGAATGCGCGCAACACATATCAACTTCGCGGCGGCGCTACACGGCCATTGAGAAGGGTGCAGCGGCTATCAATGTACCGGAATTAGAGGCGTTGATGCAGTTCTTGGGAGTACCAGTATCCGCTATCTGGAAGAACTCCGATGACATTGTAGATCATAGACATGTCACGGTTCAAGCATCTCCAGGAGAAAGGATTCAAGTCATTGTAGAGATCAAAGAGGCAGAAATCTAATGCCTCTTCACACCTATAAAGACTAGAATAGGCTCAATCTGCTTGGTCAATAAAGGAGGAGCTTATTGGTTGGTTTGGATCAATTCGTCTGCACCCCTACAATCAAATACAAGCTAGGTTTTCCACATAAATAAAACCCTATGATACGATCTCTATATGTATCATAGGGTTTTATTTATCCCATCAATAATCAACGCTCTAAAGTAAACAGAAAGGATGTGGCATAGCCTGGTTGTTGATTTTCCATTATTTGAATTTCTGAACAGACTGCATTAAGTTTATGGCCTAAAAAGCAAGCCCCACTAAGTGGCCCGTAGTAAAATAAAAGCAATTTTTTTGCCTTCCAATATTTGCAAAAGTTACGCATATGAATTTTTGCCTGATCTGCAAAAGCGACCACATCACCTGCACTCTGAAAGCAATCTCGACCCAATTCATGATTAGGTCGCAAAAAGAGTAATGCCGAAACTTTTTCGTTGCTTTCTGCAATATACGTCCTTACATCATCCTCAATTGGTCCAGTAATGCTGATTCCCACAGCAACTGATGATGAAACAAATCCTAATGGTTCTCCTAAATGTGGAGATTGATTATTGGTACTGTTTAATATAAAATCTGGGTTGGGTTTGGCGCTTGTTCGCCATAATTTTTCTTGCTGATCAATCTCGATCGTGTATCTTACCATTTCAGAGAAAGTATATCCGAACGCGAACCAAACTGATAACCGTGCTAAGCCTCTAGCTTTTATTAATCGAAATTTACTCATATTGATTTTTTCTTCTAAATCCTGAAGCTCCGGAAGTAACAAGCTATTCCAATTATTTGGGTCATTTAGTTGATGTCCTCTATTATGAGTTCCTACGAAGTGGTGACGCCAATCAATACGGTGATCGGGTGGAAGATCAAATTCCTGGTTTTTGATGGTCATCAAATATATTGTGATACATTTTTCTGAATCTAAAGACTTAAGTAAATCGTGTTTTCTTAATATCGAATCAAGTTCCTGAATATCAATCCTTTGTACTTTATTCTTTATCCAATCTTTAATAATACCAATTGCAACAAATAATGCATTGATATCAGATTTGAGTCCAAGGTTATCCATACGTTCTGATACACGTTCTTCCAACTCTTTGGTAGAATCATATCCAAGCCTCAAGCGTAAGCATCGAATGAATGATTTGAATGTAGTTTCATCTGCATCTATGTGCTTTTTCCAGCTTTCTCTTAGTTTTCCTATATCAGATTTCACAGATGCTTCAAAAAAATCCTCTGTAAAACTATTATCTTGGCCACTAATACAGTTCTTGAGTTTATCATTACTATCCCATGTCCAATTGCTTACCAAATAAATTTCGACTTTACGCTCAGGATCTTGTGTGGTTAATTGTCTCCAGCTATCCCAAAACTTTTGAAGGAAGCTGGTAGACCCAGGTTTATGGCTTATAAAATATTTCGTTGAGTAAACATCCCTTTGGTCTACATGGTATTTCAGTTGGTAGAACTTATCTGGTATATCGGCATCAAGTTCATGAAGAATCGTAACATCATCAACCGATGCCGCTAACTCATCCTCAACAGCTACTAGCCGAACTTTCGTTTGGGGCATACGCAGTTGGAGAACGATCCACCAAGCATAGAGATGTTGATAATCATCGCCACTTAATCGTGCTGCAACCTGATTTGCCACTACCTACCTCCTAATCATTTATGACAATGGAAATCGTGGACCAAGCAGATCGCGCCAGGCACGGAGAGCTGCACCGTTTTGATTTGACCTCTCAAATTTAATAGCATTGGCTGCTTGTCGTTCGGCAGTGAGCAATGCCTCTCTTGCTCCACGACGCATCTCTTGCGTCATGCTATCGCTGACATCAGGCCCTAATCCTGCGGGATCAGGCCAATTTTCATTGATTCTTGTGGCAAGTGTAGCAAAGAAAGCCTGCATTTCCCGACTATATGTGCCTCCAAACGGTGGATTTAAAGCTTCGAGAGCTATAACTTCAATGAGGAAGGAGGGTTTGATAGGTTTATTATTGTAACGATTCCAAGATTTCATCATGCGGACAAGACCTTTCCATTCACCAGAATATGCTTTTTGAGATTCTACAGCTTTTCTTGCATGTATTTCTGGATCAGTCGCTGTCCAACCAGATGATGTGGATGTATCAGGAATCTCATAGTGATCACCTTTAACGAAGGCTGGTACTACATCAAAGCTCATAACAAGCCCATCTGTATCACCATTAACTTCTTGGATTCCAAAGGATACTAAGACAGAACGGCGCTGGCAAGAGACATTAGATTGACCATACTTATTCACTAAAACCTTCTCAACATCAGCGAGAAGGACTGAGGGGTGCTTATCTCGATAATGTTTCTCGTTTTCGGAAAGAACACAGAATATATCAACATCTTTCAGTGGCTTGACCTTCGTCCAACGCGCGTAAGAACCAGTGAGGAAATCACGATCAATGGAGAAGGCTGTATTCATTACCTCCCGAATATCCTTTTGCCGCCTTGAAGCATCTTTCTGGTTTCGTTCTGTAAGTTCCAGCCGACTGCGGAATTTCTTGAATGCTTCTTGAACCGTAAGCATTGACTATGCCTTTCTCCAGTAGGTAGTGCCAGTAGATAAACCACTTCCATCGATAGCCGTTCCAATACTTTGTCTTATGAACCCATCTGTTGAACGCAATGTAGCATTAGACCAGCCAACTACATCAGGCCTACCTGGTTTATTTGTTACAATAATCTGGTAAGAACAAGTGCTTGGCCATGCCCCAGACTTCTGGATATGGTACTTGATCGCGTCGGGATCAACCCAGAAGGCACCATCGCCAGAAAAACCGTAGTAAATCTCAAAATCCCAACGACCGATTAATTTATTAGTAGTAGGGTTATATACCTCCAAGTGTACTTGTTGGAGATGCTCGGAGTTCAACCATGCTTTGATTCCCCGTTCTAGTGTATCCCACTGACTAGTAAATTTCTCAGGACTCAGACCACTCCAACGGATAATATTCTTGATAGAGGTAAGCATCTTGTCTGTCACGTAGGTGACGGACTGGGTATAAGTGTTTACTCGAACAGCAGTACTCATGGTCGAAAGAATGCCTCCATATTAATATCACCTGTTGACTGACTCTTAGAAGAACTCGTGGTATCTTCTTCCACAAGAGGACTAAGCATATCGCGTGCTGTTATACGGGTAGAGTGCTTTTTTAAGGCAGCGTGCACCCACTCCAGATCATCAGTTTGGCAGGGAAGTGATAACTGCCAGTTTCCTTCGGTTGGATTAAAAGCGAAAGGGCTCTCTTTTGCCTGATCACCCTCTATTGCATCATCATCGTACAGACAATATATCCGTATACGAGGACCAGATCCATAAACAATAATCGGTGATGACTTTGTTGCCTCATCTGCAATTATGAGGCTAGCGATATTCGCTACAGCAGCCAATTCTTTTCTTGCGGGATTACTGTTTTCAGCAGCAAGAAGTTCAATAACGATGCCCCAAGCATCCGATGCAGAACGCGCTGGTGTGGCAATGATTCTGCGCATCATGACAGTCATGCGGTCAACTCCTTATTCTGGAGACTATTTTCCTTCACTTCCTTAGCCGCAGCAATCAAGTTTTCAATGGTTAGTTGGCTCGGATCTAAAGCTGTACTGCGATTGAATGCACATGCACTTATTACCATTTTCCTAATCTGTCTCCCATCCAAACCATCGCAAAGTGCAACAAGTGCATTGAATTTCTGATCATTTACGAGTCTCCCAATAGGAGGGTAGGTATTTGCTAAACCATGCAATGTGGACTGTAGAATTTCCCTACGAGCTTCTTGATCTGGACGGTCAATGTTAAGAATAAGGTCGGCACGGGACAGGAATGCAGTATCTATCGCCTGAGGAAAATTACTGGTGGCAATAAACAACATCTTTGGATAACGCATAGCTAATTGATCTAGTTGGGCCAATACTGCATCAGTAGCTCTGTGTACATCAACGGGATTAGCTTGCAAACTGAGCTTACTACGATCGGCGGCTAGTGTTTCCACCTCATCAAGCAGCACGATTAAAGGACCTAATGAAGCTTGCTCTGCTATCGTTTCCCCAAGCAATTCAGTCACAGCTTTTTGACTCTTTCCTAAAGCTGAACTTGCTAGTGCATGAGGTTCAACCTCAATATATCGATAGGCGTCTTTTGGAAAGGCCTCTGCAATACGAGAAGCTAAGCCACGGGCAAGTGAAGTCTTCCCTGTACCAGGAGGCCCAACAAGAAGAATAATTCCATGCAGTGGAGCAATAGAGCGGTCAACTTTTGCTCGAAGAGTGAAGTTGAGTAATGCCTGACAGAGCAGACGAGTTTTGGATTCCTGTTTCAGGATAATCGTATCCCACATTTTGGTGAAGGCTTCATCAGGCAAACGACGACTATCAAGAATACCTTTTGCATCAACTGTCCAATCGATTGGTGGTTGATATGAAGTGTTACTATCGTGTGAATTCAAGATGTCTCCTTTGAGCTAAAAAAGGCTGAATAAGATATTTAATAGTACATAGATATATTTACAATGGCTAATACTAATCAAAATTATCTCGCTCAGCCAATATGTTGTTCCTTACTGTTATCGAACGAAATTGATATGTTTTAGGATTTTGGAGGGCCCTCTCTTTCCCATGTTCGTCCAGGTTTTTGAGTTGGTGGTAGAGGATTATCACCAGGTTCAATAGTCACACGCCGAGGGTTAGGAACCTCGCCGCCACGAGGTCCTCGTTCGACATATTCACCTGGTTTTGCTGGTTTCTGGCCTGGCTTTTGTGTGCTCTTCGGCATAATTAAAATTCCTTTCAGGGCTAAGAGTTCTTATCCATCGTTATTCAACTGTATATTTTCTACCTTCAGACTCTAAATCAATACCTGCTGCTATTTAATGGATTGTCGCCGTAACTCTGTCATAACGCCAATAATCTGCATCGCTGGTGGTTTAATAGTTCCTTGTGAGCCGCGGAGACAGTTCAATTGTTGATCCATTTGCTTGAGAGTAATATGATCCAGAGCTGGTATGTGAGCACTTTCTGAGCTATTTAATGCACTTTCCAACCGTCTATGCCAGTCAGGTACTTCTACATCAGTACCTTCAGGTACTAATACTGCGACAATTTGTCCATCAGACACGTGGTCGAATAAATCTACTTTACGCATAATGACGATATCGCCATCACAAATGTGATAGCCAATCATGCTTGTACCACGAACTTGGAGTGCAAAATGAGTCTCAGGGTTAAGGTGATCAATTTGTAAGTAACTATTCTCAGGCTCTTCAACTAGGATTGCAGGCCCGGCTGCAATGAGGCCACGGTAGGGAATTCCTTGTAATAGGTTAGCTTCGTCTTCCTCTCTAATACCCAAGAGATATCGCGCATGATATCGTCCTGCTTCTGTTAACAGCCAATACCCTCGCTTTACTGTTTCTTGAACAAGTGGGTCTAATCGACCAGCGTTTCGGTCAACTTTCGCAAGGTCACTGAGATGTCCACTGATGGTGCTTGATGAGAGGCCAAGTTTATGGCTAAGTGAGGTAACACTTAACCGATGCTTATGTTTCTCAGCAATATAGAGAGATTTGATTAGACGATCCTTAGATTTACCGTTTTCGCTCATTCCCATCTGTAAGTCCTCAGATACTAATGAAGAATAATTAGAACCCTTTATCAAGAAATACTACCTACAAAAATAGAACATATGTTCTTATTTGTCAATCAAAATACCTTTTCGTCGGGAAAGTTTGGATTATCTCTAAAATTATTTTGAGATAGATTTTGATTATACTGAATATTCATTTGCATAGTACAGTTGTCATTCAGTGGTCATGAATTTATCATGAGCCATTCTTAATGTCAATTGGTTAGTAAAATGCACACTGTAGTTGACAAGAGGTAATTCATGGCTTAGCATAGGGAAATAATATTGTTATCCACATCAAGAGACTTCAATCTTTGTTGGTAAACTTCGGTTTTATAGAAGATCACAGGCCCAAGGAGGGTTCCAATGAATACACATGAACTCGGGTTCCAAGTTCATTCACGACGTAGAGATTTAGGTATTAGTCAAGAAAATCTCGCAAAACAAGTTGGTATTTCTAGAAATTATATTTCACTAATTGAGAGGGGTGCAGCTTCTAATGTGTCAGTAATAATTATTACTAACCTTGCAAAAGCCTTAGGAACAAGCACATCTGAATTAACTGGAGAAATAGAAAACTCAGGTATTGTAATTTCAAGTTCATTAAGAACATTTGCCCGAGAAGATAATCTTGGATTTGGAGTAGTTGAAAAGTTATTAAGTATACCTAGAAGAGGCAGAGAGCCAAAAACATCTGATGAATGGCGACAACTTTATAATAAAGTCAAAGATTATCTTGATGAAGATGATGAAGAATAATATATAAATTAAATTATTTATATTCGAATTATATATTATAATATTCATTCTTCTTTATTAGGAGAAGAAACTATGTACATGAATCCTGGGAAATTATTTATCCAAACAAAGGGTATTATAAAAACTCGTGATGATGTTCTCCAATATGCACAATTTCTTCGAGAGAAGGCAGGACTAAGCGATATTCCTCCAATTAATCTAAACAAAATCTATGAATATTTTAACATGCCCATGCCAAAGGTGGATGATTTGCCAGGACAACAAGGTCTTCTAATTCCCAAAAAGGGACAGATAATCGTTAATGCTGAAGATCCAGTCCTAAGGCAACGTTTTACCGCTGCACATGAGCTTATGGAAATTCTCTTTGATGCTATACCAAGAAAGTTTATAGGAGGGCAACGTTGGTATGGGAATTTCTCTTTAGAGGAAAAAGAAACTCTCTGTAATCTAGGTGGTGCGGAACTTCTCATGCCACAATCTACATTCCTGCCAGAACTGAAAACTTATGGTATTTGTTATAAAACAGCATTGAATCTAGCAAAAAAATATAACGTATCAGTGGCAGCAGCATTAGTAAATATGGTATTAGTAGGATCTGGCAAGCATGCTGTTGTTTTATGGAGTTGGAAGAATAAGCCTTCGGAAATTTCCAACAAGTCATGTGATGAACAACTTTCACTATTTCCCGGAGTAAAGAGAAATGTTCCCAAACGGCTTCGAGTTGAATGGGTTATGACTAAAAGTAAGGATATTTTTATTCCTCGTGATAAATCTGCATCAGATGAATCATCGATCTGTGAGGCAGCAACAACAGGAGTTTTTACTGAGAAGTATGAATATTTGTACTTAGGGAAGGTAGGAGGATATTATCGTTGTGAGAATTGGCCTTTTATGGTAGGCAATGAATGGCAAGTTCTTTCTCTACTTCACTTACCTGGTGATGATCAATTTTGTTGCATGGGAATACGTGACTAAAGAAGATAACATTGCCAAAGTCTCAACTTTCAAAGGCTTAGTTGATGTTTAATATCTTCGTTTGGTTTGGATTAATCCGTCTGTCCATAGCGACAGGTTTGGATCAATCTGTCTGCACTAATAGATCAAATCGTGTGTGAATAAGAGGTGGGCTTACGGCTAGGTTTGGATCAATCCGTCTGCACCCCTACAAATAGTCAACCAAAACAAAGCAGGGCTGGCAATTGCCAGCCCTGTTGCTGTTTAGCGCGAAACTTTCCGATACATAAAAGCGCCTCGGATATAGCCGTTGAAATAACTGCCATGAGAATCGGCCTGCATCAACTCGTTATAAATATCCTCGGGTACTTCAAAATACTGATAGATTGAGCGGTTTTGAAATTCGATCTCTAAGGTCTGGTTTGTCGCATCATAGCCAACCGAAGCCAAATTTGATGAATCAACAGGAGTTCGTTTCATACCCTGCCTCCGCTAAACACGCTAGTTGGCTGATTGTATAAAGTTTCTAGCAGTTTGGCTACTGGCTCAAGGGTCGAGGGGCCAGTGCGCAGGGGCTAGGATTCAGAGCTAAAACCTTCAATCTTCTAAGGACATATGCTCTATGCTCTATGTTCTATGTTCTTTTGTGGTATCTTGACCAAACCACGATTCATGCGTATAATAATTCGCGTTAAGCCGCATTAGCTCAGTTGGTAGAGCAACCGCCTTGTAAGTGGTAGGTCGTCGGTTCAAGTCCGACATGCGGCTCCAACCAACAAAGCCCTCAGCAAATCTGCTGAGGGTTTTGTCTTTTAGGCTTATTCGTCGTTGCCGTAGCTATCGAGAAACAAAACTTCATCGGCGCGGACGACGGTTTTAGAGCGGCGCTGACCGCTGTCTTTGTCTTCCCACGAGCGGGTGTGCAAGCTGCCAACTACTCGAACCCGACTACCTTTGTGCAAACGATCTTGGCAAATATCGCCAAGCCCATTCCAGGCTTCGATCGTCGTCCATTCGGTATCGAAGGTTTGCTCGCCTTGTTCGTCTTTGCTGCCAAAGCGCTTGGTCGCCACATTGAAATCGCAAACCCCAACTCCCGATGGCAAAAAGCGTTGGGTTGGTTCGCCGCCCAGCCAGCCGATCAATTCAACTCGATTTACGGTTCCTTTAACGTTCATTTGAAACTCCTCTGGTTTAGTGTACTTACTCAGTTGCCCATAGTTAGAGACGCAGATTGTGAATTTTTGGCTAGCCAATAGTCATTATTTTTGCTTGCGTATGGGCTAGCCAGCGATAGGACTTTTAGCGGCGTAAGCTGCGTTGTTGCAGTTCTTGCAACAATGCACCTGCTTCGTTGACCGAAAGATCGTCGAGCTGCTGCGCGCCGAAGCGTTGGCGAATTTCAGCGTTCAGATCAACGCCTTGTTGACCGGCGACCCGTTGCAGCGCTGCCAATTGGCGGGTGCTGGCTGGTGGTTCGCTCGCCGTCGATTCGAGCATGTTGCTGGTGCTGTTGGCACTTGGGCTAGAAGCGACCGCAGCCGCAGCGCTCGCTTGGCTGGTTGCTGGCTTTTGATCTAATTGCTGCTTCAAGCCATCGATAATTTCCGAAGCTTGGCCTTTGGTCAGGGTTTCGTAGCTTGCATTGTGTTCTTGCAAGGTTGCCTGCATCTGACCATCGTTAATTGCCAATGTATTGATCAAATACTCTAAGTACGAGCGTTGTTTTTCGCTCGCAGGCGAATCGGGGTCGGCGATGCGTGGCGTATTGATCGCAGGGTGAGCATCACGCAAGGCATTAATTTGGGCCTCGACCGCTGCTTGTTGAGCGCGAAAGATGCGCCAGCCGGTTTCGACAGCTTGACTGATTGCTGCATCATCAGCCGTTGGAGGGAGTGCAATTGTCTCTTCAATCGTTATATAATCATCTCCTGAGCGAATTGCAGCGCGGTAGGTGCGGGTTACTAAAGCTTCCTGTTCCATCGTTTGTACTCCAGTTCAATCGTTAATACTCATCCCAGCGTTTACTATCACGACCCGCTTGGTTTTGAGATGAGTATAGCTGACAGTTGTGTCAAATAACGTCACAAATCGATCTTGCTGGCCGCGAAACACCCCTAAACTATGGAGGATGCTATGTCAAGCTTCTTAGCCGATGATCAAAACCCGATCTTTTACACTGACACTGGCGGCCAAAAGCCAGCAATTATCTTTATTCATGGCTGGACGAGCGCAGGCTCGCACTGGGTTGGCATCACCACAGCGCTGCGCCGTTGGTATCGCTGTATCGCCATCGACCTGCGAGGCCATGGCCGAACTCCAGGCCAAGGCTCGCTGACCATTGCGCGCCTAGCCCAAGATTTGCATCAATTAATCGAGCACCTCAAACTTGAAAAACCAACAATCGTTGGTTGGTCGATGGGTGGTTTGACCACCTTTGAATATGTGCGCCAATTCGGGGTCGATAACCTCAAAAGTATTGTTTTAGTTGATCAGACCCCGTGTATGCAAACCAGCACAGAATGGACCATGGGTTTGTTCGGGGCTTACACCGCCGACCATATCACCAGCATGCGCCAATTGTTTGAAAGCCAACAACGCCGAGTGTTGCGCCGTTTTGCGATGGGCGTTGTGCATCCCAATCGCGCGCTGTTGCGCTTTGCCACTTGGTTCACTTCGCCCTATCGTCGCAACTACGATCCCAAAGCGCTTTTGCCCTTGGCCGAAGATATGGCTGATCGTGATTATCGTGATTTGTTGGCAACGATGGATGTGCCAATTCTGTTGTGCTATGGCGCGCAAAGCTGGCTTTACCCAGGCAAAGTTGGCGAATATTTGCACGAACACTTGCCGCAATCCACCTTGATTCACTTCGAACGCAGCGGCCATTGCCCACCGTTCGAGGAACCAGTTAAATTCATTCGCACGATTTTTCAATTTATGCGCCAACAACCAGCAAGCCACGCATAAACACTATGCTGAGAGGAGAACAAATGTTGTTTCAACGTCTATCACGCTGCTTTGGTTTGGCAATCTGCCTAAGCTTGATTACTGCCTGCGCCAGCCAAAATGCCACTCCTGTACCGGCGACCGAGCTTGCCCAAAATCCAACTGCGCTGCCAACGCGCAGCGATAAAGATAGTCCAAATCAAAACCCGACTAAAACGCCGCGTCCAGCTGCCACCGCAACACCAATTATCAGCGGCCCGCACTTTGAGCAAGTTGGCGGATTGCGGCTCAAGCCGCCGATCGAGGGTCGTCACGCCGATCTTACCCTTTACAACGATTTGGTTTTGCTGGGCATGCAGCCAGGTTCATGCCAACTCGAAAATCGCATCACATTAATTGATGTGAGCGATCCACGCCAGCCAGAAGTTGCTGGCTACTCGCCGGTGGTCAAAAATGTGTCGCTCGAAGATATGGATGTGGCGCGGATTGGCGATCAGGATATTGCAATTGTGGGCATGCAGCCGTGCACCAGCGAAACCAAGCCAGGTATTCAAATTTTGGATATTACCGATCCAAGCAAGCCTGTCGAATTGGCTCGTTTTGCAACCACCCTCGGCGTGCATGAGCTTGATCTGACCGTCAACGCAAGTGGCCAAGCCTTGGCCTTGCTTGCAGCACCAACCAACAACTTGTTTGGCTCAACACCTATGGCTGAGCATCGGGCTGAATTGTGGATTGTTGATTTGAGCACGCCGAGCAAACCAACCAAGCTCAGCCGCTGGGGTATTGATCAAAAGCCCGGTTGGCAAATGCTTGATTATGCTGATCAGACACGTGGTAACTTCCCTGGAGTCTTTTTGCATAGCGTTCGGGCCAGCAGCAATAGCCAACGCGCCTATCTCTCTTATTGGGATGCAGGCGTGATTATCTTGGATATTCAAGACCCTGCGCAGCCAATCTACCTTGGCCAAACGCCCTATCCTGCGCTTGCTGAGGGCGATGCGCACTCGGTTGTCGATTGGAATGACGGGCAATTGTTGGCCTTGAATAATGAAGATTTTAGCAATGCCCAAGTCAAAATTAGCCACCCCGCACTTGCCGAGCCTGCGTATGCCCGTAAACTGCCTTTTGGCGAAAAGCTTGATGCGCCCTTGAGTATCGAGTTTGTGGTGCTTGAGCAAGCCTGCGATCCCAAGGCCGAATATCCCGATTTTGCTGGCCACTTTGTGTTGATCGAAATGGCGGGCTGTTCGATTGAGCGTAAGTTTATCGTGGCTCAAAATGGCAAGGCAGCAGGTTTGTTGCTCTATGCCAACAAGCCTTACCAAGAGCTACCATTTGGCGATGATGTTGATTTAATCACTGATTTTAATTTGCCGATGTATTTGCTGAGCAGTACGACCGCTGCGGCCTTGCTGAGCCAACCTGAGGCCAAGGCAACAATCGAACAGTATTTTGATGGTGGTGGAGCAATTCAATTCTTTGATCTGAGCGATCCGAGCAAGCCAGTTGAAATTGGTCGTTATAACACGCCAAATTCGATTGATGCGAAGCGCGCTACCAACCCAACTGTGCATAATTCCGAGATTCAAGGCCAATATCTGTATGCTTCGTGGTATCGCGATGGCTTGCGTATGCTCGATATTAGTGATCCCAGCCAGCCCAAAGAGGTTGCAGCATGGCCAAACGGCAACTCGCCAAGTGTCAATTTGTGGGGCGTGCAAGTGCGCGATCAATATGTATATGTCAGCGATTTTAGCTATGGTTTATATGTGTTGGAGTTTCACGCCGAATAAATTAAAATACAGCTCGCATGATTTTTTCATGCGAGCTGTTTTTATTTAACGAGCAACAAAGGCAGCCAAAACAGCTTGCAACTGATAAATATTGATCCGGCTATTGAATTGTTTTTGAATCGGCACAGGATTGCCCGAAATCCAAATTTTCAACTCGGCATCGAGATCAAAATGGCCAGCGGTTTCGATGCTAAAGTGGGTAATACTGCGGTATGGAATCGAATGATATTCGACTTTGCTGCCAGTAATGCCTTGTTTATCGACCAAAATCAAGCGTTTATCGGTAAAAATAAAAAAATCGCGAATGAGTTGATAGGCTCGTTGAACTTGTTCGCCCCACGCCAGTAGTTGGGCAAAATCGCGTTGCGCTACTTGCGGATCGACTTCCGAAGCGTTGCCCATTAATCCATCAAATAAGCCCATAGTAGTTCCTCCTGTTGTGGTTCGCTATGGGTTTATACGCCGCAAGCTGGCGATTGTTGCGTTAGCGGCCTAGCTCAGGCTCGAATAATTCGCAGCGGCCACACTGCGGGCAAACATACATTTCAAGCCGTTCGCGCTTGATGAAGTTGCCAACTGCGCCCACCAAGGCTCCAGTTAAGGACATGCCTTCGTGGAAATACTTTACGCCACGAAATTCGAGCGCCGTATCGCAGCGTAAACAAGCGACTTGGCGCTCGCCAATTGGGCTAGCTAAGGCCAACGAGCCATCGCGCAGCCAGCCACACGTTGCGCATTCTTCCCAGTCGTCGGCGACATCAGCGCCACAATAACTACACTGTTGCATCCTCAACTCCCTTCAACTTCATTAAATTCTTGCGAATCGCTATTTGGTATTATTTAGAAAGATAGCTTTTCACCACGATGGATCGCCTTCGTGGCCTTCGCGTTCTTTGCGGTTTCTAATTAACAACTAACTACCGATATGCGGCAAGGCCAATTCTGCATAACCACAATAGCCACAGCCGTGTAATTCCAAAATTTGAAAATCGTGGCGAAACGAGCCAAAGCGACCTTGCAAAATATCCAGCGAGTTCGAGCTTTCGCGAAATTGCTTGAAGCCCAAAAAGGTCATTTGGGCCTGACAGCGCAAGCAGATTAATTGGCGCACGCTTGGCGGTGGCGGTTCTGGCGAGGCAATGCCCAGCGAGCCATCACGCAACCAGCCACAACTTGGGCATTCTTCCCAATCCTCTGGTACTTCATCGCCGCAATAGGGGCATTTGGCAGGCTCAAGCGGCAACGCCAACGAACCATCGCGCAGCCAGCCACACGTTGTACATTCTTCCCAATCGTCGGGAACATCGCCGCCACAATAGGTACATGCTTGCATCATCAATCTCTCGCTAGTAGATGCTTGTTTCAAGCAAAAACCATACGCTGTTAGCCAGCGAGTGTTGCAGCGAAAAAAGCAACGGCGCAAGCTCAATGCCTACGCCGTTGACGGTCGTTATCTGCTGCCACCAACTTCGAGCGGCATTTCGCTGGTTAGGGTTTCGGCCTCGGTGGTTACTGGCAAACCCAAATCTCTGCGCCGCTGATCGGCTAAGCGGCGTTTTTCAGCCACCATTTCGGGCGTTACATACTCATCGAAGGTGCGCAAACCAGCTAATTTCAGCCCATGCTTTTTGAATAAACGATACATTTCCTTGACTCGATCCATTTCGATATTGCGGCCAAGGGTGTAATCGTCGAACTTGCCATCAAGCGCCAAGAGGGCTGTCTCGGAGAGGCAAGCATAGGCTGTGCCTGCTGGCAAGCCAATATCAAAGCCAAAATCGACCTCGCCGGGCAAAGTAATTTCGCCCGATTCGATCACCAACACATCTGGGCGTTTGGCAGCATCTTCTTCTTTGATGTCTGGTGGGCGGGCCACGTCGCAGACCACCGCACCTGGTTTTAGGCGTTCAATATCGACAATTTTGGTATTGAGCGCGGTCGTGGTCGTAACAATTAGGTCGGCGCTGCCAACATAATCATCGGCCTTGGTGGCAATCGTCACTTTGGCATTGGGCGTTTCGGCCTCAATTTGCTTTTTCAAGGCAATCAAGCGCTCAGGTCGGGGCGCAATCAATACCACATCGCCAATAGCTTGGGCTAGCAAGCGCGAGCAAACCGCGCCAATCGAGCCAGTTGCCCCAATTACGACAGCGGTGCCTTGATCAACCCGCCCGCCCATCAGAATAACTGCTTGTTTGGCGGCTTCAAGGGTTGCAGCGACGGTCAGCGAGTTGCCTGAGGTAATCCCAATATCGGATTTTTGGGCCACTGTGATGCCAGCATCGCCAACCACCGAGGTAAACGCGCCCAAGCCCATGAGCTTTGCGCCCATGCGTTCGGCCATGCGCGCTGCTTTGATCAAGCGCCGATAGGTAAATGCAGTTGGGCGGCGCATTAATTCGCGTGGCGTAGCGCCCAAGGTCAGCAAAATGCCCTCAATCTCTTTGCCCGTACCCGTCGATTTGATGCCCTTCATCTTCGAAAGATACATTGGTGGCAAATGAGCCATAGCGCGTTCGACCAAGCGCTGCGGCACATATTTGAGCACTTTGAAGCGCGGATCTTTATAGATAAATTTGGTCGAGAGCGGGTGAATCACAAAGGCAAATTTTTCTAATTCTTCTTCGTTGGTCAGGCGCTGAATGTGCGGCTCCCAATTGGCATCGGCGGTAATTTGCAAAACGGTGGCTTCATCAAGCTCGCGCTTGCCCGTCACCGCCAAAATCATGGCCTCAAGCACATCTGCCGAAACAAACGGATGCTCTTCGCTAATTTTTGGCGTAAGCGTAATTAAGGTATGCGCTCCGCGTTGGCGCAAATCTTCAATCTCAGCAGGCGAGGGATCGTCAGTCAAAATCGTGCGGCCACGCAGATCTTGGGGCGCGTAGCGCCGAATGAAGGCAAAATCGCCAGCCAACACATCGGCCCAAGCACAATCTTTTTCGAGGCGGCTATCGTGGGTTGCGCCCTTGCCAATCGGGTGAATCCGCCGATAGGGCTTTTTGGCCAAATCGGGCATGGCAAATTTAGCGTAGCGCTCCAATTGGCTCAGCGAGCTAAGCGTAAACGGCAAACCATAATGCACCTTGGGGTCGGCAAAGCGCAAATCGACGTTATAGTTGCTCAGCGATTCGGCCAACGAATAGCGTTCGATGCCTGAAAAGACCAAAACCCGCCGATAGTTGAAGCGGCCAGGTTCGCGGGCCACTGCTTGAGCAACCGTCCAGCGTTCGAGCGTCGATTTGAGCAACACGCCGTCGGCGGTTGGCGTAGTGCGAGCTTGGTTGACGATTGTATAGGCTTGGTTGTGTTGATAGCTGGCCTTGCCAACCCGAAAATTAGCAATCACCCCGCCAAGCGCAATTGCATCGACCTTGCCATCGTGCTCGCGAATCAACTGTTTGACCCGTTCGACATCGCCATCGGCTCCAATGCGGCGCACCCGTATTTCTTCGCCCAACAGCGTTGTTGTAAAGCTAAAGTCACGCCGCGAACGACCGAGCGTGATACAGACTACTTCTTTCATAATGAATCCTCATTGCAAGCCTAGCGAATCGGAGGTTGGATCGATCGCGCTTGAGATTTAGGGAGTGAGCATAGCGAAGTACAGCAATGTTTCTACATCGATTATAGCCGATTATTGCATGTCAAGGCAATGGAAACTGAAATTATGAAGGATGAAGGATGAAATATGAAATAAGGCGTTAGGGTTCAGGGGTCAGGATTCAGAGGCTAGAGGTGAGGTGTACTGGTACATTGCGTTAACGGCGGTTTGCCCCCTCACCCCCTAGCCCCCTCTCCCGTCGAACGGGCGAGGGGGAACCGCGATTTCACTGCTCCCCTCGCCCGCGTTCAGTGGGAGAGGGGCTGGGGGTGAGGGCATGAACCATGGTTGCCAACCCAATGAACCAGTACAGCTATGGGCTATGGGCTTTCATCCTTCATCCCTCATCCTTCATAATTTCGCTATGCTTTATGCTCTGCGCTATATTGACAGAAGTGGATAGTTGTGGCACTGTACTTCACGCCGCACGAATTCCCGCTCGTGCCTCAACGAGGCCACCTAAGCGACGCTGCTCCAGTACACGTCAACTTTGAACTGATTCGCCGCGTTTTGAATGCGTCGGTTGGTGGCACAGTGTGAACTTTTAAGGAAAAACCCTATGGATACTAAATTGGTGATTGTTGAGTCGCCAGCTAAAGCAAAAACGATTCAAAAATATCTGGGCGCTGGCTATCGCGTCACCGCGAGCATGGGCCATGTGCGCGATTTGCCCAAGAGTAAAATTGGCATTGATATTGACAATGATTTTACCCCGGTCTATGAAATTAGCGCGGGCAAAGATAAGCTCATTGCCGACTTGAAACGCGAAATCAAAGCTGCTTCTGCAATTTACCTCGCAACCGACCACGACCGCGAAGGCGAAGCAATTGCTTGGCATATTTTGCAAGCAGCCAATATTGGCAAACGCAAGCCAGTCTATCGAATTACCTTTAATGAAATTACCAAGGAAGCGATTCAAAGCGCAATTCGCAATCCGCGCGAAATCGATGCGAACTTGGTCGATGCCCAACAAGCGCGGCGGGTACTCGACCGCTTAGTCGGCTACAAAATTTCGCCGATTTTATGGGCCAAAGTACGGCGTGGGCTTTCAGCAGGCCGCGTTCAATCGGTTGCTGTGCGCATGGTCGTCGAGCGCGAACGCGAAATCGAAAGCTTCGAACCCAAAGAATATTGGACGATTGAAGCTGATTTATCGCCAACTGGCTTGAAAAAACTAGCCAAAAACGATATTTTTCGCGCAATTCTCCATGCCCGCAATGGCAAAAAACTCGATAAATTTGCGATTCCCAGCAAAGACGATGCCGATGCTGTGTTGAGTGCCTTGGAAGGAGCAAATTATATTGTCGGGGCGATTACGCGCAAGGATAAACGCCGCTCGCCTTCGCCACCATTTATCACCAGTACCTTGCAACAAGAAGCCAGCCGCAAGCTGGGCTTTAGCTCCAAACGCACCATGCAAGTGGCCCAAAAATTGTATGAAGGGGTTGATGTTGGCGGCAAAGATGGCACAGTTGGCTTGATTACCTATATGCGTACCGACTCGACCAATGTTGCTGTCGATGCGCAAAACGAGGCTCGCAGCTTAATAACCGAGCTGTATGGCAAAGAATATGCGCCAGCTAAACCCAATATCTACAAAACCAAGGCCAAAGGCGCACAAGAAGCTCACGAAGCAATTCGCCCAACCAGCGTTATGCGCCGCCCTGATCAATTAAAAGCCACGATTGGCCGCGATGAGCTACGCTTATACGATTTGATCTGGAAGCGCTTTATGGCTTCGCAGATGGCAGCGGCAATTTTTGATAGCACAAGCATCGATATTGGCGCTGGAGTTGGCATCAAAACCGCTGCTGGCGCGCCCTTTACCTTTCGCGCAACTGGCTCGGTGCTCAAATTTAATGGCTTTTTGGCCGTCTATAACGTGAGCCTTGATGAAGGCGACGAGGACGAAGACAAAGAGGCTTTGTTGCCGCAACTCAACGAAGGCCAAGCCCTCGATTTGCACGATTTGTTTGGCGAGCAACACTTTACTACGCCACCACCACGCTATACCGAGGCAACCTTGGTCAAGCAGATGGAAAGCGAAGGCATTGGCCGCCCATCAACCTATGCGCCAACAATTTCGACGATTGTTGCTCGCGAGTATGTTGAGTTGGTTGAAAAGAAATTGATGCCAACGACCTTGGGCCGCGTAGTTACCGACTTGCTGGTTGAGCACTTCAAAGATATTGTCGATTACAACTTTACCTCGGATATGGAACAGCGGCTTGATGATATTGCTGAAGGCCAGCGCCGTTGGGTGCCTGTGCTGCGCGAATTCTACGATCCGTTTGCTCTGCGCTTGCATGCTGCCGAAACCGAGATGCGCAATGTCAAGCGCGAAGAAATCAAAACCGAGCTGCCATGTCCGTTATGTAGCAATCATTTGGTGATCAAATGGGGCCGCAATGGCGAGTTCTTGGCTTGTTCGCAATATCCAGAATGTAGCTGGACTGGCGATTTGGAGCGTGATGGCGAAGGTGGAATTCACATTGCCACCCAGCCCGAAATCTTCGGCAACACCACCTGCCCAGAATGTGGCAACCCAATGAGCCTCAAAAAAGGCCGCTTTGGCCCGTTCTTGGCCTGCAATAACTACCCAACCTGCAAAGGCATTCGCAAGGTGCGCGCTCAGGGCAAGGATTTTGTGGTAATTCCGCCGCCCAAGCCCACCGAAGAAAAATGCCCCAAATGTAATCGTCCAATGGTGCAAAAAGAGGGCAAATTCGGGCCATTCTTGTCGTGTACTGGCTACCCAACCTGCCGCTCGATTGTGCGCTTAACGCCCAACGATGCGCCGACTTGCCCGCAATGTGGCGAGGGCAAAGTGGTTGCCAAACGTGCTCGTGGTGGCCGCACATTCTATTCGTGCACCCGCTACCCCGATTGTACCTATGCCAGCAATGCATTGCCAGTGGCAGTTTCCGAAGAAGTAGCCTAAGGTTTTTGTTTGACGCAGGGTTTTATCGTTGTTCGATAAAGCCTTGCGTTGCTGTTTAACCAAGGAGATACGGTGCTCAAGCATCTTGCCGAAGCCTTGCGCTTTCTCACCATCTTGCCTGTGCCGGGCAAACCAGCCATGAGCGAACAAGCGCTTGTGCGTTCGATGGTGGCTTTTCCTTTGGCAGGCATGCTGATTGGTGGCTTGGTGGCGGCAACATGGTTTGGCGCGACATGGCTATGGGGCGCAACAATTGGCAGTTTGTGTGCAATTTTAACCTGGGGTGCAATTACCAGCGCTTTACATTTAGATGGCATTGCCGATAGTGCCGATGCGCTGTTTAGCTGGCGTTCGCGTGAGCGCAAGCTCGAAATTATGAAAGATAGCCGTATTGGCACAATGGGGGCAATTGCACTGATCAGTATTTTGCTACTGAAATGGCTGTTTGTGCTTGGCTGTGGCGATCTTGCGTGGCGGGCGTTGATTGTTGCACCAACGCTTGGCCGTTGGGTCGATATTATTGGTATTTTTTGGTTTCCGCCTGCTGCTGAAGGTGGGCTTGGACGCACATTTCACGATCATACGCGGCGCAGCGATTTTTGGTGGGCGACGATCTGCGCTGGTTTGGTTGCTGCTGGCTTGCTCTGGTGGTGGGCTGGCTTGATTTTTGGCGTGGTGATTGTGGCAACGATCATTATTGCCCGCTGGATGGTGCGCTCGCTCGGTGGCCTCACTGGCGATACCTATGGTGCGCTCTGCGAAATTGCCGAAATGCTGGTTTTGGCCGTAGTTGCAGCCTTAGTTAATCATCACGTGCTTTAAAATACTACCGCGCCAAAAACCATGGCGCGGGTAAGTGCGAAAATTCATTGCTGAACTCGCTTCTGCTCGGATATATCTACGGACTTTGTTAGCAAATGTTGCAGCAAACTCAAAAAACCATAACTTTTCAAGCTATGATTGCAATAAACAGCTCATTTGGGCTTTGGTTCGTTGATTATGGTAAGCGTTTGATCGTTTTCGTATTGATTAAGCAAACATTTGTTTTACTAATCACTATTTCGCCAGCAAGCTGCACTTTTTCGCCGAGCTTGACGACCGCTCCCGAATCATCGTGAATGACAATGGTCTCCGCGCTATAATTCTCTGGCACTACGATTTGATTCTTGCCAGTCCCTTCGTTAATCAGCACTGCAATCTGCTTGGCGTTGCGCAGATCATCAACAAACTCAAGCTCGCATTGGACGTGGCTGCTGCCTATATTCGAGCAAAAGATAGACGAACCAACCACTAGATAGCCTTCCGTTTTGATGAGTTTGCCATTATTAGCTTGCTGGCAAAGATCGCCAAATGCAACGCTGGCAGTTTCGCCACAGCCAACTAACAGCACAAATAGCAATCCATAGCCCAACTGCCATCTTTGACGCATACTTATGCTCACTTGTTTAAATGCAAAATGACACCATGAGCCATGCCCACAGTGTCATTCTAACGGTACTTCTGTTGAACGCTACCTACATTTTGATTTTATGGCCCAGTTTTTTGAGTTCTTCGCCAGCAATCACATATTTTTGAATTTCGTTGGTGCCTTCAAAAATCCGCGTTACCCGCGCATCGCGATACATGCGTTCGAGCGGCACTTCACGGCTAAAGCCCATCCCGCCGTAAATTTGAATTGCTTCGTCGATAATTTGCGAAGCTGCTTCGGTGCAGAACAACTTGACCATCGATGATTCAAGCGTAGCTGGTTTTTTGGCATCAACCAAGGCCGCGCAGTGATAGACCATTTGCTCCATCGCATAGATTTTGGTACGCATTTCAGCCAACTTAATCTGAATTGCTTGGAAATCGGCGATTGGTCGGCCAAATTGTTGGCGTTCAACGCTATAGTGCAAGGCCAAATCGTAGGCTTCTTTGGCCGAGCCAAGTGCGCTTGCACCCAAGCCACAGCGCCCAATATCGAGCGTTTTCATTGCAACGCCAAAGCCTGCCCCAACTTCGCCAAGCACGTTTTTGGCTGGTACGCGGCAATTTTCAAAGAAAATCGAGGCAGTATGCGAAGCGCGCAAGCCCATTTTTTCTTCGACTTTGCCAACTTTGAAGCCTACGAAATCTTTTTCGACAATAAAAGCGGTGATGCCGCCGCGTGCGCCGCGCTCGCGATTAGTCGATGCAAACACGACAATCACATCGGCAAACGAGCCATTAGTGATCCACATTTTGCCGCCGTTGATGACCCAATCGTCGCCATCTTGGGTTGCGGTGGTGGTAATGCTGGCAGCGTCGGAGCCTGCATTTGGCTCGGTGAGCGCCCAAGCACCCAATAATTTGCCTTCATTGAGTTTGCTGAGGTAGCGTGATTTTTGCTCATCGTTGCCCGAAAGAAAAATCGACATCCCACAAAGCTGAGCGTGTGCGCCGATAATCGTGCCAGTTGAGGCGCAATAGCGGTTAATTTCTTCTTGCAAAATACAATAACCGACGATTCCAGCGTCAGCGCCGCCAAATTCCTCGGGAAATGGAATGCCGAGCAAGCCCAAACTGCCTGCTTTGCGAATCGTCTCGAATGGCACACGCTCTGCTTCGTCGACCTCACGGGCGATCGGCTTAATTTCCTTAACGGCGAAATCGCGAACGGTTTCACGCAACATGCGTAGCTCTTCGTTGAGTTCCATTGGGGAAACCTCCTAATGTAAAGGATGAATTATGAGGGATGAAGGATGAAATAAGGATGAATTATGAAGGATGAGGGATGAATGGTATCTGATACGTTATCAGTTTCATGCTAAGATATTTATGTGTCCAGTGTTGATTCATCCTTCATAATTCATCCTTCATACTTGCTATGTATCGTTTTCTGCAATTAATTGGCTCGCCAAGCGAGATTGGGCGCTATTTGGCGAGTATGCTCCAACGGGTTAAATCGCCGTTTCGCTCAAGCTCGTGGGAGCATGATTTGGCTTTTTTGGCTGAATGTGCGGCGATTATTCGGCATACCCATTCGGCCTTATGGGATGAGTTGGCGACGTTTGCTGCTGCCTTTGATGCACCAGCAGAACGCAGTTTGTTTTTGCGAGCTGCGGCCTTGCCTCAAGCCTGTTCAGCAGTGGCTTGGCAACATTCCAGCGGTCAAATATTCGTTGGGCGCAATTATGATTTTTATATCAATATGCCAACCCGCGATTTGCTCGCCACGAGTAGCAGCTACGGCTATAAGCATATTGGCATGAACGGTGGCTTGGTTGGTGGTCGCTACGATGGCATCAACGAACATGGCTTATTTGTTGGATTGCACAAAGTTATGGCCGATCGGCAGGAGCATTTGCAGCCAGGCGTTCCGTTTCATCTGCTGCCGCGTTTGGCCTTAGATTTATGCACCAGCACCGCCGAAGTAATCAGCTTGTTTCGCGAATTGCCTCAGCTTTCATCCTTTAATTATACTGTCGCCGATCGCCATGGCCATTTTGCCCGTTTAGAGTGCTATCCTGGTCAACCAATCGGCGTTTTAGAATCGGATACGCTGCTGGCAACCACCAACCACTTCAATTACCCTGATTTGATGCCGTTGCAAGGCCGTCGCCCGCTGATTGATTCCAAGGCGCGCGAAGCTTTTTTATGTGCTGCGGTCGGCCATGAACAGGGCGATCCTTGGTTGCAAACCGCCCAAGCCATGAGCGATCATCAGATTCCGCTTTGTTGCCATAAAGAGTTTTCGAGCACCCTTTGGTCTGGTTTGTATGAATTGACGCAGCAGCGAGTGGCCTATAGTTTTGGCGCACCCTGTCAAGTCGGCTATCGAGAGTTGGAGTTTTAGGCTTGTTTTAACCACGAAGGTCACGAAGTTTCACGAAGATTTGGTTAATCGTGCTTAGTGCTCTTCGTGTTCTTCGTGGTTTCAATTCCTACAACAACTCGAAAATGCCCGCAGCGCCCATGCCGCCGCCAACACACATCGTTACCATGCCATAGCGTCCATTGCGGCGACGAAGTTCATTGATGATTTGGACGGTCAGTTTTGCGCCGGTACAGCCGAGTGGATGGCCTAAGGCGATTGCGCCACCATTAACATTGGTTTTGCTTTCGTCAATGCCAAGCTCGCGAATCACGGCCAAGGCTTGTGCGCCAAACGCTTCGTTCAATTCGATCAAGTCGATGTCGCTCAGATTCAAGCCGGTCTTTTTCAAAACCTTCGGAATCGCCACGACTGGGCCGATGCCCATGACTTCTGGGCCAACGCCACCAACTGCAAAGCCAATGAAGCGCGCCAAGGGTTTGAGTCCAAGTTCATCAGCTTTTTGGCGATTCATCAACAGCACTGCGGCTGCACCATCGCTGGTTTGCGATGAATTGCCAGCGGTTACCGTGCCTTTGACATGGAATACAGGCCGCAATTTGGCCAAGCCTTCCAAGCTGGTGTCGCGGCGTGGGCCTTCATCGACCTTGACCGTCGCATTGCTCCGTTTGATTTCGCCGCCTGCTTCAGCTTCGGCAAACTCAACATCAACCGGCACGATTTCATCAGCAAAGCGACCTGCTTGAATTGCGTCGATCGCTTTCATGTGCGAGCGATACGAAAAAGCATCGGCATCTTCGCGGCTGATGTTGAATTTACGGGCGACGTTTTCAGCGGTCAGGCCCATGTTGATGTAAATTTCTGGATAGTGCTCGGCCATCCATGGGTTGGGGGCAAATTTATTGCCCGACATTGGAACCATACTCATCGATTCAGCGCCGCCAGCGATGATAACATCAGCGCCGCCTGCCATAATCCGTTCTGCGCCGAGGGCAATCGTTTGCAAGCCCGAAGCACAAAAACGATTGACGGTTTGGGCTGGCACATCGATTGGCAAGCCAGCGCGCAGCGCGGCAATCCGCGCAATATTCAGGCCTTGCTCGCCCTCAGGCATCGCACAACCCAAAATCAAATCTTCGATTTCGCGTGGGTCGAGGCCGGGAGCTTGTTCAACTACAGCTTTAATCGCTGCCGCTGCCAAATCATCAGGCCGACTATTGCGAAACATCCCGCGCTTGGATTTGCCGACGGCGGTTCGCGCACCAGCAACAATCACTGCTTCATTCATCGTTGAATACTCCTTTATGGATATGGGGATCGGGTGTTGGGTGCTGGGGATCGGATTGGTAATCACTACCAGTTTCACTGATCCGACCAGTGGCTTGATTTGCCCGAAGCGAGCGTAACAAGCCATTGATTAAACGCCCCACTTGACCGATTAATCCTTTAGTTTCAGATAGTTGGTCTGGTTGAAGAAATCCCAAACGTTCTGCAAGCAGAATATGAGTTTCAACTTCCATCAGCGAGCCACGGGCAATTGATAAAAATCGAATGTATTCGGCTTGATAGAGCCGACCGTGACCTTCGGCAATATTGGCCGGAATTGAGACAACTGCTCGACGTACTTGATTGGTTAGTCCAAATCGCTCTTCGGGCGGCATTGTTTGAGTCACAGCATAGACATTTGCTGCTAGATCCATTGCTTTTTGCCAAACTTCCAAATCTTTGAAACTGCGGATTGCCATTTAGCACCTCAATCCAAATCGCTTGTCGCTTGAAAGTACAATGAATCTAGCGCGTATTCGAACCCTGCCACCCAACAGCTCATTCCCAATTCGCGAATCGCAACGGGTTGGTCTTTACTAGAATGTTAATCTACCGATCCCCAACCCCCAACAACCAGCCCCCAGTCTTTACTAATTCCGCAATGGCTTGTTGTTTTGCAACATAAACATGATGCGTTCCATGGTTTTTGGTTCGTGACAAAGTGCCAAGAACACTTCGCGCTCCATCGCCAAGAAATGCTCTTCATCAACCCATTGTGGGCTGCTGAGGTCGCCGCCAGCGATGGCATAGGCTAGTTTGTTGCCGATAAAGGCATCGTATTCGGAAATATAACCGCCTTGTTGCATCATCCACACGCCAACGCGCATTGCTGCCAAGCCATCGCGGCCAGCGGCATAGAGCTTTTCGCGGGCTGGTGGGGTAAAGCCAGCAGCAGCCAAATCGAGTACAAATTGCTTAGCGCGGCCAAGCAACTCATCGCTGTTCATAACAATCCGATCGGCTTCGGTGACAAAGCCTTGGTCGCGGGCTTCGAAGGCGCTGGTGCCAACCTTGGCCATGCCGATTTGCTCGAACACTCGTTGTAGATATGGCGTTGGGTCGCTTTCGGGAGCTAGTTTGATTGCAGGAGAGATGACGCGGCGCACAAATTCTTTGACCCCGCCAGCCCCAGGAATCAAGCCAACCCCAACTTCGACCAAGCCCATGTAGGTTTCGGCGGCGATACACATGCGCGAGCCGTGCATCGAAACTTCAGCGCCACCACCAAGCACCCGTCCGAAAGGCGCGGTCACAATTGGCTTGGGCGAGAAGCGCATGCCTTGCATCAGGTCGTGCGAGGTTTTCAACATTTGCTCAAGCTGATCAAATTGATCGTTTTGAGCTGCCATCATCAACATAAAGATGTTGGCTCCGATGCAGAAATCTGAGCCTTGGTTGCCAACGACCATGCCCGTCCAGCGATCGTCTTTGAGCAATTCCAAGGCTTTGAAGCCCATTTCGGTGATTTCGCTATCCAGCGCGTTCATCTTGGAATGGAATTCGAAGCACAATACGCCATCGCCCAAATCGATTAAGCTGGCTGAATCGTTGCGCGCGACTTCTTTGCCAGCGTTGCGCAATTCATCAAGGTCAAGCTTCAAGTCGGAGCTTGGTACTGCTTCATATTCGCCAGTGACTGGGCTGTAGGCTTGTTTAGCGCCATCGACCGTTTGATAGAATGAGGTATGACCTTTTTCAAGCAACGCCAACACCCAATCGGCCACTTGAATATCGCGTTCTTGCATCAACTTCACGCCATCGGCGAGGCCAATTGCATCCCACATTTCAAATGGTCCCATCTCTTTGGCAAAGCCCCAGCGCAAGGCATTATCAACATCGTAGAGATGGTCGCTAATTTCTGGCACGCGGCGCGCAGCATAGGCCAATGATGGCAGCAAGGTGTCGGCAATCAACTTACTGCCCCGATCTTGGCTTTGGTTGACTAAGAAGCGCAAGCGCGCAGCCAAATTGCCTTGCTTTTTAGCTTGCTTGATGATTGGCAAATCAACTTCACGCGGGGCGCGATGCTCGCCAGTTTCCCAATCGAGCACCCAAAATTCCTTGCCATTCGCACCTTTGACGGTTTTGTAGAAGCCTTGGCCAGATTTTTGGCCGAGCCAGCCGCGTTCCATCAAGCCTTGAACCGGCGCAGGAGCCAGCAACGCATCGCGTGATTCATCATCGGGCACGAGATTGTAGAGGTTGTGGGCAACCCCAACCATTACATCGATCCCGACCAAATCGCCAAGCCGGAAGGTTCCCGATTTGGGATTACCAATCAAGGTGCCAGTTAAAGCATCGACTTCTTCGATTGTGTAGCCGTTATCGACGATATATTTCATGGCATATGCGCCGCCAAACGTGCCGATGCGGTTGGCAATAAAGTTGGGCGTATCTTTGGCGATAACCACGCCTTTGCCCAAGCGTTCTTGTCCAAAGCTGCGAATATAGTCAATAATCGCTGGATCGGTATCGGGGGTTGGAATCACTTCGAGCAATTTGAGGTAGCGTGGTGGATTGAAGAAGTGAGTTCCAAGGAAGTGCTTTTTGAAATCGTCCGAGCGGCCTTCAGCAATTTTGTGAATCGGAATCCCGCTGGTATTTGATGAAATAATGCTGCCAGCTTTGCGAATTTCGTCAATTCGGGCCATAAGTTGTTGCTTGGGTTCGAGCTTCTCAACGATAACTTCAATCACCCAATCGGCTTCGCTGATCACGGCAAAATCATCTTCGAGATTGCCAAGTTGCACCAACTCGCCAGCTTTTTTATTCATCAGCGCGGCGGGGCTGCTCTTGACCACGCGATCCCATCCAGTTTGCACAACCCGATTGCGCACAGCTTTGCTTTGTAACGAAAGCCCTTTGGCCTCTTCTTCAGGCGTTAAACTGTTTGGCACAATATCCAACAACATGGTGCGAACGCCAGCATTGGCCAGATGCGCGGCGATGCCACCGCCCATGGTGCCTGAGCCAATTACCACTGCCCGTTGAATGCGGTACGTCATTGAACCACCTTTCTTTCTGGTTGGAAGCAATTTAATAAACGATCAACTGTAATCAGCGAGGGTTTTGCAGCTCTTTGGGGCTGATTGCAGGTTTGGAAAAACAATTAAAGTTCGATTCGGGCAACCTTACGCAAGCCATCGGTCAACAAATCGACCAATGAATCGCCTAATTGCTCACGCATAGCGTTTTCGACCGCATCGCCACGTTGGCGAGCATCGGGCAAACGCTCTAAACCACTGCTGGTTAATTGGATGCGAGTTGTGCGCCGATCGTTGGGGTCGGGCATGCGTTCGAGCCAGCCATCGCGCTCAAGGCGGTCGATGATTGGCGTTAGGGTTGAATTATCGAGATAGGTGCGGCTGGAAAGTTCGCCCATGGTTGGAGCTTCATCGGGCTTCATGGCTACGAGAACGAAGTATTGGGCGGTGGTCAGCCCCAAGGGAGCTAACACCCGATTGTAGTGGCTGATCAATTGGCGGGCTACGCGCCCAACTTGAAAACACAAATGATAGTGCGCTTCCACAATGCTACGTCCTTGTAAGCTTGATGAAGAACAGCGAATCGATTAATTTTTAACCACGAAGGACACGAAGCGCACGAAATACGAGGCTATAGGCTATAGGCTCTAGGCTTTTGCCTTCATTCTTCATCCTTCATAATTTCGCTATGTTCTATGTTCTTTGCTCTCTGCTCTTCAATCCCTCGTGTACAAATAGTCCGTACACAAACTAACTATACGCAGTGCGTTATGCTTTGTCAAGATTGAGAATTTTGCTACGAAGTGGCTGCTTGCGGGAGTGAGGAAAGCTTGTTATGATTAGTTAATCCTCACTTGGTCATGGATTCACCATGCATCCGCCAAAGAAATGCGTGCTACCATGAGTTTGTTCGAGACCGTTCCTGCCAACCTTTTTCGCCCACTCGCTAGCCCTGGGGCTGCAATTTATACCCAAGTGTTGCTAGCACTATTCGCCGCCACCAAACAACAATCACAACCGCTCAGCCGTGAACGAGCATTAAGCCTCGTCGAACAACAATTAGAGCAACCGAACGCTGAAGTGCTGACCAGCGATGCCCACGAAGAAGAATCGGAGCTTGAGCAAAATAACCATGCTTCGGCGATTTTACGCTCGCTGCGGGCTTGGGGTTGGCTGCGCTTCGAGCAACAAAGTGATTATTCCTCGGCGATTATTTTGCCCGATTATGCCTTTCGGCTGTTGCAACTCTTTGAAGACCTTGCGACCAAACAGCGCCAACATTTGCGTGGCATGATTTGTGGCATTCACGATGTGCTCGAAAAAGCCTGCACTGGCGATGCGCCGCACGATCGGCTTTCGAATGCCTATGACCAGACGCTTTTTCTGACTCAAGCACTCAAAGAATTGCAACACAATATTGGTTTGCACATTCAAACTGTACTCAAAACCCTCAAAACCAAAGATGTGCTTGAACATGTGTTTGGCAGCTATCGCAAAGATATTGTTGATCAAGCCTATCATCAGTTGCGCACCTCCGACCACCTTTCGCGCTATCGGCCTGCAATTTTACAATTTTTGCACAAAATCGAGCGCACAAATCTCATCGATCTATCGGCGCAGCATTTGGTTAGTCGCGGTGAGGCGGCTAGTTTTGAACTAGCCTACAATCGATTAAGCGAGCAAATTGAAACAATTCGTAGTCATTTTGAGCAACTTGATCAATTAATTAGGGTGATTGATCTTCGTCATAGCCAATTTGTTGATTCGGCAGTGCGCAATATTGAATTATTTCTCAGTGCTAGCACCAGCACCAGCGGTCAACTCCACAGTATTTTGAGCCACATCTTACCTAATCCTGAAGCCTATGCCCAAGCCAGCCCAGAAATTAACGAACTATTGAATATTTACGAGGTTCAACTAACTGATCAGCAATCGTTAACTGCGCCAACGCGTGCGGCTGTGCCTTTTGAAAGTCAGGCTGATAGCTATATACCAATTAGCGAGGCCGACATTGAACAAGCACAGGCGGCTACCCTGCGCCAATTGCGCCGTTCGATCAGCCGCGATCGGGTGCGCCGTTATGCCTTACAACTATTGGGCGATGCTGAGCAGCGGCGTGGCTCAGAGATAGAGCTTGAAAGTATTGACGATTTATCATTAATTATCTATTTGCGCTCGTATGGCGATGGCTCGCTGGGCTATAAAGTTGAGCCAATTGATGATGGTGTGTGGGTTGAGCGTGATGGCGTGGGCTTTCGCGATTTCTTGGTGCGGCGGGTTTCAACGGAGCAACCAGCATGAGTTTAGTTAATTTTGCTGAAGAATATAGCCAACTTTCATCAACCGAACAGCAATTATTTGCCGATAGCGTGCGGCGTTTGCTCAGCGATGGTCTGATTTGGCGTGAAGATGAGCAGGATCGGCGAATTTTTGCATGGTTAGTGCGCCGCATCGATTTGGTGCGTGATTATTTAGCAGTTGCAGGCTGGGAACTGCATTACGCCGAAAATTTGCATATTTTTCATGTCTTTCATCGTGATGGCAGCCATCGCCGCCGCTTTGATAAAGAGGAAACCCTCTGGTTGCTGTTATTGCGCCTGATTTACGCTGAACAATATGAATCCCTTAATCCAAGTTTGACGCGCTATCCTACTACGACGGTAAGTGATCTCTATAACCGTTATAGTGAGTTTTTCCCTAATCGAGCTATTCGCAAAAAAGGTGTCTTTGATAGTGCTTTACGTCTATTCAATGGACTTAAATTAATTCGTGCCCCGCAGAGTACGGTGCTGAGAGCCAATGATCCTGAGACCGTGATTGAATTATTGCCAGCCCTTGAGGTGATTGTTCCTGCTAGTGGCATCGCCGCTTTGGCCGAACGCCTAGCCGAATATCAACGCCCGAGCAATTCAGACGAGGAGCAAGCATGATTAAGCTGAGTCGAATTTTTTTATATCATTGGCATCGCTTCGATCGGCATGTCTTAGATGTCCAAGATAGTTTGTATTTGGCTGGGCATAATGGCTCTGGCAAATCGTCAATCCTTGATGCGTTGCAACTTGTGCTCGTGGCCGATTTGGGGCGAGTACGGTTTAACAGCGCCGCTCAAGATCGCTCGCAGCGTTCGCTCGATAGCTATGTGCGTGGCAAAATTGGTGAGCAACATTGGCTGCGACCTGGGGATACGATTGGCTATGTAGTGTTGGAATGGACTGACGATCTGAAGCACCAAGCCTTTATCAGCGGCGTTTGCCTCGAAGCTCGTGCTGCCACCCAAAGCGTCGAAAAAACCTTCTTCATCGGCGATGGCCAGCTTGACCCTGATCTGTTTATTGATCAAGGGAAGCCACGCACCCGCCGTGAAATCAAAGCGCTGGCTCGTAATCGCACAAGCTTTAACAGCTTTGACCAAACTGGCGAATATCAGGCGGAGCTATTGAATCGGCTTGGTGGCCTCAACCAGCGCTTCTTCGATTTATTTCTGCGCGCCTTGACCTTCCAGCCAATTCGTAATATTCGTGAGTTTGTTGAACAATGGTTGTTGGAGCCGAATTCGCTTGATGTGCATACCTTGCAAAATGTTGTTGAACGCCTACGCGATTTGGAACGCAAAGCCAAACAAGTCGAAGATCAATTAAAAAGCCTCAATGCAATTATCAAAACCCAAGATGAAGCGAAACGATTTCGTGATTTGCAAGGGAAATTTGAAATTCTCGCGGCGTATTACAACGTTGCGGCAATTCAACAACAGATTAATCAAAACCAACAACGATTAATCGATACCCGCCGTGATTATGAATTGAATCAAGCTGACCTTGAACAGCAAATTGGCTTGCAGCACAATGCGCAAATTGCCTTAGTTGAAGCCCAAGTTCAATTAAATCAATCGGATGTTGTGCGCCGTAAACAACAACTTGCCAACGAAATTCAGCAATTGCAGCAGCAAATTCAAAAAATTAACCAACGCTGGCGGCAACTCCAAGCAAAATTAACCCAAATTGCTCAATCATTGAATACATTACCAGCAATTGCTGAGCAAGATTTAGTTAATCTATTGCAGCAGCCTGAGTATATTCCCCAAGCGCAGCAAATTGTTCCTTTACTCCAGCAACAAAACGTGGCTACCGGATCTGCTTTAAAACTGCAAATCCAAGCGCTGACGAGAACTGATGATACGATTGCGCGCTTAGTTGAACAAGAAAGCAGCTTAAAAAAGGAAATTGCGAGCCTTGAACAATCAAATCGCCAAAATCATTATCCACAAAATGTGGAAAATGTGCGTAACTACTTAAAACAAGAATTAAAGATTGAACTGTTTTTGCTTTGTGAGCTTTTAGAAATTCCTGATCAACATTGGCAAGATGCTGTTGAAGCAATGCTTGGTCAGCGCCGATTCAATATTATTGTTGAACCTAAATATTATAGCCAAGCACTCGATTTGCTTGATCAGTTACGTGATAAACAACGCCTCTATGATGTGGGCTTGGTTGATTTGCAGCAAGCAAGCGCCGAAACTCGCCCAGCAAGGCCATTATCATTGGCAACGAAAGTTAAAGCCAAAACAGGTTTAATTGATAAATATATTGTAGCGATTTTAGGCGATATTATCACATGCGAACGAGTTCAAGATTTGCGCCAACATCGGCGAGCAATTACCGCTGAAGTGATGGTGTATCAAGAATGGACGGCTCGTTCAATCGATCCACGCAAATTTCGGCCTTGGTTTATCGGCGAACGTGCACAACGCTCGCAAATCGAAAGTCGCCGCCAGCAATTAACCGAAATCCAAGCTGAGTTAGCGATATTACGTCCTGAACAACAACGTCAACGTCAATATTCTGAGCAACTTGAAAAATTACAACAAATCTTATTAGGCTTAGATTCATATTTTGCGGAAGAACTTGATGCAAGTGAATTACAACGAACGCTTGCTGAATTACAACAAGATCACGATAGTATTGATACCAGCGGCGTAGCAGCACTTGAAGCAGAAGTTAAGCGTTTACAAACAATGTATGATGAATATTCTAAAAATATTAGCCGCTTTAATGAGCTAAATGGTGCTTTTAAAACTAAAATCAACCAACTTGAACAACAACTTCAACAAGATAACCATCAATTATTGAATGCTCAAAGCCTGTTTGATCATACGCAGCAGCAATATCCCAATCAAATTGAGGATGCAAGCGCCGATTTTCAGCGTGAAAATACTGAAGCTGCGCAATTTAGCCGTTTGCAAGAAACCGCTGAGCAACAGAGTCGCGGCTATCATACGCGCTTCAATAATCGCCAAGAAGCTTTGCGTGAACAAGTTCTGCTCTATAATCGCGATTTTGGGGCGCGTGAGCTGGCCGATATTGAGCAAACGAGCTTCCAAACCAGAAAAGCTGAATTAGAAGCTACAGATTTGCCCAATTTCGGGCAGAAAATTGCTGAAGCAAAACATGAAACTGAAACAGAGCTACGTGAACATGTTTTACACAAGTTACGCGAAAATATTGGCCGCGCTAAAGCTGAACTCGATCGAATTAACGATGCTTTACAAGGCTTAGATTTTAATGGCCAGCGTTATCATTTTCGCTATGAAGTTGCCGATTCACTCCGTGATTTTTATCAACTAATCGAGCAATCAGCGAATGTGACCAGTGAAATTATTCAAGATAGTGAGTTTTATCAACAACATAAGGCGACCTTTGATCGCTTTTTTCAATTGTTGATTCAGCCTGGATTAACCGACCAAGAAAAGCTTGAACAAGCTCAAATTACCGACTATCGACGCTATTTAAGCTACGACATTGATGTGATTGATCGTGATGGTACACGCTCTCGTTTGAGCAAGATTATGGGTCAAACTTCAGGTGGCGAAACTCAAACGCCATTTTATGTGACAATCGCTGCATCGTTTGTGCAACTGTATAAAATTAGCGAACGCAGCAAACGCTCAACCATCAGAATTGTGGCCTTCGACGAGGCATTTTCAAAAATGGATCAAGATCGGATTGGCTCGACTCTCGATCTCTTCCATCATTTTGGCTTGCAGATTATCACTGCTACACCGATTGAACGCTGTGAATATCTGGTGCCAAAAATGTGCACAACCTTGGTTTTAACGAGCTTGAAAGATCAGCAACAGCGAGTTTTGGTTGAGCCATATCGGAATTATGCAGCACGTCTAGAGGCGCTGAATGCTGAATCTGAACAAAACTAGCACCGCTATTTTGCAGCAATTGCTTGACCAACATGAGCAACGCGATCGCCAGCGAGTTAATCGCGTTCAGATCAAAGCTGCTAAATTTCAGCGTTATTTTGACCCTAAGCAGGTTGATGAACGCCAACAAACCAATAGTTGTTTGCTTGAATTGGCTCGAACGCAGGTCATTAAACTCCATTGGCGCAAATGGGAAGAGCATAATTGGCTTGAAGCTGTCGATTTGCTTGAGGCTGTGCCGCTTTATCATTTATTGAAACGCCAGCCTTTGGCTGAGCAAGAGCAGGCGTTGCACGCATTGTTGGCCGAATATGAGCATCCACAGGCGTGGTTTGCTGAGTGGTTGGCGTGGCTCGAACAGCAATTAATTCAACAACGCTCAATCCAACCACTTGATTTAACCGACCTCACTTGGAATCGCGATCTGCTACGGGCAGTTTATGGGCTAACTCAATTAGAAACGCCAATGCTAGAACGCTTATTTAGTGTTCGTTGGCTTCGCCAGAGCAAACGATTTAGCGAGCTAGAAAGCGCAGTTTTGCGGGTTTTGCGCCAATTTGCGCCCCAAGCCAAGCAGTTTGGCGATGACGACCGCGCTTTGTTACAAGCATTTGGGCTTGAAAAAGTACCAGAATATGTGTTAATTGCTGGTGATGTCCGGTTGAGTTTGAATCAAAAAATCCTCGAATTGGGTGATTTTCGGCCAAGTTTGGGTTTGCCTAGCTCAATTTTGCGTCAGGCTACGGTGCTCGATTCAAGCTGTAGCGAAATTATTACAATCGAAAATTTAACCAGTTTCCATAGTATGCTTGCTCGTCAGCCCCAAGCGATGCTGATCTATACAGGTGGCTTTGCGAGTCCAAGCCTTTGCCAATTTCTGGTCAAGCTAGCAACCGCATTGCCAAGCGTCGGTTGGTATCATTGGGGGGATTACGACGTAGGTGGCTTGCGCATCTTGGCTCATTTACGCCAACACGTTGCGCAAATTCAGTTATGGCAACCTGATCCAGCTATTTTTGAGCGTATGCCCAATGCGACACAAGCGTTGAATCAAAAAGAACGCCAAAACCTCACTGAACTCCAACAACACCCATTGCTTGCCGATTGCCAAGCCTTGATTGCTGCAATGCTGACCCAGAATATAAAACTTGAACAAGAGCAACTTGATCTTTTAGGCGGCTAAAAATCCTTTGCCCAGCGAGGGGGACGCTGGGCAAAGGTGCGGCGGAAGGAGGTGTCTACACCGTTGCTGGCTTAGCAGGCGGCGCGGTGGAATATGCGCCATCCATGGGGTGCCAAGTCACGGCAACAGTCAACGATCAAGGCCAGAACATCCGGCACCATATTGGCCAATAGCACCACGATAGCGATCGTGGAAAGGAGGGCCTTGGCCGCAGACCGGCAATCAGAGAATCCTAGCTCAACACGCTACCAAGGTTGGTAGCAACTGCGCTGCAACTATCAAGTCCTTGAGTTAACCGAATGAGTAAGCCCAGCTTCAGGTTTGTGAACCAGTTGAGCGCTGGTGAATACTCGGTTCAGGCATTGCGACGGCTAACCCTCAAGCTTTGTTGTTGATTCAGGTGGTTGAAATGGCCTAGCATTAACCACTGGCTGAATCGTACCAACGGCGATATTTGGACGCTGCTTGCCTTCGGTGAAGGCTTTGCTGAAACTAGGTTGTGAAGCGTCGCATCTTCGTTGAGCAGAATTGCTCTGACGATTGTGTCCAGCAGTGATGGTGCTTCACGTGGCCTCGTTTGTTTATGGGTTTAGGATACTCCTGCTTCGCCATAATCAATGAAATACTTTCGCAACGTATCGTAGCGACTCCTTCACCTGCTTAGGCTGGCAGCCGCACGCTCCAACCCGCTAAATCATGCTCAGGCTGGTGTTGCCAAATTAACAAGCCATCTTGGGCCAAGCCACTCACCAACTTGGCGAGCCAGGTAAGATCAGCCTCGTTGCCCAGCCAATCTGGCTTTACTTGCGGCCCCAAGTTTGCCAAATCGAGGCTTTGTTGCGCTTCAAGCGCCCGCAGCGCATCGATAATGCGCCCGCGAAAATAGCGGTTGGAGCTATGAAATGGTTGTTCGGCAGCCTTTTTGCGGGGCTTGATGACTGGCGGTTGCCACATATCGAGCTGGGTATTAGCCTCGCGCCAAATCGCATAGGCCCGACAATGCTGATTGAGCGGGCAGCGCCAACATTGGGGCTTGGCTGCGCTGCAAATCAAAGCTCCCAACTCCATAATTGCTTGGTTCCAAGCCCAACCTTGGCCTGGCGGAATCAGTTGTTTGGCATAATCAATTAATGTTTGTTCGTTGGTCTCAGGCGGCGCATCTTCGGGGCCAACCAACAAGCGCCGCACGACGCGCCGAATATTGGTATCAAGAAACGCCACATCACGCTCGAAGGCAAAACATGCCACCGCCCCCGAGGTGTACGCGCCGATGCCTGGCAAATTGCGCAAGCCCTCGGGCGTATCGGGGAAGCCAGCAGGCTCGGCGGGATAGCCAGCAGCAACAATCGCTTGGGCTGCACGTTGCAAATTAACCGCCCGCCGATTGTAGCCCAAGCCTTGCCACGAACGAATGACATCGGCGGTTGAGGCGCTAGCCAAGGCTTCGACGGTGGGAAACAGCGCCAAAAAAGCCTCATATTTGGGAATAACCCGATCAACTTGGGTTTGTTGCAGCATCGTTTCCGACACCAAAATATAGTAGGGGTTGCGGGTGCGTCGCCACGGTAAATCGCGCCCATTGGCCTGAAACCACGCCAACAGATCGGTTTGCAATGCGCTTGTCTCGTTCATAGCTCTTTCTGTTCTAAAATGTTCTAGCTTGATCGTACCATAAACTTAGCAAATTGGTTGAAATATCAGTCTTTTGGCGCTAGAAAACGAACAATTGTGCGGCTATACTAAACTTAATATTGATTGTATGTGGAGGACTCTTGATGAGTCAGACGCTTGAAACAGGCTATGTCGCTGTTGATGGTGGTGAATTGTATTATGAAGCGGTGGGCAGTGGCTTGCCGTTAGTTTTTATCCACGCTGGGGTAGCCGATTCGCGTATGTGGGATGCCCAAGTTGCTCATTTTTCGCCCAAATATCGGGTGATTCGCTATGATACCCGTGGCTTTGGCCGCTCGAAAACCGAAGCCGTCAGTTTTTCCAATCGCCAAGATCTTTTGGCTGTGCTTGATCATTGTAAGGTTGATCAGGCGATTTTGATTGGGAATTCACGCGGTGGCAGTATCGCGATTGATTCAACCTTGAGCTTTCCCGATCGTGTCAAGGGCTTGGTGGTGCTTGGCTCCGGCTTGGGTGGCTTTGGCTCAGAAGAAATTCCCCCAGATTTGGTGGAGCCAATTGGCAAAATGCAAGCCGCCCAAGAAGCCAAAGATTGGGCTTTATTAGCTGAATTAGAAGCCCGCTTTTGGGCCGATGGGCCAAATCAGCCAGCAGGTCGCGCCGATAATGCTGTTTATGAAGCTGTGCGCTCAATGACCTACGAGAATTTTATTAATCAACCAGTTGAGGCAGATGCCGAACCATTAGATCCGCCAGCAATGGGCCGTTTGGCCGAAATTCGAGTGCCATTGTTGATTTTTATTGGCCTACTTGATGAAGCAGATTGTGTTGAAGCAGCGAAATATCTGGCCGAGCATGTGACCAATGCCCAATATGTGGCCTTCCCTGACGTGGCGCATATGGTCAGCCTCGAAAAGCCCCAAGAATTTAATCGGATTATTGACGAATTTATCGACCGCAATCACTTATAATTAATGAATTGGCCCAGCCCGACCATTTAATAAGGGTTGGGCCAATGTATCATCAAGCATGGCGATTGTGCGGTGCAGATGTTGCCGCCGTTTGGTGGTTTGATACAAAATCCAGCCAGCCCCAGCAAAAAAGAGCGCCGCCAGCATATTCGTGGTCAAAACCATCGAAACCATGAGTTCAGATGGCGCGCTGAAACTATGCGCAATAATGTTCATGCTGCTAATCATCGTCAGATAAGCAGTTGAGAACAAAACGACCGTGCGCAAGCGTTGCCAACGAGCTTGGCGAATGCATAAACCAATTACGATAAAGGTGGCAATGCTGGTGAAACTCAGCAGCAAAATAAATTTGCTTGGGCCTGCTTGGCGGCCAAGCATCAATGCCGTAAAACCCTGAATGCCAACAATCGTGAGGATTGGCGCGAGCCAAATTTGGGCCGAACGCCGTAGCTGCAAGGCTTGCTGGCCATGCCAAAGCGCGTAGGCCAAACACACAAAACCTGGAGTTAAAAATTGAAACAGATCAATCGACCAACCAAACAGACTTTGCCCAGAGCTTAATTTGCTAAAGCGGTTGAACGACGATAATGCACCGCCAATGGTGATCATCAGTGCTCCAAGCCTTGCTAAATAGCCACTTTCCTCATCCATCAAGCCAATCATGCTGGTGATCCACCACAACGCGGCTGAAGTTAATAAAAAGGTAAGCAAATCGCCTGCGGCGAGCATCCACATTGTTTGCATAAAAGCGCTCCTGATTATTGGGTTGGCTAGCGTGGTTCCCAAACCCATTCATCGTGTAGAATGCGCCAAATTTGGTTGGGAAAACGATCTTGATTGATCGGAATGCCAATAAAACCATCGAAACCAGCATTCCGCGTTCGTTCTACATCATCGATCATAATATTGGCGGTTAAAGCGACAATTCGCGTGCCAATTAATTTTGGATGCACTCTTAATATGGGCAATTGGGCAAATGCTGCCCGTAAAGGCCGTTTAATATCATACAAAATTAAGTCAAACAAACCTGATGTCGGTGCATCAAGCATCGTAATTAATGAGCGACCATCGCGACACCGCACACACGAACGCACGCCAACTTCAGCAAGCAACAGATCTTGCACCACAAAAAACGTATCATCGCGATCTTCAACGACCAGCACATGGGCAAATCTTGGGTCTATCATAGCGCTGTCTGTTTCGTCTGTGGGTCAAAAATCACAACTTCTGGCGTAAGATTTTCGGCAATCGGCAGGGTAAAGCTAAAGCTCGAACCGCTGCCAAATTGGCTTTCGGCCCACATCGTGCCGCCTTGTAATTCTACCAAGTGGCGACTAATTGGCAAGCCCAAACCAGTGCCTTGCTGGCGTTGCGCCGAAGCAGCTTGCTCAACTTGGTGAAATTCTTCAAAAACCAAGGGCAATTCGTGGGCAGGAATCCCTGCACCGGTATCAATCACTGAAATTTGCACCATGCCATCACTTTCGAAGGCGCGCAGCGTAATGCCCCCGCTATCGGTAAATTTGGCCGCGTTGGAGAGCAAATTCAGCAAAATCTGGCGTACCCGCACTTTATCACCGCGTACTGGCGGAATTTCTTCCTCGACATCTGCTTCGAGATTCAGCCCCTTGCTTTTGGTCAATCCAACCGCAGTGGCCATTACCCCATTGAAAATCGGCTGTAAATCAAGCAATTCGAGCTGCAATTCCATCCGTCCCGCTTCAATTTTCGAAAGGTCTAAGATGTCGTTGATCAACCCGAGCAGATGTTCGCTATTGACCAGCACCCGTTCTTGCAGCTCAATTTGGCGCGCCGTCAGCTCGCCATAGCGGGGTTTGCCCAAAAACTGGGTAAAGTTGATGATTGCATTGAGCGGGGTGCGCAATTCATGCGACATATTGGCCAAGAAGCGAGTTTTCAAGGTGTTGGCTTCGTCGGCAACAGTCCGGGCAACTTCTAGCTCTTTATTCAACACTTGGAGTTGGCTATTCAAGCGCGATTGCATCTCATACGCGCCTTCAAGCTCCAAGAGCGTGCGGGCTACGCGAGCCTCGCTCACTCGCAAGCGTTCGGCGCGGCGCTCGGCCAAGCGATGGCTTTCCATGGCCCATTCGACGGTTGCCACTAAGTCGCGGGTGGCGAGCCAACTGGTAAGAGCTGCCAAAATTAAGATTACAATTGGAGGCGTAAATGTGGTAATAAATTGGGTAATCGAGCCATAATGATTGGTAACATTGGTGGCTGAAGCAAAGCCGACAGATAAAAAGATGATGATAACTAAGCAAACTACGGTAAACGGTGCGCGTGGCGAATACAAAATCCCAGCCACAATGACCGCAAGCACCAGCGAGTAGGCCATAAATGCGGTTGTGCCAGGCAGCAAAAATAAACTAATGGTTGGCGTGCCGACAATCGAGAAGAAGAATGCACCACGGGCTAAGCGAATTTTGTTGTAGCGCAAGCCCAAAAATGCCACGCCTGTGCCAACCGCAAACAAGGCCCATGGCGGGCCGCTGCGCGCATAATTACTTGGGTTGCCAGTAACTTGGGTGAGCAACATGGCAAACCAAAATACCCCAAAGCCCAAGCACAAATAGACCAAAATCGTGAGTGTGTCGATCCGAAACGATAGGAGATTTTCCTGAAGGCTGGCATCAATTTGATCGCGTTCTTCCATCGTGGGGCCACCGTTCAGTTGCATTAATTTAATTAGGTTGCAAAAGCTTGATTATGGCTCAAAATCATACCATGTTTTTGTAATTATTGTGCGTCTGATTGCGCTAAATCAGCCTGTTGCGCTTGGGCCAAACCAGCCCAATCTTCGCGCTTCCAACGATAGGGCAATTGCACGAATGTGCCCGCTTGACTGGCCTGCAGCAAGAGATCCAAACCATGCTTAATCAACAGTTGTTGCTGAACAACGTTATGCGGCTCGCCTAACACATGGCCAAAGGGAAACTTGACGCTTAGGCCACGGGGTACGCCAAGCTGTTGGGCGATCTCAGCCAGCAGAAAAAAGCTGACCGTACTAATTCCAGCTGCTTCTAAAACCCGCGCGATCAGTCCCACGGACTGGTTGCAAATGCCTCAGGCAGGGGTCAGCACTGCCGCCGTAATTCCAGCAGCGCGTAAATTGCGGGCAACGGTTGGCGCGGTTTGCTTGATTAACGTGTCGATGTGCTCGTCGGTAATATGACCCATAAAGCTATAGCATGGCCCAAGGTGCTGAATTGTGCCCTGCACTGCCAGCTGTTGAAAATGGCTGATTGGCAGCACGATATTCACATCACGATCAGCATCACGATGATCGTAATAATCGTGGGTAATCATCAAATCGCTGGGCTTAGCATTGGCAGGAATTAAACGAAAGCTGGGGTCGCCGTGCGGATCGTGCATATCAAACGCTGGATCACTGCGCAGATGCACGCCGCCAGTGGTAATTAAACTAATTCGTTGTTGCGCCAGCGTTCCATGCAGCGCCGTCCATGGAATCTGGGCCTCAACTGTTTGGACCTCAAAGCGTTTGGCCCAACGCTGGCCAAGCCCAGGCAGCGCCCGATATAACCAAGCCCCAAGTTGATTGAATGCTCGCCGCATTGGCAAACTCCAAGCATCAAAATGCGTAATCGTGCTGTTGGCAGTGTAGCATGGCAAAAATTGTTGGGCAATAAAAAACAGCACCAATCGTTGTGATTGGTACTGTTTTCGCTTACGAGCAAGCCTAATTAGGCTTCGGTTGCTGGGTTAAGAATCGCTTCGATCCGTTCTTGGTAGATCTTCTTGGGGCCTGCGCCAACAATCCGATCGACCTCTTGACCACCTTGGAAGAAGATCAAGGTAGGAATCCCTTGAACCCCAAATTTCATGGCGTTGCCACTATCTTCATCGGTGTTTACCTTGGCAATTAACAATTTACCTTGGTATTCATCGGCCAATTCTTCGAGCACTGGGGCGATTGAGCGGCAAGGCCCACACCATGGTGCCCAGAAATCAACCAAAACGGGAATATCGGAATTAATCACTGCTGATTCAAATTCGGCATCGCTAACTGCTAATGGCTTGGCCATTGAAAGTCCTCCTTGATAGCTTGTGCATTGCTGCACCTGCATGTAGTGTAGCACGTTTTTGATAAAAGCTAATAAGCGTTATATTAATGTTTAGGTGCTACTCTGCGCCATTAAAGCGTTGTTGCAAGGCTTGCTCAATTGCCTCAGAAACTTCATTTGGTGTGCCATCAGCATCGATCAAAATCAGTAAATCGCGTTCGCCGTAGAATTGAAGTAATGGCTCAGTTTTGGCATTGTATTCAGCTAAACGGCGTTTAATCGTTTCTGGCTTATCATCATCGCGCTCGATCAGTTGGCCGCCGCTGGCGCGACATTGGTCTAAGGCTGCTTGGTCGCTGATATGCAAAATTTGGTCGGGCTGGCCCTTGATGCGGCAGATACGGCGGCCACTTAAGCGCCGAATTGCCTCTTCATCAGAGAGGGTGAGCGCAATCACCACTTCAAGCGGGCGATTAATCGCTTGCATCAATTGATCAAGGCTTTGGGCTTGGCTCAACGTGCGCGGATAGCCATCGAGCAGCACGCCAACGTCGCTGGGAATGGTCAGCAGCCATTCATTCAAGAGCTTGTTCATCAATGTATCATCGACCAAGCGGCCAGCGGCCATCACTTGGGCAACCTCTTGGCCTAATTCCGAGCCAGTTTCGACAGTTTGGCGCAAACGTTGACCAGTCGAAATTGAATCGATTGCTGCTAATTTATCCAAATAGGCCGCTTGGGTCGATTTCCCCGCACCTGGGGGGCCAAAAAGAATGAGGTTAAGTGGTTTCATCCCTATACCTCGGCATTAAACAAATAATATGCATTATCTTATCACAGCAGTTTCATGCTGATGTAGCGTGTTTAAAACAAAACAACCGCGAATATTCGCGATTGTTTTTTGGTGCCGAGGGTGGGAGTCGAACCCACACTCCCTTGCGAGAACTACGCCCTGAACGTAGCGCGTCTGCCAATTCCGCCACATCGGCTAAGGGATTTGCTGCTAAAGCAACGTCATCAAGTATAGCAAATCTTCAACGATTGTGCAAGTTGGGGCTAAAAAACCTCAGAGCCGCAGTTGCGACTCTGAAGTGGTGTAGATACTCACATATTTGCTGTTGACTCTCGGTTGCCCTGAAATGTTCAAAATTATTGTTGCAGTTTGGCAAGCTCTTCGCTGGTAATCATGCGAAATTGGTTGCTGCTGGCATCGTTGATATACACCATCTCTTCTTGCTTGACGCTGACCAACATATCCAGACGTTGGTCAGCATTGACATCAGTAAAGCGCAGGCTGACAGGCGTTAAGTCTTCGCCTGACCCAAAGAGGTATGGGCCAACAATGGTGCGGGCCTTGGCTGGGTCGCCACCAGGCATTTCGACAATCACGATCCGGCGTTCCATATTCATTGCGACAAAGTGCGAAGGCAAACCGTTGGTTTCGTCGTGGCCAACAAAGGCGGTGGTTTGCATGGTGCGCGGGCGGCCATATTTTACATCGTCGTACTTAACTTTGAACCACGAGACAATTGGGCTGAACATCGCGTTGGCCAAAATCAACGCCAAGATAATGGTGATGGCATAGGCAAACTTGTTGTGCACACCAAACGATACCGAGCGACTCGCATAACGCTGCCGCGTTTGCGGAAGAGTAATGACGGTGATAGGTCTCGTGCGGCGCACAACCTCCGCTGAACGTAGATCGCGACTTGTAATGGCCATAGCGAACCTCCTGTGAGTCAACCATTTGAGAACAAATATGCTGGCTGTGAGTATAGTAGAACATGCGTTCTGTGTCAAGCGAAAAGCAGCCTTTTTGCTCGCTAACTCTTTGATTGGTTGTCGTAAGGCCAATTTTGCTTATTTGGGGCCTGAATACTCCACACCATGCGTCCAATGTGGATTAGCCCAAATTTCGCCATGAGTTGGCTCAAATATGCTTAATGCCTGTTGATCATCAGCCAGCAAACCCAGCAGCCACGCAGTTAAATAGCCGCGATAACTGCCGCCATCGGCTTCGATTTCGGTATGGCCAGCGCCAACCGACATTGCCAAAAAGCGCTTCTTCGCGCTTGATTGTTCTAAACTGGCTTGGTTGGCCGCAGCAGGCGAGACAATTAGATCGCGGGTTCCACTCAGAATCAGCCACGGAACGGTGATTAAACTTGGCTCATAGATGTGTGCTTCGTCTGTCCAGCGTTGTTGTGGCAGCGCATTGGTGACCAAGGTTTTGATCATCTGGCCTTGTGGATAGCGATTGAAGGCATTGATTATTCCAGTTGCGCCTTGCGATGTACCAACTGCGCCAATCTGATCAAGTTGAATTTTTTGGAATAAACGATTAGCTGGGTCTGCATTGGCAGCAATTAAATAATCAAGAGTTTGAATAATTGCCGCACCATCGCCAGTAGTTTCACTATAACTGTCAATCACAATAAAGCCCCAACTTGCCAGATGTTCGAATAAACCAGCATATTTTGCTGGCGAAGCAATCGTGCCATTGCCCCAAATAATTGCTGGATATGTGCGTGACAAATCATTTGGATAATAAATAATTGCTTTTTGCTGATTTTCTAATGTTAGCTCATTTTGGCTAATTGCTAAGCTACCAGGCTGCGCATAGCTAAATTCCAATGGATACGCAGGATCAAAATCATAACTGCTGCGTTTACCAGCGGTGAATTTCAGCCCAACAATGCAAACGATTGCTATAACAATCGAACTGCCCACAATTCCCCAAAACCACTTTTTATAGCGTGCCATATGTCACCTCATCCGAGCCAAGTTACGCTCATTTTAGCCAATTTAGCAAATTGCTGTAGCTGTGATGCCAAAAATCTGTGGTTTGTGTATCTAGGATTGGTTGTAGCGCTACGATTGTCAGTTTGTTTCTACATCACAAGGAAGGCTGCGATGATTCCAATACGCCGTGTTATGAGTATGTTGATTGTAAGTAGTATGATGATTGGTATCGTCCCTTCAAAAGCTGTTCAATCAACCGCGTCCACCGTTCAGCCCGTCGCCAAGCATGCCGCATTAAACGATATTCTGCTTGATGCCGATGATTATCAAGTGCTGAGTAGCGGCCAGACCTCGAATGTTGCGACCATTTTGCCCAAAACCGATCAAGATGTCTTTTATATTGATGTTGTTGCGCAGCAAGAAATTAGCGTTAATATGCAGCGCTCCGCCGATGAAGTAATGTTAAATGGCGAATTATCGTTGTTTGATCCAGCTGGCCGATTAATTGCCAGCGACGATAATAGTGGCAACGCTGGCAATCCGCAGATCGGCCCGACGCTTGCGCCAACCACAGGCCGCTATGCGATTTGGGTACGCGACCATGCAGGCACGCGTACTGGAAGTTACCAACTTACTGCAACCGTAAGCGAACCATTGGTTGCCGCTACTGAATATTCAACCTTTGATTTAGAACCAGATCCATGCCCTGAGGCTGCTGTTAGCATTGATTTACCTGAGTTAGAGCCATCACCGAATCAGCCGCAAAATGCCTCGGTCAAGCATACCAACCAGGCTTTACCACCTACAAACTACCCGTTGAACTGCGAGTTTGCCCGTGATCGAGAAATTTTGGCAACGTTTAGCCCTGAAGCATTCAGCATCGAAAATGCCAGTCAAGCCTTTACAACCGAAGCATTGGTTGTGCCCGATGCTAGCCAAATGCTGGTGTTTGAATACATGGTTGGGCGCAAAACCGCTGATAGCATAACCCCGCTGCATGTAGAGGTATTGAGTGGGGCAAACTTTGAGGCTGTTACCAACATTAGCAATTGGCGCATTAAGGGCCAATATCGGCTTGGCTGGCAAACAGGCCGATTAAATATTCAAGCCTTTCGTGGCCAAACGATTAAGCTTCGCTTTATTAATGATTGGTGGTGGATTGATCAGCCATCAGCCCAAGTGCGCGATCTGCGCTTAACGCAAGAAATTCCTGATTGGGAATTATCGAATTTTGGCGAATTTGCAATTCACAATGATCATTTGATTGGTGCATATGCGGTAATTACTGGAGCAAGTGCCAGTCTTATTTCCGCCCCAATCAATCTAAATCAACAAGTTCAAAGCCTTTCGTTTCGCTATCGTACTGGACGTTGGCAGCACGATGGGAGTGCGCCGCTTTTTGTTGAGATTTTGAGTGGCGCATCATTTGCAAGGATAACCAACATTGATCAATGGAGTTTGAAAGGTCGCTTAACTGATGGTTGGCATGAAGCGGTGCTTGATATTCAGGCATTTCGTGGTCAAACGATCAAAATCAAAATCATCAACGATTGGTGGCCACACCATCCTCAAGTTACCTCGATTGATAGGTTTACTTTAAATAGGGCTGTGCCAGGTTGGGATATTTCAAATGCAAGGTTTGTGCGAACCAATACCGCAGCACAACCCTCAGGAACTCCATTAAACGTTGATTTTGAGCAAGATTTTATGGCCTTTGATGTGATTGAAAATGCTGATTTTGAACAAACTCAGCTCGTGCTAGCTGAACCGCAACAGCCGCTGATCAATCTTGAAGGCCTGCAAACGAGGGCCAGTAGTGTTGATTTTGCTGTGCCACCTGCGGCAACCAGCATTCATTTTGAATATCTGCTCGGCGATCTTGATGATCCTTCTGCTACTCGACGACTCCTGATAACGATATTAAGTGGCGAAAACTTTGAAATTCTTGAGTTCCCCCAAGGCCATAGCTTTGTGGGTTCGAGCCAAGCAGGCTGGCAACAAGGTCGACTTGATCTGGTTGGCTATCGCGGGAAAACCATCAAGCTCCAGTTGATTAATGATGCCTATGGCCGCCCAATCAGCCAAATTAGAGCGTTAAAGCTTGTCCAAGATGTGCCTGCTTGGCAATCCCAAAATCATCAAGCGCTTAGCATTGATCAGAATCCAACCCAAGGCAATCATGGCTATCTGCATGGCCATGCAATGCAGCTAACCTCGCTCGATTTTACTGTTCCGCTGACTGCTCAACAGGTGCGCTTCGATTATCAAGCTGGCTTTAGCGACAATCCTGCTGCACGCCAGCGGGTTGCAATCAGTATCTTGAGTGGGCGTAACTTTGAAATCATCTATCCACTTCCTGCCAATTCTTTGCTTGGCTCAACCGATCAAGGCTGGCAAGCTTTAGCGCTTGATTTGCAGCGATTCCAAGACCAAAAAATTAAGCTTCAATTCACCTTAGAAGCCCATAATACTGCCTATTTACGTTTAGATAATGTTCAAGTAGGCCACGTATTAACTGGCTGGTCGAGCAGCGAGCATACACCATTTGTGCTCGAAACAAGTGATTCGAATCGCCAGGTTGTGCGCTTTGCTGGGAATAACGCACACTTTACCAGCGATGCCTGGACTGTGCTATACGATACTGAAGCCCTCCAATTCAACTATAAAACCCAACACCCTGATGCGTGGTTGCGTTCGGTGATTGAGGTTTATGTGTTGAGTGGCGCTGGCTTTGAAATCGTTACACCGATTGATGCAGGTTCGGTCTATGGTCATGGCAATGACCCAAATAATGGTTGGCATGAAGCGCGCTTAGGCTTGGCTCAATTTCAAGGCCAAACGATTAAGCTCCAATTTAGGCATCAAGGCCATGGCGATTCCACTTCTTGGCTAGATAATCTTCAGCTGATCGCTGGTGAAACACGGGCAAAACAAGCAGCCTATCATGCCCCTGATCATGCATTTATCGAAATGTCACAGACTTGGCAGCATGTTACAAGTTCTGGTTTTGAAGTTGCCAATGATAGCCAATTCTTGCGCTTTGTCTATCAAGTTGGCAATAAAGATCATGGCAATGCGCAACATCATTTGGCTGTTGAAGTGCTTTCAGGAGTTGATTTTACAATCATTACCCGAATCGATCAGAATCAACTCTATCGTTCGCTTAACGATGGCTGGAAGATCGCCCAATTACCAATTCAGCAATTCCAAAATCAAACGATCAAAATTCGCTTTGTTGCGCCAGGTTGGGTTTCTGCCCCAATCGCCCGAATTGATAAGGTTGCCTTACTCAGCCCGCGAGCAAGTATTACCGGCCCAATCGATGTGCCTGGTGTGACATATTTGAATGTACCACTTGCTGAATTAGCTGGAACTACTACCCCAACAACAATGACCATAAACTCCTTGGTTATGTATGATGACTATATGGATGTAGCAGGTCAAGTGCATTATAGCAATATGACTTATCCATTTGCCTTGTCTGGTGATTTATATCACTCTAGCTTGGGTACGCCTGGCGATATTGTGGCTGATCTTCAAGACACCACCGGAACATTTGAAGCCCTGTATTTTGCCCTGCGCCAACACCCATTTGGGCCTCAAGCCAATCCTTCAATCGTTGATCAAAATCTTTCGTTATATCTCCAACGCCATGCAACCCGAGAAGCTACATTAGTCGATCTTGGCTTAGATGATTCACTTAGTACATTGCTAAGCCCACTATTCGAGCTATCAACGCTTACGAATGCTCGTTATGCTGATGATTACTGGTTTGGCAAACTTCTCGAACCACACTCCACTTTTGAAGCATTAGGCGACCCTGATGAAAAGAAGTGGACATGGAAACGCACGACGATTGGCAAAGATTGCTCATTATTACAACGGCTTGACTTTGGTGTCGTAGTTGCAGTTCCAGATGGGAATATTGGTGAAAATAGTGGCAAATTTGGAAGCCAACTGGAAATACTTGGATCAATCTCTAATGGTTATGTAACACCTGGCCAATCTTGGCCAGCAGATTCATGTGATATCTATGATGTTGATAATGCTGGCGTTACTTTAGGCTCCAAAGACGATCCAGTCACTGTTAAGTTTGTGTCCTCAGGTAACGGTTTAACTGGGAATGAGGCCCAAGGTGATTATTTGAGTGATGCAACCTTTGGAGGTGATGCTACTCGCTTTAAAGGTAATCAACTTTGGTTTGATCAATTTATTGGCGATTTGATTAAATCGGTTGATATGGCTTCAAAACTCTTTTCAATCCCAATTACTGTTGGTGATGTAGCACAGTTATTCCCTGAAAGTACACCAGATATGGGAGATAAACCATCTTTAGTAAATACTATGATATTAAATGATTGGGATGATAATCCTAATACGAAAATAAAAGTCTTACGCGTACCATTTCAGCAATCTGTACTAGTTAAGCAACGAGATTATTTTATGGTTTCTGCTACTGTTGCATGCAAGAAACAACATAGTAATCGAGATATGCTGTTAAGAATATATTGGGAAATTCCACTTTATGATAATGTTTCCAGAAAAGAGTTGAATGTTAATTTATACAATAGAAGCTTTTTGGTTGATTATAAGAGTGGCCCCTGTAAAAATTAGCTAATTTGAATAGCGTTGAAATTAGCTTACCCAAAAGGTAGGCTAATTTCAACTTAGTAGCAAAGGAGTAACTATGAACACATTTCAACGTTGGTTGCTGGCAGCCTCGCTGATTAGCTGTTTGGTTATTAGTTTTTATAGTTATACAATCAATCATAATTTAAAGGTTATCGAAGCACGCCAACGTGGTCAAATTGCTACAACAGGACAATCGTTATGGTTTAGTTGGCATAATTGTGCTGACAAACTAACCTGGGTTTTAAGAGCTAGTGATCGTGATGCTCAAGCAGAGGTTTTAGAATATCTTTCCAATGTACAGCTTCATTGTGAAGCATCTTCGCAATTTATCTATAACTACAATGCTGCTCTGAAGTGGCCCGTTAAACCATGGTGGAATTTAAGTTTAGGCTCAGGCAATGTGATTGGATTTGTGCAATTATTTGATTATTACTCAGTCCAAATAGGCCATATTAAAAGTACTATTAAAGAGGAAGGATCGGTAAGTGCAGTAAGTCGTGATCGAATTCAACAATTATATAATGATATTACAACTTTTACTGAAAAAATACCTGAACCTATGCTCCAAAAAGGAAACATTAGCGAAATTCATCAGGCAATAGTAGATTGGTGTGGCACGATCAACGATGTTGAAGCTAAAGAGTCGATTAGGCTTCGAGAAGAGCAGTATCAAGATTCTTGTAAATAGGAGAAGCAGTTATGTATCAAGTTCCAAAAGCACGCCGTTTGCAACAGGTTCGTATCCAACAATATCTTTATCTCATCAATATTGGGCTGTATTCTTTAGCAATCTATCTCTCGATTTTTACGGCTGAAAATATCGTTGGTTGGTGGCTTGATGATCCTCGTTATGACTTGAATTTTGCATCATTTATTTGGTTTCCGATTGGTTTGTTGCTGCTAAATCCATTAATTTGGCAACAGAAGTATACGCCAACAAGTTTAGGAATTCTTACGGGGCTTTTGATCCTGATAAATGGATTTATGTTTGGCTTTATGCAGGTCGACGTTAGTGACGCAGATCAACTTGGTTGGGCTGTGGTAACGCTGCTTTCGGCGATGTTCGCGTGGTATGCATGTTACCGAGCTAGGCCATGGCGCAAATTGCAGAAACGAACATAAGCTCGCTGGTCGAACCACGCAGTGCAAAGAAGCATTCGTTGGTAGGTAAATGTCTGGATGAGCAAACGATTACAATTAGCAAGATTGAGCCTAACTCTTGGCTTGTAAAGCTGTGCAAGCGCTCGGCGATCAGCTATCATAGCATGGTTATACCAATCAACCTAGGATACAACTTAGATGCTTGCTTATTGGATTAATCTGCTATTCGTGGTGCTTGAAACTGCTTTAGGTACGTTTATTCTGGCGCGGGCAAGCCAATATCGGCCTGCCCGAATTTTCTTTTGCTTAACGCTATGCTTGGTCGTGATCAATAGCACGGCGCTGGCCCGTAACTTAACCACTGATCCGACGATCGCCTATATGTTGGTTTGTGTTGCGCTAATTAGCTTAGGCCTCTTGTGTTTATTAATGCTGCTGCTGTTTGCAGCGCTGTTTATGCCCCAGTGGTGGGAAGGCCAGCGCCCAATTCGCTGGATTAGTCTGGTTTATGGTGGTGCGATTGGCCTCGTAGCACTTGATCTGATTGGCCAATTTGGTTGGTTTACGGCAGGCATTGAGCTATCTAAAGGGATTTATCGGCCAATTGCTGGCGCGGCAGCTGGTTTGATGTTGAGCTTATTCAGCATTGGTTGGTTGGTTCAGCTTGGTTTGTTGGCAACGGCATTTTGGCGTAATCCGGCAACGCGGCGCTCGATTAGCTGGCTCATGTTCGCCATTTTATTTACAGCGCTTACCAACTCGGTCTTGGGATTTATTAAGTTGGATTCAAGTGGGCAGCTCGCGAGCATTTTGCAAACCGTGCCCTTAGTGCTGAGTTTGACCTATATTGTGCTGCGTGGGAGTTTATTTCAAACCAAACAAGTGGCGGTGCAGCAGGCGCTGCAAACGATGAGCGAGGCCATGGTTGTGGTTGATCGCGAAGGCATGTTGGTGTATCTCAATTATGCTGCTCAACAGCTTGGCTTGCAGAATCAACAACCACTTCAGCCCAATTTAGCCACAATTGGGGTTGCTGCTGATGATATTGCAGCATTGCAGCGTGCCTTAGCTCAAGATCCATTCCAGCCTTTTAGCCAAACGCTGGCTTTAGGCGAGCCATTGCGCTTGCTGGAAAATACGGTCTCGCCAGTGTTGGATAGTGCTGGGCAAATTCAAGGCACGATGTTGTTTATTCGCGATATTACTGAATTGGAACGGCGTACGGCACTACTTGAGCAGGAACGGTGGCGGCTGAGTACCACGGTAGAGCAGCTTGAGCAAGAGCAAGCCCAGCGTAATCAATTGGCGCAGGCGGTGCAAGCACTTTCGTTTCCGACGATTCCGGTTTTGCCTGGCGTGTTAGTTATGCCGTTGATTGGCGTGCTTGATCAGCAGCGAATTGCTGAATGCCAGCGGGTATTGATGGAATCACTCAATCAGCAAGCGGTGCAACGCTTATTAATTGATTTGACTGGGGTTCAGTTGATTGATGATGAGGGTGCAAATGGGATGCAACGGATGTTGCGGGCAGCCTACTTGCTGGGAGCAGAAACAACCTTAATTGGGGTGCGGCCCGATGTTGCTCAAACATTGGTAAGTATGGGAACCGATTTGAACGCTGTGGCGACAGCAGCAACCTTGCAAGCAGCAATTGGCCAAATTATTGCAAAAAAAGAGCCACATCAAGCGCTAAAAACTCGCTGATGTGGCTCGTATGAGTTGCGATTAGCGTGGACGAATTGCCAAGCCCTGCAATTCGAGCGCATATTCAACCCCTGCTTGCAAGTTGGCGCGGGTCACGATGCCCGTTAGATCAATGCCTAATTGGACGATCGTTTGGGCAATTTCGGCCCCGATGCCGACCAAAACGACGGTTGAGCCAAGCAAACGGGCGGCGCGGGCTGCTTGCAAGAGATAGTTGGCAACCCCAGTATCAATGACTGGCACGCCGGTAATATCCAAAATAACAACATCGGCGCTATAGGTATTGATTGCTTCGAGCAAGGCTTCCATAATTTGGCCTGCACGCCGCGAATCAACCGAGCCAATCAGAGGTAGCACCAAAATGCCGCCATAGACTGGCACAATTGGCGATGAAACCTCGGCTAAGGCTGATTCTTGGTTGGAAATAATTTCGACTTGCGCATCTTCATAGCCGTTGAACATTCCCATCATGCCTTCGGCAGTGAGTTCATGTAAGCGATCGAGCATTTCGAGCAAGAAGACCGGATCATCTGCATAATAGTTGCGCAACACGCTAGCAGTGGCTTGGTTGGCGCTGCGCAACACTTGTTGAACGCTATTTAAAGGAATATTTTGGCGAAAGCGATCGTAGCTAATGTCGCGCATATGCTGTTGGTAGGCATGCTTCTGTGGATCGCGCAAATCTTGAATTAATGCATCCATTGAGGCAACTGTGCGTTTTTTAAGTTCCTCGCGCGCCATTTTGCTATATTCAACCACATTAGCTTGAATGACCCCGATCGTGGCTTCGATAATTTCATCGAAGTGTTTGGTGTAAAAAGCTGCTAAATCTGCCACAGTTGCGAGCCCTCCTAAAGTTAGGTTTTTTGGATTGCGATAAAAGATACCAACCTACTGCGATCTGCCGAGTCTCTAACTATGCTGATTTAACAGCGTTTTGGCTTGACTAGCGTGGGCGAATTGCCAAGCCTTGTAAATCTAAGGCATATTCAATGCCCGATTGTAAGTTGGCGCGGGTAATAATGCCCGTTAAATCGATGCCTAATTGAACGATTGTTTGGGCAATTTCGGCCCCAATGCCCACCAAAACGACGGTTGAGCCAAGTAAGCGCGCGGCACGGGCGGCTTGTAAGAGATAATTGGCAACGCCAGTGTCGATAACTGGCACGCCAGTAATATCTAAAATGACCACATCGGCGCTATAAGTATTGATCGATTCAAGCAGTGATTCCATAATTTGGCCTGCGCGCATCGAATCGATCGAGCCAATTAATGGTAAGACTAACACCCCTTCATAGACTGGCACGATTGGCGATGAAACTTCGGCGAGGGCATAGGTTTGCGATGAAATAATTTCATCTTTGTGCTGCTGAAAGCCCTCGTAGACTGCGGCGATTGCGGCGGTGGTAATTTGATGACCTTTTTCAATCACATTAATTTGATCGGCAGGGCTGTCGGCGTAGGCTGTTCTCAAGCTTTTAATCATAATATCGGTGGAAACGAGCAATACCTCTAAGAATGCGCCGATCGGAATGCCTTGTTGGGCGCGGACATAACTGGTTTGTCGCCAATAATCAGGGAAAGCTTGCGGCTTGTCGTTATCGAGATCGCGGGCATATGGATCAAGCCCAGCTATTACCCGTTTGCGCACATCATCTCTGGGCATTGAACCGTAGGTGGGAATTTGCGTTTGTAAAGCGTTGATAACGCGATCGACAATAACTTCTTCGTGCTGCTTGAACATTTGATAATAGCTGGTCATGCAGGCTCCTTGAATGCTGGCAAGGTTTCCCGATTGCCAAGGTATCTCGCTTCTGGTTTGGTCAACGGAAGGGTTTCTCTACGACCCTTCCGTTGCAACTCCAAACACTATTTGATGACGATGTTGACCAAGCGATTTGGCACAACAATTTGCTTGACGATGGTCTTGCCCTCGACCAACGGTGCAATTTTTTCATCGGCCAACGCGGCTGCAATAATTGTTGCTTCATCGGCGCTGGCGGCTACCTGTATTTTACCGCGAACTTTACCATTGATTTGCACCGGCAATTCAATTGATTCGTCGATTAATAAGGCTTCGTCGTAGGTTGGCCAAGCTTGCAGGTGCACGCTTGCGCTCTGGCCCAAGAATTCCCACAATTCTTCAGCAATATGCGGCGCGATTGGCGCTAACAACAAGGTTAAGGCCTCGCTGGCTTTGCGCCATTGTTCGCTGCCATAGACATCGGTTTCGCGGGCTTTCATCAATTCGTTGACGAATTCCATCAAGCCAGCAATCGCGGTGTTAAAGGCAAAGCGTTGAATATCGTCACCAACTTTTTTGATGATGCGATGGGTTTGGCGCTCCAAAGTGCTAGCATCGCCCGCTGCATCGTGGCGTTGCGGCGTATCGGTCACGACGCGCCAAGCCCGATCTAAGAAACGCACACAACCCTCGATGCCGCGATTGTTCCACGGGCCGCCTTGCTCCCACGGGCCGATGAACATTAAAAAGGTGCGCACGGTGTCGGCCCCATATTGGGCTACCAGCATATCGGGGTCAATCACGTTGCCGCGTGATTTGGACATTTTATTACTATCTTCGCCTAAAATCACCCCTTGGTTGATCAATCGGGTCATTGGTTCATTGGCGCTGACCAAGCCCAAATCGCGCATGGCCTTCCACCAAAAGCGCGTATACAACAAGTGCATCACTGCATGCTCGCGCCCACCAGTATATTGATCAACTGGCAACCATTTGTCGGCGATAGCTTTGGTAAATGGCGCATTGGCATCGTGAGGGCTTAAGTAGCGTGCTTGATACCACGATGAATCGACAAAGGTATCCATGGTGTCGGTATCGCGCTCAGCTGCGCCGCCACAATTGGGGCAGGTGGTAAAGCGCCACGTTGGGTGCAATTTCAATGGCGATTCGCCAGTTGGCTTGAAATCGACCTCATCGGGCAACAGCAAGGGCAATTGATCTTCTGGCACGGGTACAGTACCACATGTTGGGCAATAGATCATTGGGATCGGTGTGCCCCAATAGCGTTGGCGGCTGACCAACCAATCGCGCAAACGATAGTTAATTGCGCGCTTGCCCAATTGTTCTGCTTCCAACCATTTAATGACTGCTTCTTTGGCCTCGGCGGAGCTTAAGCCATCGATCTGGCCCGAATTAACCACCGTACCATAGGCTGCTTCTGCTGCTTCCAAGGGCGTGTCGGCAGTTTGCTCTGCTTGCACAACCACCCGCTTGATTGGCAATCCAAAGGTTGTGGCAAAGGCAAAATCACGTTCGTCGTGGCCAGGCACGGCCATAATCGCGCCAGTGCCATAGGTCATCAGCACATAGTCGGCAATCCAAATTGGCACGCGCTCTTGGCTGGCCGGATTGATCGCATAGGCTCCGATCCACACGCCAGTTTTGGGTTTTTCGTCGTCGGTGGATTGGCGCTCAACTTCGGTTTTGCGAATTGCTTCGGCGACATAGGCATCGACGCTGGCTTTTTGCTCGGCGCTGGTCAATTTGGCAACTAAGGGATGTTCAGGAGCCAAGACCATAAAGGTTGCGCCCCACAAGGTATCGGGGCGGGTTGAAAAGACCGTGATTGGATCGCCGGCCTCAGATTTAAAGGTAATTTCGGCACCTTCCGAGCGCCCGATCCAATTGCGTTGCATCGATGTAATGCGTTCTGGCCAATCCAAGCCTGAGAAATCCAGCAATTCATCGGCGTAGGAAGTAATTTTGAAATACCATTGATCCAAATCGCGCTTGGTGACTAAGCTATCGCAGCGTTCGCAGCGCCGTTCGTCGCCAATAACCTGTTCGCGGGCCAAGGTTGTATTACACTTGGGACACCAATCGACAGCTGAGAATTTTTTATAGGCCAAGCCACGTTTGAAAAACTGAATAAAAAACCACTGGTTCCAGCGATAATATTCAGGGTCAGCACTAATAATCTGTTGATGCCAATCGACCATCATGCCCATTGATTGCAACTGACCGCGCATATATTCGATGTTCGAATACGTCCATTTGCGTGGATCTAAATTATTTTTGATGGCAGCGTTTTCGGCGGGCAAGCCAAAGGCATCGAAGCCCATTGGGAAAAAGACGTTGTAGCCCTGCATGCGCATATAGCGGGCATGCACATCGCTGGGCGACATGGCATACCAGTGGCCAATGTGCAAATTGCCCGATGGATAGGGCAACATGGTGACTGCATAATGTTTTGGTTTATCACTGTCTGGCTCGAAGCGATAAATTCCATCACGTTCCCAGCGTTCGCGCCATTTTGGCTCAGTAACGCTACTGTCATAACGAGTGGCCATAGTCTACTCCTTGGTTAACCATATCTAAATTAGCAAGACCTAACCCTTCTTCCTCAACCCAACCCCTTACTCCAATGATTAACAATCATCATTTCACCACCCTTCCGTCCCGCCTCAAGGCGGGAGACGCAGGGGGATTAAAGCCCCCTGCACCCCCTCAAGGGTAATTATTGGTGTCAGTTAGCTATTGATAAACCACAGGATTAGTGGTTCTAAGCGGAACACTATTCAAGCCAATCCATGTACGTGACCATCTCCCATCGCTATAGGAGGGTGGAATTGGCAAAAATCTAAAACAAAAAACCCCGAACTCATGCGAGGGACGGAGCAAAACCCCGTGGTACCACCCTGCTTATGAGCCGAAGCACATCACTTGTAGGCGCGATAACGGGCGCACCCGCCACCAACTACGCAGCCGAGGCTATTCGCTGGTGGGGCAATAAACGGGCGAGTTGGGCGCTTGGTGTAGCTTTGCACCAACCAGCTACTCTCTGCAAAAACGCGCTTAATACTCCCGCGAACCAAGTGTTATCAATTAATTGCGATTATACCACGGCTTGATCAGCCGCCATCAATCTAAAGATTGAACTCTTTAACAACGCTGTGATTGTGAAGATGGCACTGCTTAAGCGTAACGAAAGTACTAGCCTCAGTCAAGATTCGCTGTTTCGCTGTGGTCATAACTAACTACATACCTCGCTTTTGAAACTCATTGGTCTAAGATCGCTAAAAATGTGCATTTGCGCGCCATTTAAGTTAAGCAAAACTAAGCTTTTGCTGATTAGAATGAGCAATTAGGTTAAATTTGCATAAAGAAATGCTTGCTAGTACAATAGTCCTATCCCCAACGGGATACGAATTTAAGCGATTGTTGCCCCATAGCGCCTCAAACTGAAGCGTTACCATACGCCCATAACCAGTGAACGGGCTTCTTTAAGCTATAACTCTCACCAAATTTGCGACAATCCCCTTTTGATGAAAGGAGGGATGCAGTTTAGTATTCGTATTTTGACATTTTAGCCACTTGCTCACCATCGTACCGCTTGGAAATTGACTGGTATTACATACACACTTGTGTGTGGAGGATGGCATGGCCAAATTCCCCTTCATTCGGCAAGCAGCCCTCATTGCAATGACGCTCTCATTGGGACTTCAAGGTGCGGCGCAACCAGCCCGTGCAGAAGTATTGCGTGCTCCGACTGCGACGACCAAATTCCTCGTCGAACCCAACAGCCCAGCTAATAAATTTGTCCGCACAAATGGCACGTTAATTGCCGATTATGGTTCTTTTTCTGTTTGGCAAGTTGCCGATAGTAACGTCAACAGCCTTAACAAATTAGCTGGTGCCCAAGCCGCCGATCTGGATACGATTGGTTTGCGCGGGATTAGCTTTAATCCTTTAAAGAACGTTCCCACGGTGCAATCAAGCTTGAGCCAAAGCCCAACTGCCGACCCACAACTGTGGTTGGTGCAATTTGCGGGGCCGCTCAAGGATGCTTGGTTGGATGAAATCACCAAAGCTGGGGCCGAACGTGTCATCTATATGCCCAACAACGCCTACCTCGTTTGGGCAAATGGCCAAACCTTGGCCAAACTCGATTCGCTTAGCAAGAGCAATGTAGCGATTCAATGGGCTGGTGCTTACCACCCAGAATATCGCTTGGCACCTGAATTGCGCCAAAAAGCCAGCAATCCCGATGCAAAGGGCCTGGTCGATGTCACGATTCAGTTCTACAACAGTGCCACAGTTGAGCAAGATGTAAACGAAGTGCTGAAAGCCAGCGCTCAAGTTTATGCAACGCCATGGCAAGTGCTCAACTTCACCACGATTTCGGTGCAAGTGAGCGAAGACGCTTTGGGGCCAATTGCGCGGCGCGCCAATGTCTACAACGTTGAGTCGTGGCAAGCTCCCAAGCTGATGGACGAGCGCCAAGGCCAAATTTTGGCTGGCAACATTACCACCGCTGGTGGCAAAGTTGTGCCAAATGCCCCAGGCTACCTCCAATGGTTGCAAAGCCAAGGCGTGCCAACTGATCCAACCCAATATCCAATTGTCGATATTGTCGATGATGGTTTGGATAACGGCACGACCTCGCCGATTCATCCTGACTTCTATGTCAATGGGGTGAAGCCTGGTACCTCGCGGATTGCCGCAGTTGGCAACTGTACTGCCGATGCGACTGGCGCAAACCAAGATGGCCACGGTCACCTTAATGTGGGGATCGTCGGTAGCTACAACAACTTGACTGGCTCGCCACACGTTGACGGTGCTAGCTCAGGCATTGCTGGTGGCTATCGGGTTGGCTTAGGCATCTCACCATTCGGTCGGATGTCCAGCACCAAAATCTTCAATAACGCTGGTAGCTTCAACCTAACCAACTGTGGTGGCGGTAGCAACTACTTTGGGATTATCGAAATGGCTTATAGCCATGGCGCTGCAATCTCATCGAACAGTTGGGGTGCAGATAGCGGTGGTGCATATACCGCTTCATCACAAGCCTTCGACCAAGGTACCCGTGATGCAAGCAGCACGACTGCTGGCAACCAAGAAATGACCCACATTATCGCTGCTGGTAACGCTGGTCGCGGTGGCGCTAACACGGTTGGCGCACCTGGGACTGCCAAAAACGTTATCACCGTTGGTGCAACCGAAAACGTGCGCGATCAAGGCGTGATTGACGGTTGTAACGAACCAAATGCCGATAATGCTGATGATATTGCTGCCTTCTCAAGCCTTGGACCAACCGATGATGCGCGGGTGAAACCCGACATTATGGCTCCTGGGACTCACGTGATGGGGCCAGCTTCACAACAAGCTGACTTTAGTGGCGATAGTGTTTGTGCCATTGCTGGGAGTGCCTACTACCCAACCGGCCAAACCCTCTACACTTGGTCGAGCGGTACCAGCCACTCAACTCCAGCGGTTGCAGGCTCGGCTTCATTGCTCTACACCAAATATCGCACCAGCTTCGGCGGTGGGGTTGCTCCAAGCCCAGCTATGTTGAAAGCCTATTTGTTGGCTTCAACCCGTTATCTCAACGGCACGGGCACCGGCGGCACCTTGCCATCGAACCAACAAGGTTGGGGCGATGTGAACTTGGCACCAGCCTTGGATAGCACTCAACGGATTTTGGTTGACCAAACTCGCACTTTTGGCGCAACTGGTGAAGAATTCAGCCAAGTTGGTCAAATTGCTGAATCAACCAAGCCTGTGCGGATTACCTTGGCCTGGACTGACGCAGCTGGCAGCACAACTGGTAACAGCTATGTCAACAACCTTGATCTCGAAGTAACCGCTGGTGGCCAAACCTACAAAGGTAACGTCTTCAACGGTGCACTTTCGACCACTGGTGGCACCGCCGATACCAAAAACAACATCGAAGGCGTGTACTTGCCAGCAGGCACTACCGGCACTATCCAAGTTAAAGTTATTGCTCGCAACATTGCTGGCGATGCAATTCCTGGCAATGCCGATACCACCGACCAAGACTTTGCCTTGTATGTTTACAACGGCTCAGTTGGCCCAACCGGTACCTTGACTGGCCGTGTTGCTCAAAGCAACAACAACCCAGTTGCTGGGGCAACCGTGCGCACCAGCGGTGGCGCAAGCGCTTTGACCAACGCCAGCGGTAACTACAGCATGGTTGTGCCAGTTGGTACCTATGCAGTAACCGCCAGCTTGCAAGGTGCTTTCCAAGCTGTACCAAGCGTAACGATTACCCAAAATGTCACCACGACCCAAAACTTCACTTTGAGCTATGGCTCAATCAGTGGGACGGTGCGTGATGCCTTTACCCCAAGCAGTCCAATTGCTGGTGCAAGTGTTTCGGTACCTGGGTATAGCACCATCACCAACGCTGCTGGTCAATACACCATTCCAGTGGCAAATGTTGGCTCAACCACCGTTACGGTTAGCGCTCCAAAGTATGTTACCCAATCACAAACTGTGACGGTAGCCGATGCAACCAACGCTACCCAAGACTTCAGCTTAGCCGCTGGTGCGGTCGCAGGGATTGTGACCAACAGCGCCAACGGTGCTCCGGTGGCTGATGCAACCGTGGCAATTAGCAACCAATATGTGAAGACCAAAGCTGATGGTAGCTTTGCAATTCGCTTGGAGCCAGGCAGCTATACCCTGACGGCTTCGAAAATTGGCTTTGCTGCTGATAGCGAAAGCTTAACGATTACGAATGGGGTTACTGCAACCCAAAATCTGGCAATTACCCCAGCGTTTGGCTATACCCCAGCAAGCTTGAGCCGCACCTTTAACTTTGGTGATGCGCCATTCACCGATACGGTTGGCTTGGCCTTGACCAACAATGACACCCAACCATTTACCTACACCATCCGTGAACGCGTTGGTGGTTCGACCGGTAAAATCTTGGTTGTCCAACGCTCTTCGGCCACATCGGCTACGGCGGCAACGACTGCTTTGACCGCGCTTGGCTATACCTTCGAGTCAATCGATAACGTTGCCTTCGAAGCCCGTAGCTTGGCAAACCTGCGAACCTTTGATGTAGTGATCTACCTTGGTGCAACCGGCGGTACCGGCAGCAGCCCGAACCCAAGCGAAAACAAGTTGACCGAATACTTGAACGCTGGCGGTCGGTTGTTCATCGCCGATAATGACCTTGGTTACTACACCAACCCTGGCGTGTTCTACAAGACCATGCTTGACTCAACCTATGGTGGCGATGATCCAGGCGCTGCTAACCGGGCCTTGACTGGCGCTGGTTTCATGGCTGGGGTCAATACAGCATCAGGCGATAGCTTCCCTGACTACTACACCCCAGGTAGCTCATCAACCGTGATCTTCCGCTATGTGAATAACGCAGTTGGCGGTAGCTTCATCCAACGCAATAGCTACAAAGCTGTTTACCTTGCAACCGACTTCGTTAACCTTGGCACAACTGCTGCTGGCGAAACGATCGAGCGCACAGTGCTCGGGCGCGTCTTGCAAGCCCTTGGTAGTGGCGATGGTTTAGCGTGGCTGAATGAAGTACCAGTAACTGGTGTGATTGCTGGTGGTGCTACGACCAATGTTGCCATTGGTTGGTATCCATCGGCGGTAACTCAGCCAGGTACCTACACTGGCAGTTTGAGCCTTAGCTATTCATCGGTGATTAGCCAAACCTTTAATGTTCCAGTGACGATGGTCGTCAATCCATCAGCAACTCAAGCCCAAATCTCGGGTACGGTTGTTTCGTCTGGTGTTTGTGATACTGTGCCTGCTCCAGCAAGCGGCGCGAAGATCATCATTACCTACACTAATGGCCTGACCGCAACTACGACGACGAATGCAGCTGGTCAATATAGCTTGTTCGTCCCAGAAGGTGGCACCTACACGGTTGCTGCTAGTGCCCTTGACCACCTTAGCCAATCACAAAGTGTGACGGTAGCTAACGGTGGTACTGCGACCCAAAACTTCACCTTGCGCTTGAACAAGCCTTGTGTGACGGTTAGCCCAAGTTCATTGAGCGCTTCATTGGTCTTGGGTGCTGCTCCAGTAACCCAAACCTTGGTTGTAACCAGCAAGGGTGCAGCGCCACTCAACGCAACCATTACGGAAAGCGCCAATGTTGTTACCCAAGCTGGCTATACCATCGCTGAAGTTCCATATAGCTGGATCGAAGCCAACGATGGAACCAACTTGGCTTTGACCGACGATTTGGAAGCTAATATCACCAGCCCATTCACCGTGACCATCTTCAATACCAGCAGCCGTACCTTACGGGTTGGCAATAATGGTGCGATCTTGGTCGGTGCAACGACTGGCGATATTGTTCCAAGCAACGAATCGTTGCTGACTGCTACCGTCAATAATCTCATTGCTCCATTCTGGGATGACGTTGATGACGAATCCGGCGCAGTCTTCTGGAAAGTTGTCGGTAGCGCTCCAACCCGCTCATTGGTTGTTCAATGGGAAAATCGCCCACACTATAATGGTATTGGTAACGCAACCTTCCAAGTTGTGATCAAAGAACAAGGTGGAATTGTTTACCAATATAAGGATCTCGATTACGGCGATCCTGCATTCAACAATGGTGCGAGCGCAACTGTCGGCGTTCGTGGTGCAACCACGGCGCAAGCTGCTCAATTCAGCTTCAACCAAGCCCGCTTGCGCAGTCAAATGGCTTTGTGTGTCTCGGCAACCTGTGACAGTCTTCCATGGTTGAGCGAATCGCCAACCACGATTACTGGCTTGGCTGGTACGCCACCAAGCAACCAAGTTGTCAACGTGGTCTTCTCAACCGCTGGCTTGACCCAAGCTGGGGTCTACACTGGCAGCTTGACCTTGACCCACAACAGCCCTCAACCAGCAGTAACCATTCCGGTTACCTTGACGGTTACCACTCCTGCCAACTTCGGCACGATTAGCGGTACGGTTCAAGGCTTGGCTGCATGTGATGTTTCACCAGCTCCATTAAGTGGCGCAACTGTGACAATCAACACTGCAACCCCAACCGTCTTAACAACGAATGCTGCTGGCGCATATAACTATAGCTTGGCTGCTGGTACCTATACGGTTACGATTGCTAAAGCTGGCTATGTGACCCAAACCTTCACCGTGACGGTTCCGACAAGTGGGGCTGTGACCCAAAATGCCGAATTGCGCTTGAACGCGCCATGTTTGGCTGTGGATACCACACCAATCAGCGAAACCGTTGGCATCAACACCATCACGACCCAAACCCTCACCTTGGAAAACCAAGGTGCTGCACCATTGACCTGGACGATTGGTGAATTGGCTGCAAGTGGCCGCCCAGCCCCACGTGCTGAAGGTGCCCAAAGCCGCACCCCAGTCGCAGCAAACCAACGGCCTGTTGCTAGCAACCAAACCGCTCCTGCTGAAGAAGTGGTTCAGGATGGTAGCTTCGAGGCCACGGTTGTGGTTGGTAATGGCAATACCAATGAGTTCTGGACCCAAAGCTCAACCAACTTCGGCGTAGTATTGTGTACAACCAGTTGTTCAACTGGTAGTGGCGATATTCCACATACCGGAACGTGGTACGCTTGGTTCGGTGGACTTACTCCAACCGATTTCCCAGACGATGAAGTTGGTACCTTGTCACAAACCTTTACCGCTAATGGTAATGCTTCTGGTACCTTATCGTTCTGGTTAAATGTCGTTGACGACGGTGGTAACGCCAGTGACTACCTCAAGGTCAAGATCGATGGTACAACTGTTTATACGGTAACCAACGCCGAAGCTGGTAACTTCACAGGTTATACCTTGATTGAAGTGCCAATTACTGCGGCAGTCTTGGCTGATACAACTAGCCATACATTGCTGTTTGACTCGTTCGTCGATGCAACTGGTAACACCAACTTCTTTATCGACGATGTTTCGCTCGATATTGGTGGTGCTGTTGCTTCATGTACCCCAGACGTAGCTTCATGGGTTCGCGCAGTGCCAAATAGCGGCACAATCGCAGCCGATGGCGTGACCAATGTGGCGCTTGAATTCAACACCAACGGCTTGGCCGCTGGTCTCCACACAGTCAACCTGTGTATTCAATCGAACGACACAACCAAGCCAAACGTTCAAATTCCAGTGACGATCAACGTCTCTGAGAATGTTGACCCAACCCGCAAGGTCTACTTGCCTTGGGTAAACAAGAACTAAAATTCTTGGCGGCTCCTGGGTTTGCTCAGGAGCCGCCAACGGCTTTGGTTAATCAAAAAGGCCGCCTTGGAGCACTTCCAAGGCGGCCTTTCGTTGCTTATTGTTTAGACTTCCATCACCACCGGAATAACCATTGGGCGGCGGCGGGTGCGCTCGTAGAGATAACGCCCAACCACTTCTTTGATTTTGCGAGCTGCTGGCGATGAAACTGCTGGTGAGTTGCCCTCGGCAGTTTCTTCACCATCGCTGAAGGCGCGCGCTGGCACAACATAGCTTTCGCTAAACGAGGCTCGCACTGCTTCCTTGGCTCCCTCAATCAAATCGGTTGAGTCGCGGGTTGATACAAAGCCACGGCTAACAATATCTGGCCCAGCAACCAAATTGCCAGTTTGCAATTCGACTGAAACAACCACCATCAAAATGCCATCTTTGGCCAACATTTGGCGGTCGCGAACGACTGCGCCACCAATATCGCCAACTGAAACGCCATCAACAAAGACATGGCCAACTGGCGCACGGCTGACCAGTTTGCCATAGTTTTGGCTGAATTCCATAATCGAGCCACCCTCGGCAATCAGCACATTGTCGCCATTAAAGCCCATGCCCTCAGCCAATTGCTTGTAACGCGCAAGGTGGCGATAATCGCCGTGGAAGGGGATGACATATTGCGGCTGCACTAAGTTGAGCAACATTTTCAGCTCTTCTTGGGCTGCGTGCCCCGAAACGTGAACTGGCAAATCTGAACCATAAATCACATTCGCGCCAAGTTTATATAAGTTGTCGATCACTTTGTAGACCGAAACTTCGTTGCCTGGAATTGGCGAGGCTGAAATCACGACGGTATCGCCACGCTGAATCGAAATTTGGCGATGATCGCGGTTGGCCATGCGCGAAAGCGCCGCCATCGGCTCGCCTTGGCTGCCAGTACAGACAATGGCAATTTGGTCATCAGGCAGGTTTTTCATATCGCCTGGCCGAATCAACACGCCATCGGGTACTTCCAAATAGCCCAATTCGCGCGCAATCGAGGTGTTATTTTCCATCGAGCGGCCAACAGGCACGACCTTGCGGCCATAATCAATCGCTGCATTAATCGCCATTTGCACCCGCGAAATATTCGAGGCAAAGGTGGCCATAATCACTCGACCTGGTGCAGTGGCAAAAATTTGATCAAAGGCATCGCCAACCACGCGCTCCGACGGCGTGTAGCCCTTCGATTCCACCCGCACACAGTCGGTCACTAAAACGATCGGGTTGCGGCGGCCAAAATCAACCAAGCGATCGATTTCGGTTGGCCAGTTATCAACCGGCGTATGGTCAAGCTTCCAGTCGGTAATGTACAAGGCCAAGCCAGCGGGCGATGTCAAGCCAAAGCCCACCGAATCGGGGATGGAGTGGGCAATGTGGAATGGCTCAATCGTGAAGCAACCAAGCTGGAATTTATCGCCTGGAGCAATCGTTTTGGTCGAAACTTTATCGGTCAAGCGATGTTCTTTGAGCTTATTCGAGAGCAAGCCCAAGGTCAAGGTTGTGCCATAAACCGTGGGAAAGCCCAAATCGCCAATCAACCAAGGCACTGCCCCAATGTGGTCTTCGTGGCCGTGGGTCAGCAACACGCCGCGAATATTGGCAACCTTATCGCGCAAGTAGGTGATGTCGGGCAACACCAAATCAACGCCCATCATCTCGCTTTCGGGAAACATCACGCCCATATCGCAGATGATAATATCTTCTTCATACTCAAAAACCCACATGTTGCGGCCAACTTCCGATGCGCCCCCAAGTGGGATAACCCGTAATTTGTTTTTAGTCATACGAATACAAACCACAGTGCAAGCAGGCTCGCACTGTCGTCATGGCTCCTTTCATGGATAATCCCAACCCCATTGGCTGAGATAGTTGTTAAATAAAGCTTCTTGGTCGTACCACTCCACATAACGATGAGTAGCAGTTCTTCAGATCACAGCGTAGGCCAGCTGGCCTAAACTGCATTAGTGGGCCAATGCTGCTTGATTTGGCTTAACAAGCTGGTTAATTGGCCCGATGTGGCATACAACGGCACTTTATTGCAATAATGGCGATAAAACCAGCGCCGATACCATGGCGCTTTGCCGAGTTCGTTTGTCATCAGCACATCGATGCGCTGCACATAATCGTCGTAGCTATAGGCTGGCCGCAATTGCTCAACTGCCTGCCACGGATAAAATTGCAGCAAGCCCAACGTGCGAATCGTCAAGCCATCAGCTTCAAATTGATAGCTGGTTTGCCATTCCAAGAGCAATTGCCAAAGCATGCGTGGCAAGCTCAAACCCAAACTCAGCAAAAGAAAGGCAGTCGTTTTTTGGCCATCAGTCCAGGTTGGGGCTTGCTGTTGCCACGAACGAAACAAGGACGTGAATTCTAAGCCCAACAGATTAAACAACAGCCACCAAGTGGCGATTAATAAGCCAGTGTTCAGCAACCCCAGCCCAATTAATGATCTGCGTTGCCGAAAAAAGCTCATGCATAATCCTCTTCGCGAAATCAACCAATCGGATGTTCTGTGGTTTCGGCGCTGAGACCTTAAAACATTGATGTTTGTTGTGGTGGCGCTGTTGACTCGTCGATTTCAGGCTCGCTTGGCTGGCTTGCTTCTTCGTGCAAGCGCTGGTTGAGCCGCGCAATTAGCCGTGGAACCAGCCGAATATCGGCGATTGCATCGGGCATGGCGTTCATGTTGCGTAGCACATAGGCTGGATGAAACAAGGGTAAAAATACCGTTTGACCAACCCGTTTCACGCCCCGAATGCCATGAATTTTAGTAATTTTGCCACCTGGGAAAAATTTGTTCATCGAATGCCGCCCAAGGGTCGCAATCAACTTGGGAGCCAAGGCCGCAATTTGGCGATCTAAAAATTGGGCACAAGCGGCAATTTCGCTTGGCTCAGGGTCGCGGTTGCCAGGTGGCCGACATTTGACCACATTGGCAATAAACACCTGTTCACGGGCAAGGCCAATTTCGGCCAACCATTGTTCGAGTAAGTCGCCCGAAGGCCCAACGAAAGGCCGACCAAGCGCATCTTCACGTTGGCCAGGCCCCTCACCAATTAACAAAATTTCGGCATCGGCTGGGCCTTCGCCCGGCACTGCATTGGTTCGGGTGCGACAAAGTGGGCAAGCAGTGCAGTGGGCGACTTCTTCAGCAATCAGTGCCAAGGTTGCTGCTGCATCGGTCATAGGCGCAATTTAAACCCAGAGTTGCTCAAAACCTTAATCAAGCATGGTTTGCATGTTTTGATATTGTACACGAATTTAAGCTTGTCTGATTCTGGATAGCTATTTGACGCTCACTCGCTGACCAAATTTGCTTTCGGTGCCGTTGCGGAGGCGGGTAATATTATCGCGGTGCGAAACAACCACCGCCAAGGCAATCAAGCCGCAGTAGGTCACAATTGCGATATGGGTTTGATCGAGCGCAAAAAATACACCAGCGGTTGCTGCTGCCGCAATGCTCGCCAAAATTGAGGCCAACGAAACATAGCGGGTCAACCAAACAACCAGCCACCAAACTATGGCTGCTGCCACAAATCCCCAAGGGAACAGGCCTAAAACACCGCCCAAGCCAGTGGCCACGCCGCGCCCGCCATGAAAGCCTGCAAAAATTGGGTAGATATGCCCAACGACGGCAATTATTGCTGCCAGCACCATGGCCCAAGCATTATCGGGCAAGAGCCACCGCGCGACCCAAATTGCCACGATGCCTTTAAGCGCATCGAGCACAAACACCAACCCGCCATAGCGCGGCCCCATGGTGCGCAGCACATTGGTTGCGCCAGTGCGCTTGGAACCAAACGACCGAACATCAATCCCACCAACCATGCGCCCAATCAGCAACCCAAAGGGAATCGAACCGAGCAAATAACTGATTACAGCAATCAGCAGGTAATTCACGCAGCCTCCTTAGTCTTGGTTTTGGCGTGGTGGTTGGCGGAAAATTTCGCGAGCAGCCCAGATATATTCGACACCCGACATGATGGTAAGCAACACAGCCAGCCACAAGACAATTGATGATAAATGGCTGAGCCACGTCAAGCCGCCACCAACATCAATTGCATTAAACCAGCCAGCGCGGTCGATATTGGCGCGAACCATAATCCAGCCAAGCGCTAGGATTGTGACAATCATTTTGAGTTTGCCCCAACGCCCAGATGGAATAACCACGCCTTCTGCTGCTGCCAGTGAGCGCAAACCAGTAACCACAAATTCGCGCACCAAAATAATAATCGCCGCCCAAGGCGCAAGCAGATTAGTTGCAACCAAACAGATCAGAATGCCGGCAGTATAAATTTTATCGGCGGTGAGATCAAGGAAGATGCCTAAGTTGCTGACCCAGCCATATTTGCGAGCCAATTGGCCATCGAGCAAATCGGTGATTGCGACGATCGCATAAAACCAAAATGCCCAAAAATAGCTGACCGCAGTGTCGTTAAGCAACAACATCAACAACGGAATCGTTGCGATGATCCGAATCGAACTTAGAATGTTGGCCCAGTTCCATGGGTTCACCCAAGGCTTACGCCCAGCCCGCTCCTTCCTTCGAAGCAGCGGGGGGCGTTTACTGCGTTGAAAACGCGGAGCCGGTGATTGCCCTGATGAAGGTGCATTACTCATTGATTACTCAGCAAACACAGTTGCGGCATCGGGAACTTGTTTCCAATCAACTAAGAAGGTTTCGATGCCTTTGTCGGTTAACGGGTGCTTGACCAATTGTTGCAGCACTTTGAACGGCATAGTAGCAACATGCGAGCCAGCCAATGCCGATTGCAGCACGTGTACTGGGTGACGAATTGAGGCGGCCAAAACTTCGGTTTGGATATTGTAATTTTTGAAAATCTGGACAATATCGCGAATCAAAATCATGCCATCTTGGCCAATATCGTCGAGCCGCCCAAGGAATGGGCTAACGAAGGTTGCGCCAGCTTTGGCTGCCAACAAGGCTTGTGAGGCCGAAAACACCAAAGTTACGTTAGTTTTGATGCCTTCGCTGGTCAATTGCTTGACTGCTTTCAAGCCTTCGGCCATTAAGGGTACTTTAACGACAATATTAGGTGCCCATTTGGCCAAAATGCGGCCTTCGCGGACTATTTCATCGGCTTGCAATGCCACGGTTTCGGCACTGACTGGGCCGGGGCAAATTTCAACAATTTCTAAAACTACATCACGGAAGTTGCGGCCTGCTTTTGCTGCTAATGAAGGGTTGGTGGTCACACCATCAACCACGCCCATCGCCACACCTTGGCGAATTTCTTCTACATCAGCAGTATCCAAAAAGATTTTCATCCAGTTGCTCCTTTGATTGCCCTGGTTAGAACCTATGCCTCTCAGACTTCCACTTGCATTATAGCAGCATAATGCGCTGCATTATAACTAGGTAGTTGCTATTCTTTGGTTTATAAATTCGGTATCAGGGCTGAGTTTTGGCCTACGCTACTTTGTTATAGTCAACCAAAGCGTTAATTGTAGGAGGTGTGTGATGGGCCGATTTGGCGAAGAACCGCTGGATTTTTTTACCAATGTCTATACTGCTGTGCCGCCATGGGATGTTGCGGCCCCGCAACCAGCGCTGATCGACTTGATCAAGGCTTTTCCACCGCAAAATCCGTTGCTTGATGTTGGTTGTGGTTCGGGCGATTTGGCAATTGGCCTCGCCCAACTTGGCTATAGCGTTGTCGGAGTCGATTTTGTGCCAAGCGCGATTGAGCAAGCACGCGAAAAAATTGCGGCACTGCCTGCCGAGGTTGCCCAACGGCTGAGCTTTGAAGTTGGCGATGGCCTCAAGCCTTCGTTATTGCCAAGCAAATTTGGCGCAATCGTCGATACTGGCTTTTATCATTTGTTCAATGAGGCTGATAGCGAGCCATTTATTGCTGATTTAGCGCAAGCGTTGCAACCGCAAGGCCGCTATTATCTCTTGGCGTTTGGGGTTGAATTTGCTAGCGTCAACGTGCCCCGCGCCATCAGCGAGGATGAAATTCGCAGCCGTTTTACTGCTGAGCATGGTTGGCGTATTCTGGCCTTGCATCCAGCCGAATTTCTCAATCGGGTTGGGCCACCAGTGTTTGCGCTAGCTGCCTGTATCGAACGGATGTAGGTTCTGGGGATCAGTTGTTGGAGATCGGGGATCAGTGTAACCACGAAGGACGCGAAGAGCGCGAAGGATATGGCTATGGGCTATGGGCTTTTGGGATAAGAGATTATTGAAAATTGTAAATCTATTGCGCTAGCCTGAAGCCTAGAGCCAATAGCCTATCGCCACTATTGACGATTAAGCTGCAAATACTTGATAATCGGTATTGGATTCAAGAGTAAAGCAAGGAGCCATTATGCCAGAGATGACAACCTACGAACGAGCACTGCAAATTTATCAAGTGTTGATTAGTCTTGCCCATAACCGCCAAACCCTAACGTATTCGCTATTGGGAGACTTGGTTGGTTTACCCCGACAAAGCTTGGGTGCACATTTAGATCATCTTTTTCGTTACTGTCAACACAACAATTTACCTCAAATTACGGTGTTAATTGTACGAAAAACTGAAGGGAATCCGAGTAGCGGTTTTTCAGCCGAAATGCTCAATCTTGATCAAGAACGTGAACGGGTCTTTGAATACCCATGGTTTCGCCAAAAACCACTAACGGTGGAAGACCTCAAGGCTTTAGCCTAAAGTCAAAAGAGAGAGGAATAGCCAATGAAATATTTCTACCTTCTGATTGTCTGTTTGCTACTTGCGAGTTGTGAAACAGCGACCCCGCAGCCAACCTCGATTCCGCTAATTGAGCCAGTTATCCAACAAAAAATTGAACAAACAGCTGAACAAATCCTTGGCCATTCCAATATTAATGATGTCGTTATTCATGAAATCCCTGGTTTGGAACGTGATCGCCTCTTTGTATTTTTATTTCAAGCCTCCGAGGGCTTGATGATTGGCTCAACGAGCGGTTGGCATGATCAAACACAGCAAGAATTTCATACCAAAGGGCTGAGTATCGATCGCTTAACGCCTATGACTGATCCATTTATTTCTCAAGTTTCGATTGAAAATGAGCCTTTTTATTTAGTCTATGGCTATATGCCAAGTCAAAGTGCGCAGTTGGCTAAAATTTTCTTGAAAAATGGCGATGTGTTCTATTTTGCTGCTGGTTCTGGTTTGCAAGCTCGCTTGCTGTTCTTGGCCAATCCTGCGGTTAAAGTCGAATTTGTGGATAATACTGATCAGGTGATTCTGGAGCATCAACTGCATAGCAAATAATCTGCAAACAGCGGGTACAAATTGCTGGCTAGCTGCAAAATAGATTGATCGCACTAGCTAAACGGAGCATTAGAATCGCCTAAAAGCGCTTGACATCTCCATAGTTTGCACTATACTTCACAATATCAATTGAGATGCGCAATGCAGCGCCAGCCTCGTTTGAGCAGCCTCAACGGTGCATGGCCAGAGCGGCTCGTTTTGTGGTGTTTTCAAAGGAGTGTGCGGGATGGACATCTCCCCCAACGCAATTCCCGATGTTGTAGTGCGGCGATTGCCAATTTACGCACGTAGCCTGAGTTATTTGGCCGAAGAAGGTGTTCGCTCGGTTTCCTCGCAAGAGTTGGGGGAACGCATTGGGGTAACTGCCGCGCAAATTCGCAAAGATCTTTCCTATTTTGGTGAATTTGGCAAACAGGGCATTGGCTATAACGTCGAGTATTTGCTGGGCCATATTCGGCGCATTTTGGGTTTGCACGAAGTTTGGCCAGTGGTGCTGGTTGGGGTCGGGCCGCTTGGGCAGGCAATTGCTCGCTACGAGGGCTTTCGCTCACGGGGCATTGATATTATTGGGGTTTTCGATAACGATGCCTCAAAAATTGGCTTGCAACTAGGCCGCAACAGTGTTCAGCCCGATTCTGATTTGCCCAAGATTTTGAAAGAACATGGCATTCGTTTGGCAATTGTGGCAGTGCCAGCTGTGCGTGCCCAAGAAGTCGTCGATGTCTTGGTTGAAAACGGCGTGCAAGGTATTTTGAACTATGCGCCGGTGGTGGTGCAAACGCCCGAGAATGTTTGGGTGCGACATATCGACCCTGTGGCCTTGCTGCATAGCATGACCTATTATCTCTCACGCGAAGACGAACACCACGCGATGAACGAGCATTGAGCCAACAATTAACGTTGGCTCAGCAAAATTGCTAATTGCTGCAACAGCTGCTCAATTTGGCTCTCAAGTTTGCGTCGACCTAACCCTAAACGGCCAGCGATGGTTTGTTGGGCAACTCCATGCAATAACAGCCCCAATAAGCGCGCCTGATCGCTTTCCAGCAACGGTAAGCATGAGCGCAAGGCAACATGGGCGGCGGTTGCCCCGCCAAATTCGTCTTGTAAATTCATGCCTGCTTGCCGCCCTTGCTCGCCCACATGAAACCCCGTCGTGAGCACCGCCAAAAGATTGCGCACATCGTCGCCGTTCCACAAGCGTGGGGCTGGGCGCTGCTGTAACTCCAATAGATTCAGCACATCAAGCTGGCCTTGGCGAAACGCCACAGCACTAATTTCATCATTTAGTGCAGGCACGGGCTGGGTCATTAATTCGGCTAGCCATTGAGCTTTGAGCGGCGTTAACGGTTTGCTCAGCACTGCGCTACAGCCAGTTGCCAGCGCTGCCCACTCGCGCTGTGGATTGAGTTCGCTGCTAATTGCCACCAAATGTACTGGCGCATGGCGAGCTTGAGCCACTGCATCGCTAATCGCTGCTGCCAGTACCGTGCCCTCTAAACGTGGAAAGCTGGGGTCGGGCAATTTAATATCGAGCAAGCCCAGCATTGGTTGCGTGGTTTGATCATGCTCAAACCAATGCCAAGCTTGGCGAATTGAGCGCCAAATAGTTACCTCAAAGCCAGCTTCTTGCAACAGCAACTCGGCTAAGGTTGCATGAACTTCGCTATCTTCGACCACAAATGCTCGATACTTCACCGCTAAATCCTCCTAGATCGCTCGCTGTAGTAGTTCATTGGATTGGCAACGCCCTCACCCCCAACCCCTCTCCCACTGAACGCGGGCGAGGGGAGTCCTGATTCGGTGGTTAAGGTAACGAACTACTACAGGTAGCTTCGTGGCAATTGAATGCAGGCCCAGGCTCCTTGGCGATTTTCCAACTGTAGGCTAGCCCCAATTAAGCTCAGGTTGGCCAAAACGCCGCGTAGGCCAAAACCATAGCCCTCGCCATCGCTGCTGCTTGGTTCTAAATTGAGCACATGCTGCGGAAAGCCCGACCCATTGTCGTGAATAAGAATCGTGATCTGTGCAGCATGAACTTCGATGCTTACACTCAGCTGATCGCCACCATGATCAAGGCTATTTTTCAAGAGATTATAGAGTGCCCGCCCAAGTAAACGCTGGTTGGTATGGGCCTGAATTGATTGCAGCCGTGCTTGAATTTGCGGTTTATTGGCTTTTTGGGCGAAAGCAGCGCTGGCCTCTAAACGGGCAATTTCAGCGTTACAGATTTCAGCCAAATCAACCGGAGCTTGGTGCAGCATAGCTTTGGTTTGGGCGCGGGCAATATCCAACAGATCGTGCATTTGCTGGCCAATATCTTCAATTTGCACCCGCAATAAATTCCATAATTGCATGCGTTGCGGTTGCCGCTCCAAGACATTGATTAAGCCTGTGGCTCCATCGATTGGTGAACGCAAATCGTGAATTGATGAGCGCAGCAGTTCGCGCAGAAATTCGGCCTCGTCGCGGGCATGGGTTGCCTCACGCCGCGCTTGTTCGAGTCGCAGCGAAAGTTGTTGGGCTTCGCTCATCTCAACGCTGATGCGCAGCAGCAATAATGGCAATAGCAAAAGCGCAAAACGTAGCTCACCAGTGGCAATTGTAAAGCCCAAGCCACCCAGAAAAATCACATATGGAATGCTGCGTTTGGCAAGCGTATCGATGCTGAGTTGATTATTGAGCGGGCTAGTATCGTTGGGATGAATTGCCGCTGCTTGAGCCAAAATCAGCCAAGCAACACAATATAACGCCCCAATTGGCAACCCAACTAATTTACTGCGGTCGAAAATCCAAGCCAAATCCACCAAACTCAAGGCCAAAATGCCGCTGCTCAGCTGGCGAAACAAGGCTTGCCAACGCTTTGGCTGTTGCTGGCGAATCAGATCGAGCGCGTAAAGCAACGAGAGATCGGCTCCGACAAATAGACCATCATACCAAGCAACGTTGGGCACAACTTGGCGAATCGCAATCGTAGTAATAATCATCAAGCCAACGCTCAAGCCAAACCAATCGAGCACAATGCTACTGCGGCGGCGCTGGCTAAATGGTAGGCTCACAAAAAATGCGCCAGCCATCACCACGGTTGGCACATAGACAATAATTGGCAGCACAACTTGGCTTAGGCCTTTGATGCTGGTGAGCGTGCCACCCAAGCCGCGATAAAGTGCCAACATGCCCCATTGCAAGGCCAAAATCCGCCAGCCTTTGGCTAACGCCGCATGTGGCCGCATTTTGGCAGGCAACCAAAAACGCCCGACACAGACCAGCAAAATCAGCACTTCAACCAAGCGACTAGTTGGGCCTGAGCGTTTGCCAAGGGCGGGCCAGATTAATGCAGCGGCCAGATACAGCAGCGCCGCCGCATACCACCAGCGGCTATATAACCAGCGATGCCAGCGTTCATGCATATGGCGATTGTACGCGAGGCGGGCACTTGAGGCAATCGGAGTTATACCTTCTAGGGTGGTTACACATTGGAAGCTAACTAGTTGAGAATGATAGTTGGACGGAATAATCCAACAAATGAATTTTAGGGGGTGCAGGGGGATGAAAACCCCCTGCGTTTCCCTCCGGCGGAGGGACGGAAGGGTGGCGAATCATTGAAACAAAACGATTCTATTGAGAATAAATAGATCTCGTGTCGATAACAGAGCGATCATCGCTCCAATTAATAAAGAATTTGGGGCCGTTGGGCGAATTGGGGCTTGGTATGCGCAAGCGCTATTCACGAAAGATAGCCACCACCCAAGGGCGCTTGCTCGATCAGCGCTTGGCTGATTGCCCAATCGAAAAAGCTGTGCAAGGCTGCTTTGGCAACTTCGCGTTCAGCGAGGCTGAGGCTGCTCAAATAGGCCTGCACCCAATAGGTCGAAATGCTATCCAGCTCGTTGGGATAACCACTATCAAGCCAGCGTTGGGCAAAATCGTCGAGATATTCGTTGTAATCGGCGGCAAGTTGAGGGCGGGTGCGCACCAAGGTTCCGCCAAAACTATCCAAAGCGCCCAACAATGTCCGTTCGTGAACCAAAAACTCTTGCATGGTCATGGGTAAACTCCCAAATCAAACAAAGGCGCAGCCCACGGCGTTGGAGGCTGCGCTATAGCTGCGATCTACGTTCTAGCGCTTGAAGCCAGTAATTGCCACAACCCCTGAGCGTGGGACTTCGTTGCCACCGATTGGCCAGTGGCTGCTCAATTCAGTCAGGCTCTTGGATTCTTCGCCTGGATGTTGAATTGAGAGGAACAGGGTGCGGCCATCAGGCGACCAGCATGGCCCGGTCAGCTCGCATTCAACTGGCCCTGAGGCAAATTGGAAGGCGATGCCAGCATCGGGGCCGCTGGTGCGGAAGAAAAATAGACCGTTGTTGCCTTGGAATTTGTAGATGCCTTTGTTGGTGCGCGATGATGAGATGTCGGTTACCATCCACAGGTTGCCTTCGCCATCGAACACTAAGTTGTCGGGCGATGAGAAGCCGCTTTGTGAGCCACCAACCGCAAAAATGCTCCAATCGAAGCTCATGGCAGCGGGGTTGCCATCGGTTTCGGCCAAGCGCACGATTTGGCCGTGGAAGTTGCCGTGGCCAGTGTTGTTGGTCAAGGCCACGTAAACGCTGCCATCAAGTGGGTGAATTTCAATATCTTCTGGGCGATCAACTGGCGTGGCTTTGAGCGCCATGGCTGCCGCTTGGGCATCGGCCAGCACATCTGCTTGCGAGGTAAAGAGCAAATTGCCTTTGCTATCTTTGGCGCTTTGCAAGGCGCTTTGGCTGTTGTAATCGAGCAAAATCCATTTGCCATTGGCAAAGTCGGCGGCGTAGAGTTGGCCGCTTTCGAGAATTTGCATATTGCCTGGGCGATCGGCCAAGTTGGTCAATTTGCGCTCGGCCACGAATTTATAAACGCATGAATCGGCTTTGTCGTCGCCCATATAGGCCACAACCGTGCCATCGCCGCCAACCCGCACGGCCACATTTTCGTGGCGGAAGCGGCCCAAGGCGGTGTGTTTGCGTGGCGTGCTGTTTTTATCAAATGGGTCAACTTCGACGACCCAGCCATAGTGGCGTTTGGCATAAATTTCTGGCTCCCAGCCGTAGCCAGTTGGCGCAGCATTGGGATAATCTTGGAAGTTTTCTTCGCAGCTCAGCGCCGTGCCCCAAGGCGTTACGCCGCCTGAACAATTGCCAAGTGAGCCAATCGCGATTGGGCCGCCATCGATGTTGGCAGCAGGGCCGGTCAGGGTGATTGGCGTGGTTGCGTCGATGCGGCGGTTGTGAGCGGCATCAGTTTGGTCGAAATACCAACGGCCATCGCTATTGCGCTTGACCCGAATTACGCTCATGCCAACCATATGTTTTTCGGCATTGATCTGATCGCTCGATTTTGCGCCCGAGCCAGTGTAGCCTGAGATAAACATCGGGTTGATATATTCGTGGTTGACCAGCAACAAGCCATCGCTGCTCGATAAATCGCTGCGGGTAAAGCCAAATTGAGGCCGATTTTGGTCAAGCCCTTTTTCGAGCATATCAATTGGGAAGAAAGCCAAGAAGTCGGCGTTTTCGCCGAACTGATTGCCATTGCCCATATCGTGGCCGCGATGGGCCAACAAATCGTAGCGAAAGCCTTCGGGCAAAATCAAATCGTCGGCGGTGCTGGTGCCGATTGGCTTGAATGGCAAGGAACCTTGGGCTTGGCGCTGGGCCAAGGCTGGAGCCGACATTGGAGCGTTATAGTGGGCAGCTTCAGCAGTTTGCAGATCCAACGGCAAGGCTGCAACCGCAGCGGCAGCAGCACCAGTCGCAACAAGGCTCCGGCGATTAATCCGACGTTCTAATAAATCGTGCCAAATACTTTTGCGCTCTGCACGCTGATCGTGGCTGGTCATGGAAATCCCTCCAACTTGGCAACACACCATTCTTCAACTGGACACAGCCGCTAGTCTAGCCACCACATATCAAGCCCAACTCATCAGTATGTAAAGATCAGATTAAGAAATGAGGGTGCTATAATGAACGCTAGCAACAATAAGGAGGTTATCCCATGGCAGTACGACGGGTATTGCAGATAGAAGATCCAACCGATGCAGTGGTCTTGCGAGCCAAGGCCAAGCGCATTACCAGTTTTGACCAAAGCTTGGCAGGCTTGGTTGATGATATGATCGAAACCATGCGCGAGGCCCGTGGCGTGGGCATTGCCGCGCCCCAAGTTGGGGTTTCGCGGCGCGTGGTGGTAATCGAAGAGCCAGCCCAATATGAAGAAGACGAAGAAACTGGCGAGCGCACCGAAATTGCGCCAGCGGTTTTGTATGTGATGGTTAACCCAGAGATTGTTAAGGCCAGCGAAGAAACCCATATGCTGCAAGAAGGCTGCTTGAGCATGCCAGGCCGCTACACCAAAGTGCCACGCCACAAATGGGTCACGATCAAATATTACGATCTCAAAGGGCGCGAACAACGCTTGCGGCATATTCCCGCTGAAGATTACAAAGTTGGGCATATTGCGCAGCACGAGTTTGATCACCTCGATGGAATTATGTTTATCGACCGCATGACCGAAGAAAGCAAGCTGGTCGATTATCGCAAAGAAAGTGAAAGTGCCCGCCTCAAACGGCGCGGTTTGTTGGCGCGCAAAAAACGCCCCGATCCTGAGCTAGAATCAGAATCGGCAGCCAATGAATAAGCACATGCTTCGTCGAAGCAACGCTTAGAAATACTTAATATTCAGCCAAGCAATCTGCGTTTAGAATAGGGCGACTTCTGCGCCGATATTCTGTTTGAAGGAGTTCACGATGCGCGTGTTGATCACGGGAGCAGCAGGGTTTTTAGGCTCACACTTGTGTGAGCGTTTTCTTGCCGAAGGCCATTCGGTTGTTGGGATGGATAATTTCATCACTGGCAATCCGGAAAATATTGCCGATTTAGTTGGTCAAGACGATTTTCAATTTATTCGCCATGATGTGACCAACTATATTTTCTTGCCCGGCCCGCTGGATGCAGTCCTGCACTTTGCCTCGCCAGCCTCGCCAATCGATTATCTTGAACTGCCGATTCAAACGCTTAAGGTTGGGGCTTTGGGAACCCACAATGCCCTCGGGTTGGCCAAAGCCAAAGGCGCACGCTTCTTGATCGCCTCAACCTCAGAAGTCTATGGCGATCCGCAAGTTCACCCGCAACCAGAAACCTATTGGGGGCATGTGAACCCAATTGGGCCTCGCGGCGTGTACGATGAAGCCAAGCGCTTTGCCGAAGCCATGACCATGGCCTACCACACCTACCACGGCGTGCAAACGCGGATTGTGCGGATTTTCAACACCTACGGCCCTCGCATGCGCTTGGCCGATGGGCGGGTTGTGCCAAACTTCATTCAACAAGCCTTGCGCGGCGAGCCGCTGACCCTCTACGGCGATGGCTTGCAAACCCGCTCGTTCCAATTTGTGGGCGATTTGGTCGAAGGCGTGTATCGTTTGTTGCTCTCCGATGAGGTCGAGCCAGTTAACATTGGCAACCCCCACGAGTTCAACATGCGCGAGTTTGCCGAAATCGTCAATGCGATTACCAACAATCCTGCTGGCACAGTTGTCAAGCCCGAACTGCGGATTAAGGATGATCCGCAAAATCGCCAGCCAGATATTAGCAAAGCCAAACGGGTCTTGGATTGGGAGCCACAAGTGACCTTGCAAGCAGGCTTGGAAAAAACAATTCCATGGTTTGCTGAGCAATTACGCAAACGTGGCGAAATTCAATAAGCCCAAGTTTCGCCTAGCAAGCGTCCTGAGCATCGGCGTGGATGGCTCGGGATTTTGGCATACCCATGAGCTTTAGAGAGGAGCCACGCATCGCCATGCAGCGTCGAGCATTAACTTTGCGCTCCATCCAGCCATTAGATTGGCTGTTGGCAGGCTTGGGGCTGGCAGGAGTGGCCATCATCAGCCTGCTGCCATTTGCCCAAGCAGCAACATTAATTATTTGTGGCATGTTGTTGGTTGGCATGCTGATTCAGCCAGCGCTGGGTTTGAGCTTAACTGTTGCCACCGTCATGATTCAAGAGTTGCTGAGCTTTCCGCTTGGCCTGACCGCAACTCATGTGATTGGCATCATGGCGCTGGGGGCGTGGCTCTTATATGGCATGGCGCAGCGCAAAATCATCATCGATACAACCTTGCTGGTGCCATGGAGCCTGTTTTTGATGGCGCTGTTGCTCTCGGCAGGCCTAACCGAATACAACGCGGTTGATGCCTTGAAGCAAGTGGTGCGTTGGTTTATGGCTTTTCTGGCCTTTGTGGTGACGGTTGCCACGATTACCACGCCTAAGCGAGCAATTGGCCTGATTGCGGTGATGTTCACGGTTGGCGTAATCGAAGCGCTGATTGGCATTCAGCAATATCGGCTGGGTGCTGGCCCGTTTGCGATTGGCGAGACTGTGCGCGCCTATGGCACAATTGGCAAACCCAACACCTTTGCTGGCTTTTTAGAGTTGATGTGGCCCTTAACCTTGAGCGTGGCCTTGGGTTTGCTCTGGTTTTGGTGGCAGCAACGCCAACGCTGGCACTATTTGCTGGGCGCGGCCTTGAGCGGCGGTGCAAGCCTGATTATTCTGGCGGCAATTGGCGTGAGTTTTTCGCGCGGCGCTTGGATTGGGATCATGGGTGCGCTGGCGGTGATGCTGCTGGCAGTTGATCGGCGACGAGCCTTACCATTAATTGGGCTTGGCGCTGTGATGCTGTTGGCAGTTATCAGCCAGCCAGAGCTATTTCCGGCGGTCATTAGCGAGCGAATTAGCAGCCTAACCAACAATCTACGCATTTTTGATGCAGGCCGCGTAACCGTAACCGATGAAAATTTTGCGGTCGTCGAACGCATGGCCCATTGGCAAGCTGGGGCAAATATGTTTCTGGCCAATCCAGTGCTAGGCGTTGGCCCCGACAACTTCAATCGGGCTTATCCTGAGTTTTTTGTTGGCCACTGGTCGGAATCGCAAGGCCACTCGCACAACTACTACATTCATATTGCGGCAGAAGCTGGTTTGTTGGGTTTGCTGGCCTATTTGGTGCTGATTGCGGCAGTCTATCGCCAAGCCTATTTGGCAATTCAAGCGACGCGCGGCACGGTTTGGCAGATGGTAGCGATTGGCTGCTGTGGTATCATAACCGCCATTCAGTTGCACAACATTTTTGATAATCTCCATGTGTTGAATTTTGGAATTCATTTGAGCGCGGTGTGGGCCTTATGTGTGGTTCTGACACAGCGCCAAGGGTGGCGTGCATGACATATTTAGTAACGGGTGGTGCGGGTTTTATTGGCTCGCATTTGTGCGAAACACTGTTGCAGCGTGGCGAACGTGTCATTGCATTCGATAATTTCAATGACTATTACAGCCCCGAACGCAAACGGCGCAACGTGGCCGATTTGCTCAAGCACCCCAATTTTGTGCTTTGGGAAGGCGATTTGCGCGATCCAGCCAGCTTATTGGCTTTGTTTGAGCAACATCGCCCAAGCCATGTAGCCCATTTGGCGGGCATGGCCAATCCGCGTTATTCGTTGCAACACCCGGCGTTGTATAGCGCAGTTAATGTTGAAGGCTCGGTTAACGTCTGGCAGGCAGCGATTAAATATGGCATTCAAGCCTTTGTGCAGGCCTCAACGTCGTCGGTGTATGGGCTTGCGCCAACGCCATGGCACGAAGCTTTAGCCACCGATCAGCCCTTATCGCCGTATGCGGCCACCAAAAAAGCCGCCGAATTACTGGCCTACACCTTCCATTATCAAACTCAAATTCCCACCCGCGTGGTGCGTTTCTTCACGGTCTATGGCCCGAAAGGCCGCCCCGACATGACCCCGACGATTTTTGTTGAGGCCATGCGCAAGCGAGAACCAATTGTGCTTTACAATGGCGGGGTTGATGTCTACCGCGATTGGACCTACGTTGACGATATTGTTTCGGGGGTGATTGCGGTGCTCGATAGCGATCGGGCTTTTGATATTTTTAATCTTGGCAACTCAACCCCGGTGATGCTGCGCAGCTTTATTGATACGCTGCAAGCAATTACTGGCATTGAAGCAATTATCGAAGCCAAGCCCTTATCCTCTGCCGACCCGCCAATTACCTTTGCCGATACCAGCAAGGCGCAACAATTGCTCGGTTGGAAGCCAACCACCGATATTGAGGATGGCCTAGAGCGCTATTGGGATTGGTACAAAAGCGAGTACGATTGCTAGATCGTTCGCCGATGCTGGCATTTGGCCTAGTGTTATACACAATTGGATCATTATGAAATCGCAATCTCACGCTAATACGCCGAGTTTACGCCCTGAGCAAACCGACCAAGGCTTACCGCGCCCTGCTGAAACCGAAGCGCTTGAGCAGTTGGTTGAACAGGCGGCTGAAGCAGCACCTTTAGCTGCTGATCAAATGCCCGAAGATTTGGCCGATGTTCGTTCAAGCGGTTTTTCGCTGCGCGATAAATTTCTGAACATTAAATCATTGGCCTCGTTTGGGATTGCCTTTGCGATTCTTGGCTTTGCTTTTTGGCGCGCCGATATTAACTTGGCCGATATGTGGCGGCAAATCGGCCAAACCAATCCTTGGCTGTATGCTGCTGGCTTTCTTGTTTTTTATGGTCTTTTTCCAGTGCGCGCCTTACGATGGCGAATTATTTTGCGCAGCGCTGGCTTCGAGGTTGATAGCCCGCAAGCTCGCAAGCGTTGGGCCGGAGTTGGGCCGCTCAGCGAGTTTATTGGGCTTTCGTGGTTTGCCAACTGTGTTGTGCCAGCCAAATTAGGCGATGCCTATCGCGGCTATTTGGTCAAGAAAAACGGCGATGCTTCGTTCTCACGCACGCTGGGCACGATTTTCGCCGAGCGCATCGTCGATATGATTGTGCTGTTTGGCATGCTGGTGGTTTCGGGCTTGTTGGTTTTTCGCGGCCATCTCAATAGCTGGACAGAACGGCTCTTTATCATTGGCATCGTTTTGACAATTTTGTTGGTAATTGGCTTGATGTCGATGCGCTATCTTAGCCCGTTGATTCGCCGTGCCTTGCCAAAACGCTTTCATGATTTCTATGCCCGCTTCGAGGAAGGCACGCTCTCATCGTTCCGGCCTTCGCGCTTGCCGGTTCTGTTGCTGTTGACGATCGTCGTTTGGCTAGGCGAGTCGATGCGATTATTTTTTGTGATTGAAGCGATGGGCGGCTTAGGCTTATCGTTATCAGCAATTATTTTTGTGGCCTTGGCTAGCTCGTTGCTAACCGCCGTGCCAGCCTTGCCTGGTGGCTTGGGCTTGGTCGAAGTTGGGATTGCTGGCGTGATGATGTTGTTTGATGTGGGCCAAACCACCAGCACCGCCGTCGCCTTCCTCGATCGCATCATCAACTATTGGAGCATCGTGATTTTGGGCTTAGTGTTGTATCTCTTCAGCAAACGAAAGTGAGCCATCCATGTTAACTGCTACCGAACGCGATGCACTTGTAGCAACGATTTTGCATTTGCCAGCCCAGTTGCATGCGTTGGTCGATCGTTTGAACCTTGAGCAATTAAATACGCCTTATCTGGCGAACGAATGGACAGTTGCCCAAAATATTCATCATCTTGCTGATGCGCAGATGAATTTGTTTATTCGGATGAAATTGTTGCTGTTGGAAGAGCATCCAACCCTCAAGCCGTTCGAGCAAGATACCTGGGTGACGACCGCCGATAGCATTGGCTCAATCGAGCCATCGTTGCTGATTTTGCAGGGCCTGCAAGAACGCGCCGCAACCTTAGTCAACTCGCTTGATCTCGCCAGTTTTGAACGCACTGCATGGCACCCAGAAAATGGCGAAGTAACGCTTGAGCAGATTGCGCGCTACTATGCCCGTCACGGCGAATTGCACCTTGAGCAAATTAGCCAAACCTTGGCAGCAGCGAACTGAAGGATGAATTATGAGGGATGAGGGAAAGTCAAAAGGCAAAAATCAAAAGTCAGAGTGATGAGGGATGAAGTTTTAACGCAGAGGCGCAGAGACCCGAAGGATGAGGAAAAGTCAAAAGGCAAAAATCAAAAGTCAGAGTGATGAGGGATGAAGTTTTAACGCCGATGCTCAGACCACCCAACCAACTCCCCTCGCCCGCGTCCAGTGGGAGAGGGGCTGGGGGTGAGGGGACACAAATTCTTATTCAAACTGATTATGCTCTATGCTCTATGTTCTATGCTCTTAACTTATGCACATAGCAATTGATTACAATGCAGCAGTGCGTCAAGGCGGTGGAATTGGCCGTTTTGTGCGTGAAATAACCCAAGTTGCCTCGCAGGCAGCACCGCAACATCGCTTTTCGTTGTGGTATGCAGCGCGTGGGCTTGACCCTAACAGTGCTCAGATGCAGGCCTTGCATGAGCTTCAACGGCGTTTGCCCAATATTCAGCCGCGGCCAATTCCGATTACTGAGCGCTTGCTGACGATTCTTTGGCAACGTTTGCGGTTGCCCTTGGCGGTTGAAAGGATTGTTGGCGCGGTTGATGTGGTCCATGGCACCGATTTTGTGCTGCCGCCAACCGCCGCCAAAACCCTGCTCTCGATTCACGATTTTGCCTATATCATCCACCCCGAAACTGCGCCGCCAGAATTGCGCCGCTATTTGGGTGGAGTTGTGCCGCGCAATATTCGCCGCGCCGACCATATTCACGTTAATTCGCGAGCAACCAAGGCCGATATGGAGCGCTTGCTTGGCACTGCGCCAGATAAATCAACCATAGTTTATTCGGGCAGTGGCAGCGATTTTTACCCGCGGCCTGAGGCAGAAATTGCTGAAATGCGCCAGCGGCTTGGCTTGCCCGAGCGCTATCTATTAAATGTAGGCACGGTGCAACCACGCAAAAATGTCGAGCGTTTGATCGAAGCCTTTGGTAAATTGCCTGCCGAATTGCGCACCCAGCCCTTGGTGATTGGCGGCAAGCGTGGTTGGTTGGCCGAGCCAATTTATGCGGCAGTCCAACGCTATGGCCTCGCTCAATCTGTCATCTTTTTGGATTTTGTCAGCGACAGCGATTTGCCCAAGCTTTACAGTGGTGCAACGGCCATGGTTTATCCTTCGCTCTACGAAGGCTTTGGCGTGCCGATTGTCGAAGCCCAAGCCTGTGGAACGCCAGTGATTACCTCGACCATCTCGAGCTTGCCCGAAATTGCTGGCAATGCGGCCTTGCTGGTCGATCCCCACGATACGGCGGCGCTGACGGCGGCCTTACAAAAAGTATTAACCGAGCCGGAATTTTGCCAAGCTTTAGCTGAGGCAGGCCCACGCCAAGCAGCTAAATTTACTTGGGAAGGCACTGGTTTGGGGGTTTTGGGGTTATACGAATTACTGGGGCTGCAATCCTAAAATACAAACGCCCCTTGCTCGCCATTGAACTCGGGGCGTAATGAATATCTAGCCCAAGCGCTCCAAAACAGCAGCGCCAACTTCTTTGGTTGAGCGAGCTTGGCCAGCAGGAGCCAAATCGCCAGTCAAAATGCCTGCATCGATCGTCGCGTAAACAGCTTTTTCAACTGCCTCAGCCTCTGCATTCAAGCCCAAGGAATAACGCAACAGCAAGGCCACGCTCAAAATGGTTGCCAATGGATTGGCCACGCCTTTGCCCGCAATATCGGGAGCGCTGCCGTGAATTGGCTCGTACAAGCCAGCTTTGCCCTTGCCCAGCGAAGCAGATGGCAACAAGCCCAACGAGCCAGCCAACATCGAAGCCTCGTCGGTCAGAATATCGCCGAACATATTTTCAGTCACAATCACATCGAAATCTGCTGGGCGGCGCAATAAGTGCATCGCGCAAGCATCAACCAAAATATGCTCAAGCTCAATATCGGGGAATTCTTCGGCCACCACGCGGCTAGCCACCCGCCGCCATAAGCGCGAGGTTTCTAGCACATTGGCTTTGTCGACCGAGGTCACTTTGCCACGCCGACCACGGGCTAATTCGCAAGCCCGCCGCACTACGCGCTCGATTTCGCTGGTCGTGTAGACGCAGGTATCGATTGCTTGCTCTTCGTCGGGGCGAATGTAGAAGCTGGTTTTATCGCCGAAGTAAATTCCGCCAGTTAATTCGCGCACCACCAACATATCGACACCTTCGACCAAATCGGGGCGCAAGGGCGAGCGACTGGCCAAGGCTGGGGTTACCGCAACGGGGCGTAAATTGGCGTACAAGCCCAAGGTTTTGCGAATGCCCAACAAGCCTTGTTCTGGCCGAACTTTGGCCTTGGGATCATCCCATTTCGGGCCGCCAACTGCGCCAAGCAGCACTGCATCGGCAGCTTTACAAATTTCGACGGTGGCTTCTGGCAAGGCGGTACCATGGGCATCGATCGCACAGCCACCGATTAAGCCTTCGCTGAATGTAAAAGTATGGCCATAGCGTTCAGCCACGGCCTTGAGCACCTCGACCCCTTCGGCAACGACTTCGGGGCCGATGCCATCGCCAGGTAATAAGGCAATTGTTGCTTGCATCAAAACACTCCTTGCTAAGTTAACCAACAAGCGGTGGAGTAAATACTTCACCATTAACCATGTAGAGCTGTAGAGTACAGCAAATATAACAGAATCAGGAAATCACCAGAAGGATTCCCTGATTCCCACATGTTTAAAACTCTACTTTCGCGTTCTTCGTGCTCTTCGTGGTTTCAATAAATTGTTAAACTCCAACCGTATTGACGCGGGCGGCATGGCTGGTTTCGTAGGCTTGGATTGCAGCTTCTTGGGCTTGAATATAGCCTAATTGGTCGACTCCATGCAATAAGCAATGTTTGGAGAAGGCATCAATTGGAAAACTAATAGTTTCGCCAGCGACATGCACTTGTTGGTTGGCAAGGTCGACGCTCACGTCGATAGTTTGATTGGCTAAGCATTGCTCAGTCAGTCGGGCCAAGGTTGCGGCATCAACCACGATTGGCAACAAGCCGTTTTTCAAGGCGTTACCTTTGAAAATATCAGCAAAATAGGTGCTGATGACTGCTTGGAAGCCAAAGCCTTGCAACGCCCACGGCGCATGCTCGCGCGAGGAGCCACAGCCAAAGTTATGGCCTGCAATAAGCACGCCAGCGCCTTGAGCATACGGTTGGTTGAGCACAAAATCTGGCTCGCCGCGCCAATCGGTAAACAGCGCTTCCCCCAAACCATTTTTATCGGTAACTTTCAAATAGCGCGCCGGAATGATCTGGTCGGTGTCGATATTTTCAATTGGCAAGGCCACTGCTTTGGCCTGAAATGTATTAATTGGCTGCATGTTAACCTCTATGTAATTATGAAGGATGAGGGATGAATTATGAATAAGAATGAATAAATAGCATCAATATATTCTTCATCCTTCATAATTCATCCTTCATCCTTTTATAGAATTTCTCGCACGTCGACGATATGGCCGTTGATGGCGGTGGCGGCGGCGGTCAACGGGCTGGCGAGGAAGGTTCGTCCGCCTTTGCCTTGGCGACCTTCAAAGTTGCGGTTGCTGGTGCTAACCGCATATTGGCCAGGTTGCAATTGATCGCCGTTCATGGCGATACACATCGAGCAGCCTGCTTCGCGCCATTCAGCGCCAGCAGCGCGGAAAATTTGGTCCAAGCCTTCGGCTTCTGCTTGGCGTTTGACTTGTTGCGAGCCGGGCACGACCAACATGCGCAAGCCGTCGGCAACTTTTTTGCCATCCAACAACTTAGCGGCTGCCCGCAAATCGGAGATCCGCGAGTTGGTGCAGGAGCCAAGGAACACCACATCGACTTTTTGGCCAATCAGCGGTTGGTTTGGTTGCAAGCCCATGTAATTCAAGGCTTTGTCCAAGGCCATGCGTTGGCTATCATCAGCCAAATCGCTGGGGGCTGGCACGTTGCCTGTCACCGGAATGCCCATACCTGGGTTGGTGCCATAGGTAATCATCGGAGCCAATTCATCGGCATTCAAAACGACTTGCAAATCGTAGCTTGCGCCTTCATCGCTGGGCAACGTGCGCCAATATGCAACCGCAGCATCCCATGCTTCGCCCTTGGGCGTATGCGGGCGATCTTTCAGCCAAGCAAAGGTGATTTCGTCGGGTGCAATCAAACCAGCCCGTGCGCCGCCCTCAATCGACATATTGCAGATGGTCATGCGTTCTTCCATCGAGAGGGCGCGAATCGCCGAACCAGTGTATTCGAGCACATAGCCCGTGCCGCCGCCTACGCCAATTTTGGCAATAATCGCTAAGATAATGTCTTTGGCCGTTACACCTGCGCGCAGCGTGCCATCGATGCGAATTTCGGCAGTTTGCGGTTTTTGCTGCAACAAACATTGGGTTGCCAAGACGTGGCCAACTTCGCTGGTGCCAATTCCAAACGCCAATGCGCCAAACGCGCCGTGGGTGCTGGTATGCGAATCGCCACAAACAATCGTCATGCCTGGCTGGGTGTAGCCTTGTTCTGGCCCGATCACGTGGACAATGCCTTGGTTTTCGGTACCCAAGTTGTAGAGCGGCACGCCAAAATCGCTACAATTTTGAATCAACTGATTCAATTGTTTACGGGCAATTTCGTCGGTCACGGGAATAATGCCATCAGCGCCGCGCGGTGTGGTTGGCGTGCTGTGGTCCATCGTGGCGAGGGTTTGGGATGGGCGGCGCACGGTCAAGCCACGTTCGCGCAACATCGTAAAGGCTTGTGGCGAGGTAACTTCGTGCACCAAGTGCAAATCGATATATAAGGTTGCTGGCGATTCAGCGTCAGCAGCTTGAACAACATGCGCATCCCAGATTTTTTCAAATAATGTCTTGGCCATTGTGGTTCTCCAAATGTATAGTAGGGGTCGGGGGTCAGGGGCTGGGGATCAGTTTTCCCTTTTTGCCGCTAACCCCAAATCTCTAGCATAGAACTAAGGAATGAAACCGCGAAGAACACGAAGATCACTAAGGATTCTCATTCCAAGTATTTGCATTTCTCATCCTTCCGTTCTCTGCGCCTCTGCGTTAAAACCTATCTCAACTTCGTGCTCTTCGTGCTCTTCGTGGATAATTAACTCGTGCGTTTGATTTGCCAGCCGTTTGTGATCGATTCGAAGCCGACTTTGGCGTAGTAATCGGCGGCGGCGGGCGCAGCTAAGAGCACTAAGGAACATTGCGCGCCAAGTTTTTCGCGGGTAAGCGCAATTAATTGGCGGCCAAGGCCTTGTTTTTGGTAGCTTTGGTCAACCGCCAAATCGGAAAGATAGGCGGCATAACTCCAATCGGTGATTGTGCGGGCTACGCCAATCAGCTTTTCGCCATCCCACGCCGTGACGATCAAATCGGCATTGTCGATCATCGCTTGCATGCGCGCCAAATCGTCGACCGGACGGCGTTCGCCAAGGGTTGAGGCATTCAGCACGGCCACAAATTGCTCGGCGCTAATTACTGTGTCGCTGCTATAACGAATGCTCATCGCAGATACTCCAACCAGTTCCATTTATCTGCGGTTTTGCCGTTGAACAAGCCGAAGAAGGCCTCTTGCAATACGGTGGTGATTGACCCGCGCTTGCCTTCGCCAACTTGTATGCCATCGACGGAGCGAATTGGCGAGACTTCGGCAGCTGTGCCAGTGAAAAACATTTCATCAGCAAGATAGAGAATTTCGCGCGGCAAGGCTTGTTCGCGCACTTCGTAGCCAAATTCTTTGGCCAAGGTCAGCACGCTATCGCGGGTAATGCCCGGTAGAATTGCCGCCGTCACCGGCGTGGTATAAATCACATCATCGCGAATGATGAACAGATTTTCGCCGCTGCCTTCGCTCAACACGCCATTAACATCGAGCGCGATGCCTTCGGCGTAGCCGTTGAGCGCTGCTTCCATCACGATCAATTGCGATGAAAGATAGTTGCCACCAGCTTTGGCCATGGTTGGAATCGTGTTTGGCGCGGTGCGATTCCACGACGAAACGCAGACATCAACGCCCAATTCTAGCGCTTCGGGGCCAAGATAGGCTCCCCATTCCAAAGCTGCAATCATCACATCAACCGGCGCTGCCAGCGGGTTTACGCCCAGCACGCCATATCCACGCCAAGCCAAGGGCCGCAGATAAGCCGAATCTAAGCCATTTTCGCGTACCGCAGCATGACAAGCATCAGCCAATTGCGCTTGATCAAAAGGAATCGGCATGCGATAGATTTTGGCCGAATCGTACAAACGGCGTAGGTGCGGCTGCAAACGGAAAAAAGCTGGGCCATTGGGCGTGTTATAGGCTCGAATGCCTTCAAAAACTGATGAACCATAGTGCAAGGCGTGGCTCATCACATGCACCGTGGCCTTTTCCCATTCCACCAATTCGCCGTTCATCCAAATGTACTTGGTCGGTTTGATTGACATGCAGTGTTCCTTGTCTAGCGTTACGCCGCGACGGTTTCGGCGTGTTTGAGTAGCACTGGTTGGTTGCTTTGGGCGCGAACCAAGGGCAATTCTAGCGAATCGACCAAGGCTTGCCAGCTGGCTTCGATAATATTTTCCGAGCAGCCAACGGTTGTCCAGCGTTCTTCGCCCATCGCGGCCTCGATCAAAACGCGGGTGGTTGCGCCAGTTGCCGATTCCGAATCGAGAATCCGCACTTTGTAATCGACGAGATGCACATCGGCCAATTCTGGGTAGCGCGCGAGCAACGCTTTGCGCATTGCTTGATCAAGCGCGTTAACTGGGCCGTTGCCCGAAGCTGCTGTATGATAAATTTCCTCGCCAATTTGTAGCTTAACTGTTGCCTCGGCCTGCATCTCAACCCCACGCCGCTGCTCAACAATCGTCACGACATCGAGCAATTTAAAGGGCGCGGTATAATCGGCAGCAGCACGGCGCACCAATAATTCAAATGAACCTTCAGCTGCTTCGAACTGAAAGCCCTTGCTTTCGAGTAATTTGACCCGTTCGAGTACGCCACGTTCGAGGCCTGCGCTCTCCACACCCAATTCCTCGGCGCGCATTTTGATGTTGCCACGGCCTGAAAGCTCGCTAATCACCACTCGTTTGCGATTGCCAACTTGCACTGGGTCGATATGCTGATACGAATGTTCAACTTTGGCCACTGCTGCAACGTGAATCCCGCCTTTATGGGCGAACGCGCTGTTGCCAACGTAGGCGGCATGTTCGTCAGGGTTCAAATTGGCAATCTCGCTGACCGTGCGCGAAAGCTCAGTCAAGCGTTGCAGTTGGTCGGGCAGCACACAGAACATACCCATTTTCAGTTGCAAATTGGGAATGATCGAAATTAAGTTGGCGTTACCGCAGCGCTCGCCATAGCCGTTGATCGTGCCCTGCACTTGGCGACAACCAGCGACAATCGCCGCCAACGAATTTGCTACCGCCAACTCGCTATCGTTGTGAGTATGAATCCCCAGTTGGGTCTTGATTTTGCCCTTGACTTGCTGCACCACGGCGCTGATCCAATCGGGCAGCGAGCCGCCGTTGGTATCGCAAAGCACAATCCAATCGGCTCCTGCTTCGGCGGCAGCGTTGATGGTGGCTAGCGCATAGCTATTATCAGCACGGAAGCCATCAAAAAAGTGCTCTGCATCATAAATAACTTCTTTGCCGTTGGCTTTCATCAAAGCTACACTATCACGAATCATGGCCAAATTTTCTTCGAGCGTGGTTTCCAGCACCTCGGTTACGTGCAAGGTCCACGATTTGCCAACCAAAGTGACGACTGGCGTGTTAGCATCGAGCAATGCCTTGAGGTTGGCATCGGTTTCTGGTTTGCTATTGGCGCGACGGGTTGAACCAAATGCCGCAATCTTAGCGTGCTTCCACTCCATTTTGGCAGCTTCGGCAAAAAATGCTGCATCCTTGGGGTTCGAGCCAGGCCAACCACCCTCGATATAGTGCATGCCAAAGCGATCAAGTTCGCGAGCGATTTTCAGTTTATCGGCTAACGATAACGAAAGCCCTTCGCGTTGAGTGCCGTCCCGCAGCGTTGTATCATATAAAAATATTTGCATGTGTCACACTCCTAGAACATAGATCGAATGATTTATGACTTTGGCAAAAATTTGCGTCCCCTCACCCCCTAGCCCCCTCTCCCGCACGCGAGCGAGGGGGAATTGGTTCAACTAAACTCCCCTCTCCCGCTCCGTGGGAGAGGGGCTGGGGGTGAGGGAATATCGCAATTGATTCATAGATTTATGTATGTTCTATGTTCTAAACTTTGGATAACTACCAAAAATCTTGACCCGCCCAGCGATGGTTGCCAGCTTTTGCAGGGCTTCGGCAACGCTTGGCTCATGACGATGGCCATCGATGTCTACGAGAAAAACATAATCGCCAAGCTCGGCTTTGGCTGGCCGCGATTCGATTTTGCTCAAATTGATCCCAGCTTGGGCGAAAATTGCCAAGGCTTCGTGCAAGGCTCCAGCGCGATTGACCTTCGATGTAAACATCAGCGAAGTCTTGTCGTCGCCAGTTGGCGCGGCATCCTCGGGAGCCAAAACCACAAAGCGGGTGCGATTGTTGGTGGTATCTTGAACATCGTAGGCCAAGATATTGGCTTGAGCGCGTTCGGCAGCATGCAAGGTGGTCAATGCGGCGGCGCGGCGCTCATCAGCGAGCGCTTCGACCAATGCAGCAGCAGTGCTTAACGTGGCCACGGTTGGCACATTCGGCAAGCAGCGTTCGATAAAACGGCGTGATTGGGCCAGCGGTTGTTGGTGGGTATACAGCACTTCGATCGTATCGAGTTGCACATCGGGCTTGGCCACCAACATATGTCGAATCGGAATCACGATTTCGCGGCAAATCCGCAACCGCGTTTCGTGAATCAGCACATCGAGCGTAATGCTCACCGCGCCTTCGAGCGAGTTTTCAATTGGCAAAATGCCATAATCAACCGCTCGAGTTTCAACAGCCGTCATCACAGCGGGCATACTTGCCATTGGCAAATAGGTGGATTGTTGGTCGCCCGCTTCCAACGCTGCTTTTTCGCTGAATGTACCAGCTGGGCCGAGATAAGCAATTTTCATAAGTTCGTTTGGGCTAGGGGCCTTGATTCAGCGCGAACCAAGGCCGCAAATTATTCGTAACGACCGAGCGTCGAGCCACCGAACAGATCTACGCCTGGCGCGGCGCTGGCAACTTCCATGCGGGCGGTAGTTTCTTGCTTGAGCCGTTCTTGGCGGGCTTTGAGCAATTTGTTCAAAGCTCCAACGTAGGCTTCGGCGGCAGCAACAATAATGTCGACATTAACGCCATTGCCGCGCCACACTTTGGCATCAGTTGCTTTGTCGGTTAGCACGCCGCGTACATGTTTATGCTTGCCTTCGACCACTTTCACGCTAACTTCGCCAACCGCATCGATGCCTTCGGTGATGGCGTTGACCGCAAATTCGAGCAAGGTAACTGGAGTCAGCACCACTTTGTTGATCGCCGAATAGACGGCATCGACTGGGCCTGTGCCTTGCGCCGATTCGATTTTGACTTCGCCGTTGGGGCCGCGCATGCGCACGGTCGCGGTTGGAATGGCGTTCACGCCTGAGGCAAATTGCACATGCTCCAATTCATAGACTGGGCTTGGGCGACCTGCTTCATCAGTAATCAAGGCTTCAACATCGCGATCATCAACATATTTCTTGCGATCAGCCACATCTTTGAAACGGGCAAACAAGTGGTTGATTGTGGCTTCATCGAAGCTATAGCCCAATTCTTGCACCCGATGGCGGAAGGCATGGCGGCCTGAGTGCTTGCCCAAAACCAAGGCATTGCCATCTTGGCCAACCGATTCGGCGCTCATAATTTCGTAGGTCATACGGTGCTTCAACACGCCATCTTGGTGAATGCCCGATTCGTGAGCGAAGGCATTCGCGCCAACAACTGCCTTGTTGGGTGGCACTTGGGTGTTGGTGCAGGCGCTCAACAAGCGCGAGCTAGGGGTTAGTTGGGTGGTGTCGATGTTGGTGCTCAGGCCATAAAATTGCTTGCGCGTTTCCAACGCCATCACCACTTCTTCCAATGAAGCGTTGCCAGCTCGCTCGCCAATGCCATTGATTGTGCATTCAATTTGGCGTGCGCCAGCTCGAACGCCAGCCAACGAATTGGCTACTGCCAAGCCCAAATCGTCGTGGCAGTGGGTCGAGATAATCACATCAGCAGCGCCAGGTACGTTTTCGATAATCCCCCGAAGCAACGCTGCATATTCCTCAGGCGTGGAATAACCCACGGTATCAGGAATATTCAAGGTTGTTGCGCCTTCTTCAATCGCTATCGCCAGCATCTGATACATAAATTCGATGTCGGAACGGGTCGCATCCATCGGCGAGAACTCAACATCGGCGCAGAGCGAGCTAGCCAAGCGCACCATCTCACGGGTTTTCGTCAGCACTTCCTCGCGGGTCGAGCGCAATTGATACTCGATATGAATATCTGAGCTTGAGAGGAAGGTGTGAATGCGCTTTTTGGCCGCTGGTGCAATTGCCGTCGCACAGGCTTCGATGTCGCTTTTGACTGCCCGCGCCAAACCACAGATCACCGGACCATCGGCAGTGCCAACGCTCTTGGCAATTTGGTTAACTGCTTCCCAATCGCCTGGTGAGGCCGCCGGAAAGCCCGCTTCGATAATATCCACACCCATTCGTGCCAATTGCTTGGCAACTTCCAACTTTTCGTGCAGATGCATGGTGCAGCCTGGTGATTGCTCACCGTCACGCAGGGTTGTATCGAAAATTCGTACATAATCGCTGGTCATAAAGTTCTCCGTAATCAGGGCAATAGTTTGAGCCAATTGAAACCCCGAAGAACGCGAAGAACGCGAAGTATGAAATTTAATATTCGTGCTCTTCGTGTCCTTCGTGGTTTCGGCAACGCTAGCCCTCGTTCCCTAATTAACTGCCTGGGTTAATTTCTTTTGGATTGACAAACGGCATCATTGAGCGCAGTTCGCGGCCAACATGTTCGATTTGGTGGCCGACATCAGTTGAACGATATTTGTTGAAACGAGCGCGGCCAGTGTGGTTTTCTTCGATCCAATCTTCGGCGAATGCGCCATTTTGAATCTCTTCCAACAACAGTTTCATGGCAGCTTTGGTTTCGCTGGTCACAACCCGTGGGCCTGCGATGTAATCGCCCCATTCGGCGGTGTCGCTGACCGAGTAGCGCATATAGCTCAAGCCGCCTTGGTAGAACAAGTCGACGATCAATTTGAGTTCGTGCATACATTCAAAGTAGGCAACTTCTGGTTGATAGCCAGCTTCGACCAAGGTTTCAAAGCCAGCTTTGACCAAGGCCGAAACGCCGCCACACAAAATCGCTTGCTCGCCGAACAAGTCGGTTTCGGTTTCTTCAGCGAAGGTGGTTTCGAGCACGCCAGCCCGCGCACAACCGATGCCCTTGCCATAGGCCAAAGCGTTTTGCAAGGCTTCGCCGCTAGCATCTTGATACACCGCGACCAAACCTGGCACGCCGCCGCCATGCTCAAACACTTCACGGACGCGATGTCCAGGTGATTTTGGCGCGATCAACGACACATCAACCCCAGCTGGGGGCACAATTTGACCATAGCGAATATTGAAGCCGTGCGCAAACATCAAGGTTGCGTTGGGCTTTAAGTTGGGGGCAATTTCATCGCTGTAGAGTTGGGCTTGGGTCGTATCTGGCACCAACACCATGACAACATCAGCAGCCTTGGTGGCTTCGCCAACGCTCAACACTTGCAAGCCCGCAGCTTCGGCTTTGGCCTTTGATTTGCTGCCTTCGTGCAAACCAACCACCACCTTCACGCCGCTATCCTTCAAGTTCAAGGCGTGGGCGTGGCCTTGCGAGCCATAACCGATGATCGCCACAGTTTTGCCAGCCAAGCGTCCAAGATCTGCATCGTTATCGTAATAAAGCTTTGCCATTGAATGAGTTCCTCAAATATAACTAGGAAATGGGTTGAACGATGAACAATTGCTACCCGTGTTTATTCCATGGTCTCGCCGTAATCGCCCCACCAGGTATCCCAATTGACATCTTCGTCGCTATAGTGGGCTTTATCAGCGGTCGCGTTGGTTTCTTCTTCAAACATTGGTTGCAGCATGGTCGTGATCCTTTATTAATGAAGAGGCGTTTGCCTCGTTGAATGCAATTAAGCAGCGCGAAATTCTTGGCTTTGATATGGCCCGCTGATGGTCGAAGCGCCACGGGTCATTGCCACGCAGCCAGTACGCACCATCTCGCGAATGCCAAACGGGCGAATTAGGTCAACAAAGCGGTCGAGCTGTTCAGGGCTGCCGCTCAGTTCGATCATCATGGCATCGGGCACGACATCGACGATTTTGGCTCCGAAAATATCGGCCAATTGCATCAATTCGCTGCGCTTGGCTGGTGGTGCATAGACCTTGACCAGCAGCAAATCGCGAGTGACATTTGGATCTTGGGTCACGTCGCTGACCTTCAGCACATCGATCAATTTATAGAGTTGTTTGATCACTTGCTCGACGCTGGTGGTATCGCCATCGATCACCAAGGTCATGCGTGAGATGCCAGCGGTTTCGGTGTGGCCAACGGTCAGGCTTTCGATATTGAAACCACGGCGGCGAAACAGGCTCACAGAGCGGTTCAGCACTCCAGGTTGGTCACGTAACAAAGCGACTAAGGTATGTTTCATCACAAAAATCTCCTGAGCCTATTTCACTGCCACAACGTCTTCGATTTCGACTTCGCTGGGATCTTCAAACATATCGCTGATGCTTGCGCCTGGAGCCACCATCGGATAGACATTGACTTCGCGCTCAACCACAAATTCAATCAAGAATGGCCCGTTAGTTGCCCGCGCTTGGTGAATCGCTTCGGCCACATCTTCGGCGCGCTCGACGCGCACCCCAGGAATCCCATAAGCATCAGCCAGTTTGATAAAATCGGGACTCCACATTGGCGTTGCCGAATAGCGGCGTTCGTGGAAAAGCTCCTGCCATTGGCGCACCATGCCCAAGTAGCCGTTGTTGATGATACAAATCTTCAAGGGCAGGCTTTCTTGGACTACCGTGGCTAGCTCTTGCAAATTCATCTGAAAGCCGCCATCGCCAGCAATTGCCCAAACTTCTTCGTTGGGGCAAGCGACTTGCACGCCCATCGCTGCTGGCAAGGCAAAACCCATCGTGCCCAAGCCGCCAGAAGTGATGTGGGTATGGGGTTTCATATATTCGATCAACTGGGCTGCCCACATTTGGTGCTGGCCCACATCGGTGCAAACCCGAAATTCGCCTTGCAAAATGCGGGTGAATTCAGCATACACATGGTGCGGCGTGAACATGGCGCTTTCAGGGTCGCGTTGGCGCTTGGAGCGAGTTGCCTGAACCTCGCGAATATGGTTGACCCATTCGCTGTGGTCGTTGGGGTTGGCAATTTCGGTCAAATGTTCCAGCACTCGCTTGGCATCGCCGACAATTGGCACAGCAGTTACCACGTTTTTGCCAACCTCAGCAGGGTCAATATCAACGTGAATAATTTTGGCATTGCGGGCAAAGCTATCCAATTTGCCAGTTACGCGGTCGTCGAAGCGTGCGCCAATCGTAAACAGCACATCGCATTCTTGAATCGCGCGATTGACGTGCACCCAACCGTGCATGCCAGGCATACCCAACGATAGCGGATGATCTTCGGGAATACAGCTAATACCCAACAGCGTGGTGATCACCGGAATGCCAGTTTTTTCGGCAAATTCGCGCAATTCGGTGCTGGCGTGGCCCAGCAAAATACCATGGCCTGCCATAATCAAGGGCTTTTTGGCCTGATTCAGCAAATTGGCAGCTTCTTTGATTTGGCGACGATTGCCATCGTAGTTGGGCTTGTAGCCAGGCAAATCGACAGTTGCTGGATACTCGAACACGCCACGAGCATTTTGGGTATCTTTGGCAACGTCGATCAGCACTGGGCCGGGCCGTCCAGTTCGCGCAATATGAAAGGCCTCTTTGAACACCCGTGGCAGGTCGCGCACGTCGGTCACCAAATAATTGTGCTTGGTGATTGGCTGGGTGATGCCCGTCACATCGGTTTCTTGAAAGCCATCTTTGCCAATCAACGAGGTGACGACTTGGCCAGTGATTGCCACGATTGGAATTGAATCCATCATCGCATCGGCAATTGCGGTGACCAAGTTGGTTGCGCCCGGGCCGCTGGTAGCGACGCAAACCCCAACTTTGCCGCTGGTACGGGCGTAGCCTTCGGCGGCATGGCCAGCTGCTTGTTCGTGGCGCACCAAAATATGGCGCAATTGAGGATATTCGGGCAGCGCATGGTAGAACGGCATAATCGCCCCACCAGGATAGCCAAACATCACATCAACGCCCTCGGCTATCAACGCTTCACACATCATTTGAGCACCAGTTAGCGTTTTCATTGGTATACCTCGCCTTGCGTAAGGATTTCAATAATCTATGCTTCCAACACCGCGCCATTGCTGGCGTTCGTCACCAAGCGGGTGTAGCGTGCCAACCAGCCGCGTTGATGTTTGCGTTCTGGGGCTTGCCAACCAGCGCGGCGTTCGGCAAATTGCGCTTCGCTGAGTTCGACTGCCAACAGGCGATTTGCTAAATCGATATGAATGATGTCGCCATTTTCGATCAGGCCAATCGGGCCACCCTCGGCGGCTTCTGGTGAAATATGGCCAATGCACAGGCCGCGCGTGCCGCCGCTGAAGCGACCATCGGTCAATAAGGCCACTTGCTCGCCCAACGGCATGCCTTTGAGCAACGAGGTCAAGGCCAGCATTTCGCGCATGCCTGGGCCGCCGCGTGGGCCTTCGTAGCGCACAACCACCACATCGCCAGCTTGGATTTCGCCAGAACGGGCGGCGTAGGTGGCGGCTTCTTCGCTGGGGAAACAGCGAGCGGGGCCGCTAAAGGTCATTTGATGTTGATCAACTGCGCCAACTTTGATCACTGAGCCTTCGGGAGCTAAGTTGCCAAACAAAATGCACAAACCACCTTGGGCTGAATGCGGATGTTCGATTGGGCGAATGCATTCAGGGTTTTCGTTGGCGATGCCTTGTAATTGCTCGCCCAAGGTTTGGCCAGTGACGGTTGGCACGTTCAGGTGCAAGGCATCGGGCTTTTTGGCCAATTCGGCCATAATTGCGGGCACGCCGCCAGCGCGATGCACATCTTCCATATGCCATTGACGATCGCCATCCCAAGCTGGGCTAACTTTGGCCAAGTGTGGCACGCGAGCAGCAACCTCGTTAAAGCGGCTGATTGGATAAGCCAAGCCAGCTTCACGGGCCAAGGCCAAGACGTGCAAGACGGTGTTGGTCGAGCCACCCATCGCAACATCAAGCGCCATGGCGTTATCAATTGATTCGGGAGTGACAATATCGTTGAAGGAAATATTGTTGTGGAGTAATTCGAGGACTTTGCTAGCGGCGGTGCGGGCTAATTCGTGGCGGGCGGGGTCGGTGGCCAGTAATGAACCGTTGTATGGCAGGGCGATTCCCAGTGCTTCACACAGACAATTCATCGAATTGGCGGTGAACATACCGGAGCACGAGCCACAGGTCGGGCAGCCGTTGCGCTCCAAATCCAGCAGCCGTTCATCACTGATACGGCCTGAGGCATGTTGCCCAACGCCCTCGAAGACACTGATCAGATCAACTTTATTGCCATCTTTATCGCGGCCAGCCTGCATCGGCCCACCAGATACAAACACGGTGGGAATATTGACGCGGGCAGCGCCCATCAGCATGCCTGGCACAATTTTATCGCAGTTGGGGATACAGATCATCGCATCGAAGCAGTGCGCTGCTGCCACCGTTTCAACACAATCGGCGATCAACTCGCGCGAAGGCAACGAATAGCGCATGCCCTCGTGGCCCATGACGATGCCATCATCGACCCCGATGGTGTTGAATTCAAAGGGAATGCCGCCAGCAGCGCGCACCGCATCTTTGACGATTTTGGCAAACTCATGCAAGTGGACATGGCCAGGAATAATATCGATATACGAATTACAGATTGCCACGAACGGCTTCTGAAAATCGCTATCGTCTTGAATTTGGCCTGTCGCACGGAGTAGTGATCGATGTGGTGCGCGTGCAAAGCCCCGTTTGATCGTATCTGAACGCATAGATGCTCCCCGCATAGAGATGTGGATGGCTGGACTGGCCATCGCAGCAATAAGCTCGCTTGGGCCAATGCTCCAGTTGAATTGGCCACAGAGCGCTCGATTTTTGGCAATAGGAAAGCAAGCCTTGTCAGTCCCGATGCTGAACACAGGCAAAAGATGAACGAACATACTCATCAATGAGCTGAACGAATGAGCGACACTGCTCAGGGGTTTGTTGCAATCATTGCAACGGTTCGGGTTATCGCTCTAGCGCAGGCGACGGCCTACGCGACACGACCAAATGGGAATGGGTTGGAGAATAATAAACTGCGGACGAGGAGTGATCATGGTGACGAGAAGTGTCAACAAGTTCCGCATGTGTTTATCCTCCAGAAGCTAGCGAACTTAACCAAAAAGCCCCTCCCGAATTGGGAGGGGCTTGAGTTCTTTTGAACTACCCGCGAGGCTTGTTAGCCCCTCCCACATAAAAGTGACCGCGTAATAACGACGATTACGAGGCTAAGGAGGTTGCTAATAATAATAAACGCGGGACGATTGCTCATTTGGTAGTTTCCTACAAAAGTTATTTGTGCAGAGTATACACATCCAGCGATACTCTGTCAAGTTGGATTTTTGAGTAGTTTACTTAACTTCAGCCATCTTTGGCCCACACTTGAATAATTCGTTGATATTGCATCATTAAACCGTCGATCATCTATTCTTCGTGCATTCTACTGAGCCTGGTTGAACCCGACTTTTAATTTGAAATGTGTATTTTTTATCGTTATTTTCAAAAGGAGTGTCATCGATCATATACATATAATCCATACAATCAACCAGATCTTGCTTAAGAAACATGACCCAAGTTGGGCCTTGTTCTAAATAATGCCAATCGGCTGGAAATTGGCGCTTATACCAATCAATCACCTGTGCCCGCTCGTCCTGAGTTTTCATTACTAAAACCAAAGAACCGCCATCCTGAATGACCTCGCCGAGTGCTCTTCCGCGCGGGTAGGGCAAAATCTCCATCGGGTCGGGATAAGCTTTTTCCACAACCTGCGAGCTACAGCCTGCTAGAAAGATAGCGATTATGCTGAGCAAGATATAGCGCATCATGCTTAACTATCCTTGGGCCATAGGATTAATCTCATTCAACGGCAATTTATTGCTTCAAATAGTGGCCAAATACAGATATTGAGCTTAGTCACACCTACACTTCTCACTATAGTTTCCAGTTTAGACAAATTAACCCTGCTGGAATTATTTACAAACGCCCTCATATTGATCCTCAGTCAGGATAATTGTTTTTTTGGCATCAACATCGGTGATCATTCCACACCAGCTGGCAATTGCCGCATGAATTTCAGCAATATCGCCCTTTTTTAGCATTGGTTCTGTTATTTGCTTGGCAAATTTCTTAATATCATCATGCAATTGTTGCAACCGAGCACGATTAGCCGCACTCACTGAGCCTTCGGTTCGAATAATATTGTGAGCTTTGGCTAATTGGATCGAATAATGATCAAACAAGAACATAAACCCAAGTGAGTTTGATTCGGTTAGTTCGTTGAGATTCCACCATGGTTTGACTGGGAAATCCAAAGCAGCTATATAGCTGTAGATTAATCTGGTTGATGACTGACAATAAATTCGAGCATTGGAAAGGTATGTGAGCACATCCGCTTGAATTTGATTATCAACAGCCTGTAAAACCCTCTCAAGTCTATCAATACAATCATACCAACTTAACCATAACGATTGCCCAGCTGTGGCTGTTTGAACCCGCTGACGTTGCTCAATTACCTGCAAATTGTGATGGATGCTATAGCTATAAAAGCTGAGCACTAAACAGCTAATCCCTAAAAATGTCATTAGCCAACGTTGAAATGGTTTCATAATAACTCCTATAAAGATAAAAATAGCTTGGCTCTTAAAAGAAGCCAAGCTATTTTTATCTAGAAATTTATTACTTATTACAAGGTCCACTCTTATAATTCATTATAAAATTTTTAATATATAACATATTATTTATTTCTCGCTTTGTTAAATTATCATACATAGGAATATCCCAGTATATTTTTAATTGCATATCTCGACTTACATTTTGCTTTTTACAAGCTACAGTAACCTTTGTTGTAAACCTATTATTTTTATTTACTAATATTGCTTGCTGAAATGGTACTCGTACCGTTTTTATTTTTGTATCAGGATTATTATCCCAATCGGCTAATATCATCTCGTTTGTTAAGCTTGGTACATCATCTATAAACGGAGTTTCTACTTTAATTAACTCCAAAAGGCTACTAATATTAATTGGTACTGAATAGAAAGCAAGAGCTACATCAATAACTTTAATCATTTGTGCTATAAATATATCAAACCAGAGCTTATCATTTTTATATATAGCAGCCTTACCTCCAAATGTTATATAACTTAGATAATCTCCTTCTGCTGCATTACCTTTTAGATTATTACCAGAAGATGCAAACTTAACAGAGACAGGATCATCTCTAGAACCTAAAGTAACACCGGCACTATCTTCATCATACATATCACAGGAATCTGCAGGCCAGTTCTGTCCTGGCGTAACATAGCCATCTGTTATACTCTCAAGTACTTCTATTTGGGTCGCAAAGTCCCCACTACCACCAAGAATATCAACCTCTGGTGCTTCGACTACTACTCCAAATTTAAGTTGTTGTAATAGAGTGCAATCTTTATGAACAATTCTGCGTGTCCATTTCCATACATTTTCATTTGGATCTCCCATTGCTTCCACGGTTGAATCATCACCTTCGATGAGCTTACCAAACCAATAATCGCTTCCGTAATCAGCATCTTCAAGCGAGGCTAATTCGAATACTGGGCTTAGCAATGCGTTGAGCGTATTATCTAATCCCAAGTCAATTACTGTGGCTTCACGGGTTCCATTACGTTGGATATATAGTGATAGGTTCTCATTTGTTATTGTAGGATTAGTTTGCGGGCCTAATGGTTCTTGTCGAACTGCAAAATATAAACTATCAAAGGTTCTGGTTGTGTCTTGAAGTTCTGCCACAATGTCACCTGGCGTGCCAAGACTTGAGTTATACAAATCTCCAGTTAAGGCAAATGGCAAGGTTGTATTTGCATAGCGAACTTGACCCGCCAAATCTACATACTCATCGTAGACAACCAATGACGTGATTGTCATGGTCGCAGTCGTTGTAATCCCGCCCAATTCAGTGAGTGGTACGTTCAAATAGGTTGTGCCAGTCACGACGATTGGCGTGGTAAGGGTTGATCGTGGGCTCAACAAGGCCAGTTTATCAACGCGTACAACTGAGCGGGTACCAAATTGGTGCGTTAATAGGCGAATTTTAATCGTTTGGCCTTGGAATTGGCTTAAGGGCAGTTTGGCAACCTGCCAGCCATCATTTGCTCGACTAGTGATACCTTGGCTAATAAAGGTCGCTGTCGAGAAATTATTGCCTGATAGCACTTCAACCAATAGTGCTTCTTGGGCATTTCCATTATCAAGATTGCTGAGTTGATATTCCATCCGCAACCATTGGGTATCGGTTGGTACATTGAAGCTGGTCGAGATTGCCGCATTATTTGCATTTCGCAATTCAAGCAAATTACCGTCAGGAGCCTCATCGGGGCCATGGCTGGCACTGGCTGCACCTTGATTGAGGCTTAAGTTATCAAACCAAGAAACCGAATTGCCAAATTGTTGGTGTTTGAATTGAAGCTTAATCGTGCGGCCTTGGAATTGAGCCAAATTGAGGGTTGCTTGCTTCCAACCACCATTAGGATCATTCTGGGTACCAAAAACGGTGCCAGCATCGATTGGAGTGCTGACTTCAAAATTTTCGCCACTGAATACATTGACGCTAACGAATGAATTGCCTGTCCCATCAGTGTGCATGGATTTATAATCAAAGCTGAGGCTGACGGTGGTACTTAACACGGTCAATGGGTCACTGGTTATGGAGTTCAGTGCGCCATCCATACGCAAGCTCTGACCTAAAGCAGTCGTGGTTGACTCAATTGTGACATTTTCGTAGCTCTTGCCCCACCAACCTGCGGTTGCAGTTCCAACTTCTATGTTATCAACCCGCAGATACGGCTGATCAAACTCAGGCAGTCTAAATTCAAGTTTAACTGTTTGACCACGCAAATCTTGCAGATCAAGCGCTAAGGTCTTCCAGCCATTGTTAGTGTTACCCCACAAGCGGCCTTGGTCGATTCTGGTCCGAATACTAAAGTCAGGGCCACTAAGCAGGGTCAATTCTGCTGCTCGGTTTGCATTAGTATCGTTCACATCACCCATCTGAAAGTCGAAGCGCACTTGCTGGGCTTGGCTTGGTAGGCTAAATGGTGCTGATACAAGGGTGCTACGGGTTTTGCTCAGATAGACATGGCTAGGATGTGCCGATGATTCATTGATCATCTGCATCCGTGGTTGGCTACTTGCCGTCCATTGGGGTACATGATCAACCAAGCGGAAATTGCTCAATTGACTGGTTGGATTATCCCAATCATGATTGAAGAATTGGACTTTAATCGTTTTCCCTTGATAGCGTTTGATATCAATCAAGCCGATTTGGCTGCCAGCTTGGGTTGATCCCCATACTTGACTATCGGTTGGCCATTCACGAATATCGAAGGTGTCGCCACTCAGAATTGCCACCCCAACTGGTTTCGCAAGGGTTGCATTGCCACTGTCACCAATCAAGGCTTCAAACTGAAACCCCGTGGTATGTTCAGGCACAACGAACGAAGCAGTCGTTGTAGTTGCATTAGGCCCAGTCAAGGTGATAGCTGGTTCACTAAGAGTTTGAATCAGGGTACTAGGAAGATCAAATGCGTTATTGGGAATAACATCGGCAATCGGGGTAAATCCAAGCTCGAAATCAGTATTGGTTAAGACATTCGAAGCATCGTTAAGTGGGAGTTGAAGTGTATCAATTTTGACATAATTAGTATTGCTAACTTCCCAGCCTGGAACTGCTCGATTGAGTTTAAAACTATCAATATAGGTTGTCTGAGGTTGGATTGGCCACCAATCATTACTGACTTTGAGCTTAATCACTTGGCCACGGAATGCTTGAATTCCGACTGTAGCATGTTTCCAGCCTTCGCTTAAGCGGCCTTCCACTTTCCAGCTATCAAGATTCGTGGTTGTCTCGAAATTCGGCCCACTGAGCACTTGAATTCCAATTGGCGCACCACCATTATTCAGTGGGCGGCCAGTTTTGTAGTTAAAACTCAAACTTTGAGTTTGCATGGGAATTGTAAATGGAGCCGAGACGATAAAGGTATTTACGCCGGTAATTACGGCATGGGCCCCAATTAGATCGTCATACTCGATTGCGCTCACACCAAACGGTGATAGCTCCCAGTCGGGAATTTCAACGGTAAGCTTAATCTTGCGTACCTGGGCTGATGGTTCATCGCCGCCTAACCAATCATTGATGAAGCGTAATTTGATCGTTTGACCGCGAAATCCCATGATTGGCAATTTACCCTGTTTCCAACCATCGAGATATTGACCGCCAACAACACCTACGTTGGTAACAGTCGCAAAGTTTGATCCACTTAAGACTTCAACACCCAGCGGTGTACCGCGGTCACCCGTCTTACGCCCAACCATATACTCAAATGAAAGGTATTGGGCTGAGCTATCAACCACAAAAGAATCAGTTGTTTGTGATTGGTTGACATTTTGAATTGTGAATGATTGTGGCGTAATCGATGTTAGTAGAACCTGACGATCACGGGAAAATTCACAATTTAAAGGGTGGCTTGTTCGCGGTAATTCTTGATTCGCTATATCAAAATTAGGGTTTTGCGGCCCACTGGTTGAAGTTGGCAGTTCAGGCAAGGTCACTGCTGCCATCGGAGTTGGGCAGGGATCGGTTTCAGCAACATTTACCGATTGATTCAAGGCTTGATAATCATCGCTATCAACCAAAATGTTATGACTATTTGTCGCTGATGGTGGGGTGGTAATCGTCGCAGCAGCTACTGCTGGCTGACTGAGTGCTGGAAGTATGCCGCTCACCAGAGTGGTAAGCAGAAGCCCAGCGCTGATAGGCCGAAGCATTCTCATGAATTAACCTTTCCTTTGGGTAAAATAGATCTGCTCTCATGAAGACGAATTGATTAACCCCATTGCAACGACAATGAGCAATGAATCAATAGACGAGGTTATTTTGTTGGTACATATGCAGAAAGCCCCTCTTCGTCTCAAGAAGATGCGCTCATCATATACTCATTTTGGGGATTTGGCAAGCCGAAATTATACGTTTTGTTAGGCTTGAGCGTGAGACATGTGGCTCAATTCTTGGTTAGTGCGGGGGGGATGCTCAGGCAGGTGCAAGGTAAAGGTCGAGCCAAGGCCCAAACGGCTATCAAGCTCGATTGTGCCACCCAAGGCTTTGGCCAGCCGCAAACCAACTGCTAAGCCCAAACCAGTGCCTTCGTATTGGCGGGTTGCCGAGGAATCGGCCTGCACAAATGGTTCAAAAATGCGCTCGAATTGTTCATAGGCGATGCCAATGCCAGTATCGCGAATGGCAATTTCGAGCCAGCCGCCAGCAGCGTGTTGCAAGCGCTGCACCGAGATACTGATCAAGCCAGTGTGGGTAAATTTAATCGCATTATCCAGCAGATGGTAGATAATCATGCGCAATTTATGATCATCAGTTACAACCGAACCCCAGTTTTGGCTGCCCAACAATTGGACAGTGTTTTTGTTTTCTTGGGCTTTGGTTTGGAGTTGGTCGCTGATGCTGCCAATCGCCAGCGCTAAATCGATCGTTTCGTGCTCCAAGCGCACAACTTCTGCATCAAGATCGGTAATCGTCAACACGCCATCGATTAAGCTCAGCAAGCGGTCGCTGGCGCTGCGAATGCGCGTCATATCCATTGCCAATTCGGGCATGCTGCGGTCGATCAAATCTTCGTAGATCATTTCGCTATAGCCAACAATCGCGTTGAGCGGCGTGCGCAATTCGTGGCTGACGGTTGAGAGGAAGGTGCTTTTGGCGCGGTTGGCAGCTTCGGCTTGATCTTTGGCACTGAGCAATAAGTTTTCAAAATGGCGTTGTTCGGTAATATCGCGCACTGCTGCGACCCGCACCACGCGGTTGCTATAGGGCAGATTTGTGCCGAGAACCAAAGCGATGAAGGTGCTACCATCTTTGCGCAACGCCGTCACCTCGTAGGGATCGCCATCTTTATATTTGTGCATGGCTTTTTGCAGCGATTGCGGCTCGACAAATTCGCGTAGCGAGTGACCGAGAATCTCATCGCGATGATAGCCAAACATCTCGCCAAAGCGCTCGTTGGCATCCATCACCACGCCTTCATCTTGTAGCACAACGCCTTCAGAAGTGGCTTCGGCCAAGGCGCGAAAACGCTCCTCGCTCATTTTGATTTGAATTAATGCCTCTTGCAGTTCGTATTTATAGGTGCTTTCTTGCATGCGCAGGGCAATCAGGCCGCGAACTGTGCGCATGCGAATACCTTGAATAGTAGCGGCAGCAACCGTGGCGCTTACCAACATAAAAATAAAATGCATAGTTAATGGCGAGCTTGGCAATGAGCTAATTGCCGCCAGCCACGCCAGTAAGGTTGCGCCAATGCTCACAATAAACCAGTTCCACGAGAGCAACAGACAGCCAGTGCCAATCAAAATAAAGGCAATATTGGTACTTTGGTGAATCTCGCCGCTAAGCCAAATATGCAAAATGCTGTTGAAACCAGCGACCACAATAAACAGCGTTGCTAGCGGATGGGCGAATTCGGCGGATGGCCGCCAGCGTTGCAAACGCCACCACCAAAAAGCAAAAAAGAGCACACTCAACAGCGCAACAATCACCATTGGCAGCTTAATTGGGGCTGGCAGCACCAAGGCATGGGCGATGCTAAATAACAAATATAAAAAACCCAAGCCGGTTACGGTTGGGCGGAGAGCAAACGCAACCTCAACATTGAGGGCTGATTGAAGCTTGGTTGAAGCAGGCGATTCTGCTACTGGTTGGTCGCTCATAGTGTTCTCAAATAGCTGAATTGATCGTTTAATCTAACTTGCCCATTAACAAGCAGCCTAAAGCGCCAACCTTACGAGCATGCTTACGCTTGAGGGATTCTTTATTAAATTTTTACTTCTTGGCAGTACTAGGCAGGTGTTTAAAGCGTATTGGTTCATCACGTTAATCACCATGTCGTTTTTCCACCCTTCCGTCCCGCCAGCGGGAAACGCAGGAGGCTTTAATCCCCCTGCACCCCCTCAAGGACAATTCGCAACCGAACCACAATCCTTGATGAATCTGCGGATGGGTGGTGTTCAGTTGAAACCGACCCTTGGGGTTGTGGGAATACACTGGTTATCAACCCAATCAACCATTACATTTAAAGCGCCTAAACAAACACCAGCGATCAACCTTGATCGCTGGTGTTTGGTGTGTGTGAAGGAGTGACTAGCGTTAAGCGGCGACTTTGGCCAATTCTGGTTGGTTATTTTGGGCTGCCGCAGCGTGGGCGGCCTTGGAAATAACGTGCCAGAAGGCTGATTGCTGATCTTCCCAGTTGGCGAGAATTTCGTTGGCCAAGACACTTCCCGTAAGTGCCGCGTGGCGTTCGATTAGTTCGCGCAAATGGTCGGCGACCAATGGGGATGCAACCCGTTCGGCAATTACCATTTCGTCGTTGAGGCGGCCAAGGAAGCGTTGGCTGGGGTCGTAGACAAAGGCTTGACCACCGCTCATGCCTGCGCCAAAATTGTTGCCAGTGCTGCCGAGCACCACTACCGTGCCACCAGTCATATATTCGCAGCCATGCTCGCCAATGCCTTCAATAATCGCCACTGCGCCACTATTGCGCACCGCGAAGCGCTCGCCTGCGCGGCCTGCTGCATACAAGCTGCCGCTGGTTGCGCCATACAACGCGGTGTTGCCAAGAATTGTGGCTTCGTGAGCTAAGAATTGAGCATTTGGCCGTGGCTTGATTACGACTTCGCCGCCAGCCAAGCCTTTGCCAACATAATCGTTAGCATCGCCAACGAGGTTAAGTTGCATACCGCGCGTCGCGAAGGCGGCAAAGCTTTGGCCTGCGCTGCCAGCAAAGTTCATGCTAACATGGCCAGTATTTTTGAGCAGCGCCAATTCGCCCGCCAAGGTGATGCCCGTTGAGCGATCTTCGTTGGTGATTTCGGCGTTGATAATCACTTCTTGACCTGCTTTGGCGCTTGGCAAGGCACTATCGACCAAAAATTGATTGAGCCGATCGATGCCAACCAACTGGGGCATGCCGTTGTAGCGCCGTGGGCCTGCATTGGCCAAGCCCAGCAATGGGCTAAGATCAAGCGCATCGTGGTCGGGGTTGTTGGTTTGGCGTTGGCGCAATAATTCGACGCGGCCAATAATTTCGTTGAGGCTGCGAGCGCCAAGTTGGGCCAGCAATTCGCGCACTTCTTGGGCGATAAACTGCATAAAGGCCATCACATGCTCTGGCTTGCCCGGGAATTTGGCGCGTAAATCGGGACGCTGGGTGGCAATCCCAACTGGGCAGGTGTTGTTGTGGCAGGCGCGGGCCATCACACAACCTTCGGCAATCAGCGCTGAGGTGCCGAAGGAATATTCATCTGCGCCAAGCAAGGCGGCCATAATCACGTCGCGGCCAGTGCGCAAGCCACCGTCGGCTCGCACCCGCACGCGATCGCGCAGTTGGTTGATCATCAAGGTTTGTTGGGTTTCAGCCAAGCCAATTTCCCATGGAATGCCGACGTTTTTGATTGATGACAGCGGAGAAGCGCCAGTGCCACCCGAATTGCCACTAATCAACACCACATCAGCGCCGCCTTTGACCACCCCAGCCGCAATTGTGCCAACACCCATTTCTGAAACAAGCTTGACCGAAACCGCAGCAGTGGGGTTGATCGTGCGCATGTCGTAAATCAATTGAGCTAAATCCTCAATTGAATAGATGTCGTGGTGTGGTGGCGGCGAAATTAAGGTTACGCCGGGCGTGGTGTGGCGGGTGCGGGCAATGTCTTCAGTGACTTTATTGCCTGGAATTTGGCCACCTTCGCCTGGCTTGGAGCCTTGGGCCATTTTGATTTGCAGCTCGCGAGCGTGCATCAAGTAGCTTGGCGTTACCCCGAAGCGGCCTGAGGCAATTTGCTTGATCGCGCTGACTTTTTCGGTGCCAAAGCGCGCTGGATCTTCGCCGCCTTCGCCGCTATTGCTCATACCGCCGAGCCGATTCATGGCGATTGCCAAGGTTTCGTGAGCTTCGGCGCTCAACGAACCATAGGAAATTGCGGCGGTCGAGAAGCGTTTGACAATCGTTTCAATTGATTCGACTTGATCGATTGCAATTGGCTCCGTCGCCACAAAATCCAGCAAATCGCGTGGGTCGGATGGTTGGCGTTTGTTCAGCAAGTCGCTATATTCGCGATAGGTTGCATAGCCAGCTGCGAAATCTGCGCCATTATCGACTGCGGCGCGCACAGCTTTTTGCAAGGCATGCACCACCGCTGGCTGGAAGGCATGATATTCGCCATCCTTGCGGAATTTGTATAAGCCTGGGTGGCTGAGCGCTGGTTTTTCCAAGCCAAACGCTTGGGCATGACGTTTGTAGCTTTCGCGACCTAAGCGTTGCCAATCGGCTCCGCCAAAGCGTGAAGGCGTGCCAGTCAGACAGCGGGCAATGACCGCATCGCTAAGGCCAATCGCTTCGAAAATTTGCGCTCCGCAGTAGCTATCGACGGTCGAAATGCCCATTTTCGACATTACTTTGAGCAAGCCTTTTTCCAATGAATGCACATAGTTGTCTTCTGCTTGATCGGCAGTGATTGGCGTGCGTGAGCGTTCTTTGGCAATTTCGCGAATTGTGGCGATTGCAACGTATGGGTTGACGGCTTCAGCGCCGTTGCCAACCAAGACTGCCACATGATGCACTTCGTGAGCCTCGCCAGTTTCGACAATCAACGAGCAGGTTGAGCGCCGCCCAGTCCGAATCAGATGATGGTGAACTGCGCCAAGTGCCAAGACGGTTGGGATGGCGATTCGTTGCGCTGCAACTTCGCGGTCGCTCAACACAAGAATGGTCGCACCGCTATCCAAAGCGCGGTCGGCGCTACTACACAAATCATCAAGCGCATGTTCGATCCATTGGGCATCGTCGGTGACTGGGAACGTAGTATCCAAGGTGGCGGTGCCAAAGCTGCGATCAGGGCAAGCACGCAAGGCTGCCAACTCGATGTTGCGCAAAATTGGGCTAGCCAAGGCAATTTGATGGGCTTGGTCGGGTCGTTCGATCAAAATATTGTGACGTGGCCCCAAGCGAATCGATAACGACATCACCAATTGTTCGCGCAAGGGGTCGATTGGTGGGTTGGTTACTTCGGCAAAGCGTTGCTTGAGGTAGCCATAGACTGGGCGAGCAAGGTTTGAAAATACCGCCATTGGTGTGTCGTCGCCCATCGAGCCAATTGGTTCAGCGCCTTCGCGACCCATTGGCTTGAGCACCATCGCCAAGTTTTCGTCGGTATAGCCAAACGCTGCTTGCAAACGAAGCAAATCGTCGGCGTTGAGTTCAACGTCGGCTTCGTTGTAGGCGGCAACCAATTCGGCCAAATCGATGCTTTTGTTTTGTAGCCATTGGCCGTAGGGTTGGCGGGCTGCAAACATCGCTTTAATCGCGGTGTTATCCAGCAATTGGCCTTTAATCAGATCAACGGCGATCATTTGGCCTGGGCCAAGCCGACCCTTGCGAATAATCCGATCTTCGTCGACTGGCGTTGCGCCAACTTCGCTGCCCACAACCACTAAACCATCGTCGGTGACGATATAGCGGGCTGGGCGCAGGCCATTGCGATCCAAGGCCGAGCCAACAATTTTGCCATCACAGAAGGTCATGGCGGCGGGGCCGTCCCAGGCTTCCATCAAATTGGCGTGCCACTGGTAGAAATCGCGCACATCTTGCGGGAGATCATCGATATGTTCCCAGGCTTCGGGCATCATCATCAACAATGAATGGCGCACATCGCGGCCAGCCCGCACCAACAGCTCTAGCACATTATCGAATTGAGCAGAATCGCTGCCGCGTTCGTCGACAATCGGTGCAAGTTCACGCACATTGCCAAGCAACGGGCTTGAAAGATGGGCTTCGCGGGCACGCATCCAGTTCACATTGCCAGCCAAAGTGTTGATTTCGCCGTTGTGGCTGACGACGCGAAAGGGTTGAGCGCGGCTCCAGGTTGGCATGGTGTTGGTTGAATAGCGTTGATGATAGACCGCAGCGCTGGCGCTATAGTCGGCATCGGCCAAATCGGGGTAGAACAAGGCCAAGCGACTTGGTAGCATCAGGCCTTTATAGACAATCGTGCGACAAGAAAGTGAAGGAATGTAGAGATCGATGTTCTCGGCGAGGGCGGTGCGTTCGGCGCGGCGGCGGGCGCGGTAGAGTTCTCGTTCAAAGCTATCGTCGTCCATCGTGGCTGGGCGATCGACCCAAACTTGCTCAATCTGGGGGCAAATATCACGGGCAATTGGGCCAAGTTGCTCACGATCAAGCGGGACTTCACGCCAACCAAGCGGTCGTAAGCCTCGCCAGACGAGGGCATCGTCGATCAGTTCGCGAGCGCGTTCGGTGTTGCTGGTTGGTAGAAAGATCATGCCAACTGCGATCCGCTGTGGATTCGCCAAAATCCGGCGGGCAGCTAATTCACGGGCCATAAATGCGCGTGGGATAGTGGTTAAGAGGCCAGCGCCGTCACCTGTCAGACCGTCGGCGGCAATCCCACCGCGATGGGTCAGACTGCCAAGCGCCGCGAGGGCTAAGCTCACTGTTGCATGAGTTGGTTTTCCATCAATTCGAGCGACAAAGCCAATGCCACATGCATCATGTTCAAAGCGTGGGTCATACAACAGGCGGTTCATGCGAGGTCTCCTTTCGCGCAGGGAGTTGGCAAATACGCGACGGCGTTAGCAACGCTGCCCTATACCATGGCGCATTTTCAGGTAGCACAAAGAAACGTTGGGTAAACCACCAGCGTCATCGCTGCGGGAGAGCCTTCATTGGTGCATTCTGCATCATCGCAGGAGGGGAAACCTAGTTCGGCAGGTTGCCGAGTTGAGTTTTTTGGTTGGGCAAAAAGTTGGCGAACAATTGGATTTAGACCAGAGGTGTGTTAAATCAGAGTTAAAGCCATTCTATGTTAATTTGTGCAATGTGTCAATTGGCTTTTGGGTAAACTGCATAACACACTGCGTCATAGTGGGATGCAATTTGCTTGACATGTGTATAGGGGCGTGTTAATCTGTTCGCTACAATCAGCAAAAAATTGATCGCGACACAACAGCGCAATGCCGCTAGAAACGAGGGTCATTATGGACCTCGCACCTCATATGCCTAGTTCTTATAATGATGATGCTACCCATAGCGAGAGCACAAAACACACCACAGCCACTCCCGCTAGTTCGCCGCAAGTTCATGAAAGCGAAGCGCTAATCAGCCGCATGCGTACCTATTGGCCGCTTGATGAGTTTCAGCTGATCGAACGGGCCTGGGATGTAGCCAAAGAGGCTCACGCCCCGCAAGTGCGCAAATCGGGCGAGCCATATTTTTTGCATCCGGTGCAAGTAGCCCATATTTTGGTCGATATGAAGCTCGACCCCGAATCGGTTGCAGCAGCGCTTTTGCACGATGTCGTTGAAGATACGCCAATTACGCTCGATCAAATTCGGGCTGATTTTGGCCGAGAAGTCGCGCATATCGTCGATGGCGTAACCAAGCTGAGCAAGCTCGAAGCCAAAAGCATCGAAGAAGCCCAAGCAATCACCTATCGCAAGATGTTTATTGCGATGGCCGATGATCCGCGCGTGGTGCTCATCAAGCTGGCCGACCGCTTGCACAATATGCGCACGCTTGGCGCAATGCGCCCCGACAAACAGCAACGCATCGCCCGCGAAACCCTTGAAGTCTATGCGCCGCTCGCCCATCGCTTGGGGATTTGGCAGTTCAAGTGGGAGCTTGAAGACCTTTCGTTTCGTTATATGAACCCAGAAAAGTATAGCGAAATTGGTCGCCAGCTCAACTTGCGCCGCGAAACCCGCGAGCGGATTGTGCAACGGGTCATCGCCCGCCTCAAACAGATTCTTGATCGCGATAACATTAAAGCTGAAGTAACTGGCCGCCCCAAGCACATCTATTCGATTGCGCGCAAAATGGAGCGCAAGGGTGTTAGCCTCGATCAAATCTACGATCAATTGGCTGTGCGGGTGATGGTCACAACTGTTGATGAATGCTACCGTGTGTTGGGCCTTGTCCACTCGACTTGGATTCCAATTATGAGCGAATTCGACGATTATATTGCTGTTCCCAAAGAGAGCATGTATCGTTCGCTGCATACAACTGTGGTGATTCCAGGCGAGCAGCCGTGCGAAGTGCAAATTCGGACCTACGAGATGCATGAAGTCTCAGAATATGGGATTGCAGCACACTGGCGCTATAAAGAAGGCTTTGGCAATCGCAACGATCAATCATTTGAAACCAAATTGGCTTGGCTGCGTTCAGCAATCAACGGCCAGCGCGACCTTGATCCGACCGAGTTTTTCGAGTCGGTCAAAGAAGATGTGCTGCGCGATCAGGTGTTTGTGCTGACTCCCAAGGGTAAAATTATTGATTTGCCCAAAGGTTCAAGCCCAATTGATTTTGCCTATCGGATTCACTCCGAGGTGGGCAACCGCTGCATTGGTGCGCGCGTCAACAACAAACCAGTGCCACTTTATTACCAGTTGCAACACGGCGAAATTGTCGATGTTGTGACCAGCAAAGTGCCGCGTGGCCCTTCGCGCGACTGGCTCGAATATGTTAAATCGAATGGTGCGCGTACCCATATCAAACGCTGGTTCCGTCGCCAAGAAAACGATGTCAACATTACTGCTGGCCGCGAATTAATCGAAAAAGAACTCAAACGCTTGGGTGTGCGCCCAACCATGGAAGAGTTGCTGCGCGCCAACGCGATGAAAAATAGCGAAGATTTTCTGGCGGCGATTGGCAATGGCGATCTCTCGCCACGCCAAGCAATTCAGCGCGTGCTGAGCGACAAAAATACCGATGATGAACCACTGGCGGCGATTCCTACGATTGCCCCACCAGCCAAGCCGGTCAAGCAAGGTACAATTACGGTGCGTGGTGAGGCCGATGTGTATACCCGCATCGCTCACTGTTGCAATCCAGTTTATCCTGAGGCGGTCATTGGCTATACAACTCGTGGCCATGGCATCACCGTTCACCGCATGGATTGTTATAACGTTTTGCATGAGCGCAACCGCGAACGCTTGATCGACGTTGAATGGGGCGGAGCAACTGAAAAACAGTCGTATCCTGTACCAATTCGTATCGAAGCTTGGGATCGAGTGGGCCTCTGGCGCGACGTGACCAATGCAATTGCTGATGGCAATATCAACATTCAAGCAGTTCAGCAATTGGATAATAAACATCATGGGCGGGCAACCTTGCTAGCGACGATTCGGATCGAGAGCATCGATCAACTTAGTCGCATTTTGGATAAACTCAATCGCGTCAAGGATGTGATCGAAGCCCGCCGCGAAAATACCGTGGCTGGCACGATGATTGGCTAGCCTAAGAGCATAGAGCAAAGAACATAGCGCATAGCTGTAATGGGACATTGGATTGACAACGAGGAGCATGCCCTCACCCCCCAGCCCCCGTTTTCACCGCGCCGTGCGGCAGAACCACGCGATTAAAGCCCCTCGCCCGCTGCGTGGGAGAGGGTTTGGGGTGCAGGGATCAGACGGTGGTTAACCTGATGTACCATTACATATAGAACATAGAGCATAGAATATTGGAACAAAGTTTGTTCTGGATTCTTTGCTCTATGTTCGTTTAAGCACTATCCTAAGCTCTAATTGTAGGCGTTGTTGATCATGGCTCTTGTGGAATGACTTGAGCAAGCAACGACCATGAGTGTTGCTATCTTTAGGCCAACCGTAGCGTTTTCCTGATCACGCTCACGACGAGGTGTCCGATGATCGCATAGCTCACGAACCACGATCCACTTGCTCGATATGCCACCGCGTTGGTGCATGCCGACGGGCGATCGTGCCCGCGCGAGCCGTTGTCTTCTTCCATTCTTGGGTGCTGGCGGCCTTGATCTGGCCGTTCAGCTGCGTTCTGAGGACACATGGGTATGGCACTCCTTCGATCAATCAACCTCGCCGTGGCCTTTCTGTTGGAACTGTGTATGCTGGCGGCGCTCGGCTACTGGGGCTTTACCACGATCCAGGGCTGGCCGCGAATTGTGCTTGGTCTGGCCGCTCCGTTGTTGGCTGCGGTTGTGTGGGGAGTATTCCTTGCGCCCAAAGCCGCCCGACCGCTCGATCCTGTGCTGACATTCTGGCTCAAAGGTGCCATGCTTAGCCTCGGCGCAGTAGCATTAGTAATAGCCAATCGGCCTAGACTGGCAATCGGCTTTGCCCTAGCGGTGGCGCTTAACATGCTGCTGCTGTGGCTTTGGCGCGAGTGATCGTGTAATCGCTCGCAAGGATTGGCTCACGGGGCGGATAAGGTGAAATGCTCCGCCCTGTCATCATGATTAAGCCTCAGGCTGCAATAGCTTGAGCTGTTGCTCCCAAAGCTGCGCGGCAATTACATCCGAGGCGCGGCGCTGCCATTTATAAAATGTATCCTCATCAATATCGGCCAGCCAACTCAACACACTGGCATCAATCAAGGGATCGCTTAACCCGCGGCGTAGCCAATCGATCGCAGTTTTACGGTTGATCTCGCGCACATAGGGCAGATAGAGCACGTTGTACCAGCGCCATGCATCGCCAGCGCCCAAGCTTGGGCTGGCATCAGGCCTCAATTGCTCAATCGCTTGTAATAAAAGCTCACGGGTGATGGCGCTCCGATTCAAGCGATTATCTTCGAGCTCTTTGGCTTGCAACAGATTGCTGACCAAGGCACTGCTCAACAAGGAATTTTGGGCTAATTGAACTGGATTTTTCAAGCCGCTAATTGCCCGCCGCACTGCATCGTTCCAGGTTTTATCGGGCTTGCTAGCAACAATCGCTGGCGCAGGCGTTGGCGTGGGAGTCGAGGCCAACGCAACGGCAAATTCACGCGATTGGCTGCGGGCTGCTTGCTCAGCGCGGGAGAAAAATAAGCGATCAAGCCAGCGTCGCCCGCGATCAAGCCCCGTGTGGCTGATAATGACACAAGCCAACAGCAAGGCCAGTTGGCTGGGGCGCAGCAGATCAAGAATATTCACGCTGACCAAATACAGCAGCGCCAAAATGCTCATTTCGCAAAAGCTATAAATTAAATCGCGTAGCACATTTTGGCCTTGAAGCAACAAGCCAAATCGCACCAAACTAAAGCCGCTAATTAACAAGCCAGCAAAAATCGGCACATAGCCATACAACATCGACCATGTGCCAGCGCTAATCAATCGTGCCAACAACATGCTTGTGCCAAGCAGAAAGCATAACGCCCCAAGCACTAAGCTGGCCAAACTGCGTCGCGCAATCCCGCTTTCGGCAATGCGCCAACTTGCCACCAAATGCCAAAGCGCCGCGCTCACACAGCCCATCACATAGGCACTATAGATTGGGTAGGCTTGGCCAGTGCCGATCATTTGGCTGCCGTTAGCGAGCATCACCGGCTCAGCATAATTCAACAGACTATTGCTGAAGCTGCCTAGCCCGATCATGAACCCACCAATAATGCCCGTCAGCCAACGCTCCGGCATGGCGATGCTGGCAATGCTTGGCTGCAAGGTTTGATGGATAAGGCTACAAACCATCAGCCAAGCGCTGATTGGCAGCACCGAACTCCACCAAAACCCACGTTCAAGCCCAATCAATTGGGCAAGGTTTGAGACCTCGCTGCCGATTACGCCTGAGCCAAAAAAGCCAATTAAGCCCAACAAACTAACATTGATTGCCCAAAAAAGCTTCGAATGCTGGTGGGTGCGGGTGGCGATAAACAACGCCAGCCACAGCGCAACGCCAAATCCAAATAAATGTGCTTCGACCATCAACAGTTCTCCCTTGGTCTCGCTGCATTTCGTGCCATGAATAGTGCTATTATGCGGTATTTTTGGCGCTTGCCAACTATCTGGCCTATTGAGCAGGCTTAATCGACAGTAATTGCCAGTCGCGCCACTGGTTCGGCCAGCTAAATTAAGCCATACTAAAGGTGCAAGCAATTGCTGGTTTCGGCTAAGCGCGAAATGCTGATAGAAGTTAGCAACAGCGAGAACACATAAACCTTCATCAAAGGAGCAAGCTATGCACTGGTTCAAGCGTTCTTGGCGCAAGCTTTTGGGCATTATCGTTGGGCTGTTTGCGATTGGCGTGATTTGGTTTTTGACGACCGATAGCGTGACAATTTGGCCAATTCGCAATACCCTGCGCTATCAACTTGATCAATGGCGTGGCGCAGGCCAAAGCGCGAGCCAACAACCAGCCGATCACAGGATTAGCGGTTGTATTCGCGATGCCCATCAGCAACCAATCGCTGGAGCAATTGTGGCAGTTAGTGAGCGCAACGGCAAGCTCCATCGGGCAAATAGCAATTCTCAGGGCTGCTACACGCTCGCCAATCTGCCAGCAAACAACTATCGCTTGTTGGTTACAGCAGCGAGCTATCGCGATGATGTGAGTGCTGTTGATCTGCATAATGGCTCAATTCAGCACGATGTGCAACTTGCTCCAGCAATTGCGCCTAGTTATGCGCCGGTCGAAAAGCTGCTGATTGGCTCGACCAGCGTTGTCAGCCGCAGCACGCCGTATCCAACCCAAGCCTTGCGCCAGCAAGTGCAGGTTTGGGGCGATAACGGCGAGCAGCAATTAACCTTGCTCTATCGGCCAATTACCACAACCAATCCCTTAACCAATCCCTTGCCCTTGATGCTTGCGGTCTATCCTGGGCCTGCAGATGAATGGGAGAGCGTCAGCATTCCGCTGGCTGAGCGTGGTTATAGTGTGTTAGCGGTTGGTCCAGCCTATAGCCTCGACCTCGAAGCCGATATTGCTGATCTCAAACGCTTGTTGGCCTTAGCGCGCGGTGGCTCGTTTGTGGGCGTTGATGGCAGCCGCGTGGCGATTATGGCTGGCAGTTATAGCAGCCTGCATGTGTTGCGCTTGCTCCAAGATGATGTTGGATTTACTGGCGTGGTCTTGCTCGGGCCAATTAGCGATTTATTTGCCATGCGTGAGAATTTTGTGGCCGGAAGCTTTATGCCGCCGTTTGGCCTCGACCAAGCCCTGATTGCTTTGGGCTATCCCGACGAGCAAATTCAGCGCTATGCAACCTATTCGGCCCAATTGCACCCGCGCGCCGATCTGCCGCCGATTTTGTTGCTGCATAGCAGTAACGATGAAGTTGTGCCCGCCAGCCAATCAGAATTTTTGGCGGCGCAATGGCGTAGCTTGGGGGTTGAAGTCGAAAGCTATTTTTTCGCTGGCATGTCGCATTATTTGCAGGCAGTTGATCGCTCACCAGAGCTTGATGAGCTGTATCGCATCACGCTCGATTTTCTAGCCCGCGTCAATTAGTGTAGAGGCTATGGGCTATGGGCTATAGGCTATAGGGAAAATTATCTAGGCAAGATGAGCTGGGGGTCAGGGGTCAGGGGTCGGCGACTAGACGAGGGCAAACGCAACCTTCGTGCTCTTCGTGTCCTTCGTGGATCAATTTTTTAACGCAGCGGCGCAGAGCGACCGAAGGATGAGGGATGAAGGATGAGGGATGAAATCAAAAGCCAAAAGCCTATAGCCTATAGCCTCATCCTTCGTGCTATTCGTCTCCTTCGTGGATCAAATCATATTCCGATAGCCAATAGCCCAAAGCCAATAGCCTATTTACCCTTTTCACGAACCTTGTTCGCGTTGCAAGCTGGTGGGAAATTCGGGCAATGGATTGCCAGCGCGTTTGGCCAAAACCCGCTCATAAATTGCTTCGATCTGGCGCGCAGCCAGCTCCCACGAATGTTCGTTGACGGCTCGTGTGCGCACTGTTTGGGCCAAATTATGCCGCCGCTCGGGATTATCGATTAAGCCCAGAATTTCGTCGGCCAGCGATTGCGCATCGCCAAACTTGGCATAAACCCCTGCATCGCCCAAAATTTCGTGACTGACTGGGGTATCAAAGGTAATCACGGGCAAGCCCATCGCCATATAGTTGGGAATTTTGCCAGCGCCTTCGGTTGCCGACATTTTGGGCGCGACTGCGACATCGCCCAAGGCCAAATAGGCATGACAATCTTTGTATAAAATGCGGCCTGGCATGGTCACAATATCACTCACGCCCAACGATTCGGCCAAGGCCAAATACGAACGCACATCGGGATAGCCCATAATCAAGAAATGCACATCATCGCGCTGTTGGCGAATAATGCGAGCGGCTTCGAGCAAGACGTTGGTGCCTTGATAGGCTGCAAGCAAGCCCAAATAGGCCACGATTTTGCGGCCTGCTGGAACGCCCAATTCGCTACGGATTCGTTCGCGTTCAACTGTCCACTCTGCTGAGCCATCGAAAGGCCGGAAGCGATCGGTATTGACGCTATCAGGTACGGTATACAGTCGATCGCTGGGAAATTGCCAATCGTCGCGTAGCATATTGGCTGCATTAAAGGAGCTGGTCAGCACCGCATCGGCTGTCCGATTAATTTTATCTTCAAGCCAGTGAAACGGCTTATAAAACATGCCGTCGCGTTTGAGAAAGCCGTGATCGAGCATTTCGGCGGTCAGGCTGCCTTGATAATCGAACACCAAGGGAACCTTGAACATGCGTGAAAGCACGCTGCCAATCAAGGCCGATTCGTGTATATGCGCATGGATCAAATCGGGCTTGATTTCCATGGCAACGCGCAAGGCCCGCCATGAAAGCGCCACATCCAAATACATTTTATGATGCGAAGCCCCGACCATCGTGCGCTTGACCCATGGCACGTCCCATGAGCGGCGAATTTCAAAGCCTGGCATATTATCGCCGTTATGGTAGGTTGCAATCACAATGCGATGACCTAATTTTTGCAGGGCGCGGGTTTCTTCCCAAATGCGAACATGCGCGCCGTAGTCAGCAAAAAATGAGGTTGAGGCAATGCTCAGGATGGTGTAACCCATGCACGAAACTCCTTTAAGGTCAGGGCTATTCTAACGCATCTCTTCAGGAGGGCAAGTTTTGCTTCGCTGCACATAAAAAGCGCTGCTAGAACCAAAGCTAGCAGCGCTTGATCAAGTGTATCTGTAAGTTGAGTTTAGCTAAAGAGTGCGCTCAATGAAAGGTCTTTGTGAATCCGAATGATTGCTTCTGCAAACAACGAGGCCACCGAAATTTGGGCAATCCGCGCTGCATTGGCTTCTGGTGGCAAGGGAATTGTGTCGGTCACCAACACTTCTTCCATCACCGAATCGCCCAGCAATTCGACCGCGTTGCCAGCAAAGATGCCGTGAGTTGCACAGGCCACCACGCTAATTGCGCCCCGTTCTTTAAGGGTTTTGGCTGCTTCGGCCAAAGTTCCCCCAGTGGAAATCATATCGTCGAAGATCACCGCGTGCTTGCCTGCAACGTCGCCGACCATTTCGACAACTTCGGAAACATCGGGTGCTGGGCGTTGCTTGGCGATAATTGCCAAACTTGCGCCGATGCGTTCGCGGAACTTATTGGCCCGACCCACGCCGCCAGCATCTGGCGAGACAACCACGACATTTTTCATGTTGCGGCTGCGGAAGTGGTCGGCAATCAATGGCCCAGCTTGCAAGTGATCAACTGGAATATCGAAAAAGCCCTCGATTGCTGGTGCATGCAAATCCATGGTCAACACCCGATCTGCTCCAGCAGTAGCAATCAAGTTGGCGATCAATTTCGCCGAGATTGGCTCACGCCCAGTGGTTTTTTTCTCTTGCTTGGCATAGCCATAGTAAGGAATAACCGCTGTTACCCGTTGAGCCGAAGCGCGGCGTAGGGCATCGATCATCAACAACAATTCCATGAGGTGATGATCAACTGGCGTAGTTAAGGATTGTACGATGAATACGTCTGAGCCACGCACGTTTTCTTCAAGCTGCACCCGAGTTTCGCCATTCTTGAAAACGCCGACAATCGCTCGACCGAGATTCAAATTGAGATGCGATGCGATACTGCGAGCTAACGGGATGTTGGCATTCCCCGTAAAAATCTGCAATCGCCCGTCCATTCGATGCCCCCCAAGTTAGTAATTGGTCACATTGAAAAACCCAAACCTACTCGTTCTCGCTCTGCTCAAGCTTGCGGTGGCGAATGACGCGGGCTGGCATACCCACGGCAACGCCGCCATCAGGTATATCTTTGGTCACAACTGAACCTGCTCCGGTAATTGCGCCTTCGCCAATTTTAACTGGCGCACGCAACATCGAATCGGAGCCAATAAAAGCGTTCGCGCCAATTTCGGTGCGATGCTTTTTGCCATCAGCAGTAAAGTTGCAGGTAATCGTGCCTGCACCGATATTAACATTTTCGCCGATTGTGGCATCGCCAATATAGGAAAAATGGCCCATCTTCGTGCCAGGGCCAAGAGTTGCATTTTTCACCTCGCCGAAGTTGCCCATGTGGACATGCTCCATCAGGTGCGCTCCCCGCCGCAGGTGACCATATGGCCCAATATTGGCTCCCAACTCCATCCGCGCTTGCTCAACCACGGAATAACTGATTTTGCAATGCTCGCCAATCTGCGAATCTTCAATCAAGCTGTTTGGTCCAATCGTGCAATTGGCTCCAATTGTGGTGCGGCCTTTGAGAATCGTCCCCGGCAGCAGGGTCGTATCTATGCCAATTTGCACATCCTGGTCAACAAAGGTGCTGGTTGGATCAACGATGCTTACGCCTGCAAGCATCAGGGCGCGCAGCTTACGTGCATTCAAAATTGCCCCAACTTGGGCCAACTGAATGCGGTCGTTGACCCCCAACGCTTCGTCGGGGTCGCGTAATTGAATAGCAGCTATTGCGCCAGCGCCCTGTTCGCGCAAGCCAATCTCCACTAAATCAGTCAAATAATATTCGCCATTGAGGCTGTTGGGCTGTACTTGATCGAGGGCGTTCCAAAGCCAAGCGCCATCATAAAGCGCCACGCCTTGGTTCACTTCAGTAATTCGGCGTTGTTCGGGGCTGGCGTTGCGTTCTTCAACAATCGCCTGAACTGCGCCATGCTCATCGCGCACAATTCGGCCATAGCCAGTGGGCGGATCTGCTTGGAAGGTCACGATTGCGGCTTTGGCATTGCTCGTACGGCGTACTGCCAGCAATTCGAGCAGCGATTCATGGCGCATCAACGGATCAGCGCCATACAACACCAGCACTTCATCGACCTTGCCTTCAAGTTCGGCACGGGCTTGCGCCACCGCATGGCCAGTGCCAAGCCGTTCATGTTGCACCACATAGCGATAGCGATGGCCAAAGGCAGCACTAATTGGGGCTAACGTATCTTCGCTCACGACCAATACAATCTGCTGTGCGCCGACCGCATCGGCCAGACGGGTAACATGCTCGACTAATGGCAATCCGGCAACAGGATGTAAAACTTTCGGTAAGCTCGAACGCATGCGCGTTCCCTGACCAGCAGCAAGCACAACCACACCGAGTGTCATAGTTCAAAGCTCCCCATTGCAAAGTAAGAGGCATAATTTCTATGCAAGGGCTATCTTAGCAGAAAATTGCTGGTACGCGGGCGTTCCTGCGGCCTAGTTATGAGGTGCTGTCGTTGAGGTTTAATAACGATTAAGCAGCATGCTCGCCACCACTCCTGCGGCGAGCCATGCCAAAAAATACAAACTTACAGTTGTTGGATGCAGACCCAGCGCCATAATTAGGGCCGCCAAGCCAAGCGTTGTTGCATAGCCAAGGCAGACCATCCATGGCCGCCAAACAATCGCCGTGAACCAGCGAATCAGGCCAACGACCAACCAAAAACCGAAGAATAAGCCAAGCCACAGCGAATCGAGCAAGGCATACAGCAACAATGGTGCTGCGCCATAGAGCAGGCCACTCACCAAATACTCATGTTTAAGCCGAAACCACATAGCTAGCCTTTATTATGGGTTGGCTGGCATTGCAGTATGAAGCAACGTACCAGCTGCATCAAAAAACTCAATTCGCTCATACTCCAAAGTATTCCTACTGGTGGGAATTGTAACAATGAGCTGTGATTCTCCATTGGTAGCAAAAGATTGTACTTGCCCATTATTGGTATAAATTGTGAATGTTTGGGCTTGCTGTTGAATAGCAAGCTCATTAATTGCAATACAATAAATGGAGATACTATTTGAACCTTGAGTAAATTGATTCGTATTAAGTACAACGATTGGATTATTAATAGTGCGATAGGTTGTAATTTCATGGATTTGTTGACTATATTCTTGATTTTTACTGCGTTCAAATGTTGCACAGACTTTTTCATTAGGTTTTTGAATAAAAACTATTGTTTTATCGTTTATATTCGCTGTTTTTAATAAATGCGCCTGTTCTTTTTGTACGAAATTATCAATCTCTTGTTGACTCAGTAATGCCGATTGCGCACCACAGCCAACTAAGCCAAATAAAACCAAAGCTAAAACCAATCCTCGCTGATTCAGACCCATTGTGTACTCCTTGCATAGCTATTCGTTATCAATCCGAATTATGGATTAACCTGATTCTCGAATGTCACACCGTGGTTTGTGGCAAATTGCTGCGCAACCTCACGGCTTTGCGCCATCAATCTATTTTCTAACTCATCGGCAATGATATTGCCATTTTTATCAGTCATTTTCCAGTAGGTGATCGTCGATCGGCCTGATGGTTGTTTGTAAATAATGACTGATTGAAGATCGTTCCATGGATAGGCTTCAACATAACCCGATGAAACAATGGTTAAATGGGTTTCATTAAGCCGAAATTCTTGCCGAATCAGCCGTGGAAAAAATACCAAATTCCCGATAGTCAAGATACTAATTGCCAAGATTTTGAGCTTACGCGGAGTAATTATCCATATGAATAACATTAATGTTAGCAGATATAAACCAATAACAATTGGGAAATTAATCGCATTATCATACGTTATGCTATACGCTGTGGCTGATTGCTCGATCTTGGTAAATTCCACAAGATACGATGCGAAAATTAAAAAGGGAATCGTAATTCCAATATAATTTTTTATCAATCTCATCATAATAACCTATCTTGTTGAATCAAAAAAGCTTATTCTCAGTGTAAATGGATAATTACCAATTAAGGGCTTGGAATAAGCTTAATGTCAGCTGCTGTAAAGGTATCGATCCACGCTTGAGGCTGCTTTGAAACAAAGAAGAAGCCCAATAACGCACCCTTTGGATAAAGCCGATAATTAATTTCAAAACCTTCCTTACCAAACCAAATAAAGCGTTTGCGCAACTTAATATAGCTAATCTGCTCAATTGGGATCTGATACTTTGGATGTATAAAGAAAATCCAAAATACTTCAATAAAGAAGCTTTGTTGATCAAAACTCACTGAAATAGGATTGCGAGCAAAAATAGTATTAATTCGTTCTTGCATCATTTTTTATCCTAGCATCGTTCAATCGATAATTTTGATGCCTGCTGTATTGAATGCATCAATCCATTGTTGAATTTGATTTGAAGCAAAGAATGCGCTGAATAACGTGCCTTTCGGCTGCCTGCGATAGTTAATTTCGAAGCCTTGGCTACCAAACCAAATAAAACGTTTACGTCGCTTAACATAGCTAATCTGTGCAACAGGTATTTCAAATAGAATTCTTGTACCGAGAAGGCCTCGATCTTTACCACATATAGTTTTCTGATCCATCGTTATCAATAAGTCATTATAAATTGTATTGAAGCGTTGGCACTCTTGCATCAGATCCATATCCTAAAGTAATCAATTATCGAGAATTACAATATTCTGGCCAATCAATTCAAAAGTAGGTTCACTTTGAGGAAATTGTACTTTTTCGCTAAAAACTTGAAATATGATCTCTTTATTGTGTTTTCTAGAGCGATCACTCGAAGTATATAAATCCAATGACTGTTGATTGTGCTTACGAATATTAATCAGCAAATCGGCAACATCCTCGAATTGATCAAAAACAGGAAGATAATTTTTGCTATACGCTTTATCTAAAATCACAATCGTATCGCCATTTTCAGGATTAACCGCCAAAAAATCGATTTTAACCGGATCAGTAGCAATCTTTACCAAGGTTTTATAGGTTCCACTATAGGTCTCGGTAAATTTTTGGTTGGCATTAGCCAGCGTTGGATTAAGCACGATATATTCTGGCGGCAGCGAAATAATCAAATCAGCTTGTTCGATTGTTTGCCAACCTGCTGGCGGAATTGGCAGTGGTGCTGGCTGATTGAGCCAAATATAAGCCCCAACACTACTTGCAAACACTACCATTAAACCTAGTATCATCCAACGCTCTAAACGCATGGCGAAATCGCTTTCTAATTAAACAAGAAAACTAACGTAATTAATAATCGAACAGACAAGTGCGCTAGCACAAATAATGATGTTAATCTTGGGATTTAATTTCTTCTGAAACAGAAAAAATATCCCTAACAAGCAAAATCCTATGCCCCCAAAAATTCCTGGCCAGAGGATATTATTTGAATATGCCTGATAGATTTGGGTTACGCCCGAAAGTACCGAGACAATTCCGGTGATTAGAATGAGGATATTGACATATTTCTGATTCATAGCTCCTCCATTGCTGATCAAACAAACAACATAACCATATTAATCACGAAAAATAGCAGTGCGCTAGCGCTAAGAATGATTTTAGCAGTGCTATTGATTTTCTTCTGCAGAAGAGAACTTAATCCCACTAAAATAAGCCCGATCCCACCAAAAATCCCATTCCAAGCTATATTGTTTGCTAAAGTCTGGTAAATCATCATAATTCCTGTCGGAACTAAAACTGCTCCAACGATGAGGTTGAGTTTATCAAGCTGTTGCTGATTCATAACTACTCCATTCAATTTGAAACTCGCAACTTGTACGTGAAAATGCTAGCAAGGTTGCTCTGATCGTGATAATTTAGCATCGCAAAAGGCCTCGATTGCTGGCTGTGAGCAACATTCGAGGCGTAGTGATAGTATGCAGCTGATTACCAACCTGCTGGTTTGCTTAGTTCGCCAGTTTCCGCATCAACCATAATCAATCCATCACGAGTTGAAACTTGCCATAGATTGTGGCAATTGCCAATCCCGATATGAGGTTTATAGAGGGCTAGAGTTGGTTGATTGGCAAATTCGGGATTGGCCTTAACGACTAAATCGATTGCCGCTTCGGGCCTAATGTTAAGCTTATCAAGCATTCGATTACAATCAGTATATTCGACGATTTGATCATTGCCAATGGCTTTTATCTCAGAAATATCGTGCGAATCCTGATTAAATTGCAGGTAATTCAATTGTTTTCGTTCTAGATCAATAATTTGGACTTCAGTATCGCCAAATTCACTTTTATAGACTACATCAAAGATTAGGTAATTGTTTAAGCGATTTCCATATAATTCTTTAATTTTTGCATCTAGATCTTGATTGTAGTTATTATTTGGAGCTGTACTTTGGCAACCAACTAAAATCAAGCCTAAAACCAACCCATACATCAATCTCATGCTTTGCTCCTGTTCATCTCGTTGCTATTGATGCTGGTTGTACGGTGAGCAATGCAATTGGGTTACACTGAAGAAATGGATCGAATTACCACAATTTTCTCTCGCTACAAACAACGCTGCTTAAACTATTTGATTATTCGCAACCAGGAGCATAGAGCAAAAGCTCAATGGTTGTTGTTTGTTCATTCTCAGTTCCTGTAATCGTGACATAGTATCTAGGACATCCTGATGGATCACTAAATTGTATTTGATTTATATTCATTGGCATTGATGACATTTCCCATCCTTCTTGGATAAGGGTTTGTTTATACCAATCCAAGATTTTTTCAATCGGATCTGTACTTTTAAACTGAAACGTCTGTCCATCCCCCACAGGTGTACTAGCTTTGATCACTAAGGTTTCAAGCTGACTATTAGGATATGCTGGAATAGGCGGTGATTGTGGGTTTGTTTTGGCATGCGATGAACAGCCTGTGAAAAATAATAAAAAAATAAATGCTTTAATGAATTGCTTCATACAATTCATCCTCGCAAATGAATTAATATTAGTTGCTATTGATGCTGCTTGTACGCAGGATCTGCTGTTTGGTGATGGCGAAGGATGAATCATAGGCAATCAAACAAAATGGATACACCTGGGGCGCTGGTGTATCATCATTGATGCCATTGTAGATACTAATTTGCGAAATGAGGTATTGGGCCGCAGCAAGATTGTTTTGTAAGCCGTATTGGTTGGGCATACAATCAACTGGTGGATTATTCCTAATCAATTGTTGATTATCCGATTCGCAGACCCATGAATGAATGCTACTATAATCAAACCAACCTAACTCAATCCCCATCCAACGACCCTCTTCTGTTGGCAGTGGTTTTGGCTGCTGAAGCATGGTTAAAAAACCTTCTGGCTGTTCATCTGGGCGCTTTGCGGTTTGTTCTGCAATAAATTGGTCACAATACTGCGCTGCTAAGCCAATACGCACAATCTGCAACTCTTCGCTTTGTTTTGGTAATTTTAATGCAAATTCTTGGGCCAATTCGAGCGTTGTAAAGATGTTTGGCAGCAATAATTCAGCTGCATTGGTTGTATACCAATCAGCTAAATCTTTCGCCACCAGATCACTAGCAGCAGCGCTGTAATAACGCCACCAATGCTCAGGCTGCGCATTGAAACTACAATCGCGCAAGGCAAACATTTTTTCGGGAAACAGTGCTGGATCAAGATCTGACGGGCGCTCAATGCGCGTCATGAGCAAATAACCACAATCGTACCACATTGTTTAGCTAGCTCCTATCAAAACCTTCTTGTTCTTCTTCATCGTCATGCGCCTCAACGATAAAATGTTCGTCAGTATCGTCATCGATCAAGCGCCAATACTCTTTATTGGTTGAATCAATTAACAATTCTAAGCAATAGTCTTTACTCAAATGCAATTTAACATCACCAACACGATTAATTTGAATGCTGCGGATAAACAACGATTGAGGCCAAAAGCTGGATAAAAAACTGTGCAAGGCTGAACGGTCAACGCCAGCAGGATCAGGCTGCGCCCAATCGCCACTGCCGATAATAATCCGTTGATGTTGCCACAAGCGCCATGCGCCGCTAATATGCAAGCTATAGCGGCCAATCTCAACTTCTTCGTGCTTGCGGTTGATAGTCATGCGCTTTGCGCCAATCCGTAAGCATAAGATGCCACCAAAATCAAAGCCTTCCCACAGCTCTAGGCTAAGCAAAGTTGCCAGTTTTTGTTGAATGAGCGAAATCTCGTGCATAAACCCCTAGCTGCGATAACTACAAATTTTCAGCCCATCGTGGTGTAAAACCCAATGTTCGCCAGCTGCTGCATCGATCAGAATATCGAGTTGATAATTGTGATTGATTGAAAAGCATATATCGCCACTCTGGGTCTGCACTTCAATCGCCCAAATGATTAAGTTGGCGGGATTATGCTTGGCCCAAAATGCTGCGACACTTGGCTCGAAGCTAATAGAATTATCGTCTTCAAACCAGTAATCATTGCTGCTGAGCAACACTTGGTGGTGTTGACGCAAGCGCCAAGCACAGTTGATCGTCAATTGATAATATTGAATTTCACGCGTGGTTGGCTCGATAACGCGAATAACAAAACTTTCGAGGTCGCAGCTTGTGCCGTGATACCACAATGCACCACCGCTGAGCTGGCTAAGCGTTGATTTAATGCTACTGAGTTGGCTCAAGAATCGTGCTCCGCATAGAATTTGGGCAACATAGCGTGGAGGAAGCTGCCGTTATTCTACAACGAAGGCCTGAATTAAGCATGGAACCCAATTGCCCAGTGATATGAGAAATCCATCCCAGCCGATTTCGCGATTGATGATTGTTCTGGTCAGGCGTACCGCAGCGGCGTACGAATCGATTAATTGATGTTGATTTAGCTCAAGCAAGATTGGTTTTTCAGGCAAGACTCGCCGATAGATATATGATTGCCAACAAAAAATATCAAACGCAAGAATATCAAAACCTAGCGGTTCCATGGCTGGATGCAGCGGTTGTTGGGCTTGGAGCATGGAATACAATGCAGGCTTGTTATTACCATAATCTTCTTCAATCGCAGCGAGCGAGGTTGCAGCAAACTGGGTAGGAATGGATTGACTGACAATTTGTCATTGATAGTGCTTGCTGTAAAAACGTTCGACAAACTCCAACGCATCCTCAAACGCTGTAGACACATACTGAAACGCAAAGCCTGCATTGAGCTTTTGGCCGAGCCAATCGGTTGCCGCACCAACATTGGTGATCTGATCCATACAGCTAGGTTCAAGCACTAATGGCTGCTTGGCATCTTCGGTAAAGAAAAACTCAGGGGTTGTGAGGCTGTAATGATCGCACCATGGCCCCTGCGTGCGAAAGGTAGTAGCCAAGGTTGATGTAGGTTTGTTGGTTGCTCATGGTTTGCCTTTCAGGTGTCCATTTGCTCAACGTAGATTAATAGCTATTACCCTAATCAAAGAACTCCTACTCGCAATCATATGCTAGCAGGAGTTCTTTGATACCTACGTTACTGATGATAGAGAATTAGCACTTATTTAAAGAGCTTGAATTCTTTTTCACCAGTACGAACCTTAATATTCCATGGAATACCAATCTTCGAATAATTAATGTAAACTCCAAAGAATACTGTTTTTTTACCGTTCTTTTTTGCATCAGCGATTGCAGATTTCAAACCGCCAATAACACGGTTTAAGAAAAAGATTGAGCCTCGTAAATACTCTTGTTCTGTTCTTAATTCTTTAATTGCTTTTTGTCTTCGGGCTTCTTCAGTTTTTTCAACAATTTTATCACCTGCACCCATTCCCACACCTGCAAGTATTTCACACATGGTTTTCGAGTCAGGGAATACCGTATCACAGACTTCGCCTATAACTGCACCAGCACCACCTGCTACACCACCCAGAATAATTTCCTCAATATCCCCTCCATTCTCAATATCCTCTATTTGTTGATCGATTTCCTTGATTCGGGCATGCATTGTGTCAACCAATTGTTGTAAGTATCCACCAACCATTTGGGCTTCCCAAATTTCAAGTTCGCCCTCCCAATAAGTTTTCCATTCATGGCCACTAGGATCGGCATAATTTAGTGGGTTGTTGGCTACATAACTATACCGATTTAGCGCTTGGGGATTTTCGGTTCCCCATGATGGCATCGATGATTGCATATTGCGTGCATCCATCTGAAACCAGAATTTTTGTCTATTTTCTTGGGCCAATTTCGCTAAGAATGCAACCTCATGGAAATCAATAGTTAGAGAACGATGAGATGCATTTGGCACAATACTATCAGCACTGGTGAAGCGGGCAATTGCTGGATCATAGTAACGGGCGTTGTAGAATAGCAAGCCCGTACCATCATCTTTACGTTGGCCTGTGTAGCCAAACTCGGTGCTGCTGAGGTTGCCACTGCGGGTTGCACCCCAGGGGTCATAGCGTTCAGCTTCGATAACCGTACCACTACTATTGGTAACTGCGCCGATTGAGCCAAGGTGATCGGTGTGGAAGTAGATCACGCTGCCCCGATTGGTGGTGCTTGGATTGCCAGTAGTTGTTCGCGAAGCAATACCTGCATAATTCGAAACAACCTTACCATCGCTCCAATACTCAACAGCTCCAATATAGACAACGCTCTTGACCGTGCTGCCGGTGGTTGTCGTTTTTTTGACGCGGGCATTGTTGCCATCGTATTTGTAGGTTTCGGTGACCGTGCTGGTGCTAATTTGAGTTGGTTGGTTTTCGATGTTCCAGGTGTAGCTGCGCCCGCCACCACTGAACATATTGCCATTGCTATAGTACAAATAGTTTTGACCGCCAACGCTCGAAACCGCGTGGGGCTTGCCATTGGTATAGCTGTAATTGACCCCAGCTTTGGTGGTGATATTACCAATCACATCGTAGCCATAGCTTTGATTGAAGGTTGCGCCCCCAATACAGATGCTGCTGCTAGCGCTGCTGACGGCACAGGCATTGGTTACCCGATCACGGTGATCATAGCTGTAGCGCATGATTTCATTCGGGTTCAAGGCATCGCGCGATGTGATCGTTTGGACATTGCCTGCCAGATCATAGGTAAAGGCGCGACTGAAGCGCTCTTGCAGGAGTGCAACGTCATAGGTCTGCATGCTGGTCAAGCGTTGCGACAGCGAATCATAGCTATAGTTCGATTGTTGCCCATTCCCCAAGAATTCGTTGGTTTTTTGGCCAAGGGCATCATAGGTGACATTGGTTTGGAACATTTCCCCAAGGCTTGATGTAACGCCATTTTGGCGACCCGCATCATCATAGCTATAGCTGATGATTTCACCAGTTGGATAGATTTCACTATTGATATTCCCATCGGATCGATAGGTATTCATGATTGAATAGAGTGTTCCATCTATCGTTGTTGAGCGATATTGAATCTCGCCACGAGGAGTGTAACCATAGGTTGTGCTGCCACTGGCATTGGTCATCGTCGTCAACTGACCTTTGCCATACGGATACCCGTTGCCAAACTGGTCGTAACTGTAGCTCGCAAGGGTGGTTGAACCTTGCTTTTTAGCTGTCAAGCGATTGAGGGTGTCATAATCGAAGCTCAGCGTTTGGTTATTGGCATCGGTTTGGCTCACGAGGTTGCCATCAACATCGTAGCTATAGCTCCATGCGCCCATGTCGGGGTCATTCATGGTCAATTTGCGACCAGCAGAGTCGTAGGTCATGCTGGTGACATTGTTATTAGCATCGGTGCTGGTGGTCAACAAATCAAGTGGGCTATAGGCATAGGTTGTCATGCCATAGCTGGCCCACGTGGTGGTGTAGTTGCCAGTACAGCTGAAGTCGCTGAAGAAGGCCCAGGTTGTACAATTACCGCTTAATTCTTGCACTTGGACCAAACGGCCAAATTGATCAAAGCGTTGTTGAGTCCGAGAGCGATTGGGATCGATCGTATCGATCACACTCATGTTGTTGTATTGCCAATAGCGATTGTTGGTTTTGGCTCCATCGGGCGTGGTTAGAGTTAATACGCGCCCAAGGCTATCGTAGGTCGTGGTTGCCCAATTGACCCCAGTGCCTGGAATCGCGGTATATTCCCAGAACGATGTGCTGGTTTCCGCAACATAGCGAGGTTGGGATTGATGAGTAACTTGGCCCATCCCATCGTATTTGGCATCAATTACGATAGTTTGGCTAGCATTGACACTTTCTTGTTTGGTTTGAATTTTGCGGCCTATGCCGTCATAGAATTGGCTATCGATGCGCACGCCACTTAAGCCACTATGCTCACGAGTTTCAGTCCAATAGTGGAAGGGGATTTTCGCATCCTCATAATGAGCCTTGACCGTTGGCAATGTGCTGCTATCACCTGGCTTGATTAATGCCACCATACGGCCAAAGGCATCATATTCAGCGTTGGTTATAATGCCATTTGCATCAGTCACGCTGGTCAAGGTACCCATACGATAGTTGTAACCAGCACTTTCATTCAGCGTTGGGCTATTGGTATTGCCCGTTGGTTGGCTGATGCTGGTAGAGAAGGCATGGAAGGTGGCATCGTAGGTTGTGGTAACGGTGCTACTGGTTGAGCCATTGCCTGGTGCGCTAAACGTGGTGGTTGAGCCATTGAACAAGCGTGTGCCTGCTTGGGCATAGGTTGTCACCGTTGTTTGATTGCCATAGGTATCATAGCCAAAGCTAGTATCCCTGCTGGTGAGGGTTACGCCGGTTGTGCTAGCTGCAAGCGGCACATTGGTATATTTGCGCACCAAGGTCGGCAAGCCGCGTGTACCCACAGCTTGGGTTGTTACCGCATTGTCGTAGCGATTTTCGGTTAAGGCCAAGACGCGGTTTTGGCCGTCACGAATCACTTGGGTGACCAAGCGATCGACGATATAGGCGCTACTGGTGTTGGGGCTGTAGGTATTGATGGTTGAACGATAGACTGCACCAGTTACATCCAATTCCTCAACTTTGGTGACATTGCCGTATTGCGCGCCACCTTGATTGATTGGCTCGTAGTAATACTTGGTGCGATTGACAGTTTCGGTTGGCCCACCAGAAGGCGCAGCATCACGATTGATATTGGCGACTTCGTTGGTGTAGTTGAATGACGACCAAAGACCTGAAAGCGGTGTTGCACCATAACTATACATTTCAACCGTATAGGTATTGAGGGCCTCCCAGAGCATTGTGCTACTTACGCCTTGGCGTTGCACCGTGCGATATTCTTTGCCTTTAAGAATTTCACGATCGCGAATTTGTTGGAAGCACAGATCATTGAAAATCTGTGAGCCAGTGCCTGTGGCGGTAGGATTACAGCCAGCATCGCCTTGATAGAAATAGTGATCGGTTTCGTTGCCATTTGAGTCGCGTTCAACCACTTTTGAGTGACCACGAAACTCAGTGTTAGCTTGGTGTTGCAGCCATGCACTATTATCATGCGATTGATCAAATTTGAGATTGTAATACAGCACCGCTGAGTTTGCATACTGCTGGACTGACGATTGGGTTGTATCGAGGAGCGTCCCAATTGAATTGTAGGCGGCATTGCTATAGCTATAGTTGGTTGTATAGCTATTGCCTCGTCCATCATTGAGTGTTTTGCTGGTAACCCGATGATTATTGATAAATTTATTGTTACCGTTGAGCAAGCCAATGGTTTCATAGGCAAAATTGATCGTTCCACCTTGGCCATTATTAACTTGGGTCAAACGATTCCAACTAGCATTTGGCGTTGGGGCGTTAACCCGCGCACCATAGGTAAATGTTGTTAATGGTAAGCCTGTTGTGCCTGTATTGCCAAGGCGTTGAATACTGGTAAGGGTCAATTTACTCGTACTTGTGTCGCTGGTATAGTTCGAGCCATTTTGAATTGAAATATTCGCACTTGTACTATAATCGTAATTTAAATCATAGCCGCGCACAAGCTCCCATGTGGTTGCTTGTTTACTATAGACTAAAATTTGATCAAGCAACTTGGTTTGACGAACTGCGCCATTCGTGCCTTCATATTGATTTGGCGCATCATCAAAAGTTAAGTCATTGGTTCGAGCTTCGACATCAAAAACAACCCGATAGCGATCAATCGCCCCAGTGTTGATATTGCCGCCCCATGTAATTTCGGTTGGCCAAACTTCTCGATCAACCTTTGCCTGTGCATTGTTATATGGGTCGCACGAGCGCAAAGCGCCAGCAAATGTATCGCGGCCATAGCTGTAATTAATGCTGTTGCCATGGGGATCAACCGTCCGCGTGAGCATCCATTTGTAGGTTTCGAGGCGTAATTTATTCGAAATACTACAATCATTCCAGCCCCACCAAAGATCATCTTGGAACTCATAGCGCGTGCCATCTTTGCTCCAAATTGTCCAGGTATAACGGGCTTGCGCTTGTCCATTAACAAACCCACCACGGCTGCTGGTTGAAACCCCATTTGCCGCAACTTGAACTTTCGCAAACGATTCATCGGTCATGCGCCATGCCCAATGGGTTGGGTTGCTCATTTGTGGGTTTGCAATCAGCGCATCACCACGCATGAGATCGGATGCGATGCCATTGACACTTAATGAGTAATAGTTAATGATATTAGCGGTTGCAGGGTTTACGCTAATCACATTGGCGCTAATTGAACCGCTATCAAGGCTCCAATCACGCCCAACCCAACCAGCTTGTTGTTTGGCTCGCATTCCGCTGCGCCCATCGCTGCTGGTGCTATTGTAGGAAAGCGCGATATTTGGCTTGATTCCAGCTGGGCCTGCAGGAACATCAATTGGATACGAGCTGGTTGCTGCCCCAGTAAAAAGGCTCGTTTGCCAAGCTTGCAAACTTGGCAAAAAGGCTTCCGCAGGGGTTGAACCATCACCAAGCTGATACGGCCCTTGGGCTGCAATTCGGGCTGTTACTTGGCGCTTAACCAAATCTAAATCGCTAGCTACCACTTCCCAGCGATTTTGCTCGGCAACATAATGATAGAGCGTTAAATCGGCTGCATCAATCCCTAAGGCAGTTAATTGAGCATCAGTGTAATTCCATACCAGTGTTGTTGGGATTTTAACTGCTCCTCGGCTTTGCAATGAGCTTGAAACAACAACTGGTGCAAGCCCACGTTGGGTTGGATGCACAGTTGATACATCAGTTGTCATCGTCCACGTAGGATTAACTGCTTTGCTTTCAGCGAGTACCACCCGCCCATCAGCAGAGGTTGTTGGGTTGGGATTGCGCTCGGCTATGTTAGGAATGAGTACAAATCCACTATTGCTAGCGATTGGCTGGGCCATCTGGGGACTGTTGACTGTAGCAGTTGCAATAATTGCGCCTGCGGAAATATTTTCATTAGCTTGAACGCTTACTTCAAAATAATGTGATTTTCCTGGCTCTAACGTACTCATTTGCCAGATCCATTCACTACCATCAGCGTTAAGTCCATCTTTTGAAATTGGGGTTACACCTTTAGGAACAGGCAATGAAACAATGATATTCGATGCAACAAGCGCTCCAACATTACGAATATCTACTTTAAATGTTGTAGTACTACCTACTTTGACGAAAGATTTTTCGGAACGTAGATTAATTGCAACGCTAGCATAGCGCGCAGCTTGATTAACCAAAATTGGTTGTTGATTAGGTAATGCTTGATCTGGTGTGCGAACGTTTTCTTGGGCATTGATTGCTTGGCTAGGAAGCAAAGAAGTAGTTAATGCTGTTAATAAGACAGCATTAACAGCACGCTTAAGGCGTGAAGAAATTAACATAGAATTCTCTCAAATAAGAAAACATGCAAGGTCAACACAATTATGATTACAATTAATCATAATCGTGTTATGCCAACATCATGGATAGAGTTAGCTACGGATTAACTTTATTTTTTTTGAATGAAGGTAGTTCTGTATTCTCTGTCTCATCGTAAAGTCTGATTGTCTCAAAATCAAACCTTAACTCAACCTTCAACAATACTCTCTTAACGTATACCTCCCTTACAATCTCTAATTTACTCATCATTGCGATTATAACAAAAGATTAACAATATGCAAGCACGAATTGAGCAACGTTTTTATGATTAGCATATTCTATTGCTTGATCAAGGCCATGCTGACCTGTTGTACCTGGCTACACGTTACTTGAATCTTGCATTGGTGTTGCTAACCGAGCAGTCGAATCAAATGCTACGGCAAACCACAGCAACACTAAGCCATATAATTTATACGAAAGCAGTAGCGCCCAAAAAATGCCATGGTAACTGCGATCATAGAATGTCCATTGATTGCCGGTGCTCAAGCAAACCCAAGCCAAGCCATAGAAGCCAAAAATTGGCCAAGCTGGCAGTTTTTTGGTTTGTTGTACCCGCACCAAAAGTTGAAATAGCGGTATCAGCAATAGCACATGATAGTGAATCCACGTCGATGGCAAGACCATCAGCATGGTGATAATCCATAAGCCAAAGCCATTGGCCAAGGTCATTTTGCGACTAAACCACCAAGCCAAGCCGCTAAAGACCGCCGCAATCAGATAGGTCAGCAGTTTAACCGCTTGCGAGCTATCGGGAGTTAAGCCAATTGTTTGGTTGATGAGCCGATTGAGCCAGCCGTTCCAGGTTTGGTTTTCGACCCAGACCGTGCCGCCGCTGGTGGTTGGCAGCACATGCTGAACAAATTGGGCATGCACATCCCAACCTAAAACAAGCACGCTGAGAACCAGGATTGCGCTGCATGTCAGCCCGAAGGCTATGAGCGCGCGCCAACGCTTGGCAATAACTGCTTGGGCTAAGAGAAATGCAGGATACAGTTTCAGCATGGTCGGAATCGCCAGCATTGCCCCAAACCATTGCCAACGCTCCTTGAGCAACGCGACAGTCGCAATCGCCAAGGGCAAAAGCATCAGCATATCAACTTGGCCATAGCGCAGGCTATCGTTGATCGGTTGAAATACTAAGATCATCAGCCCAAGCCCGATCGCTGCCCACGAGCGCCATTGCTGACGATAACCACGTAACAACACTCCACTCGCAATCAGCATAATCACAAGGTTAAATACGCGCCACGATTGAATTGCAGGCGTAAATTTCAATAAGGTAAACGGAGCCATAAAAAAGACAAAAAATGGTGGATATTTGTAACTATTGCCAAATTGGTTGGCAGCAATTGCCGCAAAATCGTAAAGCCCAGTGCCTTGAAAATAATAGCTTGGGCCACGATATAAGGCTTTAAAATCATCAGCATAATCACGTTCAAAAACATAAATATACTTACGAATGCCATAGCCAATGATGCCAACAATTACGAAAAACGCAATAATTTTGCTATAGCGTTGCGGAATAAATGGCATGAGCAAACCAAATAGCGAACCAACAACCGCTAAATTCCACCAATCAAGCCAGTTTTCAACTCCATAAAACCACATCGAATAGCCAGATAGGATGAATATTCCAGCAATTAATAAAAAGACTATTTTCTTAACTGGTTCCCAATCTGTATCATATAGTTTCTGCATCCATGCAGTAAATACACAAAGAACAAAGCTGCCAATCGCGAGGCTCACTAAATGTGGCTCGATTAATCCCGCTTGCCAAATCCATAGGCTAATAATACTAATAATGCTGACAATACTTAGCCCTAGCATGAGATAAAATTTGCCTGAAAATAGTTTGGTTAATACATAGAGCCATAATAACGGTAATAGTAAGACAACACCAAGCAAACCCAATGGTGGTAATGACCACGCACTTTTGTTATTCCTAATCGTTAATTGATCGATCAATAAGCCCAATTCACGATTATCTGTTCGTTCTTCAGGAATTAAGCTCTTAATTCCGATGATAACATGACCCCAAGGATTTGTGTGTCGTGGAATGAGGATATGATAATTGCGAATTGCTAATGCTTCACTGCTAGAATTATTGATTTGGAGCTTTTGATTATTGGCAACCAGTAATTCAACTTGTTGCGCTTGCGGATTAACCGTGCCATTAAAGGTTAAAAGCGTTGAGCCATGCTGAAAAGGTATGGCAATTGTTGCATCGCTCTTCGTCCAACGATAAGTAAATTGCTCATTCTTTTCAGGATCATTGAAGCCGCTGAAGCCATCTTGCTGCTTGCTCGCTCCAACATCAATTACAACGTGGCTCGCTTGATTCCAGCCAATGATCATTAAGCCAATTAAGCTGCTCCAGATTGCAATTAATAGATAGCGTTGCTGTTTTTTCAGCACTGTACTCAACACGACACCATGCTCCGCTAAATCAATACTATTTGGGCTATGATACCACGTTGAATAGAATGCCTCGATCAAGCGAGCTATGCTACAATAGCTGCTTAGGACAATCTGCTAGGGCTGATATTATGCGAATCTGGGCTATTGCCGACTTGCACCTTGCTGGCGGGCAAGATAAACCAATGGATGTTTTTGGCGCTCATTGGCGCAATCATGCAGCAACCATTGCCAAGGCTTGGCACGAATGTGTTGCCGCCGATGATCTGGTCTTGATCGCTGGCGATATTTCATGGGCGATGCATCTCAACGATGTGCGCGCCGACCTCGCTTGGATCGACTCGCTGCCAGGCAAAAAAGTGCTCTGCAAGGGCAATCACGATTATTGGTGGAGCAGCAAAAATAAGGTGCGTGCAATCTTGCCTGCCTCGTTGCAGATTGTCGATTGTGATGCGGTGATCGTTGATGAGATTGTGGTTTGTGGCACGCGCGGTTGGGCCGTGCCCGGCGACCGTGATTTTGATAAAACCACCGATATGCGCATATATGAGCGCGAGCTTGGCCGCTTAGAACGTGCCTTGGCCGGAGCGCAAGTTTTGGCCGAGGATGTGCGTCCGATTTATGTGCTGCTGCATTTCCCCCCTTTCCGCGATGGCCAGCCTACCGAATTTGCCAAACGCATTGCTGCTGCCAACGCCCACGTTTGTGTTTATGGTCATTTGCATCAAGCAGAACAATGGGCCAACGCCACAACTGGCCACGTCGAGAGCGTGTTTTATCAATTAACTGCCTGTGATGCCCTCGGCTTTACCCCAATCTTGCTTAAGCCTAATCCTTAATTTCTCTAAAAATGCCTCTTGACAAGCTGATATTCCTTAACGTATCTTTACTTTGGGAGCGGTCTCAAATAAAGTTTTACCGTGATGCTGCTTAAACATTGTAGCCAAGCACCGAAGCAAAAGGCGCATCGCACCTTGATCAAGGAGGATCGATGAACAGCCGACGACGGTACTGGTGGATTGCAGTGATGCTCGGATTGATCCTTGGCCAATTCGCTTGGTCGCAATCAAGCAGTGGTCAAACGAGTGCCCAAACGCTGCGCGCAGCTGCTGGCTCATTTTTAATTGGCAGCGCTGCTGATAGCGATTTTTGGAATTTTAGCGATGCTGCGCAATATGAGGCAATTTTGGGCGGCCAGTTTAATATTTATACCCCAGGCAACCAACTCAAATGGGATGCGGTGCATCCGCAACGCACAAGCTACAATTTTACTCCGGTTGATCGCCATATTCAAATTGCCAAAAGCTATGGCCAGCAAATCCACGGCCATACGTTACTCTGGCATCAGCAAAACCCAGGTTGGGTTGCCAACCAAACCTGGACAGCCAGCGAGCTAACCAACATTTTGTATGATCATATCGACACGGTGGTTGGGCGCTACAAAAACGACATTGCAATTTGGGATGTAGCCAACGAAGTTTTTGATGATAGCGGCGTTTATCGGCGCTCGTTTTGGTATAACACCATCGGCCAAAGCTATGTAGAGTTGGCCTTCAAACGGGCGCGCCAAGTTGATTCCGATGTGGTGCTGATTTACAACGATTACAACATCGAAGAAATTAATGCCAAATCCAACGCTGTGTATGCCATGGCCAAAGACTTTTTGGCCCGTGGGATTCCGATCGATGGGATTGGTTTTCAGATGCACTTGCTTGGCTCTGGGATTAATTACAACAGTTTTGCCCAAAATATGCAGCGTTTTGCTGATTTGGGCTTGAAAATTTATGTAACTGAGGCCGATGTGCGCTTGCAATTGCCAGCAACTAGCGCCAGTTTGGCTCAACAAGCAACGGTCTATCAAAATGTGCTTGATCGCTGTTTGCGCCAGCCAGCTTGCCAAGCCTTTCAATTTTGGGGCTTTAGCGATAAATATTCGTGGGTTCCAAGTACCTTTCCTGGCTATGGCGCTGCTTTGATCTACGATGAACAGTACAATCCTAAGCCAGCCTACACGGCAATTTACAACCGCTTATTGCAAGGACGCAGCACTACGCCAACCCCAACCCCAAACGCCACGAGCACACCAACAGCTCAGCCAACCAACACCCCAACGGCGAGTGCAACGCCAACTCAAGCCGCGCCGCAACCAAAGCTGATTTTGAGCGCGCCAAGCCAAGTGACACTTGGACAAGTGTTTACCTTGACGATTCAATATGTGAATATTGGCTTGCAATATACGACTGTGACCAGCAGTCCAGCTGGCTTGGTGCAGCTTGATCCACCGTTGAGCATGCCTTGTAAATATAATCAACACCCAACTCAATGCAAAAATATCACCTTTAAAGCAACCGCCTTGGGTACAGTGCAATTGAATGCGAGCGCAACGGGCGAAGTGCCGATTGCTGGGGGCGGCTGGACGTGGGGCGGGGCGCTGGCTCAAAATCCAGTCAGTGTCACGATTGTAAATAGCACACCAACGCCAACAAATACGCCAACGCCAACTCCCAGCCCAACACCCACTAGTAATGCTTGCAGTGTCCACTACACAATTGCCAGCCAATGGAATACTGGTTTTATCGGCAATGTGATCGTGACGAATACCAGCAACACGCCAATCAATGGCTGGGCGCTGAATTGGAATTTCGCTGGTAATCAACAAATTATCAACGGCTGGAATAGCAGCTTAACCCAAACTGGCAATGCTGTGGTTGCTGGTAATCTTAGCTGGAATAGTGTGATTGCGCCGCAAGGCTCAGCCTCGTTTGGCTTCCAAGCCAGCTATAGTGGCGCAAATGCAGTTCCAGCCAGCTTTATTTTGAATGGAGTTGCCTGTAGCATCGTGCCATAATGGTAATTTCCCCTCACCCCAACCCCTCGCCCATCCGATGGGCGAGGGGCTTTAACGCGCTGGTTCTCCCGCAGTTCCTCGGTAAAAACAGGTGTTCCCCTCGCCCGCGTTTAGTGGGAGAGGGGGTCTTTCAAGGGTAGGTTGTTAAGATCCCCTCACCCCAACCCCTCTCCCATCCGATGGGCGAGGGGCTTTAACATCGTGGTTCTCCCGCAATTCCTTGGCGAAAAATGGTCGGCTCCCCCTCGCCCGCGTTTAGTGGGAGAGGGGGTTGGGGGGTGAGGGAACGCTCCACCGCCGATCAATCTCTCAAAACCTACCCTTGTAAGGTGGGGGAGTGAAGGGAATGTTAAAGCGGAACGCCTTTGAGTTGGCTGGTATTCCATTGCAAAACATCGTGTTGGGCGTTGCATGGGCGCACCACGACCTCGGCCCGAATTTGCTCAACAATCGCATTGGCAGGTAAGTTGCTGCCAAGTTGGGTGATTTTGGCGGCGGCAAAAGCGGTCGCCAAACGGGCACTCGCTGCCAGATCCAGCCCTTGGGTTTGGGCTGCAACAAGTCCTGCAACCATCGCATCGCCAGCGCCGACAGTGCTTTGCACGGCAACGCTTGGTGGAATCGCCACCAAACTTTGTTCAGCATCAAGAAACAGCGCCCCATGCTCGCCCATCGAAATCACGACGATTTTGATGCCATGATTTAATAGCTCGCGGCCTGCTTTTTCGGCTGCTTGTTCGCTGGTAAGCGGGTAGCCCACGAATTGCTCAAGCTCTGCAAGGTTGGGTTTGGCGATGGTTGGGGCAGCCGCCAGCCCATAGCGCAAGGCTTCGCCACTAGTATCCAACACCACCTGCTTGCCTGCTGCCTGAATGATTTCGATCAATTGGCCATAAATAGTGTTGGGAATGCCAGGTGGCACGTTGCCAGCCAAAATAAACCACTGGTTATTTTGAGCAGCCAAGCGAGTTATCGTCGTGTGGATTGCTGCTAATTCAGCGTTGGTTGGGGTTAGGCCAGGCAAATTGATTTCAGTTGTGCGTTGGGTTTGTTGATCGCTAATTTTGATGCCAACCCGTGGCTGACCTGGAATCCGAATAAATTGATCGTCAATCTGTTTTTCGGCAAACAAGCGATCGAAGATTTCGGCGTTTTGGTCGCCTAAGAAGCCAGTTGCGACGACTGGATGGCCGGTGGCGGCCAAAAGCGAGGCGACGTTTACGCCTTTGCCGCCAGCATGGTTTTTCAGATCGTAAGCGCGATTGACGGTTTCAAGCTGAAAATCGTTGATAAAAATCGTTTGGTCGATGGCTGGATTGAGGGTTAATGTCACAATGCTCATCATTGCTGTACCTCAGCAGCACCGCGCTATGCCTCTGCAGCTTGCGCCAGTGCTTGTAAATTGGTAGAACTCCAAATTGGCTAAATGAGCTAGCGCTGATTGGTGTAATCAAACCTCCATTCAGACGCTAAAATGAATGTAATCGATTACAAAGATTTTGTCAAAATAAATCGAATACAGCATTCATTTTCAATCAGGTTCTAGATTTTTACTCTCATTATTTATGTAATCGATTACAATATATTTCAAGAAATAGCGCTAGAATCTGCTATAATGGCGCAATCGTTTTCAGCCATGCAATCGACGACTGCCAAGGGGAGTGAGCCATGTCCAGCATCAAAGATGTTGCCAAAGCAGCGAATGTTTCGACGGCGACAGTTTCGCGGGTGCTTGCTAAGCATCCTCATGTGCGCCCAGCGGTGCGCGAACGCGTGCTGGCGGCAGTGGCCCAGCTTGACTATCGGCCTAATTTGATTGCGCGCAACTTGCGCTCGCAGCAATCGAAAACCTTGGGCTTGATCGTTTCCGATATTCGCAATCCCTTTTTTACTGCGGTTAGTCGGGCGGTTGAAGATACAGCCTATGCCAATGGCTACAATCTGCTGCTCTGCAACACCGATGAGAATCCCGAAAAAGAGCTACTGTATTTGCAATTGATGGGCGATGAACAAGTGGCTGGTGTGATATTCTCGCCCACTTTGCAAACCCTCAATCGCTGGCATGAGTTACATTTGAGCTTTCCGACGGTGTTAATTGATCGTTCGTTGCAGAGCGGCGATGTTGATGCGGTGTTGTTGGATAATCTGAGCGCAGGCTCACTACTTGCCCAACATGTGCTGAGCCAAGGCTATCGGCGGATTGGGGCAATCTTTGGTGAGGCGAGCACAACTGGACGCGAACGCCAGCGCGGGTTCGAAGCTGCGTTACACGATGCAGGGATTCCCATCCGGCCTGAATATGTGCGGTTTGTGCGCCCACAGAGCGAGGCTGGCTATCGCACAACGTTGGAATTGTTGGCCCTGCCCGCGCCACCACAAGTAATCTTGACCAGTAATAGTTTGTTGACTGCTGGTGCGTTGCAAGCCATCCGCGAACAGGGTTTGCACATTCCAGCCCAAATTGGCTTGGTTGGCTTCGATGATACTGCGTGGGCAAGCTTGGTTCAGCCTGCAATTACCGTGCTTGCCCAACCAACCGATGAAATTGGCCGCTCAGCCACCGAACTGCTCTTGCAACGGTTTGCTGATCCCCAGCGTCCAACCCGCAAAATTATTTTGCAAGGCGAGTTGATCGTGCGCGAATCGAGTGTTGAACAACGGGGAAGAACATAGAACATAGAACATAGATGGGGTTTGGTTATTGGGGCTGGGGATCGGTTTTGATCCACGAAGAACACGAAGCGCACGAAGGCTTGGAACCGCGAAGAACGCGAAGATCGCGAAGGACGTTTTAGCCACAGATTGACACAGATGACCACAGATTATGTTCCCAAAGCCCAAAGCCAATAGCCAATAGCCTACAGCCATCTCTGACCCCTACTCCTCTGCTCTATGCTCTATGCTCTATGTTCTCAACTTCATCCCTCATCCTTATCTTTGACTTCTCTTGGTGAGCCTGCTACCATGCCGAGGGGCTAAATAGCTTTGTTTAGCCATCTTGATTAATGCATTTACTCGTGCGGAGGTGCAATGAAGCTCCACGAATATCAAGCCCGTGACATCGTGGCTCGTTATGGCATTCCAGTGACAGGCGGCGGCGTTGCTGCGACGGCGGAAGAAGTTCAAAAAGTTGCCGAGCAAATTGGCGGCCCTGTGGCGGTCAAGGCGCAAGTGCATGTTGGCGGTCGGGGCAAAGCAGGTGGGATCAAGTTGGCCAACACGCCAGCAGAAGCCTTCGATGCTGGCAAAGCAATCTTGGGCATGGATATCAAAGGCCTGACGGTTGAAAAAGTATTGGTTGCCGAAGCGATCACCTTCGAAAAAGAAATTTACCTTGGGGTGATTTTGGATCGGGCGACCAAGCGGGTTGTGCTGATTGCCTCATCAGAGGGTGGCGTTGAAATTGAAGAAGTCGCCAAAACCAATCCTGATGCAATTATCAAATTAGCAGCCGACCCATTATTGGGCCTGCAACCCTACCAAGCCCAAGAATTGGCCTATAGCATTGGCTTGACCGATGCTAAGCAAGCGCGCCAATTTGCTAGCATTGCCACCGGCTTGTATCGCGCATTTGTCGAAAACGATGCTGAATTAGCCGAAATCAACCCCTTGGTGGTGTTGCCAAATGGTCAATTGCAAGCCCTCGACTCGAAGATTGTGCTTGATGACAGCGGTTTGTTCCGCCACACTGAAGTTGCAGGTATGCGCGACATTGCTGGCGAACCAGAATCGGAAATCAAGGCTCGCGAAAATGGCCTGACCTTTATCAAGCTCGATGGCAATATTGGCTGTATGGTCAATGGCGCTGGCTTGGCAATGGCAACCATGGACGTGGTAAACCTCTTCGGCGGCGAACCAGCAAACTTCCTAGACATTGGTGGCGGTGCGAATGCCCAAAAAGTGGCCGCAGCCCTCGATATTATTCTCGACGATCCCAATGTTAAAGTCGTCATGGTCAATATCTTCGGTGGGATTACCCGCTGCGATGAAGTGGCCAAAGGCATCGTCGAAGCCCAAAAGATCATCAAGCGCCAAGTCCCAATGGTCGTGCGTTTGGTTGGCACCAACGAAGAAGAAGGCCAACGGATCTTGGCTGATGCCAGCTTAACGCCTGCTTCAACCTTGGCCGATGCTGCTCAAAAAGCTGTCGATATTGCCAAACAATAAGTTAGCAGAGTTGGGCTAACATCGCCTGAATCAGCTGGCGCTCGTGCAGATCAACACAATTGCGCTGGAGCTGTTCTAAGCTGGTTTGCCAATGCAGCAGGGTTTCGGCTCTGGCGCTTGGCAAGCGTTCGCACCATGCCAAATCACGGGCACACAAGGCGAGCTGGTGCTCAACTTCGCTGTAGCGCGGCGCAACACTCGGCAAACGGAGGCTTTTGCCCTCAGGGTAAAACGTATCGGCAACCAACTCATGCGGTTCGAGCCGAAACAACCCTGCGAGCAAAATAACTGTGCGTTCCGATGGCGTGGCCAAACCCATTTCAAAGTGGGAGATCGCCACCCGCGAAAGCGCCAAGCGATCAGCGAGGGCTTGTTGGGTCCAGCCATGCAACGCCCGTAAACGGCCTAAGCGCTGGCCAAAAGATTCTGGCATTGAGCACTACTCCTACGCAGATTGAGCTTGATCATACTGCACATTCGCCATGGTGATTGCTAAGCAACTTAGCATTCGCCGCAACCATATCGATGTATGCTAGGCCGAGATTAACCTAGCGTAGATCGAATGAGGATAGCATGACCAAGAAAGTCGCATTAGTGACCGGCATTACCGGCCAAGATGGTTCGTATTTAGCTGAACATTTGCTCGCCCAAGGCTATCGTGTCGTTGGCATGTTGCGCCGTTCGAGCACAGTTAATTTCGAACGCATCAAACATATTCAAGATGATATCGAACTGGTCACGGGCGATTTGCTCGATGAAGTTTCGTTAATTAATTTGCTGCAAACCTATCGACCTTCCGAGGTTTATAACTTAGCAGCCCAAAGCTTTGTGCAAACTTCGTGGTCACAACCAGTGTTTACTGGCGAAGCTACCGCCTTGGGCGTAACCCGCATTTTGGATGCAGTGCGCACGGTCGATCCGTCGATTCGCTTTTATCAAGCAAGCTCGTCGGAGATGTTTGGCAAAGTGGTTGAAGTGCCACAAACCGAAAACACGCCCTTCTACCCACGCTCACCGTATGGCGTGGCCAAGGTCTATGGCCACTGGATCACCGTCAATTATCGTGAAAGCTACAACATGTTTGCTTGCTCAGGCATTTTGTTCAATCACGAAAGCCCACGCCGTGGCCGCGAGTTTGTGACCCGCAAAATTACCGATGCAGTGGCACGGATTAAGCTTGGCTTAGCGACTGAATTACGCTTGGGCAACCTCGAAGCCCAGCGCGATTGGGGCTTTGCTGGCGATTACGTCAAAGCCATGTATCTGATGTTGCAACAAGATCAGCCTGATGATTTTGTGGTTTCAACTGGCGAAACTCACTCGGTGCGCCGCTTCTGCGAAATCGCCTTTGGCCATGTTGGCTTGAATTACGCCGACTATGTGAAATTGGACGAACGCTTTATGCGGCCAGCCGAAGTCGATTTGTTGATTGGCGACCCAGCCAAGGCCAAGCGCGTCTTGGGCTGGCAACCAGAAACACCCTTCGAGCAACTGGTGACCATGATGGTCGAAGCCGACCTCGAATTATTGAAACATGAATACCGTATTTCATAAGGATGAAGGATGAGGGTTGAAGGATGAACCTGCTTGATTGTCAACATTTCATCCTTCATCATTCATCCCTCATCCTTGCATTTGTCAAGGAGGACATTTCCATTGAGTATTTTGGCTGATAAAAATACCCGCCTGATTGTGCAGGGGATTACAGGCCGCGAAGGTGAGTTTCATTCGCGCCAAATGCTGGAATATGGCACAAATTTGGTTGGTGGGGTTACACCAGGTCGCGGCGGCCAAAAAGCCGTTGATGGCCGCGTGCCTGTGTTCAACACCGTCAAAGAAGCTGTCAAGGAAACTGGCGCAAATGCAACCGTCATTTATGTGCCAGCCGCCTTTGCTCCCGACGCTGTGCGCGAAGCCGCCGATGCTGGCATTCCCTTGATCGTCTGTATTACCGAAGGCGTGCCAGCCCTCGATATGGTGGCAACCTACGAGTTTGTTAAGCTCAAAGGCTCACGCTTGATCGGGCCAAACTGCCCCGGTTTGCTCACTCCTGGCGAAGCCAAATTGGGGATTATCCCCGGCTCAATCGCCAAGCCTGGCCCTGTCGGCGTGGTTTCAAAATCGGGTACGTTGACCTATGAAGCAGTTGATGCTTTGACCCGCATCGGTTTGGGCCAAACCTCAATCGTTGGGATTGGCGGCGACCCCATTATCGGCACCAACTTCATCGATGTTTTGGCAATGTTCCAAGCTGACCCAGCCACCGAAGCCATCGTTTTGATTGGTGAAATTGGTGGGAACGCTGAGCAAGATGCCGCTGCCTTCATCAAGGAAAACGTCACCAAGCCAGTCGTCTCGTTCATCGCTGGCCAATCGGCACCTCCAGGCAAACGCATGGGCCACGCTGGCGCAATTATCGGCGCTGGTGGCGAAGGCACAGCCCAAGAAAAAATTGCCGCTTTGGAAGCAGTTGGCGCGAAAGTTGCCAAATTGCCCACCGATATTGCCAAATTGGTCGCCGAAAGCCTCGGCAAATAAGCCAATTTGTTGGTATAAAAAAACCACTCCAATTGCTGGAGTGGTTTTTTGTTTGCGATACCAAAAGCCCGCTGAAGGAATTAACCTTTTACCCCGCCCAAGGTTAAGCCGCCAACGATATATTTTTGCAGCGCCAAGTAGACAATCGAGACTGGCAGCGAAATCATAATCGACATCGCCGCGAAGTTCGACCATGAAACCGTGGTGTATTGGCCAGTCATGGTTTGCAAGGCAATTGCCAAGGTGTAATTTTCGGCCTTGTTGATAAAGCGCGCCGTCAAGGCAAATTCAGTCCAGCCAGCCATAAAGCCAAGGAAGGCAGTCACAGCCAGCGCTGGAGTTGCCAGCGGCAGAATTATCCGGAAGAAAATCTGGTTTGGTGAAGCGCCGTCAATAATCGCCGCTTCTTCCAATTCCTTGGGAATCGTATCCAAATAGCCTTTGAGATTCCAGATCGCAAATGGCAACGCGCCGGAGATCATCGCCAAGCCTACGCCATACAGCGAGCGGCCAAGGTCAAAAGGTTTGGCATTTTTGGGAATATCAATCCCGAGGCCACCCCATAATAATAAGCCAGCCACCGCCAAGCCCCCAAAGACCACAGCGATTGAGCCAGCCCTGAAATCGTCGGAGCGAATCCGCGAAATCGTCATCAAGATCAAGCCTGTGACAATTAAGCCTGCCAGCACAAAATAGATAATTCGCAGCACTTCAAGGCTGGTGCGAATTTTGGCCAACATCGCGAACAATGGCGCAAGCGTGGCAATCCCAGGCATCAGCAAAATAAAACCAATGCTCAAGAACAGAAACTTGCGGCCTACAAAGTTCAAGCGTGAGAAGGCATAGGCTGCGGCAACCCCAATCATTACTGAGAAGAATGAAACGCCAGCTGCCAAGAAAAAGCTATTGCCCATCAGCTTCCAAAAGGAAATATCGCCAGCAGTTTTCGAAAGCGGCTGATCAATCACCGCTTGATATGAGCTAAGCGAAATCGACGAGGGAATAATTTCGAGTCTGCTTGAACGCGGGCTGCCTGCTTCCTTGAACGAAAGCGTGACGATCCACATAATTGGGAACAACACCGAAACTGCGACGACCAAGCAAAACACTTGGAGTAACAGTTGTTGCCACCATTCCAATTGACGGCCAGCACCGCGCCCACGAGCAAACAGGCCTTTGCGGCTGGTCGATTGTGTAATAGATGAATTAGCCATCATACGACTCCGCTACTCGTGAAATCCGGGCAGTAATTGCCGAGATACAGCCAAGAATAATAAAGATAAAGACGCTAAATGCTGCGCCAATCCCAAACAGCGAGTTACCATTGATCAGCTTATAGGCTTGGGTTACCAAGATTTCGGTTTGGCCGAGCGGGCCGCCACCGCTGATGAAGTAAATCACGTGGAAGAGATTGAAGGTTTGGATAATCCCCAAGATGGTTGCTGGAACCATCGCGGGGCGCAGCAAGGGCAGCGTAATCGTCCAGAATTTATTCCAGCCAGTTGCGCCGTCGATCGAGGCTGCTTCATATAATTCTTTGGGGATACTTTGCAGCGCGCCGGTGGCCACAATCGTCATAAACGGCCAGCCCAGCCAAATATTAGCAATCAGCATGGCAAAATACGAGAGCGGCAAGCCAAAGGCAACCGGATCAACCCGTTGCAACCAATCGATTCCAGCCTCAGGAAAGGCTGGCCCAAGAAAAATCTTGAGAAACAGATTGACAGCGCCTTCTTTGGCATCGAACATATTGCGCCAAATCGTGGCAATAACCAGCTGTGGCAGCACCATCGGCAAAATATAAATTGCGCGATAGATTTTTTTAAACCACAAACCCTCGACGTTCAACATAACCGCGATGACGATCCCCAGTGAAACGTGAAAAATCACATTCGAGAATGTCCACCAGATGTTGAAGCCCAAGGTGCGCCAGAAGCGAAAACTATTCAAGTCGGCATCAACAGTTGCCAACTTATCTTGCAAAATCAAGCGATAGTTTTCGAAGCCAACATAATTGGGGGCTTTGTAGTTCGCAACGTTTGGGTTAATGCTGGAAGGGCCGAAATCGGTCAGCGACATCCAGAATTGATAGACAATCGGATAGAACGTGATGATCGCCATCACGATCAGAGCGGGAAAAAGATAGGTATACGCTGTGCGCGACGTTCTGGTGCGTGTCCACCACGATTGGCGTGGAAGGTCACTCTCACTAGCACGCTCGACGCTACTTTCTGCCGATGCCATGGCGGTGCTCCTTTGCTGACAGGGGCGGGGTCGGATTGATTGGTATCGCGTGAGCGAGGAACAGGGTGCAAGACTACGGCATCGTTTACAGCACTATCTTTGGTAAGTCCACCATAGCCTTGGCGCGGCCCATTCCCTCACGAAGAAGGAACGGGCCGCTACTTGCCTTATTTACCGTTGGCGAGGTCCATTGCAGCACAGGCATCGGTGATAGCCTTGGTTGCTTCTTCGCCGCCGTCAAGAGCCTTGGTCAATGCGTCACCAACTGGTGTCCAGAAGTTACCAAGCTCTTTGTCTTGTGGGCGAGCATAGCCGGTTGAAGCGGCTTGGCTGAAGCCCAAGACCAAAGCATCGGTTGGAACAACATTGATGTCGGTTGGCACGTGGCCAGCTTGTTCGGTGTACAATTTTTGTGATTCGGTGTTGGTCAAGTACATTGCCAAGGCAACTGCACCTTCAACATTTTGGCTGTTGATATTGACATAGAAACCGTCAACACCGGTCAACGGACCAGCAGGACCTTTTGGCCCAGCAGGCATTGGAGCTACAGCCAAGTTTTCGCCCAAATCTTTTTGGTAGTCGGCCAAAACCCATGGCCCGTTGATGATCATGTCGGCTTTGCCTTCGCGGAAAGCAGCATCAGCGCTAGGACCATCGGTGAGGAAGGTTGCGCCAGCAGCTTTGAGGTCTTGCAAATACTTGAATGCTTCGCCGCCACCGTTGGTCAAGCCACAGGCTTTATCGGCGGTGAACAAGCTAGCACCGAAGGCTTGGAAGAAGCCAAAGTTGTGGTAAGCGCTTTGGTTCAAGACCAATTTCTTGCCATCTTTGACCATTTGCAACAACTCGTCGGTGGTTGCTGGTGGGGTTGCGATGGTTGATTTGTTGTAGTACAAGGCTACAGCTTTGTATGATTCTGGAATCCCGTACAACTTGCCATCAACCGACATACCGGCAACGCCAGCTGGGCCGATGTTGGTCAAGTTTGCTTTGTAAGCATCGAGGTCGGCCAACAAGTTTTTGCGAGCCAAATCGCCCAAGCTATCGTTTGGAGCCAAGAACAAGTCTGGGCCGCTGCCAGTGGCAACGTCGTTTTCAAACTTGCTGAACACTTGGTCGAATGGAACTTGCAACACGGTGATGTTGGCATCTGGGAAAGCGGTTTTGGCGTTTTCGATCAACGTGGTTAACGTTGCATCTTCGCTGCCACCAGTGCTATAGGCGTGCCACAAGGTAATATCGCCAGTTGCTACCATTGCATCGCCACCAGTGGTTGGGGCGGTGGTTGCAGCGGCGGTTGCTTCAGCAGTTGCTTCAGCGGTTGCATCTGTAGTTGCGGCGGTTGGTGCGGCAGTTGCTTCTGCTGCGGTGGTTGGTGCGGTGGTTGGTGCGCTGGTCGCTGGGGCCGTGGTTGGGGTTGCGCTACCACAGGCTGCCAATAAACCGACCATCATCACGCTGACGAGCAGGAAGCTCATAAATCGCTTCATTGCTGTACACTCCTTTGTACCAAATTAGGAAATCTGTACCGTGCCGATTAGGGCGAACAGGTGAATATAATCTCGTGGTGTTGGCCACGATCCGTCAAGGGCAATGGTTAGCTTGCCAACGACCCAACTTCGTTGGAATGCACGCCTAAGGTGGCGGGCCGTTCCAAGGCTGGCGGCGCAAATAAGCGCTCGGTGGCAAGGGCTGCGGCTCCCAAGGCTGCGACGTTGCGGCCTAGTGCGCCGGGCACAATCGAGGTATTATTCACAGCAATCGATAATGCGCGGCGCGCAACCGTTGCCCGAATAGTCTCGATCAATAATGGTGAGGTTTCCGGAATAACCCCGCCAATGACAACCCGATCGGGGTTGAAGATATTAATGATACTGGCGATTGCTACCCCAAGATAGTGGGCAGTGCGCCGCAAAATAGCTTGAATTTCGGGGCTGCTCTCTGCTTTGCGCACCAAGGCATGCACATCATCATCGGCATTAATCAGCTTTTGCTCACGCGCTAGCCGTAAAACCGTAATTTGTGATGCCAAGGCTTCCAGCGAGCCAGCATTGATTGGCCCAAATGATTCGTCGTTTTCGACGCTGAGCGTGGTATGACCAACCTCGCCTGCACTGCCAATCGAGCCACGGAATAGATGACTATCAATAATCAGGCCAGCGCCAATCCCAGCGCTACTCATATATAAATAGACCATGTTTTGCGCGCCTTGGCCAGCGCCCCAGCGATATTCGGCCATGGCTGCCAAGTTGGCATCGTTATCAATTGAGACGGGTAAGCGGAAGGTTTGGCTTAACTCTTCGCGAATTGGCACGTTATCCCAGCCAGGCATAACTGGCGGCGCAATTGTGCGACCATTGCGAAAATCGAGTGGGCCAGGCACGCCAACCCCAATCGCACTAATGCGGCCCCGACCAACTGGCGATTCGGTCAGCATCGTGCTAATTAATTGTTTGATCAGCGGCATGCCAACCGTGGGGCCATCATTGACATTAAAGGAGATTTGGCGACGTGAACAGATGCGAGCGTTCAAATCGGTAATAACGGCGCTAACCGCGTTGCGCGAAACATCAAGCCCAATAATATAATTAGCTTGATAATTGAATTCGAGGATGATTGGCCGACGGCCACCTTTTGAAGTCCCAATCCCAGTTTCAGTCACGAGGCTGGCATCAATCAGATCGTTGATGATGCTCGAAACCGTTGAACGACTTAACTTGGTATGCTTAGCAATATCGGCTCGCGAAATTCGTCCTTCACGCCGAATTAACTGGAGTACCAGGGCGCGGTTGAGTTCTCGCATCAAACTCAGATCAGCTGTCAGTGCCGAAGGACGATTCATTTGGAAGCTCCTACTTGGTAAGTGGCTCCGATTTTAGCAACTATTTGGTACTTTGTCAAGACAACAAACAAACATAAGCGTTTTATTATAGAATGCGATTTAGGCTATTCCAAGGCTTTAAATCGTAACTGAGGCTAGGCGTTATGGATGATCGATTATCAATCCGCTTGGAGCAATCGCTCGATTTTTGTATTAAATGTAATATCTGCACCACGGCATGTCCGGTTGCAGCGGTGACTGATCTCTTTCCTGGCCCGAAATATGTTGGCCCGCAAGCAGCCCGCTTCCGCCACGATCAGGCTGAACACTCGCCCGATCATTCGGTCGATTATTGCTCTGGCTGTCGGGTTTGCAACGAAGTTTGCCCAACTGGCGTGCCAATTGCCGAACTCAACGCTCGTGCCCGCGCGCAGATGGTGCGTGAAAATGGCTTGCCCTTGCGTAATCGCATGCTTGGGCGCTCGGAGTTGCTGGGCATGCTTGGCACGCCCTTCGCGCCGCTCGCCAACTGGACAATGAACAATCGGCCAATTCGTTGGTTGATCGAAAAACTATTTAAGATTGATCGGCGTGCGCCGCTGCCACAGTGGGCTGGCTATACGTTGCGTGGTTGGGCGCGCAAACATCTGCCTCGGGCTGCTACGCCCTTGCGTTGGACGTATGGCCTGCGTTCGTGGCTTAGCAGCACTGCGCTTGTGCCGCTCGAACAACGCCGCTTGATCCAAAATCAAGCCCAACAGCAAACAGCTGTGCCAACAATTTCGCGTAAAGTGGTCTATTTTCATGGCTGCTCAACCAATTATTACGAGCCACACGTTGGCAAAGCTGCGCTTGAGGTTTTGAACCGCAATGGCTGCGAGGTGGTTTTGGCCAATCAAGGCTGTTGTGGCTTGCCCATGCTTTCGAATGGCGAGTTTAATGCGGCGCGACGCTATCATGCCGCCAATGTGCGTTCGCTGTTGCCATGGATTCGCCAAGGCTATGTGGTGGTCGGAACCTCGACTAGCTGTACCTTGACGCTCAAAGATGAAGCGCCCGAATTATTGGGTTGGCACGATCCCGAGGTTAAGTTGGTGGCCGAACAAACCTACGATATTTTCGAATATTTGCGTTTGCTTGACCAAGCAGGGGAATTTGATCGCAACTTGGGGGCGATTGAAGAAACGTTGCCTTATCATCCGCCATGTCAATTAAAAGCGCATCGCATTGGCCTGCCAGCCCGTGATATTTTGGCCCATATTCCAAGCTTGAAGATTGATCGCAGCCAAGCTGCTTGTTGTGGCATCGCCGGAACCTATGGCCTAAAAACCGAAAAATATGGCATTGCAATGGATGTGGGCAAGCCCTTGTTTGAGTGGGCCAACGCCCATGCTGCTGATACCGTGCTCTGCGATAGCGAAACTTGTCGCTGGCAAATTAGCCACGGGACGGGGTTGGAAACCCGCCATCCCGTGGAGTTGCTAGCCGAGGCCTATCGACGCTTTGATCAACAGCGCCAACTTAAATGACGCTGGTTTCAACTTTGGCCCGCCATGCTGCATGGACATAGCCACCTTCACGGTCGGAATGTTCGATGCGTTCAAAACTAGCGCGAGCGGCATCAACTTGGCCTAACGAGCGTTGGAGTTGGCCAATACGATAAAGTAATTCTGCTTGTTGCGGGATTGGGCAACCATTCAAGAGCAATTCTGCTTGATCCAAGGCCAATTGAACTTGGCGCTCCTCGTTGGCCAAGAATGCCAATTCGGCGCGCGCAACATACAGGCTGGCTTTGGCGGCAACATGCGGAGCCAAGGCCAAGCCTGCTTCGATCCATTGTTTGGTGGTTTGGCTGGCTTCGTCAAAATGCAAGCTCAACAAGGCATTGTGGCTATAGCTCAAGGCCAATTGCTCATCCAACACCAAGGCCATGCTGGCATAATGGCGGGCTTCGTTCCAATCGCCATGCGCAGCCAGCGCCCGGCTCATTTCTAAATAAATTGGCGCATGGAAGGGATACAATTGATCGGCCCGTTCGATGGCTTTGATCGCGGCTTCGGTTTCGCCTTGGGCCAATTGAATCGAACCCATGGCCAACCAAGCGTCAGCCGAATCGGGATAAATGCGCAGTGACCACAAGACTAAGCGTTCTGCTTGGGCATACGAACCATGCGACCAAGCCCGGCCTGCGTACCAAACTAAGGCGATGCGAGCAACGAATAAGCCAATCAACAATTCGCTGAGCAAAGCCACGCCAACTGCTTGATTGGTTAAAAAGTACAAGCCACAGAGCGCTGGAAACACCACCAATTCTGGCATGAGCATCACCGCCCGACCAACCCGTATTCCCGTGGTTAGATGTCGTCGTTCCTGCCGTTGCGCCGTCATGATTGTTGCCATAGCTCAACCCCTTATTACATATACTCGTATCGGGGTTAAGTATCGCTCAAGGTTGTGACAATCAGTGTCACAACCTTGAAAAATTTGTGCTATTTTTCTAGGCTCCAGGCCACTGCTGCTTGGCCATGCAACAGCGTTGTATCGAAGAGTGGTACAGCGCAATCAGCTTGGTTAATCAACAAGCCAATTTCGGTACAGCCCAAAATAATGCCTTCTGCGCCAGCTGCCACCAAATCGTTGATGACTGCCAAATAATAGGCTTTTGAGCGCGCTTCGATTTTGCCAAGGCACAATTCATCGAAAATAATCCGATGCACTTCGTCGCGTTGTTCTAAGCCAGGCGTGACGACTCCCAAACCATAGCGTTCGCGCAAGCGCCCAGCATAAAAATCGTGCTCCATGGTGAAGCGCGTGCCAAGCAAACCAATTGTGCGCAATTGTTGGGCTTGAATCGCCGCTGCGGTTGGATCGACGATATGAATAAATGGCACTTCAACTGCTTGCTCAATCGCCGTGGCCACTAAGTGCATCGTATTGGTACAAAGCACAATACATTCTGCGCCAGCAGCAACCAAATTGCGGGCAGCTTGGGCCAAAATCTCACCAGCGGTTTCCCATTGATCGGCTTTTTGCAAGGCGGCAATTTCGGCAAAATCGACCGAATAGAGCACACATTTGGCCGAATGTAAGCCCCCAAAGCGCTGCTTGATTGTGTTGTTGAGCACCTGATAATAGCTGACACTCGATTCCCAGCTCATCCCACCGATCAGGCCAATCGTTTTCATACAATGCTCCTTCGCACTAGGTTCAAACACAATTGGAGCAATGGTTGGTTGGCCATATGCTACGCCGCCTATCATACGCGCTTTTTGCTCAGCGTTGGCAGCCTGGCTTTTGCGACAGTTCTACAACAAACTTGGGATTGGTTTATGACAGCTCACATCTATGCTCAAATTATGCATTTTTTGAACGTAGGAGCATTGCTGTGAACCAGCTTCAATCAGCCCAAGCAGCCAAATCAGGCCCGAAAGTCATCACATTTTTACTCATAACCACCGTTCTGACCACGATTTGTTACGCTTTTTTAGTTGGCCCCAATCCGCAAGCGGCGTTTGGCTTAGGCGTAATTTTTAGCCCAGCCTTGGCCGCAATCGTCACCCAATTAGGCTTTGAACGCAGTTTAAAAGGCTTAGGTTGGCAAATCGCCCCCGCCAAAGATTTATTGTTGAGTTATGGTTTGCCGTTGGGTTATGGCTTGCTGGTGTATGGTGTGGTCTGGCTGAGCGGCATTGGCGGGTTTTCGCTGCAAGCCTTGGCAACCCACGTTGGTTTAGCCACGCCACTAACAATTGGCGCATTCTGGGCTTATCTGGGCGAGACGGCAACCGTGGGCATTTTGCGCTCGGCCTTGCTAGCCTTTGGCGAAGAACTTGGCTGGCGTGGTTTTTTGGTGCCTGAGTTGCTAAAACGCTATTCGTTCGCCGCAACTGCTACTATCAGCGGCATTATTTGGGCAATTTGGCATTATCCAGCAATTTTGCTGGTCGAATATAATAATGCTGGCGCACCGTTGTGGTTTGGCTTGCTCTGTTTTACTGGTTTGGTCATCGGCCTGAGTTTTGTGCTGACGTGGCTGCGCATGAAAACGGCCAGTGTTTGGCCCGCAGTGCTCTTGCATGCCAGCCATAACATTTTTATTCAAACCGTTTTCAATCCACTGACCAGCAAAAATAGCGTCACGCCGTATATAATCGACGAATTTGGGCTAGGTTTGGTACTGGTGGTGAGTGGTTTGGTCTTAGGATTTTGGCGACGAGACGAGCAATATATTAAAAACTAAATACTTTTGTTGGGTAAATAACCCAAAGCTATAGTATTATCGTCACAAGATATGCTTATGCTGAGGAGAACGCCATGATTTTCAAACGAGGATTAGGTCGATTAATCCAGTGTATCGCGTTGCTAGTTTTGCTTAGTGGTTGTGCAACCCAAGCATCAAACGACGCTTGGTATAGATCTGGGCGCTATGCAGTGCAATTTATTGGATTAATCAGTGCGAAAGCCCATGAAGTTGTGCCAATTCAGCTCACATTTATTGATGTTGGCGAACCGCGCCGGAGCAGCGAAATTCAATTCAATCACTTAACCTTGTTGAGTGATAAAGGCGAATTATCCACCGAATCAGTTACGCTTACTCCATCGCCAGCCACAACCAACTATCGCTTTTTCTCAGTGTTGGCGATGCTCGATGGGCTTGAGCCAGGTGTTTATCGCTTTAGCCAAGTGCGCTATGTTGATGCACAGCAACGTGAGCAAACACTCAGCGTTGGCGATTGGGAGCTAAGCATCCTTGATTTGCCAACTGCGCCGCTCAAAATCGGCAGCCATAGCGTGCTGACGGTTGGCAAACCAGAGCGTTTTGAGGTTGAATTGATTAATCCAACTGATCAATCGATTCGAGTGTTTGATAGCACGATCAACAGCTCGACCTATCCGCTTTCTGCAAGCCTACATTTGGCGCAACATGGAGCGGTTGCGCTGCAACCAGTGCTTGGTGATGCTCGACCACAGCCGATTCAACCTTTAGCCAGTGCAACAATTGAGCTTCAACCGCAACAAACCCAAACCATTTTTTTCCAACTGCATGGAATTGAGCAATTACCAACCGAGTTTTTAGTCATTCAACCGCTGCTGAGCTATCAACAAGCGCAAAACCCGCGCCAACAATTCATTTTGCCGCTCCAAGTTTTCTCGCCGCCATTTCTTGATGATGGAGCAGTGCTGAAATACCTTGATTTCTTACCAGTTGGCGCTTTTCATGAGTGAAGGATGGCTCCTACCTAACGAGATAGGAGCCTTATTCGTTATAAAACAGGCGAGATAAAGGTTGGTAGCTCGGTTGTGGGGTTGACCATGCCGCGAAAGAGTTTGCCATAGAATGCGGCAACAACTTTGATGTGGCCCAGAATGCGGGTATTGAAATTGTGGAATTCTTCGCTTGGCACTAAAAGCTCGCGATGACGGCGGCGCAGGCCAACCGATTTAACCGCAAATTGGCGCGCATATTGCTCGCTAATTTCAAATTCGGCCACAAAACCTGCATAGCCAGCATCAACCTCGCGGGTTTTAATATCTTTAGCGATGTGACTCGCATAATCCAAGTTGAGAATTGGATAAGCAATTGGTGGCTCGGCCAATTGTGCTGGGAATGAACGATAGCCCGCTTGTGCAATTAACGTTAATTCTTGTAACCCAACAGGTCGATACAGGATCATTTGCTTGTCCTTTCCCTTGTGCCACCAAGGCATGCTTGTCAGAAGCTATAACGTAGTCTCAAAAGGTCTTTCTGGCTGAAATTTATTCCACATCTATTTAGATACAGATTAGGCTTTAATTTTGCATGAGAAACGCTGATAAATCAAGGGATTTTTGGCCCCAATTTGGGTTAGGTCAGTACTACAAGAATGACGGGAACGCTATTTCGAAAGCTTCCTAGCTGTCCATATCCCGGGGTCTCGTACTACGTCTGGTACTTGTTTGGGTTGAGGAATCTGGCTGTACGCTATAACTCGGTACCATGGCTTGTATGCTTTTGGATGCAGTTAAATTTGCTTAGTGGTTTGCTTGATAGGCAGCCCACGCGGCGCAGTAGGCATGATAAATTGCCGATTCAAAGCAGATGAAGGTGACTTTTTCGGGGATGGCATTGGTTGTAAGGAAGTTGGCGACGGTCTGAATGGCAATCGGCGCGGCTAATTCGACCGGATAGCCATAAATGCCACAGCTAATTGCGGGAAAGGCGATAGTTTCGAGCTGGTGCTTGGCGGCAAGTTCAAGGCTATTTTGATAGCAGGCGCTCAATAATTCGGCTTCGTGTTTGCTGCCACCCTGCCAAACTGGCCCAACTGTGTGGATGATGGCGCGGACGGGTAAGCGATAGCCTTTGGTGATTTTGGCCTGGCCTATTTCGCAACCACCTAATTGATCGCATTCGGCCTGTAATTCGTCGCCAGCAGCATGGTGAATTGCGCCATCTACGCCGCCGCCTGCAAGCAACCATTCATTGGCAGCATTCACAATCGCTGCGCCGCTAAATTTTGTAATATCGCCTTGGAGAATCTCGATCCGTGAAGTCATTGGTAGCTCCTTCTCAATTTAATATTGATCCACGAAGCCCACGAGGCTATATGCTATAGAAACCACGAAGAGCACGAAGGACGCGAAGGTTAAGTTTTTTCGCACAGATCGGCACAGATTTTTAGGATTATGTTCTTGCCAGCCCAAAGTCTACTGCCAATAGCCCTCGTTCTCTGTGCCTCTGCGTTAAGATTGATCCACGAAGAGCACGAAGGGCACGAAGTTGGAACCACGAAGACCGCGAAGAGCGCGAAGGTTAAGTTTTTTAACCACAGATTCGCACAGATTTACTTGATTGCGTTCGTGTCAGCCCATAGCCTTTCATTCTGACTTTTGCCTTTTGATTTTTGCCTTTTGATTTTTGCCTTCTGACTTTTGACTTTTGCCTTCCTCCCTCATAATTCATCCTTCATCCTTAAACAAAAAGCTCCTCGCCCATGTGTATGAGCGAGGAGCTGCCAGCATTGCTTATGGGTAGATGCCACGGATTTGAGTTGCTTCGGCAACGCGGGCCACCGCAACCATATAGCCACCCATGCGCATTGAAACTTTGTGTTTCAGCGTTTGGGCCAACACCGATTCAAAGCTGTGCTGCATGATCCGTTCAAGCTTGTTGTTAATTTCTTCTTCGGTCCAGAAAAATTCTTGCAGGCCTTGGACCCATTCGAAGTAGGAAACGGTCACACCGCCAGCGTTAGCCAAGATGTCGGGCACGACGAAAATGCCGCGTTCAAACAAAATATCATCAGCTTCGGGCGTGGTTGGGCCGTTTGCGCCTTCGACCAGCAATTTACAGTTGATGCGGCCAGCATTTTCCTCGGTAATTTGGTTTTCCAAGGCACATGGAGCCAGAATATCGCACTCAAGCTCGAGAATTTGCTGGTTGCTGACCCGTTCGATACCAGCTGCTTGATAGCCTTCGAGCGAGCGGTTTTGCTTGGTGTAGGCAATCATTTCGGGGATATTCAGGCCATTGCGGTTGTAGTAGCCACCAGAAACATCGCTGACTGCAATTACTTTGCTGCCCATGCGCTGCATCATATCGGCGGTAACGCTACCCACGTTGCCAAAGCCTTGAATAACCACGGTTGCGCCTTCGATGCGCAAGCCAAGGTGTTTGGCGGCTTCGCGGGCCACAATACTGACCCCGCGTCCAGTGGCTTCGACCCGACCCAACGAACCGCCAACTTCAACCGGCTTGCCAGTAATCACGGCAGGCACAGTGTAGCCACGGTGCATCGAGATCGTATCCATAAACCAAGCCATCACTTGACCGTTGGTGCCAACATCGGGAGCTGGAATATCTTTTTCAGCGCCAACCAAAATGCTAATTTCGGTTGCAAAACGCCGCGTTAGCCGTTCTAATTCACTTTGGGATAATTTTGTTGGGTCGACGATGACCCCACCTTTTGCGCCGCCATAGGGAATATTAACCAGCGCACATTTCCACGTCATCCACATTGCGAGCGCGCGCACTTCATCGATATCGACTGCTGGGTGATAGCGAATCCCGCCTTTGGCTGGGCCACGTGAGACATTGTGTTGGACGCGATAGCCGCTAAACACTTGAATCTCACCATTGTCCATCTTGACTGGGAAATTGACGCTTAATTCACGTTGAGGGACGCGAAGAACTCGACGCAAGCTTTGGTCGAGATTCAGCTTTTCAGCAGCGAGATCGAATTGACGCTGAGCGTTCTCGAATGCGTTGCGATGAGAGTCAGCCATTGACTTGTTCCTTTCTAATTGATCGCCTTTGATCAAAAGAGGCTCCTCGGTTATGCGGAAGTCTCTCTAAGATTATACGACATATAAATCCAGCGGCGTTCACCGAGAAACAGGGCGTTCCACCATGAGCGGCGCACCTCGCCCTCGCTAAAGCCCAAATTACGGTATAAAGCGCGCGCGTTATGATTGGAGGCACTGACGTATAAGCCGAGTTTGCGTTTGCCAAGCTCACGCGCAATGGTCATGCTATGCTGCATCATGGCTTGGGCAATGCCTCGGCGGCGATAACGTTCAGCAACCGCAACGTCGCTAATAAAACCTTCATCCCGCCCAATCCGATGGTCAATTTGGGAAAGCGCATGCACGGCGCGAAACGCACCCCAAGCGCCAAGCTCGCGTAAAAACGCTTGCTCAACTAAGCCAACATCGTCTGGGCGCATCTCGATTGTGCGCAACGTAATTGTGCCTACAATTTCGCTGCCAGCTAACATGACATACATTCCCTGTAAGCTGCTTGGCCCTTGCATTTGATGCGATTGATGTAAGGCCGCAACGCCGCGTTGCACTCCACGCTTACCAAAAGCCGAGCTAAATTTATCGGCAAATGCCAGCGCCTGCAATTGCAGCATTGGCCCAAGATCATCCATCATGGCCGGACGAATCGTCAAAGCCAAGTCGCCTATTTGGAAAGGCACCGTTGCACGGATTTGCGGTGATGGTACAATCATTGATATTTTCCAAACAAAAAAACCGTGCAACCTGCACGGATGATTGGAGCGTACCACAATCAACGTTGATCCGGCACGTTAGCTAGGCGCATTCTACACCCGCTCGGATCGCTCGTCAAGCACTATTGGTCGGATTGGCGGGCTAGGGCGTGGCTGAGTTCTGCCGCTTAGACCACGAATTGACCGGAATACTATAGGAGGATTGTGTATGTCACTGTTTTGGATTGGCTGTTTCGTTATTTTGGGTTTGATTACGATTAGTGGCTTAATTGTTTTCTTGCTCCAAATTGGGGTGATTGTGCAAAAAGCTGGCGAAGCACCCCACATCGATCAGGGCAATTATTCGATGGATCAAGGCCGCGAAGTGAAGGCCGAAGACCAATAAATTTGCAACAGCGTACTGGAGTTTTTTTCAGTACGCTGTTTATTTAATTGTAGGCTGGAGGGTGCGCAATGCCAATTATTATCGCGATTGTCGCTGGGCTAGGCTTGGTGGGCTTGGCCAAAGCAATTTCAAAATTGTGGCAACGGGCTAGCATCGTGGTTCAAAAAGCCAAAGAGCCACCGCATAGCGATCAATTGGATTATTCGCTCAACGATGTCCATGAGGTTAAATCTGAACAATCATGATCCCCTCACCCCAACCCCTCTCCCGTCCGACGGGCTCAATCTGATGGTTTTGCCGCAATATGTTGGTAAAAACGTCTGCTCCCCCTCGCCCGCGTTTTCGTGGGAGAGGGGGCTGGGGGGTGAGGGGACGTTTAATCACCACGCTTTTTAAAACCTACCCTTGAAAGGGCTGGGGGTGAGGGAAGGTACTCCGTTTTCAGTAAATCGACGCAACCTCGGGCAGGGCCAAGCCTGCCAAAAAGGCCGCCATAATTGCATGGTGGTCGTCGGTTAATAGGCCATTGAATTGTTGGCTCATTTGGGCCAAAATTGCCTCAGGATTCGCCCCAAACTGCATCACAATTGTGCCAATTTGGCGTAAAAGCTGGGCTTCGGCCTCAAATTCAGCCCGAGTTAGCGGCTGGCCATGGTGGCTTGCACAATAATATTCGGCTGGCAAGGCCAATAAACGCTCCAACAAAGGGAAAAGTTGGCTGCTGGTTAAGCGTCTTGCTCCATGATAGAGGTCGTCGTAGATGCAATCGCCCAAAAAGACCACTGATTGGCTTGGAACAAACACAATCATTGAATCGTGGGCATGATCGCCACCAACAACGATTAATTCGGCAGCACAATTACCTAAATCAAGGCTTAATTGCTGGGCGATGGTGCTGGTTGCGGGCACAACCTGCAACTGGCTGCGCTCGGGCATTTCGGCCTTGATCATATCGCGGCAAAAGGCGATTTCTAGGCCAGCCTCAACCCGTTGATCCAAGGCTGCATCGCTCCAATCGAGGGTGGCCAACACGCGCAAAATGCGGTCGGTTTCCTGCGAGGCGTAGCTTGGCAAGTCGAGGGTGGCCATGCCAAACACATGATCCCAATGCCAGTGGGTGATGGCGAGTCTGGTTGGTTGCGGCAAGCCGTGGGCCTGAATCGCTTGGCGTAATAAGCCAACGTGGGCGGGCGAATTGCCAGCATCAATTAATAAACACTCACGATCGCCCACCACCAAGCCCAACATTGGGCGATCGGTGCGGCTATCGGCGGGTAACCAAAAAATCCGTTCAGTCAGCGGTTGTAATTGATCGAGCGCAACCATTGAGTTTCATTCTCCAACAAGTGAGGCTAAAGATGGGTTCGTCACAAACGTCAGGGCGGTTGATGTTGGCGCTGCTTGGTACGATTATTGGGTATTTAATTCTCAACATTGGCTCAATTTTTTTAATCGATCCCAAGCAATACACGACTTTGTTTGTGGTTGTAACATTGCTTGGCTGTATTGGTTTTGGAATAGGGATTTATTTGACGACGCGCTGGGCACTCAAGCCGCCACGCTATCGCGAAGCAGAAAAAATCGGCCTGCTAGTGCAAGGTCGCATCGTCGATGTTGCACCAACTGGCTGGAAACATAAGCGTTCGCGGGGCTTTTCCAACCGAATTACCGAACGCGAATATCGCTTGCAGGTTGAAATTAATCAGCCCAATCAGCCAAGTCGCCAAGTAACGCTCTATCGCTATTTTGATATTGCCCAAACGCCACGCCGCAACCAATATCTCAGCCTGAAGGTTCACCCGCGCTATCCCGATGTGGTTGTGTTGGCTACACCAACCAAGGAATAAAGCGCTTGGTGCGTTGTTGATAGGCGGCATAATTGGGAAAACGCTGGATGAGCAATTGCTCTTCGTAGCGTGCCTTGAGCCACAAATCCATTAGCAACATTGCTAAAACCAACCAGCGCCAAAGCCGAGGATCAACCATGACCCACGCCAAACTACAGATCGCCAAAGCAGTGTACATGGGGTGGCGAATCCAGCGATAGGGACCATGGACGGTTAATTGGGCTGTCGCAAGCAATTCGGGCATAATCGATAAATTGTTGAGTCGCATGCTGATCATTGCCCAGATGCCTAAAGCAAATCCCAAGCCAAACACAATAAACCACAGCGTTGGTACATTGTGCAATGGCGTGCTGACCGCCAACAATCCCAAGCAAATAAATTGCAAGGCCACGTACATTTTCGATTGCATACAGTTCCTTTGCTGCGTAGGTTTCGCATTTCAGCACAGCTTAGCATGAATGTTGATTCATTAGGTTGGCAATCCGAAGCATGCCCTCACACCCAGCCCCTCTCCCACGGAACGCGGGCGAGGGGAGCACTGAACGCGCGGTTCCCCCTCGCCTCGCGGGCGGGAGAGGGGGCTAGGGGGTGAGGGGATCAGGCCATGGTTAACGCAATGAACTATTACATGAATGCGCTAGACTAGGCACTGACTCCAATTCCCAATAACCCAGCGAGGTAATTATGACCGATGATCTTGACCAAATTCCATGGAGCACAATCTACCATGCCTATGGTAAAGGGCTTGATACTCCACAGCATCTGCGCAATCTGAGTCATCCCGATCCAAAAGTGATTGCCGAAGCCCATCAAGCATTAGTTGATACGACCTTGTATATTCAGTGGGTCTCACCTGCTGCATTGGCGGCCTTTCCCTATCTGCTGAGTAAGCTGTTTAAGGCTAAGGGCTACTCGCGAACTTACATTAGCGACTTGGTGATGCAGATTATTGAAAGACTCGCTCCAGCCCACCCATCACGCATTCCTTGGTTCTATTTTGTCTACGATAATTGGACATTTAGAGATCAGTATGGTGCTGATACCAAGCGCGCAATGCCCTACGCATTAGTTATTGAGGAATTTCCCAACCTGCTGCGATTGTTGCATGACCCTGATGAACAGTTTGCCCAAATGATTTTGCGGATTGTTGCTTGTTGTGTAGCATCTGATGGCGGGTTGTGGGCAGAGGTTTTGCCATTTGCGCTGGCAGAGAAGCGTCCGCTGTTGCGAGCGAGCTATCAGTTTGTTGCTTGGGCGAGCGCCGATCCGGCGGCGCTGGCGTGGGTGGCCGAGAACGTTGCGCAAACACGAGAGCCGTTGGTGAAGCTTGCAGCGGTATTCATTATGACCCAAACCGTGCAGCAACTGCCTGAATCAATGTATGCATGGCTGATTGCCACCATCAGCGTCAATAATCTGAGCCTGATTGAAACCTATAATGCGCTTAAACTAACCCATAGCTATTGGTTCGATTGTGCCTTGATGCTGTATCGGCGACCATTGAGTGAGCGCATTCCGCTTGCTGAGCAATGCCTTGCCTACCTTCAAGGCCAAGACGCAGCCTTGAACGATTACGATGTTGCAGCACTCTTAATGTTGGCCTTGGGCACTCTGCGCTATAAGAAATCGACGATTGAGCGTGCCGCTATTCACTCAAAAGTGGTGCTCTGGATTGGCCAGCAGCTATTCACAACCACCAAGCATGATCGCGAGGCTATCGAACGAGTTCTGCGCACTTTTCGGCTGCCATGGCTTAGGTCTGATCGATGTGGAAGATGTGGATGCCGAAATCGAACGAGTTCTGCGCACTTTTCGGCTGCCATGGCGACCAGCAGATGTCAATGGCTTTTTAGGCCTGCCCAATGTCGAGCATGCTGGGTTTGCTGAAAAGACCAAGGCGTGAATTGCTTAAATAAATGCCCCAGCCATGCTGCAAACGCTTGGCTGGGGCACACGATTAATTCGATCGATTAAACGCTATTGAGGGTTATTCGCGATTTTGCTGCATCATCCAGCCGCCAGCCGTGGCTGCACCCAAGGCCAAAATTGCCAAATAGAAGCCAAAACTGAAGCCAGCCTCAATTTCTGCAAAGCCACCATTATCTGGCTTCGCGATTAAGCCGCCAATTAAGGCCATAACAAGCACTGCTGCATTGGCAAGAAAAACTGCTTTACCGAATGTTAGATTAAGAGTGCGTTGGATCAGCGGATAAATATGTTTGCCAAAAAGCGGCGCAATTAAGCTAGCGAGAATAACACTGAGCAATAGAAAGCCGAGCGATGGTAAGAAATCAGTTATCCCATTCACTGTTTCATTAACATTAACAAGGGTTGAGCGCACATGATACCACGGCAAGAAATAGCTAATCCAGGCCACGAGGCCGCCGCCAATTGCCAAACGTCGACCTTGCGATAAGCCCTTAAAGCCACTTACCAATTGATCGCTACTAGGCACAACAAATTGGCCTTGGGGTTGGGTTTGTGGCCCTTGATTGTAGGGCTGATAAGGTTGATACGGTTGTTGTTGGCCGGGTGGTGGTTGATTATACGGCTGATAGGGTTGATAGGGCTGTTGCTGCTGGTTGGGCGGCGCTTGATTATACGGTTGCTGCTGATTCGGCGGCGTTTGATTATACGGTTGATACGGTTGTTGACTGGGATCAACAGGTGGTTGGTTGGAATATTGATCGTTGCTCATGGAATGTTCTCCATCGATAGCGTCTAGTTGCTCAATTGACTAGACCTTGCTGCGAATTACCCAATTGGGTTTGGCTCAGCCTCAAGCGGGCCAAATGAATCTGCGTGATTGCTTGCAGCTTGAATGCTCTGCTCATCATTGGGCGGCTGGTCAGGGCTTGTTTCAGGCTGGTTGGCTTGATCGGTCGCGGTTTCTTGCCATGTGATAGTTGTGGTAATTGTTGTAACCGTCGTTACTGTGCGGCGCACAATTCGGCGCATTGGGCAACTCCTTTGGTTTAGCTGCTCAAGCTCGTTTGCGTGCTAGCATAGCAAACCTCAGGCTGCAAAATATGACAATTCTTACCAAATAGCTGCCCTTTATTGAAGCAAGTAACGAGCAATGCTCGTAGTACGTACTCCTCATGCGCAATATCATCTGAATGACGATTTTGTGACCAGGCCACTTTCCCCGCTATTGAGGAGGCTTCTCATGCCAGCAGTTAAGCTCGATTCGTTTGTGACGTTCGGTGCGTTGCTCCATTTTCTGCGGCGCAGAGCGCGAATCACTCAGCGCGATTTGGCAATTGCAACGGGCTATAGCGAGGCCCATATCTCGCGCTTGGAAAATAATCAACGCCTGCCCGACCTGACCAGCGTGGTAGCATTAATAGTGCCAGCCCTCGATCTGAATGATGATGCAACGAGTGTGGCACGTTTGTTGGAGCTTGCAGCGGCAGCGCGCGGAGAAACCTTGGTTGGCGCAAATGTCTCGCTGAGCAAAAAAATCGAGCACCAGCAGAGCGAGTTGGGCTTGCTTGAGTTGCCACCACCGTTGCCGCTTTGCTTGATTGAACGCAAGGCCACGAGCCAACTTCAACAACGTTTAGCCAGCGAACGCTATTTGCTTGTCAATGGCCTAGCTGGGGTTGGCAAAACGGTGCTCGCTAGCCAACTGGCTCAAGGCTGGGGCGAGCGCTGTTTTTGGTTTAGTTTTACTGCCACAATTAACCTTACAAGCGAGATTTTGCTGCGCCAACTAGCGCTGTTTTTGCTGACCCACGGCGCTGATCAGGTTGAACCATTGCTACATCTGCCCAATGATGGTGAGCCTGGCTTGAGTTTCGAGCGCCAGCTAGCGCTATTAATTCATGGCTTGCAGCAAATTCCGGCCTTGCTGTGTTTTGATAATGCGCAACTGTTAATCGACCAGCCCCGACTGCGGCTGATGCTTGAGCAGCTAGCCCAAAAAACCAACAGCCATATGCTGGTGTTGAGCCGTGAGCAATTCAATCTGCAAGGGTTTAGTTATTGGGCTTTGCATGGATTTGAGCCTAGCGAAGCCCAAGCGTTGCTTGCCCATTATGGCGTTGAAGCAGGCCAGCATGTGATCGAACGCACCCACGCAAACCCTGCGTTATTGCGGTTAACAATTGGCTTATTGGCCGATCGTGATGCTGACGCTGCTGGATTGCAGCATTTGATTGATGAGCCACAGATCGCTAGTTTTGTGCTTGAACAGTTGCTGCGCCAATTGCCACGTAGTAGCGAACGCTTGCTAACGCTGTTGGCAGTTGCCTCCCAGCCATTGAATTTGCACGCCGAATGGCCAATGGAGTGTAGCTTTGCGGTCGATGGGCCATATCAATGGCACCAAGCGCTGAGCGATTTGACCCGCCGCCAATTGATTGATACCCCAAGCCATGCCACTGTTTTGCCATTGGTCCAAGACTATTTGTATGCCCAATTACGCAGCCAACCTGCGCGGCGCAAAGGTTTGCACCGTCAATTAGCCAATGCCTTACATCAGCTTGATCCAATTCGATCTGCCCAGCATTCGATCGCTGCCGCTGAGCTTCCAGCCGCCTTAGATTGTTTGTACCAACAACGCGATCGCTTGATTGATCGCGGTTTGGCGAGCGCTGCTGCGCTGATATTGCAGACTATGCGTCCAACCATTGAGCAGCAACATCCAAGCTGTTTATTGCAATGGCTGCAAACCTATGGCGAGTTTCTGATGGCAACCAGCCAAGCCAGCGCCGCCGAGGCGATCTTTCGCGAGGCCTTGGTTGTGGCATGGCAGCCAACCCAACGCGCAGATTTGGTTTGGCGTTTGGCGGGCGCAATGCTCCATCTCAATCAAGCAAATGCAGCCCAAAGCTTGCTCGAACAAACAATTGCCAACCTTGATCGCAATGAAATTCGTTTGCATGGCTTGTTGCAGATGGCGCTCAGCAAGGCATTGTTGTTGCAATCGCAATTTGGCCCTGCCCGGGCAGCTGCAGAACAAGCGATTGGTTTAGCCAACCAGCTCGATGCAAACCACCTTCCGACGCTGGCCGAAATTCGGGCGCGGGCTGGCGGAACCATAGCCATTGTGCAGCAATACACTGGCGAAATTGAGGCCAGTATTCAAACTTGGCACGACGTGTTGGCCCAAACCAAGCTTGGCCGCTTGGAGCGAGTGCGCCCGCGGGCCTTGGCCAATCTCGCCAATTTATACTACACCCAAGGCGATTTGCAGCAGGCAGAAATGACGATTGAGCAGGCCGTAACTGGTTTGCGCCAAATTGGCGATCTGTATGCGCAAGCGCGGCTGCAACACACCCAAGCCATTATTCAGTTGATGCGTGGCCAGCCTCAGCTTGCCTTAACAACCCTCGAACAAACCTGTGCGCTCAAACAACAGATCGCTGATCAACAAGGCTGGTTCAATTCGCGCAACCAAATGGCGATCACCTTGCTTGCTTTAGGCCAAACTGACCAAGCAAAACAAATGAGTAGCCAACATTTGCAGCTGCTTGGGGATACTGGCGAGCCACTGTTTCGTGGGGCAATGCTCGATACGGCGGTGCTCTGTCAGCTTTTACAGGCTGATTTTGCCGCAGCGCGCCAAGGCCTTGAGCAGCTTGCAGCCTTAGCAAATGCCCAAAATAATAGCGGCCTGCACATGGCTTGGCAACGCCACAACTTGCTGTTGAGTTTGCTCGCTGAAGGTGCTGCGCAGGCTCACAGCCTTTTGAGCCAAAGCGTGCCGCCAACAGGCAATGGCGAAGCTGCACTAGATTATGCAGCGTTGGCGGCGCTAATTAGCCATGCCAGCGGTGATCAATCAACTGCTCAGCATGAATGGCAGCAACTGGCTCAGCGAGCCGCGATCACTGGCTATGAATATTATCGAATTGTGGCCGAAACCCAATTGAACGCACCCAACACTGCGAGCGTGCAGCAACGGGTATGGCACATGCATCAACCATTTGCTGTTGTTCGTTGGGATCATCCGTCATTAGTCCAGGCGGTTAATTGCTAAGTTCCAACCGTCAACAAACGCGATCTTCTATCAAGCCAACTGAACGAGTATAATGCAGGCAAGCACAGGATGCCCTTTCCTGTTGCGAGCGCAAAGGGGCAACCATGAAGGTCTTGTTTCTGGCAGCGGAAAGCGTTCCATTTGTTAAGGTCGGGGGGTTGGGCGATGTGGCGGGTGCATTGCCAGAGGCACTTCGCCGCCGGGGGCTGGATGTTCGGCTGGTGATCCCACGCTATGGTACGATTGACCCTTTGCGCTGGAATTTGGGGCAGCTACGCGATAATTTCCCAGTTCGTTTGGATTGGCGCACGGAAGAATGTCAACTTTGGGCCACGGCTGATCAACACACGTGGTTTATTGAAAATCAATATTTCTTTGGCTCGCGCACCACGATTTATGGCCATGGCGATGATGATGTGCGTTTTGGCCTCTTTTGCCACGCTGCCCTCGAAGCTTGCCGCCAGATGGATTGGTGGCCCGATGTGATTCATGCCCACGATTGGCATGCAGCCGCCGCCATTCGAATTGCTTGGGGCAATGCTGCTCGGCCTGCCTTGGTCTTTACGATTCACAATTTGGCCCATCAAGGGCGCTTTGCCAACGACGCTTGGCCCTTGGTTGGAGTTTACGATGCCTTTGGCGAACTCAATTTGATGGAGCAAGCGCTCTATACCAGCGATGTGATTACCACCGTCAGCCCAACTTATGCCGAGGAAATTAAGCGGTCTGAATATGGCTTTGGGCTTGACCATATGCTGCGCGAGCGTTCCGATCGCCTAATTGGCATTTTGAATGGGATCGATCCACGCCACTTTGATCCTGCAACCGACCAGCATATTGCCCAACCATTTAGCCTTGATGATTTGGCGGGCAAGGCGGTGTGCAAGGCAGCGCTGCAACGTGAGGTTGGCCTACCAGAGCGGGCTGATGTGCCGTTGGTGGCGGTTGTTTCGCGGCTCGATAGCCAAAAAGGCATCGATTTAATTGTGCAAGGCCTCGGCCAAATTATTGCTGACACTGATGCTCAACTGATGGTGCTTGGCTCGGGCTATGGCCCCTACGAAGATGCCTTTCGCGATGCCAGCCGCGCTGCGCCCGACCGAGTTGCAAATTATATTGGATTTAATGCGCCCTTAGCACAACGGGTGTATGCTGGGGCTGATATTTTTCTCATGCCCTCGGCCTTTGAGCCATGCGGCTTGAGCCAAATGATCTCTATGCGCTATGGCACGATTCCGGTGGTGCGGGCAACGGGCGGCTTGGTTGATACCGTGCCCGATATGAGCCAACCAGAAGGCATTGGAGTGGTCTTTAGCGATTACAACGTCGAGGCCATGCTGCATGCCTTGGGCCGCGCCTTGGCCGCCTATCGCTACCCAAATGATTGGAGCTATTTTATGCGGCGCGCTATGAGCCACGATTTTAGCTGGGATACCGCCGCAACGCGTTATGAAGATGTGTACCGTTGGGCGCTGAGCTTGCGCTAAATGAAAGGAGCATTCCTGTGGAACCATTTAAGCTCGTGATCACCGGAGCCTTTAACACGGGCAAAAGCACCTTTATTCGATCATTATCGGATATTAATGCTGTTAATACCGATAAAGCTACCTCATCGCCCGACGAGCAGCGGATTAAAGCTAATACGACTGTTGCGATGGATTATGGCCGCGTGAGGCTCGACGATTATACGTTGCAATTATTTGGTACGCCCGGCCAAACCCGTTTCGACTTTATGCGCGATATTTTGGCCAGAAACATGGACGGATTTTTGGTGCTCGTTGATCTTTCACAGCCTGCAACGATCGACGAGGCAGCAACAATTTTGGCCCAATTCCGCGACCATGGCGAGGTGCCCTATGCGGTTGTGGCCAATAAAAGCGATTTGAACACCGTCATCAGCCAAACTGAGCTACGCCAACAATTGAATCTTTCGCCAGAAATTCATATTTATTTGTGCACGGCAACCGATAAAAATTCCGTGCGCGAAGTGGTGCGGCGCTTTCTGCGCGATGCCCACAAATAGCTCAATCTTCCAAGCCAACTCACTCAGGTTCTTAATTGAGGCTGGGCGAGTTGGCCCGCCCCAACCAACGCCCAAGTGCCAATACTCCCGCTAAACTGCCCAACAACCCCAAGAATATCCACAAACTGCGCGCTTGGAAATTGCTCACTTGGCTGCTAAACCAGCCGTTGCCAAGCAGCATGCCCAGCCGCGATAGTTCTAATGGCTCGTTGGAGAGCAAAATTGCGCTCAGTGGTAGCTCGGCAATCGCCGGATAGCCCCGCGGAATCGCATAGGTGATATAACGCGCCATCAGGGCTAGATTCCAGCAGGCTAAACTTGCAAGCAGGCCAATTGCTGCGCTCGGCCAGCGTCGCCAGCGTTGGAGTAAGGCCGCCACACCCCACGCCAAACATGGCGCGATTGTGGTCAAGCGGCGCAAACCAAAGGCTCCGCTGCCATGCCAATCGGGCAAGCGCGAAATATAGATTAAATAGATAATTACCGCTGCCAGATACGGCCAGGCTTGGCGCTGGCGGAGGCTTAATCCAAGCCCCAGCAAACCAAGCACATAGATTGGGGTCCACCAAAGCATGCCATACAGCGAGCCAACTAACATCGGCCCAAGCTGGCTACTGCGTGGCGTGGCAAAATTTCCACCCTGCGGAATCGTCAGCCACGAGCCATAGAGCAGCTTCCACATTGCCAACTGCGGCAACACGATCAGCAGCCCAGCCAGCGCTGCAAGCAATAAGCCTTTGAGCAAATCTGGCCATGCGCGGCGGTGTTTGCCAACCAGCAAGGGCCAAATAATCAGCGCTGGCAAAATCAGCACCAACGCGCCAATCCAATAGCTGACGATGGTTGCGCCCATAGTTAGGCCAAGTTGTGCCCAACGCCCAAGGCTTGGTTGCTCGCGCAAACGCACGCTCGCTAGCGCCATCAGGCTCACGCAGGCAGCCGAAAGGCTGTGGGCGTAGGCTCCTTGCAATAAGCTGTAGTAGAGCAAATTGCTGGCCAGATAGACACTGATGGTTGCCAAGGCGGCAATCTTGGGGCTAAATTGGCGGCGCAGCAGGGCCTCGCAACTCAAGATAAAGATCAAGCCCGCCAAGGCACTGCCCCAAGTGGTAAGGGCCAAATAGGGCTGACTATAGCCATCGCTTGGCCAACCGCCGAGCAGCGCACTGCCATGACCCAGCCACCACAGCGGCGCAAAAGCCATAGCTGGCCCAACGCTCCACGGGTTGGCGGCATAGCCAGTTTTGGTAATTTTTACGCCTGTGTTGAGTTCGAGCGGCGTTTGGCTGAATTCATTGCTAAAATCAAAATCGTGGTCAATCCCCGCTGAGTGCAGATAGGCGTAATAGCCCACGCCATCATATTGCACAGTTGGAGTCCACAGACAAACGGTTGTAATCAGCCAAATTGCCACCAGCAGCCAACGCCAATTGACGTGCCGTTGCCAGCGCTGCCAGCCATACCATGCTCCTGCCGCGAGGGCTGCGACCAACACCAATTGGCTCAAACTACTAATTGCTGCCCGATGCAGCCAATTGCCCGACCATGCCAAAAGTGCTAAGCCAAGGCTTAATGCCGTACCAGCCAACGCGATCCAATGGCGTGCCAGCCCAAGGCTCAGCAGGATTGCTACGGCGCTGAGCAGCAACAAATTACTGGGATTAAATGGAGTTGCCGCCCGCAAACCTGACCAGCCTGTTGCGCCTAGTTCTTGCCAATTAAGATTGCTCAATAATAAACCCAAAGGCCGGCCATTTTGCGCGCTTGGCTGATTGATCATGTTAATATGCTTGATTGCTGCTGGCACAAATACGCTGAGTTGGCGTAGCTCAGGCTGCATTGGCAAGCTCAAGGCTTGGGTTTGCTCAAATTGCAGCATCGTGGGGCTGAATGGGGCCAAATATTCAAACTGAACTACACGTGCATGCTCGCTAGCAGGCCAGAGTGGTACCTGCAAATTGCCATTGCTCCAACGATAGCTGCGGCTGGTTGGGCCGCTTGCGCCTGGTAACGTGCTCGATTGTTCAAGGCCATACAAGCCGCCAACGCTGGTTGAGCTATGCTGCAACACATCTGCTTGGCGGGTTGGTTGAGCATTGGCCCACCAGCCAATAATCAGCCACAACAGCAACAATGGCAACAGACTTCCCCAGCGCGAGCGCAAACCAAGCAGCATAATCCACCTATCAACAAATCGAGCTTGTAGCATCAAGTTGCCAATTATAGAGCATTCCCCAGAAGTTTTGGAACCTAACGCTTAATCGTTAACCGGGCTGATGTAGAGCAAACCGTTGTTACCAACTCCTAGCAAAAGGGTGAGTAACAGCGGTTTTTTTGATTAGTACTTGTTGCGTAATTAAATCAAGTCCATGGTGCTTAGATTAATACGTTTAATCAATAAATATTTACATGATTTAATGAATATATGAGGATAAATGAAATTTTATTACAGTAAAAACGGAAATAAATGTTTTAAATATTAATTTCATGACTATTCTATCATTAGAATAGGTTTTTTAATTAATTGAACCTTACGAAGAACCTTACGAGCAAAAATAACACAAGTACTGCTTAAACATAGTCCCTTTACCACAAAAAGATCACGCTCATGTTGAACTAGCTATTACAAATTGATGACATTATACTAGCTAGTAGCATATTATTTGGGTTAATTTATTATTTTTTTAACTATTTTTTATTGTAAGGAGTTCCTATGACCCCGACACTGCGACGATGGACAACCAGGGTTGTACTACTTGCAACAATTTTGGCTGTTGGTGGGCCAAGCGCCACGTTTGCTAACGTGAGCAAAGTCGACACCGCAAGCGTTGATACGGTAACTGAGCCAACGCTTGAGCCAACCGCCGAACCTACAGCAGAGCCAACCGCCGAGCCAACAGTAGCTCCAACGGTTGCGCCAACCGCAACCACGGCCCCAACTGCTGTGCCAGTCTGTAACCCAAAAGTTGATCTTTCGGGCTGGTTCTCAAGCAATTCAGTTGGCAAAATTCAGAATAAATCAACGACATGTTCCTACAATGTAGGCATGGCTTCATATGAAAAAATGGATGAAGTGATTGATCATCAAGTGATTTATTCGTGGGCTACTGGCCAAGTTGGGCCAAACTCGATTTTGGCCTTGAGTGTTGGTGTACCTGCATGTGCCGCCCAAATCGATTTGTTCTATGGCGGAGTCTTGCACTCACTCGATGGCCAGCGCTATGGCGATCGCTTGATCACTGCTCGCCACACTGGTGGCACCAACTATTGTGGTGTCATTCCAACGGTTGAGCCAACGCCAGAACCAACCGTAGAGCCAACCACGGTTCCAACCGTTGAGCCAACGCTTGAGCCAACGCCAGAACCAACCGTAGAGCCAACCACGGTTCCAACCGTTGAGCCAACGCTTGAGCCAACGCCAGAACCAACCACGGTTCCAACTGTTGAACCAACCGTAGAGCCAACCACGGTTCCAACCGTTGAACCAACCGTAGAGCCAACTACGGTTCCAACCGTTGAACCAACCGCAACCGCAGTGCCAACCAATACGCCTGCACCAACGGCAACCAGCACGCCTGCACCAACGGCAACTAACACGCCTGCACCAACGGCAACTAACACGCCTGCACCAACCGCGACCAAAACACCAGTGCCAACGGCGACCAAAACACCTGCTCCTAGCCCAACCAGCACACCTGTTGGCAAGGATTGTAGCTATACCCAAGGCTATTGGAAGAACCACCCAAGTGCTTGGCCAGTAACGACCTTGGTTGTTGGCGGCGTAACCTACAACCAAAGCCAATTGATGGCTATCTTCAACACGTCACCACGTGGCGACACAACCTATATCTTGATCCATCAATTGATTGCTGCCAAGTTGAACACCGCTCAAGGTGCCAATGGTAGCGCGATCAATGCAACGATTGCCGCCGCCGATGCTTGGTTACAACAATATCCATTAGGCAGCAAGCCAAGCGGCGCAGCCGCCAGCACTGGCAACAGCTATGCTACCCAATTGGATCGCTATAACAACGGTTTGATTGGCCCAGGCCACTGTAACTAATTCACAATCCGCTAGTTGTTTCAAAGGTGGTGCTTCAGGTATTTCCCGAAGCACCACCTTTTTTCGTTATAATAGCCTGCATCGTTTGTGATTGAGGTTGAACAATGGCGCAACGTGGGCGAATTCCAGCAGGTTTAGGTCATTTTCTGGTGGCCTTTGGGGTGGGTGCTGCATTTAATTTGGGCTATAGTTATGGCTTAATTGGGCTAATCGTTATTTCATTTATCACCCTGATTGCCTTTATCCTTGATAAACAAAAATCGCAAGGCCGCAGTCGCCGAATTGCCGAGCGCACGTTGCTGTGGTTTGTGGCGGTTGGCGGAACTTTGGGAGCGGTGGTTGGGATTTGGTTTTTTCGGCATAAATCGCAAAAAACCACTTTTTTGCAAGGCTTTTGGCTGATTGTTGGCTGCCAAGTTGTTGGTTTATTGGCCGTCGGGCTGGTGCGCAATTTCTTGGTAAATTGAGCCGTAACCACGAAGAACGCGAAGCCGCACTAAACTTGTAACGCAGAGAGATGAACATAGAGCATAGAACATAGAGTATTTATGAAGATTAGTCGTCTAATTCATTCATGAAATTCATAGCTAAAAACGTGCTTCGTACTCTTTGTGTCCTTTGTGGATCAAGCTTTTAACGCAGCGGCGCAGAGAAGATATGGCTCTCGGCTTTGGGCTATCGGAAGTTTATTCGTGAAATTCGTGGAATTCGTGGCTAAAAATTCGTGCTTCGCGATCTTCGCGTCCTTCGCGGTTCCTATCCTTCGTGCTCTTCGTGGATCAAAAATCAATTCGTGGGTATAAAACTGCTAATCTTCAGTAACTAACTCAACAATAATCTAAATATGCTATAATCAGCGCTATCGGCGATGATGCCCTTTTCCTCCTTGGGAAGGGGCTTTTTTTGTAGGATACACCAGCTATGAGTCAGCTAACCACCCATGCTTCGGCGGTGCCGTTACTCGAACGCTACCGTCAATTTTTGCCGATCACCGCCCAAACTCCGATTGTTACCTTGCACGAAGGCAACACTCCGTTGATCAATGTGCCTCGTTTGGCCGCCCACTTGGGTGTGCGCGAATTGTGGCTCAAACTCGAATCCATGAATCCAACTGGTTCGTTCAAGGATCGCGGCATGGTGATGGCAATTGCCAAGGCTTTAGAAGCTGGCAGCAAAGCTGTTGTTTGTGCCTCGACCGGCAATACCAGTGCTGCCGCCGCTGCCTATGCTGCCCGTATGGGCATGGAATGCGTGGTGGTCGTGCCAGCAGGCAAAATCGCCTTGGGTAAATTGGCTCAAGCCTTGATGTACGGAGCCAAATTGCTGGTCATCGAAGGCAATTTCGACCAAGCCCTCGATATGGTGCGCGTTTTGGCCGACCAACACCCAATTACGTTGGTCAATTCAGTCAATCCCTATCGCTTGGAAGGCCAAGCGACCGCTGCCTACGAAATTTGCGATGTGCTCGGCGATGCACCCGATTACTTGGCCTTGCCCGTGGGCAATGCAGGCAATATTTCGGCTTATTGGATGGGCTTCAAACGCTATTACGAAGCGCATCGCTCCGAAAGCTTGCCCAAGATTTTGGGTTTCGAAGCTACTGGCTCTGCGGCAATCGTGCGCGGCGAGCCAATTGCCTATCCCGAAACCGTGGCAACCGCGATTCGGATTGGCAATCCAGCTTCGTGGCATTTGGCAGTCAATGCTCGCGACGAATCAGAAGGCACGATCGATCATGTCAGCGATGAAGAAATTTTGGCGGCATGGCGCGACCTTTCAGCGCTCGAAGGTGTTTTCTGCGAGCCAGCTTCGGCTGCGGGTGTTGCAGGCATTCGCAAGCTCTTGGCGAGTGGCAGCATCGATCCCAATGGGCGGTTTGTGGCGGTGATTACTGGCCACGGCTTGAAAGATCCACAATTGGCCGTCGAGCAGTTCTCGGTTCCGCAGGCCATTCCTGCTGAATTGAGCGCTGTGGTGGCAGCCTTAAATTTGTAATGGCGCGGCGAGAGTGAGTTGGTTTTGATGCTATTGATTTAGCCACATGCTGGCATTTGAGCAGCAACTGAATTGCTGGGGGCAAAAAGTTGTTGAGTTGCTGCTCGCCTGCACGGTGGATTCAATTTTTTCATTTGGAGCATGTTATGCGTTTGTTAGTGACGAAATTTGGTGGTACGTCGGTCGGTTCAGCCGAAGCTATTCGTGGCTTAACTGCAATCACTACCACTAATCGCACTACATGGGATCATGTTGTTGTGGTGGTGTCGGCCCTCAGCGGTGTCACCGATAAATTGTTGAATATTGTGCGCGTTGCCCAAACGACGGGCGATGCGGTGGCGGTCGCTGCCTTGCACGACGAGTTGCGCCAACGTCATCATACGGTTATTGGCGAATTACTTGATGCAGAACAAGCTGCCATCCAAGCCGAAATTGATGGCTTGCTGGCTGAGTGTGCTCGTTTGTGCGAAGGCGTGCGGGTTTTGGGCGAATTAACGCCGCGCACGCTCGATGCAATTGCTGGTTTAGGCGAGCGCATGAGTGCCCGCATCGTCGCTGCAACCTTGCGCAACCAAGGCGTGCCAGCCCAGCATTTTGATGCAAGCGATTTGATTGTGACCGATGATCGCTATCAAGATGCTTCGCCGTTGATGGCCGAAACCACCGAGCGCACCACCGCAACCCTTGGCCCAATCTTGGAACAAAACATCACGCCAGTTGTGACTGGTTTTATTGGCGCGACCTTGGCTGGAGTCAAAACCACGCTTGGCCGTGGTGGCTCCGATTGGAGCGCGGCAATTTTGGGTGCAGCCCTCGAAGCCAGCGAAGTCTGGATCTACACCGATGTTGATGGCGTGATGACCGCCGACCCACGAATTGCCCCAGATGCCCATGTGATCAGCACACTTTCCTACAATGAAATCAGCGAATTGGCCTACTATGGCGCGAAGGTGCTGCACCCCAAAACGATTCGGCCTGTGGTAGAGCGCGGCATTCCCTTGCGAGTCAAAAATACCTTCAATCCTAGCCATGCTGGCACGGTGATTGTCGGCAAAACTGCGCCAATTGTCGGCGCAATCAAAGCGGTCACGGCAATTCACAACCTGACCATGATTACCGTGGCGGGGCGCGGGATGTTGGGCGTGCCTGGCATCGCTGCCCGTACCTTTGGCGCTGTGGCGCGCGAAGATGCCAGCATTTTGATGATTTCACAAGCTTCTTCCGAGCAAAGCATCTGTTTTGTGATTCCCGATGGCGGCGCAAAACGGGTGGTTGCCTCGCTCAATCAAGAGCTGGCAGTGGAATTAGAGCGGCGTGACATCGACACAATTGCGCTTGAAGAAGGCGTTTCGATCATCACGGCGGTTGGCGCTGGCATGCGCGGCACAACTGGCGTGGCCAAACGGGTATTTAGTGCAATCGGCGATGCAGAAATTAATGTGATTGCGATTGCCCAAGGCTCGTCAGAATGTGCAATTAGCTTGGTGGTTTCTGGCGATAGCGCCAAAGCTGGGGTGCGAGCAATTCACGCCCTAACGTATCGTGAAACGATCAATGCCCAACATCGCGCTCCCTGCGAATAAACATTGCGCCTGCTAAAGCTTGCCCCTCGATGCCCAGAAGCATCGAGGGGCTTTTTATTTCGCTTAGTTCAAAACCATGACCTTAGTTCTATATCTAGATAGCCATTAATTTTTGATAATGTTTGTACCAGCCCAAGAATTAATTAATAAATCTAGCCCTGCTTGGGCTGAACTATTGTTCTAGGAGGTACTGGCATGCTTCAAACGATGGTTCGTTATCGCTGGTTGTTGGTCTTAATTGCCTGCTTGGTAGCGGTCCCAATTGCTGCTCAAACGCGAGAAAAGAATCGCGGCGCAGATTGGTTACAGCGCCAACAGCAGGCAGATGGTAGTTTTGCGTCGTATTATTTCTATCCCGTTGACCCAACGGCATGCTCAGTGTATGCCTTAAACGCCGCAGGCTACCAAATTGACCCAGCAACCCAAAAGTTTATTGAACAAAATGCAGCAACCTATGCTCAAAATCCGCGTCAAGCAGCTGCATTTGTGCTGGCTCAATTACTCACTGGCCATAATCCGCGCTCGGTTGGCGGAGTCGATTTAGTAGCTGCGATGATGCAAAGCTACAATTCGGCGACTGGGATGTATGGCGAAGACTTAACCGCTCATGGCTTAGCAATCTTGGCTTTGAACGCTGCTGGTGAGCCGATCGAACCTCAAGCAATCCAAACAATCTTCGATCAGCAGGCTGCCGACGGAGCGTGGGCTACAAATACCCAAACCACATCCTTGCTGATTCAAGCCCTCGTTGCGGCAGATCAACAGCAATCCGCTGCGATTACCCGTGCTTTGGCCTACTTACAAACCCAACAAGATAGTGATCGTGGGTTTATGCAGAATCGCAACTTTCCACCAGTGGCGTTTAAAGATGCTGTTTCAACCGCTTTGGCCATCCAAGCGATTTTGGCGACCGGTGGCAACCCCAATGAAGCACCATGGGCCGATGCGAACTCGAATCCATTCAAAGCCTTGAGTCGCTTGCAGATGGGAGATGGTGGCTTTGTGCATGATTCAGCGACTCCACAGCCAGATACCATGTCAACCTGCTCGGCTGTGCCAGCTTTACTGCATATAACCTATCCATTGATCGAGCTTGCGCAGGTTGGAATTACAATTACGCCAACCTTGGCTCCCAGCGACGGTGCAACGGCTACTCCCATTCCCCAGCCTAGGCTGCCAGTTGTGCTGCCAGATGCTGGTACAAACACAAATCTGACTCTGCCAATTATCCTTGGCGTGCTTGCTACCTGTGTCTTAGTTGGCCTGCGCCTGCGCAAATTGGCCTAAATTGCCAAACGGCCTTGATCAATCAGAGTGATCAAGGCCGTTTTTTTAGGGTTAATACTTGATTTAAACTAAAGCCATTGCCCGCACGCCATTGCGGAAAATTGCCATGCCTGGGCCTTCTTTATCGAGGCCGCGTCGCCGCCATTGCGGGTGATGTTGGGGCAAGAAGGCACGGTCGGGGTGCGGCATCAAACCAAACACATTGCCCGCAGGGTTACAAATGCCCGCAATTCCATGCAACGCGCCATTGGGATTGGCAGGATATTCCATGGTTGGTTGGTCTGCTTGATCAAGATATTGCACCACGATTTGGTTGTTGGCTTGGAGTTTTTCAAAGGTGGCTTGGTCGGTCAGGAAGCGCCCTTCGCCATGGCCAACTGGCAAATCGAGCGTGCCACTCAGGCCTTGGGTAAAGATACACGGGCTGGCGCTGTTGAGGCCCAATTTAATCCAGCGACATTCATAATTGCCGCTGGCATTATCGATCAAGGTTGCTTGACCAACGTTATCGCTGGGCAAGAGGCCAGTTTTGACCAACACTTGAAAGCCGTTGCAAATACCAAGCACTGGCCGACCATCGGCCACAAAGCGGCTCAAATCTTCGCGCAAACGATAGATCAAATCGACCGCCAGCATGCGCCCAGCGCCCAGATGATCGCCATAGGCAAAACCGCCAGGAATCAGCAACATGCCATAATCGGCCAATTGAACACTGCCCTCGGCCAAGCGATTAACGTGAACCCGCTCAGCTGTAGCTCCCGCTAATTCGAGGGCTTCGGCGGCCTCGGCATCGCAGTTAATCCCCGGTGCACGCAGCACCAATACCTTTGTCATAATCAGAGTTCCTTATCGTGAAGGTCGATTATTCAAATGTTTATGTTCTAAGTGTAATGGTTCGTAGCATTAACAATACGCTTTCCATACCATCCAAAGATTCGTTGTTCATCTATGGATTGCTCACCACCCTTCCGTCCCGCCTCTAGGCGGGAGACGCAGGGGGCTTTAATCCCCCTGCACCCCCTCAAGGACAAGCCGCGACCAGACCGCATGCGTTGATGAACCTGCGGATGCGTGGTGCGCAGTGAAAACCGATCCATAGAAGCGGCTGGGATGCGGGAATGCCACGATTGATAACCTAATGAACCATTATATCTAATCTATGTTCTATGTTCTTTGTTCTTTGTTCTGCTAGCGTTCAATCACATGGTGTTGGCGTGAAGCATGAATGCCAGCGCTGGCCAAATGCACCACCCACAGCACCAAACCTGCAATCACCACCAAGGCTGGCTTGGTGAAATTGCTGCTACTGCCAATCAGCCGTGGCAGCCAAAACGGCGCGCCGAGCACGCCAAAGCAAACCAACGGCGAGAGCACCGTGGCCGCCAATAAGGTTGGCACGGCGATTTCTGCTGCATAGTAGCGGGTGGCAACCATGGCATAGAACAACAATAATGAGCTTAGCCCAGCAAAAATCGCCATCAACAGATAGAAATTAATGCCCCAAGCCCCGACAGTTTGGCTATAACGCCACAAACCGGTGCGCGCCGCCAAGCCCTGCACGATGATGTGATACAGCACCAGCGCAATATAGGCCACCAATCCAGTTAGATAATGGCGCGTCCACCAATGTTGCTGTTGGCCAAAATACATCAACAACACCGGCAATGCGCCAATCCAACTAGCGGCAAGCAGGCTATAAATTGGCACAGGATTGCCAAAAATGCTGAGTGCCGCCACCTCAGCAGGGTAAGTCAAGCTATAGAAACGTTGTAAAATCGGCTCGGCTACAATGGTGCAATGGCCTGCAATCAACACCAGCAAATAGCGGTATGAGCGAAAGCGCAGCCACAATAACATCGCGACGGCATAACAAATGACCGTAATTCCAATGAAGATTGTTGCCATGCACCAAACCTCGCACTAATTTTTACGTTCGCTCGATGACCAATCGTACTCGTAAATTAAAATTTGGCCTTGTTTGACCGTCCAAAGCTGATCGCTCAGGCCATAATCGAGTTTATAGGCATCTTGGGCAATTTGCATGGCAATTCGCTGCAAAATTTCGGCGTTGGCATCGCTAAAGCCAATCAGGAAATCGCGGTTGGGAATCCCCAGCACCAAATTACCAGGCAACAAATCGGCCCATTCGTTCAAAACATCGGTCAGCAAAATCCGCGACGCATCGTAGCCATCGCTGGTTGAGTAGATAAACAGCATCTGATTGCCCTCGCCGACCACTTGGGCCATGCCAGGCTTGAGGGTTTTGATCCGCAAGTTATCGACGGCTTTGGTGTAGATCGTCGTTTCGAGCACACCCCAGGTTTTGAGATGTTCTTCGTTGATGTAGGCCACGCTCTCTGGCTCGTCGATCACATAGCAAATGATCAAATCGGCCAGAAACGGGCGATACACCAGTTGAGGCAAATTGCGCTCGGCAACTTCCAGCAACATCGTGGCGGGCTTGATCATTGGGTAAATGCGATCTTCGAGTTCATCCCAAAGTTCTTGGCCGCGATCGGGAGCGAACGAACGCACCGCTGCTTCAAGCGATTGCAAAATTGATTCGAGTTGGGCTGGCGAGCGGCGATAGGCATTGTAAAAATGTTCTAGCTCCGAAACGACCGCCCGTCCATGCCAGCGAAAGCGAATTTCCATGCCTTCGCGGCTAAGCTCTTCGATGCCGCCAAGTTGCTCGAGGCGTTCCTCAACAACATCGCCAAATTCTTCTTGATCTAAAAGTGGCCGTTCTTCCATAGCCTTGTCCTTATTGTAGGTTAAAAGCCAAAGGCCTAGCGCCCAAAAACGTAATGGTTCACTGGATTGGCAACGAGGAGCATGCCTTCACCCCCAACCCCTCGCCCACTAAATGCGGGCGAGGGGAGCTTCGACCTAGTGGTTCCCCATCGCCCGTTCGACGGGAGAGGGGGCTAGGGGGTGAGGGGGCAAGTCGTGGTTAACCTTACCATTACGCCCAAAACGCTAAGCCTTTGAATCATTACGCTTGCCATGCAGCCTTGAGTGCTGCCAAATCGCTATCGATCAGCGCTTGACCAGCAAGATCGTTGATGATCAAGCGTGGTTCAGCAATCACATGACCGATTTTGGCATAAGCAATCGTGCCGAGTTGGGCTTCAAAATTGGCTGCTTGCTCTGGCGCAACTTCGACCAAGAAACGGGTGGCCGATTCGCTCCACAACAAGGCATCAGCGCTCAGGGCGGTTGATGTTGGTACGGCGCTTAATTCTAAGCTCAAGCCAAAACCGCCAGCAAACGCCATTTCGGCAGCAGCAACCGCCAAGCCACCTTCGCTCAAATCGTGGCAGGCACGCACGCTGTTGGCGCGAATTGCCGCATGCATCGCTTTATGCACGCTTGGGGCGGTGGCTAAATTGACTTTGGGCACAGCGCCATTATCAATCCCGCCAACTAAGCCACTGACCGCGCCACCACGTTCGTCGTGGGTCAAACCAACCAAATAGATCGCATTGCCAGCGGCTTTGGCATCCATCGAGATCGTTTGCAAAACATCGGGAACCAAGGCCATGGCCGAAATCAGCAAGGTTGGCGGAATCGCCACCCGCTTGCCTTCTGCATCACGATATTCGTTGTTCAGCGAATCTTTGCCCGAAATGAAGGGCGTGCGATAAGCCAAGGCTGCATCGTGACAACCAGCCGAAGCCCGCACCAAGCCCGCCAAACGGTCAGGCAATTTGGGGTCGCCCCAGCAGAAGTTATCCAGAATCCAGGTTTGTTCTGGGTCGCCGCCAGCAGCCACGATGTTGCGCAAGGCCTCATCAACCGCTGCCAAGGCCATCCAATAGGGGTCAATTTTGCCATACAGCGGATTTAGGCCACAGCCAAGCACCACGCCACGGCGTGAATCAACCAGCGGTTGCAAAACCCCTGCATCGCCTGGGCCATCTTCATCTACGCCAACCAAGGGCTTGAGCACGGTCGCTGCTTGTACTTCGTGGTCGTAGGTGCGCACAATATTTTCGTTGCTGGCCACAATTGGCTGGCCCAAGGTTGCCTTGAGCAAGGCATTGTGATCAACATTGGCTGGCTTTGCTGCTGGCTTTGCTGCTGGCTGCCAAGCAGCATTCAGCTTAAATTGCACCCCGCCGCTATGCAAAAACGCCATATCCAGCTCGACCACGGTTAGTTGGTTGTGTTTGACGGTTAGCACGCCATCGGCAGTAAAGTGGCCGATAACGGTGGCTTCAACATCTTCGCCACGGCAAAGATCAAGCAGGGTTTGGACATTTTGCGGCGGTACGGAGACAACCATGCGCTCTTGCGCTTCAGAGATCCAAATTTCCCAAGGTTGCAGGCCAGCATATTTGAGCGGCACGTCGCGCAATTCGACAACTGCGCCCGTTTCTTCGCCCATTTCGCCAACCGCCGAGGAAAGCCCGCCCGCGCCACAATCGGTAATTGCGCTATACAAGCCCAAATCGCGGGCTTGCAACAACACATCGATCACGGTTTTTTCGGTGACGGGATCGCCAATTTGCACCGCAGCGCCAACGGTTTCGGCGGTGTCGTGGGTCAATTCTACCGAAGAGAACGTTGCGCCGTGAATGCCATCACGGCCAGTGCGCCCGCCGATCACCACAATTGCATCGCCAGGCTGAACACCGCGTGGGTGGCTGCCGCGTGGCGCAATGCCCAATGTGCCACAGAAGACTAACGGGTTGGCGGTGTAGCCATGATCATACCAAACTGCCCCGTTGACATTCGGGATACCAAGTTTGTTGCCATAATCGCGCACGCCAGCCACCACGCCTTCGCGAATCCGTCGTGGGTGCAACACACCCTGTGAAAGCTCGCTTTCAGGCAAGTCGGGGTAGCCAAAACAAAGCACATCGGTCACGGCGATTGGCTTGGCAGAAACCCCCAACACATCGCGTACAACCCCACCAACCCCAGTATTTGCGCCGCCAAACGGCTCAAGCGCTGAAGGGTGATTGTGGGTTTCGACCTTGAAGGAAATTTCATAATTCTCGTCGAAGGCGACGATGCCTGCATTATCGACAAATGCCGAGAGCAAGGCTGCATTGCTGACCGCATCGGTGGCGCTGCGCAAATAATGATTAAGCAGGCCATTGATCGTCGCGCCGTTGGCGGCGTTGAGTTCAGCCAAGGCGGGGTGCAAAGCTGGGTCAATCGCACCATCCGAGCCAGTTTGTTGGTAGCTGATTGTGGCGCGGAAGGTTTTGTGGCGGCAGTGTTCTGACCACGTTTGAGCAAGGGTTTCAAGCTCACCATCGGTTGGGTCGCGGCCCAAATCTTCAAAATAATCGCGAACTGCCTGCATTTCGGCCAAACTCAAGGCCAAAATACCTTCACGGCTAATCCGTTCGAGTTCGCTATCGCTAACGCCACGCAAGGCCACGCGGGTGACAGTAGGCGTGTGTGGCGCAGGAAGTTGCAATAGGTGTTGATAAAACTGCAAGCGTTCAGCGCTACGAGCTTCAAGCGTTATATAAGCAGTTTCAATCAAATCATTTAACAGATGTTCACCAGCGTATTGACGCAAAACAGCTTCGTCTTGGCCAGCGGACACATAGACGCGGCGCAGGGTTTTGGCCTGTTTCAAGCCAGTAATCCCAATATGGCGCGCGCCAACTAAAATCGTCTCAGCTTCGTTATCGGTCACGCCTGGGCGAAAGGCAATCTCCACCAATGCTCCAGCTTTGGGCGCAGCAAGCTCAGCGTCGAGCGCTTGCCAAGTAGCAGTATGAGCAACGGGGTCATGCAATAATTCGAGGGTCAGGCGTTGGACATCTTCTGAGGAAAGATCGCCAGCGAGAAGGTACAGCCGTTCGTGGTTGTCGGCCTCGCGTGGGCAAACAGTGACCAAATATGCGGACACAATTGACTCCTGTTCGAGTGAACTCGTAGGCTATCGCGATTCTACCCGTCTCACGGATGAATGTCAAAAAGGGCAGTAAGAACATAGAGCAATAGAACATACAGAGTAGAGGTCAGGGGTCAGGGATCAGGCTATGGGCTAGCGGAAGAATTATTGGTTGCAAAAATAATCATTCGGGAAATTCGTGGCAAAAAAGTTTATGGCTCACATTTTAACGCAGAGGCGCAGAGCAAATATTGTCTCATTGGGACAAACACAGATAATCCAAAAAGTAAATATTTGGGGGTGCAGGGGGCTGAAAACCCCCTGCGTCTCCCGCCTGGAGGCGGGACGGAAGGGTGGTGAAAATAATCATTTGTGGAATCTGTGCAATCTGTGGCGAAAAAACTTCATTATTCACGTTTTAACGCAGCGGCGCATGGCTCTTGGCTATTGGCTATGGGTTGGCAAGAAGATAATCAGAAAAATCTGTGCCAATCTGTGGCGAAAAACTTAACCTTCGCGCTCTTCGTGTCCTTCGCGGTTTCCGTGCTTCCTGCTCTTCGTCTCCTTCATTAATCATATTTCCAACCAAATCTCCGCCAGCCAACAGCCAAAAACCTATAGCCTCTACAACGCTTGATACGTTCTATGGTAGTATTTAACCACTTTTTAATTCTCGCCAAGGAGCAAAACGATGCTTCGTTCGCGCATGTTTGGATTATTGTTGGCCATAACGACCGCACTTTTTCTGTTGGTAGTCGGAGTTCTATTTTTTGGCCATTCAATTCGGCCTGCTGCTGCCCAAAGCAATGGCTTGCGAGTTGAAAAAACCTTGCTCAAATCGAGCAATGTGGTAATGGTTGGCGAAACCCTGACCTTTGCAATTACCATCACCAATAACTGGCATACCACCGTGATCACCTTGCCAGTCGTCGATACCTACGATCGCTCGGTTTTGGCCTATATCAACGCTACGCCAGCAGAAGATAGCCACAACGCCAGCACTGGCGTGATCAATTGGGATAATATTCTGGCAACCACAGGGCCGCTCGCGCCAGGCGAGCAAGTGGTGATTTTGGTGCGCTTTACTGCTGAACACCCCTCGCCACGGGTGGTTAACCACGCTGCAACCCACGATGCCTACGATTCATTAGGCAATTTGGTGGGCGATGGCGAGGCCGAGCACGATAATGAAGCAGTTGGCGGCAATACGCCACTCGAAAAAACCCTCGATGCCGGCGTGTTGCCCCAAGCTGGTCAACGTATCACCTTCACGATTCGCGTGCAAAATGCTGGCCTCGTGGATGTGGTGAGTTTGCCGTTGGAAGATACGTTTGATCCAACTGCGTTGCAATTTATCGCCTCGGAGCCAATGCCCGATACGATTGAGCCAGGCAAATTAACCTGGGCCAATCTGCTTACGCCGCCGCGCCCAGTTCGCCTACCACCCAACGAATTTATCTCAATCACGACAGTCTTTACGGCGCTCAAAGGCATCGAGCAAACCACCAACAGCGCGCGAGTCGTGGGTGCTGGCGATAGCTTTGGCAATAATCTTGCGCCTGCTGCCGACGATGTGCCAATTCGGATTATTGCTGGGCCTGCTACCGCAACGCCAACCCGCACGCCGCGCCCAACCCCAGCGGCAACCGCAATTAATCAAGCAACGGCGACCAGTGTGGTCAGCGCCACCGAAGTGATAATTACAACTCCCACGATTGCAATTAGCAGCACCGCCACGATTGAGGCAATTGCCACGCTTACCCCAGAACAAGGTAGCGGCAGCACCGCCACGCCAACGGTTATTCCCGCAGTCTTGCCCGATACCAGCACTGGCTCAAATTCGCAAAACACGTGGTGGCTTGGTGCGGCGATTCTTGCTATACTGCTGCTCGGCATTGGCCTTACTCAACGCAGTCGTGGATAAACAAACTATGTTGCATATGCAAGGCATTCGTAAGCAATTTGAACAAACACTTGTCTTACGTGATATTGACCTAACGCTCAATCGGGGTGAAATTCTGGCCTTGCTTGGCCCCAGTGGTTGTGGTAAATCAACCCTCTTACGGATTATTGCTGGCCTTGAATCTGCGGATCAAGGCCAGTTGTTGTTGCATGGTCAGCCGCTCAATCCCATTCCGATTCATCGGCGCAATTTTGGCCTGATGTTTCAAGATTGGGCGCTCTTTCCCCATCGCAATGTTGGCGAGAATATTGAATTTGGCTTGCGGATGGAAGGCATGGCCAAAGCCCAGCGCCAACAGCGGCTGGCCGAAATGCTGGAACTAGTAGGCTTAGTGGGCTATCAACAGCGGTCAGTGCAGGAATTATCTGGTGGCGAGCGCCAGCGGGTTGCCTTGGCGCGCTCGTTAGCGCCCCGCCCGCAATTATTGATGCTCGATGAACCACTGGGATCGTTGGATCGAACCTTGCGCGAACGCTTAACCGAGGAATTGCGCCAGATTATCAAGGCAGCAGAAGTTACGGCGATCTACGTGACCCATGATCAGAATGAGGCCTTTGTGGTTGCTGATCGCTTGGCGGTAATGAATGCAGGTCAGATCATCCAACTTGCCACGCCCCAAGCGATCTATCAGCAACCCAAAACCGCCTTTGTTGCCCGTTTTCTGAGCTTGACCAATTTGTTGCCAATTGAGCAGCAAACCAGCCTCAGCCCTGAATTGCAAGCAGTAGAAACCAATTTAGGCCCATTCCAAATTCAAAGCTCGCAAACCAATGCCGCTTATCTGTTGATTCGGCCTGAAGCAGCCCAAATCGCCCAAACGGCTAACCAAAGTTTTCAGGGCATTGTGGTCGAGCAGAGCTTCCGTGGCAGTTATCAACGAATCGCTTGGCGCTATCAGCATGGATTGCTCCAGCTTGATCTCCCAAGCAGCTATCAATTGAGCCAAGGCCAAACGCTCGATCTAACATTTGATGCCCAGCAACTTAGTCTCGTGCAGAGCGACCACTAACGACGGTTGTTTTGGTTTGTTGCTGCGAGGAAAGCGTGCCAACTGCTGGAATCGGAGTATCCTCATCCACCAATTGGCTTAATGTTGAACCACAGGCAACACACGTCCACAACAACATCTTCCGGCCACGACTATATTTTTCTGCGCCCCGTTGCTCACCTATGTAGCGACAGGGTGCGTTACAATGAGGACAGTGCACCCTGTGACCTCCTATTTTTAGTTGTTTGTACTGTGTCTCTTTAAATCCAATTGTGTGTATGGCTAGCTATAAAGCACAGACTATGCCATAATCGCGCCGCATGATATAGTTCCAGAGTCCCACCAAAATCGGCAGTATGGGGATATTAACATATTTTGTTGCCAATTTGGGGGGATGAACAATGGTCTATCAGCATTGTACGCCAAAATTGGCGCAATGTTGCTGATCGCTGCAAGAACCGCTAGAATACAGGCATGAACCTAGTTTGGAGGCCATATGGCACTGCCCCCAGATTCAGCTGAGCAACCAACCCCAGCCGAAATCGCCCAGCGTTTAGCCGATGTTCCATTATTTGAACAAATGCGCCCCGCTGATCTCGATTTTTTGGCCAATCACGCCCAGATTCAGCAATGCGACCCTGCGGTTGTGCTTTCGGCGCAACAAGCCAGCGAAAACGATCTGTATGTGGTAATTCGGGGCCATTTGGAAGTTTGGCTCGACCCAAAAACGATTGGGTCGGAAGGGCCAGAGCGTAAATTGGCAACCTTGTTTGCTGATGAAATTGCTGGCGAATTGGCGCTGGTCGATGGCGGGGTGCGTTCGGCCCGCCTCCAAGCAGGCGATGCAGGCGTGCGAGTGATTTGCATCTCGCAAGCTGCGATTCTGAATCATTGTGAGCACGATCCAATTTTTGGCTATCGTTTGATGCGCAATTTAGCGGCAATGCTGGCCTTACGCGCCCGCCTGACAACATTAAGTGTTCAAACAAGCCAACCATAGTTGAGGGGGATTGACGTATGCACCGTTGGCGGCTCGCCTTTGGTCTAGGCTTGATGATCATCTGTATCAGTGTGGCAAGTTGGCGCTGGCAGCCAGTTGCCGCCCAAAATCCCGAAGATGATAATCCGCCTGCAGTTGAACAACCGCTCTGTTTTTCAACAACCAGCTTTTGTATCAACGGGGCATTTCGGCGCTATTGGGAGACCAACGGCGGTCTGAGTCAATTCGGCTATCCAATTACTGCTGAAATTCGCGAAACAACCAGCAATGGCATTTTTACAGCGCAATATTTTGAGCGGGCGCGCTTTGAATATCATCCTGAGCACTCGCGCCAATTCGAAGTAGAGCTTGGCCGTTTAGGCGCAGAGCTGTATCTTGTGCGCAATGAACGGGAAACAGCACGCGCTGGGTGTCGCTATTTCGAGCGCACTGGCTTTAATGTGTGTGAGCCGTTTCGCACCAAATGGGAAACGGTTGGCACAACCCCAGGCGCAACCAGCCTCGAAATTTTTGGCTTGCCGATTAGTCCACTCTTGATTGGGCGCGATCCGGCGGGCAATCCTATTTCGTTTCAATGGTTTGAGCGCGGGCGTATGGAATTGCACCAAAGCAACTTGATTGTTTTGGGTTTGGTGGGGTCTGAGTATCGCAATCGCGAGCAACCACCACGCCCAACCGCTACGCCAATTATTCCAGTCTCGCCCACGCCAGAGCCAATTCAACCAACCGCGATTCCAACAGCGGTCTTGCCAATTCCGATCAATGTGCCATTCCCTGATCGGCCTTGCCATATCAATGTGCCAGCGCCAGTCGAAGGCATTCAAGCTTGGGCGACGTTGCCCGTGGTCAGCCCGCCAGAAGATGAAGTTATTTGTGTGCGCTTGATTGTCAATGGCGAGGCTGCGCACCCAGCGTTTGTCAATATCTACCGCTATATTGGCAACGAACGCATTCCAGGCACTGGCCATACAACCGGGCTTGATGGAACTGCCAGTTTTGTGTTCCATGTGCGCGATCTGCCAATTGGCACGATTCCAGTTGAAATTGTTGCAACCTTTGAAGGCCGCGAATATCGCACTTGGACAAGTTTTATTCATCGCTAGCGTTATCACGATTGATCTCAGGAGCGGCGCTGGGGTGATCCTCAGCGTCGTTGCGATCGCGAAGAAGTATTAAATTATGGAAGCCAAAACCTTACCACCTCTCCAACTTGAAGCCCGCTACGATAGCCGTGTTTGGGGCGGCAATCGCTTAGCTCAATGGCTGAATCTGCCCGCTGCCCCAAGCCCACTCGGCGAAATTTGGCTGGTCTATGCCGAAAATCGCATCGCTGATGGCCCACTACAAGGCCAAACCTTGGCCGCTGTGGCCGAACAATACGGCGCATTGTTGCTTGGCAGCGTCTCATTTGAGCGCTCAGGCAGCCAGTTTCCGCTCTTGGCCAAATTTATCGATGCCGCCGATCATCTGTCGGTGCAAGTGCATCCCGACGATGACTATGCCCATACGGTCGAGGCCGCGAGTGGCTTCAACGGCAAAACCGAAGCCTGGTATTTGCTGCAAACCGAAGTCAATGCTCAATTGATTCATGGCTTTAAGCGTGCAACCAGCCGCGAAGAATGTAGGGAATTGATTGAAGCCGAGCGCTTGCCCGAATTATTGCGCTCCGTGCCAGCCCATGCTGGAACCACAATTTTTGTGCCTGCTGGCACGATCCACGCCATTAACGCTGGCGTGATGCTGTTTGAAATTCAGCAAACTTCCGACCTGACCTATCGAATTTACGATTATGGCCGACCACGGGAAATGCACATCGAACAGGCGCTTGATGTGTTGGATTATCGGGCTGCTGAGCCAGCCGAAACGCCACCAACCCAGCTTGATTCGCGTCGCACCCTGTTGGTTAAATGCCGCTACTTTGCCATGGAGCGTTGGCAATTGCATGGGCGGGCCGATTCGGCAACCCTGCCCACCAGCTTCGAAATTATCACCGTAATCGATGGTGCGGCCACATTGCGCTCATTCCATGGGGTTTGGGAGCTAACGCTGGGCACAACCTTGGTTTTGCCAGCAAGTTTGGGCGCATACACCTACGAAGTCGCCAACTCAGTGACCTTGCTGCGCTGTTACGTCCCTACTGAGGAACTCTGATGCGTGTTTTAATTACTGGCATTACTGGGCCAGTTGGTAGTTTTCTGGCCGATTATTTATTAACCTTGCCCGATCTTGAGATTCATGCGCTCAAGCGTTGGCGCTCTGATCCACGCCCGATTGAGCATTTGCAGGGCAACGTAACCTTGCACGAAGGCGATATTGAAGATAGCTTCTCGATGGCAACCTTGATGCGCCGCGTTCAGCCAGATCGGGTGTTTCACCTTGCGGCGCAAAGCTACCCCAGCGCCTCGTGGGATGCGCCAGTTACCACCTTGCGCGCCAACACCGAAGGCACGTTGAACATTTTAGAGGCCTTGCGCACCAACGTACCCCAAGCTCGGTTGCACATTGCCTGCACCAGCGCCCAATATGGCATCGTTAATCCTGCTGATGTGCCAATTAAAGAGAGCCACCCGTTGCGCCCAGGCAGCCCGTATGGCGTGAGCAAAGCCGCCGCCGAAATGTTGGGCTTGCAATATCATCAATCGTATGGCTTGCATGTGGTCGTCACCCGCTCATTCAATCACGTTGGGCCACGCCAAGGTGATCGCTGTTCGATTCAGACCTTTTGCCAGCAAATGGCAGCAATCGAGGCAGGCCAGAGCGAGCCAGTGATGCACGTTGGCAATTTGGAGCCACAGCGCGATTTTAGCCATTTTAGCGATGTGGCGCGGGCCTTGTGGTTGCTGCTCGAAAAAGCGCCAGCGGGCGAGGTCTATAATCTTTGTTCTGGCGTAGCGACACGCATCAGCGATATTGTTGATTTAGTGCAGCGCTTTGGCCGCGTGCCAATCGAAGTTAGGCTCGATCCAAGCCGTTTGCGGCCTGTCGATGAGCCAATTTTGCAGGGCGATAATAGCAAGTTGCGCCAAGCCACTGGCTGGGAGCCACAAATCGGCATGGAGCAAATTGTCCAAGAAGTGTTGGATTTTTGGCGCGCCCGCTACGGAATTTTGTAATCGACAATTCCCTCACCCCCCAACCCCCTTACTGCATGACATCCAGCCCAAGAACGGGCAATGGGACGACAACCCGTTCATAGTCAAGCGTCCGAAAGGCAGGGAGTTTCCACGTGATG
>NZ_JAFBCZ010000002.1 GCF_016907925.1 Herpetosiphon giganteus | reverse complement strand
GGTGCTTGATTGGTTCTTGACACCCCGATCATACCGCAGGTTCGCTGATGCGTCATTCCTTAATGCTTAAAAACCTACCCCCGAAAGGGCTGAAACCCCCCTGCGTTTCCCGCCTTGAGGCGGGACGGAAGGGTGGTGATAACACATGATAGATAACAACATACCCTTAGTAAGGAGGCTTCCTTGCATTTTCCGCCTTGAGGCAGGATGGAAGGATGGTGATCAGACGGTATCTATATCTGATCACCACCAAATAGCTCGAGAAACAGGGAAAACTAACCGCGATAGCGAAACGCCGGATTCTCCAAATAGGCTTCGAGGCCCATTGCAGCTTGGTCGCGACCAGAGAGCGTTGGTTCGCTCATTGGCCACTCGATGCCAATGAGCGGATCGTTCCAGCGCACCGCGCCCTCGGTTTCGGGAGCATATAAGCCTGTACAGCGATATTGCACTTCGGCAAACTCCGAGAGCACCACAAAGCCATGGCCAAAGCCCGAAGGAATCAGAAATTGTAAAAAGTTATCGGCGCTGAGTTCCACCCCAACCCACTGGCCAAAGGTCGGCGAACCCACCCGCAAATCCACTGCCACATCGAAAATTTTGCCAACGCTACAACGCACCAATTTATCCATTGGCTGGCGCTCATCTTGATAATGTAAGCCGCGCAGCACGCCTTGCTTGGAACGTGAGTGATTATCCTGCACAAAATCAGTAGGCAGACCGAGTTCAGCAAACTTAGTCTGGTGGTATGTTTCAAGGAAGAAGCCGCGTTCATCGGCAAACACGCTTGGTTTAATAATGACAACGCCATCAAGCGCCGTTTGCGTTACGGTCAAACTCATTGCCTTTATTCCTTTCGCCATTCTGTGGTTCGATTATCCAACAATTATAGAGCATAGCTGCCTAAAGTGAGTTTTATATGCAGATCAGTCAGATTCAGTTTCCCCAAACTGCGGATTATTTAAGTTTACGCCAAGCCTTGAGCGTGCTCAAACAATTGCTCGGCGCGCGACCAGCCTGGGTCGTTGGCGGCACGCTGCGCGATCTGGTGATTGGGCGGGCCTTGCAGGATGTTGATTTAGTTGTCGATCAACCAGCAATTGCCTTAGCCCAAACCCTTGCCAACCAGCTCAACGCCAGTTTGGTGGTGCTTGATGCAGCGCGCGATATTGGCCGCGTCGTGTTGCACGATGGCAACTATCTCGATCTGGCGCATTTGCGGGCCGCCGATTTGGCTGGCGATTTGGCTGATCGTGATTTTACGATTAATGCCATGGCCGCACCGCTCTTCGAGCAGGCTCAACTTGGCCAGATGATCGATCCCCACGCTGGCTTAGCCGATATTCAAAGCGCAACCGTGCGCATGGTGCAAGCCAACGCCTTGGCCAACGACCCCTTGCGCATGCTGCGGGCCGTGCGCATCGCCGCCCAACTTGGCTGGCAGCTTGATCCAGCAACCGATCAGGCGATTCGGGCGCACGCCGAAACAATCACCCAAGTCGCCGTTGAACGAGTGCGCGTTGAACTATTGGCAATTTTGGCTACTCGCTGGAGCGCTAGTTGGCTACGCTATTTAGATCGAGCTAATCTTTTACCAAGCATTATTCCTGAGATTCGCCCGATGTACCACCACACCCAGCCCAATATTCACTTTTTGGATGTGTGGGAACATTCGCTCGAAACAATTACGGCAGGCGAATGGCTGCTCGCCCAGTTGGAGCACGATCAACAGCCAGCCCCACCAGCGCCGCCAGCCCTTGCCGATGATTGGCATCCACCAGCCTTTTTTCAACAGCCAGCAACTTTGCGCATGCTGCCAAATTTAAGCTTGCAACTGCAATGGGCCGCTCAGGTTGTGGCTCAAATTCAGCAGCCCATCGGCAACACCGCCAGTCATCGGGCACTCTGGAAAATGGCCATCCTCTTGCACGATTGTGCCAAGCCTGCAACCCGTGTCGATAAGCCCGATGGTAGCGTCTCGTTTCATGAACATCAAACAGTTGGGGCCGAAATTGCCCGCGGCGTGTATCAACGCTTGCGCTTTAGCAACCAAGAAATTGAATATATGGGTAAGGTGATTGCGGGGCATATGCGGCCAGGCCAGCTCTATTCGCAGCCAGAAACCAGCGCCAAAGCGGCCTATCGCTTCTTTCGCGATTTAAAGGAAAGCGCGGTTGATACCCTATTACACGCCTTGGCCGACCATATGGCCACGCGCGGGCCGTTACTACAAGAACATCATTGGGCCTACCAAGCCGCTTGGACAGACGCAATGCTTGGGTTTCACTGGGATGCCGAGGCCCAACAAAAACGTGCACCCTTGGTTGATGGGCACACGTTGATGCAAGAGCTAGGTTTGCCAGCTGGCCCGCAAATTGGAGCGTTGCTTGAGGCAATTCGTGAGGCTCAAGCAGCTGGCGAAGTGACCGATCGTGAAAGCGCCTTAGCGCTGGCGCGTCGGCTTCATGCGTAATTGTGGCTCATCGCTGTCGTCCTCGACCACAGGTGTTGAGCGCGAAACATAGGGCAATGCGGCTAATGCCACAAGCAGGAGCGCAACAAAAAATAATGTCGTCAGCATGGCGACCTCCATGGGCTTGTGTTTCCAGAGGCAGCGTACTCAATAACTTCATGCTACGCCAGTATGCCGATCTGATGAGCGCCTGATGGCCGACTGATACTCCGCCGCAAGACCGATTAAATGCCAAGCCGATCAATAACCATGCATTGGTTGATTGATCGGCTCGTTTAATTGCCTAAGAGTTTTAGGCTTTAGCTTGCTTTTGCAAGTCCGCCAATTGACGATCAAGGCGGGCTGAGATGTCGCGGTACATATCGCCACGGGATCGGGCGGCATCAAGTTTACGTTGTAAGTCGATGACGCGCACCAAAGCAGCCAAGCCAACGACAATCAGAAGCCAACGAGCCATTGAAAAATCTCCTCGCGATACGCAGAAGTTGATCTATGTGCTCATTGTAGCATAACCCTGCTTAGAGTGTCACCAATTGTTGCAAGCCTTGTTCAGCCTGTTGGCGCAAGGTGGCAACCTTAGCACTGAACACGTCGCGTTGTTGGCTATCGCTCAAATCGCCAAGATTAACCAGCACATTTAGGCAAGCACCATTCACCGCCGCATAGGCCAAATAGCCGCCAACTTGGGCATCGGTGCGTGCATTGACGTTGCCTTGGGTCGCCAAAAGCTGCAAATCAGCAAACAAACTAGCAGCTTGTTGGGCAACTTGCAAGGGAATTTCGCAGGCATGCACAATCGCGGCAGCCATTTGTTGCTCCCGATCAGCTTGATCGTCGGGCAATTTACGGGCAACGCTGATCGCATTAAATGCTGCGCTATCAGCCAAAGCCAATTTGCCCAAATTTGTTGTTGCTTCGCTCACGCGCTCCAAGGCGGCGGCGATAATTGGCTTAACGGCTGCATATTTTTTGCGACTAACCGTTAAATTGGCCACCATTTGGCCCAACGAGCCAGCCAAAGCCCCAGCCAACGCTGCCGCCGAGCCGCCACCAGGCGTTGGCGTACCAGCAGCAAAGGCTTGCAAGGTGCTATTTGGCAGCCAATTATCGCCACTTGGCGCGGCCAATTTGGCCTCAAGCACTTGGTCGCGGCGAAAATTGTTGAGTTGCAGATAGTGCTCGGCGGCATCAAACAGCGCATCTTGCGGCACCAGCCCAATCACTTCGCCCTCGGTAATCGTCACGCCATAGCGCATAGCCTCGGCCCGCACCAATTCTTGCACCCGATGAATTGGCGTGCCACGGAAATTCACCAAGTTCATCGAGATTTGAGCGCGGCCATCGACCAGCAAGCCCAAAGCTTTGACATAGCGCAAACCACCGCCAAGATAGCGAATCGATTTGGCGATTTTTTTGGCAATCTCAACATCGGTTGTATTTAAATAGATATTGTAGGCAATTAATGGTTGGCGTGCGCCGACGACGGTTGCTCCAGCGGGGGTGGCTACGGCTGGGCCAAAATCTGGCTCGCGAGCAGCATCAACCCCAACTGCTTTGCGCCAAGCTTCGTATTCGCCTTTGCGTACATCGGCCAAATTCTGGCGTTCGGGGCGGGTGGCAGCCTCTTCATAAAGATAGACCGCAATCCCCAGCTCTTCGCCAATCCGCTTGCCAACTTTGCGCGCCAAGGCTACACATTGCTTCATGCTGGTTTGGCCCAACGGCACAAACGGCACAACATCGGTCGCGCCGATGCGTGGATGCTCGCCGCGATGCGTATCCAGATCAATCAAGCCTTGGGCAGTGCGCGTGGCTTGGAAGGCAGCTTCGCCAACCGCCTCGGCTTCGCCTGCAAAGCTAATCACCGTGCGATTATGATCAGCGTCAGATTGAACATCGAGCAATTGCACTCCAGCAACTGCCGTAATTGCATCACGAATGGCGTGCACAACCTCCGTGCGACGGCCTTCGCTAAAATTCATAATACTTTCGACCAAGCCCATTGCTGTCTCCTTTGACGAACCACAACGGCCCAAGTATAGATCAGATGCTGAGAATTTGGTTAAGCAACCGGTCAAGAATCTTAATCGCCCATTGACATCATCCTCACCTAATACTCATCTGTTGGCGGCATACTACAGGTGCGTTTCCTCTCAATCCGAAAAGGTCAGCCGTGCTCTTGGGTGGAACGGCACGGCTGGCTCAACGGAACTGATTTTTCCTCACCAAATAGCTGCACCAAGACCAACCAAGCATGATACAATACAGCGCGAGTTGGAAGCCTTAACTCAATGAGTTGAGGATTACTGGCTTGTTTGCGATTGAAAATAACGTGCTATCGTAACAACACTTGTCGATCAATTTAATCTTTGCTATCTGAGGGACGCACATGGCTGATACAAGCGATGAAAAAAAGGCGCGGCTCGATGCGATTCGCGCAGCCAATGCCGCTAAAAAAGCTGCTGAAGGCGAAGCGCCTGCGGCTGCACCTGCACCTGCTGCGCCGGTCGTAGCGGCAACCACCGAGGCTCCCGCAACTGCTGCGGTTGGTGCCAATATGTCGGATGATAAAAAAGCACGCTTGGAAGCAATTCGGGCTGCGAAAAAAGCTGCTGCCGCTGATGCACCTGCTGCGCCAGTTGTCGCCGCTACGCCAGCGCCTGCCGCCGCTGCACCTGTGGTTGCCGCCACACCTGCCGCCGCGCCAGCAACTGCTGCCGCTCCTGTCGCAGCAAAACCAGCCGCACCAGCCAGCACTGGCAACGATTCAATCAGCGCCAATTCGATTATCTCGCTGACTATGCTTGGTCGGCTTAAACGGATTCTCGTTGGCGTTGCCTTCTGTGTCTTGATCGGCTTGGGCTTGGCAAGCGTTACCGGCCAATATTTGCTCGGTGGTGGCTTCGGCGCATTGATCGGCGCTGTCGGCGGCTTGATGGTTGGCGATTGGCCAGCAGTCAAAACCACTGGCGACTAAAAAAGCCTGTTAAACCAAAAACATCCCCTGCAACCAGCTTGGAATTGCAGGGGATGTTTGTTTTTTTAGCGCAGCACAGTTTCTTGCCATTCGTTGAGCCAGCGCTCGCGGTTGGCCGAAATATCGGCTGGCGCAAGCGTCACAACTTCGCTTGGCACTTGGGCATATTGGTCGAATTCAGCAGGCACTTTGGCGCTTGGCAAAGCAGGATACACAAACATCTGGCCGCCAATATCGCTTTGGAATGCGTCGCTGAGCATATAGTCGATCCATGCTTTGCCCAATTCTGGGTTTTTGGCATCTTTCAACAAGCCCACAAATTCAATTTGTTGGAACGAAGCACCAGGCAACAACAAATTACCAGTTGGCGCATCGGTCAAAGGCGTTGTGGCAAACATCACTTCGGCGGCAGGGCTGGTGGCATAACTCACGGCCAACGGATATTGGCCATCGCTAGCTCCGCTAAAATCGCCATAGTAGGCTTCTTCCCAGCCACTGGCGACTTTAATTTCGTTGGCGCGCAAGTCGCTCCAGAAGTTGCGCCACGTATATTCGCCGCTCTCGCCAAAGTGGCCAATCGTGGCCAACATAAATGATAAACCAGGTGATGATGTGGCTGGATTTTCAACCACCAACTTGCCTTTCCACTCAGGCTTGGTCAAATCGCGCAAATCGGTTGGCAAGCTCAGGCCAGCTTCGGCCACAGCAGCTTTATCATAATTAATTGTGACATAGCCAACATCAACTGGCGAAACCCGATTTTGAGCATCAAGCTTTAATTCAGCAGGAATTTGCTCAAGATTTTTGGATGCATAGGCTTCGAAAATATCTGCATCAAGCGCGCGGCTCAAAAAGGTATTATCAACGCCATACAACACATCGCCCAAGGGTGCGCCTTTGGCCAAAATGCTCTTGTTCAGCGCCTCGCCAGCATCGCCCGATTCGAGAATCTGCACGGTCGCGCCGGTCATTTCTTCAAAGCCCGAAATAACTTCGCTGCTAATCGCAAAGCTATCGTGCGAAACCACGACCAAGGTTTGGCCAGCAAATTGGCCGCTATCGGTGGGCGCTTGGGTGGCTTGGGTGGCTGCTGGCGTAACCTCAGCCGCAGCGGTTGTGGCTGGCGTAGGTTCGACCGCCGTTTCAGCAGTTGGCGTAGCCGCCGCACCACAGCCAGCTAAAACCAATGAACTGATTGTTAAAAAACTAAGTAACCAACGTTTCACGAATAAACTCCTTGAACATTGGCTAGAGACCACATGCAAAAATCCCGCGCACGGCGGGATTAAACCACGCCGCTTTCCTTCGCTCGTGCTAACGAGATCAGGTTCAGAGGGTCTTTCGCCGTTGCGAAATCTCAGCCATGTGGCACCCCTAGCGGTTGTTATCTGTAATTGCTCACACAATAGCACAAAATTTTTGAATCAGCAAAACATGCCCTCACCCCAACCCCTCTCCCGTGGCGCGGGCGAGGGGGAGCCGACTATTGTTTATGGAAAACCACAGGGTTAAAGCCCCTCGCCCCTGAATCCCGACCCCTCTTTTTGGTTTCGACAGTTCTCCATCCTTCGTGCTCTTCGTGTTCTTCGCGGTTCCCGCAAACTGGCCCCTCGCCCCTGAATCCTGACCCCTCTTTTGGAACAAGCTTTGGAATTGGCAGGTGTGATGATAAGAGTAGCTAGAAACACCACACGTTTGATTGAATTGGAACGCCTATGCGGTATGGCCAACCCGCCTAGCAGCATCACCCACGGATGCGCTCGGTTGATCGATCAAACAGGCAACTAGCCCAACGACGCGCCAGTTAGCCAATTTGGAACCGAATTGGAACATAGCTGGAACATGCTTGGAACCATAAGGAGGGTGCGATGTCGATTGTGCTTGATCAACTGACCAAACGCTACGAGCAACATGCGGTGGTCAATAAAGTGGCATTACAAATTCATGATGCTGAATTTTTTGTGTTGCTAGGCCCGAGCGGAAGTGGCAAAAGCACGATTTTGCGCATGATCGCAGGCTTGGCTCCAGTCGATACTGGCCGGATTGTGCTCCATGGCCGCGATGTTACCGATTTGAATCCTCAGGCCCGCGATGTGGGCTTTGTTTTCCAAAATTATGCGCTGTTTGAACATATGACAGTCGCCGAAAATGTTGAATTTGCCTTACGCATTCGCAAGGTCGAGCGCAAGCAACGCAGCGAACGCCGCGACCAATTATTAGAACTCGTCGGCTTGGCAGGCTTGGGCAAGCGTTTGCCACGCCAACTTTCTGGCGGCCAACAACAACGGGTAGCCTTAGCCCGCGCCTTGGCCCACAACCCAGCAGTTTTGCTGCTCGACGAGCCATTTGGCGCACTCGATGCCAAAATTCGCACCGATTTGCGCCGCAATTTGCGCAGCATTCAACGCGAACTGGGCATTACGACGATTTTCGTGACCCACGATCAAGAAGAAGCCTTTGAATTGGCCGACCGACTTGGCGTGATGAATATGGGCCGTTTGCTCGAAGTTGGCACGCCCAATGAACTCTATCAACGCCCACAAACTGAATTTGTCGCCACCTTCCTTGGCAGCGCCAATGTGCTGCTTGGCCAGTGCAACGATGTTGGGGTACAAGTTGGGTCGATGACCTTCCCGCTGCAAACATCAAGCACCGCCGAGCATCATCCTGCCGTGCAAGTCGTCATTCGCCCAGAAGATGTGGTTTTGGCCAAAACCGAAGCTGCCTTGCGCTCGCCATCGCTAGGCCAAGCCACCGTCGAAACCCAAACCTTTGTTGGTGCATTTGAACGGATTCGCCTGCGTTTGCCAGCGTTGCCCGACGTGCACTCGATTGCGCCAGTGCGGCCTTTTGGCGAGCACGCAATTTTGATCGATGCCCTGCGTAACCCAGATGAAGCCCGTAATTTGCCAATTCACAGCGGCGATCAATTGTGGATCGGCGTGCGCCGTTTGCATGCCCTCAGCCAACGTGGCCTGAATGTCTTAATGATTTCCGATAGCCAGCCAGTCGCCGAAACAGCCTTGAATATCGGTGGCAACTTGGCACGTTTGGCTCATGCCCGCGCGACGGTCGTAGCCCGCGATGGTAACGAAGCTGGGTTGCGCACTCGCATCCAAGCAGTGCGTGAGCAGCTTGGCGCTGGCTTGCCGCATCTACAAACCCGTTTATCAACCACCAGTTTGAGCGAAACTGTGCGCCGCGAAACCGAACACGAACCCTGCGATATTGTGGTGCTCGGCACGGAAGCACGCAATGCAGAACGTGATGCAACCCAATTATTGAGCGTGGCCCAACAGCATGTACTGCTCGTGCCACCAACCGCCAAAGCATGCAGCAAAGCCCTTATTTGCCTAAGCGATGGCGAGCCAAGCAAAGAAGATGTAGCGTTTGCCGGACGCTTACTGGGATCGGTGGGCGCAAGCGCAACCCTGATTTCGGTAGCAACCCAAACCAACGATATTGACCGCCTCGAGCGATTTTTACAAAGCAGCGCCGCTAGTTTACGTCGCCATGAAGTTGTGACCGACAGCAAAGTGCTGGTTGGCAACATCGCGCAAACCATCAATGCCGAGATCAAACGCGGGGGCTATGATCTGGTAATTGTTGGCGCGCCACTGGGAGCCTACAGCAGCAATTACGACCTTGGCAGCGTGGTTGGCCCACTCTTGAGCCAACTTAGCGTACCAGTTTTGATTATTCGTTCAAGTTATCTTCAGCCAATGCCTGAACGGCTGGCTTTGAATGTTTTGGAGACAGTGGCATGAAACGTTTGCATTTTAGCTTATTGAGCTTGTTAATCGTCGCATTGTTGGCAGCATGTGGCGAAGCCAGCCCAACCACCACCAGCGGCAATGGCGCAGTTACCACCATCACCTTGGGCGCATATACCACGCCGCGCGAAGCCTATGCCAAATTAATTCCACTGTTCCAAGCAAAATGGAAGGCCGATACTGGCGGCGAGGTCAAGTTTGAAGAATCTTACCAAGGTTCGGGCGCGCAATCACGGGCGATTGTCGAAGGTTTTGAGGCCGATTTAGCAGCGCTTTCGCTCGAAGCCGATATTAACCGCATCAGCGATGCAGGCCTGATTACTCACGATTGGAAAGCTGGCACGCACTCGGGCATGGTCAGCACCTCGGTTGTGGTCTTTGCAGTGCGCGAAGGCAACCCCAAAGGCATCCAAGATTGGGCCGATTTGGCCAAGCCTGGCGTGCAAATTTTGACTCCCGACCCACGCACCAGCGGCGGCGCACAATGGAATATTTTGGCCTTGTATGGCGCAGCCAAGCGTGGCCATGTCACTGGTGTGCCAGCCAACGACGAAGCAGCCCAAGCCTTCTTGGCCAGCGTGCTCAAAAATGTCGTCGTGTTCGACAAAGGCGCACGCGAAAGCATCACCAACTTTGAAAAAGGTGTTGGCGATGTGGCAATTACCTATGAAAATGAAGTGCTGGTTGGCCAAAAAGGCGGCCAAAAATATGAAATGGTCATTCCATCGTCAACCATTTTGATCGAAAACCCGATTGCCTTGATCGACAAATCGGTTGAAAAACATGGCAATCGCCAAGCAGTCGAAGCCTTTATCAATTTCTTACACAGCCGCGAAGCCCAAGAAGTGTTTGCTGAATTTGGCTTGCGCTCGGTCGATGCCGATGTTGCCAAGGCCACTGCTGAGCGCTATCCCGCCATTACTGATCAATTTACAATCAATGAATTTGGCGGCTGGAGCAAAGCCACGCCTGAATACTTTGGCGATAACGGCGTTTATGCCAAAGTGCTAGCGCAGGTACAGCAATGACAACCCAAACAATTGAACGCACGACCCCACGTTTACCGTGGGGTCGTTGGAGTATCCGCGGCGCTGCCTTAACCTATTTGGCAGTATTTTTGGTATTGCCATTAATTGTTGTGGTTGTCGATGGGCTGGGTGCTGGCGTTGAATCAATCACCAGCATCATTAGCTCGCCAATTGCCCGCCATGCGATTTGGCTCACCATTTGGACTGGCCTTGTGATGGCGTTGATTAATGCCGTCATGGGCTTATTAACCGCCTTCGTGCTGGTGCGCTATGAATTTCCCGGCAAAACGCTGCTCAATGCTGTAGTGGATTTGCCATTTGCCATCCCCACCTTGGTCACTGGCGTGATGCTGGTGATTTTGTATGGGCCGCAAGCAGCGATTGGCAGCTGGCTCGATCAGCAGCTTGGCTGGAAAGTGATTTTCGCCCCCTCAGGCATTATTCTGGCGCTACTGTTTACCTCATTTCCCTTTGTGGTGCGCTCGGTTCAGCCAGTCTTGATCAACCTTGATCGGTCAAGTGAAGAGGCTGCGGCTACTTTAGGCGCGCCAGCTTGGCAAATTTTTTGGCGCGTCACCTTGCCTGCGCTGCTGCCAGCCTTGGTTTCGGGCACATTGCTGAGTTTTGCCCGTGCGATTGGCGAATTTGGCGCGATTGTGGTGGTTGCTGGCAATATTCCCTTGCGCTCGCAAACTGCCGCCATTTACGTCTATGGCGAAATCGAATCGGGCAGCCAACGCGATGCAAGCGCCATGTCATTGGTGATGTTGGCGATTGCGCTTGGCACGATGACCTTGGTTGATTGGCTCAGTCGCCGCCGGCAGGAGGTACAGCCATGAACTGGCGCAAATGGCTATTAATTAGCATTGTCGTGGGCTATATGGGCATGTTGATCATTGCCCCGTTAGGTGCGATTGTGTTTGGTGCGTTTCGCGAAGGTCTGCCTGCAATGCTTGAAGCCTTGCAGCACCCGCATGTGCTACGCTCGTTTGGCCTGACCATCATCATTTGTTTGGTGGTAGTGGCGATTCATGGCATCTTTGGCACGCTGGTGGCGTGGGTGTTGGTGCGCCATCAATTTATGGGCAAAGCACTGATCAATCGCTTGCTCGATTTGCCATTTGCCATGTCGCCAGTGATTGTGGGCTTCACGTTGATTGTGCTTTTTGGCCGCAACGGCGTGCTTAAGCCGCTGACCGAGGCCATGGGCTGGCAAATTGCCTTTGCCCTGCCAGGCATGATTTTGGCAACCCTGTTTGTGACCTTGCCGTTCATGATACGCGAATTGATGCCGGTGCTCGAAGCCTTTGGGCGCAAGCAAGAAGAGGCCGCCGCAACCTTGGGCGCAAGTGGCTGGCAAACCTTCCGCTTAGTGACCTTTCCGGCATTGCGTTGGGCCTTTTTGTATGGCTTAGGACTCACGTGTGCGCGCGCCTTGGGCGAATTCGGAGCGGTGTTGGTGATTAGCGGCGGGATTCAAGGCCGCACCGAAACCGCAACCGTCTATATTTTCCGCGCCCTCGACGACCGCCAATACGCGGGAGCCTATAGCGCTGCCTTGCTGCTTGGCGCAATCTCGTTGGTCTTAGTCTTAGTGATCGATGTGTTTCATCGGCGTTCACAAAAGAGCATAGAACATAGAGCATAGAGCATAGAACATAGATGTACTGGTGCATTGCGTTAGCAACCGCAGCATTCCCGCATCGCAACCCTATCCCAAGGGTTGGTTTCGACGGAACACCACCCATCCGCAGGTTCATCAACAGATGCGGTTCGGTCACGAATTGTCCTTGAGAGGGTGCAGGGGGATTAAAGCCCCCTGCGTCTCCCGCTGGCGGGACGGAAGGGTGGAAAAGAAATATGGTGGTTAATGTGATGAACCATTACACTTTTGGCTATGGGAACATAATTTGTAGCTACAAACTCAGTATTCGGGCACTTTGTGGATCAAGTCTTTACCGCAGAAGCGCAGAGAATGTATGGCTATAGGCTATGGGCTATCGGAGTTTTAGTTGAAATACCCCAAACTCGATAGCCCATCTTTGTGTTCTTCGTGCTCTTCGTGGTTAAAAATGCTAGAACTGATTGTTGTCCTAACGAACGACAGTTACCTCAACATCAAACACCAAATCGGCGTTGCCAGGAATTGTCCCTTGCCCTTGTGCGCCATAGGCCAAGGCTGAAGGAATGATCAAGCGGCGCTTGCCACCTTGTTTCATGCCAATCAAGCCTTCATTCCAACCAGTGATAACCATCGCACTACCGACGTTTTCGACCGCAAATGCTTGGCTACCAACGTTTGAATCGAATTGTGAGCCATCTGATTTAAGGTAGCCAGTGTAATAGACTTCAGCAGTTGAGCCAGCGATTACTTCAGGGCCAGTGCCAACCACAATATCGACATAGCGCAAGCCACTTGCGGTTTGCTTGGCTTCTAAGCCAGCAGGCAAGGCAGGAATAACTGCCGAAACATCTGAAATATCAACACCTGCGGTGGCTGAGGTTGGCACAACAGTCGGGTTTTCAGGCCGCGTAATCTCGCCACAGCCAACTAAGCTCACCGCAACCAGCATCGAAAGCAAAATCCGTTTCACGTAAAACCCTTTCATTGCAAATTGAAACCAAACGTCGCTATTATACCTTGCTTCACATATTCATCAGCTTTGCATCATTTTCAAGCACGCCAAAATCTTCTAGGATAGGGCGTGGAACAATCTGTGCATGGTTGACGTTCTATTGATAGGCAAACACAAAGGGGGTTCCCAATGGAACGATTGTCAGACAAAATTTCAGCCGCATTATTTGTCGTTATGCTTCTGTCGATACCCTTTTTATATGCAATTGTTAGCGGCAGCTAAAGTAAAAGTGACTGTCGCCAAATATTAATCTCGCTCAGCACATGAGTCGTGTATAATGCGGCGAAGGAGATTAGGTATGGCACAACCAACCGAGATTGTTCATCTGCTACGCCCATTCGGGCGGCGCTTACGCCTTGCCGATACATTGCAATGGCTGAGTCGCACATTTTGGCTCCCTGCTCTTGGCTTTGCTTTAATTCAAGGCGCAGGTCGGCTCTTCCCGATTCCCAACTGGACATTGTGGTCATTAGTTCCCTTCGCAATTTGGCTGGTTGCCTTATTGGTGGTAGCCCTGCGCCCACAATCGAGCAGCCGCATCGCCCAACGCAGCGATCTTGAGCTTGATTTGCGCGAACGACTATCGACCGCGCTCGAATTGCACAAACGCGATGATCGCGGGCCACTCGATGACGTGCAATATAACGATGCGCTCGATAAAGCCCGCAATGCCAATGCCAAGGATATTCGGGTTGCACCACCGCGCAAACATCGCTTGTGGTGGGGCTTGGCAGCATTATTTTTAATGCTGGGCATCACCTCTGCCGTATTACCGAATATTCAAAGCAATGTCTTAGCTGAACGCGAAGCCGTCAAAACCGATCTCGAACGGATCGCTGACCGCATCGATGAAACGCGCCAAGAAATTGCCAAAGACGAAAAACTTTCGCCAGAAGAACGCGCCGAATTGGATCGCCAATTGGCTGAATTATCCAAGGATTTGCGCGAAAATACTGGCTCACGCGAAGATGCGCTCGCGAAAATCTCGCGCACCGAGCAACAACTGCAAAAGCGTTTGGATTCACGGGCCAGCGCACGTCAAGCCTCGTTGCAAGAGCTAGCCCAAGCGCTCAAAAACCAGCGTGGTGCCAGCCAAGAGCAACGCCCAGAGGCCAGCGACGCAGCCAAAGAGCTTGAGCAAGCAGCCCAGGATGCAGAAAAGATGACTCCTGAGCAGCGCGAGCAATTGGCCAATGCGCTTGAGCAACAAGCCAACCAAACCGCTGCAACCAATCCAGAAATGGCCCAATCGTTGCGCGATGCTGCGAGCGCCTTACGCAGTGGCAATCTTGCCGATGCCCGCTCAGCCTTGCAACGCGCCAGCAATCAAGCCAGCCAAAGCGCTGAACAATTGCAGGACCAAGAAGGCGTTGAACAAGCCTTGAGCGAAGTCCAAAATAGCCGCGATCAAGCAGCCCAAGCTGGCCAACCAGGCCAACAAAATCAGCAAGCTGGCCAGCAAGGCCAACAAGGTCAACAAGGCCAACAAGGTCAGCAAGGCCAACAAGGTCAACAAGGTCAAGGCCAAGGTCAAGGTCAAGGCCAAGGTCAGGGTCAGGGCCAAGGTCAAGGTCAGGGTCAGGGCCAAGGTCAAGGTCAAGGTCAGGGCCAAGGTCAGGGTCAAGGCCAGGGCAATGGTGCTGGTGGCGGCGGTGGCAGCCAAGCAGGGAATCTTGGCAGCGGCAACAGCAACGGCAGCGGCAATGGCACAGGCCGCAACGACCGCACCTTCCCGGGCACTGGCAACGACAAAGGTATGGTCTACCAACCTTGGAAACCAGGCGACCCCAATAACCCAAGCAATGTGACTGGTCAGCCCAATGGCAGCGGCAGCGCCCCAAGCCAACCAAGCGGCAGCACAGGGCCTGGCATCGCCAATGGCTCGCAAGTACCTTATAATCAAGCCAACCCGGACTACCAAGAATCGGCAGGTCGGGCTGTGGATAGCGGATACATCCCACCACAACTGAAGAACTTTATCCGTGACTACTTTAACCAATTGGAACAGTAAGAGGATTCTATGTTTCTAGCCCTTGAGTTCGTGTTTCTAAGCCTGCTTGCAGGCGGTATGTGGACCCTGTTGGTCGCGACGCGACGCTTCAACATCAGCCAACGTGCAATGACGATTTCGTTTGCTGCTACTGCGCTCGGCTGGATGGGCTTTTTGCTCACCACAATTGCTCTGTTGGTTTATGCCACAACACAACTCACGTAGCGAAGAGCAAGAGTTTTAGGTTCGAGGCTATAGGTTTTTGCTTGAATCAGGTATGATTCAGAGACCTATAGCCTTTTGTTGATAAGGAGTTTGGATGCAATACACTGAACGCGATGCTGAGATGTTTCGGCGCACTGCCGCTGCCATTGAGGCTGAAATAGGCAAAGTGATTGTAGGGCAACGTGCCTTGATCCGCCAAACATTAATTACCTTGCTGGCAGGCGGCAATGCCTTGCTCGAAGGTGTGCCTGGCTTGGCCAAAACCACCCTAATTCGGACGCTTTCTGATGCTGTCGATTGCCAATTCAGTCGGATTCAGTTTACCCCCGACTTGATGCCTGCTGACATCATCGGTACCACGATCATCGCCGAAGATGAACAAGGTCAAAAAGAGTTCCGCTTCCAACGCGGGCCGATTTTTTCCAACCTTGTGCTGGCCGATGAAATTAACCGCGCAACGCCAAAAACCCAATCGGCACTGCTTGAGGCCATGCAAGAACATACGGTCAGTGTGGCCCGCACCAGCTACAAGCTCGAAGAGCCATTCTTTGTGCTCGCAACCCAAAACCCACTCGAAATGGAAGGAACTTACCCGCTGCCAGAAGCGCAGCTCGACCGTTTCTTCTTCAAAATTAATGTGCCATTTCCATCACCGCAAGAGTTGGTAGAAATTGCCCAACGCACCACTGGCACGGATCAAGCCAAGCCGCAAAAAGTGATTAATGGCGCGACCTTGATTCAGCTGCAACAGATGGCGCGTTCGGTGCCCGTTGCGACCCATGTGTTGAGCTATGCCGCCCGCATTATTAGCGCAACCCATCCAGACAGTGCGCTCGCACCAGAGCAAGTCAAACGCTATGTTAGCTATGGCTCCAGCCCTCGGGGCATGCAAGCCTTGATTTTGGCTGGCAAAATTAGCGCCTTGCTTGATGGCCGCACCAATGTGGCCTACCGCGATTTGCGCGATATGGCAACCCCAACCTTGCGCCACCGGATTATCTTGTCGTTTGAGGGTCAAGCTGAGGGAGTTAATAGCGAAAGCATCGTTAATAGCATTTTGGAATCAATTAAGGAAGAAGCATGACCCGCCGTATTGCCCTAATCATCTTGGCTCTCGTTTTGGCCAGCTGTGGCAGCTACGAAGCTGATACAGGCCGTCAAGTCAGTATTCGCCCAACGATTGTGCCATCAACGCCTGCGCCGCCGCCAACCAAAGATACGTTGGGCATTGCCAGCGAATTTATTCCGTTGGCCAAGCCAGCCCAAATTCCTGCCGACGACCAACGCTCACTTGGCGATCCGAACGCGCCAGTGACGATTGTTGAATATAGCGATTTCCAATGCCCATTCTGCCAGCGCCATCATGTCTCGGTTTTTCCTGACCTGAAGGCCAAATATATCGACACTGGCAAAGTGCGCTATGTATTCCGCAACTATATCGCCGTCGAAAGCCATACCTCAGCGCCAGCAGCCGGTGTTGCCAGCTTCTGCGCCATGGATCAAGGCAAATTTTGGGAGATGTACGACATCTTGTTTGTGCGCGCCAGCGAGTGGGGCATTGATCCTAGCCTTGCACCCAAAACAATGCTCAAGTATGCAGAAGAATTGGGCTTGAACCCAACAACCTTTGCCCAATGCCAAGCAGACCCAGCAGTCTTAGCCCAAGTTAACGCTGAAACCGCCGAGGCCGTCGCTGCTCAAGCAACTGGCACGCCAGCCTTTTTCATTGGCAACTACATCATTCCTGGTGCCTACCCAATGGAAGGCTTCGATGCAGCAATCACCTTGGCAAGCCAAAATCAATAATCCTTGGTTGAGTGTGGAGATGTTGACATGAGCGAACAAGCAGCGCTATTTGAACCACAATTCTTAAAACAATTGGATCGTTTGGCGCTGCTGACGCGCCGCAATATTGCAGGCCAGATGCAAGGCGAACGTCGCTCGCCACGCCGTGGCTCGTCGGTTGAATACGCCGATTTCAAGCCTTACACGCCCGGCGACGACTTTCGCCAAATCGACTGGAATTTATATGCCCGCTTGGAGAAGTTCTTCCTCAAGCTGTTTGTGGCCGAAGAAGAAATTACGCTCCACTTGTTGATTGACACCAGCGCTTCGATGGATTGGGGTGAGCCAAACAAGCTGCGCTATGCAGCGCAAGCAGCGGGAGCCTTGGGCTACATCGCCTTAGCCAGCCTTGATCGCGCCCAAGTAACCAGTTTTGGTGGCGGCAACGAGCAACGGATTCCTGCTGGGCGTGGGCGGGCAGGCGTGCCACCCTTATTCAACTTGCTCAGCCAACTTAAAGGCAACGGCAATACCAGTTTGTTGCAAGCCAGCCGCCGCTATGTGCAAACTGCACGGGTTGCTGGGCCGCTCTTGTTGTGTAGCGATTTGCTCACACCCGATTGGGAAGAAGCCTTGCGCACGCTTGGCCGCCGCCCATTTGAGATAACGGTGCTGCATGTGCTCTCACCAGATGAGCTAAACCCACCATTCGAGGGCGATTTAAAATTGCTCGACGCTGAAGGTGGCGAGGCACTCGATATTAGTGCTGATCTCGATTTATTGCAACGTTATGTTGAGCGCTTGCAAGCATGGCGCGAAGAAGTTGAGCATTTTTGCACAACCCGCGGCATCAACTATATCTTTGTTGATACCAGCTTGCCACTAGAATCATTGTTAGTTTCAGTCTTACGTGAACGCCAAATTGTGCGCTAGAGTTTGAGGGACAAATGGAGAAGGATAAATTTAAACGCTTACGGCGTTTTGTCTATGGCTTAACGATTGTTTTGTTGATTGCAGGAATATATGTTGCAACCCAATTAAATAGACCGTTTATCGGCGCTATCTTGATTATTGCCAGCCTGCTTTCTTGTTATCGTGGCATTCGCTACATTGGCTATTTAGAACGTGATGAAATCATCGACGATCCACGAATTACGCGCCATCGCCAAGAATCAGCCAATGTTATCTATGTGTCGATTGTTGATGATGCAGGTAATCTGTTGCCAGATGCAGAAGCCAAAGCCAAAGTTCGGCGAGCTGAAGCCCAAGCAGGCCCACGCGATACAGTTGTTGCAGTAAAGCATAAGGTTTAATATGCAACCAATTGAATTAGAGTATCAGCTTGATTTTAATGATTATCAAGCAGCACATTTAGCAATCTTTAAGCATGTACCAAAATATCAAGAAGCACTTAATTTAAATCGCTATTATGTGCTATTACTGTACGTTTTAGGCATAGGAATGATTGCATTTTTTATCGCTTCGCTGATTCAAGTTGATCAATTATCAGTATGGTTAATTGTAGTCGGCTTGATGCTAATTAGTGGCTGGGTCGTTTATAGCAATCGCGATATGCGTGAATTTACTTTAGATTATTTCAAAAAAAACTATCAAACTGAGCATATCAGCTTTGAAACACCATTAACAGTAAATATCTATCCAACCTATATTCAACAAACAAATGTTTATTGGAATATTGAATTTAAATGGATTTTCATTCAAACAATCTTGGATGAAGCAGAACATATTATTTTGATGTCCAAGAATAATCGTTTGGTGGTTATTCCCAAGCGAGCCTTTAAATCGCCAGCCGATCAGCAGATGGCGTTGCAACAATTTGCGCAATATCATGCCGATGCGCAGCTAGCAGAGTGAGTAGATAGTTATGGGATTCATTGCACCATTAATGTTTATCGCAGGCGGTACGGTTTTGGCTGGGATTGTAGCCATGTACATTTTGCGCCTGCGTCGCGAGGAACGAACGGTTTCTTCAACCTTTTTGTGGAATCAATTGGTACGCGATGTTGAGGCCAACGCGCCGTGGCAACGCCTACGCCACAATTGGTTGCTCTGGCTGCAATTGCTGATTGCCTTGCTGTTAGCGTTTGCAATCGCGCGACCGTTTCGCGAAACCGTTGGGGTTAGTGGGCAAAATCTCATTGTAATTATTGATCGCTCGGCTTCGATGGGCGCAACCGATGTTGAGGCCAATCGGCTTGAAGCAGCCAAAAACGAGGCGATTCGCTTGGTCGACCAGCTGCCCGATGGCGCACGCGCTACGATTATGGCAATCGGCGGCGAGCTTGATGTGCCTGCTGCCGCCACCACCGACCGCCGCGAAATTCGCGACGCGATCGAAGGCATCGAATTGCGCTTGGGCGGCGGCTCGGATATGTCGCAAGCCTTGAGTTTGGCTGGAGCTTTGGCCGCCCGCGAAGAAGAATCAGAAGTGGCAATTTTGACCGATGGCCAAGTGACTGTGCCAATGAGCGCAACCTTGCCAGCCAAAATTCGCTATTTTCCGGTTGGCAGCAGCAACAACAACCAAGCAATTGCCGCAATTGCCTTGAACGAGCTAGCGCCTGGCACGCTGACCTTTTTTGCCCGCGTCACCAACCAAGGCCAAGAACGGGTCACGCGCCGCTTGTTGGTGACCCTCGATGACACGTTGTTCAACGCCTACGACTTGGAAATTCTGCCCGGCCAAGATCAAACCGTCAATATCGATGTGCCGTCAACCGCCAGCACCGTCGAGGCGCGGCTTGATGGCAGCGATAGCTTGCCCAGCGATGATGTGGCGTGGGCGATTCGGCCCTCAAGCGATGCAATTCCAGTGCGCTTTGTCACGCCGGGCAATCGCTTTTTGGCCACGGCTTTAGGCTTGATGCCACGGGTGCAAGTTTCGGCCTATCTGACGGAAACTGCGACCTTTACCGACACGGCCTTGTTGACGATTCTTGATGCGAGCTTGCCAGAGCCACTGCCACCAGGCAACTTGCTGTTTATCGCGCCCTATCGCTCAACCGAATATTTTTCGGTCACAGGCAGCTTGGATCGGCCAGTGCCACGGCCAGCCCCAACCGATGACCCATTGTTGCGCAACGTCGAACTTGGCGAGGTCAACATCTTGAAATCGGCACGGATTGAAAATGCGCCGTGGGCACATACCGTCATCGATAGCGCTGCTGGGCCGTTGTTGATTGCTGGCGAAGTTGATGGGCGGCGGATTGCAGTGCTTGGCTTTGACACCCACGATTCCGATTTGCCGTTGAATATTTCGTTTCCCTTGTTGATTGCCAATTTGGTTGGCTACTTGGCCCCGGGCACTGGTGGCGATTCAGCGATTTTGCCGCCCGACCAAGAATTTGCCTTTGCAGTAACCAACGATATTAGCGGCGTGCGGCTGATTCAGCCTGACGGCAAAACCCACGAAGCAGCGCCAAGCAATGGCTTAATCAGCTTCGATGGCAGCCTCATGAACCAAGCAGGCATTTATAGCGTCGAATTGCTGAATGATGGCGTAGTTGCTCGCAGCCAACGCTATGTCGTCAATGCCTATCGCGAAAGCGAAGCCAAAATCACGCCAGTGCAGGTGCTTGATGTAGCCCAAATTGGCGGTGGCCAAGTTGGCTCAAGCGAAACCACCCAAGCCAAAGCTGGCCGCGAAGAATGGTGGCGTTGGTTAGCCTTGGCAGCATTAATTTTCGTTTTGATTGAATGGGTTTTTGCCCAACGCAGCGCCTTGACACGGCTCAAACTTTGGTGGAATGCCCGCCGCAGTGCAGCCTAAAAAACAGCGAGGATTTATGGCGCAAATCGAAATCTATGGCTTAGCCAGTAGCCTCAATCCAATCAAGGCAGCCTTAGCCGAAACCATTCATAGCTGTATGGTTGAGCATTTTCAATTGCCAGCCAATAAGCGCTTTCAACGCTTTTTTCCAATGGCAGCTGATGATTGGTTGATGCCAGCTGATCGCTCAAGCAACTATCTGATTATTGAAATTAGCTGTTTTGCTGGGCGCAGCATTGCCGCCAAAAAAGCTTTAATTCAAGGGTTGTTTGGCCAAATTGCCAAAGTGCATGGCATTCAACCGCAGGATGTAGAAATTACGCTGATCGAAACGCCAGCTCACAATTGGGGCATTCGCGGCGTTGCTGGTGACGAGCTCCAACTGCCGTATCCAGTTGAAATCTAATTGAACCGTAACATTCAACCGCCCTGCGTTTTTGCTGGGCAGGCTGTTCATGGAGAGGCTCCCGATGCCGTTGGCATTTGGCCTTGCTAGGGTGAAGTTATGCTCTCGTTTGTTCGACCAGAATATCTATGGTTTTTGCTGGCGCTACCGTTGGTATGGCTGTTGGGCTGGTTCAACAGCCGTGGCCGTAGCGGCCAACGCCGCTGGTGGGCGCTCGGCTTGCGCACGCTGTTGCTGCTGTGCTTGATCGGCAGCCTCGCCGGAACCCAAGTGCGCCAACCAGTTCAAAACTTGACCACAGTGTTTTTGCTCGATAGCTCCGATTCGATCGCCCCTAGCCAACGCTCCACCAACGAGCAGTTTATTGCTGAAGCGCTCCAAAGCATGCAAGAGGGCGATAAAGCGGCAGTTGTGGTCTTTGGCGAGAACGCCTTGGTTGAGCGCGTGCCATCGGATATTCAGCGCTTAGGCACGATTCAATCGGTGCCAATCGCGGCGCGCACCGACATTAGCGAGGCGCTGCAACTTGGTTTGGCGCTCTTTCCCGCCGACACCCAAAAACGGCTTGTGTTGCTCTCCGATGGTGGCGAGAACAGTGGCCGCGCCTTGGAAATGGTTCCGCTTGCTCAACGCCGCAATGTGCCAATCGATATTGTGCCAACCGGCATCGAGCAAGGCAACCCTGAAGTGGCGATTAGCGCGTTTCGCGCTCCCTCAGCAGCCCGCACAGGCCAAGAGATTCAGCTGATCGCCACAATCGAAAGCAACACGGTGCAATCAGCTCAATTGCGTTGGCGTGCCGATGAGCAAATCGTGTTCGAAGAAGCGATTAGTTTACCAGTTGGCACGACGAGCTTCACCACTAGCTTGGTTGTCAACGATCAAGGCTTTCATCGCTACAGCGCCCAAGTTGTGCCAACCAACGATACCCGCGCTCAAAATAATGTGGCGGCTTCGTTGGTGCAAATTGGCGGCCCGCCCAAAGTGTTGCTTGTTGAAGGCGAAGTTGGCGATGCTAGCGCGCTACGGCCAGCGCTCGAAGCAGCCAATCTAGTGCCTGTAGTGGTGCCAGCAACTGGCTTGCCGACCGATTTAGCAGCGCTGAGCGATTATGAAGCGATTTTGTTGCTGAATGTGCCTTCGCGGGATATTGATCAAGATACCCAAAAATTGCTGCGCTCGTATGTTGGCGATCTTGGACGAGGCTTGGCAATGATCGGCGGTCGCCAAAGTTTTGGGGTTGGTGGCTACACCGCCACGCCAATCGAAGAAGCCCTGCCAGTCAGTATGGACGTGCGCAATCGGCAGCAACGCCCAGACATTGCCTTGGTGTTTATCATCGACAAATCGGGCAGTATGGATGCTTGTCACTGTAACGGTGGCGATATGTCAGCCCGCGCTGGTGGTGGCACGCGCAAGATCGACATTGCCAAAGAAGCTGTGGCCCAAGCAGCAGCTGTGTTGGGCAAAGACGATAAATTGGGCGTTGTAACCTTTGATGATGCAGCCCACTGGACGATTGAACTCAACAAAGTTCCCAGCCAAGATGATGTTGTTGCGGCGTTATCGCCGGTAGCACCCAATGGCCAAACCAACGTGGTTAGCGGCATGAACGCTGCCTACGAGCAATTGCGCCAAAGCGATGCCAAAATCAAACATGCGATTCTGTTGACCGATGGCTGGGGCCATGCCACCGATATTGGCAACATTGCCGAAAATATGAACAAAGATGGCATCACGCTCTCGGTCGTTGCCGCTGGCAATGGCTCGGATAACGCCTTGCAACGCTACGCAGAGCTTGGCGGCGGACGCTATTATCCAGCCCGCGCCATGGAAGAAGTGCCCCAAATCTTCTTGCAAGAAACAATTCAAGCAGTTGGCACCTACATCGTTGAGGAGCAATTTACTCCAGCCTACGCTGGCGATAGCCCAGTGCTGGCCGATTTGCAAGAGGGATTGCCAAGCCTGTTGGGCTACAACGGCACAGTTGAAAAAGACAACGCCCAAGTGATTTTGACCGCAACTGATGGCTCGCCAATCTTGGCCCAATGGCAATATGGGCTAGGCCGGAGCATCGCTTGGACGAGCGATCTTAAGGGCAAGTGGGCCAGCAATTGGGTTACGTGGGATCAATTTCCGCGCTTCACCGCCCAATTGGTTGGCTGGCTCTTGCCGCGCATCAGCAACGATAGCGTGAGCGGCGAAGCTTCATTGATTGGCAGCGATGTGCAAATTGAGATTGTGGCCACCGATGAGCAGGGCGCTCCCCAAACTGCAATGAATGTCAATGCGCGTATGGTTGGGCCAACTGGCGAGGCTATCGACGCAACCTTGGTCGAAGTTGGGCCTGGCCAATATCGAGCACGGGTTGCCAGCCCCATTGCAGGCACCTATTTGATTCAGGTTGTTGGCAATGATGCCAATGGCAAGCCAGCATTTGCCCGCACGTTGGGCTTGATCGTGCCCTACTCGCCTGAATATCGCCAAGGCCAAGCCAACCCTGAATTGCTCAGCACCTTGGCAAAAGCAACTGCTGGCCGCAGCCTGAGCCAACCAATCCAAGCCTTTGATCATACGCTCGATGCAGTACGCCGCGCTACGCCAATTGATTTGGGATTATTGTTTGCAGCGCTAGTTTTGCTGCTCCTTGATATTGCAGCCCGTCGGCTTAATTTGCGGCGCAAAGATTTTACGGCCTTGCAAACAGCCCGCAAAGAACGCCAAACCGCTGCTGCTGCGCCAACCGCCACCATGAGCAGCCTGCAAGGGGCCAAGGGCCGTGCGCGTCAGCAAATGTTCAGTGATAAGAGCGAGCGCGAAGTCAAGCCCAAAGACAACCCGCCAACCGCGCCATTGACGGGCAAACCGGAACATTCCACCAAAGCCGTTGACGAAGCAGAAGATCCAATCGAACGCTTGCGGGCCGCCAAAAACCGTGCCCGTCGGCAGTAAGCGAGGGGTCAGGGGCTATAGGCTATTGGAACCAGTGTCATACCATCACATGTTCCGCTAGCCCATAGCCCATAGCCATATCTTCTCTGCGCCTCTGCGTTAAAGCTGATCTACGAAGGACACGAAGGGCTGAAACCGCGAAGAACACAAAGGACGCGAAGGCTGTTTTTGTTTTTAGCCACGAATTGCACCAATAATCTTCCGCTAGCTAAAAGCCTATAGCCCACAGCCATGAATGTTTTTAGCCCCAGATTGGCACAGATTTTTGAGATTATGTTGTTGCTGACCCAAAGCCAACAGCCACAATTGTTGAACCACGAATTTCACCAATAATCTTCCGATAGCCATGAATGTTTTTTGCCACCGATTTTCTTAATTGCTGTTCCCATAGCCCATAGCCTACAGCCAATAGCCTCATCTTTGATTTTTGACTTTGGCATTTCATCCTTCATCCCTCATCCTTCATACTTTCTAGGTTCTTAACCAAATACGTTGGTTGTTCTTCCTCAATCGCAAAGCCACAGGCCTGATAAAACGTGGTAGCAGCAGGATTATCGGCTAGCACCCAGACTGCGATCATTGCATGCACCGCCATCCATGCTTCCATTGTTTGCAACAGGGCTTGGCCAATGCCGTTGCGTCGCCACTGGTGATGTACGCCAATCTCATAGAGCAAAACTTCGCTGCCTGCGCCTGAACGCAGCGGCACGACCACACAATACAAAAAGCCAGTAATCACTTCGGCTTCGCGCGCGACCCAATAGAGCACCGCCGGATTGGCCAAAAACTGGCGGGCCGCTTGATCGTCAAGCGCAATTAATGGCTCATCATCATCAGGTTCAAGCCCAAATAACGCATCATCAAGTGCCAACTGCTGAATAATCGCCTCGTCGCCAACCTCAAGCCGCTGAATTGTGATCGCCATAATCAATCCCTTTCTTGCTGTTTATACACGTTAAGCAGCATGTTCAAGCCTCGCTAGCGCTCAGGATTTTTGAGGAAACGCAGTGGTCCAAGCATTCTGCCCCGCCCATAGACATCGGCGAAGTAATAGCCACTACTATCTGGCTCCCACGCATTACTACAAATTTCAGGATATATATTGGAAAATTCCACAATTAAATCACCCACTGGCGGGTATCCACGAGCTGATCGATAAATCTTTCCATTATCAGCAACATACTGCTGATCAGGCGATTTTACATATGTTCCATAATCATCGGGGATTAACATTGGCTCCCACCAATCTGTTGATTGTTGCTTAGCCGATAGCTCAACTTTTGTCACCTCTCCTGTCGTTAAGTTAACGAGCCAGTATGGATCTACTAAAACAATATCTTGGGTTGGGTCATTAATCCAGCCTAATGGGTCGCCATAGCTGTTATTTCCATAAGGATCAGCTTCAGGATTATCAGGATAAGCAATTTCGTCACCAGTTTTTAAATTATAGATTTTCTGTGATCCAACCCCGTCTTTAAATGTCGTTGCTAAAACAAAGTTACGTGCTGGCGAAATACTACACTCATCTATTGATTCATCAATAATAATTGGCGCAATTCGAGCATTCTCAGCAGTATCGCGATCAAAAAAAATATTAATTGCACACATTGCAATGCCGATTAACGCGAAACAGCTGGCAATAACGCCCAATACTGTCCAGAGCATAACTCGAAACCAATACGTCATGATCTACTCCTCTCGGTTGGTGAAATGCTGCGATTAATTGGCGCTTGACTCTACCACTGTGCTAGGGTGTAGCATCAACAGCAGCGTTACACAAGGATGGTTGCAATGTTCAAGATTGGTGAATTCTCACGCTTAGCGCAAGTTTCGGTGCGGATGTTACGCCATTACGACAAGTTGGGCTTGCTCATTCCAAGCCAGGTCGATCAGTGGACGGGCTATCGCTATTACACGGTCGAGCAATTGCCACGGCTGCATCGAATTGTTGCGCTCAACGGCTTGGGCCTCAGTCTACAACAAATTAGCGAATTATTGAACCATGACGATCTTTCGGCAGATCAATTGCGCGGTATGTTGCGCCTTCAAGAAGCCCGTTTAACAGCTGATTTGGCCAAAAAACAAGCCCAGTTGGCCGAAGTCAGCGCTCGCTTAGCCCAAATCGACCATGAGCAGCAGCCATGGCCCTACGCCATGATGCTCAAATCGACCAAGGCCCAGCCAATCGCCAGTATCCAAGCGGTTGTGCCGAGCATCGATCAAATGGGCTACTACTGCCATCAACTCTATACAGCGCTCTACCAAGAATTGCACATGCAGCGCATTCCAATCCTAGAGCAAGAAATTACCACCTACCACAATCAGGAGTTTGCCGAAACCAATGTTTCAATCGAGGTAGCCGTCACCTTGGCCGAGGACAAATTGCCCCAAATCAGTGCTAGCAACATCACATTTCAAACGCTGCCCAGCTTCGAACTAGCGGCAACGCTAGCCTTTGAAGGCAGTTTTCGCGAGATTCACGCGGCTGTTTTGGCGCTACTTGGCTGGGTTGGCTTGCACAACTATCAAATTATTGGGCCGCTGCGCGAGTTTCATCGCTCTGGGCCTGCTCACGATTCAGAAGGCGGCATTCGCGAGCCTGCGATTATCGAACTGCAATTGCCAATCGCCCAACCAACTTAAGAAAGGAACGACTATGATAGCCAGCAACAGCTACGCATCCATCAACCAACCCGAGCGCAGCATAACCAGCACCTATCGCTGGGCAGCAGGCCTGCTCTTTAGCCAATTTTTGATCTTTATGCTGACATTTTTGGTGCTCGGTAGCGCCATCGATTGGCCCGCCAGCCTTGATAACCCTGCCGCCCAAGCCTTGCCCTTGATGCTGCAAGAACGCTCGGCAGTTGCCTTGGGCTATACAGCCTACTTTGTCTCGGCGACCATGCTGATTCCAATTGCCTTGTTGCTTTGGCAGATTTTGGGCAGCGAAAGCAGCTTGCTGCGGGTAAGCGCAGGCTTTGGCATCTTGGCAGGCTTCGCCAAATTGCTAGGGATTGGGCGCTGGCTTTTGTTGATGCCCAGTTTGGCCGAACAATACAGTACAACCAGCGATCCCAGCCTGCGCGCAAGTATCGAGTTGCTGTATACCAGTTTCAACAACTACGCTGGCGGAGTTGGCGAACAAATCGGCGTAGCCTTGTTTGCTGGCTTGTGGACCGCAGGTGTAGCGTTGAGCATCCTTCGGCAAGGCCAATTGCCGCGCTGGCTTGGCTATAGTGGGCTGGTAGTCGCGCTCAGCGTGCTCATTCCGCTGATCGAGGTCTACAATCTCAGCGCTGGGCCAATGTTGATGATCAGTGGGAGTTTATGGCAGCTTTGGTTGGTTACGCTTGGTGGCTTGCTGTTGCGCTCTCGAGCGAAGGCATAAATCTAGGGGTCGGGGTTCGGGCGCTAGGGATCAGTTGCTTGTTGCTTCCTCAGCGCCCTACCCAAACTCACCTATGCTACCTATAGCAAATAGCCTCACTTTCTCTGCGCCTCTGCGTTGAATTATTGATCCACGAAGAGCGCGAAGGGCTGAAACCGCGAAGAACACAAAGGAGGCGAAGGCTGTTTTTGTTTTTAGCCACGAATTGCACGAATTGCACGAATAATCTTCCGCTAGCCCACAGCCTATAGCCTATCGCCATGAATATTTTTCGCCACAGATTGACACAGATTTGCTTGATTATCCTGCTGTGCTCATAGTCGGGTCGATTACCTGATCATTGTGATTTCTGCCTTCTGCCTTTTGACTTTTGATTTCTGCCTTCATCCCTCATCCTTCATCCTTCATCCCTCATCCTTCATCCTTCATCGCAAATCCTTTGCTATTTACCAGTGACAATGGTATCTTTTGAGGCGATATTGGCAACTTTATGAATTGGAACTAGGCCATGCATTTTGCTGAACTTGCCAGCGTGCAGTATAAAACTCCGACGCTCTTAACGATTGGAAAGTTTGATGGTGTGCATCAAGCTCATCAACACATTCTGCGCCGTTTGGTTGAACGCGCTCGCCAGCTCGATTGCCATAGTGCGGTGCTGACGTTTGATCCGCATCCCGATGAGATTCTGCGGCCTGAGCGTGAGATTCGCTATTTGACCACCATCAACGAGCGCGCAGCATTAATGCAAGATATTGGCATCGATCTCTTGGCCGTTCTGCCGTTTAATCAGGCCACCTCGCAACTCAGCCCTAAGGCATTTTTACAACTATTGTTAAATCACGTTCCAGTGCGCGAATTGTGGGTTGGGCCAGATTTTAAGCTTGGTCACCGTGGCGCTGGCACAATGCCTGTGTTGCAGGATTTAGGGCAAGAGCTGGGCTTTACAATTGAGCCAATTCCCTATTGGACGCTTGATGATGAGATTGTTAGCTCGACCGCGATTCGCACCTGCTTGGCCGCTGGCGATGTGCAAACCGCCAATCACTACCTTGGGCGACCGTTTAGCTTGCAAGGCACGGTTGTGCCAGGCGACCAGCGCGGGCGCAAAATTGGCTTTCCCACCGCCAATGTGCAAATCGCCAGCAACCACATGTTGCCAGCAGATGGCGTATATGTCTGCAAGGTGCAATTGCTTGATGATCGGCGCAGTTTTGGCGCAGTGACCAACATTGGCGTTCGGCCAACCTTTGGCGTGCTTGGGCGGGCGGTTGAGGCCCATCTTTTCGATTTCAACGAAGATATTTATGGCCGCCCGTTGCGAATCAGCTTTTTGCAGCATATTCGCGGCGAACAAAAATTTGCTGGCATCGAACAGCTGGTAGCCCAAATTGGCCGCGATGCCCAATTTGCCCGTGAATGGCTCGAACAACACTAACTAAACAACCCCTTTTCTTAGCATTCAAAACATATGTGCGAATTTCTAAAAAAAGGGGTTGACTTCTCTCGGGCGCAAGAGTATAATGCCCGCAAGTTTAAACCTCGTATTGTCTCTTGACACCTCTCGACCTTGCTGTTATAATCTCCTTTTGCAAAAATAGCTTTTCGTAGTGTTTGGACGAGGCTTTCGATCCACGCCAAGAATGTATATCAATACCACGCCGTTGGGCGTATTTTTCGTTGCGCTGCCGCCAAAAGCAGTCAAACTCGCAGCCGGACAACCACAAGTCGCATTTTTGACTACGGGTGTTTGGAGGTGAGCATTTTGTGCTTTTGCGGGGCTAGGGAGCGAAGCTGATGCCGCAAGTTCAGTCAACTGTTATCCTGCCACCGCTGATCACGTCCAGTATCTTCCGCGATGACCAAGGTCGTGCGATGATCGCATCACGTCGGAGTTTTGCTCGCATTACCGATGCGATTGAATTACCGAAGTTGATCGAAACCCAGATCGATTCGTTTCGCTGGTTTCAACGTGAGGGGCTTCGTGAGTTGTTCGATGAAATTAATCCCATCGACGACTTCACAGGCAAAAACCTAGAGCTTTCGTTTAGCGATTACGAGTTCGGCGAACCCCGCTATAACGAATTTGAGTGCCGTGAACGCGATATGACCTACGCCGCGCCACTCCGTGTCCGCGTGCGGTTGAAGGTCAAAACGACTGGCGAAATCAAGGAAAGCGATATTTTCCTTGGTGACTTCCCATTGATGACCAATAATGGGACGTTTGTGATCAACGGCGCAGAACGGGTTGTTGTGTCGCAGTTGATTCGCTCGCCTGGCGTGTATTTCAAAGAAGAAAAAGAGCCAACCAGCGGTCGTTCGCTCCATAGCGCCAAGTTGATCCCCAATCGTGGTGCTTGGCTGGAGTTCGAAACCAATAAGCGCGATGTGCTTTCGGTCAAGGTCGACCGCAAACGTAAGTTGCCAGTCACCATCTTGATCCGCGCTGTGCTGGGCTTGTTCGGCGAGAAACCACTCGATCAATGTGGCCTCAACGAAGAAGTTATGGCCTTGTTCGCGAATGTCGATGTTAACCGCGACCACCAATATATCGCTTCGACCTTGGATAAAGATCCATCAACCAATGCCAAAGAAGCGATTATGGAATTGTACAAGCGCTTGCGCCCAGGTGACCCAGCAACCGTCGATAACGCTCGCTCGTTATTGGAAACCTTGCTGTTCAACTCGCGCCGCTACGACTTGGGCAAAGTCGGTCGCTATAAATTAAATCGCAATCTCTGGGAAAAAAGCCGCCTCTTCGAAGGCCAAGAAATTCCCAGCCTCAGCATGCGCGTGCTGAGCAAAGCCGATTTGTTCAAAATCGTCGAGCGCTTGATCGATCTCAATAATGGGATTGGCAACCCAGACGATATTGACCACCTTGGCAACCGCCGTGTGCGGACCGTCGGCGAATTGATTCAAACCCAATTCCGCGTCGGTTTGTTGCGCATGGAACGGGTCATCAAAGAACGCATGTCGTTGCAAGAACCAGAAGCAGCAACGCCCAATGGCTTGATCAATATCCGGCCTGTGGTCGCTGCAATGCGCGAGTTCTTCGGCGGTTCGCAACTTTCACAGTTCATGGATCAAACCAATCCATTGGCTGAGTTGACCCACAAACGCCGGCTTTCAGCGCTTGGGCCTGGTGGTCTGAGCCGCGATCGCGCAGGCTTTGAGGTTCGCGACGTTCACCACTCGCACTATGGCCGGATCTGCCCAGTCGAAACGCCTGAAGGGCCAAACATCGGTCTGATTGGCACGATGTCGACCTTTGCCCGCGTCAACGAAATGGGCTTCCTCGAAACGCCATATCGCCGCGTGTACCGTGAAGTCGATAACACGCCACTTTGGCTTGAACGCGGCATGACCACACGCGATGTCCGCCACCTGAGCACTGGCGAGTTGATCGCCCGCGCTGGCGCTCGCGTTGACGAGGAATTAGCCAAGATCATTGCGATTGGTGTGCTGAATGGCCAGTTGCTGCGCGAAGATATTGTCAACCCAGCGACCGGCGATTTGATCGCTGAAACTGGCACCGAAATTGATCGGGCCTTGGCAACCAAAATTGCCGATTTGCCCTTGCGCGCAATCAAAATTCACCCAGTTGTCACCAATGAAACCGACTACTTGCCAGCCGACGAAGAAGATAAGTTCATTATTGCCCAAGCCAACGCTTTGCTCGACGAACGCTTCCGCTTTATCGACCCAACGGTTTCATGCCGCCACGCTGAAGATTTCGTCCAATCACCAATCGCTTCTGTCGATTATATGGACGTTTCGCCCAAGCAGGTGGTCAGCGTTTCAACCGCGTTGATTCCGTTCTTGGAACACGACGATGCAAACCGTGCCTTGATGGGTTCGAACATGCAGCGCCAAGCAGTGCCGTTGTTGCGCCCAGACGCGCCAATTATCGGCACTGGCATGGAACACAAAGCCGCCCGCGACTCAGGTCAGGTGGTTGTGGCTCGTGCCGATGCTGTGGTGCTTTCATCAAATAGCGAACGCATTTTGGTGCGCGAAAACGATGGCACCGAACGCACCTATCCATTGCTCAAGTTCTTGCGCTCGAACCAAGATACCTGTATCAACCAACGCCCAAGCGTCTTTATTGGCGATAAAATTCGGGCTGGCGAGGTCATCGCCGATAGTTCTTCGACCCAAAATGGCGAGCTTGCGCTTGGCCAAAACATTCTCGTGGCCTATATGCCTTGGGAAGGTGGGAACTTCGAAGACGCTATTTTGGTGAGCGAACGCTTGGTCCGCGAAGATATTTTCACCTCGATTCACATTGAAAAATATGAAGTCGAAGCCCGCGATACCAAACTTGGCCCCGAAGAAATTACCCGCGATATTCCAAACGTCGGCCAAGATAGCCTTAAAAACTTGGACGAACGCGGGATTATCTACGTTGGTGCTGATGTTCAGCCAAACGATATTTTGGTTGGCAAAATCACACCCAAGGGCGAAACTGACCTGACCGCTGAAGAACGCCTCTTGCGGGCGATCTTCGGTGAAAAGGCTCGCGAAGTTAAAGATAGTAGCTTGCGCGTTCCCAACGGGGTCAAAGGTAAAGTCATTGATGTCAAGGTCTTTACCCGCGATGAAACGACTGAAATGCCAGTCGGGGTCAACCAAACCGTGCGCGTTATGCTCTGCCAAAAACGCAAAATCAGCCCCGGCGATAAAATGGCTGGTCGCCACGGCAACAAAGGCGTGGTCAGCCGTGTGCTGCCAATCGAAGATATGCCATTCTTACCAGATGGCACGCCTGTCGATATCGTCTTGAATCCGTTGGCTGTGCCAAGCCGGATGAACATCGGCCAGATTTTGGAAACCCACTTGGGTTGGGCTGCTTCACGCTTGGGCTTCCGCATTGCCACGCCAGTCTTCGACGGCGCACGCGATGAGGATATTGTCAAAGCACTCGCTGAATCAGGCTTACCATCCGATGCTAAGATCGATCTCTACGATGGCCGTACTGGCGAGAAATTCGATAATCCAGTGACCGTCGGTTACAAATATATGCTCAAGTTGGCGCACTTAGTGGAAGATAAGATCCACGCTCGCTCAACTGGCCCCTACAGCTTGGTGACTCAACAACCACTCGGCGGTAAGGCACAGTTCGGCGGTCAGCGCTTTGGGGAAATGGAAGTCTGGGCGCTCGAAGCCTATGGCGCAGCCTATATTCTCCAAGAAATGCTCACGGTCAAGTCCGACGACGTGGTTGGTCGGGTCAAAACGTATGAGGCGATCGTCAAGGGCGATCCGATCAACGAAGCCGGCGTACCAGAATCGTTCAAGGTCTTGATCAAAGAGTTGCAATCGCTTGGTCTGTCGGTCGATGTGTTGACCGCTGATGAACGCCCGGTTGAGCTAACCGATAGCGAAGCCGATGACTTAATCTCACTCGACGGCATCAACCTGTCGGGGATGGAAAAAGGCGAACTCTAAACTTCGGTTGCGATCCATTGCTCTCGCGGTAGTTCCCAATGACGTGAACTACCGCCTCGTTATCGCACGGTGCTACCATGGCTCGACCTGCTGCTAGCAACCCTTTCTTTCGCACATGGTCACCAACCATGGCCTATGTTCTAGGTTATTGGTGGGCCGATGGATATATGCGAATTCATTCCAGAAATGGTGGTCACCTTGTTCAGATCGCCAGCATTGATATAGAACACTTACAAACTATTGCTAATACTATGGGTGCAACAGCAGCTTTACGCCAAGTACGTAAAGAATCAAGCTGTCACGAAATGGTCATTTGCAATCAAGGCTTGTATCATGATCTACTCAACCTTGGAGGAATTCCAAACAAATCGCATGTTATAGGCTTTCCTAATGTACCAACCGAATATCTCGTGGATTTTATTCGTGGGTTTATTGATGGTGATGGTACCTTAGTTTGGAATGGTGATCGGCCTGTTATTCAAATTTATTCTGGCTCTCAGCAATTACTGCTTGAAACAGGTAGATATATTGAATTAATGACCGGAATACCAGCACCAAATATTAGCCATAATCGCAATAATTATTACATCAAGTGGAGCACAATTCGTGCTAAGTGTTTAGCAATTTGGCTATATCGTAATAATAATGGCCTGATGCTAGCACGTAAAGCTGCTATCGCGCAGCAATTTGAGCAATGGCAACCGAAGAAGTCGCCTGAGCGGGGAACAATTACCGAGAAGATGCGCTTGCATTTTGCAAACTATCTTCCTTAACCGAGGAGCGTTCAACCATGCTCGAAATCAATGAATTCAATGCAATTCGCATCAGTCTCGCTTCACCAGAAGACATCCTGAGCTGGTCACACGGTGAAGTAACAAAACCAGAGACGATTAATTATAGAACCCTGCGTCCTGAACGCGATGGCTTGTTCTGTGAAAAAATCTTCGGACCCACGCGCGATTGGGAATGTTACTGTGGCAAGTACAAACGTGTGCGTTATAAAGGCATTGTGTGCGATAAATGTGGCGTAGAAGTCACGCGATCTAAAGTGCGACGCGATCGCATGGGTCATATCAAACTTGCCTCACCTGTATCGCATATTTGGTTTGTTAAAGGCACACCATCGCGTTTGGGTTTACTTTTAGATATATCGCCGCGTAATCTTGAGCGGGTACTTTATTTTGCTTCATACATTATTACCGATGTCGATGATCTGGCATTGGGCAATGTACGTGAGCAAATGAAGACCGACTTTGGCGTGCGGCGCAAAGATCTGGAAGAAAAAATCCTTGAACAACGTGGCGAAAAGGCAACCCGTTTAAGCAAAGACCTTGCGGCGATGGATAATGCCATGGAAGGCACGTTGGAGCGCACGCATGAACAATTTGCCCGTCAACGTCAAGAAATCGAAGACGAAGCCAACGCATTGCGCGAACACCTCGAAGAACTGATCGGCATCGACGCATTAGCCGATGAAGATATTGTTTATCGTGGTACGGTGCTGCTCGAAGAAAACGAGCCAGTACGCGAGCGCAGCTTGGAACAACTCGAACAGTTGATCGATCAAGAGCGCGAAAAGCTTGAACAACGCCGCGAATACGAAATCGAAAACGTGCGTTTGTTGGCCGACGGCGAGCGTGATCAACGCCAATCGGTGGCAGATGCTGAACAAGAGCGTTTGACCACGGCCCTGATCAAGCAGCTTGAAGATCTCAACAAAGAAGAAAAAGACAAGCTTGATCGCTTGGATGATATTCAGTTACACCGAATCATTTCGGAAAACGAATATCGGATTCTGCGTGATTTAGCGCCCTACACCTTCAAGGCCGATATGGGTGCTGGCGCGGTGCGCGACATTGTGTCGATGGTTGACCTCGACGAATTGTCGAATCAAACCCAAGCCGAAGTTCAAAGCTCATCGGGCCAACGCCGCAAGAAAGCCACCAAACGGCTGCGCGTGGTTGAAGCATTCCGCAAGAGCGGCAATCGTCCTGAATGGATGATTATGACCGTGTTGCCAGTGATTCCACCAGATTTGCGCCCGATGGTGCAGCTTGATGGTGGTCGGTTTGCGACCTCCGACTTGAACGACCTGTATCGGCGGGTGATCAACCGCAACAACCGCCTCAAGCGCTTGATGGAGCTAAACGCACCTGAAATCATCGTGCGCAACGAAAAACGGATGTTGCAAGAAGCAGTTGATGCCTTGATCGACAACGGTCGCCGTGGCCGCCCAGTCAGTGGCAAGGGCAAGCATCGCCTGAAGAGCTTGAGCGATATGCTCAAGGGCAAGCAAGGTCGCTTCCGCCAAAACCTTTTGGGTAAGCGGGTCGACTACTCTGGCCGTTCGGTGATTGTGGTTGGGCCAACCCTGCAATTGCACCAATGTGGTTTGCCTAAGAAAATGGCCTTGGAATTGTTCAAGCCATTCGTCATGCGCCGCTTGGTCGATAAAGGCTTTGCCCACAACATCAAATCAGCCAAGCGCTTCGTCGAGCGGGTACGGCCTGAAGTGTGGGATGTGCTCGAAGAAGTCATCAAAGACTACTTGGTATTGCTCAACCGTGCGCCTTCGCTGCACCGTTTGTCAATTCAAGCCTTTGAAGCCAAGCTGATCGAAGGCTCGGCGATTCAATTGCACCCCTTGGTGTGTGCTGCGTTCAACGCCGACTTTGACGGCGACCAAATGGCTGTGCACGTTCCATTGTCGCGCAAGGCTCAAGAAGAAGCGCGTCGCCGGATGATCTCGACCTACAACCTGTTGTCACCTGCAACTGGCGATCCCATTATTACGCCATCACAAGACATCGTGTTGGGTTGTTTCTATCTGACCCAAGTTCGGCCTGGAGCCAAGGGTGGCGGCAAGCGCTTTGGTTCAATTGACGAAGCCTTGTTGGCCTACACCAACGGCATCGTGCATATTCAAGCGCCAGTTTGGATTGTGATCGAAGATTACATTCTGCCAGGCAGCGATTTGCGCGATAAAGAACTGCCATCGTTGGATGGTGTAACCCCACGGGTCTTAATTGAGACCAGCGTTGGGCGGATCATCTTCAACAATGCGTTGCGCTACCAAGGCGAGCCAAAAGCTGGCGAAAACGGCTATCGCTCGCCATTGCACTATCGCAACTTCTTGGTTGGTAAATCGGGCTTGAAGGCCTTGATTGCCGATTGTTATCGCTTCCACTCACAACGCGAGAACATCATTGCCGACGTGTATCAAGAATTAATTGAACGCTTTGGCCCTGAGACCTCGGAAGAATCGTTGTTGCGCTTCTATGCCTCAGAACGAACGGCTCGCTTGGCCGACCGGATCAAGGCCTTGGGCTTCAAACACGCCACCTTGGGCGGGATGACCTTCTCGGCTTCGGACGTAGAAGTTCCCGATACCAAAAATGCGATTGTGGAAGAAACCTACAAGAAGGTGCAAGACATCGAAAAGATGCAGCGCCGTGGTCTGATTACCGACGACGAACGCTATCGCGAAGTGGTTTCGGCATGGCTTGATGCAACCAACCAAATCAAGGTTGAAGTTCAACGCTCGTTGAATCCATTTGGGCCAGTCTCGATGATGTCAACCTCTGGGGCGCGTGGTAACGTCGAGCAAATTCGCCAGATGGCTGGGATGCGGGGCTTGACCACCGACCCAACCGGACGGATTATCGAATTGCCGATTACCGCCAACTTCCGCGAAGGCTTGAGCGTTATCGAATACTTCATTTCGACCCACGGTGGCCGGAAAGGTTTGGCTGATACCGCCTTGCGGACAGCAGACGCTGGCTATTTGACCCGCCGTTTGGTGGACGTTGCCCAAGATGTGATTGTGACAATCGAAGATTGTGGCACCACCGAAGGCATGTGGATTCGCGTCAGCCGCGATATTTTGGCCTCGGTCGAAGATCGCATCATTGGGCGCGTGACGGTGGCTCCGGTCACCAATCCAGTAACTGGCGAAGTCGTTTTCCCAACTGATAGCGAAATCTTAGAAGATGATGGCAAACACATCGCCAACGTCCTGAAATCGCTCGACAAAGAGGCCCAAGCTGAATTCGGCATCTATGTCCGTTCAGTGTTGACCTGTAACGCCGATTATGGCATTTGTCGCAAGTGCTATGGCCGTAACCTTGCCACTGGCAAGATGGTCGAAATTGGCGAAGCTGTCGGGATTATCGCAGCCCAATCAATCGGTGAGCCAGGGACGCAGCTGACGTTGCGGACGTTCCACACCGGTGGTGTTGCAACCGATACAGACATCACCCAAGGTTTGCCACGGGTGCAAGAAATCTTCGAAGCGCGGATTCCTAAGGGTAAAGCCGTGCTGGCGCAAATTGCTGGCCGCGTCCAGATTGTGCGCGAAGAAGAAGGCATTCGGCGCTTGCGCATCGTCTCTGAGGAAGTGTATACCGACGAGCAAATGTTGCCCAAAGACTATCGCGTGGTCGTCAAAAATGGCGATGCGGTTGAAATTGGCAACCTCTTGGCCGAAAGCAATATTGACGGCGACAGCCGCCCACCATTGGTCGCAGGCTTGGCAGGTAATGTCTATGTCGACGATGATCGCTTGGTGATTCAAGCCAAAGACATCGAAGAACATGAAGAAGTCATTGCCCACGCCGCTCGCTTGCGGGTCAAAGATGGCGATTTAGTCCAAGTTGGCCAGCAAATGACCGAAGGCTCGTCGGACCCACAAGAAATGCTGCAATTGCGTGGCCGCGAAGCAGTCCAAGAATACCTGACCAACGAAGCCCAAAAGGTCTATCGTTCGCAAGGTGTGGGGATCAACGATAAACACATTGAAGTGATTGTGCGCCAAATGTTGCGGCGGGTCCGCATCGAGGAGCCAGGCGATACTGAACTGTTGCCAGGCGAATTGGTCGAACTGCACGAACTCAATCGCATCAATGCTTCGATTGTGAGCCAAGGTGGCGATCCAGCGTTGGCAGTGCCAGTGTTGTTGGGGATTACCAAGGCCTCGTTGTCGACCGACTCATTCTTGTCGGCGGCCTCGTTCCAAGAAACCACCCGCGTATTGACCGAAGCAGCCGTCAACGGCAAAATCGACTACCTGCGTGGTTTGAAGGAAAACGTGGTTATTGGCAAGCTCATTCCAGCAGGCACGGGCATGGAGCAACGCCGCAAATTGGCCGAAGAAGCCGCCTTGCGCGTTGCCCAAATCACCAGCGCGCCAGCCGATCGCGAAACGCCAGCAGCAACGCCAGCGCCAGCAATCGCCAGCGAACCCAAGCCAGTGCCACCACGTTCATTCGACGAAGCCTTAACTGCTGTCACCAACATTGATAGCGGCAACGGGCCGAAGGATGATCTCTTTGCACAAGCGATGGCTCGCTTGCAAGCAGAAGAAGGTCGCAAACCAACCTTGAACGAGCTGCTCGGCACCGACGAAGACGACGAAAACGTCTAAATCATAGCCAAATAATCAAAATAAACCCCCGTTGGAGCTATTCCAACGGGGGTTTTGCTTAAACCTGATCTCTCACCCCAACTCCTCTCCCGTCCAACGGGCGAGGAGTTGGGGTGAGGGCATGTTTGTGGTTATTACTCGAATCGATCAGTATAGTCAATTTTAGCGAACTGGCTCGACGATCACGGCGCTACCATATGCCAACACTTCAGTCACGCCAGCGCTAATTTCGGTGGCATCGTAGCGCATAGCAATAATGGCGTTTGCGCCTAATTCAGCGGCATGCAACGACATAATTTCAAACGCTTCGAGCCGCGCTTGCTCACACAGCTTCGACCAAATGGTAATATTTCCGCCGACTAACGTTTGAAATGATGCGCCAATCGTGCCAAAAACTGAACGCGAGCGGACCACAATGCCCCGCACAATCCCCCGATTTTGCACAACCCGAAAGCCTGGCAAATCGAAGGTAGCCGAAATCATCCATGGCGGCACGATTTGAACGGTTGGTTGTTGTTGAAGGTGTGGTGGTTGGGGTGATTGAGGTTGCATACTTACTCCTGCACAATCAGGTCGACCGCAGCATTAAGATTTGCTACCAGCATAGCATGGGCTGGCAAATCGTGTTGATGCTGTGCGCCATACCCGGTTTGCACCATAATCGCTGGCACGCCTAAATTGATGCCTGCTTGCACATCGAGCAGTTTATCGCCAATCATCCACGAACGGCTGAGATCGATCGTGAATTCGGCTTGGGCTTGCGCGAACATGCCCAAGTTGGGCTTGCGACAGGCACATTCGCCAGTTACCTCAGGATGATGTGGGCAGTAATACCAAGCATCAATATGCCCACCATATAGCTCTAGCAGTTCGCTAATCCGCCGATGCACCGCCTGCATATCCTCAGCGCTATAGTAGCCGCGAGCAATGCCCGATTGATTTGTCACCACTAAAACCAAAAAACCAGCTTGGTTCAAGCGGGCAATTGCTTGGCCAACCGTTTGCTCAAGTTGCACCAGTTCTGGCTGATGCAAATAATTCACTTCAACATTGATTGTGCCATCACGATCAATAAATACAGCTGCTTGGCTCATCGTTAAATCTCACCTAAAAAACTTAATTAAAAAACGCAGCGATCATTCAATCGCTGCGTCGTTGCGTCGATCACGCCAGTTATTTGGCAAACAAGGCTTGTTCGGTCAGGTCGCATAACAAGTGGCCAACGACCATCGAAATTTCTTGCACCAGATAGGGCAATTTGAATGGCACAACCAAGGCATGGTCGCATAATGGCAGAATCTTGCCGCCATCGCCACCAAGCAAGGCTAGCACTGGGTTGCCCAACTCGCGAGCCACTTCAGCAGCTTTGATCACATTGAGCGAGTTGCCGCTAGTAGTCAAACAAACCAGTACATCGCCTGGATTCATATGTGCTTGAACTTGGCGCGAAAAAACTTGATCGTAGCCATAGTCGTTGCCGACGGCGGTCAAGGTCGAGGTATCGGTGTGCAACGCTAGCGCCGGAATTGGGCGGCGATCGATCAAATAGCGCCCGACAAATTCGGCGGCAAGGTGCTGGGCATCGGCGGCACTGCCACCATTGCCACAAAAAATAGCCTTATGGCCTTGTTGATAGCATGCGATCAACACATTGGCCATGGCATTAATCGTTGCTGATTGTTCGGCCAAGACCTGCTCGGCCATCGCAATATGTTCACGAAAACTTTTTTCAATATAGGCGCTGTAATCAGCCACGGATGCGACTCCTTTGATTTTAAAGCTCAAATACGCCAAGCATACCACAAAACCTTGCCCAGCGCAGATCAGCCAAAGCAGAGGATTGTTAGAATGATTGTCCGTAGAAGCAAAGTGCGATTAAGGCTAGCACAATGAAAACCGCAGCAAAAACAATAAAGCGCGTGAATGGATCTTCCATGTCGGTCGTTTCTTGGTAGGTCATCTGTTGTGGTGCTCTTTGCGGTTGCAAGATTTGCTGGGCTGAAACTGCGGGCTTGGTGGCAGTTGACAAGGCAATCGTTTGCACTGCTTGGCGCTGCACAATTGTTGGTTGGCCTGCGCTACTCAGCAGCGCTTGATTCTGATAACCCTGTTGCAATTGGCGCATTAATTGATCGATGCTAGCAGGCCGTTCGTGCGCAGCTAAAGCCAAACCATTATGTAATGCTGCTGCTAAGCTCGGCGAAACTGCGGAATTCAATAAATCAGCGCTGAGTAAGGGATCAGGCTGACCATTAATCAAGCTACTGGCGCGGGTAAGCGCATCTGCTGGCTCGCAATTGGTGGGCAAATGATAGAGCGTGGCGGCAAAACTATAGACATCGCTACGCTGATTGACCGGGCTAGTCGCTTGAATTTGCTCCAAGGCAGCGTAGGCTAAGGTGTAAGCAACGACGCTTTGGGTTGAAGAAGCCCATTGTTTGGCCAAGCCAAAATCGACCAACATCAATTGGCCTTCTGGCGTGCGCAAAATGTTTTGCGGCTTAATATCACGGTGAATCACGGGCGGCGTTTGATGATGCAAATAGCTGATTGCCGGAGCGAGTGCATTGGCCCACGCCAGCACCACATCTGGCTCGAACGCAGCACCACGTTGGGCCAAAAGCGTACCAAGATTCTCGCCCTCGATCAGCTCCATAATCAAAAAGGCAGCATCGCCAACCCGCTGCAAATCGTAGACGCGGGGCAAGGCTGGGTGGCGCAAGCGAGCCAATAATTGGGCTTCACGCTCCAAATTGCTTTGAAAAACCGCATCCTGGCCGCGAAAATATTTAATTGCCAGTTGATGTTTGAGCTGTTGATCAAAAGCAGCATAGACCGTGCCCATGCCACCTTGGCCAATTAAGCGCAAAATTTGGTAGCGCCCAAGCAATGTTGAACCAACGCCTAAACTCATAACTGCTCCCTAGCCCAAAAATGGACACGATCCGATAACAATAATAATTAAAAGAAAGAAGATAACATTCACAACTTGACTTGGACTAATCCCATCGTCGTCATCATCAAGTGCCGATTTAATGCGGCGATTGCTTACATCGCGGGCAATCAGCCAGTGGGGATCATTCAGCTGGCTCAATGAATTTAGATCTTCGCGCAGCTCATAGGGTTGCTCAAAACGTGGAACCATCCACTGACCATAATTCAGCTGTTCCAGTACATTGCGCCGAAAAATTGAGCGCCGCTGTGGTGGTGGAAGTGGGGTTGCGGCTGGCGCAGACCGTGGCTCGAAACGGCGTGGTGGCGCATAACTCACGCCATCTGGCAATTGGGCATCAACCCGAAGCGTTGGTTGGCCAGCGCTATTGGCCGCCACCATGGGCACACTGACCGTGGCGGTTTGCGCCGCTTGCAACAACGTCACCACAGCACGAATGCTCGCTGGCCGTTCGTGGGCACGCAACGCCAAACAATCCAGCAGCACGCGATCCAGCGCTGAGTTGACCGCGCTGTTCAGGCTACTCGGCACGGGCAAGGGATCGGGGTTGGCATAAATTTGCGCGCTGGCCCGCGTCAAGGCATCGACTGGCTCGCGATTGGTCAGCAAATGATAGAGCGTCGCACCAAAGCCATACACGTCGCTGCGCTGATCGAGCGTGGTCGTGCCTTGAATTTGCTCCAACGAGGCATACGGCAGGGTGTAGGCAATCACGCTTTGCTGGCCAGTTGACCATTGCTTGGCCAAACCAAAATCCAGCAAAATCAACTTGCCAGCGGGCGTGCGCATCACATTATGCGGCTTGATGTCGCGGTGAATCACCGGCGGCGTTTGCTGATGCAAATAGCTGAGTGGCTCGGCCAAGGTTGCCGCCCACGCCACCACCGTTGCCGGCTCAAAGCCGCTGCCGCGCTGGGTCAGCAACGTGCCAAGGGTGTCGCCCTCGATCAAATCCATAATCAAGTAAGCATCATCATGCTCGCGGCGAATATCATAGACGCGGGGCAAGGCGGGGTGTTGCAAACGGGCCAAAATCTGCGCTTCGCGGTCGAGATTAGCATGCAACGCAGGATCGGAATTGCGAAAGTGTTTGATCGCCACGGCGGTATTTAATTGGCGATCAAAGGCCGCATAGACCGCGCTCATACCGCCTTGGCCGATGGCCCGCACGATATGGTAGCGCCCAAGCAAGATTGAACCAACTCCTAAACTCATAACCGCTCCCTAAGCGTAGATACCAAATGCCGCTAATACAATCAAGATAATCAGGATAAACACAACATTCATCACTTTGGTTGGATTTTCAAGCTCCTCATCATCCAAGATTGCATTCATCCGGTTGTTATTTTCTTGTTGGGTAACCATCCATTGCTGATTATTGATGGGGCTAAATGAGCGAGATTCTGCACGATCATCATATAATTGTTCGTAGCTAGGCATATTCCACTGCGCACGATTCATTTGCTCGGCGGCGCTCCAGCGCCGCTGGCGGGGCGGAGCAGGCGTTGCGGCTGGAGCAGGCCGAGGATCAATCCGCCGTGGTGGCGCATAACTCACGCCATCTGGCAGTTGGGCATCAACCCGAAGCGTTGGTTGGCCAGCACTATTCGCCGCCACCATGGGCACGCTGACCGTGGCGGTTTGCGCCGCTTGCAACAACGTCACCACATCACGAATGCTCGCTGGCCGTTCGTGAGCACGCAACGCCAAACAATCCAGCAGCACGCGATCCAGCGCTGAGTTGACCGCGCTGTTCAGGCTACTCGGCACGGGCAAGGGATCGGGGTTGGCATAAATTTGCGCGCTGGCCCGCGTCAAGGCATCGACTGGCTCGCGATTGGTCAGCAAATGATAGAGCGTCGCACCAAAGCCATACACGTCGCTGCGCTGATCGAGCGTGGTCGTGCCTTGAATTTGCTCCAACGAGGCATACGGTAGGGTATAGGCAATCACGCTTTGCTGGCCAGTTGACCATTGCTTGGCCAAACCAAAATCCAGCAAAATCAACTTGCCAGCGGGCGTGCGCATCACATTATGCGGCTTGATGTCGCGGTGAATCACCGGCGGCGTTTGTTGATGCAAATAGCTGAGTGGCTCGGCCAAGGTTGCCGCCCACGCCACCACCGTTGCCGGCTCAAAGCCGCTACCACGGTGGGTCAGCAATGTGCCAAGGGTGTCGCCCTCGATCAAATCCATAATCAAATAGGCATCATCGTGCTCGCGGCGAATATCATAGACGCGGGGCAAGGCGGGGTGTTGCAAACGGGCCAAAATCTGGGCTTCGCGGTCGAGATTGGCATGCAACGCAGGATCGGAATTGCGAAAGTGTTTGATCGCCACCGGCGTATTTAATTGGCGATCAAAGGCCGCATAGACCGCGCTCATACCGCCTTGGCCGATGGCCCGCACGATATGGTAGCGCCCCAACAATTCCGTCCCTGCTTGTAACAACATACCTAACTCACAATCTCGTTATAGAGTGCTTCAATCTGATCGAGCATACGCTGCGGACTGAAGGTGCTGCTTGCTCGTTGGCGACCATTGGCCCCAAATTGCGCGCGCAAGGCTGGATTTTCCAACAGCACATTGATCGCGCGGGCAAGCGCCGCAGGATCGGCTGGCGGCACGACAAAGCCCGTTTCGCCGTGGGCGTTGACAAAGCTTGTGCCAGTGCCCAATTCTGTGCTGACGATTGGAATGCCCGCTGCCAACGCCTCAAGTTGCACAATTCCAAATGCTTCTGCTCGTAAATGGGATGGTAGCACAAATACATCGGCAGCGGCATAGTAATTTGGTAAGGCTTCATCCGGGACTTCGCCAGCCCATACAATACGTTCGCCAATCCCCAAGCGTTGCGCCAAATCGCGCAGCCGTGGCTCCTCGGGGCCAATGCCCACCAAAACCAACGTGGCATGCGGAATTTTTGGTAAGGCCTCAAGCAGATAGTGCAAGCCTTTGTAATGGCGAAAACGCCCAACAAACAACAACATGGGAGCGTCAACCTGCGCACGCAAAGCTTGAATTGCCGCGTGATCAAGTTGATTAAAGCGCTCGGTATCGACGCTCAACGGAATAACCCGACATTTGGCAGCGTGCGGTGCCAGCCATGGCGAAGTCTGAATATATTGCGGGCTGGCCGCAATAATCCGATCAGCAGCGTTCAAGGTGCGGGTCAGCAATGGCCGATAGAGTTGCAATAAACGGCGTTGGCGCACAATATCGCTCTGATAGGTAATGACCAATTTGGCCTTGCCCCGCCGCAGCCAATAGAGCAAATCGCCAGGCGGGAAGGGATGGTGCAAATGAATAATATCGGCGGGCACGCGCCAGCTCAGCGGCAGGCTCATTGGGCTAATCGGGGTTGAGGCTTTGCGCAACCATTGAGCCGCTTTGATCACCGCCACACCATTGCGGCGCTCAATCTCGGTTTTAGGATACGTGTTGCTAACCGCCACCGTAACTTGATGGCCGCGCTCAGCCAAGCCTTCAGCAACCACCCGAATATGGTTTTCCATCCCACCGAGCACCGGAAAATAATCTTTATACACATGAAGAATATGCATGAATGTTTGTATGCTCTCACTGAAAGAATCGCTATGAGCATTATAGAACATTGGGAAAAGGATGAAGGATGAAGGAAGAAGGCTATGGGCTATGGGCTTTTGGCTATCGGAGCATTCTTCGGAGAATTCATACAATTTGTGGCGAAAAAACTTAACCTTTGTGCGCTTCGTGTTCTTTGTGGATCAGTATTTAACGCAGAGGCGCAGAGAAATGATGGCTATTGGCTGGTGGCTCTGGGCTAGCACGATCATAATCCCAATAATCTGTGCCAATCTGTGGCTAAAAGATCTTCATTCGTACAATTCGGGCAATTCGTGGCGAAAAAACTTCTATGTTCTTTGCTCTATGCTCTTTTACTGCGTGGATGCCAGCAAAAACCAACATCCACGCAGCAGATTATGGTTTATTCGGGGATGATAAATTCTTGGCCAACGTGAATCACATCGGGGTTGGGAATACGGTCGCGATTGGCTTGATAAATCCGTTTCCACTGCATTTCATCGCCATAGAAGCGTTGGGCAATGGCACGCATGGTATCGCCAGAGCGCACTGTATAAGTTCGTTGGGCTGGCAGAGGCGTGCTAGCATCGGGAATCACAAACTCTTGGCCGACGCTGATCACATCGGGGTTATTGCCAATGATTGCCTTGTTGGCCTCATAAATACGTCGCCATTGGGCTGGATCGCCATAGAAGCGGCCTGAGATTTTGCCCAGCGTATCGCCACCTTGAACGGTATAGCGTTGTTCGGCCTTGGCGGCTTCAGCTTTGGCAGCCTCTGCTTTAGCTACTTCTTCGGCCTTGGCGGCTTCAGCTTTAGCAGCCTCGGCTTTGGCGGCTTCTTCGGCTTTGGCAGTTTCTTGGGCTTTGCGCACGGCCTCGGCAAGTGCGTTACTAGTGGCCGCGGTTTGAGCATCGGCCTTTTCACGGGCCTCTTGCGCTTCTTTAATTGCATTCATCGCACTGGAGACTGACGATGAAGCTGCATCTTCTTGCTTCTCGTGCAGATCATTCAAACGCTCACGGATTTGACCAATTACATTTCCTGGCGCAGGTGCAGCGGGTTTGGCTTCCGCTTCGGCTTCAGCACGTTCGCGACTTTGGTCAATCGCATCCTTCATCTGATCAGCCAAATTACCAAAAAAACCCTTTTTTTCCTTGTCGGCCATAGTTCAACTCCTTTAGCAAGCGATTGTAACCGAGGCATGTATAAGCATTATAGATGCCAACGAGCACAATGCAATGGTGCATCCTTGCATTTGCTCTTGCAGATACGGTATGCTTAAGCAACATTCCGAGCAGTGACACGTACTATGCAATAGTAGTCAGTAGGAGCATTACACAATGTGGACACGCATCAAAACAATTGTACGCGCTTGGTTGCACGCCTTGTTTGATCGGGCCGAAAACCCGGTGACCATGGCCGATGAATATATTCGCCAGCTTGAAGCTCAATATGGCGAAGCCAAACGAGCAACAGCCATGGCCATGGCTCAAGCAACCCGCATGGAGCAAAAGCGCGACGAGAATCGCAAACAAGCTGATGATTGGGAACGCAAAGCCACCAATGCCCTCGAACGCAACGACGAACAGTTGGCTCGTGCAGCATTGGAACGCAAGCGCCACTTTAGCGCCGCTGCCAGCGAATATGCGACCCAATCGGAAACCCAAAGCGCGCAAGTTAAAGATTTTCGCAATGCAATTGCCCGCTTGGAACAGCAAATTGGCGAGGCTCGCGCCAAACGCGATTTGATCAAAGCCAAAACCAGCCGCGCCACATCGCAAGAAGCCGCCACCAGAGCACTGCAAAATATACAAGGCTCAGGCGAATTAGGCGATCGCTTAGGCGCGATGGAAGAACGAATTGACGATCGCTTGTACAAAGCTGAGGCAATGGCCAAATTGGAGAGCAATTCGCTGGAAAATAAATTCCGCGATTTGGAGCAAGAAACCTCGCTCGAAGCCGAATTGGCTGCGCTCAAGGCCAAAGTGAATCAAAGCTAATTGTGTTTGTAGCAAGCCCGCTATTTGATAAAGCTAGCGGGCTTTCTTATTGCGTGCCAGCCAGCACATCGGCAACGCTCAGCCAGCCAAATTTGGGAAATAATTTGCCCACTTGGGTTGAAAATAGCAGCGAATCGCCCAACACCACTTGCGGCGTGCCCTCCACCACAACCTCGCCCTCGCCCAATAAAACTACCCGCTGCGCACACAACGCCACAAATTCCACATCATGAGTTACAACGATAATGCCATGCTGTTCGCTGGCCAAGGCTTGCAGAAAAGTAGCAAGCTGCTGCTTGGCGGCGTAATCCAAGCCTCTGGTTGGCTCATCGAGCAAGAGAATTTGCGGTTTAGCAACCACAATTGCAGCAAACGCTGCGCGTTGAGCCTCGCCACCAGAAAGATCACGCGGATGGCGCTCGCGCAGATGCAGCAAATTTAAGCGTTGCAAGGTTTGTTCAATCTGGCTTTGCTCGATTGCCTGACCATGATTTTTGAGCGTCCACGCCAGCTCTTGCTCTAAACTGGGGTGAAACAAGATGTCGCTGGGATTTTGCGGCACAAAGCCAATCTGCTGGGCCAATTGCTCAACCGCACGATTGGCAATTGGTTGTTGCAGCAACAACACGCGACCTTTGGTTGGTTGTTGCAAGCCGACCAAATGGCGCAACAAGGTGGTTTTACCCGAGCCATTGCGGCCCATTATTGCCAGAATTTCGCCAGCATGCAGGCGCAGATCGACATCCCGCAAGGCTGGTTGCTCAGCATAACGAGCATCCAAGGCTTCGGCACGCAGTAATTCAGCACCAAGCGTTGGGGTTATTGGCAGTTTCGGTTGGGCGCTGATTGGCTGTTGGCGCACGGCAGCGCGGCCTTGTTTGATGGTCAATGGCAACGGTTGCCAGTTGAAATGACGAGCAACTTCGACCAACGGCGGGGCAAATGGCATCTGAGCGAGAACCGTGCGCGGCACGTCAGCCAGCGCAATCTTGCCAGCATGCATCCACACAATCCGATCGACATATTGCACAACGCGCTCTAAGCGATGCTCGGAAAGCAGGATCGTCAGGCCCAAATCGGCGTTAAGCTTTTGCAAGGCGGTCAGCACTTCTTCGGCAGTGTGGGGGTCAAGCTGCGAGGTTGGTTCATCGAGAACTAAGATCTGCGGCTGCACGGTTAATGCGGCGGCAATCGCGACCCGTTGGCGCTCGCCACCAGAGAGGCTGGCCAAGGAGCGATGGCGCAAATGAGCAATTTCAAGTTGATCGAGGGCTTCTTCAATTCGGCGGCGCATGGTTGCTTGGGGCAAGCCAGCATTTTCCATGGCAAACGCCAATTCATCCTCGACAATATCGACCACAAATTGGGCATCGGGATCTTGAAAGACAAAGCCAACGTATTCAGCCAAATCGCGTGGCGTATAGTGGCGGGTATCGCGGCCACAAACGGTTAATTGGCCTTGCCATGTGCCACCATGAAAATGTGGAATCAGGCCATTAATTGCCCGCAGCAAACTTGATTTGCCGCTGCCCGACGCACCACAGACCAGCACAAATTCGCCTTCGGCGATCTGCAAGGTACAACGATCAAGCGCTGCACTTGTGGCTTGGGGATAAAAATAGCGTACCTGTTGAAAATCAATCACGCAGCGCTCAATCCAGCTTAATCTTTATCACGATAGCGATCAACCACGGTTGGCGTTTCGCGACCACTCAGCACATTCACAATATCGTAATCGCGCTGGCGATTGGCAATATCGTCGTTATAGCGCTTGACCTTGCGATCGAATTCGTCGTGCTCCCAATTGCGCTGGGTCTCGTTATCCCAACGGCGGCGCAAATAAATTGGCCCGACAATCAAGATTAAGCCACCAACGATCATTGTGAGGGTCAAGCCAATCATAAATCCATTCATGGGTACGACCTCCTAGCTTGAATTATACCATTGTGATCGAGGGGTCAGGCTTTGATCCACGAAGGACACGAAGGAACACGAAGCGAATTGGCTATAGGCTATGGACTATCGGAACATGGGGTGGTGTTTCAAGAACATATAGCCGATTAGGCAATTCATAAATCCATTTATGTCGACCATTGAGACGACATTTGTTGAAAGAACCATCCCCAAAAGCCCATAGCCAAAAGCCCATAGCCATAACAACTCTGCGCCTCTGAGTTAAATTTACTCCTTTTGCCTTTTGTCTTTCTGTTCTTCATCCCTCATCCTTCATCCTTCATCCTTTATTAGAACAGCATGCCGCTTGGGCGCACGAGGCTGCGATCGATGCTGGCCAAATTGGGTCGGCCACAGAGCGCCATCGAGCGTTGCAATTCGCGCTGCATAATCGTCAGCACATCGGCAACTCCTGCACAGCCAGCAACCGCCAAGCCCCACAAGACAGGCCGTCCAAGCATAATTGCCTGCGCGCCGAGCGCCAAGGCTTTGAGCGCATCGCTGCCGCGCCGAATGCCGCCATCAATATAAATTTCACACGCACTGTCAGCTAAAGCAGTAGCAACTTCGGGCAAGGCTTCGAGTGTGGTCACCGTACCATCAATTTGGCGGCCACCATGATTTGAAACCACCACCGCCACCGCGCCTGCTTGCGCCGCCAAGACTGCATCCTCAGCAGTCAAAATGCCTTTGACAATAATTGGCAAACTGGTAACTGAACGCAACCATGCGAGCGATTCCCACGTCAAGCCAGCATCAAACATATCGGCTTTGGGGTCGGGCAAGGCATTTGGGCCAGCGCGGCGATAGTTTTGGGCGGCAGGCACATCGCGAAAATTAGCCATGCTTAGATGGGCTGGCACGCCAAAACCGCTGCGCAACTCGCGCTCGCGTCGCCCAAGCCAAGGCCGATCGATCGTTAGCATCAAAGCTTGGTAGCCTGCGGCCTCAGCCCGGGCAATCAAACGCTCAGAAACGCTGCGGTCGCGATAGACATACAATTGAAACCACAGCGGACACTCGGCGGCAGCAGCCACTTCTTCCAGCGAACGCGTGGCCAAGGTGCTGACGGTAAATAACGAGCCAGCTTGGGCCACACCGCGCGCAGTTTCACATTCGCCCTCAGCATGGGCCAAGCCATGATAAGCCGATGGCGCGACGAGAATTGGTGAATCAAGTGGTTTGCCAAGGAGGGTTGTTGCGGTCGAAACTTCGCGCACATCGACCAAAAAGCGCGGACGCAAGCGCACCTGCTCAAACGATTGCAGATTCGCTCGCAGCGTCACTTCATCCTCGCAGCCGCCTGCATAATAATCGCAGGTTGGGCCTTCCAACAGCGTCATTGCCTGTCGCTCATACTCGTGGAGATTAATCGGCTTGCTCATAGCGATCCTTTCGCAGCCTGCAATAATCCAGTGAGCATAGTTTAGCAGATGGCTAAGCCAATTTGAGCAGCATAATGGAGCCAATACTTAGCGCTGCGAGCGGATAAACCATAGCATTGGAATTGCAAGGATTGATAAGGTCAACATTGCTCCGGCAAAATCATAGGAGCGAATAAAACTAATATTATTATCAAGATTATCTTTATGCAATGGTTTGATTATAATGGGAATAATGCTAACTTCATTATTTTGAGTAAATAAGTACATATCAATATGAATATCATTAAATTCTCGATTACAATTAGGGTAAGTAGGAACAGAATTTAGTGCTGGCATATGCTTGAAATAAAATCGATAAAAATATCTACTATCGTTATACATATAATTATTCTCGTCATCAGAAAGATCGGTATACAACGGATAAAAATTAAGATCAATATCTTGGCTTTGAATTCCATTTGGAAACATTTTTATACCTTCGCCTAACGGCTGATATTTTTCATTAGCAACTGTAATCATGGAATAGCAATAAAGGGTCGTTTTTTGATTAAAATTATAAAAGTCAATATGGAAGATAAATATCACTAAAATAAATTTGATTAACAAGATAGTTATTACCAATTTTTTAGTATATAATTTATTTCTAAATATTGAAATCCAAATTACACTATACATAGTTAATAAAAATATCAATCCAATAGCAATAATAGCAAACATTATTAATGTTACATTTATTGATTGAGTAAATCGCAGATCATAAAAATTAAAGTCATTAATATCAGCTTGGTAGCTAACATCAAATGGTTGAGTATACGTTTTGGTGTTGGAAATAATCTCTAACACAAAAGAATAGCTTTGGGGCACAAATGTATCTTGGCATTCAAGCGTTGCAACAGGCTTTATATGAAAAAAGTTTTCTAGATCGACAAACTTAACGTGGTTATTTTTTTGATTGAAATTGAAACTGAATCGCGTTAATGGATCATTCACTAAGGCAAATTGTAACGTGATTGGTTTGGTGGGTGCTGGTTCAATCGCCAAAATCCGATCAAGCATCACCAAACGTTCACCTGTTGCCAGTTGGGTAGTGGGTGTATTTATCAGCGGGCGAAAGCATGCAAGTTGCTGTGGTGGTTGCTGGCAACCAACGAACAAGAGCAACATTCCAATCCATAATAAGCGCCGTAGCATAACCTTGCTCCTTCTAAATAGTGATAGAAGCAGCATAACAAGCATAAATGGATGTTAAATGGCTTTAGTGGCTGAGCCAACTGTGCAAAACCATGCCAATGATAATTACGCCGATGCCGACCAAGGTTAGGGCGCTTGGCGCGGGGCTGTTCAATAATACGATTTCGCCAACCAAGGCAAAAACCACTTCGCCAGCTTGGGTTGCTTCAACCGCCGCCAATTGGCCTTGGTGATGCTGAGCCAAATCGGTAGCTTTGAAAAAGAGCACGGTGGCAATTACGCCCGCCAACAAGGCCACGAGCAACGATTGGCCAATTTGGCTTGCGCTTGGCCAACCAACCGTCGTTGCTGCCACGCCCGCTAGAATCAGCCAAAACGGCAAACTGGCAATCGTCATACCCAAAACACGTTCGAAGGTTGCCAAGCGCTGACCACAGAGCTGCATCATGGCCCGATTGCCAAGCGGATAGGCAAAAGCGGCGATCACGACTGGCACAAAGCCCAAAAGCACCTCGCGCCAGCCAATTGTGGCCGCATGTTGCAATTGAATCACCGCCACGCCCGCCAAAATTAGGCCCGAAATTGCCAAACTACGCCAATGCCAAGCTGCCTGATTGGGAGCTGATTTGGCTTGGAGCAAGGGCGCAACTAGCGCTCCAGCAATAATCGTAATCTGCCATGTGCTGGCAACCAGCCAAGCAGGCGCATATTTGGCGGCAAAACAGAGCGGCGCATAAAACAAACCAAAGCCAATTGTGCTCCACCACAGCCATTGCCACGGTTGTTGACGCAGCTCGTGCAGCACCAAGCCCAACTTGCCGCGCCAAGCCACAATCGCCAACAACGGAACCAGCATAAACAGATAGCGCAGGCTCGCGCTCCACAGCCAATGGCCGCCAGCCAGCTCCATCAAGCGATTGAGCACAAAGGTCGAGGCAAAAAACAGCGAGGCCAACAAGCCCAAAAACAATGCGCGCATAGCCGTGATCCTATTCAATTAAGTGCCAGCATTGGCCAAGTATAGCACGGGGATTGCTTGGATTTATGGATTATTTATGGGTGGGCATCGCTTAACCTTCGCGCCCTTCGTGAACTTCGCGGTTGCTAATCCCCAATCCCCAAAACCCGATCCCCAGTCTCTCACGCAGTTGCCATAACTAACCAGCTATGCTATAATCGCGCGGTCAATTGATTGGCACGAAAAGAAACGGCGTGTGAAGATTCACACGCTTGTTGTTTGTCCAGCGACCGTATCCGCTGTATGCCAATGAAATTTAGCTATTCAACCAGCGCCGAGAGATACGGCTCTACGCATTAGAAATGCAAAGGCAGAGCAATGCAACAGGCTCCCGTCATTCACGAAATTGAAAACGAATATCTGCGCAAAGATGTGCCAGAATTCCGCGTTGGCGATACGGTTCGCGTTAGCGTCAAGGTTGTTGAAGGTACCCGCGAACGGATTCAAGACTTTGAAGGTGTCGTAATTCGCCGCCGCCGCATGGGTGTGAACGAAAACTTCACCGTGCGCCGGATTGCCTCACACGGTATTGGCGTTGAACGGACGTTCTTGCTGCACTCACCCCGCATCGACGGCGTGAAGCTGGTGCGGACTGGTAAAGTTCGCCAAGCTAACCTGTACTACCTGCGCGGTCGTACCGGTAAAGCCGCTCGGATCAAAGAACGCCGCGGTTAATCGTTTTCGTTATAGCTGCAAAACCCTGCGCGGGTGTGGGCCAAGCCTGCACTCGCGTTTGTATTTTTGGGAGCTTTGGCAATGCTACAACGAATGCAACGCTTGGTCATTTGGGCCTTTGAGCGCTTTTATCACGAAGGCGCATTCAGCTACGATTTGGTAGCGTGGCTCATGTCGCAGGGCTATTGGAGCCAATGGGTACTGGCAGCCTTGCTCGAAATTGCCGATCAGCCATTGCTAGAGCTTGGTTGTGGCACAGGCTACGTGCAAAAAGCCCGCCAACATCAAGCAAGCTTAACGATTGGCCTCGATGAATCGCACCAAATGCTGGCTTTAAGCCGCCGCCGTGCAACCCAAGCCAACTTGGTGCGGGCAGTTGCCCAAGCCTTGCCCTACGCCGATGGCAGTTGGTCGGCAGTGCTTTCGACCTTTCCCGCGCCCTATTTATTTGATCGCCGCAGTTTGGCCGAGATTCAGCGCGTGCTAACCAACGATGGCAAGTTATATATTGTCGATGGCGGCAATATTCCCAATGGCCTGTATGCAGTCGTGATTGGCTTGATCTATCGGCTGGTCTTTGGGCGACAAAGCAACCCCGATCTGCCAACCAGCCAGCTCGACCCACGGATTCAGCGTTTGCACGAGGCTGGCTTTCGGGTCAGCACACAAATTAAGCAGGTTGGGCGCTCACAAGTTCAACTGTTTATCGCCGAGAAATCGAACCTATAAATTGATTCTTTGGCCATAGGTTCATGCAGATCAAGCCTGATCCCTGGCCCCTGACCCCTAAGTTATTATGACAATTGGAATTTACGAAGAACAACAACTTTGGAAGCAAGGCGCGCAGCTCGTGGCGGGCGTTGATGAGGTTGGCCGTGGCTGCTGGGCTGGACCTGTCGTGGCAGCAGCAGTGATGTTTCCGCAGCATTTGCTGCGTGATCCAAGCGCACTGGCAGGCATTAACGATTCCAAAACGCTCAGCGCCGAAGCCCGCCAAGCTATGGCCTTACGCATTCGCCAATTAGCTAGCGGAATTGGGCTAGGCGTGGTTTCAGCTCACCTGATCGATTTATTTGGGATTGCGGTTGCCACCAAATGGGCGATGATGCATGCGGTTTTGAGCCTACCAGCCTTGCCCGATGGCTTAGTGATCGATTGGGTTAAACTGCCAGAATTGCCCTTATTGCAACGCTCGCTGCCCAAGGGCGATGCAGTCAGCATCTCGGTGGCGGCGGCCTCGATTGTGGCCAAAGTTTATCGTGATAATTTGATGCACGAATATGATCAGCGTGATGCACGTTATGGCTGGGCAGCGCATAAAGGCTATGGCACGGCCCAACATCAACAAGCCTTGGCAGCTCATGGCCCAACCCAGCTCCATCGACGCTCGTTCAAGCCGCTTGCGGCCTTTGTTGATTGACAAAATCGCCAGAGAATGATACTAAACCATGGCTTTTATGGAGTGTTGCTATGCCCTCGCCATATTATGATCAGGGACGGCGTGATGCTGAAGAAGGCACGCTGAATCAATTGTTTTATCATACCTACCACGATTATAAGCGTGGCTACGACGAAATTGTCAATGGACCACCCAAACCAAAGCCAAATTTCCTCTATTTTTTGATTCCGGCGCTGTTGCTGGTTGGGCTTGCTGGCGGTTGGTTTTTACGTGATCGCGGCGTTTTGAGCACCCAACCAACGCCGTTAGTTGTGATGGTAACGGTAACGCCAGTCACTGCTTCGCCAACCTTCCCGCCATTTGCAATTGCCACTCCAGCTCCACCAACGCCAACCCAATTGGTGCTAGAAATTGGCGGCGAGGCGATTACACTCGAACAAGTGCGCATCCGGCCCGACCCAAGCATCCAAGGCGAACCGATTGGGGCGCTTGATCCAGGCGAAGTGATTACGATCGTCGATGGGCCACGCTCAGGCGATGATTACACCTGGTGGCTGATCGAATCGGCAATTGGCCAAGGCTGGGTCGCTGAAGATTTTATCCAAGCACGCTAAAGGAAGATCTATGACTGATCACGTTGTTCTTGATGAGTTAAATGGCCGCTACGGCGATTTTGGTGGACGCTATGTGCCTGAAACCTTAGTCGCGGCAATTGAGGAATTGACCGAGGCTTTCTTTCGGATTCGCACCGACCCTGAGTTCCAGGCCGAATTGGCGCATTTGCATCGTACCTATACGGGCCGTCCAACTGCGCTAACCTTTGCGCGCCGCTTAACTGAGGAGCTTGGCGGAGCACAAATTTGGCTCAAACGCGAAGATCTGACCCACACCGGCGCGCATAAAATCAACAATGCGCTTGGCCAAGGCCTTTTAGCCAAACGCATGGGCAAGCAACGAATTATCGCCGAAACCGGCGCAGGCCAACATGGCGTGGCCACAGCAGCAGTTTGTGCCTTGCTTGGGCTGCAATGTGTGGTCTATATGGGCACCGAAGATATGGAGCGCCAAAAACCCAATGTCTTTCGCATGCGCTTGTTAGGAGCCGATGTGCGCGGCGTGAACACTGGGGCCAAAACGCTCAAAGATGCAGTTAACGAGGCTATGCGCGATTGGGTCAGTAACCCCGATTCGTACTATTTGCTAGGCTCAGCGCTTGGCCCGCACCCGTATCCATTGATGGTACGCGAATTTCAAAGCATCATCGGCATCGAGGCCCGCGAACAAATTTTAGCCGCAACCGGCAAACTCCCAGATACGATTATTGCCTGTGTTGGCGGCGGCTCCAACGCGATTGGCATTTTCCACCCCTTTATCAACGATGAAAGCGTGGATCTGCGCGGGGTTGAAGCTGGTGGCCATGGCATCGAGCCAGGTCGCCATGCAGCGCGGTTTGCTGGCGGGCGCTTGGGCGTTTTCCAAGGCACACGTTCGTATGTATTGCAAAATAGCGATGGCCAAATTGCCAATACCCATAGCATTTCTGCTGGCCTCGATTATGCTGCTGTAGGCCCAGAGCACGCTTGGCTCCACGACGAAGAACGGGCTTTTTATACCTATGCCACCGACGAAGAAGCGTTAAACGGTTTTCAATTGCTCTGCCGCACCGAGGGCATTATTCCAGCCTTAGAATCGTCGCATGCGATTGCCGAAGCTGTACGTTTAGCGCCAACCATGAGCAAAGAAAGCATTATTTTGGTCAATCTGTCGGGGCGGGGCGATAAAGATATTTTCACCGTTGCAGATGTTTTGGGAGTGCAAATGTAGCGTAACGGCTTCTGATGAGGCCAGTGTGTAAGGAGTAGTTATGGCTCAAGCATGTGTGGTTTGTCGAGCGGCGCTGGCCGATGGCTCGGTCTATTGTTCCGAATGTGGCTCACGCCAACCAGAAACAGGGACATCGACCCAAGCCCTTGGCAGTGGCGTTTTTGGCTCGCAGCCCTTACCGAGCAGCGATACAAGCGATGATTCGCCGTATGCGCCACGGCGTAGTGGCACCCAACCATTGAACGATCCACCAACGCAAGTGGTTAACCTGCCAAATTACCAAACCGATAGCTCGACCAGCAAGCTTGGTGGGTTTGGCAAAGAGCCATCAACCCAGCCTAATTTTGCCTTGCCGCAATATCCACCCAATAACCAAGCAAATTATCAACAGCCGAATTATCAACAGCCGAATTACCAACAACCAGTTGCCAAACCCAACAAAACAGCCCGCTGGTTGATTGGCGGTGGTTTGGCGTTGTTTTTGGTGGCTGGCGGTGCTGGCGCATATTTCCTGAGCAATAAAGATTCGAATGGTGGCGAGGGTGGCAATCTGGCCAATGCGCCAACCTGGACACCCTTGCCAACCAATTTGGCCAAGCCAACCGAGGAAACTGCTGCCAATCCCCAAGTTGAAGCAACCGCCACCAGCGAGCCAACCCAAGCCAGCGGCAATGCCACCGCTGAGCCAGTACCAACCAATGAATCAAGCGATTTGCCAACCCAAGCGGCTGGTGGCAGCGTGCCAACCAATCTCAGCGGCAATCTGATTTATCTCGAAGACTTTAGCCTTGTGCGTCAAACCTTAAACGATGGCGTGGTCTTGCCCTTCGATCTTGGCGACTACAACTACTACAGCGATCTTCTGCGCTGGTCGCCTGATGGCAAAACGATGGCTTTTTATGTGCGTGACGGGGCGAAAACAACAATTTATCTGGCTAATAGCGATGGATCGAACGTGCGCAGCGCCATGGAATTGCAAAATGTTGCGCCTCAAAGTTTAAACTGGTCGCCTGATAGCAGCAAATTTGCCTTCGTCACCAGCGACATCGATTTTGAAACCAAAGACGACCAAAATATTTATGTCTATGATGTTGCAAACAATAGCGAAAAGCAATTAACAACCGCTGGCATGATCGATTTCGACCCATTAAGTTGGGCACCAGATAGTCAAACGCTCATGTTTATGACCGGTGCAGATGCAATTGAACTGAATACAATCAAGGCTGATGGCAGCGATCAAACCAAAATCGCGACGGTCTATACCGCCGATGCTTGGTGGACCAAAGATAGCAAGATCATTTACGATGATTTTTGTGATCCTGGCACCTTTGATCGGGGAGTTTGTTTGCTCGACCCAGCCACGGGCGAGGTAGAAACCTTGCAAAAAGTTGGCGATTTTTATCTCAGCGGCATTTCGCCCGATGCCAAGTGGTATATGCTCGATAATTACAGCGATGGATCGTTGCTGATTATCAATGCAGATACTGGCGATAAAGAATTGGTTGCACCACCAAGCAGTGCAAGCTCATACGAAGTGCGGGTGTGGGGCAAATGGTCGCCCGATGGTCGTTATGTCACCTACGAGGCAATTGGCAAAGGCTCGTTTATCTACGAAATTGGCTCAGGCAAAGCCGCAGCGCCCTTTGTGAATGGCTCAATCGTCGAGTGGCTACCGTAAAATATGAAGGATGAAGGATGAAGGATGAACCGCTGGTTAGTGGCTTTTGGCTCTAGCCAGCGGTTCCAATTTAAACTAAATTCGTTCACAAAAAAGATAGGCTTAGGAGCACGATAACCGCAAAGGACGCGAAGACCGCAAAGCTTAGTTAAGTGATTTCTTGGCATACGCAGATATTCCAAGTTTCCAACAGACTCAACATTCGTGCTCTTCGTGTCCTTCTTGGTTAAAAAAATGTTAGCCCCCTGCGAATTACCGCAACCCAAGTTGCTGATAGGCGCGCAACAAGGTAGCATTGGCAACTTCGGCGGCGCGCTCGGCTCCGCGTTTGAGAATCCCATCGAGTTCAGCGGGGTCAGCAGTTAGCTCGTTGTAACGTTGTTGCAACGGCTCCAAGGTTGCTAGCACCACATCGGCGACCGCACCTTTGAGCTTGCCATAGCCTTGGCCCTCGAACTCAGCCTCAATCGTCGCTTTATCCTTGCCCGTCAAGGCTTGGTAAATGCCCAACAGGTTATGCACCCCAGGGCGCTTTTCGTCGAATTTGATTTCGCTGCCCGAATCGGTAACAGCTCGCATAATCGCTTTGCGCGTCGCCTTCAAATCGCCCAGCAAGGGAATCGAATGGTTGGCGGCTTTGTTGCTCTTGCTCATCTTTTGGGTTGGCTCATCTAGGCCCATCACCCGCGCTGCCACAGGCCGAATCAGCGGCTCGGGAATCACAAAGGTCTCGCCATAAAGATGATTAAAGCGCTCGGCAACATCGCGGGTTAGCTCAATGTGCTGGCGTTGATCATCGCCGACCGGCACGATTTGGGTATCGTACAGCAAAATATCGGCGGCCATCAAAGTTGGATAATTCATCAAGCCAGCGGCGACAGTTTCTTGCTTTTGCGATTTATCCTTGAATTGAGTCATACGATTCAACCAGCCCAAGGGTGTTTGGCAATTTAAAATCCAGCCAAGCTCAACGTGGGCGGGCACATGCGATTGCACAAAGATTGTTGCATGCTCCAAGCTAATGCCTGATGCAAGATAGAGCGCGGCCAAATCGCGCACGTTTTTGCGCAACTCTGCTGGATCTTGGGGCACGGTAATCGCATGCAAATCAACAATACAAAAGAAATTATCGTATTGTTTTTGCTCTTGCACCCAGTTATGAATCGCCCCCAAATAATTGCCAAGGTGCAAATTGCCCGATGGTTGAATGCCCGAAAAGACCCGTGGTAAAGCAGCCATGATCATCCTCCGCTAAACTAAAACAAGGCCGTCTCTCGATCCACATACGGGACGAGAGACGGCTTGATTCTCGCGGTACCACCCGAATTCGCAACTAAAGCATAGTTACGCGCTCGTAGCCCGCTAACGGAGGCAATCACGGCTCAGCCTACTACCGGGCAGCAACCCAGATTCGGTGAGCAACTCAGCGGGCCATTCAGCAAAGTCAGCTTGATTATCCTCGCAGCCAAGGGACAACTCTCTGGACAAGTGCGCTTTTGCTTACTCTTCCGCGTCAACGTCGTTTTCAATTTGTGGCGCTTATTGTATGCAGCAGCAGCATGCTTGTCAATCAGTCGAACGATTGAGCGAGGGGTCAGGATTCAGGGTTAGTTTGAAACCACGAAGAGCGCGAAGAGCACGAAGGTTAAGTTTTTTGATCCACGAAGGACACGAAGGGCACGAAGTTAAGTTTTTAGCCACAGATTCCCACAGATTGTTATGATTCGGTTCTTGCATTGCCATAGCTCTCATCCTTCCTCCTTCATCCCTTATCCCTCATCCTTTTATCTTATCGCGCTGCACCGCTGCGTTAAAATCCTCGCCCTAATTTCTAACTTTTGCCTTCTGACTTTTGCTTTCTGACTTTTGCCTTCTGCCTTTTGCCTTCTGACTTTTGCTTTCTGACTTTTGCCTTCTGCCTTTTGCCTTCTGCCTTTTGCCTTTTGACTTTTGCTTTCTGACTTCTGACTTTTGCTTTTCTTGGGTTATGTTCTATGCTCTATGCTCTATGTTCTATCGTCCCAGTCCCTAACAACTGAACCCTAATCCCTCGTCCAAAATCTATCTGCTTATGTGCAATCGGTCATAAGGCGGGGATAGCAAACCTGTTTCAATGGTAGAATATTGAGCAGATGCTTCCAACTGGAAAGGGATTTCATGGCGCTTTCGAATAGTGAATTTGTAGTTGAACGATCGTGGAAGATCAATCGTTCAACGCCAGTACGCTGGGTTTGGTCGCATGCGCGGCGCAATCTTTGGTGGATTATCGGGCTGTTTATCGGGGCATTTGGCAACGCATTATTTGCCGCGCAAGTGCCAATCGTCACTGGCCAAGCCTTCGAGGCGGTTAAAGCTGGCGATAAAGACGGCTTGTGGTGGGCGGCGTTGCTGATTGTTGGCGGGCAATTCTTGCGGGCGTTTGTGCAGCTCTTGCGCAATTTCTCCTCGGAAGTGATTGGCCAACGGCTCGAACGCGATGTGCGCGATGAACTCTACACCAGTTTGTTGGGCAAAAGCATGGCCTTTCACGATAGCCAACCAACTGGCGATGTGATGGCCCGCGCCACCAATGACGTGCGCGAAATGAACTTAATGCTCAATCCCGGGGTCAATTTGGTTGTTGGCTCAGCGATGTTCTTAATTATGCCGCTGATCGCCTCGCCACACCCGCAACTGCTGGTCGTGCCGATTCTCTATTTGATCTTTTATGGGCTGCTGGTTTGGCACTATTTACGTCAACTCAAGCCTGTAACCACCGCTGTGCGCGGCAGTTTTGGCGAATTAAACGCCACTTTGGCCGAAGCAATCGACGGCGTGGAAACCGTCAAAGCGACCGCCCAAGAAGAACGCGAACGCACCCGTTTTCGAACTGCGGTCACCAAATGGCGCAATGCTTTTGTTGCCCAAGGCAATGTGGAAGCGGTCTTTTTGCCGGTGCTGTTGTTGGGCTTGGGCCAAGGTTTGGGCTTTATCCATAGCCTCATTCTTTTCCGCAACGGCCTGATTAGCGTTGGCGATGTGGTTTCGTTCAACGGCTTATTGTTGCTATTTGGCTTCCCCACTTTTACCGCCCAATTTGCCTACTCGCAGCTTTCGAGCGGCCTTGCTGGCGGGCGGCGGATTTTGGAATTAATTACCACCGAAACTGAGTTAGACGAAAATGCCCAAGGCTATGCCGAGCCAATGCGCGGCGAAATTGTCTTTGAAAATGTGGCGTTTGGCTATCACAGCGAGGTTGATGCAATCCAAAATGTGAATTTTCGGATTGAGCCAGGCCAAACCGTAGCCTTGGTTGGCCAAACTGGTGCTGGCAAAACCACGCTGACCAAACTGCTCAACCGCACCTACGATGCCCGATCTGGCCGAATTTTGATCGATGGCGTTGATCTGCGCGATTGGAATTTAGCAGCCTTGCGCCGCCAAATCTCAATCATCGAGCAAGATATTTTTCTCTTTTCGCGCTCAATCGCCGATAACATTGGCTTTGGCGTGCCCAACGCCACCCGCGAGCAAATTATCGAAGCCGCCAAGGCCGCCCAGGCCCACGATTTTATTGGGCGCTTGGCCGATGGCTACGATACGATTATTGGCGAGCGCGGCGTAACCCTCTCTGGTGGTCAACGCCAACGTTTGGCCTTGGCGCGGGCATTCTTGACCGATCCGACAATTTTGGTGCTTGACGATTCGACCAGCGCGATCGATAGCGCGACCGAAGATCGAATTCAACAAGCAATTGAACAAGCCTCGCAAGATCGCACCACGATTTTGATTACCCATCGGCTTTCGCAAATTCGCTGGGCCGACCTGATCATCGTGATTCGCAAAGGCACAATTAGCGCCGTTGGCACGCACGAAGATCTCATGCAGCAATCCGAAGCCTATCGGGCAATCTTCGCCAAATTATGAATTATGAAGGATGAAATATGAAGCAAGGGTTTGATTTTTCATGCCTCATCCTTCATCCTTTCAAAACAAGCCTATCGGGCAATCTTCGCCAAATTATGAATTATGAAGGATGAAGGATGAACGACGGATGACCAAGGATGTATGCAAATTAAGAATCCTAAGCTTTCATCCCTCATCCTTCATCCTTTATCCTTTCAAAACAAGCCTATCGGGCAATTTTCGCGAAATTATGAATTACGAAGAATGCAATATGAAGGAGGAATTTAATATTTCATCCCTCATACTTCATCCTTCATCCTTTCAAAAGGGTGCTTATGTTTGCAGGATTAGATACCGAAAATTATGATCGCCAGTATGGCGACCGCGAATTAATGGGGCGGATGCTGAGCTATTTTCGGGCGCATCGGCGCACCGCATTGTGGACAGTGCTGCTGATTTGTGGCTTGGGCTTGCTCAACACCGTGCCGCCATTTTTGGTGGCCCAAGCGGTACAACGGATTGGCGAGGCCAACCCAGATTGGAATTTTATCTGGTTGCTGGCGAGCGGCGGGGTCGTGTTTGGCGTGCTGCAATGGGCCATGGGCTGGGTGCGCCAACGCCTAACCGCCAAAATCGTGGCCGATGTGATTAGTGCTTTGCGCAACGATGCGTTTAATGCCGCTATCAGCCATGATCTTTCGTTCTTCGATGATCTGCGCTCTGGCCGAATTATCAGCCGCATCACCTCGGATACCCAAGAGTTTGCCCAAGTTTCCCGCTTGATCATCGAAATTGTGAGCCAAGTGCTGACCGTGATTGCCTTGCTGATTTATTTGCTCAGCGTTTCGGTGCCGCTCAGTTTGGGCATTATCGGCTTTACCCCAATCGTGATTGGCTTGGCTTTGGGCTTCCGACGCTTGGCCCGCTTCGTCACGCGCAAAGGTTTTCAGGTACTGGGCGAGGTCAATAGCTCAATTCAAGAGGCCGTAACCGGCATCAGCATTGCCAAGAATTTTCGCCAAGAAGCCCGCATTTACGGCGAATTTAGCGAGATCAACCATCAATCGTATGGGGTAAACCTGCGCCGCGGCTTTGTGCTCTCGAATGTGTTTCCAACCCTGAATGTCGTTTCGGGCTTTGGCACGGCGGCGCTGATTTATTGGGGCGGTTTGTCGGTTATCGATCTCTCGATAACCTTGGCTGCTTGGTATGTGTTTGTGCGTTCGGTTGACCTTTTTTGGTTTCCTTTGCTGAATATTTCGGCCTTTTGGAGCCAATTTCAGGCTGGCTTGGCTGCTGCCGAACGCATTTTTGCCTTGATCGATGCAGAGCATAGCGTCAAACAAACCGATCAGAAAACCACCGAGCGTTTGCGCGGCGAAATTGTGTTTGATCATGTCGAATTTCGTTATGGCCGCAAAGAGCCAGTGCTGAATGATTTCAGCCTCACGATTGCGCCAGGCGAAAGTATCGCTTTGGTTGGGCATACAGGCGCTGGCAAATCGAGCATCGCCAAGTTAATTACCCGTTTTTACGAGTTTCAGGCTGGCAAAATCACGGTCGATGGCCATGATATTCGCTCGCTCGATTTGCGCAGCTATCGCCAACAATTGGGGATTGTGACCCAAACTCCGTTTTTGTTTGATGGCACAGTTGCCGACAACATTCGCTATGCAGCGCCACACCTCAGCGATGCAGAACTGGAAGCGGTGGCGACCCAAATTGGTGGCGGCGAATGGCTCGAAACCCTGCCCCAAGGCTTGCAATCGCAAGTTGGCGAGCGCGGCAACAAACTTTCGCTCGGCCAGCGCCAATTGGTGGCCTTGACGCGGGTTTTGGCAGCGCAACCAGCAATCTTCATTTTAGATGAAGCCACGGCGAGCATCGACCCATTTACTGAAACCCAAATTCAGCAAGCGATGGATCTGATTCTCTCGCGCTCGACCGCGATTCTGATTGCCCACCGACTTTCGACCGTGCGCTCAGCCGACCGCATTATTGTGCTCAACCAAGGCCAAATTATCGAAGAAGGCAGCCATGAGCAACTGATGGATCAGGGCGGGCATTATGCTGATTTATACGATACTTATTTCCGCCATCAATCGCTGAGCTACATCGAATCACGGGGTGCAGCCCGCAGCGTTTAACTGTAATGGTTCATTGAGTTGGCAACAGTCGTATTCCCGCAACCCCATCCACGGGTTGGTTTTCGCTGCCCACCACGCATCCGCAGGTTCATCAACGGCTGTGGTTCAGCCTTCAATTGTCCTTGAGGGGGTGCAGGGGGATTAAAGCCCCCTGCGTTTCCCGCTGGCGGGACGGAAGGGTGGAAAAAGACCATGGTGCTTAATATGATAAACCACTCCATATAGCAATTAGATGGCAATTCGGGCTACCATAGTAGCAAGAGCGTGCTACAATTTCATAGGTATCTAGGAGGCTATGCTATGGCTTTAGATGAAGCACAACCCACACCATCAAGTAGCACGCTGGTAGCAGAATTGGCGAATTACGGCATCGACGAAACGGTTCGCAACGCCTTAGCGAGCATGGTCGATACAGCTCCAGGCGCGATGCTCTATCGCTTTAATCCGGCTTATTTGGCCGAAGAAGTTGGGCTTTCGCGCCGCGCAGGCTTGCAACTCATGGCAGCGGCGGTTCAGGTTGGCCTATTTAACCTGAATTGGGAAGCGCGCTGTATTTATTGCGGCTACCAAGCGCATGCCTTTGATAAATTGACCCAAGCCCATTCGAAACAATATTGTGCAATGTGTCGCGACGATTTCCAAGCCAAGCTCGATGATGGCATTCATGTGACCTTCTCAGTGGCTGAGCGAGTGCGCAGTTTGCCAGCGGGTATCGACAACGAAGCATGGCGTGAAGCAACCGACCGCCGTTTGGGCGTAACGACTTCGCACGAATTGCTAACAGTCCAAGCCTTCCGCGATTTGTTTATCGACGAGCCATTGCCCGACGGCGAGAGCTTCCAGATCAAATGGGCGGCACTGATGTTCACCGACCTTGGCGGCTCGACCGCCTTGTATGCCCGCAAAGGCGACCCACGGGCCTACAGCTTGGTACGCGAACACTTCAACATCCTGTTTAATGTAGTTAATCAAGCAGGCGGTGCAGTCGTCAAAACCATTGGCGATGCAATTATGGCCGTGTTTGTTGATGGTGCGGCGGCGGTCAAGGCTGGCCAAAACGCATTAATCGCAATCGAAGCCTTCAACCGCGAGCGCGAATTAGCCGCTGACGAGCGCTTGACGCTCAAAGTTGGCGTGCATGCAGGGCCAACGCTTGCAGTCACGCTCAATGATCGGCTTGATTACTTTGGCACGACGGTTAATGCAGCGGCGCGGGTGCAATCGAGCGCCAACTATGCAGAGTTGGTGGTAACCCAGCAAGTGCTCGAAGCGCCAGGTGTGGCTGAAATTTTGCCCGCTGATTTGGCCAACGAAACCCTGATTTTGCGTGGGCTTGATGATCTGCCATTTAGCGTTGTGCGGCTCCAGCATACCAACTAAAATCAGAGTATTGTTAGGCAAACCTCCTCAGCATATGAGGAGGTTTTGTTGTTTAAAAGCCAAAATTCCCATGTGAGTGAAGATTTTATATATCACATGACATATACTTTTAGTTAGGGATACGAAATCGCACATTGTACCACCCCGCCCATGAGAGAGCAGCATCCACGCTATAAACCTACCCAACGGGAGAGCATATGGCTACCCCAATTGTTCTGGTGGAGTACAACCAGCTTCTTCAGGTTGCCCAACGTTTTCAACGCAAAGCTGATGGCCAATGGCTTGTCTTTATCGTTAATTTCGACCGTTCCTCCGACCAAGTATGGCTGTTCAAACCTGCCACGGGCGAACGCTTGGCTCTGACTCCACCTGGCCACTATCAATGGCCCGCGTGGTCGCCCGATGGCAGCCAAATCGCCGTCATTTGGTATGACCCGGGCAACACCGACGACGACGACAAGGATGCCGTGATTATGCTTGATGTGCCAGAGTTAGTGCGGCGGTAGTTGATTGCATGCTGCGTGGTGCGCTTACATCAAGAGATACCATGCCAATAAGGCTGCGCCGATCGCCACGCCGCCAACGATCAAACCAAGCAAAAATCCGTTGCTTTGTCGTGGTTGATTCCATGGCAATGCCGAACTAGCCAGCGGATCAGCGCTTGGAGTAGGAGTTTTCCAAGTGTTTGAGGAAGTTGAGGCTTGCTGGCTACTAAAGTTGCTTTGCTCTTGCATGATGTCGGGAATGCCATTGCCATCACGATCAGCAAACATCGCGTTCAACTGATCGCCGTTTGCTTCCATAATGTCGGGAATGCCATTGCCATCGCGATCAGCAAACATTGCGTTCAGCTGATCGCTGCTGCCATTGATCACATGCTGCTGGCTAACATTGGTTGTATGGGTCGTTTGGACGGTTGTATTTTTATCTAAGAGGTTAGGAAACCCGCCATTATCTGCCAATGTATCCATCGCTTGTTGATAGGCTTGGCGATCTGCGGCGGACATTTCATCGATGCTGTTGTATTTACGCCCATTAACAACATAACTCGGCATACATCCTCCCAATTTAGCTGGTCAACATACGCACCAATACGCGCAAGCGATCATAATCGTCGCGCAGCAAACGGGCTAATTCGCGGCCTGCGTACAGCTCATATTCGCGCCGATTGGCTTGTAATTCTGCCGCATTGCGAATCGCTGTGCCCAACAGTTCATCAACAATCGGCAAATTGGCGTGTAAGACCATGCGAAAGAAATCGCAGTGTTGGGTAAAACGATGCACGGTATTATCATCACACAAATGGACGCTATAGTGGACGGTTGGCGGTTGCGGTGGCAGATAATGAATAATGCGGCCAGCCCGCTCGTAGCCTATCACCAAGGCACTCCACTCGGTCTGCAACACGGCAGCAAGATCAGGATGTTCGCTATAAATTTGATCGTCGTAGAACTCGCTACCATCGTAGCGCCGCCCACCACGTACCATGGCTTTGCCACCAAGATCGCGGCTACCAGTTCGAATATCGTAGACCAAGCCATAGACACACAAATCGTTGTCGTAGCAACCAGCCTTGATCAACGAGCCAAACGGCGGCGCATTCAGCAGCTCATATGCGCCAGTTGTCCATTGCGTTGAGCTTGCTTCGATCACTTCACCAATACGTTGTTCTTGCATATATCTTGGGTATAGGCTATCGAGGATAGGCTATAGCTAAAAGAGTTAAACCCGCACTTGAGATTTGGCATCTTGTTTTAATGATGAGCCATTGCTCAAGCGAGCATGCCACAGGGCTTGCTCAATCATTTGGCGAAACACCCGACGATCGCTTTCGCGCACCACTGCTTGCTCATGCGCCCGCGCCAACGCCACCGGATAGCCACCGCCACGATGGGCTTGATCATACGCGACTGCGTGAATCAAATCAACCCATTCTGGCCGTTGCGCCACCCATTCGGGCAGTTCGATTCGCGCTAATTCGGCCCCAACATTCAGGTAGAAGAAGTAAATCGCGTGCTCGCCATATTCTTCAACATTAATTTTGGAGAGGCTTTTGAATAACGCGCTACGTTCGCCATCGCCCAACCAGCCATTGCCAAATAATTTTGTATCGTTGATCCCAGGATAGGGATCGATAATGCCTTCGGCTTTGCTGGCACTGTTCAAGGTTGGTTTGGCGATCAAACGGGCAATTCCGGTCACTTCAGGCGCTTTGGGATGGCTAATGTAGGAGCAGGTTGGCACATCAGCGGCGCGTAAAGCAGCCAAACCTTCATCAAGATAGCGTTGCAGAAAATGGCTGCGCACCCACGGATCAAGCCCGCTCAACGACCAGCGAATCAGCGTACCATCTTGCATTGCGACCAACGGTGCAGTGCTGGTAGCCAAAATCTCTTGGGCTAAGCTCGCCAGCGCAATCCCTTCGCGAGTATCACGCTCGGCATGGACCAAGGCTCCAGCCATTTTATAACTGCGGCCATCTTTATCGCGCAGCAACAATTCTTGATCGTTGTAGTGCAAAGCTGGCACCGAATGCAATTTGGAATAGGGCTGTTGGCCATATTGAATCGTCACCAAACCAAGATTAATCAAAAAACACTCGACCGCCCAATGCCGATCAAGGTCGATCTGCGAGCCATCAACTGCCGCCAAGCAATAATGTGGCGCAAATTTGGGCAAGCGATAACGATTGGTAATCGGCTCGGCGGGAGCCGCCAACAGCCATGGGCTGCGCAGATAATTTTCTTCTGCATGGCGTGCCCAATGTTCCCAGCGCGGGCTTTCTTGTTCCAGATTTGTCCAAGCTGTGGTCACCAATTGATCATGTTGATTGGCTGTTTGGCGCAAATCGCCGCCCATGCGTTTAATTTGTTGGCCAACCTGATTAAAATCGAGTGGCATCCGGTGCTCCTAACCTAGTTGGCTTAATCAACCATTCGCGTTGGCAACCTTCGCGTTCTTAGCGCCCTTCGCGGTTCCATTTTTCCTGAACGCTTATCACTGGCCTCTCGTTCGCCTCCCTTCCGTCCCTCCGCCGGAGGGAGACGCAGGGGGTTTTCATCCCCCTGCACCCCCTAATATTTGTCTGTTGGATTGTTGTTATTGTTTTAGTTGGCAACCTTCGTGATCTTCGCGTGCTGCGCGGTTCCGGTTTTCCTGATCCCTGATGGCTGATCACTGACCCCTCGTTCGCCTCCCTTCCGTCCCTCCGCCGGAGGGAGACGCAGGGGGTTTTCATCCCCCTGCACCCCCTAATATTTGCTTGTTGGATTGTTGTTATTGTTTTAGTTGGCAACCTTCGTGATCTTCGCGGTTCCATTTTTCCTGAACGCTTATCACTGGCCACTCGTTCGCCTCCCTTCCGTCCCTCCGCCGGAGGGAGACGCAGGGGGTTTTCATCCCCCTGCACCCCCTAATATTTGTCTGTTGGATTGTTGTTGTTTCAGTTGGCAACCTTCGTACGCTTCGTGGTTCCATTTTTCCTGATTCCTGCCTCTAGCCCCAAACCCTAGCATCTGCCTGTGTCAATTTCTGTCACAAGCGGCCCATTTGGCGCTCTTTTTCTAAAACGCGCATTAACTCACGCGCCAAACGCACTGGATCATGGCGCAATGGATTGGCTGGATTGATCACGTTGGCGGTACGCACGCGAATTGGCAAATCTTTGGTTTGATCAAGCGGCACAATAGTGGTGCGGCCTTGCCATTCTGGCGCAAAGCGATGGTTCTGGCGATCATCGCTATTGGCCAAAGCTACATCAAACACATCGGGGCCAACGTGCTCGACGAGCGCTTGCAAGTGGTCGCGCACCCCAAAATGGTCGGTTTCGCCTGGCTCGGTCGCTACGTTGCACACATAGACCCGCACCGCTTGGGTCGCCTCGCGAATGGCTTGGTTGACTTCGCTAATCATCAAGCTCGAAAGCAAGCTGGTGTATAAACTACCAGGCCCAACAATAATCAAATCGGCTTCTTCGATTGCTTTGATGGCGGTTCGCACCGCTAAGGCAGTTTGCGGCTGCAAATAGACCCGTTTGATGCGCTGGCCGCTTTTGGCAATCCGTGATTCGCCGCTGATATGCTCGCCATTTTCCAACTCGGCCCACAGCACCACATCATCAAGCGTGGCTGGCACAATTTGGCCGCGCACCGCCAATACTCGATTGGCCTCGCGCACGCCTTCGCCAAACGAGCCAGTTACTTCGGCCAGCGCAGTAATAAATAAATTGCCAAAGGTATGGCCTTCGAGGCTGCCAGCCTGAAAACGATGCTCAAACAAGCGGGTCATCAATGGCTCGGCTTCAGCCAAAGCTGCCAAACAGCGCCGAATATCTCCTGGCGGCAAGATGCCAAATTCTTGGCGAATGCGGCCTGATGAGCCACCATCGTCAGCAACTGCCACAATCGCCGTAATATTATCGGTATATTGTTTCAGGCCACTAAGCAAGGTTGAAAGCCCGTGACCGCCGCCAATTGCCACCACTTTGGGGCCGTGACGGGTGCGGCTACGACCAATCAAGGTTTCGGCCAAATCGATTGGGGCAGTATTGCGAGGAAGCGCTGCACTCAGCAAAACCCGATTCAGATGGCGAAACGCAATCCCAGTGGCCATAATGCCCGCCAAACACAAGATGATCATGCGAATGGTGCGCGGCCAGAATTGCAAGGTCAAATAATAGAAGATCGCTGGCAGTTCAACCGTCGTATAGAGTTCGCGCAGGCCAAATGCCAAGCCCAAGGCCGAAAACATCAGGCCCAGCAGCATGAGTACCAGCCAACGCTTGACCCCAATGCCAACTTTAAGCCAGCGGCTATCCAATAATTTGCGGGCAGATGCAGGTACAGATTGTTTCATAGTTCCCCAATTATAGACCCAAATGCGGTTATAAGGGCATTATTTGGCGACGTAAATAATAGCTAAACCACCAACTTAGGCCAAGTGGGTAGATAACGAGGATCGCTAGCAGGAAGAAGGTTAATCCAAAACCATCAAATTCATTGATTACCAGCCAATGGGTGATGCTGGCAATCACAAAACCAAGCGCCAATTGACTAAATAGCCAAACTCCTGCCCAACGGCGAGGTCGCATGACCAAGGCAATTGGCCCAGCCACACAGCCAATGGCCACCAACATAGCGCTCAGCATATGTCGATAGTAGGTTGTGTGCGGGCTATTGGTAATCCACAATAAGCTAGGCGGCCAATTAAACAGAATATAGGCCGCCCAATAGCCAACCAGCGTTGCCAAAACCACTGAGCGTACCCGACAAATTGCCACTTTGCGCAGCATCCAGCCCATCAGCCAACCAAAGCCAGCAAAAATCAGGCTCGCAAGGCCAATGCTTACAAGACTCAAGCGCTGCATGCCCAATTGCCAAATAACGGGCAAGCGCACGCTATCGTTTAAATCGTTAATCCCAACAATTGCCATCATGCCAAAGAAAACGCCCACAAAGAGCACCACAAACATATACCACCACAAGCGCCCGTTGCCATAGCGCTCGCCAAAGGTCTGAACTGATGGCACATGCAAGTCGGGCAGATGTTCAGGCATTGGCAAGTTCCTTTTAACGAATTGGCTCGGCAATCGTAATTAGGCGATGGCTCAGCTCTAAATTACCTTCAACAATCACTTGATCGCCAATGCACGAAACCAAGGTCAAACGCTCTGAGCCAACTGGCAAAATATATTGCACTTGATCAGGCGTAGCCCACACTTGTTCCGTCACGCGGTAGCGATATTCGCTGCCATCGGCACTATAGACTTTAATTGTCTCACCAATCGCCACATCTTTCACTCGGGCAAAGGGTGCAGGCACATTCGGCGCATCCTTCCAGCGCAAGACATGGCCCCAAAGCACCACATTTTCGCCTTGGCCAGGCTGCGCACTCAGATTGTACCAACCAACATCGTGTTTTGGTACAATTGGCACATTGCGTTGATCAAGGCCAACGGAAACTGGCGCAAGATCCAATCCAATCACATCAATCACCATACGCACTGGCTGACTTGGGTTGCTACTTGGGTTGGCGGTTGGTTGCGGCGCAGCAGTTGGCGGCGCGTTTTGCTCGTTCAACGTTGGCGTATCCAACTCGACTGGTTTGCTGGTAATTTCGGGCGCAACTGTTTGGGTTGGCAAACGAGTGGGGCTAGCAGCAGCAGTAGTAGTAGTAGCAACAGGCGTATTTGTTGGCACAACACTTGCCACCACCGCCTGCGTAGTTGGCTCAAGGCTCGGCAACGGAGTTGCACTCGGATTGCCGACCGTCCCACCACATCCAACTAGAATGCAACCTAATAAACCGAATAGCATCCGACGCATGCCAAAACTCCTTATCCAGCAATCCATCCACATGGCACGAATTGCGTAATCTAAATTGTAATGTCGATTAACTACACTATGAGCTTTATAGCCCTGTTCACGGTGTTTGGAAACCTTTTCACAAATCGAGGTCATCAATGACGCACAACTTCTATGCAACCTTACCTATTATCACCGATTTTGTCCAAATTACTGATGCCAGTTGCTATCAAAAAGTCCCTGCCGATTGGTATATTGTGGTGAGCGATATTGAACAATCGACCAAAGCAATTGCTGAAGGTCGCTATAAAGATGTGAACTTCATTGGGGCTAGCACGATTGTGGCCTTGCTTAATTTGCAGCCTAACCTCGATTTGCCATTTATTTTTGGTGGCGATGGTGCGACGTTGTTGTTGCCGCCATGGTTGGTCGAGCAAGCCAAGCCCGCACTGCAAGCGGTTCAACATCTGAGCCAATCAATCTACAATCTGCATCTGCGGGTTGGTATTATTCCAATTAGCGAAGTTTATGCGCATCGCTATCAGCTTGAAATTGCCAAATTTGCGGTCTCGGAGAATTATGCCCAAGCCATGATTAATGGCGATGGCTTGACCTTCGTCGAGCAAACGATTAAAGATCCAATTTTGGGAGCCAAATATTTGCTCGCAGCCCAGCCCAGCGATCAGCCAGGCTTGCTCGATGGCCTCGAATGTCGTTGGCAAGAGATTCCCAGTCGCTATGGCGAGACGGTTTCGTTGTTGGTGCGGGCCGAAGCTGACACCAACGCTGAGCGCAACCAGATCAATCGCCATGTGATCGAGCAAATCGAGGCAATTTATGGCGCAGACGCTGAGCATCATCCGGTCGATGTGCAGCAAATGAGCTTATCGTTGTGGCCCAAAGATCTCTGGGCCGAAGCTCGGTTGCGCGGTGGTTCCAGCAAATTGCAACAACTACGCTATCTGAATAATATTTGGTGGCTCAACGTGCTTGGCAAGTTCTTGTTGGCAACTGGGGCCAAAACCGAACTAACCGATTGGGCCGAATATCCCCAGATTTTGCAGGCCAGCACCGATTATCGCAAATACGATGCGATGTTGCGCATGGTGATTGCAGGCACGCCCGCCCAACGCCAACAACTTGAGCAATTTCTCGATCAAGAACGCCAAGCTGGCAATTTAAATTATGGCCTGCATGTTGCAGATAGTGCCTTGATGACCTGCATTGTCTTTGAGCGCATGGGGCGGCAAGTTCATTTTATTGATGGCAATAACGGTGGCTATGCGAAGGCCGCCGATCAACTCAAGCAACAGAGCCATGCCCACCAAGGAGCGATCACGCTGAACGCTGTGGCATCCTCGAAAACAGGACTATTGGGGGATACTTCATCACCATCATGGGGGACATGCTGAGTATAATGGCTTCATTGCACTTTTTGGAGGCCGTATGCACATTTTATTGGTTGATGATAGTCACGATATTCTGCGTTTAGTTCAACAGGTTTTAGCGCTCGAAGGGCATCGGGTTTCGGTGGCCCGCGATGGCTTGGAAGCCTTGCAAAAAGTTGCCAGCCAACGCCCAGATGCGGTGATTCTCGACGTGAATATGCCCATGATCGAAGGCACCGAAGTTTGCCGCCGGATCAAAACCAACTATAGCATTCCGGTGATGATGCTGACTGTGCGCTCGGAACAAGTCGATTTTCAACGTGGAGCCGATGCTGGCGCAGATGCCTACCTCTCCAAACCCTTTGACATCCCCGTTTTCATCGAATACCTCAATACAATGCTGCGTTTGCGCTATGGCAAAACCGTCTAGCTCGCCAGTTGTTGGCGATAGGCTGAGTCAATGCTACGGATTTAGTCTGAGCAGAGGTCAACATTGCGCCTGATATGCAAGCCTGCCTGCGTTGATTATAGTGGTTACAGCTAAACCAACATATACTAGAACTGAGTCTCACATTTATGAAACTAAATGTTTTGCTGAAGCCATGGCGTGGCGATAAACGCTTCACTGCCATTGCCAAGTATGCCGCCGCCCTGAAAAAGAGCGGCTCCAAGGATTTGCAGATTGTGGCCCAAGTTGAGGCCGAATTTGGCAAACCTGCCGAATTGGCTCGCCTCAACGAGCAGGCCCAACCCTACAAAGCGTATGGCCAAATTGGGGTCGATATTGAAGCCGCTGCCTTGGAGCAATTGCAACTTGCTTTGCGTCTGCCAATTGCCGCCCAAGGAGCCTTGATGCCCGATGCCCACCCGGGTTTTGCCTTGCCAATCGGCGGAGTTTTTGCCGCTCACAACGCCGTCTCGCCGATGATGGTTGGAGTCGATATTGGTTGCCGCATGCATCTGACGATTTTTGCTGAAGCGCCAATGGAAATTCAACGCTATCGCGAGCAATTGTTTCGCGATTTAGCTGAAGTAACGGTGTTTGGCTCGGGTGCAACCCGCAAACGTGGGCCGGATCACCCAATTTTAGGCATAAAAAACTGGAATTTGACTGCCCAAACCCGCAGCCTGCGTGAAAAGGCGATTGCCCAGCTTGGCACCAGCGGCAGCGGCAACCACTTTGCCAACATCGTTATTGGCGAGCGAATGGGCGAGAACGATTTGCCACGCGAATTTGTTGGCTTGCTGACTCATAGCGGCTCGCGCGGGGTTGGCTACGCCATCGCCAAGCACTATAGCAACATTGCAGTGCAAGAAACCGCCACCAAAGCCAACATCCCCAAAATGTATGAATGGCTCGATTTGGATAGCGAAGCAGGCCAAGAATATTGGGCAGCGATGGAATTAGCCGGAGCTTTTGCCCAAGCCAATCATGAAGTTATCCACCGCTTATTTGCCCAGCGCAGCAAGCTCAAGCCAGTCGCCACAATTCAAAATCACCATAATTTTGCTTGGCGCGAAGGCGATGTGATTGTGCATCGCAAGGGCGCAACGCCCGCTGGAGTCGGCGTGCGCGGCGTGATTCCAGGCAGTATGGCCTCGGCTTCGTATGTGGTCGAAGGCTTGGGCAACCCTGAAGCCTTGCATAGCGCCTCGCATGGTGCAGGCCGCTTATACAGCCGCTCCAAAGCGCGTGCCACCATCAGCCCCAGCGAGGCTAAAAAAATCATCAAGGCCCATGGCGTGCACGTCGAAGGCTGGAGCGTTGACGAATCGCCCTTGGCCTACAAAGACATCGAACGGGTGATGGAATTGCAAATCGAAGCCGATTTGATTAAGCCCTTGGCCCGTATGAAGCCAATCGCGGTGATTATGGCTGGCGAGGCTGGCCAAAACTAAGCAAATGGTGGCTGGTTGCTGAGAGCTGCATACCTTGAAATTATGATTTTGCGCCAGAAAAATGCCCAACAATTGGATACCAATTAATTCTTGACCACAGCCCTAAACATCTCTATAGTGGAAGTTAGCACTATCGTTAAATCGGTGATAGTGATGCAATGAGGTAGCACTATGCATGCACGAGATTTTGTTCAACCAGGCAAACGATTACTAGCACTATTTACTAATGGTCATTTATTAACCTTCAATAACGATGGCACAGGCAGTAGTGGTAATTGGATTATGGATGATCATCGGATAAATACCATTGATCAAGTATTGATTTATCTTCGTGATGATTCAAACATTAATAAATTGTATACTGCTACATACAAGTATGCTGAAAAAGTTGAAGATGGTCGCTATTGCGTTTATTTTGAACACTGCAAATATATTAAGGAAATAGAACAAAATTGGGTCCAGTTTACTGGTGCACAACAAGTCGTTCGCTACTTTGAATAGGATTGTTGGCCTACTCCCAACCTCTGACGTGAACCGTCAGAGGTTTTCGTATTTTAGGTGCGATCTTTTTTCCTCGCACATCACGCATTCACAATTTTAGCGGCGAACGCCTTAGCATCACTAATTGTCGTTTAGCGGGTGCAGGGGTGGTGAAAAGATCCAATCGATCGCCAATCTGCATTTTAGATCGATTTGCCCAAGCGGTTTTCAATTACGACAATAAATAGTTTACAATACAACATCATGCAAGGATCGGAATCATAGACCTAGAATAGGAACATGGAATGCAAGCAAAACATGTGCTAGACCGCTTTAATCTGTGGCTAGAACAATCTGACAAAGTGCTTGAATACCTTGCCATTGAAGATGCGCTCAACCTGATGCTTGGATTCTATCGCGAAATTCGGATTGACGATTGTGATCTGGCCAATGATGGTGATATGTTGCTGTTTCAATGGGGTGTTGAACAGAACGGTTTAAATTCACATTTTAGTTATAATTTGACCCGCCATTTGGTGGTTGAAAAAACCTATGTCGATGATGATGGCGAGTGGATCGACGATTCAGTTAAGCAGCTATCGCTGACCTTTCGCTATATTTCCAATTTGAAGTTAGCTAGTTTGGGCCAAGGCAATCAATGGTGTTTACATCCCGAGGAGCTGGGCGAGTTTGAGCAATTTTTGCGTGCGCATCCGGCTACCCTCGCTGTTAAACACCTGCATGCGCGCTCAATTGACCTGAGCTTCAAACATTTAGAATAATTTGACAAACAAATCAGCCATCGCTATACTTGATTAGACAGTTTCTTCCGATTAAATTGTTTTTATTGAGGCAACGATGGCTGATCTGCTCTTTGGTTGTTTGCAATTGGTGCTTGGCGGTGGCTTATTGATCGGCAGTTTCAAGCTAACCCAACAGATCAAACCACGATCGATCAAAAGCCTCAAGCAAACAGTGCTGCGCCAACAACTCCTCGCGCAACGCTCCAAACTTCGATAATTTCCCGCTTTTCAGCTTCACAGCTCACGCTGCCAATTAAAGCATGCTCCAGCCTTGGCGTTGACACAAACCTCTATTTGCAGTACATTCGTGCTAATTGATTGTTTAACTCAGGGAGAGCCTATGAACGGAGTTTTGTTCGATTCATTTCAGCACAATAGTTGGGCAACCAAGGTGCTCCTGAAGGTCTGTAGCGAGCTTAATGAGGAGCAACTTGCCACAACGGTTGTTGGCAGTTATGGCAATATCATCGCCACCTTCAATCATATTATTTTGTCGGATGCGCGCTATTTGCAACATCTTTCGGGCAAGGCACCCGATTGGCTGCTCAATCGTGATCGAAGCAATGATTTTGCTGTGCTTGAAGCGCGCGCTGACGAAGCAGCCGCCAATTGGCAGCAATTCTTCACCCAGCCAGTCGATGGCGAGCAACTATGCATCCTTGAACCAGGGGATTATGAGATTCACGCTGGGGCGCTGATTGCCCAAGCACTCCACCATAGCAACATTCACCGCGAGCAAATCTGCGCAATTCTGACATCATTGGGCATCGAGCCGCCAGATATTCAGCCATGGAGCTATGCCCATGTGACTGGGCGAGGCCGCGACCTGCCTAGCGAGCAATAAATAGTTTCAAATCAATCGTTATTTCACCACCCTTCCGTCCCGCCTCAAGGCGGGAAACGCAGGGGGTTTTCATCCCCCTGCACCCCCTAATATGTATTTTGTGGATTGTTCTCTTGTTTCCAATTCTCCATGCTTGATTTATTTCATGCGTTTATCATCGGGTTTGTTGTTGAATGCAAAGCTAGCTTAGTAATAAATTCGATAAATAAATCGTTATTTTCGCAGCAAGCTCAACAACATTTTGGGCTGGCCCCAACGCCAACAGCAGCCCAACCACACGCCAACAAGCGCCAATTTGAGGCCAATCAATGGCCAGCTAAACGCCAACGGCAGCCAACTTGCCAGCGCCACACAGGCGATAGTTAGGCCGAGCCAAGCAAGCACTGCCTTAATATCAAAATCGATCGGATAGCGCTTTTGGGCCGCCCGATAGACCAACCACGCCGCGATCAATTGATCGCCTGCGGCGGCGATGGCAGCGCCAACCAAGCCCAACCACGGCACAAGCATAATCGCCAAACCAACATTCAAAATCGCACTTAATAAGCTGGTTTGGCCTAAAACAGCTGTTGCTTTGGTAATCGTCAGGCCTGTTGCCACCACCGTCAATAAACCAATCGCCATCAAATTAACTGCATACCAACCTACTGCTGGCGCTGCTGGCAGATAATCGCCAGTCGTCAAAATTCGCAGCAGTTCGGGGGCAAATAACGCCAAGCCAGTTGTTGCAGCGCCCAGCAGCATCGTGTAGCTGGTCAGATATTGGCGATAGCTGGCGTTGGCGGTCGGGGTGTTGGCAATCGCTAGGCTATACGGCAACCACGCCTGATTGGCAGCACTAATCACAATCCAGACGATAAAGCTAATTTTGGTGGCCGCTGCATAGTGGCCAATTTGCTCCAACGAGCCAAAATGCAGCAAAATTTGGCGATTGATCAAGGTCATGGCTACAAAATAAATCGAGCGTGGCAAAAAGCCCAAGCCTTTGCCTAATAATGGGTGTAATAGCTGCCAATCGGGCTTGCCAAGTTGGCCACGCATCAGCAACGTCAAACCAAGCGCCAACAAACAATCAACCACCAACATCGCGCCAAAATAGGCGCTCAAGCGCTGGCTACTTTGCAGCATCCAGCCAATCGTTAGCAAGGCCGTCGCCGCAACCCGCAATACAGTCAGGCCAAATAAGCGTAGGGCTTTGCTCTCTTGGCGCAAGGTTGTAAACCACAGGCCGATGATGCCATTCGCCAACTGGCTCCACAAACCCAAGCGCAAGGCCAAAATCGTTTGCTGATCGCTGCGTTCGAGCAATTGTATGGCGAGCCATGGGGCAAGTGCATGGCCAATTAATCCCATGAATAAGCCCAAAAGCAAGCGCGCCAACCAGAGCGAGCCAACCAAACGCCGCCGATCAAGCGTTGCTTCATGAAAATAGAGCGCCAAGGCAAAATCGCTGCCCAGCGTCACCAATTCGATTGCAAACAAGCCAACCAAACTAATCAGATCGACGCTGCCATACAGTTCGGGGCTAAGCAAACGGGTGATAAACGGCAGCAGCAAGGCCCCAATCAGCTTGGTTGCCACCCCCGTCAAGGCATAGAGCGCAGTATCTTTGAGTAGGCGACGACTCATGGGCTGGCTTCCACCAGCCGCAAACGCTCGGCCAAGCCAGGATGGTCGGGGTTCAGCTTGGCCGCGTCTGCATACGCCTTGCGCGCCTCAGCCAGCAAATTCAATTCGCGCAACGTATCGCCCAGCACCAAATAATAATCAGCTTGTGGATCAAGTTTAATCAATTGTTCAAGCGAGGATTGCGCTGCTGGCCAATCGCCCACAGCCCGTTGCTGCAACGCCAAATAATACCAAGCCAAGCTATTAGTTGGCGAGATTATGGTAACTTGCTGCCAATCGCCAATTGCCTGTTGAGCTAGATTTTGGCGCTCGTAGCTCTCAGCGCGGCGGCTCAACCACGTCGCATCATTTGGAAAAGCGCCAATTCCCTCATTTGCCAATTGCTCAACTGCTAGCCAATCGGGCTGATCGTTGGCGTAACGCCGCAGCCAATAGCGATCGTCCCACACTGTGCGATCGCGTGGATCGAGCGTCAAGAGCAATTGATAATAGCGCTCAGCTTGGGCCAAATCACCAGTTATGCGTTGATCAAACGCCAAGCGTTGGAGCGCCAAACGCGGATTTTCCAGCTCTTGCAAGGTTGCTTGGGCAGCAGCGCTATCGCCACGTTTGAGTTGCAACAAGGCCAAGGCCAAACGCGCGGCTTGGCTGGTTGGTTCACGATCCAAGGCTGTTTGATAAGCTTGCAAGGCAGCGGCATCATCATCGTTTAGCTCGGCGAGCCAACCTGCCAAAAAGGCCGCGCGCCCAGAATCGGGCAACAATGGTTGAAGTTGGCGCAAAAGTTGGTCGGCAGTGCTTGGATCGTGCGTCCAGCGCAGACTAACCACCGAATCCAAGGCCCGATCAAGCGTGTTGCTGCGGTGCCAAAGCTCAAGGGCAGCGCTGGTTTCGCCTTGCTGCCAACTTTGCCAAGCTTGCTCGGCGGCCTGCTGATCAGTGGTTATTGGCACATCGCTTGGGGCTGGCAGAATTGCAGCATCAACAAAGCTCAGCTCGCGATCGTGTTGCAATGTGCCCCGCCATTCGACCTGTTGCCCAGCTTGACTAACACGAACATGAATCGGATGCGCCAACGTGCCAGCTTGTTTGAGCCAGCTTAATCGATAGGGCTGGCTTTGCAGATTGGGCAAATAGCTCAGCCGAATCGTGCGCGTTTGGCCCGGGTAGAGCAACATATACCAACCAACGCTGGTCAAGTGGCCTTCTTGCGCAATATCCGGCGGCGTATCAGCGCCTTGCAAGTGCAAAGGCAGCGCATTAATCGGCAAATATGCCCGCGCATAATCGCCATAACAGCCTGGAATGCGCTGCTGAATTGCCAAACCTACGTTATAGCAATAGCCATAAACCGCGTGCTTGCTCAAATCGGCGCGCCAAGCATCATAGCGATTGGTGTAGGTAATTGTCAGCGTGTTAGTCAATGGCCGCGCTTGGGCATCGAGTTGCACATCAAGCTGCATGCGTTGTTCAATAAAGTTTTGGCCATCGCTATAGGATAGATCAGCATCGACCAAGGCCAGCAGATCGTGCTCAACCTGCGGCATTGTGCCAGCCCAGCCATTGGTTAGCATCAGATTTTGGCTGGTTTGATCATTGAAATAGATGCTTAAATGGCGTTGCTGCAACGATACTTGCAAGCTCGCGCCAAGCTCTAGCCATTGGCCAAAATTGGCATGGCGCGCAGTTTCAAGGGTGCTACGAAACAAGGCCGCCAAAAATTGTTTATCGCCAGTTACGTTCTGGCCATCGTAAAACCCAAAAATGTGCTCAAGGCTTGCTGCTTGCGCCATTTGGCCGTAGCCAGCAATTTCCAACGGAGCGAGCACCTGAATCAGGCCTTGCAAGCCATACAGATCGAACGCAATCACCGCATCGACCTCAGGTTGTTGGTTTAATTGCCAAAATGTTTGTAAACTTTGGGCCGAGGTTGGCCAATCAGGCCACCAATTCGCATCGCGCAACGTCCAAATTGAAGCCCGCAAATACTGGTTGTAGGGCTTGGGCATGGCCGAGCCAGCAGGCGCAACCGCCGCAAAATTCGCGCTATTGAAGTAGGCCAGCTTGCTAATGCGGCCTTGATCAAGCGTCAAGGTCGCAATGCTGCCAATAAAGCCACCGCTTGGCCGCAATTCAAGCGGATTTTGGCCAGCAATCAATAAACGCAACGGTTTTTGCGTGCCCCAACCATCAGCAAGCAACGGCCACGCTTGATCAAGCAAGCCAAGGCTGGTTTGCGCCGCAGTCAATTGCTGGTCAAATTGGGCTAATTGGGCTTGATAGTTGGCCAACAATGGCGCTGTTTGCAAGCTGGTTGGCACGCTGCGCCATGTTTGTTGCAATTGCTGTACATCGCTTTGGAGTTGCTGCCAATGTGGTTGATTGGCAACCAGCCAATTCAGCATTTGCATGCTCCGTTGTTCAGCAGGCAGATCGAGCAGCGCAAGCAAGGGATTAAATTGGTGGCAATAACCCGCTGTTAAGCCCAAGCCCTGGTTCGCAACATCGCTAGCAGCGGGCAGCGCACCGATCCAAGCATCGCTTTGGCGCAGGATGGGGTGTAACGGCAAGCTCAATCGGCGCAGCCAAATAACGCTCTTGTGGGTTGAAGCAAGCTCATCACACAACGCTTGGGCTTGGCTGCTACCCAACGGTCGAGTTTGCAACAAATCGCGTACGTTTTGGCTTTGGATAGAGAGTTGGTAACTAAACCATGCTAGCAGCCCGAGCCAGACCCCAAGCAATCCCAAAGCATATAGGAAAAAACGCCGCAAGCGGCGTTTTGGAGGAGCTTGATTGGTTGCGATTGAGTTACTTGGTTTGCTCATGGCTAGCCATCTCATAGGCCGATTCGGAGCGCTCAAGCGTTGAATCGTGCAAATCCAACGGCGCTGGCTCGCTCATGCTTGCGACTGGCTGATGATCGTCTTTGCGATTCCAGAAGCGGCGACCACGATTCGCGTTATGATGCTGATCGTAGTAGTAAGTGTAGTAGACACCATAGCCTTCGGAGCGCGCATCAAGCTTGTTGAAAACCAAGCCAATCAGCCGACCGCCGACCGTTTGAACTGCGGCACGACATTTAGCCAGCATATCGCGGCGGGTGCGTTTGGCTTCGGCCACCAGCACAACCCCATCGACGCGCGGAATCAAGGCAATTGGGTCGGTTACGGTCAAAATTGGCGGTGTGTCGAATAAGATCCAATCGTATTCTTGCTGCAACAGCCAAATTAGCATTTCCATGCGCTTACTGCCGAGCAATTCCGATGGATTCGGCGGCAACGGGCCACTTGGAATCAGCCACAAATTTTCGGCAACTGGCAGCACCGTGCGATCGCGAATTGTTGGATCCTCATTGTTGGTCAGCAAGTTGGTCAAGCCATATTCGCTGCTGACCTCAAACACCCGATGCATCATTGGCTTGCGCAAATCGGCATCGATCAGCACGACTTTTTGGCCTGCTTGAGCCAGCACCCACGCCAAATTGGCCGCGACAGTGCTTTTGCCTTCCTCTGGTTGGCTGCTGGTTACAATCAAGGTGCGGGCTTTGGTATCGACGTTTGAAAACTGCAAATTGGTGCGCAAAGTACGAAACGTTTCGGCGGTTGGCGAACGCGGATCGAGCCGCGAAACCAAGCGCTGAGCCGCTTTGGTCACTTTGGTTTCTTGCTTGACGATGGCCGCCAGCAACGGCGCATTGACCAAATCAACGCCTTCATCAGGCGTTTGCACACTATCATCGAAATATTCGAGCAGCAAGGCCAAGCCAAAGACCAAGGCAAAGCCCAAAATTCCCGCCAAAATTGCACTACGAATTGGCCGTGGCGCAATCGGCGTAGGATTAACCAACGCCGATTCGACGACGCTAATTGAATTCGCCCGATTGCCAAGCGCCGTGCTATACAACGTGCTCAGAGTTTGGCGATTTTGATTTTGGCTCTGTTGCTTGAGTTGCAGATTGGCAATTAACGATTCGGCGGCAGGCTTATCGGCCCCGATTTGCTCAATTTCAGCTTTGAGATTTTTAATTTCCTCGTCGGTGCGGGTAATTTCCTCGTTGAGCGTCGCAATCTGGCGATTAACCTCATCGAGCAATTTGGCCTCGGCGCTTTGTGGCCCCGCCGGACTGGTCAAAATCAGCTGTTCAGCAATGGCATTGGCAATATCGGCAGCCTGTTGTGGATCGTCGGCCTCAACCGCAATATCCAAAAACTCAGTTTCCTGAACTGGCCGCGTCGTGATAATCGCCGAACTGGCAATATCGCGCACATTTAAGCGTTGCTCAACCGCCTCGATGGTTGTGCGGCTTTGGGCAATTTGGGCATAGGTCGAAACCAAGCGTTCGCTGGCAACCAAACTGCCATAATCGGGGTTGCTGTTTTGCAAAGTTTGGCCAACAATCACCCGCGTGCTGCTGGCATAGCGTGGCGTTTGGCGGCTGCTGATGGCATAGGCCGCGCCAGCAGCGACGACTGGCCCTAGCACTAACAGCCAGAGCCAGCGCCGCAACCCAGTGAGATAACGACGAAAGATATTCATTGATTAAGCTTCGCTCCGGCGGCGACTGACCATGAGCAACAGCCCGCCGCTGATTGCCAAGCCCAAACCAAGCCAGAAAATCCACGATGCTTGGCTCGGAGCGCTAGTGTCGGGCAAGCCAACTGGGGCGCTGCGATCAACCGCAATCGCAACTGGATTGCTGGGCGTGGTTGAAGAACCACCGCTGCCATCGCTGGCAACTGCTTCAGCAATGTTGATGCCTTGTTGGCCGCTGGTCGTGCCAGCTCGAATCTTGGTGGTAATCACAATCGTGACGCTTTCGCCAGCAGCCAAATCACCAACGCTGACCTTGACAGCTTGGCCAGTGGTGGTTGCGCTACCCTTGCTGGTTTGCACGCTGACAACTTCCAAGAAATCGAGAATTCGGTCGTTGACCACCACAGCGGGAGCGGTTGTGCCGCCAGTGTTGCGCACCACAATTTTAAAGCTAATCAAATCGCCAACTTTGCCACTTGCGGGGCTAGCCGACTTTTCAACCACCAATTTTGGCCCGCTTGGGGCTTGGGTTGGCAGCGGCGTAGGTGTGGCGGTCGTATCGCCGCCAACCGTGATGGTCACGACATTACTTGATGAGCTTGAACCGCTAGCAGTATTCACAATCGCCACGTTTTGGCCGATGGTGCCAGCCGCAGTGCCAGCCCGAATTCTGGTAGTAATGGTTAATGTTACCGATTCGCCGCTGGCTAAGGTGCCAACATCGGCGCGCACCTCTTGGCCGCTGAAACTGGCAGTGCCTTTGCTACTGCTTGCGCCAACAACTTCCAAGAAATTAACCACGCTATCGGTAACGACCACGTTGGTTTGGGTTTGCGGCTGATCGTTGGTGACATTGATCGAAAAAGTTACCGTATCGCCGGGCAAGCCATTGCTTGGGGTAACGGCTTTGGTAATCGGCAAATCGAAATCAGGAGTTGGGGTTGGGCCTGCGGTTTGACCATAGGCACGCCATGCGCCGTCAAAGCCAAAGAGCGCCAAACCCAAGCCGAGGACACAGAAAATAGATCCCAGTACCCGCGTGAGGCGTTTGTGCATGGCTTGCTCCTTCTAAGCTAGAGTGAAAAAGGGGGAAATGACAATACTTTACAAACAGCAATCTAGCGCTTTAGAATGGCATAAATGCCAACAATCAAGCTCTTTGCGCAATGCTGTGAACTATCGATCAGCATAACACGCGCCAGCAAACGCTGTCAAACCCTTTTGGCGCAGAAGTTTTGATCCTGTGGGGGATTTTTAGCGGGATTAAACGCAGGGCAGCCAGCTTAACCAAAAGCTGGCCGCCTTACAATTGGCTTATTTACGGCGGAAAAAGCCACGCTTGGGTTTGTTTTGTTCTTCCAACTCGCTGCGCAAGGCGCTAAAGTCGGCGGGCGCAACTGGTTGCGAAGCTTGGCGTTCCCCTAAATCCAACACTGGCTCGCTATTGACTGGTACATCAAGGCCGCTCAGCCAATCGGGCAATGGTTCTTCTACCCCAAATTCGCTTGGCGCTGGCATTGCCAGATCGTTGGCGTTCTCGCCTTCTTCGCGCAGCCAATCGGGAATCGCGTTTGGTTCCTCGCGCTCTGGCAGCATTTGGGCTGGCGCTGGCGCAGGTTCAGGAATGCGGCTAATTGCCGGAATTGGCTCAAACGCTGGCAGCGGTTGCTCATCAGATTGGGGCGCATATGGATTAAGTCCATCAACCACACCCAATTGATTGAGCCATTGCCATTGTTGATTGCGGCTTTGCGCGTCGCTGTTGCGTTGGGCTAAAGGCCGAGGCCGTGCGTCAATCACCAAGCCAAGCGTACTGCCGGTAATCGCTGCCAAGGCAGTTTCGACCACTTCGCCTGGCAAATTTGCGCCAATTTGCACTTGCTTGGTTGGGCGCAAGCGCAGGGTTGCCCGTTTGCCGTGGGCCAATGGCAAGCGCCGAATCTCGCCATGGTGAATTTGGATAATGATTGGCGCGCCACTGACTGGCACAAGCTCCACTTCAGCCACTAAGTCGCCCAAGCGCAACGAGCTATTGATCAACAAATAACTGGCCAAGGCTCCATTGCGCAAAATATCTTGTTCGAGCAAGCAAAAACTTGCATCAGGATACTTCCAGGCGGTTGCGCCAGCCAGCGCCAGCAACCCATCACGATCGAGGTAAATATCGCTAATCAACAAACTACGATCGCGATATTGTTGCAAGCGCCCGAAATCAAGCCCATCGACAAGGCTCAACAATGCTTGGGCTGGGTGAATGGTATGCGCCAAGGGGCCGCCAGTGGCAATAATCAAATCGCTGGCTAATTGCGGCTGTTCATCAAACAGATCATTTGAGACAACCCGCAACGCTTCGCGCACCAAGGCTTGTTCAATCAAGAGATCTTCACGATCGATTGGCACAATTTGCGGGCGAATCAGCCTATTGAGCATATGTTCGCGCAAGGCCGAATCGCTCATTTCAAAGGGCAGCCAACGGGTGATATTGCCAGGCCCAGCTTGATCAACCAAGCCAGCAATCCCATAAGCTGTGCCACAATTGGTTTCAACGGTGATATGCAATTGCGTGCCATCGGAAGCATAGCCAGCGCTAGTCATCGCGCCAATATCCACAATCAAGGTATTGCGGCCATGATGTTTGGCGATAAAGCGCACCAATGGCCCAAAACCATCGCTGGTAGAACGCACAAAATCGCTGCTCATAGCGCGCATGCGGTTGAAGCTTGGCAATTTTGGCAGCACCCGATCGTTGTAGGAGCGAATTAATTCCAAGCGGGCTGGCATCAATTGCTCAACCCCAATTGCTGGCAGCACATTCGAGGTTGCGGTAATCGGCGCAATCGTTGAAAGCGCATCCTCGATGCCAGGGTAGGCGGCGGTATTGCCAGCAAAAATAACGTGGGCAAACTCGCGCGAATTGATTTGTTCGAGCCGCAACACGGTAAAGCCAAGCATGTGGGCCAAACGCTCAAGCGGCGCGGAGTTGCCGCCATCGATGCCGCCAGCCATCAAGACCGTGGCAGCTGGCAAGCGCACCAAATTGGCTAATTGATAGTCAATCCAGCTTTCGCCTTCGGCCAAATCGGGGTCGCCATATTCATCGAGCGTCACCATATCGAGCACGGTGGTATAGCTCGAACGGGCCACCCGCCGCAAACTAGCGCCAGTGGTATCATTCGAAATCGCCGCCAGCACAATCGGCAAGGTTCCGGCGGCGCTAGTGCTGACCACCATGCCATCAACGCCCGAGCCATCAGGGCGATGCGGAGTCATCAAACCATCAACATGGGCAATCGCGCGAAAGGTCAGTTGCTCAATTTCGCGAATTGCGGTCAAAATTCCTTGCCAAGCATCGGCAATTGGTGGCTCTAAGGTTGAGAGTGCTTGGGCACGACCCAACAAGCGATACTCGCCAGCAACCAATTCGAGCAACGCCACATGGGTAAACAACGTGCCAATATCAACGACAAGCAGTGCAGCAGGATCAGCGGTCGTCATATCAATCCTTTCGCAACCCCTAAGAGATCACGCCTATTTGCCGCAGCAAAAACTGGATTCGATCAATCAAGGCTGATTGATAGGTGATCAACGTAGCGGCAAAGACCGCCCCCAAACTTAGCAAGAGCCACATCCGACCGACTTTTGCCACCACGCTTGGTTTGAGTGTTTCGCTATGATCAGCGGCTTCTGGCGTTGCGGCCTTGCTAAAGCGAAACGACAGCAAGACCAAGACAACCCCAATCACCAACACAAGTTTGCCAAGGGCTACGGCTAAACTGCTGCCATCGGTAAAACTCGTAACCGAGAAGAACGATGATTGTAATTGGGGCAGCAATGTACCGAGAATGGTGCCAGCAATCGCAATTGCGGCGGCAACCCCAAACAACAGCGCCAATGGCACGTTGGCCAGCCACGAAAGCTGTTGGGTGCGCAAACGGGTCAACAAGAGCAACCCAACCAGCACTGGCACAATAAACAAGGCTGTGCCAACGCTATCGGGATTATCGATCATATCGCCGCTTGGCACGATAAACACGGTTGTAACGACCACAGTTAGGGTATAGCCAAGCGCCAAACCAACAAACAAATATTGGCTGAAGCGAAAGAGTGGATTTTCGCCAAATGCCCGGCTGAGCACAATTAATGTCAAGCCAAAGGCGATCCAAGGGCCAAGCGTTGTCACAAGCTATTCCTCTTTCCACGGATACGCCGTTGCAACTGAAGCACCCCGCCCACCAGCACCACCAGAATCGTGGTGATCATGCCCAAACTCAGTGCGTTGATCGAGCCATTACTCGTCGTGTCGATCGAACGCAGCGCCGTATACTGCTGCTCGCCAACTAAACCAGCAGCAGTATAAATCGCCGCTTGGTTGCCGTTGACGTTAACATCAACATAAGGTTGAATTTGAGGCAAAACTTCGTTTGTGGTTAAAATTGCCACAGGCAAAGATGGTTCACGTGACCAGAATTGTTCCATCCAGCGCTGAACATCGCTTGGCTCATCAGCAACCACAATCAACAGATCAAGATCTCTGGTGGTGGTAATGCGCGGTCGATCAAGCTGATTATTCGAATTGAGCTTCGACATAATGCGCAACAAATTAACGTCAGCACCTTCGCGATTTTGCAAAAGATTGGCAATTGTACCGCGCAAATTACTGCCAAGCTGCGCAATCCCAACTTCGTTGCCTTTGACCCAACCAAGATTCAAATATTCGGCACCTTCGCCAGTGTAGCCTGTCGTTGGATCGATGATTGGAAATTGGGCGGCCCGTTGGCTCGCAAGCAAGCTGCCTTCAGTATCGGTCGAAAGCAACAGCATTGGCACTTTGCGATCGATCAAATGTTGGGCGATTGATTGTTCGAGTGGCCCCAACTCGGCGTTATGGCGTAAATCGCCTTCATAGGCAATTAGCACGCGGCTTTCGGGGTTGAGCGTTTCAACATAATTGTAGAGATCGCTGGTATTACCGCCAATCGTCAAGGCTTGCGTATTGATCGCAAGCAGATTCGGCACGAGCAGCCCAACAACCAAGCTGAGCAACATCAAGATTGCCACAATTCGCTGAGTGCCAATGCGTTGCCACCATGGCGGTGTTGCAACAATTGGTGCTTCAGCTGGCTCGGGCAGTGGCTTCGTAACCAAATCTTGCAGCAAGTGCATGGCCGAAACCCGCTCAGGAGTTCGGTTCAGCAAGGCAGGCGGAGCTTGATCGAGCAAGCGGCCAGTTGTTGCAGCGTTTGCCGCAACCACAGGCTCAGGCTCACCTAAGACTCGTAGCCAATCGGCTGATTCAGCGATAGTTGGAGCCGCATCTGGCTCAACAACAGGAGTTGATTCTTCTTGCTTACCTGTCTGACGCAACCAAGCAGGCAAATCAACACTACCCAACAAACCATCATCTTGCGCAGATTGAGCTGGCTCATCATCCAATAGCCACGAAGGTGTGTTGCCAGGAATACTTGGCGCAGCAGTTGCTGGCGTAGCAGGAATCTCAATATCTAAATCATCGCGCAACCAAGCAGGCACATTTGCAGCTTCAGCCTTTGCGCTGGGCGTTTGCGGAATGCTCGGCTCAGCCTTGGTTGGTGGAACGATCGGCGTTACATCGTCTTGCAACCAAGCAGGTACATTGCTAGCAGCGCTATCCAACCGAACGGTTGGCAGATCCTCTTGCAGCCAAGTTGGCAAGCCTGCTGCTTGATTATCAAGCTTGACGGTTGGCGCTTCTTCATGCATCCAATTGAGCGAATCAGTTGGTGCAGCCGCAGGCGGTGTTTCAAGATCATTGAGCCAAGCAGGCACATTCGGATCTTGCTCATTTGAGTCAAGTTTGATAGTTGGATTCACAGGCGGTAGGTCTGCAACATCGGCCTGCAACCACGACGGAACATCGCCGCTTGCTGGTGGCGCTGCATTCAAATCAGCTTGCAGCCACGCCGGTACATCCTGCTCCGTGCTCTCAAGTTTGACCGTCGGACTTGCTTGGGGAACATCAGCCAAGTCGCCGCGTAACCACGCCGGCACATCATCGCCCGCATTTGCTGCTGGTGGCGTTGCCGGAGCATCGGCCTGCATCCACGATGGCACATCGCCGCTCGCTGCTGGAGCCGTTGGCGCTGCATCAGCCAGATCGCCGCGTAACCACGCTGGCACATCATCGCCCGCACTTGCCGCTGGTGTTGGTGGCGTTGCCGGAGCATCGGCCTGCATCCATGCTGGCACATCGCCGCTTGCTGCTGGTGGCGTTGGCGCTGCATCAGCCAAATCGCCGCGCAACCACGCCGGCACATCATCGCCCGCACTTGCCGCTGGTGTTGGTGGCGTTGCCGGAGCATCGGCCTGCATCCATGCTGGCACATCGCCGCTCGCTGCTGGTGGCGTTGGCGCTGCATCAGCCAAATCGCCGCGCAACCACGCCGGCACATCATCGCCCGCACTTGCCGCTGGCGCTGGTGGTGTTGCCGGAGCATCGGCCTGCATCCACGATGGCACATCGCTGCTTGCTGCTGGAGCCGTTGGTGGCACATCAGCCAAGTCGCCGCGTAACCACGCCGGCACATCCTGCTCCGTGCTCTCAAGTTTGACCGTCGGACTTGCTTGGGGCACATCACTCAAATCGCCGCGTAACCACGCTGGCACATCATCGCCCGCACTTGCGGCTGGTGTTGGTGGCGCTGCCGGAGCATCGGCCTGCATCCATGCTGGCACATCGCCGCTCGCTGTTGGAGCCGTTGGCGCTGCATCAGCCAAATCGCCGCGCAACCACGCCGGCACATCATCGCCCGCACTTGCCGCTGGTGGCGCTGCCGGAGCATCGGCCTGCATCCATGCTGGCACATCGCTGCTTGCTGCCGGAGCCGTTGGTGGCACATCAGCCAGATCGCCTCGCAACCACGCCGGCACATCATCGCCCGCACTTGCGGCTGGTGTTGGTGGCGCTGCCGGAGCATCCGCTTGTAACCACGACGGCACATCGCCGCTCGCTGCTGGAGCCGTTGGCGCTGCATCAGCCAAATCGCCGCGCAACCACGCCGGCACATCATCGCCCGCACTTGCCGCTGGTGGCGTTGCCGGAGCATCGGCTTGTAACCACGACGGCACGTCGCTGCTCGCTGCTGGAGCCGTTGGCGCTGCATCAGCCAAATCGCCGCGTAACCACGCCGGCACATCATCGCCCGCACTTGCTGCCTGCGGTGCTGGTGACGCTGCCGGAGCATCCGCTTGCATCCACGACGGCACATCCGCGCTCGCTACTGGAGCCGTTGGCGCTGCATCAGCCAAATCGCCGCGTAACCACGCGGGCACATCATCGCCCGCACTTGCTGCCTGCGGTGCTGGTGACGCTACCGGAGCATCGGCTTGCATCCACGACGGCACATCGCCGCTCGCTGCTGGAGCCGTTGGCGCTGCATCAGCCAAATCGCCGCGTAACCACGCCGGCACATCATCGCCCGCACCTGCGGCTGGTGGTGCTGCCGGAGCATCCGCTTGTAACCACGAGGGTACGTCGCCCGCACTTGCGGCTGGAGCCGTTGGCGCTGCATCAGCCAAGTCGCCGCGTAACCACGCCGGCACATCATCGCCCGCATTCATTGCCGGCGATGCTGCTGGTGAAGGTGTATTCAATGGTGCTGTTGCTGGTTTTAGCCAAGGTGGAACATCATCGCTTGGGCCAGCAGCATTTAAATCGACATCAGATAGTTGGACAACTGGTGGCTCGGTATCAAAATCTTTAAGCCAATCGGGCAAATTGCCTGTTCCGGCGCGGCGTGCAATAACTGGTTCATCGTTATCTTCAGCAAATGATGCAATACTTGGCGGCGGTGCAGGCTCGCTCGGGCGTAATTGCTGCAACCATGCGGGCATTGGTTCTTCATCAGCACTTGCTGCTGGCGTTGGTGCTGCTGGCGGAGCTGATTCAACTGTACCTTGCAACCACGACGGAATATCATTACTTGCCGCTGGCGTTGGCGCTGCTGCCGGAGCCGATTCAACTGTGCCTTGCAACCACGATGGAATATCGTTGCTCGCCGCTGGCGTTGGCGCTGCTGCCGGAGCCGATTCAACTGTGCCTTGCAACCACGATGGAATATCGTTGCTTGCTGCTGGCGTTGGCGCTGCTGACGGAGCCGATTCAACTGTACCTTGCAACCACGATGGAATATCATTACTTGCCGCTGGCGTTGGCGCTGCTGCCGGAGCCGATTCAACTGTGCCTTGCAACCACGACGGAATATCGTTGCTCGCTGCTGGCGCTGGAGCCGCGGGAGCATTCGAAGGCGCTTGGAGATCTGAGAGCCAATTTGGCAATGGTTGCTCAGGACTTGGCGTTGCTGGCAATGGCTCATCAGCTGGAATTGCGGGTGTAGTTGCCTGCAAATCGCGCAGCCATGGCGGAAGCTCCTCGCTATTAGCAGGAGCAGCGTTTTGGGCTGGTGGTGGCGCAGCCGACTCTTGCAACCAAGCAGGAATTGCTTCGGCACTTGGAGCGGCTGGTGGCGCAGGGCTATCTTCTTGCAACCACGGTGGGAGGCTCGACGTGCCACGTTTGGCTGGCACAACGGTTTGTTGTTGATCAAGATCCTGAAGCCAAGGCGGTAAATCGTTGCTAGCAGTTGGCGCGACGGCCAAAGGTGCTTGACATTGGCTACAAAATTGGCGATCAGGAGTATTGGGCGTGCCACAGCGAGGACAATTCATTGAGGCCGCCTCCTAGCGATCCAAATATGGGAGGTCAATCCCAAGTAAGATGCGAATACTGGCAACGATAGCGCCAATTGCCGACCCAAAGATGAGGCCGCGCAGGCCAGCCATCACAATGTAGCGTTGAATCCAGCCCAAGCTTTCGCCCAAATAGGGCAGCCCAGCCAGCACTGGCAATTGCAACACCAGAAAGAGCAAGGCAACGCTCACCACAATAATAGCTTCGCGTTGGCCAGCCCCAAAGGCATGAATCGCCGCAGTTAAACCAAAAAATGTCAGCAACGCCAAGAGGCTAATGCTGATTGGGGCATAGACCCAGCGGATCACATCTTGAAACAAACCAAGTTCCAAGACATTGGCGCGGCCTTGGGTGCTATAGCCATACACGGCTAAGGCAGGCGGAATAATTACCCCCAACAGCAAGGCAATGCTATACCAGCGTTTGGGATCGGTTGAGGCTAAGCGTTTAATATGATGAATAATAACATTGGTTGAACCAGCAATTAATGCAAAGGCAGCAATTACCGTTGCCCAATTGAGCAAAATTTGGCTACCATTGGCAATACTGCCAATCCCAGGAAAAAGCCGATCAATTAAAACGAAAATACCGGCAACGCTGCCGATCAAAATAGGAATTAAGCGCTTTGGATTGCGGAGCAGGTCAATTCGACGCATCCCACCCATCCTTTATCTAGGCAGCAATGGAAAATCTTGTGGCAAGATTGCTAATTGGCCTAAAGAAACCAAAATGATTCCAAAAATAATGATCCCAATAATGACCGAACGCAGGACATCATGGGTTAAGATGCGAGCAAAGCCCAATGGTGTTGGGGCAATATAGGCCTCGGCGGCATAGATTTCCTCACCCAACAACGTGCCATTGGCAGTAAGCAAGGCTGCGGTTAGGGCTTGCTGATCAGTCGTGCCAGCAATTTGCAAAATATTATTGGCGCGGCCTGGCTCGGCAAACAACAAGTAACCTTGTTCAAATGAGCCAACCGTAATGCTGGCTTCCATTGGTTCGCTGGTAACGCGATTACTTAAGCCAACTGAAAAGGCAATTGGATCATTTGCGGCCAGCATTTGAATCAGTTCGGGCCGATAATCTTCGCTGTAGCCAGCATCGCGATAGGCGCGCCGAACCGTGCCGCGTAGCGCCAAATGGGCAATTGGATCGCCGCTTGAGGCCGAAATACCCGCTCCACGCCGCGCTGCAATGTCGGTGATGCGCTGGGCCAAAACCAAACCAGCTAAAGTTTCTGGGTTGATTGTTGAGCCATCAAGCGAGCCACTGCCAGGCGAAACGTGAATTGGCTGGCCAGTTTCAGCAGCCCGCGCCAAAGCGCTATTGATCAGGTCAATTGGGGGAAGAGGGCGGCGGTTGATCTTACGTCCACCAGTAACTAGCCGTGCATACACAAAGGGCAAGGCAATTGCTAGGGTTAAGATGAGTGACACGACAAGAATCTCAAAAGGAGACACGGGTTGGCCCTCACAACAGACACAGATTGCAGCAAGTAGGCTACTAGGCGTAATTGCGCTGAGTGTAGCCCATCGTTAATGCTTTGTCAACTTTCTAGGGCATTCAGATGCTCAATTAAGCGTTGCCAACTAGCCTCTGTTTCTAAGGCATTGGCATAGCTTGCGAGCCTCTGTCGTAGCGGGCTGGGCACAAATGCTTGGCCAAATAAACACAGCTGGCTCAAAACAATGCTGGCAACATGGCCCGATCGCAGGAACAATTGGGCTACGCCGTTGAGCCGATGGCGATGCAGGCTTTGCGCCAATTGAACCAAAACCTGCTCTGCCTCATCAGCCTCGGCCATGCTGCCACTCCGCTGTATCCAAAATAATCGTCACCGGCCCGTCGTTGATCAGGTGCACCTGCATTGCCGCGCCAAATTGGCCGCTGGCGGTTGTAATACCTTGCTCACGACAATAGGCAATAAACTGCTCGACCATCGGCTCAGCCAAGGCTGGCGCTGCTGCGCCAACAAACGATGGGCGGCGGCCTTTGCGGGTATCAGCGTAAAGTGTAAATTGCGAAACCACCAATAATTCGCCGTGACAATCGATTAACGAACGATCAAAGCGATCTTGATCATCGGGGAAGATCCGCAAATTGAGGATTTTATCAGCCAGCTTGCGCAAATCGTCAGTACTATCGCTGGGGCTAACTGCCAGCAGCACCAAAAGGCCAGCGTTAATCTGGCCAACCATCTGCTCGGCAACGGTGACGCTGGCACTAGCTACGCGCTGGATAATTGCCCGCATCGTTTTTGCCCCCGTAAAATGCCCCAGCACTGCCCATGATGCGACCAAAGACCATGCGGCCCCGATCGTTAGTCCAAACCCGACTGACGATCACCCGCACTTCATCGCCAATCCGTTCGCGCGCATCTTCGACCACAACCATTGTGCCATCTTCGAGATAGCCAATGCCTTGTTCGCGCTCGCGGCCCTCTTCACGCACTTTCACGACCAACATTTCGCCAGCGCCAACTGGTGGGCGCACCGCATCGGAAAGCACATTTAAATTGAGCACCTGCACGCCTTGCAATTCGGCAACTTGGCTCAAGTTTTTGTCGTTGGTAATCAAGGCATGGCCATCTTGCAAGGCCAAAGTGACCAATTTTTGGTCAACTCCACGTGCATTGGCAATATCTTCGTTGGGCATTTCAAGCCGCAATTGGTCATCTTTGCGAATTTCTTCGAGCATATCGAGGCCACGTCGACCACGCATACGCTTCATATCATCGCTCGAATCGGCCAACAGCTGCAATTCATTCAAGACAAAACGTGGCACCACTAAAATGCCATCAAGAAAGCCACTGCGCACAACCGCCAAGACCCGGCCATCGATAATCGCGCTGGTATCAACCAAACAGGTGCGGCGCATTGGCACAGCTTCTTTAACCGGACGCGCTTTGGCAGTTTGCAACGAAACGCTAAAGTTAGCCAAGTTTTTCTTTTGATAGTCAAAACCTAGCACACAAAAGTAGATTGCCAAAAAACTAGCAATTGCTGGCAAATAATTGCCGAGTAACCCAGGCAAATTGCTCAGTGGAATCGATAATAATGCGCCAATTACTACGCCCAAGAGCGTGCCCAAGCCCAAAGCTATCAATTCTTGAGCGCTACTCTTACGCAAGCGTTGATTCACATTGCGAATGGGGTATAAGATCATGCGATGGGTAATTAACAAGCCCAAGCCAGCCCCCGAAAGGGTGAGCAATTGCATTGCTAAAATTTCATCTTCGGTAGCGGGATTGCTAGCGGAACGTGAGCTAAAATACCAACCAACATAGCCCAACACGATCATGCCTAAAATTCGAATCCAAAAATCAATGCTAAGTAAGCGATTTCTGTTGACAGGCTTTTTTTCCGAAATCGTCATAAATCTCCTCGTGAGCACATCCACAATTTACGCTTAATCATCATGGTCAGTTGCTGCCTTCGCGGTTGGCGGCTCACCAGGTGATGGTCGCGGCGCACCAATTAAAGCAGCACGAACTGCTTCAACTAATGAACGAATGCCAGTAACCTGAAACGCGTCGATCTGCGGTAAGGCATCGATCTGCGGCACAATTGCATTATGAAAACCAAGCTTGGCAGCCTCGTTCAAACGCCGATCAAGCTGGCTTACCGAACGCAATTCGCCCGAAAGCCCAATTTCACCAATTAAGACGGTATTTGGTTCAACTCGCTGGTTACGAAATGATGAAGTAATCGCCGTGGCGACAGCAAGATCGATCGCTGGCTCGGTCACTTTCAAACCGCCTACCACATTAACATAAATATCCTGATTGAACAATGGCACACCAACCCGCTTTGAGAGCACCGCAATAATCATCGCCAACCGGTTTTGGTCAAAGCCATTGGCGGTACGCCGCGGTTGCGCATTGGCGGTATGACTTGTCAGGGCTTGCACTTCCAATAACAATGGACGCGTGCCCTCCAACATCACTGCCACCGCCGAGCCAGGCGAGTTGGTGCTGCGCTCGGCCAAGAAAATCTGCGATGGATTGGTAACTTCGACCATGCCACCTTGATTCATCTCGAAGACCCCAACTTCATTGGTGGAGCCAAAGCGATTTTTGACGCTGCGCAACAAACGATATTGATGAAAGCGCTCACCTTCAAGGTACAACACGACATCAACAATGTGCTCAAGCACCCGTGGTCCAGCAATCGCGCCTTCTTTGGTGACGTGGCCAACCAGCATAATTGAAATATTGTGTTGCTTGGCCACCCTCTGGAGCCGCAACGCGCCTTCGCGCACTTGCGAAACGCTGCCCGCCGCCGAAGTTACATCTTCGCTATACACAGTTTGAATTGAGTCGACAATCACCAAGACTGGTTTCATGCGTTCGATGGTGGCAATCGCCGTGTCGAGGCTCGTTTCGGCCAAAATATATAAACGCTCGGCAGCTAAGCCAAGCCGCGTAGCCCGCAACTTAATTTGTTGCTGCGATTCTTCAGCAGAAATATACAGCACATCGCCAGCGGTTTCGGCCAAAGCAGCACTTTGTTCAAGCAGCAAGGTCGATTTACCAATGCCTGGGTCGCCACCAATCAGCACCAACGAGCCTGGTACAATCCCGCCGCCAAGCACGCGAGCAAATTCACTGCCACGAACTGGCAAACGTTGCACATCGCCAAGTTGAATATCCGGCAAGCGTAATGGCTCGCTCACTCCTATAGGTGAACGAGTACTACCGCCTGTCGTACCTGCTGACTTCGTGACAATTTGTTCAACCAAACTATCCCAAGCGCCACATTCGGTACAGCGGCCCATCCAACGGGGAAACTGTGCATCACATTGTTGACACACGAAAATTGTACGTTGTTTGGCCATAAAAACACCAGTTCCTTGCTTGCCACATCTCGTTAAATTATAGCACAGCCGCTTGGTTCAATGAACTAAGTTCGTGCTATACTTGGCGCAGATTACCAAGCCGATCCTTGAGCTTTTTGGCTTTCGCCTGCGCTAAAAATCGCTCCGATGTCCCCCATATGGGCAGGATTGCCGTTAGGCCAAAGTGGTGCTTTTGGGTTATCGCAATCGCTTAAATAATTTTTTACAATAGCGAGTGAGGGTTATCGCTGGCTTAGGCAAGCTGGAACCACATTCGTCTGCCGTCACTTGCACTGCTGCATGTGCTGCTTAACGTGAGGTTGGTATGCCATCAACACCGCATCGTCAGCGTAAACCAGAGTGGTTACGCAAACCCGTGCTTTCACCAGAGTTGCGCAATGTCCGCCAACTGCTGCGTGATCTCAATCTCAATACTGTGTGTGAAGAAGCCTCGTGTCCTAATATCGCCGAGTGTTTTGGCCAAGGCACTGCCACATTTATGATCGGCGGCGATCGCTGTACGCGGCGTTGTCATTATTGTGACGTAACCACCGCCAAGCCCTTTCCGCTTGATCCACGTGAGCCAAATAACGTGGCTGAAGCTGCGGCACGCTTGGGCTTAAAATATGTGGTGGTAACCGCCGTGGCGCGCGATGATGTGAAGGATGGTGGCGCACGCCACTTCGCCCGCACCATCAACGCCATTCGCCAACGCTTGCCTGAGGCCGAAATCGAGGTCTTGATTCCCGATTTCAAGGGCGATGCCGATGCCCTCAAAACAGTTTTGGATGCTGAGCCACACGTGCTCAATCACAATATCGAAACCGTGCGCAGCGTCTTTAAAAGTGTCCGCGCGCAAGGCGATTACGATCGATCATTAGCCTTATTGGCTCGCAGTCGTGAATTCGCCCCCCAGATTAGCACCAAATCGGGGTTTATGGTGGGTTTGGGCGAAACAACCAGCGAAATCTACCAAACCATGGATGATCTCAAACAGGTTGGGGTAGAGCTGGTCACGATTGGCCAATATTTACAACCATCGTTGACCCATGTCGCGGTCAGCGAATATATTCCCCCTGAGCGTTATGAGTTGTACCGTAGCTATGGCCAGCAATTGGGCTTTCGTGCCACCTTTGCCGGGCCGTTCATCCGCTCGTCATTTCACGCAGGGGAGTTACACCATCAGCAATTAAGCAATGACGTGGCTAGCCCAGTGCAAGAATGGATCGCACTCGAACCACGCTAGATTATCGATAGAAGGAGTTCCTATGTCGTCCGTGCATGAAACGCATTTATTGGCTGAAGGGATTACTGCCGCCAAAGCAGGCCAACGCGCAACAGCCCGTGATTTTCTGACCCAAGTGATAGCACTCAATGCACGAAACGAACTAGCGTGGCTCTGGATGAGCGCAATTGTTGATACGCCAGAGCAACGCCGCGATTGCCTCGTGCGGGTTTTGTTGATCAATCCCAGCAACGAAGCAGCCCAACGCGGCATCGCAGCCCTCGAAGTGCAAACCAAACCTGCGCCCATGCCAGAGCCAACTCCTCCCATCTCAATGGCTGCTAGCAGTAATGGCAGATTGATTCAATGCCCATTCTGTCATTCTGATACTGATAGTAGCAAGCTCGATTGCCAAGTCTGTGGCGAAAATACGATTCTCACCTGCCCCTCATGTGATAGTACAATTAACTTATGGGAAACCACCCGCTGCCCATGCGGCGAGGGTTTACGCCACTACATTTTCTTTCCCGATGGCATCGATCACGAAGGCTTAGGCCAACGCTATGCCTTGATGGAACGCTGGGAGCCAGCCGCCCGCCAATGGGATCGCGCGCTCAAAGATGGCTCGCATGTGGTGATGTTGCACCGAAAATTGGCCCAAGCCTACGACAAGATTGGCCGCAACCAAGAGGCCGAATTTCATCGCCAAGTGGCCCAATCCTAATTCCTTAGCCAATCTTTACTTGCATCAAGCCAAATCTATGTCACAATCGGTGTATCCTTAAAAATAGCCAATGAATGTCTTTTTAGCGATGGATTACCGTTATGACAATCGATGATGAACTTGCCAAAGGCATCGCTGCTGTGCGCGCAGGCCAACGTGAGCTTGCTCGCCAGCATCTGCAAAAAGTGCTCCTGACAGATTCCAAAAACGAGTCCGCTTGGCTGTGGCTCAGCGGCGTTGTCGAAACGCGCACCCAAAAACGCGACTGTCTGCAAATTGTGCTTTCAATCAATCCCGATAATACTGCTGCTCGCCGCGGCCTCGAAGAGCTAGCCCAAAGCGAAGCAGCCGATTTTCTTTCGACCTTCGAGCCACACCGGCCACCAGCCGAGCCAAATCCGCCACCAGCACCAGCACCAATCGCTTCAGCGCCAGCTCCGGTGATCAGCACTCCAGCAAGTTTCGATGAGCCACCTGCGGAAATGTTTCAACCCCTGCCAATCGAGCTTGATCAGCCGCTACCAGGCTTTGGCTTTGCACCAATGGTCGCTGAAGTTAGCCCCGAGCCAAGCGCGGTCGCGAACAGCCCAACCAGCAATGTGCCTAAGCCACCGCAAAATCTCGAAGCCCCCTGTGCATTTTGTGGCACGCCAACCCAAAGCACTGGCGAATGTAGCAATTGTGGCACCGAACAAACCTTCGATTGCCCCAATTGTGGTCATGTGCTCGATGTGCGCGAAAATTGGATTTGCGAATGTGGTCATTCCTTCGAAAATTTTCTGACACCTGAACGCAAGCTTGATCGCGAACGTCTGGCCCAAATGTATAGCGACCGCGATTTTCCCGCCGCTGCGGTGAAGCAATGGAAGGCAGCACTACCAACCAGCCGTCGCCCACAACAGCTGCATGCATCAATCGGGCGGGTTTATGATAATCTAGGCTTATACGAGCAAGCCGAAATGCACTATAGGTTATCAAAACAAAAATGATTGATCGTGAGCTACTGCAAACCACCTTGGCTGAGTGGGAACTAACCCTTTCCGCCAGCCAAATCGACCGCCTTGAACAGTATGTGACGTTACTGACCCAATGGAGCGAGCGCATGAATTTGGTTGCGCCCTCGACCTTGCCCGAAGTAACGAAGCGGCACCTGTTGGATTCATTTTCGCTGGCGACAACCTGCCAACAAGCGCCAGCAAGCTTGGCCGATATTGGCTCTGGCGCAGGCTTACCGGGCATTCCCTTGGCAATCTTGTGGCCCGAAACCGAAGTCTTATTAATTGAATCAATTGGCAAGAAGGCCGAATTTTTGCGCCATGTGGCCCAAGAATTGCAGCTTGACCATGTGCTGGTTGAAGTTGAACGCGCTGAAGTTGTTGGCCGCGAACGGCGTTGGCGCGAGCATTTTGAGGTTGTTACCGCCCGCGCGGTGGCCAATTTGGCAACGCTCGCCGAATACTGTTTGCCCTTGTGCAAAATCGGTGGCATGTGGCTTGCACCAAAAGGCTTTGAAATTGAGCCTGAAGTGCAAGATGCAGAACAGGCCATAACCATTCTTGGAGGTCAATTACGGGCGGTCTATAATGTCAACATTCCAGCCGAACCTGTCCGTTCACTTGTCGTCGTCGACAAAATAGCTGCGACCCCATTGACCTATCCACGCACGGTTGGCACACCATCCAAAAAACCCTTGTAACTTTTTGGAAAAAGGCGCGTACTACTTGAGAACCGCCAGCGCGGTGTGCTAGAATGAAATTCACACAGTCTTTGTGTTTAGCTAAGGAGGAATTCCTATGTCGTTGTTGAGTCGAGTTCGCGATCTGGTTAGCGCTAATCTCAATACGATGTTGGATAAGGCCGAAGACCCTGAAAAAATGGTCAACGAGTACATGCGGCAATTGCAAGAACAACTGTACGAAGCCAAAACCGCTGTTGCATCCGCCATGGCCGATGAAACCAAATTGCACAACAAGATGGTGACATTCCAAACCGAAGCTGATCAATGGCAATCCAAGGCTGAAGCTGCGGTTCGCGCAAGCGACGATGAATTGGCAAAAGCTGCCTTAGGCCGCAAAACCAATGCTCAAAAAATGGCCGATACCTATCGCCAACAATACGAACAACAAGACGAGCAAGTGGAACAACTCCAAAAAGCCTTGGTCAGTCTTGAATCACGCTTGTCAGAAGCCAAAGCCAAGAAAGAATTGATTATCGCCAAGAAGAATCGCGCCGAAACTCAAGAAGCGATTCAACGCACGGTTCAAGGTTTGGGCAACCTCAATGCGATGGATAAATTGTCCCAAATGGAAGAACGGGTCGATGATCGCTTGGCCCAAGCCGATGCGATGTCAAAACTCGAAGGTGGCTCGCTCGAAGCTCGCTTTGCCGACCTCGAACGCGATACCGCTGTCGAAGATGAATTGGCTGCCCTCAAAGCAAAAATGGGCAAACAATAGTTTTTGAAATTGCGGGTGTTGGTTTTGTACCAACACCCGCTTTGTATTTAAGCGTCAGCCAAGCAACACCACCAGCGCAAAGCCCAAAATAACTAAGCCTGAAATCCGATTGATCCAAATTGTGTAGCCTTGCACTCGCTCACGCAAGAGGCTCACGCCACCGCTCAACAGCAGCCACCATAAGGCCGAGCCAAGCGTTACCCCAACCACCAACCAAACGCTATCCCAGCCGTAGGCCGTAATCCCCAAGCCTGCAAACACCGTCGCAAACGATAAAATTGTCATGGGATTGGTCAGGGTCAAAAAGAGCGTCGAGGCATACATCGCCCACAAATTATCTGCTTGGGCCGTTGCCGCAGCTCTTGCAGGCCGACTGAGCATAGTTTTAATCGCCAAGTAGCCTAAAAATAGCCCGCCCACAATTCGCAGCCCAACCAACCAACCTGAAGCTTGATTGACGTTATTAAGCGCTGCCGCCAAGCCAAACGCCGCCAGCAAACCATACAATCCATCGGCGGTCGCCGCACCCAAGCCCGATAAAAAGCCAGCCAAGCGACCATGAACTAAGCTGCGTCGAATGCACAAGACCCCAATTGGCCCAACTGGTGCGGCAATCGAAAAGCCTAAAATAAGCCCTTTGAGTAACATCGCCATGCCCTCACTTGCGAAAAAGAGTCGATCAGCCTAGTTTCGCATGGATTGCACGCGAGTGCTTGCAACAATGGTAGTATATTCGTTACCCTACAACGAATGCTAGACAAACGCTTAAATTGATGAGGTCTTTAGATCTATGACCATACAACAACTTGAAACTGCTATCGCTCCCCGCCATGTGGCAATAATTATGGATGGCAATGGCCGTTGGGCCCAAGGCCGCGGCCTTCCCCGTCTGGCAGGGCATCATGCTGGCACAGGCAATATCAAACGGATCGTGCGCGAGGCGATTGCCTTGGGCATTCCTTACCTCACGATTTATGCTTTTTCAACCGAAAATTGGAAGCGCCCATCGTGGGAAGTGCGCGGATTGATGCGGATTATGGCCGAATATCTCGACCGCGAGTTGCGCGAGTTGCACGCCGAAGGGGTGCGCTTGCACTTACTTGGCACGCTCGATGGCGTTGATTCAGCGCTGGCCAAAAAAATTCAAAATGCCATTACCATGACTGCTAAAAATACAGCCTTGACCCTTTCAGTCGCCTTCAACTATGGCGGACGCGCTGATATTGTCAATGCTGTGCGCGAAATTGTCGCCAAAGGTATCAATCCCGACGAGATTAGCGACGAGATGATTGCTGGTCACTTGTATACCTCGGGCATTCCCGACCCCGATTTGATTGTGCGCACCAGCGGCGAACAACGCCTAAGCAACTTTTTGATTTGGCAAGCAGCCTATAGCGAATATTACATGACTCCGTTGCTGTGGCCCGATTTTGGCCCCGACCAATTTCGCGAAGCGGTGAGCAACTTTGGCAATCGCGAACGCCGCTATGGTGGCCGGATTGGCGAAGGCGAAATGGCCAAATAAGCAGCGCCATGCACGCATTTCGAGTTCAATGATTAAGCATAGAGCGCTAAAAAATGAACATCTATCAACAACCCAGGCCAATATTCAAGCGGCTTGGGTTTGGTTTAATAAGCTTCAGGCCGCTATCACCCGTTGGATAAGCACGTGCCTACCCATTTGGAGTTAACCGAATCATACCAAAGTCTCTTGTTGGAACATGATATGATAGAAGCAGCAAGGTTGTTAAGTAACCTATTGCACTTTCTAAGCTTTAGCTAGTGGCACTTTCTCTACTTACCAAGAGGGTTTTCCCAATGCATATGCGATTGCCTGCTGCCCATACTCAGCTTTTGCGTCAACTCAAAGATGAGCGCAGCAAACTGCAAGATCTCGTATGGGAACTCGATGATCTTGAACATGCTGTCGTCGATTTGGAACAACAATTAGACGCTACTCACGATACAAACAAACATCAAGAATTGGAGCATCTGCGCCAACGCCATGATCATGTCGAAGATGCGGTGCTCTATCAAATGATGTATATCGATCGCTTGCAAGAGCGCTACGATTTATTGCCCTACGCAGCAACGACTGCTGCCTAAGCTTCCCCAGCGAGGCTAGGCAACACTTAGCCTCGCTTATTTCCGCAGATAAATTGCCACACTCGCATTTTCATACACCAACTCAAATTCCGGCGTATTAGCTAATTTGGCTTGATTGAAGATCTTGCCATCAATTGTCGCATAGGCATAATCATAGTCATGTTCACGCATCCACTGGGCTAGCTCACTTGGCGTTTTATCGCTGGCGTTGCGCAACCAGCCTGTTTCAGCCTCAACTGCATCAATATACTCAAAGGTTCCTTGGTTATAAACCACTGGTGGCGTGCTCAGCTGCAAACCAGCATAGGGCAAAATCCACCAGCCACCATCGCTGCCGCGCGCCACATTGTAGAGCCAGCCTTCAGTATTGATCGCAAAACGGGCATTTTTGGGAATGCGCTGCACAATCCAATTCAGGGCGGTTAAATCATCGGCTTTGGCGATAATTGTGCCATCGTTGATCACGTTATGCATTTTGCTAGCCGAAATCAGCACAGTTATTGCCAAGATTGCGGTGCGAATCGCGCGCCAACCTCGGGCCACGCCCACTTTAAGATGTTGGCTCAAGCCTTGGTCCAATGAAGCAACCCCAAAGCCAAACCACAAACTAATCGGCAGAAAGATTGCCAAAGCCACAATGTTGTTGTTGAAAAATGAGAGATAGGGCAAACCAAGCACGACTGGATTGGCAAATAGCATCACCAGCAGCGCCCAAAGGCTGTTAATCAATACCAAACGCCATTGCTTCAACAACCCAACCCAAGCCGCCAACAAACTTACTAAGAAGATCTGAAGGTTATTCCATGTCCAATACAGACCTTTAGCAGCTTCGTAGGTGTTGTAGCCGCCGCCAACCAGTTGTTTAGGCGTTCCACTGCCAGCAGGCTGAATTTCGCTAATCAACAAGGCCAGCCATGGCGACATCAACAAAATTGCCATGCCAACTGCTGCCGCTTGATTGCCCAGCACCCGCCAGCGTTGCTCGGACCAAACATCGCGCCCCAACCAGACCGCGACACACCATAATAAGGCAAAGCCTGCCGCCACAAAGTGGGTCGGCAACAGCCCACCAATGGCAATTGTCAATAAAATCAGGCCTTTGCGATCGCTGCGATCCATCGCAACCCACGCCAATAGCAAAACCACCGGAACCATTGCCAACCCAGCAAGCAAGGTATAACGGCCCCAACTGAGATAATAGGCGGGCATAATCGAGATAAAGCCCGTCATGGTCGCAGCAGCTAAACCAGCAATTGGGCTTTTGGTCAGGCCAATCGTCGCACTGCCAACTGAAATCACAATCAGTACGCCTAAAAATTGGCCATACCACAGCATAAATTGCGGAATGCTCATGCCGCTCAAATTGTAGATTGTGGCAGCAGTCGAATGAAAACCCCAGTGATAGCCAAAATTATCAACTGGCAGATAAGGCCGCAACGAATAGGGCACTTGGCCAAGCTCAGCAATCACCCGCATAATCGTGGCATGGTGAATTGAATCGACCCACGGCGGAAACGCGACGTTGCGAATATGGCTAATTCTGGTGCTAATCGCGAAGCTCACAATCAACAACGCCAAGCCAAGAATTGGCACTGGCGCTGGCAAGGCCCAAGGCTCTTCGCCCTCGCGCCATAGCCGCCAAGCGACTCCACCAACTAAGCCAAAGGCGATAAAGGTAATCATGCCAACGCTGAAGGCTAGACCAAACGTGGTTAACCAGACATAGCCCAGTGGCCAAACCGCCAAACTTAGGCCGATCCAGAGACTTGGACGCACCAATGGCGCTAGCTCCAAATCCAGCCAGCGTTCTAGCAGGTAGCCTGGGGCCAGCGTACAAACCAGCGCCGCAAACCAAAAACGGCTCTGCGGCAAGATTAAGATCAACACCGCTAGCCCAAGCAATCCAGCAAGCCCAATTATTCGTTGACGATTCATACAGCACCATGCAATCTGAGGTTCATGCCAAATGGTACACGAAAAACGCCACTGGTAAAACAGTGACGTTTATTTCGAGACGAAAAATACAGTTTCAGATACCTCGTTCGATCTATGACATCCATAAATCGTGCTTTAGGGGGTGCAGGGGGATGAAAACCCCTTGCGTTCCCCGCCTTGAGGCGGCGCGGAGGGGTGGTGATCACAATAAACGAATGAAAACATATCTGAGTCAAATCAATTGTTCAAAACATAATAGTTTATCAGCGATGAACTTCGGCGCGTTGTTCAGCTAGCTGTAATTGCCAATTTTGCACCCGCAGCCGCTGCACCAATGAACGAGCCAAATTCTGCATCAACTTCAGACCAAGCGAGGCATCATCTTCAAACAAGGCAAACAGGTAGCGGCTATCGATCGAAAGCACGGTTGCTCCCGATTTGCCAGCGCGTAAATCGGCGGTACGGCGACCACCTTTGCCTTGAATTAAGGCCATCTCGCCAGCAATTTGGCCTGCCATCAACACATTAACCCGCCGCGATTCATCAATCCCAAGTTCGTTGCTGATGCGCACTAGGACATCGACTTGGCCATCTTGCACAATAAACAGCTCGTCGCCGCTCGAATCTTCAAGCGCCAAAATATCTTGGGGCGCAAAATGATGTTGATGGCACAAACCAGCCACCCGCATGCGTTGCGATTCGCTGAGATCTTGGCCCAACTCGGTATTCGAGAGAAATTGAGCAATTTCGCCCACATCAAGGTCGCGTTGTTGCTGAACTTGGGCATTGGGCAGGCTGGGCAAAATTGGCAAGCCCAAAAACGAAGCAATATAGCGCATGGTCGTTTCGTATTGCTCAAAATGCGGCCAATGGCCAGCATTCGGAATCAAGCGCAAATCGGCTTCCGTCCATTCGTCGGCGACTGCACCAGCATCACGCAAGGGGACGGTGTTATCTTCAGCGCCCCAAATAACTTGAGCTGGCGGCTGAATTTGCTTGAGTTTGCCGCGCAAATCGCCCATTTTCATGGCTTCGTAACAGGCAGCGCGCACGGCTCCTTGGCCAGGCCGACGAGCATCAGCCCGAATCCTGTCGTAATCTTGTTGCGAAATGGCGGCACGTTCGGCAAATAAAATTGGCTTCATCAACTGATTGATATAGCTCAAGGGGGTATTTTCGAGGTAGCTTAATATTTTACCGCCCAAGCGGGTGCGCTCAAGCAAAATATGCGGAGCCACAAACAGATTGATAAAGGTCGATAAGCGGCCACTGACCACAGGATTGAGCAAAATCAAGCGTTCGACCAACATCGGGTGGCGTAGCGCCAGCGTCATGGCAATTTGGCCGCCCATCGAGTGGCCAAGCACAACCACAGGCCGATCGCTGGCCTCTTCGATCAGTTTGGCCATCAAATCAGCATACCATTCAATCGTAATTGGGTGCTTTGGGGCAGGCGACCGCCCGTAGCCAGGCAAATCGACCGCCATATACGAATAGCGCGTGCCTAAGGCTTGCAGCAGCGGTGTCCAAGTAAACCACGAGCTTGACCAGCCATGAATTAACAAGGCAACAGGGGCATTGCGACGGTTATCGCGGATATGCAGTTCCTGACCGTCGATCACATAGGTTGACATGGACTACCCTCATTGCAGGACCAATTTCCATAGCGTTATTGTAGCATAGTGAGGCAAGCAACTTCTATAGATACGAGGCTAGTTAGTAGGAGCCAGGGATCAGGGGTCAGGGGCTGGGGATCGGGCAGGACGGATAATTTGTGCTAAGAAATCTTCGCGATCTTGGCGGTTTCTGTCCTTAGTGCCCTTCGTGTGCTTCGTGGATCAATTTTTTAACGCAGAGGCGCAGAGAAATAGGGCTCTAGGCTACAGGCTATTGGCTAGCGGAAGCATTAAGGTTTAAAATAAAAATTTGGCATGGCACCGAATCCCAATTTCCAACCCCTAACTACGAAGCGCACGAAGAAAACTATGTGGGAATAGACAAAGCAGAAACAATCCACAAAATAGATATTTGGGGGTGCAGGGGGCTGAAAACCCCCTGCGTCTCCCGCCGGCGGCGGGACGGAAGGGTGGCGAACAAAAATGCGATCATTAGCACCTAATTTAGACTAAAAACCCTGATTTTACCGTCTTTATTAGAATCATTCTCATTATGTGACTAAAGTTACAGAAGCATGGCTAGGAGCTTGCTACACTACATTCAGAAAACAAGTATGAAGTTATCGCCGCAGCGCGAAGGAGCATCAACAATGGCATACGTAATTGCAGAACCATGTATCGGCACCAAAGATTCAGCCTGTGTCAAAGTTTGTCCAGTTGACTGTATCTACGAAGGTGAAGACCAATACTACATCAACCCAGACGAATGTATTGATTGTGGCGCTTGCGAACCAGAATGCCCAGTTAGCGCAATCTTCTCAGGCGATAGCGTGCCAGAACAATGGGCTTCATTCACTCAAAAGAACGTCGATTTCTTCGGTTAGTTCCAAACTTCGCCAATTGAAACACAGGGACACGGAAATTTCCGTGTCCCTCTTCTTTATTTAGCCGAGGTTCCCATGCTGCGTTTTCCAGTAGTTTGTTTTGATGTTGGCTTTACCTTGCTTGACGAACGGGTTGATGCTCACGATTTAATTGGCGAGGTTTTGCAGGAATTTGGCTTGCAAGCAGAGCCAAGCTTAATTCGCGATGCTCGTCGCGCCACCAATCGTTGGTATCATCAGCGCTACCACTCGCTTGATAATAACGATTGGAGTTCCGATGCCACAATTCGCACGCTCTGGCTCGAATTCTATCAACACTTGTTCGATCAAATCGATCCCAGCCTTGATCACGCGGCGCTTGGCGATCGTTTGATCGCACACTACGAGCAGCCAGAAAATTGGGTTCCCTTTGCCGATGTGCGCGAAACGCTCGATAGCTTGCACGCGCAAGGCATTCGGATTGGCATCGTCTCAGATTGGGCCAGTAGTTTGCGTCCAATTTTGGCCTACAACAAACTCTTGCCCTATTTTGATTTTGCGGTAATTTCGGCAGATGCAGGCTATGCCAAACCCATGACCGACCTCTATCAGCTAGCGATCAAACGGGCCGGAGTTGCAGCAGAGCAGATTATTCATATTGGCGATAGCTATTATGCGGATGTGTTGGGAGCGCGTGCGGTTGGCATGGAAGCAGCCTTGATCGATCGCCATAAACGGGTTGCCAAGGCCGATTGCCCAATTCTGCACGATTTGCGCGATTTATTGCAGTTGGTTTAACAACAAAACCCTTCTCTTATTTCAAGAGAAGGGTTGAACTTGGTTAATTTCGGCGTAAACGCAACACCAAAACTGGGGGAATTTCGCTAAAATTGGCCCACGAAAATGGATGCGTGCGGGGCGTATCTGGCGGATAGCTTGGCTCTAACAAGCCATCCAGCACAAAGCCTGCTGCAAACGCCGCGCCAAGCAAGCTCGCCAGCGAGCGATGAAAAAACCATTGGGCCATTGGTTGGCCAACCACCCCAACGCCTTGATGAGTGGCAGGTGTGAGATAGCTGCCAATTTGGAGGTGCGAGCGCGTTTCAACCTCGCCCTGTTCATTTTCAAATTGCTCGACAATTTTGCGACTCTGCGGCGCTTGAAAGCATGGATGGACGCTTGCCAGCACAAAACGGCCTTGCGGCTTGAGCAATTGGCTCGCTGCCTGAAACAATGGCTCAAGCGTTGGCAAATCCATCAGCACCATCGTCGAAACTAAGGCATCGAAGCTGGCAACGCCCAAGCTGAGCAATTGCTCAAAACTCGTCGCATCGACAACTTGATATTCAAGCGAACTAGCGACGGGATACTGCTTGGCGCGTGCGATTAGGCTGGCGCTGGCATCAACTGCCAGCACCGTTGCTCCCAATTCGGCCAAATGGCGCGCAAATAGACCGTTCCCACAACCAACATCAAGCATGCGCTGTCCTGCTTGTAGCCCCAACAATTGCAGCATCGCAGGCCGCACCAATTGCAAATGAAAACGATTGCCAATTTGACCCATCGAACTATCCCAATGCTCGGCGTTAGCTTCCCAAGCGGCATTCGATTGGGCGTTCAATTCAGGCCATTCGGTGTTTGCGCTCATTGCTGGATTCCTAATATTCTTGCGGATCGATCAATTCGCCACAGTTTGGAATATCCTGCAAGCGTGCGAAGGTTTGGCGACCATGGGTTTTCGCCAATTCAACCATTTGATCTGCGCCCTGTGAGGGGCCGCCAACCCGCAACACCGCATCGCAACGAATCACCAAGCGCTCAGCAATGGGGTGAAAGATGGCGTTGAACGCTGCATCGCCAATCCGCTTGGAGCCAGCCAAATCGACCATTGGCAAGGCCAGCCACTCACCAAGTACTGGCAAATGGCCAGCATTGAACAAGGGCAACACATACGATTCCATCAGATGCACATTGGCTGCAATTTTAGCCGGATCGTCGCCAGTGCCCGAACGATAGGGACCCGCAATCAGAATCATCAACCCAGCTTGATCAGCCATAACCGCATCCTCCAAACAAAATCCCCGTTACTCTAGCATAGCTGTCAACTTCTTGCCCCAAGCCATGGGCCTGGCGCTTGGTTTGGCAATTCTACTGGCTCAGTTTTTTGAGCATAGATCGTGAAGCCACGGGCTTGATAATTGGCCAAAGCGGTTGGGCCATCGAGCGTGCAGGTATGCACCCAAACCCGCGAGTTGGTTAATTGCCAGGCCTGTTGAATAACCGCAGTGAGCAAGATGCCGCCTAAGCCTTGGCCATACCATTGCGCCAATAAGCCAAAATAGCCAATTTGGGCCGAGCCATCGGCTTCTTGCACCAATTCACAATAGCCAATCGGAATCCCTTGATACGTGCCAAGCCACGTTTGAACCGTTGGCTGGCTGAGATAATCAAGCCATTGCTGATACGACCAGCTAAGCCGATCGAGCCAAAACCATTCGCCACCAACAGCAGTGTAGAAAAATCGATTAAGCTCAGGGCTAATTCGCTGAACCTGCACAAAACGAAAATCTGGATCATGGCGCAAGCTTGGTTTAAGCTCGCTCGCCGCCAGCATTTGAAGATAGGTTGTAGTAACGTCGCGCTGCATAGGCAAGCATTTCCTCTATTTCTAATCAATCATTTGGCAGATGTTGCTGAATTTGCTGTCGCTTATGCTATCGCTTGATTATACCGAACGAGGTGAGCCATGCCAACTAGCGATATGTGCGCCGAATGTGGCGCGCCGCAGGTCGAAGGTTTAAGCTGTTGGGAGCAACTAGGCGGGTTGATTGCGTGGGAATATAACGACCCAGCCTTGCATGCTCGGCATTTTTTGGTGGTGGCCTGCTACAATTTGCAACACCCAGCCCAATTTACCGCGGCGGCGCTGGCAGAATTGTGGGTTGGCTTCAACGATTATCTTGATCATGGGGTAAGTGCCGCTACATTACGTCAACAAGCAGCCAAACGCTATGCAGGAGCGACGCGGGTTTTGCGGCCCGAGGCTGAACGCCAACCGCAATTGCAGCGTTGGTCAATGACAATTGCCGATGTCTATCTGCCTGATCAACCGCAAGGTGTGGTCGAGCGACTGCTTCGTTGGGCCAGAATTATTCAGGCCTATCAAGTGGGGGCGCAGGCTTAACGATCGCTTTGGCCAAGGCCAAGCCTTCAACGGCCTTGCTGCCAGCGGCAAGCAACGCACTAGCACAGGCTTCAAAGGTCGAGCCAGTTGTCAGCACATCGTCGATTAAGAGAATATGGGCTGGGGCAGGTTGTTGGCCATGCCAGGCAAACGCACCAGCGACATTGGTTGCGCGGGCTTGGGCTTGTTGGCCAACCTGATGTTCGGTGGCACGCACCCGTTTAAGCTCGATGCTGAGTGGCAAGTGCCAAGCTTTGGCCAAATTGCGGGCCAATAATTCAGCTTGATTATAGCCCCGCTCACGTTTGCGCACGCCATGGAGCGGCACTGGCATCAGCACAACGTCTTGCCAAGCACAAAATTCAAACAGCAACGGAGCCAAAATCTGGGCCAAGGGATAGGCATTTTGATATTTAAATGCGTGGATAGCAGCCCGCAAACTGCCTTGAAATGGGTAGATGCCCAACGCGCGTTCAAGCGGCGAATCGGCGGCTAAAGGCTGCGGGCGTTGATTGGGAGCGAGGGGAATACATTCGGCGAGGCAGCTTGGGCAAAATTGGGTTCCAGCCTTGCCGCAGCTGTAGCAGCGCGGCGGGTAAACGAGATCAAGCAAGCTATTCCACAAACGGTTGATCATCGTACCCCCAAACCAAACCCGCAAGCCAGACGACTTGCGGGTTGCTTTTTTAGGCGGTTTGTTGCTTGTTCGGGAGCGGCATCCGTTCCCAAACTTGCCAAATCAAGATCAAGAGAATAATCCATTGCAGCGGTTGGTGCACCGTGATCAGTGCTGCCACAACCGAGCGTGATGATGGAATATGGCGATAGAGCCAATCGATTGCGACGCCGGGCCATGTGCTTGCGCTTGCCAGCCATTGTTCTAGGCCAACGGCCCCAGCCAAGAGAAACAAGCCATAGACCAGCAAACCGATTGCCAAAATGCTTGCAACCCCACTTAAGCCAACAAAGGCGCGGCGTTGCAACTTCCAATGTTTGCTGCGCACCATCAATGGTGGCATCAAGCCAGGGACCAAGGCCAGAAGCTTGGCCGTCAGATCATCAGGAACCGATGTGATCATCGCTGAGCGCACAACCGTATCGAAGGCTTCAGCACGCCGTGCGCGGGTAGCACAGCTTTCACATGTATCAAGATGGTCTGTCAGTTGTGGATCTAACGCTTCTTCGCGCAGATCATAATTGGTTCGATGTTCACAACGCTTCATGACACACCTCAGCGCCATCCTAGGGCAAATGCAAAGCGACCACGGTTTGGCCGTTCATCGGCAACAGGCTCGCGCTTTGCTGGCAAGAGTGCTTCCGATTGATTGGCGGCTAAGAGCAAAGCGAGGCGCTCTTTACCACGGCGAATATAGCTTTTAACTGTATTCAGTGGTACTTCTAAAATTTCTGCAATATCATTGTACCGCAAATCGTCAAAATAGTAGAGGGTTAATGCCAAGCGATAATGATCTTCAAGCTTATCTAAAGCTTGGGAAACTTCGGCCCGCAGTTCGTGGTTCGAGGCCACTTCTTGGGGGTCGGCCCAACGATTATCATCGGCAATGCTCGATAACGGATCGACGGTTTCGCCATCGTCATCGGTCATGGCTGGCATCTCTGGGGCACGCCGACCGCGCTTGCGCAACTCGTCACGCCCAAGGTTGATAACCAAACGATAGAGCCATGTTGTAAACCGACTTTCGCCATTATACTGGCCGATTACCCGCAACAGCTTGATACAAGCATCTTGGGTTAGGTCAGCGGCATCTTCGGGCTGGCGCATCACGCTCATGGCGATGTTGTAAATATAATGTTGTTGGCTAACAATCAATGCTCCCATTGCTTCGGGATCATTGCGTTGAGCGCGATTGAGAATTTCAGCAGTTGGTTCGGCCACAGTTACAACTCCTTGCCATCAGCGTGGCTTCTATTGCTTCAGACGCTGACCCGCAAAAAATAGTTGCAGCAATTGCAGCGATTGATCACTATTCTGCCAAAATTGCCAAAATTGCAAAATGATCTTTCGATCTGTCAGCACTAGTCCTTTTGGACGATCACCGCATCCTTCGCTGCTCAGCGCCGCTACGTTAACATTTTGATCCACGAAGGGCACGAAGGGCTGAAACCGCGAAGGACACGAAGATCGCGAAGGTTTCTTAGCACAAATTGCTCGAATTGCACCAATAATGTTCCGATAGCCCACAGCCTATAGCCATATTTTCTCTGCGCCTCTGCGTTAAAAATGTGTTCCACGAAGGGCACAAAGAGCACTAAGCTGGGGCTATTGGCTCTAGGCTTCATCCCTCATCCTTCATGCTTCATTTTTCCACCCTTCCGTCCTGCCAGCGGGAAACGCAGGGGGCTTTAATCCCCCTGCACCCCCTCAAGGACATTAATCGGCTCTCAAGCATCAACCGATGAACCTATCAATTGGAGGAGCCACATATCCTAGCAAGTTTTACCGTAAGCCGAAGCGCCGCACGATCCGTACAATCCAGGCGGTCAGCAAGGGGTCGGGCAGGCCATCTTCGTTGAGCCATGCACCACTTGGTTGTTGCAGGTTGCGCAAAACGTTGATTGCCTGGGTAACTGCGCGCGTCATACGGGGAATGCGGGCAATCCCAGCGGCGTTCAACATCACGGCAAGGCTCGGCGCATCCCAATCGTTGGAAATGAGATCGCCTAAGCCGCCCAACATGCGCTTAACTGGCCGACTTTCGCGATGGCCCAACAAGACTGCGGCCAACATCGCCCAACCAGTGGCCTCGACCCGAAAACCTGGCAACAAGCCATTATTGGCAATTTGGCCAAGCAACCAAGTATTGGCTTTGTCGGCGGCCACATTGACCTCGGGGTTATCCAACAAGGCGAGGCTGGCAGAACAAACAGCAGTGGTGAAGATCAGCGCTGCATCCGACTCGCTATCCATCCACAAGGGTGGGCTATACATGGCCAAATTGCTGCTTTCGCGCCACCAGCCGCGCGGCGATTGGGCATCGAGGATAAAGCGGCTGGCAGCAACAACCGCTGGATGGTCGCTAGCCCCAAGTTCAACAAAATGGCGAATAATGTTGCAGCTATCGTTGAGCGTGCTCGGTCGCCCTGCAACGCCATTCAGCGGAAAACCGCCATCGTCGTTTTGCAAGGCCGCTAATTGATCAAGTAATTCTTCATCGGCGGGCGTGGCCTCAAGCATGTGGGTTATTTTGGCTTGGGCTAAAACATTGCCCGATTGTTCAATCCATTGAATTGCTTCTGGAATACGCATTGCTGTGCCTTAATTCTGAAAATAAAGATAGCGCTATTGTACCATCAGCGAATACGCACTGGCGGCGCAGTTTGCTCAAGCTCTAGCGTTTGGCCAGCGCTCGTCAATTGGGCGGCAGGCCAAGTAAATTGGCCAGTTTGGCGCGCAACCCCCAACAGCTGAATAGGATAAATGCCAGCCCGTAACTGTGGCGCACTGAATTGCCCATCATGCCAGATTAAGCCTGGCGCTGCGCCCAATTGCCACGTCACTCCGTTGGGTGCAGCCAAGCGCAGCTGCAACAACTCAACATCGCGTTCAAGCACCAAATAGCCTTGCCAAAGCCATTGCTGACCATACGCCAACTGCTCGATTGGCGTGGCATGGAGCAAGCGGGCTTGGGGTGCAGGAGCTTGCCAACTGGCTTGGCTGGCCAACAAAATTGGCCCATTTGGCTCGATCTGGAGGTTCAATTGGTGGGTAATCGGCAAGCTCAGTCGCGTCGCCTGAGCATAACCATCCAAGGCTGCTTGATTCAAGCCAAACGCATAGTTCGCTCTGGTTGGAAAATCCTGTTGGCTAAGCTGAAAAACCGCGATACTACTTGGCAAATCTTCCCAGGTTGTGCCATTCCAGCCCTCAGCAAGCAGGCTCAGCACCTGTGCGCGCAGCGCTGAACTTGGTTGGCTGCGCTCAAAAATGATGCCAATCATGGCAGCTTGACGGGTACGGCTCATCCAAGGGCTTGGCTCCAAGGGTTGATTCAACATTTGGCGCACTTCAGCCAAATATTGATCAGCTTGGGGCGAATCGAGCAACACCAAGGCATAGATCAGGCGCAAGCGTTGGGGCGCAGTGAGTTGGTTATTTTTGAGCAAGGTTGTGACTTGGGCTTCGACAGTTTTGTTGCTTTGGGCCAAGGCCAATAACATTTCGCTACGCAAATCGGGATCAAGCGGGCTAGCCAAGGCCAACCAACGAGTTGCCTGATCGATCAGTTGGCTAAGCGTGGGCGAGCGTTGTTCGTTGGCGATTAGCTGCACAATCAAGGCGGTTAATTGCACATCGCCACTTTGCCCATCCCCGCTCCAACTGCCATTGGCCAATTGCTGCTGGGCCAATTGCGCAATCGCTGCGTTGGCGGGCTGCGTAGCATAGCGCGCCATGGCGATTTGCCCGGCCAAACTCAGCGGATCAGAGCCATTAAACTGGCTGGGCAAGGCTTGGGTTGCTTGGGCTAAACTAGCAATCGCCAGCTCGATTGAGGCTGCTTGGTTGGCGGTTGGCACTTGCCACGTAATATCGGTTGGCTCGGTGATCAAGCGACTTTGCCGCAACAAGACTTGGCTTGGCGGCTCAATGACCAAACTTTTGGTGATGATTTGAGTTTGTTGATTGACCTCGAAGGTCGCGGTCAGCGTGGTTGTGCCCAGTTTGCTGGCAATGAGTCCTTGGGTCGCGCTATAAATACGGCTGCTATTGCCAGTTGTTGGCTCAGCCAGCGCCGTAAATTGGGCTTGATCATAATTAAGCGTGATACTTGGAATTCCGCCGCGCGTTGCCAGCAAATTCAAGCGCGCCGTGACACTTAATTGATCGCCAAGCAGCAATCGCTCAGGCAGCAGCAATTGGGCAGCGATTGGCGGGCTTGACCCAAAAACGGTTGTGGCTGCGGCGCTGCTCAGGCCATCACTGGCTAAGGCCTCAATATGGCCTGCATCAAAGCCCGTCAAATCGAGCAAGGCTTGGCCATTGCTCGCAGTGCGAATCAGGCGATGCTGGCTGGTTAGGCTGGTGGTGAAGCTTGATTGAAAACTCAAACCAACCATACTGGCGACTGGCTGACCAGCGCGTTGCGTGCCTAGCACTAGTTGCGAGCCGCTGACAACCATTGTCAACTCAAGCGGCGCAACGCTTTGGAAGGGAATTTGGCTGCTGCTGCTGCGCAGTTGTTGGCCATCAAGCCAAGCCAAGGCAACATCCAATTGCTGAGTATTGCTCAAGCTTGGCGAAATTGCGATGCGCTGGCCTGCGACCCACGGCTGAAGCTGCTGGCGAATCGTGCTGCCTTCGAACCAACTCACGAGCACGCTGGTGGCAGTTTGATTGGTCAGCGGCGCGAGATCTAAATCGGTCGCGGTAACTAAGCTGCTTTGGCTACGGCCAATCGCCTGTTCGCTGGCTGCGCCAAGCACCCATAACGGCACTTCCACGCTGGCAGCATCTGGGCTACTTGCCCGAATCAGCCATTGGCCAGAACGCAAACCAGTTGTGCGCCAAATCGCCTCACCAGCAGCGTTGGTACGCAAGCTTTGGGTGCTCGAAGTCGCACCAGTCACTTCGATTTGGAGATTGCGATTGGCCAAAGCCATGCCTTGTTGATCACGCAATTGGAAGCTGATGCTGGCTGCTTGGTTCTGGTTGAGCAATTGTTGGCTGGTGCTGGCTTGTAAATCGGCAGCATAGCGAATGTGCAGATAATGATAACTGGTTTGCGGGCCAAGCTGAATTGCCAACACATAATCACCAAGCAAAGCTTGGCTGCGTTGATAATCAAATTGGGCAATCCCAGCGGCGTTGCTTTGCCAAACCCCCGCCGAAATTTGACGATTGTTTTGATCGAGCAAGCGCCACGAACCCTGTTGATGCGGCAGCACGCTGATAATTTCAGCAGGCACAATTGCGTTGGTAGCCTGAAATTCGGGCAAAACAACCTGATAGCTAGGCGCAGGATCGTTGACGACAAAGGTTTGGCTGGCCAAAACCTGATTGGCGTAGCGTAGCCGAACCTGATACAAGCCAGGTGGGACTTCGGCTGCAAGCTGCACTTGGCGCAGCCACAGGGTTTGGGTCAAGTTAAAGGTTTGCTCGGGGGCAATCGCTTGGCCGCTCAGATCGAGCACAGCGAGCGTCAAACTTGGCGTGGTTGCTAATCCAGCAGCAAATTGGCTGCTACCAATAATCGTGAGTTGTTGGTTGGCTTGGTAGCTATGGCGTTCGAGCATCAGTTGACTGCTCAAACTTGGCGCTTGGCGCTGTGGCTGAATAATTGTTTCGGCTACAATCGGCGCTTGTTGCGCGCCGCCCAGCAAGACCAAGCGCCCGCTGCTGGCGCGGATTGGCGTTTGCCAAAGCCCTTGCTGATCGCTTGCCCCCGTAGCTAGTTGGCTCGCTCCAGCCAAAATGCTTAAATTTTCGACGGCGGCTGGCTGGCGATTCGCCAAATCAACCACCCAGGCTTGGGCTTGCTCGGCGCTTGCCAACAATTGCGCGCGATAGGGTGTCCAAATGAGCACATGTTGCACAAGCTCTGCATTGGGAGCTTGAATTTGCAATAATAACGCGCCTTGGGTTGGTGTGATGGTTAATGTTCGATCAGGCGCTGCGCCAATTTGCCATTGCTGTTGCGGTTGTAGATTATAGCGCTGTGGATTGAGCGGCGTTTGCGGTTGTTGCAGGGCTGCTGCCAAAACCGCCCGATCCATTGGATACAAGGTCGCGGTGAGACGACTGGTTTCGCGGCCATTCAAGCGCAATTCAGCCTGCGTTGTGGGCAGCAACAACGAATAGCCAGCGCCTTCGATTTGCAATGGTTGGGCTTGAGTTTGGGTGCGAAAATTCAGCGGCGCAGAGCCAGCCAAGGTCAGCGTATAACTTGTGCTTGGTTGCCAAGCGGCGCTAATCAGGGCTTGTTGATTGACAATGCTAATCGCCAAATCGGCCACTTCAGGCTCGATAGAGAGTTGGGCCGCAATCTGCTCGCGCTCAGGCGTTTGGTTAAACAAGAGGCGCAACGAATCGGCAAGCGCCAAACTGCCGCCGCGCCCAGGCACCGAGCCAATCAATTGCAGCTTGGATTGCACCTGCCAAACTTGGCTGATTGGCTGGCTCAGTTGGAGGCTGGTAGTTACGGTTTGGCCTGCTGGCCAAGCTACATCTGGCCTAGCAAGCAAGACAGTTTGCGGCAACGGCTCTGCTTGATAATGCACTTGCCATGTCGCGCTCAGAGCTGGCGTGAATTGAATCCGATCAATTAATTGCTGGCTTGTGGCTGAATCAAGCAAGCCTTCAAAAGCCCACTCCAACGCTTGATTCGTCTCGATAGTTTGCGCAGTTGGTGGCGCAATCAGGCTTGGCTCGCTAACGTTGAGTTGCCATTCGCTGGTTTGCACCGGAATTCCCAGCAAATCGTTGAGATTGTGCAAGCTTAGTTGATAGCGCTGGCCGAGCTGCCATTCGGCTTGCACCAACACGCTACGATCATCAAGCCAACGCACTTGGCGCGCAACACTTGGCTCGATGTTGAGTTCAGCTAAATCGCGCTGGGGTTGGCTGGAGTAGTCAATCATCGCCCGATTGAAACGTAGCAAGATGGGCATATTTGGGGCGATTGTGGCATTGGGTAAGGGCGAGCGAAAGACCAACAATGGCGCTGGGGCAGCGGCAAACTGGGTTGTAACTGTGGTTGGCAAGCTTTGGCGCAACATCGATTGTGCGCTTGGCCGCAATTGAACGGTGACGGTTGTGCCTGGGGTCCAGCCAAATTCTGGCTGCCAACGTGCACGGGTGCGGCCTTCCCATTGCCAACGGCCACGCACTGGCGGCGTAATCACCAGCGCAGCTTCAACGCTCGATCGATCCATCGGCAGGTTAAAGTTGAATTCCAAGGCCGTGGCTGGCGGCAATTCGCGGCTACCAGCCAACGGCGTTAAGCGCAGAACAGTTGGTTGCGGCACCCAACCAGCGATACTCGCCACAATCACGCCAAGCAGCGCCATGCCCAACAAGGTTAGTATTGTGAGCAACCAACGCCACCACCATCGTGCTAGTTTTTCGAGCAATCGCATAGTTCACCTTAGTGCTTCAACGCTGACCCACCCATTCTTGCGAACCATCGGCCCAATGTTCACATTTCCAAATTGGCACCACCAATTTGATTTGATCCATCAGCCAAGCCACCGCAGCAAATGCTGCGCCACGATGAGCTGAGCCAATCGCAATCAGCACTGCTGTTTCGCCAATTTGCAACACGCCAATTCGATGATGAATTGCCACTTTGCCGATGCCAAACTGGGCTTGGGCTTGTTGGCCCAACAAAGCTAATTGCTGCTCGGCCATTTCGGGGTAGGCTTCGTATTCCAAAAAGGCGGTGGCGCGACCGCCAAAATTGTTGCGCGCCACGCCTTCAAACAGCACAATCGCGCCATGCCCAGCATCGGCGACCAAGGCCCGCAACGGCTCGGCCTGCAACACGGTTTCGGTTACCAAAAATGCTTGCACCTTAGCCTCCACTAACTGGCGGAATCAAGGCCAATTCATCGTTGGGCTTCAAGGTTGCCTCCAGCGTTACATACTGGCGATTGATCGCATAGGCCAAGCCAGTCAAGGGCAAGTTTGGATATAGCTCAGCCAAGCGTTGCAGCACCGTGCCAACCGTGGCATTTTCAGCCAACTCCAAGCTTAAGCTGCTTTGGTTGAGGGCTTCGCGCAAGCCAGCAAAGAAACGAATGGTGATGATCATAATGGCCTCGGGGTGCGGCGCATCGGAATTCCCTGATTTGCCAGATATTCCTTGACCGCCTCAACGGTATAGGTGCCAAAGTGGAAGATCGAGGCTGCCAACACTGCATCTGCTTGGCCTTCGTGCAGCGCAGCCAGCAAATGTTCGGGCTTGCCAGCGCCACCAGAGGCAATTACTGGCACGCCAACTTGAGCACTAATCGCCGCTAGCAATTCGTTATCGTAGCCAGCGCCAGTGCCATCAGCATCCATGCTGTTGATCACCAACTCGCCTGCGCCCAAATCGACCACTCGTTTGGCCCATTCAATTGCATCCAAGCCCGTTGGCCGTGGATCGCGGCCAGTGTGGGTGAAGACATTCCATTGGCTGGGCTGGCCTGGCTCGTTGATCCGACGGGCATCCATCGAAAGCACAATACATTGCGAGCCAAAGCGCTTGGCTCCATCTTCGATTAATTGCGGGTTGAGCACAGCAGCGGTATTAATTGAAACTTTATCAGCGCCAGCCCGCAGCATGCGATACATATCATCGACGGTACGAATGCCGCCACCAACCGTCAAGGGAATAAACACTTGGCGTGCGACGTTCTCCACCACCTCGACCATAATATTGCGCTCATCGGATGAAGCAGTAATATCGTAAAACACCAATTCATCAGCACCCGATTCGTTGTAGAAGGCCGCCAATTGCACTGGGTCGCCAGCATCGCGATGGTTGAGAAAGCTAATGCCTTTGACCACGCGCCCAGCCTTCACATCCAAACAAGGAATAATTCGACGGGTCAACATACTTAGATCTCGCTTCCGCGTTCCAAGATTTCGCTTTGGGCAATTTGCAAACGGCCTTGAATTGCCGAAACAACATCGCTGAGCGCTTGCACTTCGCGCCGTTCCAAATCTTGCATGCGGCTCAAGTTGGCAATTTGCACATCTTCGAGGCGGTTTTGGGTGCGGCTGAGCTTCGATTCGTACTCATGACACCAAGTATCAATCCGCTCTAACGAACCCATAATTTGGCGCAGATGAATTTCATCAACCGAACGCAATTCATCAAGCTGCTCGTTATGTTGACCACGCAACTCTTCCAAGCGCTCTTGGTTCATCAAGAAGCGTTCGGTGCTGACCCGCTCGATGCGCTTGATTTCGGCGATCATATCGGGCAATTGGGCGCGCACAACCTCAATCTGCTCAGGCAATGGCTCAATTTGAGCTTCGACACCTTTTTGCAAATCCTCAAGCCGCTCGAAGCGCGAACGCAACTCGCGAATCCCTTCGCCAATGTCGATCACCATCTGTTGGGTTTCGACTGCTTGGCGACGCATTTGCTGCTTTTCGATCTGCACATCTTCGCTGAGTTTGCGCATATCTTGCACGGTTTCAGCATCGACAGCGCGCAACTGTTCAAGCTGGCCACCGAGTGAGCGATGCTGATCGTTTTGCTCACGGATGCGGGCTTCGAAATCGCTCATGCGTTGTTCGAGCAATTCAATGCGGGCAAACCAGCTTTGTGAGGTTTGCAAATCTTGTTTGCGATGTTCTTGCTGTTGGGCCAACGAAAGCTGAATATCGCGAATTGGCTTAACTCCATCGTCCATGCGCACGGTGCTGTTGGCAATTTCCTTGCGCAAGGTGGTTAATTCACGCCGATAGCTTTCGAGGGTTTGGGCTTGCTCTTGGGCTTGGCGCTCGATCATACCTTGCAATTGGGCCACCACCGCTTCAGATTTGCGCGATTGCTCGGTTGACCACGCGTATTTACCATTTACGTCTTTGATTTGACGACGCAATTCATCGATTTGATTCTGCAAATAGAGCAATTGCGATTGCTCTTGGGCGCGTAAACGCTCCTCTTCATAGCGAGCGGTAATATCTTGTTTCGATGATGACACGTTTAGCCTCCGTGTTCAATCGTTTGAATTGCCGAGGCCAAATCAATATGGCCTGTATAAAGTGCCGTGCCGATAATTGCCCCGCTAATGCCAAGCTCAGCCAAGCGCGCCAAATGTTCGACGCGAGCAATACCGCCAGAAGCCACAATTGCTGGGCCAGCGGGCGTTACCAACGCGGCAGTTTGCGCATAATTTGGTTCGCTCAAGGTGCCATCACGGCTAATATCAGTATAGATGATCCGCGCAACTCCGAGTTGGGCCATTTGTTCGGCTAGCTCGGTGGCGCGCTGGCGGCTGCTTGCCAGCCAACCTTCGGTCGCAACCACGCCATTGCGGGCATCGATGCCAATTGTAATTGCCTTGCCATATTGGCCGACCAATTCAGCAACCAATTCTGGGTTGCGCACCGCCACTGTACCCAAAATCACATCGCTTATGCCAAGCTCAAAGGCAGCGGCAACGCTGGCTGCATCGCGCAGGCCACCGCCAAGCTGCACCGGCACACCAACCGCTTTGGTAATTGCGGCAATCGTGCTGGTTTGGGTTGGGCGGCCAGCCTTAGCTCCATCAAGATCGACAATGTGAATCCGGCTTGCGCCTGCTGCTTCCCATTGTTGCGCGACCGCCACCGGATCGTCGCCATAAACCGTTGTTTGCTCAAAATCACCTTGCACAAGCCGCACGCAGCGGCCATCGCGCAAATCGATTGCTGGTATTAATTGCATGGTGCTCCTAAAGTAGGGGCCAGGGGTTGGGGATAAGGTATTAGGAACCCCTGCCATAATATTATTTCACTGACTTAATCATAAATATCTTTAATGCTGTGCTGATCCCTGACCCCTGACTACTGCCCCCTGCACCCAATTCCCCAATAATTTGAGGCCCCATTGGCCGCTTTTTTCGGGGTGGAATTGCACGGCAGTAATATTATCGCGGGCAATCGCCGCTGGAAAATTCAGCCCATACTCGGTGTGCCCAGCAACTAAAGTAGGGTCATTGGTTGCCAAGTAGTAGGAATGGACAAAATAGAATTCAGCACCATTGGGAATCCCATCCCACAAGGCGCTGCCATCGTGCTGCACGCTATTCCAGCCAATTTGCGGCACTTTGAGGCCTTGATCGAAACGGCGAATTGTGCCTGGCACCAAACCAAGACATTCATGCAAGCCAAATTCTTCGCTTTGCTCGGCCAGCACTTGCATGCCAACACAAATGCCCAAAAATGGCGTGCCACGGGCGATTACCGCGCGAATCGCCGCATCCATGCCCATTTCGCGCAACGAGCGCATGGTATCGGCGGTCGCGCCAACCCCGGGCAACACGACAGCATCGGCGGCCAACACCGCCGCCGGATCAGTCACAACTTCGATTGGAGCTTGCACATATTCCAAGGCGCGCACGGCATTTGGCAAGTTGCCAGCCCCATAATTGATCACTGCAATCATTGATTGTCCTTGTAGGTATTTGAGGGGATAGGCTATGGGCTATAGGCTTTTGGCTATAGGCTAATTTGAAATCCCAATCAATCTCCGATAGCCAAGTGCCAATAGCTTATTGTCAGTTCCCAGTCCTATGCTCTATGTTCTATGTATAATGGTTGATTGGATTGGCAACCAGGATCATTCCCTCACCCCCAGCCCCGCTCCCACTGAACGCGGGCGAGGGGAGCGCTGGTCTCGTGGTTCCCCCTCGCCCGCGGGCGAGCTAGGGGGCTAGGGGGTGAGGGGCAAACCGTCGTTAATCCAATGAACTAGTACATCTATGTTCTATGCTCTTCATCCCTCATCCCTCATACTTCATCCTTTTAAAAGTGGATGTTCGCGGCGCAAATGCTCGATTAACCACATCACATCTGGTTCTGGGGTGTGACTGACTTCTTGATTAAAGGCAGGGGCAGGCCGACCAGAAACCCAGGTTTGCAGCGTTGCATTGAGGCTTTGAGCAAGGGCTTCGAGGTTGTAACCACCCTCAAGCAAGCCCACCAAGCGTCCGTCGCAACACTCGGCGGCTAAATTATACACGATGGCAGCGAGCTGGGCATAACCACCAGTCGAGAGCGCCAAGTTACCCAATGGGTCATACACATGGGCATCATAGCCTGCTGAGATGATCAATAATTCTGGCTCGAAGCGCCGAATTGCTGGCGCAATTGTGTGCTCGAAAATCAGATTAAAGCCCATATCGCCAGTCAATGGGCGCAACGGCAGATTGAGCGTCGTGCCCAAGCCCGCTTTTTCGCCCATCTCCTTCCAATGGCCGGAGCCAGGCCAAAGCGGCCAGCCATGAGTTGAGATATACAGCACATCGGGGTTGGTATAGAAAATATCTTGGGTGCCATTGCCATGATGTACATCCCAATCCAAAATTGCCACCCGTTTGAGGCCATATTCGCGTTGGGCAAAGGCGGCGGCAATTGCAGCATTATTGAATAAACAAAAGCCCATAGCCTGATCAGCGGTGGCGTGGTGGCCTGGCGGGCGCACCAAGGCAAAGGCATTGGGGTGGCGACCGCTTAACACCGCATCGGTCGCAACAATCGAACCACCAGCAGCAAGTTGGGCAATCTCGACCGAATCTGGCAAAATATAGGTCTCCGGATCAGCCCAATCGCCAAATTGGCCCATCCGTTGCAGGCTTGGCAAATGGCTTGGCACATGCACCGCCTCAATCTCGGCGGCGCTGGCATGACGTGGTTCAAGCTTCGTCAAATGCTGTTGTAAATCGTAATCAGCAGCGAGCAGCGCATGAATCGCCCGCAAACGATTGGCATTTTCGGGGTGTTCAGGCTGGTCGTGGTCAAGGTAATGATCGTGTGAAATTAGGGCGAGGCTCATACGCAAAAGCTCCTCAGCGAACAATACTAGCGCTAGCTTAATCGAGGCTTGGCTTGGCTGCAACCACCCAACGATGGACATTCCATGCTTGACGTTTTTTGCCGGCCCTCACCCACGCTGGCTAAAATACAGCATTGCCCATACAACATCCGTCTTAAGACCGATCATGGGAAGCAAAATGCTTTGTTACAATCCATGTTCTGCACAAGCCGCCCCCCAGTTTTGGGTTCGGGCGGCATTTCGCCGTGCAACCCATACATTTTAAGGAGGCTTTGCGATGCGGGTAGGCTTAGATTTCGGAACAACTAATACGACCGCAGCAATTTACGACGGCGCAAAGGTAACCTTGGTCCCGCTAGACTCCGTAGCGGCAAACCCCAATGTGTTACGCACTGCGCTCTTTATTACGCCAGAAGGCCAGCAGCTGTTTGGTCGCGCAGCAATCAACGCCTTTACTGAGGGCAATGTTGGCCGCGAAATTATCTACGAACGGCGCTATGTTGGCACGGTCACCAACACCTATTCTGGGGTTGGCACAATCGTCCAATCGGTTGAAGGTATGGTCGATAGCAATCCACCAGGCCGCTTGTTTCAATCGATCAAAACCATGCTTCGCGATCCATCCTACATTAAAACTAACGTGTTTGGCCAAGAAACCCCGCTCGAAGAACTGATTGCCAAAATTCTGCGGGCCATTCGCCGCGAAATTGAGCGCTTTACTGGCGAAAAAATTAGCGCCATTACGGTCGGGCGGCCTGTGCACTACGCCGATACACCCGAAGGCGATGCCTTGGCGATTCGGCGGATGCGCGAAGCCTGCGAATTGGCCGATTTGCCGAATGTAAGTTTTATGCCCGAGCCAGTTGCTGCCGCCCATGCCTTTGCTGCCAGCCAACACGAACGTCGCAATATTGTGGTGTTCGACTTTGGCGGCGGGACGCTCGATGTTACCGTGATGGCGATTGACGGCGATGAGCGTCAGGTATTGGCCACCGATGGCGTGCCAATTGGCGGCGATGTGCTCGATAGCAAAATCGTGACTGGGGCGCTACGCCAATATTTTGGCGATGGCGCACGGCTTGGCCCGCGCAAATTGCCCTTGCCCGCAACCCTTTTGGAGCACCTCGACAACTGGCAAAATATTCTCGAAATGCATACGCCAAAAATGCTTGAGATTATCGAAGAAGCGGTGCGCACCAGTGATAAACCCAAAGAACTCAAGGCATTGCGCACCCTCGTGCGCGAGAACTACGGTTTGGTGCTATACGAACACGCCGAGGAAGCCAAACGCCAGCTTTCCAGCGAGCGCCAAGTTGAAATTAGCATGCATGTCGATGGCATCGATTTTGACCATTTGTTGCCACGCTTTGAATTTGAGCGCCTGATCGGCCCCGAAGCGCGCTCGATTGGCGCATGTGTTGATCGCACAATCAAGGCTGCTGGCCTTAGCCACGACCAAATTGATGTGGTGTTGCGCACTGGCGGCTCCTCGCGGATTCCGCGCTTCATCAAATTATTGTCCGATCGCTTCACCGAAGATCGGCTACGCGAGCAAGATCCCTTCACCAGCGTTGGCGCAGGCTTGGCAGTTGCCGCCTACGAAGGACGCGGCGAAGCAAGCTAACTCAAGGCTTGGCATCGAACCTGCAAGCCCAAGCTATGGCCCAGCACAACATCACGGCCATAGCTTGGCAATCTCAGCTATAATGCAGATAGCCTTAGTAGGGAGTATGCGCGATGGTCAAGCAAAAAATCTTAGCCACCCTCAGCAATATCACCAGTGTCCGAGCGCAAGTCGATGGGTATCGTCAGCGATTTCAAGATCTTAAGCCATGGTGGCCGATTTTGATTCCATTTTTGTTGTGGCGCGGCAAGCGAGCCTATGATCGCGAACTCAAAGCGGTTGGGGTAAAACTAGGCGAGGCAGCCCTCAAGAAAGCCCAAGAACAGCACAAACTTGAGCAACAACAAACCAAGTTGATCGAAACCCAAGCCAAAATTAACCAAAAAACCAAAAAGGGACGGAATTAATTCCGTCCCTTTGGGTATGCTGTTTGAAATCGGGATTTTAGCCGAGGTTACGGATAACCCCAACTACACGGCCTTGCACTTCGACATTGGTCGATGGATAGTACATCGCATCCATGGTAACGTTGGCTGGCTGCAACCGCACGCGGTCGCCTTCCCAATAAATCCGCTTCAAAGTAACTTCATTTTCATCGCGAATGCGGGCTGCGACCATCTCGCCATTTTCGGCAGTTTCCTGATAGCGCAACAAAACAATATCGCCATCGGCAATCAAGGCATCGACCATCGAGTAGCCTTTGACCCGCAAGGCATAGACATCGCCCAGCTTATCGCTGCCAACAATTTCTTCGGGCACCAAGACCGAATCTTCGGAGTTGGTTGATTCGTTGGGGCCTGGAATTGGCTGGCCAGCGGCAATAACGCCCAGCACTGGCACGCGTTGGCCGCCAAGCACGGTGGGCAATGGTTGTTCAACATTAATCAATTCGATTGCGCGCGAGATGTTGCCTTCGCGGCGAATTTGGCCTTTGCTTTCGAGGGCGCGTAAGTTATAAGCAACCACTGAGGTTGATGAAATACTTAACTCGCGTTGAATATCGCGAATCGCCGGAGCATAGCCATTTGTGCGAATAAATTGCTTGATGTAATCATAGATCCGTTGTTGGCGTTGCGATAATCCGCTCATTGAAGCGCTTCCTTTCTGGGCCGACGTAGCTGTGGGTATTCAGCCATACACGAATAGACGTTCTACTTGTTATTATAGAAAAATACATATGTTCTGTCAACTAGGATGTTCTACTTTTTAGCTAAAACGGCAAAATTCAACCCAAAATTGGCAAAATCATGAGCAAATAATTAACTTGGTCGAGCAAGCGCTGCAATCGGTTTATACTTTAATGATCTCATTTTGATTTGGACTGAGGCGATTATGGAATTACCGAGCTTTATTTTTCCTTTATTAAAACGCTTTCGCTTGCCACCACGTTTACATTGGTTGGCAGCAAATGCGATTAATCCGCATTTTTTGCTGGGCGTGGCTGGGATCATTACCGATGAGCAAGGGCGCTTGTTGTTGTTTCATCATACCTATCGCCGCTCGCATCCGTGGGGAATGCCAGGCGGTTGGATGAGCAAAGCAGAATCGCCGCTCGAAACCCTCGAACGCGAGGTGCGCGAAGAATCGGGCTTGCAGGTGCGGGCCGACCGCTTGGCATTAATCGGCGTAACCCGCGACCGCCCCAAATTTGAATTTGTGGTTTGTGGCACGCTGATCGGTGGCACATTTCAAGCCTCGCGCGAGGTTGACCAAATGGGCTGGTTTGCGCCTGATCAATACCCAGCATTAGCCCCATTCCACCTACATATTTTGCAACAATGGCGCGAGCAGCCCACAACCGAAGTTGGTTGGTATGATGCGCCATGGATTATCGCCCACCCACGCTAAGCAGTTTGATCAAGCAGCCGATCAATAAACTGTCAGCGCTTCGTCATCTTTAATCCTATTGTTTGCTAGTCCCCCTCGTTACAATTGAGCACAACACAGATGGGGACTACCAGAAATGACGCATGTAATCAAAATTAGCGGCTACGAAGTGGATCACGCTGATTCACTGCAAACATTAATTAGCGCCTTAAGCAGCATCAACGATCAAGTGGTTTTAATTCATGGTGGTGGCAGCATTTTGCCACGCGTTCTGAACGCGATTGGCGGCACGAACCATCCGGCAGCAGCTGAAATTGCCGCCATGGCACTTCGTGGCGGCATCAATCCACGCTTGGTTGCGGCGCTCACCCAACATCATTTACAAGCAATTGGCTTATGTGGCTCAGATTTGGAATTGATGTATTTGCTACCCAAAAGCGATGAGCCGATTGTGCGCTTCGAGGTGTTGCACTATTTATTGGAGCAGGCATGGTTGCCAGTGCTAGCTCCACTTGCCATGGAAAGCGCAACCGGCGCGGTGAAATTGCTCAACGCCGATACCGCCGCCCAGATGATCGCCTCGGCATTAGCCGCTGATCAATTAACCTATATTGTGCAAACCCCGGGGGTGTATGCTGCGGGACGACGAATCAGTGGCATTTCTGGGCGGCAATGTGATCGCTACATCAAACAAGGGGCATTCGATCCAAGCTATACCTCGGTGGTCAAAGCAGCCTCGTTGGCAGCTCAGCATGTCGGGCGGGTGCGGATTACCGATCTGAATGGCTTTTTGGATGGAGTTGAAACCGTCGTTGTGGCGTAGGAAGAGCACGACTGAAACCACGAAGGGCACGAAGAACGCGAAGGATACGAAGGCTATAGGCTGTTGGCTATTGGCTATGGGAAGATTGTTGGGTAATAAATGATTTCCGATAGCCTCAAGCCAATTGCCATGCTCCTCTGCGCCTCTGCGTTAAGAATTTGATCCACGAAGAGCACGAAGGACACGAAGAGAAGGCTATAGGCTTTGGGCTATTGGCTATAGGACGTATCATCATGGAATTCATAAAAATGTTCCTATAGCCCATAGCCTTGAGCCATGTTCCTCTGCGCCTCTGCGTTAAAATCTCGCTCCTTATCCCTACCCCCGACCTCTTATCCCTGGCCCCTGATCCCCATTTTGATTTCTGCCTTTTGCCTTTTGAATTTATCTCAATAGGTCGCGAAACCGCTACCCAGCGAATGGACAGAGCGTGGTATGATGGGGCCATAAACATTCGTGTCCCTTGAGGAGGCTTCTCAATATGGCACTCATTACGCACGTTCGCGGTCGCGAAGTTCTCGATAGCCGAGGCAACCCGACCGTTGAAGTTGAAATCGGTTTGGAAGATGGCACGCTTGCCCGCGCAATTGTTCCTTCGGGCGCTTCAACTGGCGCACACGAAGCAGTTGAACTGCGCGACGGCGACAAAAAACGCTACGGCGGTAAAGGCGTGCTCAAAGCTGTAAAGCATGTCAATGAAGATATTGCTGAAGCCATCGAAGGCTTAGAGGCGCTTGATCAAATTACGCTTGACAAGACCTTGATTGAGCTTGATGGCACTAACAATAAAGGCAAACTTGGCGCTAATGCAATCTTAGGGGTTTCATTGGCTACTGCCAAAGCTGGCGCATTGTCAATTGGTTTGCCACTCTATCGCTACCTTGGCGGCGTTTTCGGCCATACCTTGCCAGTTCCAATGATGAATATCTTGAATGGTGGCAAGCATGCCCAAGATAGCACCGACTTCCAAGAATTTATGGTGATGCCAGTTGGTGCACCATCATTCCGCGAAGGCTTGCGCTGGGGTGCAGAAATTTATCACACCCTCAAAAGTGTGCTGCACGACCGTAAACTAGGCACCAACACTGGCGATGAAGGCGGTTTTGCTCCATCATTGCCATCAAACGAAGCTGCGCTTGAAGTGATCGTCGAAGCGATTCAAAAAGCTGGCTACACCCCAGGCAAAGATGTTATGTTGGCGCTTGATCCAGCATGTAGCGAAATCTACGAAAACGGCATCTATAACTTGGCCCGCGAAGGCCGCAAGCTTAGCTCAGAAGAAATGGTTGGCTACTGGGAAAACTTGGTCAACAAATATCCCATCATTTCAATTGAAGATGGCTTGCACGAAGACGATTGGGGCGCTTGGTCGTTGTTACGTCAACGCATCGGCGATCGGGTGCAGTTGGTCGGCGACGATTTGTTGGTGACCAACGTCGAACGCCTCAACCGCGCAATCAAAGAAAACTCAGCGAACAGCATTTTGATCAAGCTCAACCAAATTGGGACTTTGACCGAAACGCTCGACGCGATTCAAACCGCGCAACGTGCTGGCTGGACGGCAATTGTTAGCCACCGCTCAGGCGAAAGCGAAGATGTAACCGTCGCCGATTTGGTCGTTGCAACCAACGCTGGCCAAATCAAAACTGGCGCACCAGCCCGCACCGACCGCGTTGCTAAATACAACCAGTTGCTGCGCATCGAAGAAGAACTCGATAGCCAAGCAAAATATGCTGGCTGGAACGCCTTCGTCGTCAAACGCGACTAATCGACACTGACCATTCAGGACACGCAATGGCGCGTGTCCGCTTGCTATTTTAGGGGGAGCAAGCATGGCCGATGATCGCAAAGCACTTGGGCAGTGGGGCGAGCACTACGCCGCCGCCTATCTACAGCAATTAGGCTATCAATTAATTACCAGCGGTTGGCGCTGTCGTTGGGGCGAAATCGATTTGATCGCCTACGATCAAGCAACCTTGGTGATTATTGAAGTTCGCACCCGCCGCGGCGCAGCGCATGGCAGTGCAGCAGAATCATTGACCCTCAAGAAACGCCAGCGTTTAGCCCGATTGATGCAAGCCTATCTGCAAGCGCTCGATCAAGCCAAAACCCCATGGCTTGGTGAATATCGCATCGATGCCATCGCCATCACCCTCTCCCGTGGTCAGCCCCAACTTGAACATTTTCAGGCAATTTCGATTGAATAAGTAGCGATCAAGGAGTTTTGCATGACCCGTGAAGTTATTAGCACGCCCAACGCACCAGCCGCAATTGGCCCATACTCACAAGCAATTGCCATTGATGGATTATTATTCTGCTCAGGCCAAATTCCGCTTGACCCCGCGACTGGCCAAGTAATCGAAGGCGATGTGAGCGCCCAAACCCGCCAAGTGATGGAAAATATTCGCGCCTTGCTGGCGGCAGCTGGCACGAGCCTGGAAAAAGTGGTCAAAACTACGATTTTCTTGGCCGATATGAACGACTTTGCCACCGTCAATGCAATTTATGGCGAATACTTCCCCGAAAATCCACCAGCCCGCTCAACCGTGCAAGTTGCGCGCTTGCCCCGCGATGTGCAAGTTGAAGTTGAAGTGATTGTATTGCGCTAAAAGATATTTGCAGCCCTCTGCTTTCAAGGGTAGGTTGTCAACGCTCGTTGATGATCACCACCCTTCCGTCCCGCCTCAAGGCGGGAAACGCAGGGGGCTTTAATCCCCCTGCACCCCCTAAAATTCAATCTGTAAACATCCACCCTTTATTAATCAATCCAATACTTTAAACTTCCCTGGCCAGCCTTCAGTGGGAGCGGGGGCTGGGGGTGAGGGGATAATACGCTACATTAGCCCAATTGGCCACTGATCTGCAAGGCTGCTTGTTGGCAGGCCCAATCGGCTGCTTGCAATGGCGCAGCGCCTTGCTGCATCCGCCAAAACCATGCCGCCGCCCAAACATCACCAGCCCCAGTTGGGTCGCTCACCTGCGCCGGATAAGCTGCCACATGCTGGGCCGTGCCATTGATCCAGATGGTTGCGCCGCGCGAACCTTGGGTCATCGCCACCAAGCCACAAGCTTTGGCCCAACTAGCAACCAGCTCAAAATTGCCGCCAACATCTTCATCGCTGACCACCAAAGCATCAATTTGGGCTAACTCAGTTGGGGTTGGTTGCCAACGTTTCGGTTGAATTCGACCAGTGCTATCCCACATGCGCAGCCAACCCTGAGCCGTCAAGCCAATCAAGGCCTGCGGAAAAAGGCTACGTGGCGGAATCGCGGTTAATTCTTGAGCTAAGGGCGCAAGATGAACCAAGCGGGCTGTGCGCCAATATGGCCCAAGCGTTGCCCAATCCAAGGTTGTGGGCGCAGCGTGCAGCCATTGAGTACGAGCATCACCCTGATAACGGTTTTCAAAGGTGGCGGTGGCGCTGCTTGGCAAACGCAACAAGGTACAGCTGCTTGGCAAATCAAACACAATCTTGGTTTGAGCTGGGGTGATGATTGTAGTTGCCACGCCCCACGAGGCTAATGCCCGCGCAGCAAACGTGCCAGTACCACCTTGTTGCCAGCCGGTTGCAGTCAGATCGCGAGTTAATGCGCCAATTAACAGATACTCAAGGCTCATGGGCTATGCTCCAAAGGCAAGTGAATCGTGTAGGTTGGATTGCCGCGCATAAACACAAAGGGGTCGAGATAGGCGCGGTAGGTGATATTAAAGGTATATTTGGTGTAAGTCGCCTCACGTTCCAAGCCAAAACGGGTTTTATAGCTCAACTGGCCCCATTCGCCAATTGCCAATTGCAGAATCTTGGTTGAGGTGGTTTGTTCGGGCAAGCGCAACAGCACTTCAAGTTGTGGCAGCGGATTGAGGCGCAAGCCTAAGCCATTATGATACAGGTGACGCAAATCGCTATAGGTACGCAGATTCGCCCTGGTTGGGCGGGTGTAGGCATTGGTCTCATCAAACTCGGTATGGTGCAGTACAGCGCCTTGCACAAAACCATGAGGTGGCAGGGGCATCACACTTAACCGTTCAGGTGTACCTTGACACAACTGCGGTGGACGTTGGCCGTGGGGCACAGTCCAGCGCGTTTTGATTAGTTGGACAACAACAAGCATGTCAACTCACAGCTGAAAAAACTCTTCTCCTCAGTTTAATCCAATTTTGGCAGAATGGCAGGCTTAGTGGCGGCAATTAACAAAAAAACCGACGTTTGAGGGGAGAAACCCCCAAACGTCGGCTGAAAGCCAAGTAAAAAACTTACTTGATTTCGATTTCTGCGCCAGCAGCGGCCAAAGCAGCCTTGGCAGCTTCGGCTTCTTCTTTGCTGACACCTTCTTTGATTGGTTTTGGTGCGCCTTCGACCAAATCTTTGGCTTCTTTCAAGCCCAAGCCAGCGACAACTTCGCGAACAGCTTTGATGATCGCGATTTTCTTGTCGGCTGGAGCGCCTTTCAAGATAACGGTGAATTCGGTTTGTTCTTCAGCAGCAGCGGCTGGAGCATCGCCACCAGCAGCAGCGCCACCAGCAACCATCACTGGAGCAGCAGCTGAAACGCCGAATACTTCTTCCATTTCTTTGGCCAATTCAGCAGCTTCGACCAAGGTCAAGCCTTTGAGTTCTTCCAACAATGCAGTTACTTTTTCTGAAGCCATGAGTGTAATTGCCTCCAAAGCAATAAAATACGAATTTCAAGGTTGATTGGCGAAAAGGCTAGGCGATTCGCCGAACGAATGCGATTTAGCCTTCAGCACCCTTTTGTGCGTGTGCGCCGAGGATGTAGGCAATATTGCGCATAACACCCTTCAAGCCACCGACAATGCGGCTTGCTGGAGCGTTGATACCGCCCAAGATCTTGGCCAAGCTATCGTCGCGGGTTGGCATTTTGGCCACCCGTTCGACATCTGCGCCAGTGATTTTTGAGGTACCGACGAGCCCGCCTTTGATCTTGATGTCTTTCTTCGAAGCTTTGAAGAAATCGTCAATTGCCTTGGCAACGCCTGGAATATCATCGTATGAAAATGCCAGAGCGGTTGGGCCACCCAAAAATTCTTCAATGTCAGTTTTACCTGCTTCGCGTGCTGCCAAGCGGGTCAAGGTGTTTTTAGCAATAATCACCTCGCCGCCTTTTTCACGAACTTTCTTGCGAAGTTCGCTCAATTCGGCAACTGTCAAGCCGCGATAGTCGGCAACTAAAAGCATTTGAGCGCGGTTTAGGCGTTCGGTTAATTCGGCAACGGTTGCAACCTTAGCTTGTGTTGGCATTCCGTTCACCTCCTTTCACAGGCAAATAAAAAAGCCCTGAGTGTCAAGACACGCAGAGGCAGGAGCACACAAATGTGTGGAAGATTGCAAAGAATCTATCAGCTACCTCGGCGGGCGATGCTTGGCATCATTAAGCGCGAACGCACCTGCTGTCTACGGTGGTATTTCTTGTACCGAAGCGAGATTATAGCAGGCTTTGTCATTTTCGTCAAAACCAAACAGAACAGAGAACAGAGAGCATAGAACATAAGGAAGGTACGAAACCGCTAAGAGCACGAAGAACACGAAGATGGGGCTATGAGCTATATGTACTAGCTCATTGGGTTGGCAACTAGGTGCATGCCCTCACCCCCAGCCCCTCTCCCACTGAACGCGGGCGAGGGGAGCACTGGATTCGTGGTTCCCCTTCGCCCGTTCGACGGGAGCGGGGGCGAGGGGGTGAGAGGATCAGACGGTGGTTAACCCAATGAACCATTACAGCTCTAGGCTATAGGCTTTGAGAGATTCTTGGAAATTCCAAAAAACGTTCCGCTAGCCCAAAGCCATCAGCCCATAGCCCTTATTCCTCTGCGCCGCTGCGTTAAAACCCAACCCCTGATCCCCGATCTCCGATCCCTAATTCCTATGTTCTATGTTCTTTGTTCTATGTTCTTTGCTTCACCTTTGACGGGCTAGAATGGCTCGGATAGAATGAGCATAATACCGATCACTGTGCCAAGGATGGGTATTTTGGCAATGTCGCCTATCAACCTGTTTAAGGAGTTCCCCGTGACTGATCTGCTGACGACGATTCCTGGCCCCCGCGCAACTGCCCTAGTTGATCGCGATACGGCGGTAATGGCCCCATGTAGTGGGCGTGTCTATCCTTTTGTAATGGAACGTGGCCTTGGTTCTGAAGTGTGGGATGTTGATGGTAATCGCTACCTCGATTTAAACGCAGGGATTGCGGTGGTTTCAACTGGCCACAGTCATCCACGCCTCGTAAGCGCACTGCAAGATCAGGTGGCGAAGTTTATCCATATGGCTGGGACGGATTTTTATAACGAGCCAATGGTTAAGGCCGCCGAAAAATTAACCTCATTGATGCCTGGCTCAGGCGAGTGGCAAGTCTTTTTTGCGAATAGCGGCACCGAATCAGTCGAAGCAGCAATCAAATTGGCGCGTTATTACACCAAACGCCAAAATATTATTGGCTTCTATAGCTCATTCCATGGTCGCTCGTATGGCAGTTTGTCGGTAACTGCCTCGAAGCCGTATCAACGCAAAGGCTTCTTCCCCTTGATGCCTGGCGTATTCCACGCCTTCTATCCCAACCCCTATCGCACGCCATGGGGCGTTGAGCCAGAACGGGTCGCCGAAATCTGCTTGGATTTCATCGAAAAAACCTTGTTTACCACCACCACGCCAGCCGAAGATGTGGCAGCAATTATCGTCGAGCCAATTCAAGGCGAAGGCGGCTATGTCGTGCCAGCCCCAGGCTTCTGGCAAGGCTTGCGCGAACTCTGCGATCGCCACGGCATTTTGTTGATCGCCGATGAAGTGCAAAGTGGCGTTGGCCGCACTGGCAAAATGTGGGCAGTTGAATACGAGGGCGTTGTGCCCGACATCATCACCAGCGCCAAAGGCATTGGCTCAGGTGTACCAGTTGGCGCGATGATCGCCCGCAAAGAAATTAGCAGCGTTTGGAAACCAGGCGCACACGGCAATACCTATGGTGGCAACGCCTTGGCAATGCGTGCCGTCTACGAAACCTTATGCCTCGCCGAAGAAGAATTAATGGCCAATGCCAACGAGGTTGGTGGCTACTTCAAACAACGTCTGCACGAACTCGAAGATCGCTACGAGTGCATTGGCGATGTGCGTGGCCGTGGCTTGATGATTGGCATGGAATTCATCAAAGATAATGTCAACAAAGATCCCCATGGCGAGCTTTCCAACGCCGTGATGGAAGAATCGTTCCGCCGTGGCATGTTGCTGTTGACCTGTGGCAAATCGACCATCCGCTTCTGCCCGCCGTTGGTGCTCACCAAAGACCAAGTTGATGAAGGCATCAATTTGTTGAACGATACCCTACAAGCCCTCGGCGCAAAGTAAGAACCAATTTTCACTCACGCCAACCCCTCGTCCAATTGCGGGCGAGGGGTGTTTTTATGCGTTAAAGGGGGTCGGTTATTGGGGATTAGGGATCGGGCTTTTGGCTTTTGGCTATCGGAGATTTGGTTCAAAACTTGAGATCCAAAGCCTACCCCCTGCGCATACTTAGCGTTCTTCGTGCTCTTTGTGTCCTTCATGGAGCACGAGTTAACGCAGTGGCGCAGAGAGCAAAAGGATGAAATGTGGGGCATAGCAGGATAATCATCATAATCTGTGCAATCTGTGGCTAAAATAAGTATTCGTGGAATTCGTGCAATTCGTGGCTAAAAATAATCCTTCGCGTTCTTCGCGTCCTTCGCGGTTCCGTGCTTCGTAGTGCTTTGTTTCTCTTGATCATGAAATTGCCGGAACTGGCCCCTGAATCCTGACCCCTGACCCCTCACTAATGATAAACACCCATCAACAACACTTTGGTGTCTCTGCCAACAGCTCCCATTTTTGTATGCTTAAACGCAGAAGTCTAGCCTCTAGTTGGAGTAAGCGATGCAGAGCACACAAAAATGGGGCGGCATTGCCGCCGTGATCAATGGGGTTGCCTATCTGATTGGGATTGGCATGGTCGTGACCATTTTAGCGCCCTTCCTTGCGGCCAGCCAAGCAGAAAAAATCAGCTTTTTGCTCGAACATCAAAGCTTGATGGCCCTCTGGTATTTGATTATCTACTTGGTCGCAGGGGTTTGGATGGTTCCGCTAGCGCTTGGCTTGCAGCAACGGATGCAACAAGCTGCGCCAAATTTGCTGCGCGTTGCCACAGCCATGGCCATTATTTGGGCGACTACAATTCTTTCAAGCGGCATGTTGTTGATCAATAATCTCAAAATCATTGCCGAGCTTCAGCAGAGCGATCCTGCCCAGACGGGCGCTGTGTGGGTCGCAATCTCAGCAATTGCCAGTGGGTTGGGTGGGGCAATCGAATTGCCTGGTGGGGTGTGGGTCAGCTTAATTAGCCTTGCAGGGCTACAAACCAAACACTTACCGAAAGCACTCAATTATCTTGGCTTGCTGGTCGGTGCTGCGGGCATTGCAACCGTATTGCCTACATTCTACGAGGCTGGCACACTCTTTGGCGTAGGCATGATTGGCTGGTTTTTCTGGGTTGGGGTTGTTTTGATACGGACTAAGAACATAGAGCAAAGAACATAGAACATAGGGAAAGGATGAAGGATGAAATCAAAAGGCAGAAGGCAGAAATTAAAAATCAGAACATATTGAGGATCGGTTGTCGGGGGCTGGGGATCAGGTTACTAACGCAGACACACAGGATTAATGGCTTTTGGCTATCGGAACATTGTTCGGGCAATTCGTGGAATTCGTGGCTACAAAATAGTTCTTCGTGGATCAACCATTAACGCAGAGACGCAGAGAGGATGAGGCTCTGGGCTATCGGAACGTTTTGTGATAAGTCAATACTTCCCGAAAGCCAATAGCCAATAGACACATCTCCTTCATGCGCTTCGTGCCCTTCGTGGATCAAAACTAATCCCCAAATACGCCAAAAGCACACTCCGTCGTTGCAGTGTGCTTTCGAATTGATCAATTGCTGGCAATCAGCAACTTAGTTACCGAGCGAAGGCCAAACTTCGAGCTTGGTTTTGACGCGGCGAATCACTTCATCGGTGAAATCGGTGGTCGTGGTGTGGCCACCCAAATCGGCGGTGCGCACGCCATCGTACACTGCTTCCAAGGTGGCTTCGCTGATTGCGCGGGCAGCCATGTTGGCTTGTGGGGTGTCAATGTAATCAAGCAAGGCAGCCGAGGCCAAAATCATTGCCATTGGATTAGCAACATTTTTGCCTTCCAAGCTGGGAGCCGTGCCGTGTGGCGCTTCGGCCATCACAACATTAACCTTGAAATCTTTGTCGAAGGCCAACAACAACGATTCAGCGCCAGCAATCGTGCCGAACATTTGCAAAACCAAGTCGCTCAAGCAATCACCGTCGCGGTTGAGCGCAGGAATGACCATTGGATCGCCTGAGTTGGTCAAGAGCAAGGCATAGGTTGCATCAATCAATTGTGGTTCGTAGCGCACATCAGCATAGCGCTTGGCTGCTGCGTCCATTTCTTCTTTGAGCATGCCTTCGTAAACTGGGCTAACAGTATATTTGGGGCCGCCAAAAACTTTGGCTTTCATGCGGCTGGCATGCATAAAGGCATATTCTGAAACAGCGCGGCACGTGCCACGGGTAATTTTTTCGGTGCGATAGGCAATTTCGTTATCGCCTTCGCCTTCACGCCATTCTTTAGCACCATAGGCATCGTCAACCGCCATGCGAATGACCGAGATGGGAGCATAGGCACCGCCAACTGGGCGCACGCCTGGAATCCGGCGGCCAGTCCGTACAATCACCGTGCCATTGATTTGTTCGCGCAGAATTGCATTCGGGCTACCAACATCGCCAGCTTTTTCTGGGGTGATGGTTGCGGCTTTCAAGCCAAAGCCAGCTTCTTTCATCGCTTGAGCTGCTTCCAACACAATTTGATTATTGGTCGCTCGGCGCGATTCGAGGCTCAGATCGTAGCGCTTCAATTCGACTTCAACCCCGGTTACCGCAGGGTCAAGCACGCGCAGACCTTCTTCAAGCAGTTCTTGCCCCGTTTGATCGCCCTCAAGGACAACAATCGTTGGCTTACTCATTTAACTTAACTCCTTATCGTATCGATCGTTTTGAAAATAAACAAAGTTCACCTAAGGATACAAGTCTGTGCCACTACTGTCAAAGTGCTAAGCAGAGCACAGAACAGAGAGCATAGAACATAGGGAAAGTATGAAGGAGGAGGGATGAAGGATGAAATGCCAAAGCAGAAGTCAGAAGGCAAAAATCAAAAGAGTATAGAACATAGCGAAAGGATGAAGGATGAGGGATGAGGGATGAAATAATCAGGCTATGAGCCAGCAGAACAATAATCAAAATAATCTGTGGAATCTGTGGCTAAAAAACATCCTTCGTGTTCTTCGTGCTCTTCGCGGTTTCGATCCTTCGTGCTCTTTGTGCGCTTCGTGGATCAATCATTAAGCCCAATTACTACGAGGCATATTAGTAGCTATTGGCATCATCACCCCTTTGTTGAGGCACAATCGCCAGCCGAATGACGAAATTGCGCTTTATGAGGCACTAAAATGACGAAATTAGGCAGCATACAAATCGAAGTGTTTGAATTACAGCTTAAACGGGTGATTTCTTAAAAATTTTTGATGACACATATGGGGGAAGCGAGGTGCTATCAAGCTATGGACTGTCGCTTGATTGAATCAGTGGAATAAGCTTGGTATGATACATCCAGAGTAATCGAACTGAACATCGTAGTCGCCAAGCAATCTAACATCGTCGCAGTACACATCATTGCACATCGTCGCACCAACCAAACTCGTTGCAGCACTCATCGCACTACTCCATTGCAGCACGACATTCTAGCACGTTGTCGCACCATTCTAGCTCATTGCACTCGACATCGCACTACCATCGCACATCGCAGCCTTTCAGTTTGATGCTCGACCAATCTCAATCTGGGACTTCCAGAGTAAGCCGAGGCGGCATTTACCGCCTCGGTTTTTTGTTGGCTACAATTTGCCAACGACATGGCCAATGCTGATCTCATCGATCAGCACATGGCTTGGTTGGCTCAAAATATGCGCGACGGTGTTGGCAACTTCGCTGGCTTGGAGCATATTTTGGCGGTTCCAGCTGCCAGCCACATCGTTCCACAATGCCGTATCAACTGCCGCCGAAACGACTGCGGTAACCCGCACTGATTGCGGACGCAGCTCCTCGCGCAAGGCCTGCAAAAAGCCCATCAAGCCAAATTTGCTGGCCGAATAGGCCGCCCAACCAGGAAAGCCACTCTTGCCAGCAATCGATGAAATTGCAATGATCTGGCTGCCAGCTTTAAGGTAGGGCAAGGCAGTTTGGCAAGCCAAAAAGCTGGCAGTCAAGTTTACATCCAACGATTGCTGCCATTGCTGCAAACTCAACGCGCCAACATCGGCCACATGCGCCACGCCAGCAGCCAAAATCAGGGCATCGATCTGGCCTTGGCCTACTTGCTGAGCCAACTCAATCGCTTGCTGCACAAGCGCCGGATCGCTGGCATTACCAACCACAACCTGCGCCGTCCCGCCAGCAGCTTGAATTTCAGCGGCAACTGCTTGCAACTCAGTTTCGCTGCGAGCCAGCAAAATTAGCTGATTCTGGGCGGCACAAGCCAAGGCAATCGCTCGCCCAATGCCACGCCCTGCGCCAGTAATGACAATTGTTTTACTCATCGGAATAATTCGCCGTAATATGACCCATAAATTCAGCCCGAATTTGGGGATCGGTTTTAAACACGCCTTGCAGTGATTGCGTCACCATGCGAGCATTAGCTTTTTTAACGCCACGAATCATCGAGCACATATGCGCGCCATGAACCACCACCGCTACACCACTAGCACCGATTGCTTCAGCCACAAAATCGGCAACCTCGCGGGTAAGCCGCTCTTGCACTTGTAAGCGTTTGGCAAACATATCGACAATGCGGGGAATCTTCGAAAGCCCAATTACCTTGCCATTGGGAATGTAGGCAACGTGGGCTTTGCCCCAAAATGGCAACATATGATGCTCGCAAAGCGACGAAAACTCAATATCGCGTACCAAAACCATCTCGTTATAATCAACCGTGAAGATTGCCTCGTTAATCAAGGCCACGGGATCAGTGCGATAGCCAGCGGTAAGCTCGGTAAACATTTTGGCAACCCGGTGCGGGGTGCGTTGCAAACCCTCGCGTTCAACATCTTCGCCGAGACCTTCGATAATTGTTTTGACTGCTGCTTCCATATCTTCGCGCACAGCTGGGGCTGAGTTGCTATTGAGTCCATTGCCAGAGTAAATAAGCGTCATCTGATTAATCCTTTAATTAGTAGTAGTTCCAGAACCTCGTCCATCATTCAGGCCTAGGCTTAGTTGTGGCTCAACGGGTAATCAAACACATTATTGGCAGTTTCCCACAGCCGCAAATGTTTTAATTGCGAGCCAAACAACGCTTCGAGCCGTTGCCACAGCACGACCACAATATTTTCGGCGGTCGAAGGCTGTTCGGCAAATTCAGCAACCTGATAATCAAGATGGCGATGATCCCAGTCGTCAAGCACACTCTGCACGCGTCGATCCATATCGACCAAATCGATCACCATGCCAGTTTGGGCATCGATTAGGCCATCAACGGTCACTTCCAGTTGATAATTATGGCCATGGCCATTGGGATTATTGCATTTGCCATATAAATCGCGGTTTGCTTCATCGGATAACTGTTGCGCATGCAAGCGATGCGCTGCCGAAAACTCATAGCGCCGGTTGAAGGTGGCGCGCTGTTGCTGACCAAAATATTCAGCATACAAATCGTTATTTTCGTATAAGCGTAATTTGGCTAAACGGACTCCTTTGGGTAATTGCGGCTCGATCTGACCCCACAAGACTTGCACCAAATTTTCGGTTGTAGGGATTATCTCACGAAAGTAGGGGGTATCTTCATTCAGATGTTTATGATCAAATTGGTCTAATACCGTTGTGACCAAGCGCTTCAACTCAACCATATTCATAACCATGCCGGTGATCGGATCAACAGCACCAGCGACGGTCACAAACAACTCGTAGTTATGGCCATGACCATAGCGATTGGTGCATTTGCCAAAGACCGCCTCATTTTGCTCTTGGCTCCATTCCTCGCGCCAATAGCGGTGCGAAGCCGAAAAATTAAAGCGCCTAGTTGCAAAAACATCCATGTGCAATTCATCCTTATGTTAACGACCAATCCCCCAGCTATCGATCATGTCTTTTTATTATGCCATTGAAACTCTAGGCTCTCAATGCTTTTTAAGCATGATCTTAGCAAGTTATGCCGCTTGAGACTACGCACGAATAAACCAGAAGGATGAATAATCAATACTGAAGGATGGGAATTGGGGATGAGGAAGTGAGTTTTTAATCCAAAGCCGCAGCTGCTCTAGGCTAGTTGTAAGGGTTTATTGGGTTAAATATGGCTTGTTCCCCTCAACCCCTCCTTACAAAGGTAGGTTATTAAGATCCCCTCACCCCAACCCCTCTCCCGTGGCGCGGGCGAGGGGCTTTCACGCCGTGGTTCTTGCGCAATACGTCGGTAAAACCAGTGCTCCCCTCGCCCGCGTTTAGTGGGAGAGGGGCTGGGGGTGAGGGCATGCTCTGGTTTCTAACCTAATGAACCATTACAAATAGCCAAGAGCCTCATTCTTATTCAGCGTCGTCGAAATCTAAGGGATCATCGACTGGCGGCACATAGCTTAGCCCTTCTTGAATCGCTTCCATGGGATCGTCGGTTTCGCCTTCGCGCAAGTTCTCGCCAGTCAATTCATCGTATGATTCGAGCGGCTCGTTCAAATCGCTGTAGGCTTCAGTTTCACCTTGCTCAATATCAGTAATCGTAAAATCTTGCAGATTTTCAACTTCATTGGCATTGAACACGCCCAAAACATCGCTTTCTTCATTGCGATAGCCAGCTAATTCGCGTAGTTCATCACGTAAATCATCACTCATTCGAATCTCCTTGTTATTGAGGGATCAGGGTTCAGGGTCTAGGGTTCAGGAACATCTTGATCAAAAAGCGCTATTCACTACTCCCTGACCCCTGACTCCTTTTCACCTAATCCCTCAACTTCGGCCTGATACTCAGAACCCACGACCACTTCCAAGGCTTGGGGCTGCACAGTAAACACAATTGGCTCGTTGGTAATTAATTCGCCATCGGCGTTGAACCAAATTTCTGGCTCAGAGACGACTTGGACTTTCTTGGCGCGCCGCAATTCGACCAACTCGCTATTCAGATAATTACCATTGACCAATAAGCGTGCCGCCGCTCCAGCTAAGCTTAAAATCGAGCCATAATGCACAATCACCACATCGAGCAAGCCATCTTCGGGATTGGCCAAGGGTGCAACTTGCACACCAGCTGCTGCGGTTCGGCCATTGGCAATAATAATATTCAGCGCATCGACCTGCTCAGGCGCTTCTTCATCATATTGAATTGTGGTGCGATAGGTGGTTAGATCGGGCAAAACGCCCAAAGCTCCGCGCAAGTAGGCCAATGGACCCCACGTTGCCTTGACATCGCCGGATAAGGCTTCGTTGAGTTGGCCGCTAAAGCCACCAGCCGAAACATTCAGGGCATAATGCAATTCGCGCGGGGTGCGAATCTCAATCACATCAAGCTTGCGCCGCTCGCCAACCAAAATCAACTTCCAAGCTTCGAGCGGATCGGTGGGCAAGGCCAAGGTGCGCGCCAGATCGTTGCCCGTTCCCAACGGAATTACGCCCAGTGGCACGCGCCGTTCAGCTTCTAGCAGGCCTTTGACGATCTCGTTGATCGTGCCATCGCCGCCAGCAGCGACAACTAATTCAGCTCCATCAGCCACTGCTTGGCGGGCCAAACGCTCGCCATCGCCAGCAGCATCGGTCGTGAGAATTGTGACACCGCTCATTGGGGCCAGCGTTTCGCGCAGCAAAGCGCCTTGCTCAGACGTGCCCGAAGCCGGATTCATGATTAGGCTAATTTTCAAAGTGGCCTCGTCGCTCATGGCTCAATACTTTCATCTGGTTGCGAATGGCGATCAAATAACCGCACTGCAAACCAACTAACCGTCATCCAAGGAATCACCTGAGTACCTGGAATTAGGGCCTCGACCACGCTGACGCGGCGCAAGCCTTGCAAGTTGAAGTGACTAAGCACCAACCACGAAATTGGTGCAGCAAACACATCAAAGGCCAAATCAAGCAAATCGAGCACAATCACCAAGCTCAAGGGAACGCGCAGCATAGTTTCGCGATACGATGCGCCTTCGGGCACATTCAGGCGTTTGAGCCGATACCAAATGAGGGCTAGGCCAAGCAAGCCCAATCCCCCAGCAATTGCAATCGTCCAACCAACAGCCCTGAAAAAGTTACTCCAATCCATGGGTGGTTCTCCGTGCTTGCCTCAATTGCCAAATGCCGATTCCAAGCATTCCCAGCACTATAAGCAAGAATGTGCCACGCTCAAAGCGCACGCCCGTTTGCGGCTGCGCTGCGTCGAGCCATGCCAAGGGCCAAACCAAGGCTTGGCTCAACCAAAGAATCAGTTGGGTAAACGGCTGAGCGGGGTTGGCAGCAAATAGGAGCAATACCAAGCGCGCAATTAATAGACTTAAACCAGCCGCGAGCAACCATTCGAGCCAAATTCGCCAACGTTGCATTACAACAGCCTTTCTTGAAAGGTTTAGCGCAAGGTCGAAGGCAAAATATTCAGTTGATTGCGATATTTAGCAATCGTGCGGCGCGCCACATCAAAACCACGCTCTGAGAGCAATTCAACCAATTCTTGGTCGGTCAGTGGGCGAGTTTCGTTTTGCACCAATTCCAACAACACATCTTTGACATTCAACGAGGCGGTGAAGAAATGGCTAAATGGAATCACCGAGCGATTGGGCAATTGCACATATTTATTGGCGGTTGCACGGCTGACTGTCGATTCGTGGACGCTAATGCCATCGGCAACCTCAGCCCGTGTCATTGGACGCAGGAAGCGCACGCCTTGACGCAAGAAATCTTCTTGGGTTTCAATCAAAAATTCGCTAATTCGGCGAATGGTTTCGCGGCGTTGGCGAATGTTGGTCAGGAACATTTGAGCACGCGCAACATATTGACTCAGGTGATCGCGCTCTTCTGAAGACATTTCAGCTTCGGATTCGCGGCCACGTTTGGCCAATGATTGATACAGCGGATTGATGCGCAGGAAGCTGCGATCCGACATCAGCACTTCGGCTTCGAGCTTGCCTTCGTTCTCACGAATAATTACATCGGGCATGATGTAGTTGGTGCGGGCCGAGCCTTCGCCGCTGAGCGCCAAGGGATAGGGCCGCAAATGTTCGCGAATAAACTCGCGTACTTCGACCACATCATCGTATTCTGCATTCAAGGCTTGGGCAATTGCGCCGTAGCGGTGCTCAGCCAAATCGTTCCAAAACTCAGTGATCACGCGCTCAACATACGGATGCCGTACATCTTCTTCTTCGAGGCGGCGCAATTGCAACAACAAACATTCTTGCACCGTGCGCGCGCCCACACCGACTGGGGCTATATCTTGCAGTTTGAGCAACACTGCAATTACCCGATCTTCGTCAATGGTGAGGGTTGCAGCAATATCAGCGGTATTGGCATCGAGAAAGCCCTGTTCATCCAAGCAGCCAACCAGATATTCAGCAATAAAATAATCTTGTTCTGGCAACGAGGCCCGCAAATCGCGCAACAACACTTCGCTCAATTGGGCTGGCGTAGCCACCATCATTAAAGGATCAAATTCATCTTCCTCGCCAGCGGCGGTGTAATCGCTGCGTTCAGCCTCGGCCAAGCGTTGGTCTTCGTGAACGCAATATAAACACAGCATTTCGATCAAAGGCCGACCACAGCGTGAGCATGTTTCATCTGGCTCCAGATCAACATTCTCGAGCGCTGGATTCTCCTCTAATTCTTGCTGGATCAATTGTTGCAATTCGTGGGTTGAAAGCACCAGCATATTGTTTAATGCAATCAAAGCCGGTGATGCTTTGGTTGACATGGCTTGTTGTGCTAGCGCCTCAGGCGACATGCCCATGCGAAATTCCATGGCGCAATTCCTCCATAGGTTTGGTGCTTTGCCAACACGTATGCTGGCAAACAAGGTAATTCTATTGCTATTATACGGTAAACCACAAGGTGAAGGCTTTCTGTGGTACATACGTGGACTTTTGAAGTAGCCAAAAAGGATAGCAATTTTTATGCCAACCGCAATTGTCCGTCCGGTTAGTCCGGCAATTCAAGCATGTGAGCTAACGCACCTCGAACGTTTGCCGATTGATTTGAGCAATGCTCAGAGCCAGCATAATCGCTACTGCACCACGCTTGCGGCTCATGGCTATCAGGTGGTCGAACTCACTTTAGCCGAAGATTTGGCCGATTCGGTGTTTGTCGAAGATACCGCCGTCGTGTTGCCCGAATTAGCGATTATTACCAGACCTGGCGCTGAATCGCGTCGCCCAGAGTTGGCAGCCATGGCCGCCGTGCTGCAAAACTACCGCCAATTGGCTTGGCTCAGCGAGCCAGCAACCCTCGATGGCGGCGATGTGGTCGTTTTGGGCAAAAGCATCTGGATTGGGCTGTCGAGCCGCAGCAATCAAGCAGCGGTTGAGCAAATGCAGACGTTAACCGCGCCATTTGGCTATCGCGTCCAAGGCGTGGAATTGGGCCAGTGCCTGCATCTCAAAAGCGCTGTTTGTGCCGTTGATCAAACCACAGTCTTGATCAATCCACAATGGGTTGATCGGCAGGTATTTGCTGAATATAAGGTGATCGAGGTTGACCCACGCGAGGAGTATGCGGCGAATGTGGTGCAGCTGCACGATGGGCGTTTGCTCTACGAACAAGCGTATCCGGCAACTGCTGAACGCTTGCGCCAGCAGGGCTATCAATTAATTTTGCTGGATAATAGCGAGCTAGCCAAAGCCGAGGGTGCGTTGACCTGTTGCAGCGTGTTAGTTGATTGAACTTGAGGGCTAAAACAAAACCAGCGAGAACGGCAGCAGCCATTCCCGCTGGTTGATCGAATTCAATTAGGCGGTTGCTTGTGCAACGTTCACATCGAGCGGAATCCCAGGACCCATGGTGCTGGTCAGGGTAATGCTGCGAATGTAAACACCTTTTGAACCGCTTGGTTTAGCAGCTTTGATCGCATCCAACAAAACCAACAAGTTTTCTTGAATTTGCTCAGCGCTGAAGCTAACCTTGCCGATGGCAACGTGCAACAAACCGGTTTTATCGTTGCGGAATTCGACGCGACCGCCTTGCAAAGCCTTGATAGCTTGGGGCAAATCGCTTGGTGGCACAACCGTACCGCTCTTGGGGTTTGGCATCAAGCCGCGGCGGCCAAGAATCCGGCCCAAGCGACCGACCTTACCCATCATGTCGGGGGTGGCAACGGCTACGTCGAAATCGATGAAGTTTTCTTTTTCGATGCGTTGAATCAGCTCATCGCCGCCGACAATATCAGCGCCAGCATTGCGAGCAACGTTTTCGGTATCGCCTTGGGCGAAGACCAACACGCGCACGTTTTTACCGGTACCGTGGGGCAATGAAGCGGTGCTCCGAACCGTTTGGTCGGCGTGGCGAGGGTCGATACCCAAGCGCAAGTGAACTTCAACGGTTGCATCAAAATTGGTGAACGAGGTTTCTTTGACCAAAGCCGCAGCTTCTTCGGGCGTGTACAAGCGATCAGCTTCTACTTTTGCCGCAGCAGCTTGGTACTTTTTACCGTGTTGCTTTGCCATGAACAATTAGCTCCTTGTGGTCTTAAGCGAAGCCAAAGCTTCTGCCACAACATGTATGAAGGATGAAGGATGAAGGATGAAGGATAAATATCGTTCAGCCGTCACTTCAGCTTGGTTTCAATATATTAATCGACGGACTCAGTAAAAATCTAAAGGATGCAAGCTATTCATAATTCATAACTCATCCTTCATATTTCCACTTAGTCTTTGATTGTAATACCCATTGAGCGGGCGGTACCGGCGATAATTTTTTCGGCGGCTTCAACATCGTTGGCGTTCAAATCAGGCATTTTGGTTTCGGCCAATTGGCGCAATTGAGCGCGGGTAATTGAGCCAGCACCTTGAGTCCCAGTTTTGCCGCTACCACGTTGAATCCCAGCAGCTTTGCGCAACAAGTCGGCAGCAGGTGGGGTTTTCAGAATGTAGGTAAACGAGCGGTCTGAGTAAACCGTAATTTCAACGGGAATAATCGTGCCAACTTGAGCTGACGTTTTTTCGTTGTAATCTTTACAAAACGCCATAATGTTGATACCAGTTGCACCAAGTGCAGGACCAACGGGTGGTGCAGGCGTTGCTTTACCAGCAGGCAATTGCAACTTTACGACTGCGGTTACTTTCTTTGCCACAAGGGACTCCTTCGCGAACTAGGTGTCGCGGGTGTTTATTCGATAACCCGGATAACTTGTAAGAAATCAAGCTCAACTGGTGCTTCGCGACCAAAGAACGAAACAAGCACGCGTACGCGGCCTCGTTCTTCGTCAATCTCATCGACCACGCCTTCAAAATCGGTGAAGGGGCCGTCGGTAATTTTGACAGTTTGGCCAATTTCGTAGTTGACCTTGACTTTGGGTGCTTCTTCTTCCATTTGCTTCAGAATAAAGCGAACTTCTTCATCGGCCAATGGTGATGGCTTGGTTCCCATGCCCACAAACGAGGTGACACCTGGTGTATTACGCACCACATACCACGAATCGTCGGTCATGGCCATCTGAACCAGCACATAGCCAGGAAACACCTTTTTTTGAACAGTCCGACGTTGGCCATTTTTGATTTCAATCTCTTCTTCGGTTGGCACGACGACGCGGAAAATTTGGTTCCGCATATCCATCGATTCAATCCGATGTCGGAGATTTTGCATCACTTTGTTTTCATAGCCTGAGTAGGTATGAATAACATACCAATGGACACCCTCGGGATCAAGCGTTGTTTCTGCTTCGTTTTCGTTGTCAGACATACTGAGCCTCGCATTTGGCGGTATTTATTGGATGATCCGCACCAGCGTTTCAAATAGCAAGTCGAAGACTGCTAGAATCGACCCGACCAACAACGAAATGCCAATCACGACTAGCGTCAAGCGTTGAGTTTCCTCGCGGCTTGGCCAAACGACCTTGCGCATTTCCGAAAACGCATCGCGGAAAAATTGGGCGATTGGATTCGGTTTGTAATCTTCTTTGTCTTCTGTTGCCACGGCCACCACAACCTCCTGATGAAATAGAAATGCTGCGGGGCGCTAGGCGCGACCGCGTTTGCGCAATTTCTGGTACTACTTCGTTTCGCGGTGCAAGGTGCGTTTGCGCAAACGTGGGCAGTACTTCATCAATTCTAAACGATTTGTGTCGTTTTTGCGATTCTTGGTCGTTGTGTAATTGCGATCGCCACACTCGGTACAAGCCAAGGTGATCACAATTCGGTTTTCTTTCTTTGCCATGATAAAACCTCTGTAGATGTGAATCAGTGCCAAACATAATAATGCGGGGTTGCCCCCGTCTTGTTATGCTTAGCCTGCTGCTGACGCAGGTTGAGGCACAAACGCGACCAGACCAAGCGGCTGATCGCGTTTGTGCTTTTTCAAAGCATTAGCTTATGCGATGATTTCGGTCACGATACCAGCACCCACGGTGCGGCCACCTTCACGAATCGCAAATTTCAAGCCTTGTTCGATAGCAACCGGAACGATCAACTCCACCGTCATTTGGATGTTGTCGCCTGGCATCACCATTTCCACGCCTTCGGGCAAGCCAATCGCACCCGTCACGTCCGTCGTCCGCACGTAAAACTGTGGGCGATAGCCACTGAAGAATGGGCTGTGGCGGCCACCTTCTTCTTTCTTCAACACGTACACTTCGGCTTTGAACTTGGTGTGGGGCTTGATCGAGCCTGGTTTTGCCAAGACTTGACCGCGTTCCACGTCCGTCCGTTCAATCCCGCGCAAGAGTGCCCCCACGTTGTCGCCGGCGCGACCTTCGTCCAGCAACTTCTTGAACATTTCCACGCCGGTGACGGCAGTGGTGCGTACGTCTGGTCCCATCCCGATGATTTCAATCGTATCGCCAACTTTGACGATCCCGCGTTCGATCCGACCGGTTACCACGGTACCGCGGCCTTTGATCGAGAACACGTCTTCGATCGGCATCAAGAATGGTTTGTCGATGGCGCGTTCTGGCGTTGGGATATAGTCGTCAACCGCTTGCATCAATTCTTGGATCGATTGATACTCTGGTTGGCTCGCATCGGTTGATGCGCTATCCAATGCGCCTTTGGCTGAGCCACGCACGATCGGAATTTCGTCGCCCGGGAAGCCGTATTTGGTCAGCAACTCGCGCAATTCCATTTCGACCAGTTCGAGCAACTCAGGGTCGTCCATCATGTCGACTTTGTTCAAGAAGACGACCATCGCGGGCACTTCAACTTGGCCAGCCAAGAGGATGTGTTCGCGGGTTTGGGGCATCGGGCCGTCGGGTGCCGACACCACCAAGATCGCACCGTCCATTTGGGCAGCGCCGGTAATCATGTTTTTGATATAGTCGGCGTGGCCTGGGCAGTCGACGTGGGCATAGTGGCGATTTTCGGTTTCGTACTCAACGTGCGAAATCGAAATCGTAATCCCACGTGCGCGTTCTTCTGGAGCGTTGTCGATTTGATCGAAAGCGCGGAATTCAGCGCGACCACGAAGTGCCATGGTTTTGGTGATGGCAGCGGTCAAGGTCGTCTTGCCGTGGTCAACGTGGCCGATCGTCCCAATGTTGATGTGGGGCTTGTTCCGCTCGAACTTTTGCTTAGCCATTGAGTGTTTGTCCTCCTACAATCCCAAAATGGGGTTTTGTAAGTTTCAATGAAAACGACCCGCACAAAGTGTCGGATCGTTTTCCAGCATAGGTATGGAGCCCTTGACGGAACTCGAATCCGTGACCTCACCCTTACCAAGGGTGTGCTCTACCAACTGAGCTACAAGGGCATTTGTCTTTGACATGGAAAACAAGTTGGTGGGCAGGGAGGGATTCGAACCCCCGTAGGCGAAGCCAGCGGATTTACAGTCCGCCCCATTTGACCGCTCTGGTACCTACCCACTTTTTTGTAAACCTGCCATTTTCTGGCAGCGCGGGTGATTATAGCCGAAGATTGATTGCTTGTCAAATTGTAAGGTTCTGAGCAAGTTTTTGAATCCCAGCGCGCCATTGATTCGGCTCAGTCAAGGCCGAAAGCATAATCCGACAATCATCATTCCAATCGAAAAAGAAGCCAGGATGCACCAACACGCCTTGCTCGATTAAGCGCACAACCAAGGCTTCATCGTCATATTCATCACGCACTTGGAGAAATAGATAATAGCCACCAGCTGGCTCGCTCCAAATCAAACGCGGATGGGCTGCCAAGTGTTGCCGCGCATAATCAATATTGCTGCGCACACGCTCCAGCATCTGGGCAATAAACGCTGGCGCTACCTGCAATAAATCCGGCAGCATGGTCTGAATCAGCGTGCTACAACTCAGAAAGGTATCGTTGATCAATTCTAAGCGCTCTGCATAGCGCTGTGCCGCTTGGTTCAGCGCAATCCAGCCCAACTTGAGGTCGGGCAAGGCCAAGAGCTTCGAAATCCCGTTCAGGTGAAATACTGGTACATCTGGGTGCAGCACACCCAAGGGTGGCACGGTAGGCTTAGCCAACGCAAATGGCGCAAATACTTCATCGCAGATCAACGGAATGCCAAGCTGTTGCAATGCTGCAATTGGCTCGCTAATAATCGCACCCGTTGGATTGTGTGGCGAAATCAGCAAAATTGCGCGCGTGCGCTCATCTGCTGCCGCTAGCAACGAAGCCTGATCAAGCGCCCAATCGTTGGCAGGATCAAGCTCGTAAGTTCGCAGCTCAACGTGATGCAAATCGGCCAAATATTCAAACAATGGGTAGGTCACATTCGGGCCAAGAATATTATCGCCTGGCGCGGTGAGCAGCGAAAACAACAAGCTATAGGCTTCACTGGTGCTGGCAGTAATAAAAATATCATCAAGCGTCAGCGCCAAGGCTGGGGTGCGTTGCTGATAATAGTTGAGAATTGCTTGGCGAGCTGGCTCCAAACCGCGTGGATTTGGCTCGTAGCGCCGTTGCGCCCAATAGCGTTGGGCCGCTTGCTGCAACACCTCAGGCGGAAAAAGCAAACCTTGCTGGGTTGGATTGCTACTGGTCAGATCAATAAAATGACCCGCCGCAGCGCGGCGAGCCATTTCAATCTGGTTGGGGGTTAAATCTGTATCATCAAAAACCACAAGCCACATTCCTAAATTGCAATATTCTTTTCGGCGATAATTTTGGCAATGCCATCGCGCAACGAGCCAGCGGTGCGCAGGCCTTCCCACGTGATGCCAAGCGCCACCAAGGTGCTCGCAACATGAGCGCGAATCCCAGTAATCACACATTCAGCGCCAAGCAAGCGAATTGCCCGCGCCAACTGAATCAGGTGTTGTGCAGTAGCGGTATCAACCACCGAAACGGCGGTAATATCGAGCAAGACGGTATGCGCTCGCTCTTGAGCAACCCGATTCAACAACAAATCGGTGAGATTTTCGAGGCGTTTGCTTTCGAGGTGACCAACGATTGGCAGCACCAAAACCCCATCAAGCACCGGAATAACCGGCGTTTCGAGGTCGCGCACCAATTCAAGCAAGCGGGCTTGCTCAGCAGCTTGGCGCTCAACTTGGGCTAAGGTTTTAGCCTGCGCTGCTTGCGATTCTTCAGCAATCCGGCGGCGCTCATTGGCCTCGTTCAACGATTGTCGCAAGGTATTGCTCAAACCAAGCAACAACAGCGCAATCATCACAATCCCGCCACCAATAAAGGCTGGCACCAGCACTTTCGAAATAACCAAATTCAGGTGCAGGTTATTCAGCCATTCTGGCGGAGTTTGTTGCACGCCATTCAAAATCGCAAAAACAATCGTAAAGACCACGCCAATGACTGCTGACCAAGTAATTAATTCGTGGCGATCAGCAGTAACCGCATAAATACTCACCACACTGGTGACCGAAATTGCAATCAAATAGCCATTTTGGAAGAAGAGCGCAATTTCGATTAAGGCAACCATTGAGCTAATTAAGGCCGCCCACAAACGCCACTGCACCGGCTTGTGATTGGTATACCACAAAATTCCGGTCGAACCAATCGATGAAATCGAGAGGATCAGCATTTGAATCCAAGCATCGTTGCCACTAAAGAAATTGAACAGAAACAGAAAGAAGAGGCTCAGTGCGGTCGAACCATTGACAAAGATCCAAACCAAATGAATCCGATCAAGCAGGGATTTGCGCGCAGGCGATAACTCATTGTCGTCAATGGCGGCGGGAAGTAAACTCATTCTGAACGCCCTTTCTTTAGAATGGTATCTTCTATGTCGTGGGCGGTGAGGGATACCATTGCCACAATTGATAGCACGACAAAACTGAGCAAAGCTAATGGTGCAATGGTTAAGGCTCCTGCATATAGCAAGCCGATTCCTAAAATCAACGTTGCCAAGGCAGCCAAACCAAGCTGTTTCGCAGATGGTAATGATCGTTGCATAGTGAAAAACCCGTTGGGAAAAATGGTTATTCGTGAGTATGACATACTCAGTCAGTTCGTGCAACTAGAAATAACAGGACTATAGGACTTTATTTATGGGTTACCTAGGGATATATGCCACGCAAAGGGGTTGGATTCGCTCCCCCAGATAGTACCAGAGCTACTCATACATTTGGCCCATCAGCACGTTTGGCCTTGCAGTGCAAACAAAGGCATTTTGCCCGCACACCAGTGCTTTTGCCATGCAGCTATGTGTATTGATCCATTGGATTGGCAATCATCTTCCCTCACCCCCCAACCCCCTCTCCCACTGAACGCAGGCGAGTGGAGCCGTCGTTTTGTATCACGCATCGCGACAGAACCGCACGATTAAAGCCCCTCGCCCGCGCACGGGAGCGGGGTTGGGGTGAGGGGATCAAGCAGTGGTTAACCGCATGTACCAGTACAGTTATTGGCTAGCATTCTACACCATCAGAATACATATTCTGGCTCGCCGATTGGCCATGAATTGAATTATAATGACAAGGCGGGTGTGCATCGTTGCACAAGCGTGCCACATGTGTAGGAGAACAGAATGCAAGAACAATTGGCTGATTTGAAGGAAAAAATTGGGGTTGCGCAAGATTTAGCGTATGCTGGCGCTGTGTTAAATTGGGATCAAAGCACCTATATGCCCAATGGTGGAGCCGAAGCTCGCGGTCGCCAAATGGCAACGCTGAGCCGTTTGGCCCACGAACATGCGACCTCAGCCGAGGTTGGGCGCTTGCTCGATAAACTCGTGCCTTGGGCCGAACAACAAGATCCCGAGTCGGATGATGCAGCTTTAGTGCTGGTCACCAAGCGCGATTACGACCAAGCGGTGCGTGTGCCAAGCGAGTTTATCGCCGAATTGTATTCGCACATCGCCAAAACCTATACCGCTTGGACTCAAGCCCGCCCCAATAACGACTTCGCAGCAGTTGCGCCGTTGCTCGAAAAAACCTTGGATCTCAGCCGCCGCTATGCCGAGTTCTTCGGCCCAAGCGAGCACATCGCCGATCCATTAATCGATTTGGCAGACCAAGGCATGACCGTCGCCAAAATTCGCGAGATTTTTGGCCCCTTGCGCGAACAACTCGTGCCCTTGGTCAAAACCATCACCGAGCAACCAGCCGCCGACGATAGCTGCTTGCTCCAACACTATCCCGAAGCCGAGCAATTGGCTTTTGGCGAGAGCTTGATCCGCGAAATTGGCTACGATTTCGAACGTGGCCGCCAAGATAAAACTCATCACCCATTTATGACCAAGTTCTCGATTGGCGACGTGCGGATTACCACCCGTTTCCGTGACAACGACCTGAGCGATGGCTTGTTCAGCACGATTCACGAAACTGGCCACGCGGTCTATGAGTTGGGCGTAAACCCAGCCTATGAAAACACGCCATTGGCGAGCGGCGCATCGGCTGGTACGCACGAATCGCAATCGCGTTTGTGGGAAAATGTGGTTGGTCGTAGTCGCGCCTTCTGGCAATACGCCTATCCCAAGGCCCAAGCTGCCTTCCCAACCCAACTTGGCAACGTCGATCTCGAAACCTTCTATCGCGCAATCAACAAAGTGCAACGCTCGTTGGTGCGCACCGATTCCGATGAAGTGACCTACAACTTGCACGTCATGATTCGCTTCGATTTGGAATTGGCCTTGCTCGAAGGCAAATTGGCAATTCGCGATTTGCCCGAAGCCTGGCACGAACGCTACCGCAGCGATTTGGGCATTACTGCGCCAGATGATCGTGATGGCGTGCTGCAAGATGTACACTGGTATGGTGGGATTATCGGTGGCTCGTTCCAAGGTTACACCTTGGGCAACATTCTCAGCGCGCAAATTTTCGATGCCGCTGTAAAGGCCAATCCAAATGTGCCAACCGAAATTAGCCAAGGCCAATTTGCCAACCTGCACAATTGGTTGAAAGCCAATATGTATGTGCATGGCCGCAAATACAGCGTTCCAACCTTGATCCGCAAAGTAACTGGCCAAGACCTCAGCATCGAGCCATACATCCGCTATTTGCGCACCAAATACGGCGAACTCTATTCGTTGTAAAATAGCATTCCACACAGGAAACCGTTGTCGGGGTTGGTTTGTACAAGACCAACCCCGTTTGTGAATTGTTCATGGGTGATTGCATGGATCGGTTGCTTTGGTTTCGCAAACCGCGTTTGCTCAATCTTTTGGCTGGTTGGCGTGATCTCACAGCCCTCGTCGCACTCCGCGCTAGTATTCTTGCCACCACGACCCACCTCGCTGATTATGCTGATGGTGTTGCTGATCAGGCCGAAAGTGTGGCCTATGAGTATGATTATTTGCTGGGTGAATTGCAACAAATTAGCGATGCCCAGACGCTCGAACGCGCCCATTACTACATCGATCGCTTGAGCCGCAGCATTGCCACAGTTCGCACCACCGCCATCAACGATATTAATCTCAATCGGTGGAAGGAATACGACGATATTAACACCGATAGCTTGTGGATGATCGATCGCCGCGATGGCTCAGGCGTGCATTCGGCAGGCTATTGGGGCAATTTTGTGCCGCAAATTCCCAATCAATTGATGCGGCGTTATACCAAACAAGGCGATTGGGTGCTTGATACCTTTGCTGGCTCAGGCACGACGCTGATCGAAGGTCAGCGGCTTGGGCGCAATGTGCTTGGGGTCGAATTGCAAGAACATATGGTTGAATACGCCAACCAAGCAGTTGAGCGCGAGCCAAATCCAGCGGCAATTATCGCCCGTTCGGTGCATGGCGATTGCACCACAATCAATTGGCAAGCGCTTTTAGCTGATTATGGTCAGCGCCATGTGCAGCTAGCAATTATGCACCCGCCCTATTTCGATATTATCAATTTCAGCGATGATGAGCGCGATTTATCCAACGCGCCCTCGGTCGATGATTTTCTGGCCCAAATGGCGGCGGCGGTTGCGCGAGTCGTGCCTGTGCTGCAACGTGGTCGCCATCTCGCAGTAATTATCGGCGATAAATATATGCATGGCGAGTGGGTTGCGCTCGGTTTTCGCACGATGGAAGTGGTGCAGCAACAAGGCTTTCAACTCAAAAGCATCATCGTCAAAAACTTTGAAGAAACGACTGGCAAGCGCCATCAAAAAGAGCTGTGGCGCTACCGAGCCTTGGTTGGCGGCTTCTATATCTTCAAGCACGAGTATATTTTTCTGTTTCGCAAAAAGTAGCCGAGGGGTCAGTGTTTAGGGGTCAGGGGCCAGAAAGTTTTAAACCACGAAGAACACGAAGATGAAAGAAATGAGGCATCAGGGATTCGGTTAGTTAGCAATAGCTTTACCAAATTGTTTTTTCCTAGATCATAGAACCCAACCCTGATCTCTAGCCCCTGAATCCTGACCCCTATAATCAACATTAGCGTTCTTCGCGCTCTTCGCGGGTAAAATTCTATTCTTCATTTTTTCGCCAATAGCGGGAGCCAGTGCCATCGCGCTCAAACAGTTTCACGTCGATCAAATAGCGGCGTAGGTTGGCCACATCGCTGCCAGTGTGCTGCTTGAGCAGTTCGTTGACCTCACGCTCGCTATATTCACGCCCAAGCTCAAATTGCCCAGCCAAATACTCCAACACAGGAATCCGATCGCTATGTTTGCTTGGCCAAGTAACCATGCGCCCTTCACGGTTGAAAAAGCGCTGGATGCTGCTTGGCACAGCTGATTCTGTTTGCTCCACGCTGGTTTGGGCTTGGCTTGGTTGGGTTAGCGTTTGCTCAAACGCCGCAAAAGTAGCCCCAAGTTGGCTGGCAACCAAACGATAACTTTTGGTTGCGCCGCCTGATCGCCGTTCGTGCACAAAGCCAGCATTACGCAAAATGTTCAAATGGCGCGAAACGCTCGATTGCGGCAATTGAGTTTGGCTAATAATCGCTTGGGCTGGCAATTCGCCCTGCGCCAGCAACTCCATAATTTGGATTCGGGCTGCATCGGCTAAGGCTTGCAAGCGAAATAAAAGCTCGTTGCGGCTCACCACTCGTGGCTGAATTTCGCTGCTACTGCCAAAGCCAATGCCAACCCACAAACAACTTGGATCAACCAAAAAGGTCGTGAGGCTAGCATTTTGGGTCGCAGCAAACAGCCGAATTTGGCGTTGCCCTTGTAATTGCTGCCAAGCTTGATTGACTGCATAGCCCAAGTTTTGGCGAAAACCGTTGAGTGCAGCAGTATCAGGAATTTGGCTTTGGAGCTGATTTTTGAGCTGGCTGATTGCGGTTTGGGCTTGTTGCCATTCGTTTTGCAGCCAAGTTTGCCACATATGCGCAAGATGCTGCAAAACCCGCACCAACAATTCGGCGGGCTGCTGCATCGCCGCTAACAACGCTTGCTGGGTCGCCAGCTCGCTATAAATGCCAGCATTGCGCAAGCCCTGCCACAACCGTTCGCTGCTGAGCGAGCCTTGATTGCCAGCAAGTTCGAGAATGTGGTGTTGCAGCTGCGCAACCCATGCAGCAGGCTCGGCGTTGTGTAATTCGCTCAAATAAGCATCCATCGTTTGGCTCGGATCTGCGGGCAATAAGCCAAAACTGAGGCTGGCAACCAACTGATTATCGGCCAATTCTTGGGCGCTGAGGGCTTGGGCTGTGCGTTGAACCCATGCCGTTGCGCCGCGCAAACTGCTTGCTTGATTAAGCAATTGCAGCGTGTTAAGGCTATCGGCAACTGCTGAAGTATGAAATTGCATCATGTTCTCACTTATTTATTCAATAATTAGATAATTGAATAATAAAATAACCCAGCTAGCAGCAAATCAGCCTTCGGAGGGATGTTGCTGCAAAGCCAAGCATGCTACTACTTGTACTACTGGTAATCAGGTTAACCACCGCCTGATCCCCTCACCCCAACCCCTCTCCCACGGAGCGGGAGAGGGGCTTTAATCGCGTGGTTCTACCCGCACTACGTGGTGAAAATGGATGCTCCCCCTCGCCCGCGTTTTCGTGGGAGAGGGGGCTGGGGGGTGAGGGGACACGGTTGCTAATCCAATGAACCAATACAACTACTTGATAGCGAAGATTCAGCATGCGAGGTAGTTACAATGGCACTAGACCCTATCATTCAATCATTTCTGCGTGATCCACGGGTTTATCAAGCGTTTCTTGACGCAGGTTGGTATCCTGAACGCGAGTTTGATCTTACCCAGTGGCAACAGCAATACCTTGAATATGGCTATGTTTGGAATCCAATTGTTGAAACTGTGCTACGTTCATTCGGTGGTTTAACCGTTCATCCACCAACCATAACACCTCGCGTTTATGCGCCTTCAGCGATTCTGTTTGACCCTGGTTTTGTTGATTTTGAGATTAGCCACGAAAGCTTGTTATCAGATGAAACATTGATCCAAAAAGCGCTTTGGCCAATTGGCAATTATGGAGAACAGGGAATCCTTTTTATTGATGAGGAGGCTAGCATTTATCTAGATGGCGGAACATTTTTAATTGATCATGGTTCAATGAGCACTCATGCTGCTGATGCATTAATCTTGGCAATTCGTTATCCAAAACTGTTGCGTGGACGGGTATGGTGGCAACCAAATGGCGTTGATGGAGCGATGGCACCAAGGGCTATTGAAACGGCTACAGTTGTAGATGCTCATTGGGCTAGTAATAAAATTCAATCAATGAATAAACCAGCAGATTGAATCAATTCGATAGGCGTGCTATAGTGCTTGTGGAGGTCGATTATGACTGGAATAATTGAATTAATTGCCCAAACCACTGGCTGTTGCACGCCTGCCAGCGCTGGAATAAACGAAAGCGAAGCCGAGGCGATCAGCGCCGATTTTCAGGTGTTTGCGCATCCAGTGCGGGTGCAATTGCTGACCTTGCTCACCAGATCAAGTGAGGATGTTTGCGTTTGCGATCTTGAGGCAGCGGTTGCGGTCAAACAGCCAACCGTCTCGTATCATCTCAAGTTGTTGCGCGAAGCAGGCTTGGTGAGCTATGAACGGCGTGGCCCGTGGGCCTATTATCGGGTTGAACGCGAACGCCTCGCCAGCCTCAAGGCCCGCATCAACAGCCACTTGGATGGCTGGAATCGCTAGCTGCGGCTAGTTTTTTCGCTTCTGAATTGAATTTTTTCAATAGGATGGCCTATGCAACTTGAACCAATTACTTCAGATCAACAATCAACATTCGAGCAATTATTGAGCGCGGTCGGGTTAGGCAACGAAGGCTTAGGGACGGCTCAAGCCTATGGTTGCTGGCAAAATGGCAATTTGCTGGCTTGTGGCGCATTAGAGGTCTATGGCGAGGTTGGCTTGTTGCGTTCGGTCGCAGTTACGCCAGATCATCAAAACCAAGGTTGGGGTGCGGCATTGCTCGTAGCTTTGGAGCAACAGGCCCGCCAGCAGGGCTTGCAAACCCTCTATCTGCTTACAACTAGCGCCGCCAAGTTCTTTGCCGCCCACGGCTACCAGCCAATCGAACGGAGCGAGGCTGACGAGCGCTTGCATGCTTCGGCCCAGTGGGGCAGCATTTGCAGTAGCGCTGACTTGATGGTAAAGCAGTTCGTATAGCAGCTTCGTGGAGAGCACTTGGGGAATTGGAACGAAATAAGGCGCATTGGCAAACAACGCGCCTTGATTGATTTATTGACGGGCTGCTGCTTTTTGGTCGGCAATGCTTGGCAGGCTTTGTTCTTCGTCCTCGCGGTTCATCCACTTGAAAAAGGCGATCGTAATCGCAAGAATAAAGATTGAGCCGCCTGGAATCCACATAATTAAGGCCCCAATTTGCTGATCGGCGATCGCGCTGATGCCCCAAATCCGTGGCGCTAGCTCGTAGGTTGGGTACAACACACTATCTGCAAAGGTAATCAACGCGCCCAAAATGGTTGGGATAATTGAATTCACAAAGTAGTAGAGCATTTGCACCGGATACGATGAGCGTAATTCTGGCAATGGGATGAGCGATGGTGCCCAGAGCAAAATTGCGCTGCCCATCATCATTTGGTGTTCGAGAATGTGCACCAACTCATTGCGCAAAGCCAAATCGTAAAATTGGGGAAAGTGCCAGCCATTGAAGGAAATATTGAAGGCGCTAAATGCGACGATTGGGTTCACCGCAAAGCGCACAATGCTATAAACCCATGGCAACTGCACCAAAGGCCGTAGCAACCACTCAGGAATGCCAATTAACAGCATGGGAGCGCAAAACATGGTCAAAATCATATGTTGAACCATGTGCATCGTAAACAGATAGCGATCTGCCCACAGCCCAATTGGCGACATAATCGATAAACCTAAGGCCAACAAGCCGCTTAAGAAGGCAACAGCCTTCCCAACTGGGAAAGCTGCTGGCCCACCGAGGCGCTTGCGACTTGGGCCAACTGCCCAGAGATAGCCAACCGTTGCGGCGATTAAGCCCAAAAGCAGCGGCCAATCAAGCGTCCATTCGTTCATTTGTTTACCATAACTCTGGCTGGAATAGAGCAAAGAAACCAAGCATCATCAACAGCACACACACAATTGGGAAGACAAACAGCGTCCCAAACATGCGGCGATCGCCTTTAAGGTGCATATAGAACATCATCACAATTGCACCCTTGATGGTCATCAAAGCGAGCAACAGTGCGACTTCTAATTGCTTGGCCATATGCAAAACCGTCTCATTGACGATCGGAATTGCAATTTCAATCCCAGTCATTACCAACAAGATAAAGAAGATAATCACATACAACTTGGCGTGGCTGTGATGCGCTTCGTGTTCGATTGGGGCGTGTTCATCATGACCGTGGGCCATTATGTACTCCTTGGATAAATAATGGTTAGATCAGATAGATTACGGTAAAGATCAAGACCCACACCAAGTCGACAAAGTGCCAATACAAACCGCCAAGCTCGACGGCCATATAATTGCCAGCATTGTAGCGCTCAGGGTGGCGAATTGCTGAGACCAGTAATGATGTCAACCAAACAATCCCAACTGCAACGTGGGTTCCGTGGAAGCCCGTTACAAAGAAGAAGGTCGAGCCAAACATCATATTTTTAATTGTCACACCTTCGTGGACAATGTGATAGAACTCGTAAACCTGACCACCCAAAAAGATCAAGCCACATGCGATGGTGGCCCCCAACCAGAAGCGGAAGCGCTTTTGATTGTTGGTTTTGACTCCATCAAGTGCTAACACCATGGTCAAGCTGCTGGTCAGCAAGATGAAGGCCAAAATCGAGGTCAACACATTGTAGCCAAATAGCTCGCGAACGCCTTCAACATTGAGGTTCGTTTTGCTTGATGATGGTGCAACGACCCCGCGCATTGAGAGGTGGGTTACGACCAAGGCTCCGAAGAAAAATACTTCCGAGCCAAGGAATGTCCACATGCCAAGCTTGCGTAAATCGAGGCCTCGCCCAGGATCATTTTTATCAATATCGCGCACGACTGCCTGTGCCATAGGTTCTCCCAGATAACTAAGCCCTGCACCAACATAAAATCGGCGCAGGGCAATTTAGCTTACAGCACCGGATCTTGGGCAATTTCGCCGACCCAGCGATTCATGCCGACAAAGGCAATTGCCAAGGCCACCAAGATAATTGGAATCCCAATCAATGGGGCTGAGGCGAGATTGAGCATGCCATAGGCGAGCACAAACAAGCCAAACGAGAAGATGATTGGGGCAAATGACGGTGGTGGCAAGTGGGGATGAAAATCGTAATTGATCGTCATGCCACGGCCTTCGCCGCTATATTTGTTATCCCACAAGGGGCGACGGCTATGCACAATGTATTCCACATCGAAGTTGTGGGCTGGAGGTGGCGAGGTCGTCGCCCATTCCAGGGTTGCTGCATCCCATGGGTCGTTGCCCGCAGGCGCACCCTTGCGCAAGCTGATGATAAAGTTGACGATAAAGACCAAGGTTGCAAAGGCAATACAAAATGACCCAATCGTTGAGAGCAAGTTGTAGAAATCCCAGCCTTGGTTTTGTTGATACGTCCAGACCCGCCGCGGCATCCCTTGCAACCCAAGCATATGTTGGGGGAAGAAGGTTAAGTTAAAGCCAAGCAACAGAATCCAGAAATGCCATTTGCCAATTCGCTCGCTCATCATCTTGCCAGTGATTTTGGGGAACCAATAATAGGCAGCCCCGAACAAGGCAAAGACAGCGCCACCGAACAGCACATAGTGGAAGTGGGCAACCACAAAGTAGCTATCGGTCACTTGCAAGTCGAATGGGGCAGCCGCCAACGAAACCCCGGAAATCCCGCCGATCACAAACATGGCGATAAAGCCAAGGCTGAACAGCATCGGAGTTTTGAAGCGCAACTCGCCACGCCACAAGGTTGCCAGCCAGTTGAAGATTTTGACCCCGGTCGGAACCGAAATCAGCATCGAAGCAGCAGCAAAGAAGGTGTCGGCAATTACGCCCAAGTTGGTAGCAAACATGTGGTGAGCCCACACGGTGAAGCCCAACACGCCGATTGCAACGCCTGAGTAAGCCACAAACTCGTAGCCGAAAATTGGCTTGCGTGAGAAGACTGGCAACATTTCTGAAACTACACCAAAGGCGGGCAGAATCATAATGTACACTTCGGGGTGACCAAAGAACCAGAACAAGTGTTGCCACAAGAGTGGGTCGCCACCAGCAGCAGGCAAGAAGAAGTTGGTGCCAAAGTTGCGATCAAAGAACAGCAACGTGATCCCAACGGTGATGCTTGGCAGGGCGAAAATCAACAAGAATGAGGTAACGAAGCTCATCCAGACGAACAACGGCATCCGATTAAAGCGCATGCCTGGTGCTCGTAGCCTGATGATTGTTACGATGATATTGACCGAGCCAGCTAGCGAGGAAACCCCCAACAGCTGCAAGCCCAAGACCCAATAATCCATCCCTCGGGTGACCGAGTAGGTGGTTGAGGTCAATGGAGCATAGGCAAACCAGCCAGCATCGGGAGCGCCGCCACCGAAGACAAAACTGGAATACATGACGATCCCGCCGAACAGCAAGAGCCAATAGCTCATGGCGTTCATACGCGGGTAGGCCATATCGCCTGCGCCAATCATCAGCGGCACGAAATAGTTCATAAACCCAGCGTTAACTGGCATAATTGCCATAAACACCATGGTTGTGCCGTGCATCGTAAAGACTTGGTTATAGGCTTCTGGGGTCAGAATCGCATTTTGCGATGAACCAAGTTGCAAACGAATGAGCAATGCCTCAAGCCCGCCGATTACAAAGAACAAAAAGGCAGTCACTGCATACATGATGCCAATTTTTTTGTGGTCGACGGTGGTGATCCATTCCAACCAACCCCGCCGTTGTTTGGCTGGGGCATGGTGGAGGGTACTTACGTCAGTAGCCATGCGGCCCTCCTACTGCTGACCTTTAACACTGGTGCCTGGATTGAGGCTTTCCAGATAATCGACCAACTCATTAATTTCGGCTTCGGTCAGGGTATCGGCCTTGATGGCGGTGGTCATAATGTTGCCACGCTTGACTGCATCAGGGTCGTCTAACCATGCATAAAGATGTTCGCGGGTATTATCGACGGTGCCAGCGGCAATCGTCATCCGGCCACCAAAGTGGGTCAAATCGGGGCCGGTAATCCCAGCGGAGTTGGTGCCACGCACCGCGTGACAACCAATACAATTTTTGGTAAACGATTCAGGCAAGGTGGTATTAACCGCCACTTGGCTTTGCTCGGTTGACCATTTTTGGAAGTCGGCAGGGCTGGCCACAACGACCCGCATTTTCATGTAGGCATGTTGGCCGCCACAGTATTCGGCGCATTGGCCCCAGAATACGCCAGGCGCACCATCGGCCACATCATCGGCCTTGAACCACAAGCCGCTTTCGCGATTGGGCATCACGTCGCGCTTACCTGCAAGCCCAGGAATCCAGAAGTCGTGGATTACGTCAACTGAGGTCATTTTAACGTCGATATAGCTTCCTGAAGGAATCCATAACTCGTTAGCAGTGACCAACGGCTTACCGCTCGCATCCTTAATATCAGGATACTGGAATTCCCACCACCACTGATGGCCGATAACCTTGACATTCAAGGTATTACCGGCAGCTTCGTCTGGCATAAACTCGATTTTGCGAATCGTGTCGAAGGTAAAGACGAAAATAACAATCGCGATAATTGCTGGCACGATTGTCCAAGCAATTTCAACCTTCGTATTGCCATGAATCTGTGTGGGAACCTGCGAACTATCCTTTTGTCGATACTTGATGATCGAAACGATCAACCAGGTTTGTACGATCAAAAAGACCACAACGCCCAACCAAAACAACAATTCCGAGAGATTGTAAATTGCGCGGGTGCTCTCGCTTGCTGGGTTCAGGGTCGTTTGAGGGGTCTTTTGACCGCACGCTGCCAGCACAACGCTTCCAAGCAACAGGGTTGCCGTAGGGCGCAGCAGAGCCTTGGCAGGCGAACGATTGGGCATCCATGCCTCCTTGCTAAGACCGTGTTCTCCAAATCGTGGTTGGCACCGCGAACATCCGCCACCAAGCCGAACGATTGGCCTTTCCACTACTACTAAATCAGAGTCAACTCCACTCAAACCGCCCACGCGCAATCTCGTGGTGGCATGAACTTGGAGTTGGGGGAGTTACTGGTTCGCTATCACCCCAATTGTACACTGTTATCAAAAAGTCTCAAGTTGACATATGGATAGGTACAGGGCTGCGATTTGGTCGCTAACTGGGATAGTATCAAATCTTGCTAGCGCTGTCTAAATATTTTGCGCGCAATTTTTGGCCCAATCGTAGCCACTAGCCCACGAAGGCTATTTTTTAGCCACGAATTGCACGAATTCCACGAATTAAGTTCTAATAGCCCATAGCCTTATACTTTTTGACTTCATCCCTCATCCCTCATCCCTCATCCTTCATCCCTCATCCTTCATCCTTCATCCTTCATCCTTCATCCTTCATCCTTCATCCTCCCTTCCGTCCCTCCGCTGGAGGGAAACGCCGGGGGTTTTCATCCCCCAGCACCCCCTAATGTTTATCTGCTGGATTGTGTGTATGTTTCTATTTCCCCTTCGTGCTCTTCGTGTCCTTCGCGGTTCCTTACCCAACCCTTGTTCTACAAATACCGATTGTTTAGCCACCGGTGTTTTTGACTTTTGATTTCTGCTGCCTTAACCCGTTAAACTACGGTTAAAAATAGTACTTTGGCACTAGCGTACTAGCTCTTGAAGTTCTACGAGCTTGCATCTATCATTCAGGCATAATTCGTTACTACCGAGCTTGATATTTTTCCAGCGCAGAATGAGGTTTGTCATGACAAACGCTGTTTTATCGTTGCCTGTTTTTCATGCAACCGAAGGGCTGGGCGCATTTCTGGGCGATTTGCGTTCATGGGTTTTTCGCTCCAAAAATCGGGCTGCCCGCCATTTTGGGCTGGCACATACCACGATCATGCGCTATGAAAATGATCAAATACTGTGCCCACTAGGCTATATCGCCGCCCTCGCGCAACTGGTGATCGATCAGTTGGATTTACCGCCTTACCAGCGGGGCCTGGCTGAACAGCAGTTGTTGGCAACGATTCAGTTTGCCCTGAACGAGTATGCAATTGATTTCACGCCGCTGGCAACGTGGCAGGCCTTGCAACAGTTGGCAAGCGCCTATCTGGCCGAGGTGCAGCAGCAAAAGCAGGATCAAGCCAAAACTGGGCCGTTGATGGGGGTCTTGCACGATTGGGGCGATGCTCCCGATGTGCAAAATTTTGTTGGGCGCGAGGATGAAACTGCGACCTTGGTGAAGTGGCTGCAACTTGATCGCTGCCGCTTGGTGGCAATTATCGGGCTGGGCGGCATGGGCAAAACCAGCCTTGCCACACGGGTTGCCCAACAAGCCCAAGATGATTTTAAAGTGCTTGTTTGGCGTTCGTTGCAACAAGGCCAACAGGCAAATGATTTTCTGCTGGAATGCTTACATCGGATTATTCCCAGCCCCAATTCGGCATATCCGGCACAATTTGAGCAGCGTTTAAGTGTCTTGATTGATTATTTGCGTACCACCCGCTGCCTATTGATTCTCGATAATATTGAGGCCATTTTGCAGCCCAATTATCCCGCTGGGCGCTATCGCGAAGGCTACGAGCAATATGCCCAACTGTTTCAAGCCATCAGCGAGCGCGCCCACGAAAGCTGTTTGATTGTGACCAGCCGCGAAAAACCCTATGAGTTCAATCGGCTCGAAGGTGTGCACACCCGCTCAATGGTGCTCACTGGCTTGATCCGCGATGATGCCCAAATGTTGCTTGATAATCAGGAGCTGTATGGCACGCCGCAACTTTGGCAAGAACTGATTAAGCATTACACGGGCAATCCGTTGGCCTTAAAATTGGTTGCCCAAGTGATCAAAACGATGTTTTTTGGCCAAATTGCCGAGTTTTTGCAGCACGAAGAGCTAATTTTTGGCGATGTTCGTACAATCTTAGCCCAGCAGTTCGAGCGTTTATCCGACCAAGAACAGGAATTATTGTATTGGCTGGCAATCGAACGTCATACCGTCAAATTGGCCGAACTCAAGCACGATTTGGTGCGCTCAAAATATCAACATATGTTGCTCGAAACCCTTGAATCGTTGCTGCGCCGCTCGCTCGTCGAGCGCCACCAAGATGGCTTTATGCTGCACAACGTGGTGCTCGAATACACCACCGACCGCTTGATCGACCAGATTGCCCAAGAATTGCTTGATGGAACGCAGGGTTTGCTCTATCGCCATGCGCTGATTAAAGCCAATAGCCTCGATAGCATTCGCGAGCACCAAAGTCGGGCTATTTTGCGGCCCTTGCTGCACCGAATTTTTGTTGAGCTTGGCCAAGAGCGCTTGTTGACGACGCTGCGCCAACTGCTGCAAACGATGCAAGCCTTGAGCGCCTTGGAAATGGGCTATGCACCAGGCAATATTTTTAATTTATTGGTTGAACTCAAGGCCGATCTTAGCCAATTTGATTTTCGACATAAACCGTTGTGGCATGCCAATCTGCGCGGCCTCACGCCCAAACATCTCGATTTGAGCTATAGCGACCTTTCGCGCACGGTGTTTAGCGAGCAATTTGGCCCATTAATTGCCCTCGCCCGCGATCCGGCTGATCGGTTTTTGGCGGTCGCTACTGCCGATGATGAGTTAATCGTTTGGCATAGCTTGGAGCTGCGCAAGCTTTGGCACCTGCCAAGCAACCACGATGGCGTGCGCACGCTGAGTTTTAGCAGCGATGGCCGCTTTCTCATTAGCGCTGGCAACGACGGCATAATTCGCTTGTGGGAAGCGAGCCAAGGCCATAATCCGCGCATGTTTGTTGGCCACACCCAGCCAGTGATTGGCGTGGTGGTTGCACCGCAATCGCAACGGCTGATTAGCGCCAGCAGCGATGGTGAGTTGCGGGTGTGGGATCGACTGAGTGGCAAATGTTTGCAGACGATCAATGCGCATAGCGGCGGCATCAGCAGCATTCAATTGAGCGCCGATGGCCAACTTTTGGCAACCGCTGGGATTGATCGCCAAATCAAGCTCTGGCATGGGCAGCATTTGCGCTATCAAAGCACGTTAACGACTCATCACGAGCCAATTCAGCTGTTGGCATTCAGCCCTGATGCTACAATTTTAGCGGGCACTGGGCTTGATGGCGATGTGTATCTGTGGGATCTTCAGGATAATCAGTTAATCACCAGCCTCGCCAACGAAGATCGGGTCTTTGATTTGCAATTCAGCCCTGATGGAGCCAATTTGGCCACTGCTGGCATCGATCAATGTATTCGGGTTTGGCAGGTCCAAACCGTCCATCTGACCCATATGTTGTATGGGCATCAGCATTGGGTGCGGGCGTTGCGCTACAGTCGCGATGGTTCGCGGCTCTATTCGGTGAGCAGCGATCAAAGCCTGCGCATTTGGGAGCAAGCCAGCGGGCGCTTAATTCATACCCTGCAAGGCTATCGCGGCGGTGTTCGCAGCCTCGCATTAAGCCTAAATAACGATTTATTGTTTAGTTCCAGCGAAGCGCAAGCTGTTGCATTATGGCAACTAACTGAGCCATATTATCGGCTCAATTTACCACCAGAAACCAATAATGGGCGTGAATTGGCCTATCATCAAGCCAGCCACAGTTTGGCGTTGAGCAAAGAGCAGCTGATTCAAATTTGGGATTGTCAGCGCCTGCAATTGACCACAATTTTAACTGGCCATCACGGCTTAATTCGGGCGCTTAGTTTTCGGCCCGATGGCAGTATGCTCGCCAGTTGTAGCGAAGATCATACGGTGCATATTTGGTCGCTACCCTATGGCCACATTAGCCATGTTTTTGATTGCCACGATGATTTGGTAACAACCCTTGAGTGGAGCCACAATGGCAATTTGTTGGCAACCGGCAGCGCTGACCATACCATTCGCATTTGGGGCGTTAACGAACACAGTTGTGTGGGCTTATTGGCAGGCCATAGTGCCAGCATCATCGGCCTTAGTTTTAGCCCCGACCAACGCCAACTTGTCAGTGCGGCAGCCGATCAACAGGTACGCATTTGGGATCTCAGCACCGAGCAATATGAGATTATCGCCTTGCATAAACCAGGCTTGCTCAAAAAAGTCCAGTGGTCGGCGGATGGGCGCTGGATTGTGATTACAGCTGGTTCGTTGGCCTTGATTTGGGATTGGCAGAAGCGCCAAATAGTCCAGCGGTTTGAGCATCTGGCAGCCTTGGATAGTGCGTATCTGAGCGCCGATAGTCACATGTTAATCACTGGCGATCAGCAAGGCACGATTACCATTTGGGATTTAACCACAGGCAAATTGCGCAAACGGCTGCATGGCGACCACCCCTATCAAGGGCTTAGCATCAAGCAAGCAACTGGCCTCAATCCAGCAGAACAAGCGAGTTTGCTCAATCTAGGCGCAGTGATTAAGTAGTTGTGCCCTCACCCCCCAGCCTTTCAAGGGTAGGTTTTTAAAAAAGCGTGGTGGTCAAACATTCCCTCACCCCCCGGCCCCCTCTCCCACGAAAACGCGGGCGAGGGGGAGCCGACCTTGTTGCCCAACGAATTGTCCAAGAGGCACACCATGAAAAGCCTCTCGCCCGTAGGACGGGCGAGGGGTTAGGGTGAGGGGTTCTTACAACCAAGGCATGTTCTGGTACAATCGGCGACGTTGCAAAAAATGAATTTGATTCATGAAAGGAACGGTCGATGCCGAATTATCTCTATGATCTCGAAGCCCAAGAGCTAGTCAACGGCGATTGGGCTTTGCTGATTCATTGCGAGGCGGCGTATGCCCAGCTTGTGAACATTGCGACCCCAAACTTCACTATCGAACGGCGCTTTGATGCGACTGGCTACGCGGCGGTGACGATTCCGCGCCAGCTTTTTCATGGCATCAAGGCTTGCGATTTAGAGATTCAGATTCAGCCCAAAAGCCAGTTGTGACGGTTTTTGTCACATGTTCAGGCTATACTTGGCTTACGTTAACGACCTCTATGAATTGATCAGATCAACATAATAACGCTTGCGATTAAGCTTAAATGTAGTATAATTAGCACAGATGTTTCATCACAGACACAGTACGTTTGAACGAGTAGAAAGCTTTGGTGATAGCCATGAATAATCGCGCAATTGCCCAAATTCTGTTTAATATTGCCACGCTGCTGAAGCGCCAGAACGCCAATCCCTATCGAGTGCGGCGCTATGGCGAAATAGCGCGGGCAATCCTCCGTCTGCGGCATTCGCTCTCCGAACGCGCCTTAGCAGGCAAGCCGTTAGGTCTCAACAAACTTGGGGCCAGCCTCACCCGCAAGATCACGGTGCTTGCAGCTCAAGGCCAATTGGATTTCTACGAAGATCTGTGTGCCTTGCTGCCACCCAGCCAACAACGCTTGCTCAAAATTGCTGGCATTGGGCCAATTTTGGCCGAACGCATCAGCCAAGAACTGGGCGAGATTGAGCTTTCGGCCTTGTTGCGCGAAGCAGCCTACCAACGGCTGACCGCAATTTGGGGCGTAGGCCCGCAACGCGCCGACCTAATTGTTTCGAACATGTTTCCCGACGATCCACCACCACCAGCCAATGCGGCCCACAGCGCTCGAAGCAGCAACATCATCTATACCCAACCAACCTTATGGGAGTATGGGCAAAAAGCCGCCTAGGAGGATGCATGACCCGAACTGCCACCCAAGCCGAGCAGCCAGCCCAAGAAGAATGGCTGCTCGACGAGGCAAGTTTGCTTGATGCAAGCCTGCTTGACGAACCAGATGAGGATTTGCCAGAAGTTGATGCCAGTTTGCAGGGCGGATTCAAAGCCAAATTGCAATTTGCCCCGCGCCCCTATCAAACCGAGGCTGTCGCAGCTTGGACAGCCAACGAAGGGCGTGGGGTGATTGTGCTGCCAACCGGCGCTGGCAAAACGATCACCGCAATGTTGGCAATTGCCAAGTTAGGTCTGCGCACGCTGATCGTCGTGCCCACGATTGAATTGCTCTACCAATGGCGCGACACCGTGATCCAAACCTTGGCGCTCGATCCCAAATTTGTCGGCGTAGTTGGCGATGGCCAGCGCGAATGGCGGCCAATCACCGTCATCACCTATGCTTCGGCAGCCATGCCCGATGCGCCACTTGAGAATTTGGGCTTGCTAATTTGTGATGAAGTGCATCATTTGCCTTCACCTGCCTATAGCACAATTGCCTTGCGTAGCCGCACACCCTATCGCTTGGGTTTGACTGCAACGCCCGAACGTAGCGATGGCTCGCATTCAGCACTCGACCGCTTGGTTGGCAAGGTCGTCTATCGACGCGCACCCAACGATTTGGCCGAAGAAGGCCATATTGCCAAGTTCCGCGAAAAACGCATTTTGGTCGATCTAACCGCCGATGAATTGGTGCGCTATGAAACCTTGATGACTACATGGCGCTGGTTTTTGGCCAAGCATCGGCATAAATTGGCTAGCGGTGGTGATTTCTTTGGCGAGCTAATTCGGCGCTCTGGTAGCGATCCTCAAGCCCGCAATGCCTTACAAGCGCAGCATCAAGCGCGCATGATTGCGCTCAACGCCGAGAAAAAGCTTGAACATGTTGGCCAATTGCTCAGCCAACATCCCAACGATAAAGTCATTATCTTTTCTGAATACAACGCCTTGGTCAACACCATCAGTCGTCAGTTTGCCATCCCCAGCATTACCTATCGCACGGCAGCCGACGAACGCAAGGCAATTTTGGATGGCTTTCGGTCTGGACGCTATTCTAAGTTGGTCACGGGGCGGGTGCTGAACGAGGGCGTTGATGTGCCCGATGCCAACGTGGCAATTGTGGTCAGCGGTTCGGCCACTGCTCGCGAATATATTCAACGCTTGGGGCGGGTCTTGCGCAAAAAGCCTGATGAAGCCTTGCTCTACGAGTTGGTTACCCGCAATACAAGCGAAGTTCAAACCGCGCGCCGCCGCAAAAAAGCCGTGGCCGCGCATAATCAGCAGAGCAATAGTTAAGGATGAAGGATGAGGGATGAGGGATGAGGGATGAAGGCTCATGATAAGGGATTAGGATTTAACGCAGCGGCGCAGAGTAGCGAAGGATGAAGATGAGGGATGAGGGATGAAGCGTAAGGCTTTGGAAATAGAAACCTTCGTGTTCTTCGTGTTCTTCGCGGTTATAGCCCTTCGTGCTCTTCGTGTTCTTCGTGGATCAAATTCTTAATGCAGAGGGGCAGAGGAACCGATGGCTATGGGCTATAGGCTTTGGGCTAAGAGGAACAGAATCACAATAATCTGTGCAATCTGTGGCTAAAAACTTTATAGCTTTGGGCTATCGGAATATTCTTCGTGGAATTCGTGCAATTCGTGGCGAAAAAACGGCTCTTCGCGTCCTTCGCGGTTACAGCCCTTCGTGCTCTTCGTGTCCTTCGTGGATCAATTAGCTTAGTCTTTGCAGTATTGGAATACTTATGTCATTTACACCAGCCGATTTCAAATATACCAGCCGCAATGGCGAGCTTGGCCGCCAACTCTACCCGCACCAATTGCGTGATGATCGCTATTTGGCGGCGATTGAGTATGCGATTGGCTACTACGAGCAGATGCTTGGACGGGCACGGCGCGAATTTGAAGCCGCCACCTTGCTGGAGTTTTTCGGCGATCCCAAGTTGGCGCGCGGCTTGGTGGCATGTTTAAGCCAAACCTATCGTTGGCATCAGCCTCAAATCGCCGAAGTGCTCGATCAAGCTACGTATCAACAATTAGCTGAACGCGGCTTGCGCAATCCGGCTGATTTTCGGGCCTTGCTGTATGCTCACGCCAATCAAAGCACTGGCTTCATTTTGCCCAGCGAGCGTTGGCCCGCGGTCAACCAACTGGCTAACGAGGTCGGATTAACCGCCAGCCAATTTGAGCGCGTGCTCTACCTTGATGATGAGCAAGAAGCCTTGTTGGTGCGCAGCGCCGAACGCCCAGAGCCAAGCGCAATTGTGGCTTTATACAATTTTCATTCGCTCGAAACAGGCTTGCGCAATTGCCGCTCGCTGCAATTACGGCTTGATGGCGATATTAATGCCTTGGCAGTTTCGGCACATAATTTGGCGCAGCGCTATAATCTGCGCTATGAATTAAGCGAGCCAGAAGATTGCATGGCCACCTTTGTGCTGCTCACCTTGCATGGAGCCAAAGATGCGCTCGGCAATTGGACGCGCACTGGGCGGCGGATTGCGCGCTGTGCGTTGCGCTTACTGGCAGCCCATCCCAACACCGCCAGCGAAGGCTTGATTCAGGTGCATATGCAGGGCAAAAATAGCCTCGTTAAGCTTGCGAAGCGCGAATTAACCGTACTTGGTGGCACAGCTCGCTATCAACATGACACCAGCGGCGATAGCTGGGAAACCACGCTCGAACAACAATTTAGCCAAGCCTGGAGTCGCTTTGTGAGCAAAGGCCAAAATGCAGGCTGGCGGATTCGCCGCGATCCGGTGCCATTTAGCTTGGCTCATCGTTTATTAGTGCCCGATTTTATTGCCCAACGTGGCAGCGAGCGGATTCCAATCTTCGTGCCTGCCACCGAAGCCATGGCGGCGAGTTTGGCGCAACGCTTGGTTGGCCAGCCCAAAGTTTTGGTTGTGGTGGCAAAAAGCTATCAAAGCCTGTTACGCAATTGCCAAGTTGCCAAAGTGGTCTATCAAACTACGCCCGATATGCAGGCAGTTTTGGCTCAACTCGAACAGCTTGCCCCAGCCCAACAGCCAGCCGATCGCTGGAGCCGTTTGGCAGTACGCTTCGATCAAGCGGGCTTTGTGGCCGAAGCCGAGCTTTTGGCAATTTTGGAGTGTCGCAATGCGGTAGAAATTGGCTTAGCGCTGCGTGGTTGGCGCGAAGGCACAGCCCAGTATGTGCCAAATCTTGGCCTGTTTACGCCGCAAAAGTTGCGTGAATTGGGTAGTATGCTTGGCAAAGCCGCCTAAAAAATTAAGGTTTGAGCTACTTCTGCTTTCGTCAGTTAAGGCAGAAGTAGCTGCATAATCCACACGTAGAATCATGAATTATCGGCTTGGCTCACGAGTTTTCACCACCCTTCCGTCCTGCCTCAAGGCGGGAAACACAGGGGGTTTTCATCACCCTGTACCCCCTAATAACTATTTTGTGGATTATTATTAGCCAATACTTAAGACCCAAGCTCAATAGAATGTTAAGTGATGAGGATTTATGCTGGCAATCAAACCATTCATTGGCCAACATTGTGAAACAACCACCAATGGCACGTTGCTGTATCAGCAAGGGATTGAGCTTTCGGAGCCGCTGCTATTTGGGCTTGGCGAAGGGCTTGGTTTTATTTTTTGGCATATGAAATCAATGCCAATGCCCTTTATCGGCGGGCGAGTCAAGCCCGACCAACTCACCGATAACCTCGTTAAACATCTCAACCTAAGCATTGAGCGCCAAGAAACTAGCTCTCCAAGCAAAGCATGGGCAATCGTCCAAGGCTGGCTTGATCAAGGTCAAGCGGTTGGCTTGAAGCTCGATTGTTTTTACCTCGAATATTTCAGCAATCCAATTCATTTTGCTGGCCACTACGCCGCAATTTATGGCTACGATCAGCACAACGCCTACTTGGTCGATACCCAACAACAAGGCAGCAAGGTTCAAACATCGTTGCAAAGTTTGGCTCAAGCCCGCAATGCCAAAGGCTCGATGGCCTCGAAAAATCTGGCCTATACGCTCAAGCGCGGCGCTGAGTATGATTTGGCCCAAGCAGTGCGCCAAGCAATTCGCAATAATGCCCAAGCCTATCTCAACCCGCCAATTACCAACGTGAACTACAAAGGGATTCGCAAGGCCAGCGCTGCTTTGCAATCGTGGTTTGAGTCGTCGGCGAATGTTGAGTACGATTTTTGCACTACGGCAATGCTGATGGAACGCGCCGGCACTGGCGGCTCGCTCTTTCGCAAACTCTACCGCGATTTTCTGGCCGAGGCGGCAATGATGATCGACTCCGATCAATTACGTCAAGTTGAATCCAGCTTCGCAACGATTGCCGCAAACTGGACGGAAGTAGCTCAATTACTTGATCAAGCAGGCAAACAGCACGAGCTAAAGCCAATTCAAGCGGCAAGCACGCTGATGAACCAAATTGCCGAGCAGGAATATCAAGCAATGCAGCAACTCGCCAGCTTGTAACAGCTTGCATAATCAGCCATGATCGGGCACAATCAGCGGGAGATTGTGCTGTTGCCTCGGAGTTGCTATGAAATATACTGCCACGATTGGGCTGGAAGTTCATGCCCAAATTCTTACCAAATCGAAAATGTTCAGCGGTTGTAACGCGGCCTATGCCAGCGCTCCCGCCAATAGCTGTATCGATGAAGTCAGCATTGGCCTACCTGGCACCTTGCCAGTTGTCAATCAGGAAGCGATTCGCAAAGCTGCCTTGCTTGGTTTGGCGCTCAATTGCGAAATTCCTGAGTATTGCGAGTTTTCGCGCAAATCGTATACCTATCCCGATTTGCCCAAAGCATGGCAAATTACGATGTACGATAAGCCAATTTGTATCAACGGCGAGCTAGAAATTACTCTTGGCAATGGCGAAACCAAGCGCGTCGGCATCACGCGTGCCCACCTTGAAGAAGATACAGGGATGTTGCAACACGGCGATGAAACCCACTCGCTGGTTGATTACAATCGCTCAGGCGTGCCTTTGCTCGAAATTGTCAGCGAGCCAGATATGACCACGCCCGAAGAAGCCCGTTTGTATGCAATCAAATTGCGTCAAATTTTGGTCTTTTTGGGGGTCAACAGCGGCAACCTCGAAGAAGGCGCGTTGCGGGTCGATGCCAACGTTTCAATTCGCCCAGAAGGTCAAAAGGAATTGGGCACCAAGGTCGAGATCAAAAACATGAACTCGTTCCGCAACCTTGAGCGCGCCTTGGTCTATGAATTGGAACGCCAAGAGAAAATCGCCCGCGAAGGCGGCACGATTGTGCAAGAAACGCGTGGTTGGGACGATGCAGCAGGCATCACGCTTAGCCAACGCTCCAAAGAGCATGCCCACGACTATCGCTACTTTCCCGAGCCAGATTTGCCGCCGCTGGAGTTGAGCCGCGAATGGGTTGCTGAGCGCCGCGCTGAGTTGCCAGAATTGCCCGATGCCAAATTTGCCCGCTACATCAGCGAGTTTGGCTTGTCGAAGCAAGATGCAGCCTTGTTGAGCGGCGAACGCGAAACTGCCGATTATTTCGAAACCATCGTGGCCACTGCTGGCGCAAGCAATGCCAAGCCCGTCGCCAACTGGATTACTGGCGAGTTGTTCCGTTTGATCAAAGATGGCGAAGAAACCCTCGCCGAGGTTGCCAAACGCGTTACGCCAGCCAACCTCACCAGCTTGATTGAAGTTGTAGCCAAAGGCGAAATTGGCAGCACGGTTGCCAAACAAGTCTTTGAAGAAATGTACCGATCTGGCGAGGCTCCAACGGAAATCATCAACGCCAAGGGCTTACGCCAAATTAGCGATAGCAGCGTGTTGAGCCAAGCTGCCCGCGATGCGATTGCCGCCAATCCCAAGGTCGTTGCCGATTACAAGAGCGGCAAATTGCCAGCAATCAAGTTCTTGGTCGGCCAAGTGATGCGCGCAACCAAAGGCCAAGCCAATCCCCAAGTGGTCGAGGAAGCGCTCAAAACTGAGCTTGATGCGCTAAACTAAGGTTTGGTTAAATAAGCAACGGGCGGTGCACATGAGATTTGATCATGTGCGCCGCCCGTTTGTTTTTTCAATTAGCGTTGTTCAACCCAAACCACACAGCTAAACCCAGGCACACTAATGCTGCCATGGCTGCGGTCGAAGCTGGCTTGCTCCAGCACAGGGTCATAGCCATTGACCAACAGCGGGTGCAATTGCAAATCGTAATGGCCAAAACTGGCATCGCTGTAGCTCAACGGCTGGTGCGAGCCATTAAAGGCCACTACAATTCGACAGAATGGCGAATCGCTTGCTTCGCCAACCTCATCATCAAGCACCATCACCACCAAGCCAACCACTTGCTCCGGCCCAGTGTTGAGAAACCAGAGTTTTTGCTTGATCAGCTCAGCACTGCTTAGCCGAAATAGCTCCGAGCTACGCCGAATTTGCAGCATAGTTTGAAAATGGGCATAGCTAAACGCCATATCCGCGGGCGTTGGCTTGAGCGCAGGGTCGGCCAATAGTGGAGCGACGGTTGACCAATGTTCGTGGTTATCCGCCGAGGGCGGCAAGCCCGAACCCCAGGTATTTTGCTGGCCCGTCCAATCGATCCGGTTAAACCAATCGCTGGAGTTGTAGCTATTGCGATCCATCGATTTCGAGCGTAACAGCTCGTCGCCAGCGTGAAAAAACGGAATGCCTTGGGCCAAAGCAACCAAGCTCAAAGCCAAATTGTGCATGCGCACCCGCTCGGCCATCGGCGCTTCAATTGGCGCTTTGACTTGCACACCATCAAATAAGGTTTCGTTATCGTGCGCCGAAACATAGGCAATATGGTCATCTGGGCGCAACCCATAGGCCGCTGGCTTGCCATTAACATACAAATGGCCGCCAAGCGTTTGTTGACCATCACAACTGAGCATTGGATAATCGGCCAAATTGCCAGCCAAACTCAAGCGCACCACATCGCTGATGATCGCAACCTGATAATTGCGTTCGACCAAAGCCCGCTGTTCAAAGTGATTAGGCCGATCAAGCAGGCCGGTTGCAAAGCCTTGCACTTGGAAGCCAACAAATGGCCCGCCACCCCGCGCTGCATCGCGCAAACGATCGCTAAATGTGCCAATACCTGTGCCAGCCAGCGCTGGTTGGGTCGCGTTCTCGCCACGCGCGCCATCGGCAACCTCGCCAAAATTCCAGCCCTCGCCATACAAATAGATCGCTTTGCCATCAACGCCATGTTCAGCGAGGGTCAAGCCATCAAGCATTTCGCGAATTGCCAACATATTCCGTTTGAGATGATGGCCCATCAAATCGAAGCGAAAGCCATCGATTTTATACTCAACCGCCCATGTGCGCAGCGAATCGAGCATCAATTTTTCCATCATATGATGTTCGCTGGCGGTGTTGGCGCAGCAGGTGCTGTTGCAGACGTTGCCATCAGCATCCAAACGATGGTAATAGCCTGGCACAACCCGATCGAGCACGGCGCAGCTTGCTTGGCCGCTCGAATGGGTGTGATTGTAGACCACATCCATCACCACCCGTAGCCCAAGCTGATTCAATGCTTGCACCATTTCGCGAAACTCAAGAATTCTGGTTGCACCATCAGGATCGGTGCTATACGAGCCTTCGGGCGTGGTGTAATGGCGCGGGTCATAGCCCCAGTTGAAGCCATCACGGTCGCGAATGGGAAAAAGATAGGCTTGCTGCTCAGGCGAATCGGCGGGCAAACTGGCTAAATATTCAAAATCAATTCGCTTGCGATCTGGCCGATGCTCTTCAACCGTGGCAATATCGAACACTGGCAACAAATGCACATGGCTCAGCCCAGCCTTGGCCAGCCGCTGAAGATGCTGCATGCCATTCGATTCCAATTGAGTGAAGGCTTTGTAGGTGCCGCGTAATTCTGCTGGCACGCTGGGATCAGTAATCGAAAAATCGCGCACATGCAACTCGTAGAGCACAATATCGGTTGGCTTAGCAAGGTTTGGTTTGGCCAGTTTGCTCCAACCCTTGGGCTGCAAAGCCTTGCTCTGCAAATCGACAATCTGCGAGTGTTGGCTGTTGGTCGATAAGCTCAGAGAATAAGGATCGGTCACGCTGTTACGCTCGAATTGGCCAGTGCTAGGCACAAAAACATCAATTTCATACCGATAAAATTGATGTTTCCAAGCAGGCTTGCCAACGATGCTCCAAACCCCAGAGCCTTCATCAAACTGCATTGGGTGGCGCTGCGGTTCAGTGGTTTTGGCCGAATCTGCATATAACAACAGTTCTACATTGCGCGCGGTTGGTGCCCACAAGCGCAAAATTGGCTGTTTCTGGGCATCGAAGCTCACGCCAAGCTCGCCAGTGTAATGATACAAATCATCAAGCACCCCGGGAATTTGCAAGGCCGTTGCATCGATCAAGCTCTGATCGTCGCTGTGATAGGCTTGGACTGCGACTTGGCCGCGCAGGATTTTTGCAACCAAGCCATGGTGCTCATCAGCCAGCCGAAAGACCGGCAAGCCCTGCAAATGAGGAAATGCCGCCACCAAATCGGCATCTAAGCCTGGCAAATGGCGTTCGAGCGGCAAAACCTGACCATGCTGAATGCCTTTAGCAGTAAGTTCCAACGAACCATCAAGCGAATAATGTACCTCATAGCGAGCATTGGGGAGCGCATGAATATTCCATACAATCGTATCGCGACGCACCCAATACGCCCGCAGCCGATCAAGCTGCCCGACGCTGGGCTGCTCTTCAACAACAGATTGATCTAACATTTTAAACTATCCCCCATAAACTGGGAAAACTCGTATGTATAGCACATTATATGCAACAAATTGCTAAATCGGCTTAATCGTTCCAACGAGTTTGCCACTGGCCATCGGGCATAAATACCCGCCCACGGCCTTCTTCATCCCAAACGATCAACTGGCGCTCGTGAAAAATAATTGTTGCGCGGGTGCGGGCCACTTTTTCATCGGTGGTATTTTCGTTTAAGCCCCAAGCAGTATAAATTTGGCCGTTGATGCGGCTGACGGCCCGAGCATCGCGAAAACCCAAGCGATGAGCAATTTGATCGTTGGTGAAGCCATGGGCCACCAAGGTCATCACCTCGCGCTCAGCAGGCTCCAGCAAATCGAGCGCCGATTGTTCATCGAGGTGGCGAACCTCTTGCACACGGCTAGCAATATCGGGGTCGATAAAGGCGCGCCCTTGAAAAGCATCGCGCAGCAGCGGCGCAACCATGGCTGGTAGGAGATAGTTGCTTTTGCGCACATAGGCATAGTGGCTTAAAATCCCCGAGCGCTGGAAATCGCGATAATAAGCATCATCATCTTGGATCGAATAAAACACAACTGGGATCCGCGGGTGTTCGCGGCGAATAATGACTGCTGCTTGAATGCCATTTAATTCGCCAGCCAAGGCCACATCCATCAAAATCGCTTGCGGAATATGCTGGGCACACCATTCAATTGCGTCTTCGCCGCTGCCAGCCTCGCCAATCACGCTAATTTCTTTGGTAGCATGTAAACCAGCGACCATCGCCGCGCGCAAGCTCGGGTGATCTTCAACCACAAGGGTTTGGATTGTCTGCATCGGATAATCCTTAGCCAATTATCATCAAATATATGTCCAACCTTAATCTTTGTGTCAAGCAATTAAGTGCAAAGTCGTGTTAATCTTTTAATTATTGGGGCAAGGGGTCAGGTTTTAGGATTCACAGGCCAGAAGATAATCGCGTTAAGAACAATGCTAGTTACGCATAAATCTTCTTGCTAATTCCAGACCCCTTGCCCCTAGTCCCTGATCCCTGACCCCTTGCCCCCATCCCATACAAGGAACCACCCGATGAAACGCTGGTCTTTGATTATTGGCACCTTGTTCGTCGTTGGCTGTAGCGATGCTGCTATACTTGTTGAAGCGCCCAAACCTGCTGCGGTGCAGCAAATTGCGATTGCTACCACGGCCCCCACCCAGGTTGTGCCAACGGCTACGCCAGCGCCCAGCGCTACGCCAGCCCCGCCAACCCAAACCCCAGTGCCAGAACCACCACGGGTCGGGATTCAAGTGGGCCATTGGCAAACCGAAGATCTCCCCGAAGATCTGGCCAAATTCCGCACCTCAACTGGAGCGTTTGTTAATGGTATCTCCGAGGTTGAGGTCAATTTACCAGTTGCAGAAAAAGTCAAAGCCTTGCTCGAAGCAGAGGGGATTACAGTTGATCTACTACCTGCAACCGTGCCAGTTGCCTACAAAGCTGATGCCTTTATCACGATTCATGCAGATGGCTCGACCAGCAGCAGCAGTCGCGGGTTTAAGATGGCAACGCCATGGCGGGCCTCAGAAGCCAGTTTATTGTTGCTCGATAGCTTGATCGCTGAATATGCAGCGGGCACAGATATGCCCCAAGATTCAGCAATCACGGCCAATATGCGCGGTTACTATGCCTTCAGTTGGCGGCGACATCGCAACGCAATTGCCCCAACCACTCCCGCCGTTATCGTCGAAATGGGCTTTTTGACCAACCCAACCGATCGCGCGTTTATGCTCAACCAATCAGATGTGGTGGCCCAAAGCATTGCCAATGGCGTGTTGCGCTATCTTGCAGCCCACGACCGCAACGATCTTGAAGCCTTGAAAGTGATTGAGTATGCAATTCAGCGCCCAAAAACTGCCGACGTGACAGTCCATTCAGCGCCTGATAGCGGAGCACGGGTGTTGTATACGATGGAAGCAGATCAGCGCTTTATGCCCTTTCGCCAGCGCGATGGTTGGTACGAGGGCTTTGTACGCGGCAGTTCAAATGTTGTAGGCTGGGTGCAAGTCAGCGATATGCAAGGCACAAGCGACCAATTGCCGCCACCAACCGATCGCTAGCAACAATCCCTCACCCCCAACCCCCTCTCCCACGAAAACGCGGGCGAGGGGGAGCTGTTAATCGTCCCCTCACCCCCAACCCCCTCTCCCACGAAAACGCGGGCGAGGGGGAGCCGACCATGTTTCGCCAAGGAATTGCGGGAGAACCAGCGCGTTAAAGCCCCTCGCCCGTTGGACGGGAGAGGGGTTGGGGTGAGGGGATCTCTACATCTAGCTTGCTTGATTGGTGTCGGTCAAACAAAGCAACGTCCAGCGGCGCTGGCCATGATTGAAGGTGGCAAAGCTGCGATCCCATGGGTTGGCGTTGAACCAAGGTGCCCACGCGCCTTCAATCCGACAAACCGTGGTTGTGGTAATTTCGCCGCCGAGCATGGCCTCGACACAAACTTTGCTCATCGTCCGGGCATCGCCATCGCTAAATGGCGAGCTGGTGAAGGCTCCGCCGCTGACCAAGGCATGGGTCAACGCACCCTCATATTCGTAGCCACTATAAAAGGTCAGCGGCAGCGCGCTAGGAACATCGGTGGGCAATCCCAATTCGGGTAATTCGCGATTCAGCGTGGGATGGCTGAGAAACCGATAGATCTGGAGGCTAACATCGCTGGGGTTGCTGGCAAACACTGCATCATAGGCTGAAGCATCGCTTGGCCGCACACTGCGAAAAATCACGCCCCCATTCAGATACATACCACGCAAGGCTTGCAGAACAAGCGTAATCCGTGGATCGGTTACTGGTTCAACCACAAGATCAATGGTATGCACCATGGCAAAACTCCCGATATTGCCACAAACTGGCTGTAGCAAGCTTGATTTGTCAATGATTAGCGTGATTGAAGCACTGCCCGCGCCGGAGCGCCGTCGCTACCCAAAATTTTCAAAGGCAAACAAATCAGGTTGTATGGGCCTGGCTCGACATCAGTTAGGTTGATGCCCTCTAGGATACCAACCCGCCCACCAAGCAAAATGCAGTGCGTTGGATTGCCAGATTCAGCTTCGAATGGCTCGATTGAAAGATAATCAATCGCAATCAAGCGCAAATCGCGTTCAATCACCCAGCGCGCAGCACTGCTATCAAGCGCCCGAAATTCGCGGTGAAAACGCAATGGCTCCTCTTTCCAAAAAGCCGAATTGCTGGTTTTGAGCAACAAGCGGCTGCAATCGCTGGGCACATTGGCGGCGGCTAATTCCTCGCCAGTAATCGGGCCAGTGCCGGTTAATTCCACCACATAACAATCGCCAATAAAGCGATCAAGTTCCAAGCTTTCAACCGCCAAATCGTTGTTGATAAAGTGCAGCGGTGCATCGACGTGGGTTCCAATATGCACCCCTGTGTTGAGCCGCGTCACATTACAAATATCGCCTTTGTTCATATCGGCGGCGCGTTTTTGCTCAATCGGCGGGTCGCCTTCCCACACTGGCAAGGCTGGTGAAATTGGCACGCTAATATCGATCAAATTTGCCATGATTGGCTCCTTTAACAGCGAGGTATAGACAATACCTCTACGCTAACTAGTGTCTATTGTCTCACAAAATGCGACTAAAACAGCAGGCAGCCAGCAGGTTTTGACCCACTGGCTGCAAGCAGCATCCGAAACCTAATCTTGCAAGGCTCGCACGCCTAAGCCACCTTCGCGTAAGGCTTGAATCGCATCGGCGACCGCTGCTGCACTAGCCACGGTGGTGATCGAAATCACACCTTGGCGCAAGGCAGTTTGGCGAATCGCTTGTTCATCAAACAGTGAAGCGCGGCCTAGCGGCGTATTCACAATAATATCAACTTGGCCGTTGATAATATAGTCGGCGGCGTTGGGTCGGCCTTCGTTAACTTTATAAATGCTTTCAACCTTGAGGCCTTGTTCGCGCAGATATTGAGCCGTGCCAGCGGTTGCAATCACTTTGAAGCCAAGCTCGCTATATTGCTTGGCAACCGGAACTAACGCTGGTTTATCGTGGTCGTTGACGCTGACAAAAATCGCGCCGCTAGTTGGCAAGCTGCGGCCACAACCCGCTTGGGCCTTGGCAAACGCAGCCCCAAAACTATCGCCACTGCCCATGGCCTCGCCAGTTGAGCGCATTTCTGGGCCTAAAGCAATTGTTGCGCCAGGGAAGCGCCGCCACGGCAACACAACCTCTTTGACGTGGAAGCCGCGCAATTCGGGCGCACTGCTGATACCTTGTTGCTTGAGCGTCACGCCAGCCATCACTTTGGCAGCCAACGCGGCCCAAGCCACGCCGCTGGCTTTGGCAACATAGGGAATCGAGCGCGAAGCTCGTGGATTGACTTCGAGCACATAAATCTCGTCATTTTTGACCGCAAATTGCACGTTCATCAAGCCAACCACGCCCAAGGCGCGAGCCAGTTTATCGGTTGCACGTTTGAGTTGCTCAACAACTTCGGGCTTGATGCCGACGGTTGGCATCACACACGCCGAATCGCCAGAGTGGATGCCAGCGCGTTCGATTTGCTCCATCATGCCTGCAATCACCACCGTTTCGCCATCGGCAACGGCATCAACATCAAGCTCGGTCGCATCTTCAAGAAAGCGGTCGAGCAACACAGGATGTTCTGGCGAGGCCTCGGTGATATGGCGCAAATAATCGTCAAGCCCAGCTTGATCGTGGATAATCGCCATGCCTTGGCCGCCAAGCACATACGATGGCCGCACCATGGTTGGGTAGCCGATGCGCTCAGCGATCGCTCGCGCTTCATCCCACGAGGTTGCCGAGCCATAGGGCGTTGCTCGCAAGCCACATTCGGCTAGCACTTCACCAAATTGGCCGCGATCTTCGGCGCGATCAATGGCTGCTGGCGAGGTCCCCCACAATGGCACGCCTGCCGCTTCCAAGCCTTTGGCTAATTTGAGCGGCGTTTGGCCACCAAACTGCAACAGCACGCCCGATGGCTGCTCGACATCGACAATATTCAGCACATCTTCTAAGGTCAATGGCTCGAAATACAGCCGATCAGCGGTGTCATAGTCGGTTGAAACAGTTTCAGGGTTGCAGTTGACCATGATCGTTTCATAGCCAAGTTCGCGCAGCGCAAACACTGCGTGGCAACAGCAATAATCAAATTCAAGCCCTTGGCCGATGCGATTTGGCCCGCCACCCAAAATCATCACTTTGCGCCGATCGCTGGGGTTGGCTTCGCTCTCGGTTTCGTATGATGAATAAAGGTATGGCGTTTGCGCCGGAAATTCCGCCGCACAGGTATCAACATGATGATAGGTTGGTTTGATGCCATGGCCAAGCCGTTGTTGGCGCACTTCGGCGGCGTTCGCATTCAGCAAATAGGCCAATTGCGGGTCGCTATAGCCGTTGCGTTTGGCTTGCAGCAATAATTCGGCAGGAATCGTGGCCAAATCGTATTGGCGTAGTTCTTTTTCGAGCGCAATCAAACTGGCCAATTGATCAAGGAACCAATAATCGATTTTGGTCAATTCATGAATCTGATCAACCGTCCAGCCGAGGTCAAAGGCGGTGCGCATAGCAAAAATTCGTTGTGGCGTTGGCGTGATCAACAATTCGCGCAAGCGTTCTTGTGGCACAGGTTGGCTGCCATCAGCGCCCCAACCCATGCGACCATTTTCGAGCGAGCGCAAGGCTTTTTGCAAGGCTTCGGTAAAGGTGCGGCCCATCGCCATGGCTTCGCCAACCGATTTCATAGCGGTGCCAAGCACTGGCTGCGAGCCAGGAAATTTTTCGAAGTTCCAGCGCGGAATTTTGACCACCACATAATCGAGCGCTGGCTCGAATGAGGCTGGAGTTGATTTGGTGATGTCGTTGGGCAATTCGGGCAAGGTATAGCCAACCGCCAGCTTAGCGGCAATTTTGGCAATCGGAAAGCCCGTAGCTTTGGATGCGAGCGCCGATGAACGTGAAACCCGTGGATTCATCTCAATCACAATCACCCGCCCATCGTGGGGATTGATTGCGAATTGGACATTCGATCCGCCGGTTGCCACGCCCACAACTTCCATCACCGCCAAGCCCATATCGCGCAAGCGTTGGTATTCGCGGTCGGAGAGCGTCATGGCAGGTGCAACGGTAATTGAATCGCCAGTGTGCACACCCATCGGGTCGAAGTTTTCAATCGAACAAACGACAACCCCATTGCCAGCGCTGTCGCGCATCAACTCAAGCTCATATTCCTTCCAGCCCAGCAAACTTTCTTCGATCAGCAATTCGCCGATTGGCGAAAGTTTCAAGCCCTCTTCGACAATGCGCCGAAAATCTTCGGCATTGTAGGCGATGCCGCCGCCAGCACCACCGAGGGTAAACGAAGGCCGAATAATCGAGGGAAAGCCAGTTGCTTTGACCAATTCGAGCGCTTCTTCGAGTGAGCGCGCGATGCCAGAACGCGCCGATTGCAAGCCAATCCGATCCATAGCCTGCTTGAACAACTCGCGATCCTCGGCAGTGGCAATCGCATCGACATTTGCGCCGAGCATTTGCACATTGTATTGCTCCAACACGCCAGCGCGGTGCAAATCCATGGCCAAATTGAGCGCAGTTTGGCCGCCGACCGTTGGCAGTAAAGCATCGGGGCGTTCGCGGGCAATAATTTCGCTAACTGTTGGCACATCCAACGGCTCAATATAGGTACGATCAGCCAACGAAGGGTCAGTCATAATCGTGGCTGGGTTTGAATTGACTAAAATAATGCGGTAGCCCTCTTCGCGCAGGGCTTTGATTGCCTGAGTCCCGCTATAATCAAACTCACATGCTTGCCCGATCACGATTGGGCCTGCGCCAAGCACCAGAATCGAGTGAATGTCGCTGCGTTTTGGCATCGGTTTCTCCATAGTGGGGGATGTACGCCCGCAAGGCACGCCGTTGGCTTGCCGCGCCCCATCCTAGCCAAGTTCGTGTGTCGGGCTAGCATTATACGATGAAATCGCATGCGATAATTCAATTGGCCGTTGTGCCCTCACCCTCCAACCCCCTCGCCCACTGAACGCGGGCGAGGGGTGTATGATTGGAGAACCAAAAATCATTGATAAAACTAGAATACAAAAAGCCCCTCGCCCGCTCAGCGGGCGAGGGGTTGGGCTGAGGCGACACCAAACCTTTAAGGCTGTTGAATGACTAAGGCATCGAGCGAGGTAGCTTGCGCACTCGGTGGGAATTCGCCAGTATTGCCAGCCCAGTCACGTGCACGAGCACGGAAGCCGTAGGTGGTATTTTCTGCATCAGCGGCGTTCACATCGATAATAAAGGTATCTTGCAATTCGGTCGTGGTTACCAACCAATCAACCCATTCGCCGCCGTTGCGTTGCACTTGAACATCGAAACTGGCCACGCCTGTGCTATCGTCTTGGCCGTTCCAATGCACTTCATAGCGGCCTGCACCAAGATCTTTAACATCGATGATGGTGGCGTTGGGCGCGGTGTTGTCGGAGCGGGGCAACCAAGCTATCGCATCGTAACGCACGCTTAATCCCTCTTCGCCAGTCACATCGTCGAGCAAGATTTCGTTGCCACCCTTGAAGTAGTACACGCCCAACGAATACCATTTATTCTGATTGGCCTCTTGATCGACGCGCACTTTGGTATTGCTGCCGTCGTGGGCAATCACATAGGTGGCATTCTTGGTTGCTGGCTCACCACAAGCGGGAATATAGGCCATCACCTCGTAGAAACCAGGGTTGGTAATTGGTGCTTTCCAAACCCCAAGGTTATCAACTTGGCTTTGATTGGCGACGCTCTTGGTCCAGCGGTGGGCACCGTTAAATCCACAGCGGGCATCAAACCACACGCCTTGCATTTCGCGGAAGCTATTGTCGCGGTTATCGACCAACAGCGAGCCTGCTGGTGGCAAAGTTACCGGCAATGGCGTGGCGGTAACATTCGGGGTTGGCGTTGCCGCAGGGCTGCTAGCCCCAGGATCGTAGCCTTCCCACAAGAAGGTCACTTCGACCCAGGCATTATCAGGAATGCCCAAATCCCAGAAGGTGCCATCGGCAATGTCGATGCCGTTGGGCAAGTTCGGGCGGCGGCCACGTTCGTCACGCCCGCCATTGTAGCCATCGTAATAGGCTGCTTGAGCTTCGGGCAAGCCACGCGGCAAATCTTTCCACGATTGACGATTGGTTGACCAATAATCATCGCGGGTGTTCCACGGCCCCACATCCCACACTGGCACAACTTTGGAGCGGCCTTTGTAGGTTACCCGCACTTGGTATTCATAGCCGCGATACGATGAGAGCGAGCGCCACGAAGGCAAGGCTACAAACTGATCGTATGGGCGAATAATATGGCCGTTGGCGGTGCGATGGCCAACCAAGCCCTCGCGGGTCGCATAAATTCGATAGGTTGGCGCTTCTGATTCGGCCAGAATTGCCGCGCCACCCGACCATTCGGCAACCATGGTGACTGAGCGCGCACGTGGTGATTCACCATTGGCCAACAGCCACATGCGATATTGAATCACGCTGCTTGGGCGTTCGAGTGCCACCCGACCACCGCGTGGAGCCTCTTGCCACATTTGCCACGTACCACTGGGATTTTTGCCGCGCACATCAAAACGCACAGCGCCACCAGTGGTCAGCGTTGTATCGGTATCAATTACAACCGCAGCAACGACTTCTTCAAATTGATGCTCGGAAGAAAGATAGCTGCCTGCTTGAGGATAATCACCAACGAATGCAGGAGCGGGAGGAGCGTTGGGAGCGAGGGTGATAGTGCCACTGCCGACCAACCCATCAAAGCTGCCAGCCGTTAAATCATCAACCCAAACTTGCTCTGGACCAGCATTAATCGTCAATACTGGCATAATCAAGAGGGCAATGGCGACGGCGGCGAGCAAATAACGCCGCATAATCGACAACCTCCTACGAGTGTGCGTTCCGCCCACGAACCACAACAAGGCAATACACGGCCATCAACAACAGGGTTTCTCTGCGTTCATGGCAACAAACATCTCAACATGGAGATGGGGCTTGGAGGCCAATCATAGCGGCTCGATACCTTAAAGTCAATAATAATTTTCAGCTAATTATCAGCTAGTTCTCAGTTTGGCCTTACTTACCGCCACATATATGCTAAAAATAAGGCTTAAATAAAAGGAGTAATGCACATGATGCCTTTAGCAACGTGGATCGATCATTTGGTCATAACCGCGCCCACGCTCGCGGTTGGCGTGACCTATGTTGAGGATTTGCTCGGTGTGCCGCTGCAAGCTGGCGGCCAACATCAAGCTATGGCAACACATAATTGCTTGCTTAATCTTGGCAATTGCTACCTCGAAGTGATCGCGCCCGACCCAAGTTTGCCCGCACCCAAGCGCCCGCGTTGGTTTGAATTGGATGCGTTGCAAGCAAACAGTGCTCCGCGCTTGGCAGCCTGGGTGGCACGCACGATCCTCATTCAGCCCGCCAGCGAGTTGCTTCAGCACCAATTTGGCAGCGTCACGCCGATGAGTCGCGGCGATTTAACTTGGCAAATCACAATTCCCGCCGATGGTAGTTTGCCCTTTGCTGGCGTTGCACCGATGCTCATCCAATGGCCGCGCGATCAACATCCAATCCAACGCTTAACTGATCAAGGGTGTCGTTTGTTGAATTTTGAGCTACAGCACCCTCACGCACGCCAAATCGAAACTATGCTGAGCCAAATTGGCATGAAAGATCAGATTAAGTGGCAAACCGCAGTCACGCCACAGCTAAGCGCCACCATTGAAACCCCGAGCGGGATAAAGCAAATCAAAAGGCAGAAGTCAAAATATGAGCAGAACAGAGAACAAAGAGCATAGAACATAGGAGTTGAGGTTCAGGGGCTAGGGGTCGGGGATCAGGGACGAGGTGCTAGGCGATGGGCTATTTGGCGAGAAATTAATCTGAGCAAATCTGTGCCAATCTGTGGCTAAAACTTAGCCTTCGCGCTCTTCGCGTGCTTCGCGGTTTCCGTCCTTCGTGTCCTTCGTGTCCTTCGTGGATCAATTGCTTATCATGGCCTCGTTTCTATGTTAAAATGAACAAATGTTCGATTACGCTCGCCTAGGTATTGCAGCAAAATACTGCTACAATGCAGGGTGGATGTTGTGTTTCAGGAGGTTTGGATCATATGCAGCAGCGACCCACGCTCGTCTTGGTTGATGGCCATGCGCTGGCGTTTCGCGCCTTTTTTGCGCTCCGCGACACGGGCATGTCGGTTCGGGCAACTGGCGAACCAACCTACGCAGTCCAAGGCTTTTTATCAATTTTGCTCAACTTGTTACGCGAACGCCAACCAGAATACGTGGCGGTTTCGTTCGATATTGGGCGCACCTTCCGCGATGATATTTACCCAGACTATAAGGCTGGCCGCGCTGAAACACCCGCCGATTTTCACCCCCAACTTGAGCGCATCAAGCAAATTATCAATGCCCTGAATATTCCAATTTACACTGCCGAAAACTACGAGGCCGATGATGTCATTGGCACGTTATGTCGTCAAGCAGAAGCTCAGGGTGTCGATACCTTGATCATCACTGGCGATACCGACACGCTCCAATTGGTCAATGACTATACCAAGGTGCTGTTGGCCAATCCCTATGGCAAGGGCAATGTCTCGCTCTACGACGAAGCCCAAGTGCGCGAACGCTACAAAGGCTTGAATCCAAACCAACTTGCCGATTTGCGCGGCCTCAAAGGCGATACCTCCGACAACATTCCTGGGGTCAAGGGCATTGGCGAAGCTGGGGCAATTAGCATGCTCAACGAATGGGGCAGCGTCGAAAATATCTACGCCAACCTCGATAAAGTTGCCAATCGCTATCGCTCAAAACTCGATGGCCAGCACGAAGCCGCCCGCTTTAGCACTCACTTGGCCACGATCGTCACCGATGCCCCAGTGACCTTGGATCTCGAAGCAACTAAAGTGCACGATTACGATCGCGATACAGTGTTGGCCTTGTTCAGCCAACTCGAATTTCGCAAGTTGGTCGATAAATTGCCGCTTTCGAGCAATGTCAGTGCGGTGCAAGTCGTCGCCGTGCCGCAAACCACCAATCCCAGCCAATTAACCATGTTCGATGATGCAACGCCACCAAGCGCCGAGCCAATTGCTCAATCTGGCGATTACCAAGCGGTAACCACCAGCGAACAATTGGCCGAATTGGTAAGAATTTTAGCTGAGTCTGAACGTTTAATCTTCGACGTGGAAACCAATAGCCTGAATTTGTTCTCGCCAGTGCCTGCCAGCGTGGTTGGGATTGCCTTGACCCACACTGCTGGCTGTGGCTGGTACATTCCCTTGGCCCATCGCAGCGGCCAGCAATTGCCCGTCGCCGAAGTTGTCGCCGCCTTGAAACCATTGTTTAGCGACCCCAAAAAAGCTGTGGTGGCCCACAATGGCAAGTTCGATATGAGCGCGCTCAGCCTGATTGGGCTTGATGTGCCCCATTTGAGCTTTGATACCGCCATCGCCGCCGCCTTGTTGGGCAAACGTCAGAGCCTCAAGGATTTGGCCTTTGCTGAATTGCGCGACGCTGATGATCGCCCAATTGAGATGACCAGAATCGAAACCTTGATTGGCACTGGCAAAAAGCAAATTACGATGGATCAAGTGGCGATTGAACAAGTAACCCCCTATGCCAGCGCCGATGTTGATATGACTGCGCGTTTGTTGGCGCTGTTTATGCCGCAACTTGGGGCAATTCCAGCGGTACGTGAGGTTTTCGAGCAAATCGAAATGCCGCTTAGCCCAGTGCTGATGCGCATGGAAGCCTGTGGCATTGGGCTTGATCGAGCGCAACTTGTGCAACAAGGCCAAGTGTTGGGCCAAAGTTTGCGCGAAATCGAGCAGCACATTGCCGATTTTGTGGGCGAACCATTAAATATCAATTCGCGCTTTGATTTAAATGATCTGCTGTTTATTCGGCTCAAACTGCCAACCGCCAATCTCAAGCGCTTGGCTGGCACAACCCGCAGCGGCGGCGCGGTTTATTCGGTCAATGCCGAAACCTTGGAAGATTTGCAAAACCACGATCAAAGCGGCATTGTCGCCATGATTTTGCGCTATCGCCGTTTGTCGAAGCTCAAATCGACCTACGTTGATGCCTTGATTGAATTGATTAACCAAAAAACTGGCCGCGTGCATACCCAATATCGCCAAATTGGCGCAGAAACTGGACGGCTTAGCTCCGATTCGCCCAACTTGCAAAACATTCCGGTGCGCAGCGAAGAAGGCCGCGAAATTCGCCGCGCCTTTGTTGCCCGCCCAGGCCATGTGCTGATGACCGCCGACTACTCGCAGATTGAATTGCGGGTTTTGGCCCACATCACCGCCGACCCAGCCTTGGTTGAAGTTTTTCAAACTGGTCAGGACATTCACGCGGCAACGGCAGCGCGCTTGTTCGACATTCCGATGGATGAAGTCAGCAAAAACCAACGCCGAATTGCCAAAATGACAGTTTTCGGCATTATTTACGGGATTAGCAGCTTTGGTTTGGCTGCGCGCACAGCCCTTTCACGCGGCGAAGCCCAACAAATGATCAGCGGCTTGTTTGCCCAATATCCAGGCCTAAAAAGCTATATCGACCGCACCTTGGAGCGCGTCAAGGCGGTGGGTTATGTTGAAACCTTGTTTGGCCGCCGCCGCTACTTCCGCGAGTTGCAAGAGGGCGGCGTAACCGGGCCACGGCGCAGCGCCTTCGAGCGTGAAGCAACCAACGCAGGCATTCAAGGCACAGCCGCCGATTTGATCAAATTGGCAATGATTCGCTTAGAAAAAGTCTTGCTTGAAGGTGGCTATCAAGCCAAAATGTTGCTCCAAGTGCATGATGAATTGGTGTTGGAAGTGCCTGAGGCCGAGCGTGATGCAGTCGCTCAATTAGTTTGTGATACGATGACCCAAGTTTATCCCGATTTGGCCGTACCATTGGAAGTTAACGTCGAAACAGGGCTGAATTGGGACCAACTTCAGCGCTGGCACGCCCCAGCTTAGTAATGTAGGAACCCTGCATGACTGAAATGCACGAATTTAGTCAACAGCCATTAGTCTTGATCGTCGATGATCAATCTTCAAATCGGTCAATTGTGCGGCGCTATGTTGAAGCGGCGGGCTACCTCGCCGCTGAGGCTGAGCATGGCATGGCGGCGTTGGAGTTTGTGCGCCAAACGCCGCCCGATGCCATTTTGCTTGATATTTTTATGCCTGGCATTGATGGCATTGAAGTGCTGAAGACGATTCGTGCCCAACGTGACCATCATTATATTCCAGTGATCGTGGTGACGGCAGCAGCAGAGTTGGCGGTGCGCCAACAAGCCTATTTCGAGGGCGCAGACGATTTTCTGCTCAAGCCCGTTGATTCGGCAACCTTGCGAGCGCGTTTGCGGGCGGCAATTCGGCTCAAACATGTGCTTTCGCGGGTCGAGGCCGAGCGCGAACGTTTTGCCTTGATTGCCGATATTACCCGCGACATCACCCGCATCGAGTCGATTTCGGGCATGTTGGCCCATGTGGTCGAGGTGAGTAGCAAAGCCTTGCACGCCGACCATGGCAATCTATTTTTATTGCACGATGTTGCTGATGTAGAAATTCTGACCACCGATAATGGCGTTGCGCACAACCTTGAGCGGGTCAAGCGGGTGGTCAAAGAAGGTGCGGCGGGCTATGCCTTGCGCAGCCGCGAAACAGTGCGCATCGCTGATGTGCGCGATGATTCACGTTGGCTGGCGCTTGATCAATCGGCGGCCAGCGTGCGCTCGGCCTTGATTGTGCCAATTGGCGATGCAAGCGGGCCGTTGGGCGTTTTGGCGGTCTATCATAGCATCATTGACCATTTTAGCGCCGATGATCAAGTGTTGCTTGAACTGATAGCGCATCAAATTATTGGGCCGATTCGCCAAGCCCAAATGCGCGAACAACTAGCGCGCCAAACCCGTCAGTTGCAATTGGTCAATAATTTGGCCCAATCGTTGAGCGCCAATTTAGATCTCGATTCGCTCTATCGCAGCATCGAGCAAGAATTGCAGCAAATTATGGGGCCGGTTGCCATTGCTTGGTATTCGTATCGCAACGCGGTTATTGATTTGGCCTATACCTCGCAACGTGATGCCTTCTGTATGCCCAACGATCAGCCAAGCCTGCATGTGCTGACCGAACTTGGCACAATTACCAAAGTGTATGCATGCGTTTTAGGCGATGATACATTGGTGCCAATCACCCAACAATTGCTCGATTCTGGCTATCAAGGCTGTGCCGCAGTGCCGCTGCATCATCAGGCTCGCTTGTTGGGCGTGCTCATTATTGCAATCAAAGATCGCCACATTACCAACGAAGAAGTGGCCTTATTAGAAATGGCTCGCCCGCATTTTGCCGTAGCCTTGGCCAATGCCCAAACCGTCGCCGACCAAGCAGCACGCCAAACCGAGCAAGCAGAATTGGGTTACTTGCGCAATATGGCGCAGCTGGCAGGCCAAATGGCGCATCACTTCAACAATCTCTTGGCAGTGATTTTGGGCAATACCCAATTGGCCGAGCTTGATGCGGTTGATGAAGCCCAGCGCGAATTATTATCTGAAGTGGTCAAGCATGTGCGTGGCGGCAAAGATATGGTTCAGCGCATTCATCTGCTCAAAGGAGCCAGCCGCAGCAATCCCGCGCCGTTTCCGATTGATCTGAGCGAAGCGCTGCCAAGCCTGATCGATCAAGCCTTGCAAGTTCATCACTCGGTCGAGGATTTGCGGCTAGAAATTCAGCCCAACTTGTATGTTTTGTTGCAAGAACGCGACTTGCTGACCCTCTGCATTGAGTTGCTCAACAATGCCTTGGAATCTGGCTCAAGCCACGCAGGCATCGTGATTAAGGCCTATCAAACTGAGCATGCAACGGTGTTGGCCTTCCGTGATGCTGGCCAAGGGATTCCTGCTGATGCCTTTGGCGATATTTGGCAGCCCTTCTGGACGACCCACGGCCCGCAACGATTGGGCTTGGGCTTGCCAATTTGTGCAGCGGTAATGTGGCGCGCTTCCGGCTCGATCAGCCTGATTCCAAATGACCCTGAGCCTGGAGTCACGGCCCTGCTTCAGTTTCCCCTCTTGCCAAGCGAAGCCATGAATTTGACCTAACTTAGCATCATTTTGCTCTATCAGAACCTTGGGGGCTGCGGTATAATACATCCTAGCGGTAGCATTCTCGCCGCTCCCATGGTGTTTAAGCAGAGGGTTCTTGTGCAGCAGTCTCCATCATCAACTCCCACACCAATGCCATTATTTACGTTAATTCGCGGAGCACTCAACCTGCTTCGGCGCTATTCGAGCTTATTTATGGGCTTGGCCGCGCTCCAAGTCGTGCCCTTACTGATTGGAACGCTCTGGATGCAAGCCAACGGGGTAGAAGCTCGGGCTACATCACAGTTGAACGTCATTATGGGCGAAATGACGCGGCGGGTTGAAAATAACCAAATGGGCGATGGCACGTGGGTATTAGAGTATCCACGGGCTGATATTGCGCCCTATATTTGGGGTTTGTTAGGGGTTGGCTTTTTTTCAATTTTCATCATGCGCAACGTGGCGATGGCTGCGAGTGTGATTGCGGTTGGCGAACATTATCGCCAAGCCAAGCCTCGTTGGCTCAACGTCGTGTTAGGTAGTTTACGCCACTTGCCCTCGCTGTTTGCATGGGGCTGTCTGTGCGTTTTAGCGCTCTTTATCTTACTGTTTTTTGCCCTCGCTCAGCTGCCTGGCCTCGTTTTAGGCTTGGGCTTGCTGTGGTTTTTTGGGGTTCGCCTGAGCCTTGTGCCACAAATTATTGTGGCTGAGCGGATCAATGTGTTTCGCGCCATCCATCACTCGTGGGTTTTAACGCGGGGCGCGTTTGGCCGCATTAGCAATATTTGGATCACGTTGGTGGTGCTTTTAGGCGTTCTCGCCAGCTATGTAACCACAATTATCAGTGCGATTGCTATGGCGCTGTTCGGCGAAACCAGTGCGCTGGCGATTGCGCTGACCCAAGGCTTATCGACAGTTACTTCGATTATGACCTTACCGATGGCCTATATTGGCTTTACCTTGCTCTATTATGATCAAATCCGCTTGGCATATGCTGGTGTGCCGAGCAACCCAAGCCTGAATGTGCAACAATAAATAGCCTAATTGAGAGGTTGAGATGTATCGAATGTGGCGAATTTTAGCTTGTTTGTTGCTCGTGAGCGGGGTTTTGGCCCAGCCCTTGATTGCCCAAGCCCAAGCGCCTGAGGTTGTTAGCGTCAACGAATATACCCAATTGCTACGCGAAGCCTTTACCGCAGCCCAACGCACTGATGAAATTGGGCTGCGCGAGGCCAGCGACAAAATCGTTGCGCTGAAGCATATCCGCACGCGCAGCGAAGATTTGATTGAAGTTAATCATCAATGGCTCAAGGATGCTTTGGCGAGCACAACGCCAAATTTGCCAATTATCCGCGATCGCTTGGCAGCGATGCTCGAAGCCCTGACCGCTGGGCGCGAATCTGCTCCCCAAGACCTCGAAACCTTAAAGGTTATTTTGAATACCGACCCATTTGATAAACTCAAGCCCCAAGACGCACCAGCACCATCTAATTTCAATTTTCTGCGCTGGCTCTTTGGCGAAGGCCTAACCTCGTGCTTTACGGTCATTGCGGTGGTGTTTGTGCTGGGGCTAATTCTGTATATTGCCAGAACCGTGCAACGCAGTAATGTCAAGATTGCCCGCCGTAAAGACCCAGCTGAAGAGCAAAAATTAACCAGTGTCCAGGCCATTGAACGCGCCGATAAAGTCGCCGCCGAAGAAGCTAATTTTCGCGATGCAGTGCGCTATTTGTATCTTTCAACCTTGTTATGGCTGGAGGAACGCGGCATGTTGCGCTACGACCGTACCTTGACCAACCGCGAAGTTTTGGCAGCAGTGCCCAGCAACACGCCGTTGCATCAGCGCCTAGCCCCCGTGATTCAGACCTTCGATCGGGTCTGGTATGGGATTGCCGAGGTGGATCAAACAACCTTTGATCACTATCGCCAACAAGTGACAAGCCTGCGCGAGGTACGCTAAGATGAGTAGTAAAGTTAAAACCATTGCCATTGTTGTTGGCATTATCGCGCTGGTGCTTTTTTTGGTCAGCTCGCTCGATTTGCAAACCAATAATAGCGAAACTGGCTCGATTTACAATGAAAGTGCGCTTGGCGCGGCGGCCCTGCAACTCTGGTTCGGCAAAATTGGCTATCAAACCGAAATCTACGAATATCGCCGTTTTGATGACCTTGATCAAAAAATCAATGTCATGATCTCGTTGCCTTCGGAACGCTTCAATGGTTGGCAAGTTGATGAGATTGACGCAGTTTTGCGCTGGGTTGAAGAAACGGGCGCGACGTTGATTATCGTTGATACTAAACAAAATGGCATCTTCACACGCTTAGATTTGACAGTTAAACCCAATGAGGACCTGAATCCAGTTACAACCACCAAACCCAGCCACGGCTTGGTCAATCCTGATGTTACCAGCCTCGAAGAGTATCACACAATGACCTACTTTGAGCGAACCCGCCAAAATAGCCAAGTGATTATCGGCACGGAGCAGCAGCCAACCTTGCTCGGCATTAGCCGTGGCAGCGGCATGATTTACGCTTCGACTAATGTTGATATTTTTACCAACATTGGCTTGTTTCGTGAAAGCAATGCGCGCCTCATTTTGAATATGGTTAATCGAACACCAGCAGGTGGCACGATTGCCTTCGATGAAGTGCATCATGGCCGCGCTTTGCCACCAAAAGCTGCGCCAGTGCCCGCCAAACCCTACTCGCCATTAGTTGCAGCAATGCTGTATAGCGCGATTGTTGTTGGGCTGTGGGCGTTATTATCAGGCCGCCGCTTTGGCCAAATTGTGCCCAGCAAAATCGATTTGATGCAGCGCAATAGCAGCGAATATGTGCAATCGATGGCGAATCTGTTTCAACGGGGCCGCCAAGCTGAACATATGCAGGCTCACTATAAAACCTACCTCAAACGCCGAATTGCCAAGCCCTATGGAATTAATCCAAAGCTTGATGATCAACAATTTATCAACGAAGTTCAACGCTATTCCGATACAATTGATCGCAATCACCTTGCCCATTTACTCAACCATCTAAGCCAACCCAAACCAAGCGAAGCCAATATCTTGGCCTTGGTCAGCGATATTGATCGCTTTATTCAAACATGGGAACAACAAGGTCGGGTTTAAGCACGCTCTTTTTGCCTAGGCTACGGGCATCGTGCGGTGCTCGTGAGAACGATATTGGAGGATCAATGCTGGTTAAACAAGTTGCCGAATATATGCGCCAAGAGGCGACAAAAGTTATTGTTGGTCAAGAGGAAACCTGGACGCAGCTCGTGGTTGCTTTGCTGAGCGGCGGCCACGTTTTGCTCGAAGGTGTGCCTGGCACCGCCAAAACCTTGATGGCCAAAACCTTGGCCCATTTGGTGCAAGCCGAGTTTAAGCGGGTGCAATTTACCCCCGACTTGATGCCCTCGGATGTGATGGGCACCAGCGTCTACGAGATGCAAACCAGCCAGTTTCGCTTGCGCAAAGGCCCAATTTTTACCCAAATTTTGTTGGGCGACGAAATTAACCGCGCTCCTGCCAAAACCCAAGCTGCCCTGCTCGAAGCCATGGAAGAGCAGCAAGTTACGATCGATGGCGAAACGATGCCTTTGCCACAGCCATTTTTCGTGATTGCCACCCAAAACCCAATGGAATACGAAGGCACCTACCCGCTACCCGAAGCCCAACTCGACCGCTTTTTGTTCAAGGTGTTGGTTGGCTATAGCCCGCCAGAAGTTGAGTTCGAGGTGCTGCGCCGTTATAACCAAGGCTTTAATGCGCGTAATTTGAGCAACGTCAATTTGCAACAAACTGTCACGCCAGAAACGATTATGCGCTGTCGCGATGAAATTGGGCGCTTGCGGGTTGAAGATGGCGTGATCAACTATATCAATGCCATTGCCCAAGAATCACGCCGCTCGCCAGATTTGGTGCTGGGCGGCTCGCCACGCGCCTCGATTGCCTTGCTCTTGACTGCCAAAACCTATGCGGCAATGCAAGGCCGCGAGTATGTTGTGCCCGATGATGTCAAATTCTTGGCCCGCCCAGTCTATCGCCATCGGATTATTCTCAAACCAGAGGCAGAGATTGAAGGTTTAACCCCAGATACCGCCATGACCCGGATTTTGGGGCGTATTGAGGTTCCTCGCTGATGATTCCATCGCGCCGTTTATTAGGAATTCTGCTCGCAGGCCTAGTGCCGGTGGTCATCGGGGCCGAAAACCCCGATTTCCGCTGGACAATCTGGGTCTATGTGCTGTTGCTGATTGGCTTTGTGGCCGTCGATTGGTTTATCACGCCCAAGCCAACATTATTGGAAGTGGCGCGCATCAACGAACCAAAGCTTTCGATTGGCGAACAAAACCTGATTACACTGGCCGTGCATAATCAAAGCCAACGCACCCTCGATCTGCAAATTCGCGACGAATTCCCGGTGGAGTTTCCCAGCGATGCGCTGATTCTCAAAACCAAGATCGAGCCAGAGAGCGTACAAGAAGTCAGCTATCATGTGCGGCCATTGCGGCGCGGCGATTATCGCTTTGGCAATATCAACCTGCGCTACACCAGCACCCTTGGCACGTTTTTGCGCCAATCAAAAATCGCCTTCGACGAATTGGTTAAGGTCTACCCAAATGTGCTTGATGTGCGCAAATACGATATGCTGGCCCGCAAAGGCATGTTGTTTGAGCTTGGTTTGCGGACAGCGCGGGTCTTTGGCTCGGGCACTGAGTTTGAGCGCTTGCGCGAATACACGCCCGACGATGAGTTTCGCTCGATTAACTGGAAGGCCAGCGCTCGCCGCAACAAGCTAATTGCCGCCGAATACGAAACTGAGCGCTCGCAATATGTGGTTTCGGTCATTGATACAGGCCGCTTGATGCGCCCAACGATCAACGATATTGCCAAGCTGGATTATGCAATTAACGCCGCCTTGATGCTCGGCTATGTGGCGATGCTCAAGGGCGATCATATTGGCATGCTGTCGTTTGCCGACCATGTGGGGCGCTTTTTGCAGCCGCGACGGGGCAAGGCCCAGTTTTATCAAATGTTGGAGATGCTGTATAACTTGCCATCACAGCCAGTCGAGGCCGATTATGGCCGCGCTATCTCCTACTTGGGCTTGAAGAACAAGCGGCGTTCGCTGGTGGTGATTTTTACCGACCTCAGCACGATGGATACAGCTAAGCCTTTGATTCAGCATATGGCACGTTTGGCCAAAACCCACTTGGCATTGTGTGTGGTGATGAGCGACCCCAACTTAGTTGGCTACGTTGGTAAATCAACCCAAAATTCGACCGATGTCTATGAGCGAGCGGTGGCCGAAATGGTGCTCGATGAACGCCGCGTGGTGCTCGACACGCTGAACCAAGCTGGTGTACACACTATCGATGTGCCAGCGAATAAACTCACAGTTTCGGTGATTAATAAATATCTGGAGTTCAAAGGTCGGGGATTAATTTAACCGCCAATCACGGGGCTACTTTGCCCCGTGATGTTTATTATTTTAGATCAGAATCAGCACCAAAATAAACATGCTGATGATGCCTCCGAGGGCAATGCCGAGCGCGATGCCTGCTGCAATACTCATGACACGGCGTAGTGGTGTGGTTGTGGCTTTCACCTGCAATCCTCCTAATTGGTTATGCCCTATGGCCCTAGGATACCACAGTTTGGCCGCTGGCTTGCTCAAAATCGGCTGATACTCATCTGAGGTTAAGCACATGCTAAGCTGAGCATCACAATCTCTGGCCGACAGCCAAAGCGCACTTGCGGCCAGCTACAGCCCAAGCCCCACGAGGTAAATTGCACTAGCGAACCAAGATTATAGCGATGGTCGGGGTAGCGCATACCCAAATAGGGCAGCAGCAGCGCGCCTTTGACTGGCACCCGCACTTGGCCGCCATGGGCATGGCCAGAGAGCTGCAAATCGAAGCGATTGTAGCTGGCGGTGAAATCGGCGGTATCAGGCTCGTGCACCAAAATAATTGCCGCATCGTTGCTTGGCAACTCGCTTACCAAGCGATCAAGCACTGGCTTCATCGTGCTTGGGTCGTTGGGGCCAAGCGGGTTGGGCCAAAGATCATCGTGGCCCGCCAAGTGTAATTTACTACTGCCACGGTTGAGGCTGATCGCCCGATTGGTGAGATCGTGAATGCCAGTTGCGCGCAAGACTTGGCGCACCGTCTCGCCATTGCCATCGCTCCAATAATCGTGGTTGCCCAACACACCCACAACCCCGTCGGGCGCTTCGAGCATCGCCAAGCCAACCGCCAAATCCTCGGCATAGCGGCTCGCATCGTTGGTAATAAAATCGCCTGAGATCGCAATCAAATCTGGTTTTTGGGCGTTGACCATGCGCACCGTGGTCAGCCAATGCTCACGCGTCATTAGCACATCGTCAATGTGAATATCGCTCAAATGGGCAATTCGATAGCCATCGTAGGCGCTGGCCAAGCGCGGCAAAACGATCGTTTCTTCGTGGATGCTCAGCCATTCGGCTTCGACATTGAAGCCATAGGCTGCTGCGCCAAGCGTGCCAGCGGTTGTGACCAAGGTCGAATAGGCCATTATTTTCAGAAAACTGCGGCGTGAAAGTGCTGCTGCCATACAAACCTCCTACTTCTGTTTATTTCTACGACGTAGTTTATAGCGGTTTAAACAGCAAATGTAGCTGATATGCGGCTGATATGCAGCAGATAGCGTGCAACTCAGCGCAGTTTAACCAGCAGCACAATCGGCTGGCCTTGCAATTTGGTCAGCACTAAGGTTTGTTCATAGCGACCTTTCAAGCGCAGTTGCTTGCTCAGCTCCTCTGGCGTAATTGGCGAGCCACGCTTTTTCACCGTCACGCGCCCAATCTCGCGCTCCTGCAAGGCATGACGCAAAGCCTTAAGATTAAACGGCAGCCATTGCTCAATTTGCCAAACTCTGAGCAATGGCGATTGCACCAAGCTGTCGCTGGTGAGATAGGCAATGCTGGCATCAAATTGCGCTAAATGATGTTGCGCCGCCAGATCAGCCACCGCATGCGCCCGAATCACCGCCGGATCAGGCTCGTACAAATAGCCGCATGGCTCGCTCAGTGCCGCCGCTGCTTGCTCAGGATTGGCAATAATGCTGAATTCATTGCCAGCGCTGGTCAGCACCACGGCCTTGCGTTGACCGCCGTTTTGGCCAGCATGCCACCACAAACTCGCCTCGCGCAAATCGCCATCAAGCGAAATAAATTCGAGATCATAGCCAGCAGGCACGGCATCGTCGGGAATGCCAGGCGCAACCTTGGCTCCATGAATTGGCACTTGGCTGCGCCAACGCTCAAGCGTCGAAAGCGGCGGCTGATAGTGCTCAACATCCCAAATTCGTTTGCCATTGCTGCGCCGCGCCGGATCGATAAACAAGCCATCGTAGCCAGCAAATTCCAAGCTGGTAAAATCGGCCTCTTGGATGGCAATGTTATTGCTCAAGCCAAGCGTTTCAGCATTGGCCGCCAGCATTGCCAAGCGCAACGGATCACGATCAAGCGCCAAAACATGGCAACTTTGGGCCAGCGCCAAGGCATCGCCGCCAACCGAACAGCCCAAATCGGCCAAGCGCGAGCCAGCAGCAAAATGGCGTTGGCGATAGTTGGCCACCAGCCAAGGCGTGGCCTGCTCCAACGACTCACGGGTAAAATAGAGCTGGCTGGCTTGGGGAAATTTGGCTTGGGCTGCTCGCCGCAACAAGCTGGTTTCCAACGCCGCCGTGACCGCCTCTGCTGGATAGCGTTTGCGCAACTTGGTGGTATAGCGCAAAAAGTTTGCTTCGTTCAGCTCAGGATCGGCGCTCAACTCGGCCAGCAATTGTTGACCAGCAGCGCTCAACAACCAACGAAAACCTTCAATCTCCATTAGGCTTTGCCCGCCCAGCGTTGGCGCAAGGCCGCAATAATCGCAGGACCATGCTCGCGACCATTTTCGATGAAGATTTTGCTTGGATGGGAGCCTGCCGCCAAAACCCCAGCAATAAACAAATTCGGCACGTTGGTTTCAAATGTCGCTGGATCATGGCTTGGCACAGCATCGGCATCAACCTGCACTCCAGCCGATTCGAGCATGCTCGTATTCGGGCGATAGCCAATTAGGGCAAAAACCCAATCGTTGGGCTGTTCGTGCTGCGAGCCGTCGGCCTTGGTTATTTGAATGCTGGTTGGGCTAATCGCCGTCACATTGGCTTCCCAGAAGGGCTGAATCTTGCCTGTGTTGATCCATGCCTGCAAATCGGCAGCAATCCATGGCTTAATTCGTTGATCGAGGCTGGCAAATTGATGAATGATCGTCACGTTTGCGCCGTGATAATACAAATCGAGCGCAGCCTCGGCAGCAGAATTGCCTCCGCCAATCACTGCGACGTTTTGGCGATAGTAGGGGTGGCCTTCGCGATAATAATGCAGCACTTTGCTCAATTCAGCACCAGCAATATCCAACTGATTTGGCGTATCATATGAGCCACTGGCCACAATCACTGCTTGGCATTGATAGCTGGCGCTGGTTTGATCGTGGCGGGTGGTTTGCAGCTGAAACGTGCCATCTGCTAAACGCTCCAGCGCTTGAACTGGCTCGTAAACATGAATATTTAAGCCAAAATGCTCAACCACACCGCGATAATAGGCCAACGCTTCGGTGCGGGTTGGATGGGGATGAATGCTGCTCCATGGCACATTGCCAATGGTCAAATTGGGTGCTGTGCTAAAAAACGCTGTTTGCAGCGGATAATTGATAATCGTGTTGGTGATTGCGCCACGTTCGAGCACAAGATAGCTGAAGCCTGCTGCTTGGGCGGCAATGGCCGCGCTCAAGCCGCTTGGCCCAGCCCCAATAATAATCAGATCGTAGGTTTGCATACTGCTCCTCGCAAATAAAAAAACCGCAGAGAGCGCCACGCTTGAGCGCCCTCTGCGGTGCTAGACAATTGATTAACTCATCGAAGCCCACATCATCAGCGCGATCACCTGAATAATTGCTGGAATTGCCCCAATCCCTAATAATTTACCACCACTCCAGCCATATAGCCCTTCCCACAAACCAGAGGTCAGCAGGAATGACCAAATTGCTGCGCCAATCCAGAGCAAAATTGGCAACAATGGTACATTTAAGACCAATAGCAACAATGCACCCAACATGACGACAATACGGGGCAATTGGGCAGTTGGGTAGAGATAGAATGGGCGGGCCAAGTGGGCATCGCCATCCATATTGCGTTCACTGAAGCGGGCGACAGCGGCGGCAATCGGGTATTCCAACAAACAGAAACCAGCAAAAATCAAGACATTGATAATTGAGCCAACGGTTGGATAGTGCACGCCGTTGATATGGCGCTCGACTAAAAGCATTAATGTAGGAATTGCTGCCAGCCAAAGCATTGGCCGCCCAAGTGCAATCATCGTCTCAAACTTAATTTTGTCGCTATCTTCGCGGCGCAAAATATTGGAAACCATGCGATCGATCGCCTCGCTCGGTTTGAACATCAAGCGCAACAACCACGCTGGCGCGTCTTCGGTCAAGATACCTTCATCTTGCTCGTTCGGTCGTTGGCGGCGCGAAACTTCGAGCACAATTTGCTGCACCAAGGGATCGTAAACGCTCAAGGCTGAGGTTAATAAAACCCCGCGGGCATTCGAGCCATCGAACAGCAACGACGAAAGATGATGCATCAACTTCAAACTTTGGTTGGTGGTTTGGATCAGCACCACATGATTATCTTCCGAGAGGCTGGCGGTTTTGACGGCGATAATTTCTTCCCAGCGCACCAGCAGCCAGCGATTGAAATAGCGCACCATCAAGCCTTCTTGGCGCGATTCAATATCGGGCAGAATGTTACGCACCACCACCAACATGGGAATTAAGACGACCAGCAAGAGCACTGCGGCAACTGGCAGCCACCAAACACTTTGATCAAACGGCAAGGGAGCGCTGCTAAAAATACCGCCCAAGCCAAAGCTCAGGCCAATCCATTGGCGCAGCATATCGAGCACACGCAGCAGCCCAAGCACCGCCATAATTGCCGTGCCGCCAACCAGCAAGGTGCTAATGCGCTTGGGATAGGTAGCCATAATGCTGGCAACGCGGCCAGGTTGGGCGGTTAGCCCTGCTTGAGTGGCGTATTCCACATAGTCTTTATCGCTCTTGGAGCGGCGGCTGAAAAAGCCAGCTGGGCTGAGCAACAGCTGAAACAACGGCGAGGAAGCCTTTTCATCAAGCTTAACAACTGGTTGTTTGGTTTGGCGCGCCACCTGTTCAAGCTCGCTGGTGAGCATACGCACCAACGGCAGAAAATCGGAGATGCCCGAGGTAATCAGTACGCCACGGCGCAAGCTAAACCGATAGAGCAAGCTATAAAAGCGATGCCAACTGGTCAAGGCTTTATTGTTGGTTTGCAACAACAGCACAAAGCGTTCGCCTGAGAGATCCTCGGTAACCCGCAAGCCGCTCACTTGCTCCCAACCAACGGGCAACCAACCATTGCCCCATTCAATTAAAATACCACGGCTACTGGTGCGAATTGTGGGGAAGAAATTACGAACAAAGACAACCACGAGCAAGGCTAAGCCCAACCAGCCAAACGAGGGCGCAAGATCGAGCAAATCGCGGATGCGGGGGCGCGATTGACCAGTTTGGTTGAACCAGTTAACTAACGGTTCGTAAAACGTGTCACGGGCGATAAAGGCGGCGTTGATATTGCGGCTATCCCAGAGATACTGCAAAACGGCACGTCCCCAGCGCACCACAGCAACGACAATGAGGACAGTACAAAGCACCTCAAAAATCCATTTGAACCGACGAGGGTAACGGTGCACCTGTTCGGGTGTGGCGAAGGCCATGGGCAGTCCTCCAGTTAACAAACCGCGCCTTAGCGGAACTGTCTCAGGAATTTGTCAGCTTCTCACGCTTCTCTCGCGCTACGGTGGGTCGGCAAGATCGAGTATGATGATTAACATAGAATCGCGCACGATAATAGCACAAGATCGTGGTGCTGATCGCAAAGATAAGGAGTACTGTAGGCATGATTCGACGTTGGATTCGTGGACTGTGGGGTTTGACGGTTTGTGGAGTGTTGCTTAGCTGCGGTCAAGGTACTGCCACTGAAGCGCCCCAAACTCAAGCTCCAACAGCAACCACAACTGTTGCTGCTAGCCCAACCACTGCCGCCTCGCCAACGACGGCTGCTTCGCCAACGCCCGCCGCAACAGCAACCCCCGCTGCCTCGCCAACCCCTGCTGGCTTGAGCGATGCGGATCTCGCTAAATATGCGCCCAACGAGATTGGCTGGGTCTTGGTCTTAGAATATCACTTAATTGAATCGCCCGATGCAGAGTATAGCCGCTCGCCCGAGAAGCTGCGCGATGATTTAGAGTGGTTGTATGCCAATAATTTTTACCCAATGACCTTGCGTGATTTGGTTACAAATAATATCACTGTGCCCTTGGGCAAATCGCCAGTCGTGTTGACCTTCGATGATTCATCAGATGGTCAGTTCCGCTACCTCGAAGATGGCACAATCGACCCAACCTCGGCTATGGGCATTTTGCAGGCATTTGCTGCTGAACACCCAGATTTCCCAGCGATTGGCGTGTTCTTCCCATTGATCGATGTTGATGTCAAGGAACGAGTGTTGTTTGGTCAGCCAGAACTGGCAACCCAAAAGCTGCAAGAAATTGTGGCCTTGGGCGGCGAGGTTGGCACCCATACCTACACCCACCAACGCCTCGACGAAGCCGACGAAGAACAGATTCAATGGCAATTGGCGTTCTCAATCAAAGAACTTGAAGAGCGCATCGGCGATGGCTATAAAGTCACCAGCCTGAGCTATCCCTTGGGTATGTTTCCCGCCAATGAAGGCTTAGTGCGCGAAGGTGAATCGGAAGGCGAAAGCTACACCTTGAGCGCCGCCGTCGATGTGACCGGCGGAGCCAGCCCCTCGCCCTACTCGCAAACCTTCGATCCCTACCACATTCGGCGCACCCAAGCTGTCGATTCGCAATTGGAATATTGGTATCAGCTGTTTGAAGAACGGCCTGACCTTAAATTTATTTCCGATGGCGATCCCGACACGATTACCGTGCCCAGCGAAGAAACCCTTGGCGAAGAGCAACAAGGCCGCTTGCAGCCAGACCTCGAAGTTCGGCGCTACGAACGGAAGTAACGCGAGGGATCAGGGGCTAGGGGTCAGGATTCAGGGATCGGGGATGTAAGCCCTCACCCCCCAGCCCCCTCTCCCACGAAAACGCGGGCGAGGGGGAGCCGCCATTGTTCACCGCAATTCGCGCAAGAACCACGGTGTTAAAGCCCCTCGCCTGCTGGGCGGGAGAGGGGTTGGGGTGAGGGGATCTTAACAATCTAGCCCCCTCTCCCACTGAACGCGGGCGAGGGGGAGCACTTGTGGCTTACCACGTATTGCAGAAGAACCACAGTATTCAAAAGCCCCTCGCCTGCTGGGCGGGAGAGGGGTTGGGGTGAGGGGCTTTGCCAATCTACTACGATAACTTTAGCAAAAGTCGTTGATCTATCCGTGGTAGACTAAAACGCAATGCTATCACGAAGGTGAAATATGACCGAAGAACAAAATGAACGCGATATTGAAGCAGCAATCATCGAAATTGGCGACCATGATCGCCCAATCGTGCTGAGCGGACTCAAAGTTTTTAACGACCTTGACCAAGATGAAGCTGAAACTTTTGAATTTGAATGGACGCGCATCGAGCCAAGCCATCGCCGCAACTTGGCCCAAGCCATGCAAGAAGTCGCCGAGGCTAGCCTAGAGCTTGATTTTCGCGAAGTATTTAGCATTTTGCTCACCGACCAAGATCCAGCGATTCGAATTGCCGCCGTCAAAGGCATGGCTGAGGATACCCGCCGCTCCAGTTTGCGGCGTTTAAGCGAATTATTGGTTAACGACGCAGACGATGGCGTGCGCGCCAATGCAGCAATCACGCTTGGCGCATGGGCTTTGCGCGCCGGCGAAGGCAATCTCGATCAGCGCACCAGCAACGAGTTATCACAGCAACTTTGGGCTGCCTATGACGATCAGCAAACCTCGCCCTTAGTGCGTCAACGGCTCTTGGAAACTTTAGGCTATTTGGCCGATAGCGATCCCCGCGTCAATCAAGAAATTGGCACAGCCTACCAACGCTATGATGATGGTTGGCAAGCTGCCGCGCTGTGCGCCATGGGTCGCACTGGCTTAGATCAATGGCTGCCAACCATTACCAACAGCTTGCGTTCCAACGAGCCATTGTTGCGCTTCGAAGCAGTGCGGGCAGCAGGCGAGCTTGGCGATTTGGCCGAATCGATCGTTAATCACGTGGCTCGCGCTACCGCCGATGGCGACATCGAAGTTGCAACCACCGCTATGTGGGCGCTTGGCCAAATTGGTGGTACTGCCGCCCGCCGCTTTCTTGAACAACTGATCAAAGAAGTCGATGGCGTGCGTCGCGAAGCCGCCGTCGAAGCACTCAAAGAACTCCAATTCTTCGACGACCCCATGCAATCGTTGCCAATTGACGACGACGATGAGGACGAAGACGAGTATTGGTATGGTGAGGACGACGAGGAATAGCGCAAAGGATGAAGGATGAGGGATGAAGGGTGAAATTGGGATCGGTGGTTGGGCCAAGGCGTAAGCTTTTTAACGAAGAGCACGAAGCTTGGGCGAGCCTAATCCCCGACCCCTCAGTTAGTAACAAGGAGCCGAACATATCCATAAGGCAGCTATGCTCTATGCTCTATGTTCTCTGTGCTTATGTATCAACACATTTGTTTATCGCCACATTTCGATGATGCGGCGCTCTCGCTTGGCGGTGCGCTGGCTGGTTGGCATGCTGCTGGCGAGCGTTGTTTGATCGTTACAATTTGCAGTGCACCACCGAGCGGCGAACTCAACAGTTTTGCCGCCTATTTGCACCAGCGTTGGGGCGCGGACAGCGATCCCATTGCCATTCGGCGGGCCGAAGATCAAGCTGCCGCCGATCGGCTTGGAGCCGATTTGCTCTTGCTTGAGCAACACGATGCGATTTATCGCCACCCTGCCTACGATTCAGTCGAGGCGATTTTTGGCACGCCAATGCCCAACGATTTGCTGTGGGATAGCTTAACCAGCCAACTTCAAGCTCTCGCTAAGCAATATCCTGCTGCGCAGTGGTATGCACCTTTGGCGGTTGGTAATCACGTTGATCATCAAATTACCCATGGCGTGGCAGCAAAGGTCTTATCAAACCTGCGTTGGTATGAAGATTTGCCCTATTCTGCCCGCAACAATGCCCGCGAGCAACGCTTGGCCCAAATTCAACCAACGCTTGATCAAGTGCTTCAAATTGACCAAACTTTAGCCACCAAACTGGCTGCGGTTGCCGATTATGCCAGCCAAATGGTTGAGTTGTTTGGCACGGTCGCAGCGATGGAGCAAGAGCTAAGCGCTTATGCAGCCAGCGTGGCCGAACACGGGTTTGCTGAACGGTTATGGCGAGGAGGCCAAGCGTGAGTTTTGCGCTACGCGAGCTTGATGCGGCGCAGTGGTCGGCGGAGCTAGCAGCTCAGCCCACAGCCCATCTCTTACAACAAGCAGAATGGGGCCAGCTCAAAGCCCAATTTGGCTGGCAACCCCAACGCATCGCCATCTACAATCAGCATGGGTTTTGCGCCGGAGCACAAATTTTGTGGCGCTCGCAATATGGCTTGCGGGTGGCCTATGTGCCGCGTGGCCCAATTTGGTCAGCTGATCAAGCAGCCAATCGCTTGTTGGTGCAAAGTTTGGAGCGCTTGGCCCGCAAGCGTTGGGCCGCATTTTTGCGCTTAGAGCCAAATCTGCTTGATGCAGGAACGCCTGCAGAACTCCATTCTGAGCTGTTGTTGGCAGGCTACGAGCCAAGCAGCAGTATGCAACCCAGCGCCTCGATTCACCTTCAGCTTGAGCCAGAGTTAGCAGCCTTGCAAGCCCAAGCCAGCAAAGGCCATCGCGCCGATGTGCGCCGTGCCGAGCGCCAAGGCGTGACGATTCGAGTTGGCACAACCGAGGCCGATCTCGACCAGTTTTATGCAATTATGCAAGCTACCAGCCAACGCGCTAAGTTTGGCATTCATAGCCGCGAGTATTACGCGCAAGCGTGGCGTTTGTTTGGTGGCGATCAGCCCGATGGTGCAGCCCGCTTGTTGATTGCTGAACGCGAAGGTCGGGTGATTGGCAGCTTTTTGGTGTTTGCCCAAGGCGCTGAAGCCCAATATATGTATAGCGGCACCAACGAAGAAGGCCTGAAATTTGCCGCCAGCCATGCCTTGCAATGGGCAGCGATTACGTGGGCCAAGCAACGTGGCTGCACGCTCTACGATTTTTGGGGCATTCCCGAAGCATTCTTAGCCCTTGAAACTACGACCGACCCTGTTGAGCGCGAACGCTTAGAACAAGCGGCGCAAGCCACGGGCATGGCCGGGGTGTATCGCTTCAAAAAAGGCTGGGGCGGCCAACCAGTCCGCTATCTGCCAGCCTATGATCGTGTTTTCTTGCGTCCGGCGTATTGGCTTTGGCAGCGCCGCCGTTCTGAATAGGAATAATTGATGAAATCGTTGGCTGAACTTTTATTGCATGTTGCCCATCAAGCCGCCGGTGATCATAGCACAACCATTAGCAACGTGGCCTATGATTCGCGCAAGGTTACGCCAGGCGCGCTGTTTGTGGCGATCAATGGTGTACACGTCGATGGCCATCGCTATATTGCGGCGGCCTTGGAGCAAGGCGCGGTGGCGGTGGTCTATGATGATCCCAATCAAGCGCCACCAGCCAGCATTCCCTCGGCCCTGGTTGCCGATGCCAAAGTTGCGCTCTCGCCAATTGCCGCCGCCTTCTACGATTACCCCGCCAACCAATTAGAAGTGATTGGCATTACTGGCTCGAAGGGCAAAACTACGACTACCTTTTTAACGGCGGCAGCCTTGGAAGCCAGCGGCGAGTTGGTTGGCTTTATGAGCACCGTCGATTTTAAAATTGGCCCACGCCAATGGGCCAACAAAACCCGCCAATCAACCCCTGAGGCCTTGGAAATTCAGGCCATGCTGCGCGAAATGGTCACTGCTGGCTGTCGTTATGCAGTGGTGGAAAGCACTTCGCATGGCTTATCGCAGCGTTGGAATCGGCTTGGCGATTGTGCCTATGATGTGGCATTAATTACCAACGTGACCCACGAACACCTCGATTACCATGGCACGGTCGAGCAATATCGCGCCGATAAAGCCCAATTGTTCCATTTGCTGAGCACCAGCCCCAGCCAAAAAGCAATTCTTGGCCAAACCACAACCGTTGAAAAAGTGGCAATCGTCAATGCAGATGATCCCCACGCTGAGCAGTATCGGCTGGCAGCTGGCAACCAAGTGCGCCAACTGAGCTATGCAATTCATACTGAAGCCGATTTACGCGCAACCGAGATTGTTTCGACCAGCAAAGGCCTGCGCTTCACGGCCCAAACCCCCCAAGGCACGTTCAAGCTGAATTTGCAATTAGTCGGCACATTTTATGTCTACAATGTGCTGGCGGCGCTGAGCGTGTGTGTGGCTCGCGGGGTGGATTTGGCGGCAGCAATTCAGCGGCTCGAAGCGATTGCTGGCATCAACGGTCGGATGGAGCAAGTTGAGCTTGGCCAGCCATTTAGCGTGCTGGTCGATTATGCTCATAATCCCGATTCGTTTGAGCAAGTGATGAGCATGCTCCGCCCGTTGACCCAAGGCAATTTGATTGCGGTCTTTGGTTCGGCAGGCGAGCGTGATCGGGCCAAACGCCCGATTCAAGGCCAAATTGCCGCCAAATGGTGCGATCTGCTGTATCTGACCGATGAAGATCCCCGCGCCGAATATTCAATGCAGATTTTGCAGGAAATTGCGGCAGGAGCACAAGCTGAGGGCAAAATTATCGACCAAAACTGCTGGCTAATTCCTGATCGGCGCACAGCGATTGAGCAAGCGCTGGCTACAGCCAAAGCTGGCGATGTGGTGCTTTTGCTCGGTAAAGGTCACGAAGGCAATATCATTTACGCCAGCGGCGACATCGATTGGAACGAACATCACGAGGCAGAACGGGCCTTACAAGGCTTGGGCTATACCAAACGATAAATCCGTTTGAGCCGATCAAGCTCAGTATGGGTCACTTGGGTCAGAAAGGGCTTGAGATCGTGAACTGGTAGCAGGGCCTGATAACCACGGCGCAAGAAGCGATGCAATTCGCCCATGCCCATCAGTTTGGCAAAGGTTTTGGTATTGTTGAGCGCCGTGCCAAGCAGGCTAATCCGCGATAAGCGATGCACACGCCGCAGCGATTCGTTGATCAGCTCGATTTGGCGAACCCGTGGCTCAAAACTATTGACCCGATAATAGGCATCTTCGTATTGAGCTTCGCTAAATGGCAGGGCTACGCCATTGTGCTCAAGCCAATCGGCAACCTGCTGATCGAGCCGAACCGTGAGATTGAGCAAATCAAGCGTTACCTCAATATCTTCGATGCTCAAGCCCGGAGCCAAATGAATAAATTGGTGTAAACGGCGGGCTTGGGTATCGCGGGCATGAAAATCATATGGCCCATACATATCTTCAAGAAAAAACTGGGCTAGCCCATGGTATTGTGGCTCTGCGAGGAGATGTTTGTAATCGCGTTCTAAGCGTTTGGCCTGAAATATTTGGAGATAGTTGTAATACTTGGCTGATGGCATAAGGCGAAGCACCGTTGCTTGAATTCTGTCATAGCAACCATTGTAGCACGCCGTGTCATCGCATAGAAATAGGTTTTAACGCAGAGGCGCAGAGGAAATGAGGCTATGGGCTTTTGGCTAGCGGAGATTGTATATAGGTATAGTTTCCGTTCCCTCACCCCTCTCCCTCTCCCGCCCAGCGGGCGAGGGGCTTTAACGCCATGGTTCTTGCGCAATACGTCGGTAAAACAGCAGCTCGCCCGCGTCCAGTGAAGTGAGCGAGGGGATTCATGTGGTGGTTTTCGCATGATTCATGGTCAATCCATGCGTGCTCCCCCTCGCCCGCGTTCAGTGGGAGAGCGGGTTGGGGGCTGAGGGAACGGAAATGCTTGCCAATCCAATAGCCTATAGCCTTTTGATTTTTATCGACTGCGCCGCCAGCCAATCAAGGCCCCGATACCAGCCAAGACACCGATGCCAACCAGAACCCACGGCAAAACGCTTGCTTGTTCGGCTGTGGTTTCGGTAACTGGAAGCACGGCCTCTGGAGTTGCGGTTGGCATATTGATACTCGGCTGTACTTTTGGCTCGGCAGTTTGATCGACTGGCAGCACGGTGGCGGTGGGACCGCCTGCCAAACTATAATTCGTCAGGGTGCTGACCAAATCAGTTAATGGCTGCGTTTGCTCGCGGCTTTGCTCACGATAACGTACCTGATCTTGCTCTACTTTCAGCGCACCATTATCGTAAAAGTTACTCGTTTGCCATGTCGCTGAGGCGCTCAGTTGATTTGGGTTGAGAAATAAGATCCATGTGCTACCTTCAGCAAAGCGATTGCCCTCAGCAAGCTCTGGCTTACATCCAGCATCATAGCCGATTATATGGTTGAGCACGCTTAATGGTTCGCCCGTAACCGAACCTTTGATCGGCGTATCGACGGTGAAAAAGGCCTGATCACCGTCGATGTTGCTAACTGTCGCCACTACAATCAGATCAGCTTGTTGGGTTAAGCTATCAAGAGTTGGTTCAATCATCGAGCATGCGGCAACTGGCGTTGCAGGCCACAAAACGACGATCAACCCAAGCATACAGCCCCATATCCAACGCATCGTCGCCTCCTTTCAATCAAGTAGCTCTCAACGGATTGAATTATTATTGTGCGCTACGGCTACGTCGCCAGCCAATCAAGGCTCCGATTGCAGCAACGACGGCTACGCCAACCAGCAGCCATGGCAACCAACTTGGGGCGCTGCTGCTGGAATTGGTTGCAGCTGGAGCAGCATCAACTGGAGCCGCAGGGTTAGCATTGCTATTGGGCAATGGTTCGACCAAAGCTGGGTCTGGGGTTGGCATAATTGCTGGCTCGACCGCAGGCTTGCCAGGCACAGGATCGACAATTTGATTTGGCGTAAGCCCACTAAAATTGGTCAATGTTTCGACCATATCGGGCAATGGCAGTTGCTGGGGTGCGCCTTGCTCGGTATAAATTACTTGATCTTGTTCAACTTTCAATGCGCCATAATCGCCAAAACTGGCGGTTTGCCAGGTAATATCAGGGTCGAGCGTGGTTGGCACAAGGAACAAAACCCAACGGCTGCCTTCGACAAAGCGATTGCCATCGCCCAAATTTGGCTGACAATCAGGGCCGTTGTGAATTTGATGGTTGAGCACATCGAGATCATTTTGAGGCAAGCTGCCTTTGATTGGCGTTTCAACGCTAAAGGTTGCTTGGCTGCCTTCAACCTTGGTAACAGTTGCGACAACGACCAGTTCAGCTTGTTGGGTCACACTATCAATCGTTGGTTCCATCATTTTACAGGCGGCAACTGGCGAAACGTGCCAAAGCGCTACACAAACTGCCACAAGGCCTAAAATTCGGCGCATTAGGAAACTCCATCTTGCTAATAGAGAAGTAAGGATTAGATTAAAGGCATAACGCTTATTGGCCCTGAGAAGTTCCCAGCGTTCGCTTGGCGCTAGGCTGGATGTGAGTGAATTCCACCGTGGATAGTTGGTCGCAAGCGTTGCGGCATGTGGTATCATTGAGTGCAGACGAATCAGCGCAGTGCTACTTTTGGAGGCAACCCGTGGCGGCGTTTCATGGCTTCTCAACTGAGAATCTCGTGCCGCTACCGGCAGAATTCTTTAGCGATGTTCTACCCTCGATCAGCAATTTGGCTGAGCTTAAAGTAACCCTGCATATCTTTTGGTTGGTAAGCCAGCAGCGCGGGCGGGCCAAACGGGTTTCATGGGATGCGTTATGCAACGATCCTGTGTTAGCCCAGGCCTTACGTAGCGTTTCGCAATTGCGCCCAACCAGCGATGTTTTAGAAGAGGCCTTGGGTTTGGCCGTTGAACGCAGCACATTGCTGCACTTAATTAGCCCAGAGCCTGGCCGCGTGGTCAGTTGGTATTTGATCAATACCCAAGCCAACCGCCATTGGGTCGAGCGCCAAGCAGGCCAACGGGTGCTTGCCCCCGAAGCTAGCCCCGCCGCCCAACCAACCATTTTTGGCCTATACGAAAAAAATATTGGCCTGCTCACGCCATTGCTGATTGAGCAATTGCACGAGGCCAGCGCCAAATATCCCGCTGAATGGCTCGCAGAAGCCATCACCAAAGCGGTTGAAGCCAATGTGCGCAATTGGCGCTACATTCGGCGCATACTAGAACGGTGGGAAACCGATGGAAAAGAATCTACGTCGCATCGATCCGAGCAGCTTTTCGATCTCAGCAAATATACCACGGGCAAATATGCCGCCCTCTTCGGAAGAAGCGGCGACTCCGATGGAGGAGATTTGTCCGATTTGTAAGGGCGCTGGCTATTTCTGCATGGATGTGCCGATTAACGACCCGAACTTTGGCCATTTGATTACCTGCCAATGCAAACTTGCCGAAAAAGAAGGCCGCCAACGTGATAAACTATGGCAACAAAGTAATTTGCAGGCCTTTGAATCGAAAACCTTTACAACCTTCAACGCGCATATCGTTGGGGTTAACGAAGCCTTTGGACGCGCCAAGGCGTTTGCTCAAGCACCAAAAGGGTGGTTGCTTTTAGTTGGTGGGTATGGCTGTGGCAAAACCCATCTTGCAGCCGCCATCGCCAACGAAGCAGTACGCCGCGAGTATCAGACGATCTTTATGGTCGTGCCCGATTTGCTCGATTATCTGCGCTCGACCTTTGGCCCAAGCTCCGAAGTAGCCTACGATGAGCGTTTTGAGAAAATTCGCAATATTCAGCTCTTGGTACTTGATGATTTAGGCGCAGAAAGTTCAACTGCTTGGGCGCGCGAAAAATTGTTCCAAATTATCAATCACCGTTATAATAATCACTTACCAACGGTTTTTACAACAAATGTCGATTTAGATAAGCTTGATCCACGGATTGCCTCGCGTTTATTAGATATCGAACTCTGTAGACAAACCGTAATCCAAGCGAAAGACTATCGACAAACAACACGTAACAATAACATTCGATACAAGTAAGATCGCCAACGGGCCGAGTGCGCAGCATTAATCCAGGCAACTGGTTGCAATATTGCCACTTATCCAACGAAGTTCTTCATCCTTGTGTCTGTGGGGGTTCGGATGGCAGGGAACCAAGCAATTTTTGACCGTGCGTTAGAACAATATCAGCTTGCATCACGTGCTGGCGATTGGAACAAGGCCTTAACTGAAGCCGCTCGCGCCATGACCGAATTTCCAACTCACGAGCAGGCACGGATGGCTGTCGCCACAGCCTTGTTTCATACCAATAAGTTGCCGCAATCGTTGCAATTATGGCAGGAATTGCTCAAACGCAATCCTGATAATCCAATTTTCAGCGAATATATCGCCAAGATTTATCGTGCTCAAGGCGACACCGATCAAGCGATTGATCTGTTTATGCAGTTGGCCGAGCGCTTGATCGCTCAAAAATTGCCGCTCAAGGCCGTCCGCGCCTACCGCGATATTTTGGAGATTCACCCCAGCCACGAAGAGGCACGGGTGCGCTTGGCCATGGTGCTGGCTGAATCAGGCGATAAGCCTGGCGCAATTCGCGAATATTTGCATTTGGGCCAGCAATTTTACGATGTTGAGCAATACGATGCCGCCGATGAAGCTGCGGTCGAAGCACTCAACGTCGACCCTGCCAGCCTCTCGGCCCAAGAATTCAAGAAGAAAGTCGATCTGGCTCGCCAAGCCTTAATTACGGCGGCAACCGGCGATCAATTGCCCGACCAAGGCCGCTTACAAACCAAAGAGCAAATCGAACGCGCGGTCAACGAGGCCATTGAATATCAAAATAATGGCTTGTTGGAGCAAGCAGCCCAAATGTATGAACGGGTGGTCGACGTGCTGCCCGAACGCGCCGACATGCAATATAGCTTGGGCTTAATCTACGATGAGCTTGAGCGCCACCAAGATGCCTTGCGCGTGCTCGACATTGCCAGCAACAACGATGAATATGCGCTCTCGGCCCACTTCGCGATTGGTACAATCTACCAAAAAATTGGCCAAATGGAACGCGCTGCCCAAGAGTTTGAGCAAGCGATTCGCTACGTCGATTTGCAATCGATTGGCAAAGAAGAAGCCAGCGATTTGATCGATATGTACGAAGCGACCTCGGCAATTTATCTTGAGCTTGGCGACGTAGCGCGGGCCGCCTCGTTGTATTCAACCTTGGCGGGCTTTTTGCAGGGCAAGCGTTGGGGCACAGAACAAGCAGCCCAATACAATGCCAAAGCCAAAGAATTGACCGACCGCAGCATGATGTCGAAATTGCGCATGCTTGGCACGGGCATTTTGAACGCGCCACCGCCAGAAGAGGCTGTGCCCGAACCACAGACCGAAACCTGGGGCAAGATGCCGTCGATCACCGATTTCCTCAGCCCCAAAAACCGCGTCGAAGCCAGCCCAATCGATGATATGGCCAGCCTTGAGGCCTTGATTAATAACAATACCAACCATCTAGCTCACTCGCCGCAAAGCTTGCTGACCGACATCGACCCGCTTGATGTGCTGGCTGCCAATTTGCCACCAGCCAGCGAAGTGCATTTTGCGCCGCTCACCCCAATCGATACCGAAGGCCGCAGCGAGCGCATTCAGCGCTTGGTCGAGGCCAGCGAATCGTTTACCGAGCAAAATTTCTTGTATGCTGCGCTCGATGCCTGCCACGAAATTATTCGCTACGATCTTGAATTTTATGCGATTCACTTGCGCATGGCCGAAATTCTCGAACGTTTGGGGCGCATGGATCAAGCTTTATCAAAGCTCAATTTGTTGATCGAAACCTACAAAGCCCGCGGCGAAACTCACAAGGCAATTGGGGTTTATCACAAATTAATTGATCTTTCTGCTGATAGCACGATTATTCGGGCTGAATTGGCTGAAGTGCTGCGCAAACAAGGCCGCAACGACGAAGCTGCCGAACAATTGGCCTACGTTGCCAACCAACAATTCCGCCAAGGCCAAACGGTCAAGGCGCTTGAGCAGTTTCGCAAGTTGCTTGAATGGGCACCTGATAACGTCAATTTGCGCGCTCAATATGGCCAAGTGCTGCTCAAGCTCGAACGCTGGGAAGCAGCCTTGGAAGAGTTCCGACGTGTCATTGTGCAAAAGCCCGATGATTTGGTGGTCATGGCCCAAGCCAATATTGCCTTGGCGATGATGGGCGAGTTTCCCGATGCAATTTGGGATTCGGTGGCGAGCTTGATGCAAAAGTTGGCCAACCATCCGCAGCAATTGAACGATGTGCAAGCAGAATATCGCTCGGTCACCTTGATTACCGATCGGGCAATTATTCAGTTTCTCTTGGGCTTAATTCAACAATCAACCAAGCAACATCAATCGGCAATGCACTCGTTCAATCAGGCGCTCGAATTGCTAGAAATTGATGCCGATCCCTTGGTTCCGCCAGTCTTGGTCTATCAAGCAATTGCCGATAGCTATATCGCCGAAGGCAACGCTGCTGGCTCGATTGAGCAGTTGCGCAAAATCGAGGCGATTCTAATTACTGGCACGGTGCCAGCGCTGAGCACCAAGCATGCCTTTGCCCAGCCCTTCAACGAGGGCGAGTTGCAACGCCGCTTGGCCGAAGCCTACGCCGCCAACGAGAACTTCGAAGGCGCAATTCAGGCCTTGCAACGGGTCAAGCAATTGTTGCCCTACGATCGCCAAGCCTACACCAAATTGGCCGACATCTACTTCCGCCAAGGGCGCTTGCCTGAGGCTTTGACCCAACTTGACGAGTTGGCAAGCTACTACGAAAGCCAAAGCCAGCTTGATCGTGCTTTGGAGATTTTGGCAACAGGCTTGCAGCTCGCACCCAAGAATATCCCAATCAAATCGCGTCATGCTCAAATGTTGATGCGGCGGGGCTATCTTGACGAGGGCTTGGCAGGCTTGGATGAACTGGCCGAACTGCAACGCAAGCAAGGCTTGGTCAAGGATGCAGTCGCCAGCATTCAGCAAGTAGCCGATGTCTATTGGACTTTGGGCAAGGTTGATAAGGCAGCCGAAATGTACAACAGAATTGTGCAGATTGCGCCTAACGACACCGAAGCCCGCCAACACTTGGTTAGCTTTAACATTCTCTCGTTGCGCACCAAAGATGCGGTAGTGCAATTGCGCGAAATTGCACGGCTCTCGATTCAGCAACGTAATTACGAAGAAGCAATCGCTTCATTTCACCAAGTGATTGCGCTCGACCAAAAAGATGCAGATGCCTACGAGCAGTTGGCCGATGTGCTGATGCGCGTCCAAGAGTATGGTCAAGCAGTGCGAACCTACAAACAATTGGCCAAATTGTTGCCCGATGACGAACGGGTTGAAGCGTTGCAAAGCGCCGCCCAACGGATGCTCGATCAGCAACAAGTTGCCAAGGGGTAAGATGCCCTCACCCCAACCCCTCTCCCGCCCAGCAGGAGAGGGGCTTTTTGTTGCTTGGTTTTGCCGTAGTTTCGGCAACAACCAAGTGGCGATTTTCCCTCACCCGCGGCCAATGCGCAAGACAATCCCCTCACCCCAACCTCTCTCCCGCCCAGCAGGAGAGGGGCTTTCATGCCGTGGTTCTTGCACAATTCGTCGGTAAAAACGGATACTCCCCCTCGCCCGCGTCTAGTGGGGGAGGGGGCTGGGGGGTGAGGGAACGCTCCACCGCCGACCAATCGCTCAAAACCTACACTTAAAGCGTTGAACGGACGAGGGGCTTTTGGTTGGTGGCTTTAGTGGCTCAAACGGTAGAGGCGCTCAGCAAATTCGACAATTAGGTCGTGGCTCACAATCGGTTTGCGCCATTCGGCGGGAATGCCAGCCTCGCCATAGTAGGCTCCGGCAATTTGGCCATAAATTGCGGCAGTGGTATCTGCATCGTGGCCAAGATTGGCCGCCATCAAACAGCCCTCGCGAAACGAATCGCTATGGGCAAAGGCCCACAAAGCAGCCTCAAGCGACCGCACGACATAGCCAGTGCCCTGAATTTCTGGTGGTTGGCGTTGCCAAAACGAGCCAGCGGCAATCTCGGCAATATCTGCTTGCAATGGTTGTTGCTGCCAATAATTGGCAATTGGGCTATAGTGCGGGGCCAGCAACGTCGCCTTATCAACGCCATTCAGCGCGCCAATTAATAAGCCTGCGAAATAGCGACATGCATCAAGCGCCGCCAACGCGCCATGAGTTGTTCGCGAGCTATCGACCGCCATCTGCATGGCCTGCTCTGGCTGGCTTGCGTAGGCCAAAACCACCGGAGCCAAACGCATCAACGAGCCATTGCCAGCAGTCGCAGGGTCGGTCGAGCCGCTATAGGGTTCGCCAGTGCGTTGAAAGCTACTGAGGGCATTGCCAACCGTAATCCCACAATCAAAACACGAGCCAGTGCTGCTCATATAGCCATAATCACGCCAACGGCAATAGCGCTGCATCTGATCAACAGCATCGAAGCCTTGGCGTTCGATCAAGCTGGCAGCAAGGCATAAGGCCATCGATGTATCGTCTGTCCACGCCCCAAGCGGCAAATTAAACGGTCCGCCGCCAACCATATCGGTCAAGAGCTTAAACGAGCCTGGTGGGCTAAATTCTACCGTCGTTCCAACTGCGTCGCCAACCGCCAACCCCAACAAACAGCCACGATAACGCTCAAGCATAGCTACCTCATCAACGTTGATGGATTCAATTGTAGTGCTACAACGGCTTCTGTCTATCAGTTCTCGATTGCAATCTTAGCAGCATTCATGCCAGATTCAAGCGGCTGCAACCAAGCCAAAAGTTGCTGATAGGCAGCTTGGTTGGCTAAAATGCCCAAATGATGGGTGCTATAGACAATTGCCTGGCGATCAGCAGGAATCTGCAAATCCAGATCTGGCTGATGCGCAGCCTGACCCAACGCACTAGCAACCGCCACCAAGCCATCGCCACGCAAGCTCGAATGCGCGGCTTTTTTGGCCGATCGCGTCGCCGCCAAGGCATAACAGGCAACATGCGCGGGCAACGCCACCCGATCAGGGCGTTGGCCAGGTTTTTCAAAACGATCAACGGCTGGCTGCTCGTGATCGACAAGCTTGCCATAGCGCAAATCGGTAATGCCTGCGCTGCGCAACCGAGCAATCTGGCCAAATAAAGCGCTATAGCGATTGCGCTCAAGCAGGTAGTGCAACCAAGCGCCATAGCGTTCTACCGCAGAACCATGGTGCGGCGTGGCCAGAAAAATCAGTTTGCTCAGCTTCTGAGGCCAGGTATGCCCCAGTTGCTGAGCATAGTAACAAGCGCTGCGCGCAACCAAACCGCCCATGCTATAGCCCAAGATCACAACTTCGGCAACGGGTACAGGCCAATTGGCAAGCAGTTGTTCAAGCAATTGGCTTAATTGCTGACCATTGCTGGCAATCGGCAAACCAGTGTTATAGCGCCCATGAATTGGGCTATAGCCTAAAGCTGCGGCGGCAGCCAAGCCATGATCATGGCCATGCTGTTTGAGTTGCTGCTCGTGCATACACACGCCATGCAGGTAGAGCAAAATTCGCAGTTGGGGCTGCTCGATTGCGGTTTGGAGCGCAGATTGTTCAAGGTCGAGTGGTTTTCCTGCCACGCGTAGGCTCATGCTGGTTTGTAGCGGGTTGTGGCTGGCCACGAGATAATCGCCTAAAACACCATTTAAGGCTGCCAGCAAGTCATCGCGTTGGCGAGATGATTCTGTTTGCGTCGCCGCAGCGCCAAATGCAGCCAAAATTGCCTCAAGGCCCTCGCCAACCAAGCGTGTGATCGTATGGATTTGGCGATAAACGAAGCCAGGAATCCCGCCAATGCGGCGGTTTGGGCGGCGCATAATTGTGGCAAACAAGCCTTCGCTGATATTGGTAATCTGAGTTGTAGCCTCAATTGCCAAGCGACTAATGCCTTGCAGATCGCTGCGCTGCAGATGAGCTTTGGGCATAACGCCTCCCTGCCTATGAGTAGGCTGTGATCAATGTTCAGGTAGATGAAATAGCTAAGGAGCAGAACTGGGAGCCAATCCAATCAACCATTACAGGTATTGTATAGCAGATACGCGAGCGCTGACGGCTTGTATGCTATACTATGTTAAGTTTCTTCGATCAATGTTGCGCCTGTTGCCTATGTTTAGGATGGTGCTATTTGCCCGCAAGCAGATCAGCAATGCAAGCTTCCTCGCTTAATCAACAACTCATGGATGCTCAAACCGAGCCACATGAGCCACAGCCAATTGATTTTTTGCTTCAGCGATACCCCACAATCCTATGAAATGAGGCCAGTCAATGCCCCCGAAAACCTATCTCCATACCCGCAGCCAGCGTTTGGCTGAGAATGCTGCGACCAACGAGCGGATGCTTGATGAACGTATTGCCCGCGTTGTCGCCACTGCCAATGCCGCAGAATCAGTCCGGCTCGCCGAGCTTTGCCCAAGTTGCCAGCGGGTAGCTTGCCAAACTCACCGGAGTTGTATGATTCGGTTTCGTGCCATCACTCAACATCGGCTGCGTCAAGAAGCTGAAGCAGCCGCCCGCTGGCCTGAAAGTCGCGATTTTCCACGCTAATCAGATACTTCAACCCCAATTCAGCGTGATAAGCATTGCCGTCACGCTGAATTATTTACTTCACAAAGCTGGGTTTGACAAGCATCAATGCTGACTCAACCTGCGCAGGGTTTGCTGAAATAGGTCTAAGCCCGCCGCAACAACTGTGGAATCGCCGCCAAAACCAAGCCGCACATGCTGGTGGTAGGCTGGGCCAAAGAATCCTCCAGGCACACAGCCAGTTAATGCAGCTACTTGCGAGATTTGGGCCACAGGTAGATTGAGGCTGGGGAAATAGCTACACCCAGCTTCAGGAAGCGCTCCACGCAGCAATTCGCGCTCAATTAATGGCTGAAGTGCAGCATGCACTATTTGACGATTGGCGGCAACATGGCGTTGAGCCTCCATCTGATAGGTTGGCAACTGTTCAATCACCATCGCGGCCAGATATTCGGTCAGCGGTGAACCAATATTAATCAAATCAAGATAGGCGGGGCGTAGTTGCTCAAGCATTGGTGGCGCTGCCATAATCCAGCCACAGCGCAGCATACTTAAGCCATAGACCTTCGCGAGGCTATTGATGCTAATCCATTGTTCGCCAAGCTCAGCAACGCTGCCAAATTCAGGCTGAGCCACCAAATGCCAATAAATTTCATCAACCACAATTGGCAGCGGCGCAAGGCCAAGCCTAGCAGTTGTTTGATTAAGGGTTTGCTGTAAAGCCAAGAGCTGGCTTTTACTACTTAAGTTGCCACTTGGATTATGCAAATTACTGAGCAGCACAAGCTTGGTGCGGGGAGTAATGCTAGTTGCGAGTTGCGCTAACTCAAATTCGAAGCTGATTGGATGGCGTTGGCAGGCGCTCCAGGTTGCGCCACGAGCCAAAACGCAACGCTGAAATGGCTCGTAGTGCGGAGTTTCGATTAAGGCATGGTCGCCTGGTTGCAACAAGGCTTGGCAGACGACCGCTAAAGCACTCGATGCTCCCGCCACAATTAATGGAGCATAGCTGCTGGTGTGCCAAGCCTGCAATGCCTGTTGGAGCCGTGGATGGCCCCAAGGATTGGCCTGTTGGGCAGCCTCGAACCAAGCAGGCTCGGCCAATTGCTGTTGAATCGCGTTGCGCACACTTGGCAAATAGACGCTGCTATTGCTTAATATTGCGCTTGCTGGCTGCTGTTTAGCCCATTCAAGGTAGCGTGGTTGGGGCATGCTACTTTTTGCTCTGAAGCATAGTTAAATCTTCAATTGCATCGGCGATAGTGGCATAGGTTTCGGGCAAGGCAGTATGCAAATCAAAATCAACAAACATATGCGCAGTTTTTGGCTGAATTCCAGTCAGAAACACTTTTGCGCCCAATACATAAATTGCTTGTACCAAACGCTGTAGGCCTTGAGCAAAATGCTGATCAACGCTGATCACGCCAGTAATATCCACCAAGACTGTTTGAATCCGCTCACGATGAATATGTTCAAGCACAATTTTTTGAATTTTGCTTAAACGTTCATCGGAAACATAGCCCAAAATCGGAATAACCACGGTATCGGCCAGAATTGGAATCGCCGGCGTTTCCAGTGTATCAATGACATCAAGCAGTTTTTGTTTTTCAAGGTTATCGTGGTGCAATTGTTCGTTGAGGACAATTTGATCAAAGCGGGCTTCTTCTGCATCGCGCGCACGTAAAAACGCTTCGTCTGAACTCTCTTCTAAACGCTTAACTGCCATATTAATAATAATTGCCGTAACAATCAACATACTCAATATCATAATGATTTGAATAATAAATGTAATAATTACGCTATCATCAAATTGATAGGCTTTAAACCATTGATTATAGTCGGCGATTGCCAAAAATATCGAAACAATAATTGATACGACTAGAGGATAAATTGTATACCGGAAACCTATCAAGATGGCACTAACAATAATCAAGACAATGGCAACTAAGGCCATAAACGATGGAAGATTAAACACAACTGCCAAAATTGCGCCTGATAAAATACCACTCATAACGAAGAAAAAGGCTCCACGCCGCGGGTAGCCACGCCGAATCCAGTATTGGCTGATGAGAATAATCGCGACTCCATTGATCGCAACCAAGGTCATAATCACAAACGGGAGTGTTCGGGCTTGGGGCAAGGCCAAGGCAATCAGCATCAGAACGCTGAGTGTGCTCGTCGACACGAGCATCGTGCCAAGAATTTGATTAAGCAGGAATTGCTGAATTTGGCGATACGATTGACCAATTGTTTTATCTGCTTCCATAAAAAGCTCCCAAGACCCTAGCAATGAGGATTGATGCTTGGCGCTATTATACTCTAGGGCTGGCAGCAATGATAGTTACCAATCTGGCAGCTTGATGACAAACTCGTTTTGCCGATTTTGAATCCTTTGAGCCAATTGGCGACTCTTATAGCTATAACAACAATGTAGCTATGAGGAATCACGCATGCTCTATCGCAAAAATCTGCCAAGCTGGGAACGTTGGGTGCGAAGCATTGTAGCCTTGGCCTTGGTTGGAGTGGCGCTGTGGCTAGCCCCAACAGCAATTGTTCAATGGCTGAGTATTATCAGTGCGCTTGTGCTGTTGGTCACAGGAATGGTTGGCTATTGCCCTGCATGCCATTTGATGGGCCGTAAACCACAATAAAACCCGAGGAGCACCCATGCTGCTAATCCAAGATTTAGTCGAACAAGCTCAGCAGGGCGATCACGTGGCCCTACAACAGCTCTTGCACCACTACCAACCAGATGTGACCCGCTTTGCGCGCCGCGTCTGTGCCACGCCAGAAGATGTCGAAGATGCGGTACAAGAGGCGTTGTGGATTGCCACCCGCAAGATCGGGGCATTACGCGTGGCAGGAGCATTTAGTCGTTGGTTATTTCAGGTTGTCAAACACGAATGCTATCGTTTAATGCGCCAACTACGAGGCAACACCAGCTTATCTGAGCAATTGGCGCTTAGCATGGCTCAAACTGATCAAAGCGAACTAAGCCATGATTTGGCGTTGGCAATCAGCAATTTAGCACCGCTTGATTGCCAAGTTTTGGTGCTACGCGATATTCAAGCCTTGACCACGCCAGAAGTTGCAGCCCAACTTGGCTTAAGTCAGGCGGCGGTCAAAAGTCGGTTGCATCGCGCACGGCAACAGCTGCGCCAAACCCTTACTGAGCAGTATTGCCTTGGTTAAAAAATTCAGCGCATAAATGTTGGTTTATGCGCTGAAGTAGTTTTATTGGCTGCGCTTGCCCGCTCGATAGGCCGACCAGCCGCGCCATGCCAACAGCAAAATCATGTTGAAAATGAAGGTGGTAATGGCAAAGCCAGGCTTGAAATCGTGCTTCCAAACCAGCGAGCGCAACACGAGTCCAATGGGTGCAGCCACACACCACGCCAACGCGGTGCGTTGCAAGGCAGTTTTGGTATGTTCGCTGACCGCTGGGGTGTAAAGCTTCAGCAGTGGCGCGGCAACGCCCCAGCCAATTACGAATGGCGCAGCTACATTAATCACTGCATCTGCATTCACACCTTCCTCGTGCGAAAGCCGCCCAATAATCACAAATAAGGCAAAAATCGCCACATCGCCAACAATCAGGCCAATCACACGGGCTGAGTTGTCGGGCGTGTTGCTAAGTTCTTGATTTGTCGTCATGGTCAAATCCTTTGTAAAGCAATTCGCTATCTTGGATTGTAGCATAGGCGCTCACTCCCAGTACGCTTCCCAGCGCTCGGCAAAAGCTTGTTTGAGCAGAGCTTGGTAGTGGCGGGTTTTGATTTTGACCATCCACAGATCGCCGCCACCAGTGCCGCCCTTACAAACAACGCCTTCGTGCACACCAAATTTGCCATTGCGCACATCCTCGAAAAATTGGCCAGTTAATTTGCCTTCGTAAACCACTCGCGCACTATTGAGGCTAGCAAAATCGGCGCTAAATTGCTGTGGCCCGATAAAACCATAGCCCTCAAGCCACACATCAAACAAACGCAATTCTTTGGGGTCAGCGGTTTTGTGCAGGCCTGCAAACGAGTTGGGGCCGAAAAATTCAGTAAACACCCGAATTTCATTGTAGGCTTGATAATTGGCATTGCGTAGCAAAATTTCGGTTAATGGCTCGGCCAAACTTGCCTGAAATAGATTTGGCGCTGCTTGAAGATGGGCATGCGCTTGGCTAAATTGCTTGCTGCCATGGCTGGTTAATTCAAAGGCTTCGCGACGCGTGCCAAAGCGATGCCAACCAAGCTCCCGATCCCAATCCCAGTGCAAATTTGTGCCATCGTATTTTTCAAAGGCCCAGCAACGAGTCAAGGGTGCGTTGCGGCTATCAGCCATTTTGGGATAATAAAGCATGATCATTCCTCAGCGCCAGATCATGCGTGCTGGATTTAGGGCACAATCTGGGGCAAATCGCCATTGATTAAGTGTATTTTCCAGCTTATCTCGGCTTTTGTACTTGGCAAATATTGATGATTAACCCGCACTTGCTGAACCACAACGTTATCCACAAGCTGGTGTTGATGGCCGAATTGATCGGTTAGTGTGCTGGTGATGACTGCGGTTTTGTAAAATTGATTCTCAGTATCGTGGAACGCCACAGCTTGAAAATGAACAGTGTGATTGGCGTAGATCGCCGTGGCCTGCTGTAACTGGCTGCGTTGCTGCTCAATCTGATCAACAAATACTGCTTGCTCGCTTAGGGAATCGGGTTGCTGCATATAGTGCAAATAGGCTTCAATCGCTGCTTGGGGATGGGCATGCAGCGGAACTGAATCTAAATTCAATAAGCCCAAGCCAACGAGTAACAAACATCCCGCCATGAGGAAACCAATTAGCCATTTTTGCATTAACTTCTCCCACTTAAACCCAAAGCCACAAGTGGTTGCTTGTGGCGTGTTGCTCGTTTGCAGGGTTGCTCCACAGCTTACTTAATGCGTTTGGCCAAGGCTTCAAGGTTGTGCAAACTGATGTGATAGTGTTGATCAACACTCAGATAGCGGCGTTGCTTGAAATAGCCGATCACTTGATTAACCCGCTCGCGTGATGCACCGACCAAGCCTGCCAAATCGCTCTGGGTAAGCCGAATCGGAATTTGCACTGTGCCAGCTTCATCGGGATGACCATATTTTTGGGCGAAGGCTAAAAGCTGACGCGCCACCCGCCCATGGACATCGAGGGTTGCCAAGGCCTGAATTTGCTCATTGGCAAGGCGTAAACGGCTCGAAAGCATGCGCACAAGGTTCAAGGTAATGACCGGAGCATTTTGCAATGCTTCCAAAAAAGCTGTGCGATTCATCCAAAGCAAGGTTGATTCTTCTTGAGTGACGACGGTGGCTGAGCGGCCAGCGCTATCGATTAAGCTCATTTCGCCGACCGTATCGCCAGCGCCAAGCATCGCGATGATTACATCGGTGCCATCTGCCTGCTCGACATGAATTTTGACCGTGCCACTCAGAATGATATAGACAACCTCGCCAGGTTGCTCGACCGACATCAAATTGGTTCCAGCAGGGAAGGTACGCCGCACCAAGCGTCGGCTAATGTGGGCGGCCTGCTCTGAAGCAAGGCCCTCAAATAGCTCAACATCGCGGAGTAACGCCAGTTCTGCATCGCTCAACATTGGGTTATCTCCTAGCATGCGCCAGCCAAAACTCTGATTTATCGTTGTTATGGTTGGATTCATGAGCGTCTTCCTCCACCTGCTACCGTTAATCAACTTATGACATCGGTGCTTAATGGCTCAGTCACATCCATGCTGGAATCTTCGCTACTGATTGTCTCAGGTTGCGGTTTATTCAGCACCAATTCCAAGCCTTCGCGGGCGGCAAGCGTGCCAGAAAACATCGACTGGGCATGCTGTTCAATTGCTTCGATCACATCGTCGCCATAATTTGGCTCGTGATGGAACAATACCAAGGTGCCAACTTTGGCTGAACGAGCCACATCACAGGCCATGGTGGCGGTTGAGTGACCCCAGCCTTGGGTCGAGCCAAAACCTGGTGCTTTGCCTAAGTAGTGATCCTCGGTGTATTGCGCATCGTGAATCAGTACATCAGCTCCTTGGGCAAATTGAGCTAGCCGTTGATCACCATTAATATAGCCTTCTGTGTCAGTGGCGTAGACAACGCTCATGCCTTGCCATTCAATGCGGTAGACCAACACACCATCGGGGTGTGCATATGAGCGCAGGGATTTGATCACGATCATATTCTCGTCGATATCGCTGAGATTATCGTGAAAACGATTGCGCAACATCGCCTCGCCGCGCTCCTCTGAGAGCAATAATACATCAGTTTCGCGAATGCTCGACACCATTTTTTGGGCGGGCAATTCGGCCATCGAAACCGGAAAAACTGGTGGCAACATGGTTTTGGCCAAGGTTTCTTCTAAATCGCGCTCAAAAATGCCAGGCCCAAAGATATGCATATTGGTATCGCCACGATAGGCAGGGGTGAAAAATGGAAAGCCCTGGGTATGATCGTGGTGCATATGGCTGAACAAAATCGTCACATCAATTGGCTTGCCGCTGGCTTTGGCGCGCGCATTCAGGCTTTTGCCAAGGTTAATAATCCCAGTCCCAGCATCGAGAATAATCGTGTGGCCATTGGCCTCGACCTCGACGCACAGGGTATTGCCACCGTATTTCAAATATTCTGGGCCGGAAACTGGGTGGCTGCCACGCACACCCCAAAAACGCACTGTCATGGTTGTCATTGGCTATCTCCTTCTGGGTTGACGTGGGTTTGATGTATCGTGGTTCTATTATGCCCAATTCGTAAACAAGCGGCTGTTAGCTAGCTCACACTTGCCCAACGAACTATAGCACAGGTTAATTGTGGATTAAAGCAACCATACAGGGGATTATCGGTGAGGATTCTGAGCCACCTATGGCCTATAGGTGGCTCAATAAATAGCTAGTTAGCCAATAAGCGATCAACCGCCGAGGTCAGTTCGGCCAGATTAGTCACGAGGTGAACCCGGTCGCAGAGCGGCGCGTAGAGCTGCATATCGCTATCGCCAGTGCCCCATTGGTAGGTATCTTCGGGCGTAAACCAGATTAAGCGTTTGGCATGGCGACGGATGGTTTGCAACGATTCCAAGCGCGGATTATTAAAGTTGTTGCGACCATCGCCCACAATAATCACCGTTGTGCGCCAATCAACTGTGTCCAAGTAGCTATGCAAAAAGGTATCGAGGCTGCGGCCAAGGTCGGTGTTGTAGTAGCCAGGCGGAATACTTTCGAGCACATCATTGACGCTAATATCAGCGCGACTATCGTTGAGTTGGTCGGTAATATCGTGCAAATTAGCAATAAACGCGAATGAATGCGTTTTACTCACTTGATCTTGCAATTCATAAATCATGCGCAGCATAAACTCAGCCACAGGCCGCATTGAGGTTGAAATATCGCAAATAATTACGAGCTTAGGTTTTTGTTGTTTCTTGCGATGTTCCAATTTCATCGGCACGCCATCATAGCGCATATTATTGCGCATCGTGCGTTTGATGTCGATTTGTCCTGCTTTATCACGCTTTTGGCGTAATGATGCCCGTGAACGCAACAAAGCTGCCAAACGGCGCACTTCTTGACGCATGCGCTGAATATCTGCATCGGAGAGCGAGCCAAATGGTCGATGTTGCAGATCGTCGCCATATTGCGGATTATAATCGTCGCTCATGCGCTCGGCTAAGCCAGAGCCAACAAATTGGCTAATTTGGTCGCGCATGGCTTGAGCGTTGCCCTGCATTTGCTGCATTATTTCAGCGAGGGCTGCCGCATCCATGCCGTCTGCTTCCAATTGTTTGAGCAAATCCTCAAGCGACTGTTTGAACTCGGTCAAGCCCATTTGCTGTTCCATGCGCCGTTCGACCCAGCGGCGTTGGTTGAGCGATTGAATATGATTGATGCCCGAGCTACGAGCCAGCCCCGCCAATTCCTCTGGCGTGAGATTTTGACCATCCATCAGGCGCTGCATTAATTCGCGAATTCGTTCGCGGAGTTGGGCAATTTCTTGGCGCAACTGCTGCAATTCTTCGGAATCAAGGCCGCTCAAGCCATTGGCTTCGCTAATCATCGGGGCATCGCCATGGCCAAAAAAGAGCGGAAACAGCTCCTCGAACTGGGCCTGATTGGTTGCATCTTTGACCAACGTTGCCAACAGCGCATCGTGAAACAGCTGGCGATCGGTGATGCCCAGCTGTTCTAAGGCATTAAAACTATCAAGGCTTTCGGCGAGCGACACACGAACTCCGGCTGCTCGCAGCGCCTTCACAAATGCCACAATTCGTTCATGCATCGGAACCCCCCTGCAAAGGATGAAGGATGAGGGATGAGGGATGAAATATCTTTGGATAAGGATGGATTATGAGCAATGCAGTAATACTAAAGAAGGCTTCATAATTCATCCTTCATAATTCATCCTTCATAATTCATCCTTCATAATTCATCCTTCATAATTCATCCTTCATAATTCATCCTTCATAATTCATCCTTTATTTCTGCGTCCTTCGTCGTTGCGGTTGCGGCCTGTTTGCATAGCGCGTTGGGTGCGTTGCAAATCGCTTTCATGTTTCAAGAGCACGGTCATAGTTTGATCGAGGGTTGCTTGGTCGAGTTGCTTGGCGTTGAGCAACACCAAGGCGCGTGCCCAATCGAGCGTTTCGGAGATCGATGGCGATTTTTTGAGATCAAGATTGCGCAAGCGTTGCACAAACTCAACCACTTGGCGCGCCATTTTGGCTCCCAACGAAGGCACTTTCAACTCAACAATGCGCAATTCTTCTTCGAGCGATGGATAGCCGACGAACAGATACATACAACGCCGTTTGAGTGCTTCAGAAAGTTCGCGGGTATTATTGCTGGTCAAAATCACAATTGGCCGATGGGCAGCTTTGAGCGTGCCAAGCTCAGGCACCGTAATTTGAAAATCTGATAAGACTTCGAGCAAAAAGGCCTCAAACTCAGCATCAGCACGATCAATTTCATCGATCAGCAACAATGTGGGCTTGGGATTGAGAATCGCCTTGAGCAATGGGCGTTGCAACAAAAAGCGCTGCGAGAAGAAAACTTCTTCTTCGGCGGCGAGGCGATCGGCGGCAGAGCGCAACGAATCGGCATCGGAAAGCAAATTGTTGAGCTTATCGCGCAAGAGTTGGGTATACAACATCTGTTTGGCATATTCCCACTCGTAGAGCGCCTTGGTTTCATCAAGCCCTTCGTAACATTGCAAGCGAATTAATTCGCGGCCTGTTGCTGCGGCCCAAGCCTTGGCAAGCTCGGTTTTGCCCACGCCGGCGGGACCTTCGGCCAAAAGCGGTTTTTCCAAGCGATCAGCCAAGTATAAAACTGTGGCAATTTGATCAGTTGGAATATAATTTTGGGCAATCAGCCCATCCTTAACAGGCTGAATTGGTTGCTCTTCCATAGAATGCTGCTCCTGTAGGCTTGGCGGAAAACTTGGTTTAGTGAGGGAGAGTTAGGGGTAACGGTCACACAAGTTAAAGTGTAGCACTTTTTTGATCAAATGCATGGTTGGATCAGTGGAGCATGCCCTTACAGCAACCCCTCTTACAAAGGTAGGTTTAAGATCCCCTCGCCCCAACCCCTCTCCCGTGGCGCGGGCGAGGGGCTTTTGGTTGTGTGGGTTTGGCATGATTGGTGGTGAAAATAGGTACTCCCCCTCGCCCGCGTTTTCGTGGGAGAGGGGGCTGGGGGTGAGGGCAGGTTTGAACCAATCGCTCAAACCTGCCCTTGTTGGGAGCGCGGGCCGAGGGTGAGGGAACGCTCAATCATTTAGCGTTTAACATTGACGCTTGGCAGATACAGTTCGTAATCAATATCGAACCGCCCGCCATAGGTTTCGACCCCAACGTTGCCAGCCTCGTCTTCAACCTGAATCATCAGTTGCAGTGGTTGGGCAGCGGTCGTGGGCAGGCTGGCTGAAATTTGCCAGCGCTCGGTCGTGCCAACTTGGAAGGTATTCATGCTGATGCTTTGCCAAGCGCCAGTGCTAGTTTTGACCAACATCTCGGCTTCAATTTCATCGCCTGGGCCATCGTCATCGCGCTCAATCACCATTGCGCGAATCTTGCCATCGCTGCTGCGTTGGGTATCGCGCACAATCGGTTCGAAGCTATCGTTGAGCAAATCGGCATCAGCGCCATCGCTCAAATATTTAAGCCGCAAGGTGATTGTGTTGAATTGGCGTAATTCGCCGCCGTTGGCCGTGCCTTTAAATTGAGTTGGAGTCAATAAAAGCTGCGAGAAACGCCGATCTTGGTTGAAGGGGCCGTTATCTTCGAGATTATCGCTCTCGAAGACACTATAGCTAAATGGCTGGTCGGGATACCAGCGATCAGCAAAATCGAAGCTTGGCTCGTGAGTCAGATAAATTTCATCGGTAATCAAACGAGTAACAAGCGGATTAAAGGTCGCGGTGGTTACGGTTGTGCCGCCAAGCAGCTGAATACCTTGCAAACGTTGCTCGCCAAAGCTATCGGCCAACGAAAGTGGAATATTAAAGTTGGGCAATGATGGCAAACCTGCCGCATTGACCATGGTGCTATTGAATGTTCGTCCGGTCAGCAAGCCTTCACTATCATTGACCACCGTAGCTTGGGCCGAAATAAGCTTGCCACGGCTAGTATTTTGGGCAGTTGTATAGCTAATGCTGAAGCTAAGATCGCGATCAATTGTATCGTCGGTGACAGTTGCCCTTTGCGCCACATTTGGCGGACAGGTCAAACAGCCGTGATCTTGGCGATCGTTTGGTGGGAAGGGAATTGGAGATTGCACCTTAACTAGGACCATCGGCATGCCATATAAGGTTGATTGCAGTAGCACTTTTTCATCATAGACGCTGAATGTGCCAGGCGTGCCTTCGCGCAAATAGGCTCGTTTAGCACGCACTAAACCATAGCCAACCGGGATTCCTTCATAATCGTTCGATTGATTCATCCATTCGCGGCCCATTTCAAGGGTAAATTGGGCCATGAGTTTTTCGCTATAGCCCACCAAATCGCTATCGCCATAGCCAAAACCAGTGTTACCAACCCAGATCCCATGCTGTTTGATATAGGCTTGGGGGAAGTCGATTGCTGCGCCACTGCCGCTCACCACATCACTATCGACGACGCTAAAGCCTGAGTGACAGCCAACGCTATAGCCTAAACGCCGAATTTGATAGGCACTTTCAAGCGTTGCGTATGGGTGATTATAGAGAACTGAGGCGCTCACAACATCGCTCGAAGTGGCAAAATTGGCCGGAATTGCCTGATAGTGGGTAAAGTGGGCATTGATCGATTGCGCTGGATATGGTGACTTGGAAAGATTATTATCAATATTTGGCAGCCATGTTTGCAGCAGATCATTGGCATTCCAGCTATCGTTAATTAAGCCAATTGGCCGTAGCCCAGTCAACATATTCAAGGTGCTTGAAACCATCTTAGCTTGGTCGGTCAAGAAATCGTAGCCCGTCACCAAACTGCTAGCTTGAGAATCTAAATAAATTTTACTATCTTCCTCAAAGGTAGAATACATATTCAGTTTTTTCAAATAAATATGAATCGAAGCTGGGCTTTCGACCAAGCGCCCAACGCTCAATTCAGGAACCCACAACTGGCGACCACGATAGGGAATTGGCTTGATCGCGCCATAAATATTGTCGGTCAAAATTGTTTTGTATTTAAGGCTGCTGGCGGTAAAGCTATTGGGGTCGATCTTTGAGCTAGCCAAATAATCGCTTTCATTGGCGATCACGGTTTCGTCGGGCACGCGATAGAAGGGCACAACTGCATCGCCGCCTACAATCGTGATATAGCGCAACATCGGGCAACGCCGCGCATATTGAGTGATCAGATGATGCACACCCTCGGCCAGCCGATTGGCATAAAATGGATTTGTGCGATGCGCATTCCACTGGGTCGCGGCATCGCTGAAGGCGTTGCTTGGCTGAATCCAGGCAATATTTGCCAAATCGACCACTAAGCCATTGGTATTCGGATCGTTGATATTATCGGAAAAACCAAGCAGTTCGGTATAGATGCTGGTGTTGTAGGGCGCAAAGGTTTGGTGAATATTGAGATAGTCGCTATGGGTGATGTACAACGCGCGCTTACAATCTGGTGGCTCATTTTGCACAATATTAAACGGAATCGGCGCAGGCTTGGTGAGATTCTCATCGTGCGTACCGCTAATGCGAAAGCTATACTCACCACTCTGATCATCATCAAAGGGATAAATCATCACATAATAACGGCCAGGAGTCCAAATAAAATCGTTAATAACACTGTTTTGATAGCCATATGCGCCAATGGCATCCAAGTTGCCAATGGCATCCAAGTTACCAATTGCGTCCAAGTTGCCAAGGCTTTCGATCTGGCCAATTGCGTCCAAGTTGCCAATTGCGTCCAAGTTGCCAATGGCATCCAAGTTGCCAATGGCATCCAAGTTGCCCAAAGAAACATGGCCCGTTTGGGTAATTGGTTGGGCTAAATCATAGAAGAGCGCAATGCCAAAATCGCCCATTGGATCGGTAAGCGAGATGCTTAAGGTTGTCGCAGGTGGCACCATAAACGAAAACCAGTCCAGATCCTCGCCATCAGCGAGCGCACCTTCAATGCCACAGCGATCGCCCATGGGCCAATGACAATTATTTGCATCCCATGGTGGGGCATAGGCAGTTTGCCATGTATCGTTAACTGCGGTTGTGCTTTCATTTTCGGGCAAATCGATTGAACCGTATGGACGAGCCTGAGCAGCAGGCGTTTGGGCATTGGTTAGCCCCACGCCTAGCCCAAAAATAATCACAAACAGAATTCGAATCCAGCGCGCCATCTGCATACTGCCTCCACAATGAAGCTGATTTCTTGGCTATTAATCAGCGAGTTTTGGTTGGATGATTGTTGCGAGTTGTGCCTGATAATGTGCCGCAAGCGTTAAATTACTGTCGCTTGTCATGGCAATGAGATGCTCAAGGCAGCTCCGAATATCCTCCTTATTGGTACATTGGCTCAAAATAGTTAAGGCTTGCTGACCTGCTTCAAGTGCAAGAGTTGGTTGCTGCAATTGCTGGAGTACCCGACTGCGCCACAATTCGGCCAAGCCTTCGTCGGCCTTGGCCGAGCGTTGTTGGGCTTGGCTAAGCGAAAATTCACAATAATCGAGCGCTCGGCTATAGGCAGCTTGGCGATAAAACAGCTCGGCGTAAATACGATACAGCTCGGATAAAAACGAGCTAACATTAATCTCATCAAAAATGGCGCGGCTTTGATCTAAATAGCTTTCAGCGGCATGAAAGTTCGCTTGGGCTAAGCAGGTATTGCCAATATTCATGGTTGTGATTGCTGCGCCTAAAAACGATTTTAGTTTATTCCACAGCTTAAGGCTTTGCTCAAAGGTATTCAGCGCTTGCTCAAATTGACCAGTTTTGCGATATAACTCACCCAAGTTAAGGCTCACGAGCGCTTGACCATAGCGATCATTGATCGAATCTTTGATTTGATAGGCTTTGAGGTAGAGTTGAATTGAAGGCTCCCATTGGCCAATATCGCTGTAGGCTGTGGCAGTATTATTGTAGGCATCGGCTAAGCGCGAAATTTCGCTGGTTTGTTCGTAAAGTTCAATGCTTTGGGTTAAAAGCCGAATTGCTAAGGGTCGATCGCCCAAAACTCGATGTGCGCTGCCCATCAGCAAATAGGCCCGCGCTTGCTCTGCTTGCAAGCCTAGCTCTTCGGCCAACGCCAAGGCCTGCTCGGCCCAAGCAATTGTTTCGTGGTAGCGGCCTTGGCGTTGATGCAGGCCCGAACCAAGCAACAACGCCCGCACACGCTCAACCGATTGCTGCTCGCCCAACAAGGCGAGTGCTTGTTGCAGCTGCTCAAAAGCTAGCTCGTATTCGCCTTGGCGCTCGTAAATTGTGGTGATATGGCGCAAAATGCGGGCTTCGCGGCTGTGGCTATAGACGCTACTTTGGCGCAATTGGGTTTGCGCTTGAGCCAAAATTGGCAACGCTTCAGCATAATCGCCTGCTTGCAGCAGCACATAACCCAAGCGCTCGGTCAATTCTTGCGCCAATGAATGCTCAGGTTTGCCCAAGTTGGGCAGCAACTCCAAGGCATCGCGATAATGAGCGCAAGCTTCTGCATTAAAATAGCGTTTTTGGGCGGTAATGCCAGCTTCGCGATAATAGCGCACAGCTTCGTGCCAATCCTCGGCGCGGGCATAGTGGCGCGCCAAAATCGGCAACACATCAAGCAAATTTTGGCGATAAACTTCTTGAATACGCGCTGCCACCCGCCGATGCAATTCACGCCGCCGCGCATACAAAATGCCTTCGTAGGCTACGTCGCGGGTTAGCGTATGTTTGAACAAATAGGCCAAATCGGCGGCAATATGGTCGGGCAACACCACGTCGGCGTTGGTCAGGCGATCCATTTGATTGACCAAATCGTCATCGTTGGTGATGCCGCGCAGAATTGTCAATTCAAAGCGGCGGCCAACCACCGAGGCAACTTGCACAGTTTCGCGAATCCGTGTATCAAGCCGATCTAAGCGCGCGGTAATCACGCCTTCAATCGTGGTTGGCAGGCTATCAAGCTCGCCGCGCAAATCCCAGCCGTCGCTGGTTTCGACGATAACGCCTTGCTGAATCAGACTACGCATCATTTCTTCGATAAAAAATGGGTTACCCTGAGGATTGAAAAAGCGTTCGTCGCTGCGTCGCCAGCGTTCGAGCAAAGCCGCAGGCAATGGCGCATTGCCAATAATTGCACTGGCCAAGGCTTCGCTTTCGGGCATGCTCAATTCGCTCAGCTCAAGCGTAATCGTCTGCTCAGGCCAATTCATGGCGCTCAGGCCTTTGGTACGCGAGCCAACCAACAAGGCAATCGGCGCTTGCTCGGCATGTTTGGTCAAGCGTTCGAGCAACTGACGCGATGAGGCATCAATCCAGTGGACATCATCCCATAAAATTACCAGCGGCGTAGCATTAGCGCTAGCCACAATTAATGCCACCACCAACTCAATCGTTTGATCGTGGCGTTGCTCCGGTGCGAGGGCTTGGGTCAATTCATTTTCAGCCAAGCTTACATGCAAAATATCGCTCAGCAAAGGCAAAAATCGCTCAAGCTCAGGAGCCAACTTACTCACCCGTTGGCTGATAATCTGAATCAAACGCTCGCTGGTCAAACTGCTATTTAAGCGTAGCACTTGGCGTAGCATCTCGCTGGCCGAAGCAAATGGCGTTGTTTGCTCATACAATTGGCATTCGATTGTAATCGGCATAAATTCGGGTACGTTCAGGTTTGGGTCGAACGAAGCCAACGATAAACGGCTGAGCAATTCTTCGAGCAAGCGTGATTTGCCAATCCCAGCCTCGCCAAAGATATTGATAATTTGGCCTTGACCTTGCAAGGCTTGGATGCTAATCGCTGCTAATTGATCAAGCTCCTGTACCCGACCCACCAAATCGGCGCGCATTGTTTCGCGACGCACGTTGTAGGCCCGATCAACCCGCGCTGGCTCGATTGGCTCGCTTTTGCCTTTGAGCGCCAAGGCTGGCAAGCTTTCGTAGGCAAAGGCATGGCTGGTCAGTCGCTTGACCGCAGGGCTAGCCAACACCTCGCCATAACGGCAAACGCTCATCAAACGCACAGCAGTATTGACCGGATCGCCCATGACGGTGTATTCGCGGCGAGTTTCGCTGCCTACAATTCCAGCAAAGACGTGGCCTTGGTTGATGCCAATTTGTTGGTCGAGCAAGGGCAAACGCAAATCGTGCTGTTGAATCAAGGCATTAATTTCGTTCATGGCCGATTGCATATCGAGGCCAGCCCGCACCGCTAGCTCGGTATCATTTTCGTTGGCTACTGGCGCACCAAAAATTGCCAACAATTTATCGCCATCGGCAGCCATATCGAGCTTGTTGACCACGCCGCCGTAGTGATTGACGATCTGTTGCATGCGCTGGTAGTAGTGGTTGAGCAACAGCGTGGCGCTAGCGGCATCGCATAATTCAACAATCGTGCTAAATGGCGCAATATGGGCAAAAACAATCGTTACCAAGCGAATTTCGCCACTTTTGCTGGCGGCGTTGCTGAGCAATTGCTCTTCGCTCATGCGTTGCGGCAAGAGGCCTTTTAGGCCGTGATAGATCGTTGCGAGGGCTTGCACCCGCTCCAGAGTAACTGGCTGAGCAATCGCCGTAACATTGGATTCTGCTTGATAGGGCGGATGTTCAAGCGTGGTCGTGAGGGCCGTAAATGGCGTATTGGGGTCGGCGGGCAAGCCAAGCAAGCGCATTGTATCTTTGGAGCACACCACCTCGCCAGGCCGCGCCAACTCTTGCGCACGGGCAACCAAGTTGACCGCAATCCCAGTCAGCATCAACTCGGCATGCTGCTGATCACCCAACAAGGCTGCAAAGGCCTCGCCGCTATGCACGCCAATCCGCAACGTAAGGTTAAATTGGCCAGCTCGAATCTGAATCTTGCCCAAACTGGCCATGGAGGTTTGCATGGCTTGGGCTGCGTGCGCTGCAAACAGGGCGTGCTGCACACCAAGTTTGGTTTGATCAAAAAAAGCGGTAACTGCATCGCCGCCAAATTTGATTAACGCCCCGCCATGGGCCTCAATATCAGCCACCAGCTGGTCAAACAAGCGATTGATAATGCTTGTCACCTGTTCTGCGCCCTCTTTGCCCAAGCGGGTCAGGCTTTCGGAAAGCGCCGTAAAGCCCGAAAGATCGGCAAAGAGCAACGAGCCAGTCCAATGTTCGCCATAAGGAATCGTCAGCGAGCCTTGTTTCAAGCGCTGCACAATTGGGTCGGGCACATAGCGCTGCAATTGCTGAATCCGTTGATCAAGCTGATGGTACAAAGCATCAAGCTGTGGTTGGGTAAGCGAAACCTCGGCCTGTTGAACTTGGCGCAACAATGAGGCAAATTCTGACGAAGAAGGCGAAATCGACATGGTTTAAACCTTCGCAAAGTAGCAAGCATCAATCACGATACCCTGCATTATAGAAGGTTCTGGCAACAAAACAACGGCCTACTGACGGGGATTTCTGAGCGACGTGGTATATTAATCACAGATTGAATTGGCTAGCTGAATGGACGATCTGTGAGCGAAATTCCCCAAATTGCGGTGGTTATTCCGGCCTTGAATGGCGAAATTAGCGCCTTGCGAGCTTCGCTGGCCCGCCAAACGTGGCAGCCAAGCCAAATCGAGGTTGCGGTTGGAGTGCGGCCCAACGGCAAAGCGCGCAATACAGCAACCGTGCGCACCAGCGCGCCCTACGTGGTGTTTATTGATGATGATGCAGTGCTGGCCAATGACGATGCGCTTGAGCAATTGGTCAAGCCGTTGCTCAGCGACCAAACGCTTGGGGTGACGGGCGCAGCCAAGCTCTTGCCACCAGATGCTTCGGCGTTTCAGCGTTGGGTCGCGCGCGAAGTCCCCAGAATTGAGCATGCTGTGGTGCAAACGCCGCTGGAGAGCAATCCCGACCCACCTTCGTTTTATTGCGAATTAACGACAACCTGCTGTGCAATGCGCCGCGCGGTGTATGACGAAGTTGGCGGCTTCAACAACGAGTTAATTCGCGGCGTGGATACCGAGTTTTTTACGCGAGTGCGGCGGGCTGGCTATCGCTTTATTTTGGTGCCAAATACATGGACGTGGCATCCAGCTCCGGCTAATTTGTGGGCTTTATTGCGCAAACATTGGTTGTATGGGCTGGGCCATGCCCAAGAGGTGCGGCGTGATCCGGCGCGTGGGCGGGGGCGGGTGCTCAAAACGCCGTTGCATGCGCTGGCCTATTGGTTGCTGCGCACGCTGATTTTGCCAATTAATATTTTCTTGCCCTACTCGTTTGCAGCGCCATCGTGGCGGCCAAGCTTCAAGCCATTGAAGGCATTAACCAGCTATGTCGGGGCCTTGGGCTATATTTGGGGATGGTATCGGGCATGAAGCAAGCAACGATTGCGCTTGATTTACGGGTGTTGGATGATCATTTTCCAGGGATTGGGCGCTTTACCTATGATCTGACCTTGGCGTTATTGCAAACGCCAATCGCCAAGCAACTGCATTTGGTTTTGCCGCACCAACCTCAAACCCAATTTGATCTGCAACCAATCTTGCGGCACTCGGCAATTTCGCGGGTGCAGCATGGCTTGTTTGGTTTGGGACAACATGGCGAGTGGCGCAGCTTGCTGCGTGAAATTAATGCCGAGCTAGCGATTTTCCCCTATTATATTCGCCCGTTGTTTCAGCCTTGCCCCAGCATCACGTTAATTTACGATACGATTTCGTGGCGCGTGCCAGCTAGTTTTAGCCGCAGCAAGCGTTGGCAAATCGCCGCCTTGCATCATCTGGCAATTCAGCAATCAGCAGCGATTGGCACGATTTCGCATTCTGCTGCTAGCGATATTGCCCAATTTTATAGCGTTAATCCCCAGCGTTTGGCCTATTTGGGCGTGGGCATTTCGGAGCAATTTCAGCCTCAGCCAGCAGCAACCATTGCGGCGCTGCGCGCCAAATATGGCTTACCAGAGCGCTATATCGTTTATGTTGCTTCCGACAAACCGCATAAACAAATCGACTTTTTGTTGCAGGCATGGCAAGCGGCCCAAACCGGCGAGGTTGGTTTGGTTCTTGGTGGGCGTTGGCGCAACCCAGCCAGCGAGCAATTGCTGGCAAATCCCAGTTTGCATGGGCGAGTTTGGCGGATTGCCGATGTGCCAGAGGCCGATTTAGCAGCCTTGTATAGCGGTGCGTTGGCGCTGGCTTTTCCTTCGTTGTATGAAGGCTTTGGCTTGCCTGCACTCGAAGCAATTGCCTGTGGCACGCCAGTGTTGGCCCAAAACAGCTCATCATTGCCAGAAGCGGTTGGCGCGGCAGGCTGTTTATTGCCAAACGAGCAAGCAGCGTGGGTCGCAGCCTTGGAGCGCATCTGCCATGATGCGGCGTGGCAACGCGATTTAGCGGCTCAAGCCAACGCTCAAGCCGCCAAATTTAGCTGGTCGCAGGTTGCCCAACGCTTAGTTAAGCTATTAGATACTCTCTAACTCGGAGATGCCCGCATTCTCGGTGCTGCGGCGCACAATTCGCCAGCCGCCATGGCGTTGCAAATAACGCAGCGTCATCCAAATAAAGGCGCGATGAGCAACCACGACCGCGCGCGTGCTTGGCGACCATTGCTCAAGCATCGTATTCCACGCTTTGATCACGCGGCGCTGCGCCACCCACCACGTTTCGCCCCACAGCGGGCGATGTGGAATCAGCTGCGAAAGATAGCCCCGAATATACATTGTGCGCAACAGCCGCACGCGCTCGCGGCGCAGCAAAAATGGCACAATCGCGCTAATCTCGTGCAATTCATTAATCGTTTGAATTGGCAGCCCAACCCGTGCCGCAATAATTTGGGCCGTATCGAAGGCCCGAATATAGGGGCTGCTATACAAACGGGTGGGATTGAATGCGGCTATTTCTTCTGCGACATTTGCCGCCTGCTCGCGACCCAAGGCAGTTAATGGTGAATGCTGGGCATGCTCCAATAACTGCCGAAAATCTTCTAGCCCAATTAAGCGTTTTAAATCAGCGGCATTTTCTGCCGATTGACCATGGCGCACCAGATAGACCCGCATGGTTCCCCCACAGGCTAAGCAACTATTCGCCAGTCGTTAATGGCGTGTATTGTTTATACATGAATGGGTCGGGAAATGCTAGTACATGAATATTGGGATCGATCATGCGCACAGTGCTGCTATTGGTTGGATAGCCATCAAAATTAAAGACATTCAAGCCGCTGGCAAACTCGCTCATGCCAACCGAGGTCATGGTTTTGTCGTCGCCTTGGCCGCCAACCATGCGAAACAAGGTCAAATCGCTGGTGCGAGTGCTGCCCAAAAGCACATTGGTGTTGGCCCGCAAACGAGTGCGCACTTGTGGCTCGCCATTTTGTTGGCCAACCGTCACATTGCCCACCACAATTCCACGAGTAAACCCAGACGTAGTTAAGAGACAATTGGCCCACGAGCTAAATTCGCCATTGCTGAAGAAGCTGCTTGAATCGTTCATGCTGGTACAGGTGCGGAAGTTGCTGCCACTCGGGAAGGCCAAAACCACCAAACTTGAGCGCGAAAGATAGGCTTGATTGCTGCCGCTACCATTGCCCAAGAAATTGATCGTATGGTTGCCAGCGGTCAAATTAAAGGTTGCAGCAATTGAGGTTGAAATATCATTGCCATCAATTTGCTCATTGTTTGGCTCTAAACTATCAACATCAACATAGCGATCGGTGCGCACATCACCGGTTGTTGCTTCGTCAACGCCCAAGCGAAATTGCAAAGCCACTTCGTTGCCAGGAATTGGCAAGGCCGAGCCATCGGCGCTGACAAAGACGGTGCTATTGCTTGGCAAATTGAAACTACAAGCTCGAACCACACTGAATGCAGGTGTTGCGCGCCAAACCCCCAGCCCAGTGTCGGTGGCGCAAACTTGAATATTGGCCGAGTTGGTGGGGAAGGCCAAAACGGTTAATTGCGCGTTATTCAAGGTCAGAGGGCCATAGCCAACAAAGCCGCCAACCAAACTCAGCGTATGCACGCCAGCGCTGGCAGTAAACACGGTGGTGCTGGCAAAAATGCTGGTTTCGCCAGTGTTGAGTTGGCCCAGCGCATAGACATTGCCCCAACGATTGCTACTTTCACGCAACACACCATCGAGGGTTAGGCCAATCCGGCCTTCGTAGGTGTTGGTTACGGCGTTGGTTTGCATGCTGAAACTGCCAGTAGCCATCACAAAAATCATGGCCGATTCGGGCACATAAATTTCACAATTGAGCGCTGGAGTATCATCGCGGACGCTGCTTTGCCAATTTTCGGCGCTTGCAGCACAGGGAACGAGCCATTCGCTGCCACCTTGCGGGGCTTGGCTGCGTAAGGGTTCGCGATTGCTGAGGCTTGGTTCGGGCCTAATTTTTGGCGATAGCGGTTGTTGCGCTTGGCTCGGCTGCACTGCCGTAGCCAACAACAAGGCCAACAAACCAAAAAGTCCTAGTGTACGAACCTGTAGCAAATGATGCACATGTTCCTCCCTTCCAAAAAAGCTAACACTGGCATCACATTGTAGATTGACCGATGAGCGCAAGGATGGTAAAGCGCACAATTTTACCAGCGCAGCAGGCCAGCAAAAATTTATACACTGGCATGCGGGCGATCCCTGCGGCTATGCCTGCAAAATCCATCAGTGGATTGGGGAGGGCTGCTAGCGCAAAAATGGCGAATGCTCCCCATCGTTCAACGTAGCCTTGAATACGGGTAAAGCGTTGTTGTTGATCAAAAACGCTGCGACCTGCGCGCCCAGCAATATAGCCGGTCACTTCGCCAATGCCAGCCCCCAACCCGCTGATAACTCCTACTAACCAGGGGTTGAGGGTGCGCCCAGCGGCCAAGGCGGTCATAAAGGCTGGCGCGGGCACAACCACGGTCGCATTGCCCAACAAGACCAGCACAAACACTCCCAGATAGCCATATTGGCCAAAATGGCGAAAATCGACCAGCAATAAGCCAATGCTGATGGCGATCATCAATCCAATTGTTAAGCTGGCGCGCAAACGGCTTGGTCGGGGCGATGTTGGCGTTGTCATTGGCTGGCTCTTTCAATTCTAGCATTCATTGTGACGATTAAGCATAGTACTATCCATTGATCAACTGCTAGTTCTTAGGTGTATTGGGCGATTTGGTTTAGCTGCTCTCATCCCCGACGCTTCTGCCAAGTATTGGGGTTTAACCAAGTTTGCATGATCACCACCCTTCCGTCCCGCCTCAAGGCGGGAAACGCAGGGGGTTTTCATCCCCTGCACCCCCTAAAGAACATGAAGTGGATGGTATGCATTGATCGATGAACCAAACATCCTGTGGTTCGCAGCACCAAAACTATGGATGAAACGCTGCACCCGCGCCGTGGCAAATTGGTTGGAATGAGCAGGAGCAACGATTCCTGTTAAGATTAATTGTTTGCTTGCAGGATGTAGACCTTTAGGACGATGACAGGTAATTTAGACTATTAAATTTATTAACTAAGCCCGATAACGGCTTGATTATACGAGTGAATTGCTGGCATGGAGCAAGGCAGGTTTGGCAAATGCTGTATTTGGAGGTTTGGATGGTTCGTTTAATGCGTTGGTTTGGCATCGTGTTGGCAGGGCTTTTAATCAGTAGTTTAGATGCCCAACCACTGGCTCACGGGCCAATTTATGCTGGCGAAGAATTGGATTATCAGCCGTCGATTATGCGGCTTGGCAACTCGAATCAGCTTGTAATTGTGTTTGAGCGTTTGAATCCGACCAATCTCAGCGGCGATTTATTGCTGAGCAGCTCAAATGATAATGGCGCAACCTGGAGCATTCCGCAGCCAATCATCGCCACGAATAGCAACGAGCGCCACCCAGCCTTGGTGCAGCATGGCGCACAAGCCTACAGTCTTTTTTATCTTTCGAATGCAACTGGCGGCTTTCGCATTCATCGAGCAACCTCAAGCGATGGCTTAACCTGGGCAGCCCAAGGGCCGCTTGAGCTTGGCTGGGCCAGCGCTGGCGAGATCAATCCAACCGTGATTGTGGCCGACGGCAAACTGACCATGACCTACCAGCGGCTGGGAAGCCCTTCGACAATCCACATTGCCCAATCAAGCGATAACGGAGCAACCTGGGATACCCAACGCACCCAAATTGCCCAAGGCCAATTGCCGCGCTTGGCATGGCGGGCCGAAGATAATCAGTATCTTGTGGCGTATCAAATTGGCAGTACCATGCTCAAAATGTATAGCAAAACCTCAAGCGATGTTTACAACTGGAGCAACCAAGCGCATCCGCTATCAATCGAGGCTAATAGCCACGATGCAATGCCGCTTGTGCTTGAAGATGGCACATTTTTCGTGAGTTATGTCAAAGCGAGCGCTGCAACAGGCTTTGATGTGATGTATCGCACCAGCAGCGATGGTCAAACGTGGTCGCCTGAAGTTGCGGTTACGAATGAACATGCTGGCGATGTCGAGCCACATGGCTTGCTAACTGAGCAGGCAGGTCGATTGCTGTTGGCATGGGGCCGCCCAGTCAGCGGCAGCGATTATAATATTTGGCTCGAACGCGATTTGGTTATTCCCGCGGATCTCAGCAATGCCCAACTCAGCGTTGATCAAACCAATTTCGACCCCGGCACAAGCCTCAACTACACGCTACAATTTACCAACACCGGCCTTGCGCCAAACACTGGTCAACTGACAATCACCCTGCCAACGGTTTGCTGCCCTGATCTTGCAGGCCAAAGTGCCAGCCATGGAACTCTCATCTATCATTCCCCCAACCAATACATATGGAAGCATCTGCTGGCAGTTGGTGAGCCAATTAGCATCAATTTGAGGCTTAATGTTGCTGATCTCAGTATGGCATCTGGTAGCGTGCTAACCACTAGTGTAATCATTCAAACTAACGATCAACAATGGCCCTTGAGCGTGAGCAGCATCGCCAATGGCGAACAGCGCATCTATCTACCATTCGTTGGGCACTAACTACGCTGTCACGGATGGCTATTGGCTAGTTGAAGTAACAACAGGATCATTCCCTCACCCCAACCTCCCGTGCGCGGGCGAGGGGCCTTCATTCTGTGGTTCTTGCCTCAATCGTGATGAAAACGGTCGGCTCCCCCTCGCTCGCGTTTTCGTGGGAGAGGGGGCTGGGGGGTGAGGGAACGCGATTGATAGTCCAATGAACCATTACAGCTAAGGGATAGCATGCTCCACGTTAATTTCATCCTTCATCCCTCATCCTTCATCCTTTCCGCCTGGGCTTTCAAAAAACGATAAAATATAGTAGGATTAGCACAACAGCGCAACGCGTCAAAACAGGCAACTTTTTAAGCTTTTGACAGCCTGCCTAGGCTCCTCTATCATAAGCATATTAATTTTTTTAGCCATTGGGCATGTGGTGTGGATGGGGTATCATGGATTCGCAGCAACAGTTCACCGCTGCCTCGCATTTGACTGCTGATAACTTGCGGAGTATTGCACGTTCAATCTCAATCAGTCAGGTGTCGCGGTTGTCGTTGCCGGAGATCGATGCCGTTGTTGACCAAATCTCGCGGGTCGTGCCAGCTGGCAACGTGCCGGGGGTTATTCTCAGCGGCATGGCCAAGCTCACAGGCCGTCGCCCTGCTGGCAACGTGATTAAACGCGATGTCAATTTGCTGTTTCGCGGCGTTGAGCAAGCGCTCGATCGAGCAGTGTTTAGCACCTTCTTTGCTGGGCCGGCTGCGGTTATTTGGGGTTATCAAAAGCTGCTCGAACTGGCAGGCAAAGATCCCCAAGATGCTTTTCCCGAAGGCACATGGCAATTTTATGTTGGCTATGCCTTGCGCGAAGATACCGCCCGCCACGCCAACGAAACCATCGGCTTCGACGAAACACTCAGCGATCATAAAATCAATTTGCCGCCGATCGACCGCATGACAGCCTGGGTTATGGCGGCAATTCACATTCTCCACAGCTACCCGGAATTGCTTGAAAATGAATGGCGCGAACGAGTTTCGTTGGCCTTGCTGCGCGACTTAACCAAGGTCAACCCTGAAACCCGCCAATTTGCCGACCTTTATAGCCAATGGGAACGCCAACGCCCCTATGGCCGCGGCCCCGATGTGCAATCGCAAGAAACTTACGCCAGCTATCGCAAACGAAAATTCGATGAATTTATGGCCGAATCGACCCGCGATTTGCCTAAAGAGCTGCGCGAACGCTGGGGCAAGCAATTTCAACGCGCCCGCGAAATCGCCCTGCCTGCCTATCAACGCCAAATGTCGTTGGCAGCCTACCTTGATCCCACCCCATATAACGAAAATATGGTGGCCTTGCCGCGCCAAAGCTGGCATATTGGCTTAATCTTGCGTGGTCACTATTATTTGATTCCTGCTTGTGCTCCCAATAGCACCCGCCCCAACGATGTGGGCAATGTGCGCAGCCAGATTGCCGCGCTGCTGGCCAGCCCCGCCAATCATGCGCCAACCTCGTTGATTCCCTTGGCAACCACCAAGCGCGCAAGTTTGCCAAGCATTTTGGGCAAGCTGCGGCCAGAAACCAGCCAACAGCTCGAAGCGCTGCGTTGTGCGCCAATTTGGTTTAACGCAGATGGCCGCCCGCGCCATTTGCCGTTGGCCGAAGTGCGCCTAACCGAACGCGCGCTTGGCGACCACGGCCTCACCTTGATCGACACAGGCTCAAGTATGGTCTTCGACCAATCGCATATTTTCTTCGATGGCGCTTGGGGTTCAGCAGTTGCCGAAATTATGACCCTCGAAGCCTTGGCTTGGGCGGTCTATTTGCGCGGCCAGCCAGCTCCAGTGGCGGGCACGGTTCGGCCATATGCACCAAATATCGAGCTGAACGACGAAGAAAAGCAGATTTTAGCCGATAGCCCCAAAATCGTGGCCGAAGCTAGTGCCGAATCAATCGGGCTTGATCTGAAGAAAATATTGGATTTGCGCAAGCTCTTCAAGCAGCGCAACGACCAAATTCGAATCACAGTTAATGATATTTTGGTGCTCTATCGCGCCATCCATGCTGTTTCCTACAAGCCAAATCCTGAGTTGCAGGCCTCGTTGCAAGAAGCTGCCAACGATCCTCAGCTCAAGCCAGCAGTGGAAGCAACAATCACGGCATTCGAGGAATCGCTCAGCAATCCAGCGATTTTAATTCCGGTTGATGGCAGCATTCCCAACCCCAGTGATCGCCTGCATCCGATGACCTTTGAAGTTCCACTCGAAGAGCTTGAGATCACCAAGTTGCACGAACGCGCGTTGAGCTTGCTCGATCAGGCTCGCCAAGAGTGGCGGGCCGAAGTGTGGGATACATTTGAAGCTACCCAAAAGCATTATTTGGCCACAATCGCTGGGTTTGGCGAGGTTTCAGCCCGCGCCAAAGATATTGCTCAATCGGGCGAAAGCACCTCGTCGGGAGCTTTGCGCTTGTTGGCGCACGTGCCAATGGCCTTGCAACGCCTGCTTGATGCGATTCCTGGCAAATTCGATGTGCTCAACGATTTGATCAAAGGCCGCGAAGTGCTTTCCAATGTTGGCGCGGTCGCCGACACCAGCTCGCTCTCGCGCTTTATCACGGCCAAAGACGATAACGAAAAGAAAACCTTGGCTTGGGGCGTAATTACCGATGCCAATGGCGTGATGCACGTTTCGCTGCGCGACTTCCGCCCGCATGTTGGCCTGTTTATCAATGCTGGGCGACGCGATTTGGCCCGCCGGATCGCCAACGATTATCTTGAAAGCTATGTCAATGGCCTCAATCGCTTTATTAGCGAATTGACCAAAATTACCCAAGGCCGCCATAGTAGACAGTAAAGAACATAGAACATAGAGCAGAGAAAATAGGGATTGGGGCAGAGAGAAAATTATGAGGGATGAAGGATGAAAGATGAAGAACACAAAGCATAAAAGATAGGATTTGGGGATCAGGGGTCGGGGGCTAGGGATCAGGGATTAGGCTAATGAAACTGATTTGAAATGCAAACCATTGCTCCGGTAGCCAAGAGCCATATCTCCTTCGTGGATCAATATTTTTAACGCAGAGGCGCAGAGAAGCGAAGGATCAAGTTAAAACCCAAAGCCCATAGCCAACAACCTATCCTTCGTGCTCTTCGTGGTCTTCGCGGTTACAATACGTTATGGCACTACAACATTAGCAATATCTCTATTACACGCTCGATCAAGCCGTTCTGCCTTTTGATTTTTGATTTTAAGCTTGGCACACTATGACTGATGATCTGCTTGGAAAACAACTCGCCAACTTTCGCATCGACCGAGTTCTAGGCCGTGGTGGCATGGGCTTGATCTACGTCGGCCACGATGTCAAGCTTGATCGGCCTGTGGCGATCAAGGTGATCGATGGGCGCTATCGTCAAGTGCCAAGCTACGCCGAGCGTTTTGTGCGCGAAGCTCGTGCCATCGCCACCTGGCGGCACGAAAATATCGTGCAAATCTACTACGCCGACGATACCGATAATCTCTATTATTTTGTGATGGAGTATATCGATGGCGTTGATCTTTCCAAAGTGCTTGCCCAATACACCAGCACCAGTAGCCTGTTGCCGCATAGCGCCGTGATGCACATTGCCCGTAGTTTGGCCAGCGCACTCGATTATGCCCACAAAAAGGGCGTTATTCACCGCGACATCAAGCCCTCAAACGTGATGGTTGCTCACGACCAACGGGTGGTGTTGATGGATTTTGGCTTGGCGCTCGATACTCAGCTTGGCTCGCAGGGCGAAGTCTTTGGCACGGCCCACTATATCGCGCCCGAACAGGCTCGCCGCTCATCAGATGCAATTCCGCAATCGGATTTGTATGCCTTGGGCGTGATTTTGTATGAATTGTTGACTGGCTCGGTGCCATTTGATGATCCATCGGCGACGAGCGTGGCCTTGCAACACCTCACCCAAGCGCCGCCAGCACCGCAAGAGAAAAACCCCAAGCTCAACGATGCGACATCAGCGGTCTTACTCAAAGCCTTGGCCAAAGCACCAGCTGAACGCTATCAAACGGGCGCAGATCTGATTGCGGCGTTAGAACAAGCCTTGGGCATCACAGGCAGTCATCAAATTACGGCGGCAGCAAATAATGTTGCGCCTGGCGTGCGCCCACCATCGCAGCCAGGAGCCTTGGGCTTTGCTACCTTCGACCCAGAAAAACCGTTGGAAGGCCAATATCTCGATGGCTATCGGGTTGAGGCCTTGCTTGGGCGCGGCGGCATGGCCAACATCTTCCGTGGAGTCGATATACGGCTCAATCGCACGGTTGCGATCAAAGTTATCGACACGCCCTTCCGCAACGACCAAAGCTACGCCGAGCGTTTCAATCGCGAAGCCCAAGCCATCGCCCAGCTCGAACATCCCAACATTGTGCGGCTCTATCACTATGGCGATTCGTATGGCCTGTTGTATATGGTGATGGAGTATATCGAAGGCCAAAATCTGCACAAAGTGATTGAGCAGGTGCGAACCAGCGCCCAAGAATGGACACCCCGCACGCTGTGCCGCATGATTCGCGAAATCTGCGCGGCGTTGGATTATGCGCATAGCAAAGGCGTAATCCATCGTGATGTCAAGCCATCGAACATTATGATCAACAAAGATGGACGGGCTATTTTGGCCGACTTTGGCTTGGCCTTGTTGACCGAAGTTGGCACGCGCGGCGAGATTTTCGGCTCGCCACATTATGTCGCGCCAGAGCAAGCAATTTCATCGGCCAAAGTTGTGCCCCAAACCGACCTCTACAGCTTGGGCGTGATTTTGTATGAGCTTTGGACGGGCCAAGTGCCGTTTGACGATGCCGATCCGCTGGCGATTGCCATGCTGCATATGGCCGAGCCGCCCAAAGCGCCGCGCTCAATCAATCCGGCAATTTCGGCTCAACTAGAGGCCGTAATTCTCAAAATGTTGGCCAAAGATCCCAGCGAGCGCTTCCCAACTGGTTTGGATTTGGCAGAAGCGTTGGAAGCTGCTTTGGGCATTTCATCAACGGGCACAGGCGAATATGTACGCAGCAAAATCACGCCGGTGCTTGACCAAGCAGTCAATAGCCCAAGCCAACCAGCGATTTCAACTCCAACCCCAGTGGTTGTGGCAAGCGAGCCAACTGCGCCCAAAACGGCTAGCCAGCCAGTTGCCAATGTGGTGCCAGCAGAATCGTTGCCAACGCCACCAACGCCTAGCAACAAGTATGAAAAAGCGCCATCGGAGCCGACTAAGCGCCGAGTGCAACCCTTACCGCCAACGCCTGCGGCAGTGGCCAAAGCGCCTGAGCCAACCAGCGCACCAACCATGCCCATGCCGCCAGCAGATAATACCATTCGCGAAGCACCAGCGCCGCGCTTATACACCAACCGCCAGCAACGCAGCCGCTGGTTGTTTATGCTGATTGGCGCAATTGTTTTAGTTACATTTCTAGTTATTCTCTGGCAATTAGTCAGCATGATTTAGGCACTATGGGCATTGGTGCTACTATTTGAGCAGAACCGCAACTAGCTGGAGTGCTCAATGTATACCAATGCCCATACCCATTTAGAACTTAGCGCCTTGGCCGAGCTTTGCCCAACTGGCCAAGAATTTGGCGCATGGCTGCAAACGATGTTAGCGCGGCGCATGCAGCTCGATAATGCTACCCTCGAACGCGGCATCCACAGCGCCATCGAACAGCTTCACCACAATCAAACCACTACGGTTGGCGATATTTCGGCCACCAGATTAAGCATCGAACCCTTGCTCAACAGCGGCTTGGCTGGCGTGGTCTACCTCGAAGTGCTTGGCTTTGATCCTGATGTGGCAAGCCAGCGGTTTAGTGCCGCCCAACGCGAAATCGACACCTTGCGACAGCGCGAAACCGCCATGAAAATTGGCCTCAGCATTCACGCGCCCTATAGTTGCGCGCCATCGCTGTTTGAGGCAGCGGCTCGTTGGTGTCAGGATGAAGCCTTGCCTTTGGCGATCCACATTGCTGAATCACCAGCAGAAGTGGCATTTTTGCAGCAGGGAATTGGCGCATTGCGCGAGCTGAATCGCCGCATTACGCCGCATATTGAGTGGCAAGCTCCCCAATGCTCACCAATTGCCTATCTCGAACAGCTTGGCGTTTTGGAAGCCCAACCTGTGTTGGTGCATGCAGTCCAAGTCGATGCTGATGATCTGGCGTTAATTGCCAAATATGATTGCGCCGTGGTGCATTGCCCACGTTCCAATCACAACCTCTTGTGTGGGCGCATGCCGCTTGAACAGATGCTAGCCCATGGAATTCGGGTTGGCTTAGGCACCGATAGCCTCACCTCGGCTCAATCGCTGGATATGCGCGATGAAATTAGCTTTGCCCAGCAATTACACGCCTACAAAGTTGAGCCTGTCCAGATCGAGCAATTAGCAATGCAAGCCGCTATCTTGAACTAAGATTGGCTACTTGACTAATCATAGAAGCTCTACGGTACTTCACAAATTGTCCTTTAGGGGGTACAGGGGGATTAAAGCCCCCTGTGTTTCCCGCCTTGAGGCGGGACGGAAGGGTGGTGATCACCAATGCTTGTTCACAACCGATCCAAATCTTAATAGATAAACCTTATAGCTGAGGGCGTGAACATTGATAGATTGCTAATGCACCACGCCAGGGCAGCATGCTAAACTCAGAGCAGAAACAGCAAGGAGCTGAGCAATGACATTTTCAACCCCAATTCATACCAACGATCAAAGTTTCGAGCGCGTGCTCAAAACTGGCTATCCCTTGATGGTCGTCTGGAGCAGCAAAACCGACCAGCACAGCCAAGCCTTGGATAAAGTACTCAATCTTTTGGCAATCCAATACGAAGGCCGCGCCCTGATCGTCAAAGTCAATCCTGAGGAAAATCCCAACTTAACCAAAGACTACAAGATTACGGCGCTGCCGAGCATAGTTTTTATGCGCCAAACCGATGAGCAAGGGCGCTGCGTCGGCGCACTGAGCAAAGAGCAATTGCAACCAGTGCTTGATGCCTTGGTCAATGGCCAAACCTTGAGCAATTTGCCAAATGCTGCCAGCACACCCATAGCATCTAGCGCTGCGGCTGGTGGCTCCACACCCGTGACATTGACCGATGCCAATTTTGAGCAGACGATTCGCAGCGGTCAAACCGTGCTAGTCGATTTTTGGGCCGCTTGGTGTGGGCCATGTCGCGCCATTGCACCCTCAATCGAAGCCCTGGCCAAAGAGTTTGCAGGCCGCGCAGTGGTTGCCAAATTGAATGTTGATGAAAACCCACGCACCGCTCAACGCTTCAACATCCAAGGCATCCCAGCCTTGCTTGTGTTCAAAGCTGGCACGGTTGTCGAACAAGTTACTGGCGCACAGCCATTGAATGCCTTACGCCAAGTTTTGGCGCGCCATGCCTAATTTTGGCTCTTGCTAGCCGCTCAATCTATCTAGTAGAATGGATTGAATTCTATGCAAAGCCAGCTTAAGTGGAGGATTATCGACCATGGGTTGGAATGACGAAGAAGACAGAACGATTTACAAAGTCGTGATCAATCATGAAGAACAATATTCGATTTGGCCAGCCGATCGCGAAAACCCATTGGGCTGGAATGATGCTGGCAAAAGTGGCACCAAAGCCGAATGTCTGGACTATATCAGAGAAGTTTGGACTGATATGCGGCCCTTGAGTTTGCGCAAAATGATGGATGAGCAAGCAAATCAAGGCTAAACAGCTACAAAAAGTCACTGCCTGACACATCAAGCGACTATCCTACAAGGGTAGTCGTTTTTTGCTGCAAGGAGCCTGTGATGAGCCACAAGTTGCCAGCATGGCACACCGAATTGCGCCGCAACCAAACCCTGCATCAATGGGGCTTTCGCTGGCATTCGCAACGCCGCTTGAGCCGCACGCCAGCCCGCAGCGATGGCTTGATCAGCGTGGGTTCATGTCCGTCGCTCACAACCCGCCATGGCCGTGCCAGCATCATCTTTGATCCAAGCCAACCCCACGATTTATGGCTTGATTTTTGTAACGATCCCGAGCAACCACATTTGCGCTGCGAACCGACGTTTGCCGCCTTGAGCCAGGTTTATCAGCGCTATTTTCAGCGCTTCAATGGCCAACCAAACAGCAATGGCATGCGGATGTTGGCGCAAGTGGTGCAATTGCGCGCGCAACTCAACACGGTTGGGCTTGACAGCATTTTAGGTGTTGGGTATCAACAATTTCAGCTTTTCTTGGGCTTGATCGACGAGGATGGAATTGTTGGCTTGGAAAATTCGCTGGTGTTTAATCCATGGCTAGACTTGCATCCCTTGGCCATAGATTCAGCCAGCGGCTGTGGCTATTCGCAATATCTCACAGCCTATTCTGGTTCGATCTTAACTATGCAGTTTAATCGCGATTACACGGATGATGATGTTGCGCTGTGTCTGGCCTGCATTGCCTATCAGCCAAGTGCTGAACAGGCGAACATCCAACGCTGGCAAATGCAAAATTCCGAATCGATTGCTGCTTGCTTGCCGCTTGATGTGCCGTTTGATGTCTTGGGCGCGTTTCAGCATGGCGCTTGGGGTTGGTGGCAAACCGCAGAAGCTGCCCAAGCCTTGGCCGCCGAAGGCGATTCCAACGCGGCGATCATCGCCAGTTTATTGGCCTAAAAAAACGCCCAATAATACCTGAACTCGACAAGCACCATGATCCTTCGCTACAAACAACTCAGGACAACACCACAGTATAAAGCCCCTCGCCCGCCGCGTGGGCGAGGGGTTGGGGTGAGGGAATGTCAAGCGCATACACTGCAAAAGTCTAAAAAAACGCCAGCGGTCGAGAAGCTATTTCTCGACCGCTGGCGTGCAATTCGTTTGGTTTAGGCCGAAAGTGGCTCAACCGGTTTGCTGCTGGTCATTTGCAATTGTTCGCCTTTGTTGAAAATAATCACGCCATTTTCAACATCGACCTCAACCACGTCGCCAGCGCTGAATTCGCCTTTGAGCAAAGCCCGTGAGAGCGGCGTTTCAACCAAGCGTTGCAAGGTGCGGCGCAATGGGCGTGCCCCATACACTGGGTTATAGCCTTCTTGCACCAACAATTCCTTGGCGGCGCTGGTCAAATGCAAGCTAATTTGCAATTCGCTCAAGCGAGCAACAACCTCATTAGCCAAGACATCGATAATTCCAGTCAATTCGGCCATTTCCAATGGCTTGAACAGAATGATCTCATCGATCCGGTTTAAGAATTCAGGGCGGAAGGTGCGTTTCAAGGCATCGTCAACCCGTTTGCGCACTTCGCCAAGGTCAATTTTGTTCTCGCGGCGGAAGCCAATCGAGCCAGCCCGAATCTCATCAGTCCCCACGTTCGAGGTCATAATGATTACGGTGTTGCGGAAATCGACGGTGCGGCCTTGCGCATCGGTCAGGCGGCCATCGTCAAGCACTTGCAACAAGGCGTTGAACACATCACCATGCGCTTTTTCAATCTCATCAAACAAAATGACTTGATATGGGCGACGGCGAATTGATTCGGTTAATTGACCGCCTTCATCGTAGCCAACATAGCCTGGAGGTGCACCAACCAAGCGCGAAACGGTATGTCGTTCTTGGTATTCAGACATATCGACGCGGGTCATGGCATCTTCATCATCAAAGAGGAAGGCTGCCAAGGCTTTGGCCAATTCGGTTTTACCAACCCCAGTTGGCCCCACAAAGATGAACGAGCCGATTGGCCGACGTGGGTCTTTGAGGCCCGAGCGGGCACGGCGAATCGCATCGGAAACCGCAGTCACAGCATCGTGTTGACCAACAACCCGCGCATGCAAACGCTCTTCCATCTCGACCAATTTAAGTTTTTCGGTTTCGAGCATACGCTGCACTGGAATCCCAGTCCAAGTCGCAACAATCGTGGCAACGTCTTCTTCATCGACCACATCGTCGAGTTGGTTGGTTTCGAGCCATTGCTGGCGCTCAAGCTGGAACTCGCTTTCCAAGGCCAAGGCTTCAGCTTTGAGAATCGCGGCGCGTTCGTAATCGCGCTGATTGCCAGCATCTTCCTCGCCACGGTGCAAATCGCGAATGGCTTGTTGCTTTTCGCGCAGCTCTTTGGGCATCGAATAAATATCAATCCGCAGCTTAGCCGAGGCTTCGTCGATCAAGTCGATCGCCTTGTCGGGCAAGAAGCGGTCGTTGATGTAGCGGTGCGAGAGATTGGCGGCGGCCTTCAAGGCAGCATCGCTAATCGTCAAATTGTGATGTTCTTCGTAGCGGCGACGCAAACCACGCAACATCTCGATCGTGGTTTCAACATCTGGCTCTTCAACATATACTGGCGAAAAACGCCGTTCTAAGGCTGCATCTTTTTCGATGTGTTTGCGATATTCGTCGGTAGTCGTCGCGCCGACAGCCTGCATCTCGCCCCGTGCCAAGGCTGGCTTGAGCATATTCGAGGCATCGATTGAGCCAGCAGCTGAGCCAGCGCCAACCACAGTGTGCAATTCATCGATAAAGACAATCACTTTGCCTTTAGCCGAGCGCACTTCGTCCATCACAGCTTTGAGCCGTTCCTCAAACTCGCCACGGAATTTTGAGCCAGCGACCATGCCAGCCAAATCGAGCGCCAAGACGCGGCGATTGCGCAAGAGTTCTGGCACATCGCCATTGGCAATACGTTGAGCGAGGCCTTCAGCGATTGCAGTTTTACCAACACCAGTTTCGCCTACCAGCACAGGGTTATTCTTGCTGCGGCGGCTCAAAATCCGAATCACGCGGGTAATTTCGCCATCGCGGCCAACCACCGGATCAAGCAAGCCTTGGGCTGCCAGCGCGGTCAGGTCGGTGCTGTATTTTTCCAGCACTTCGTAACGGCTTTCAGCAGTTGGATCATCGGCGCGTTGCGAGCCACGAATCTCCATCAAAATTGCCAACAAGCGCTCGGTATCGATGCCAAAGCTGGCAAGGATACGGGCCGAAGCACCTTCGCGTTCGCCAGCGATGGCAATCAACAAATGCTCAGTTGAGACATATTGATCGCCCATGCGCTCGGCTTCTTGCTCGGCGCGTTTGACCAAGCGTTGGGTGCGCGGCGTAACGTAGACGCTTTGCTGTGGATAACCATAATTATAAACTTTGGGCGATTTATCAAGCTCGCGTTCGACGCGGGCAATCACCGATTCAACATTGACACTAAGGCGACCCAAAACCCGCCCGGCAATCCCATCTGATTGGCGCAACAAAGCCAAGAAAATATGCTCAACATCGAGCTGCGAGTGATGCTGTTCGTGCATCAACTCTTGGGCATGTTGAAACGCTTCTTGCGCTTTTTCGGTAAATCGTTCTAACTTCATATAAAAACCCTTTGAAGGGATGAAGGATGAGGGATGAGGGATGAAACAGCTTCATCCTTTATCCTTCGTCCTTCAGCCTTTCGGTTAATCGCTATCCCGTAGAGCCATCACCAATTCGCGCTGTTTGGGAGTCAGGCTAGTTGGTAGCACTGCCTGAACTTTGACCAGCAAATCGCCGCGAGTGTTTTGGTCGCGCAGGTTGGGCAAGCCCTGGCCGCGCAAGCGAAAAACTTTGGCATTTTGGGTCTGTTCGGGCACCGTCAATGTTAATTGCTTCCCATCAGGCAATGGGACTTTTATTTTGCCACCAAGGATGAGGGTATGCCAATCGACTGCGAGATCGGTATGTAAATCGTTGCCTTTGCGCTCGAAGCGGCTATCGGGCACGAGATTGACCACCAACATCAAATCGCCACGTTTGCCTTGGTCGATGCCAGGGCTGCCTTCGCCAGCAACGCGAATGCGCGACCCTTGATCGACACCGGCGGGAATGCGCACGTTGATGGTGCGGGTGCTTGTGCCGCTTACGCCAGTACCGCCACAAGTTGGGCAAATACTGCCACGACTGGCCCCACTGCCACCGCAACTGCTACACATCTCGGGCGCTTGTAATTGAATCGTGCGTTGAGTTCCACTGAGCACTTCAGCTAAAGTAACATCAATGGCTTGCTCAACATTTTGGCCGCGTTGTGGTCGGCGATTGCCATAGACCCCGCTGGTTTGGCGGCGGCTGGCATTGCCGAACAACATCTCGAAAAAATCGGAGAACTCACCGTTGGCGAAATCGCCGCCAAAGTTGCTACCAAAACCACCTGGTTGCGAGGCGTATTGATTCCAATTAAACCCCGAACCTGTACTTTGGGCGCGTCCCCAATCGGCACCGAAGCGATCGTACTTCTCTCGCTTGTCTTTGTCCGACACTACCTCATAGGCTTCGTTGATTTCTTTGAATTTACGTTCAGCTTCAGAATCGCCGGGATTGAGGTCTGGGTGATATTGACGCGCCAATTTCCGATAGGCTTTTTTGATTTCAGCTTCGGTTGCAGTTTTTGTTACTCCAAGAATTGTGTAGTAATCCTTGTAATCCATTACAACCCCTTCTAGTGCGAGCTTCTGAACGTGAATTGATCATACGCCGCCCACCATGGCATGTCAAGATAACACAACGTTAACGGCACATTTTCTAATATCCTGTTAGCAGTTAGGCCGATTAAAACCGGCTTCCTTCAGCCTAACCCCACGCTCATCGCGCAGACGAATGGATTTTCAATGAATGCTAACCCACACATTTTAAGCTTATCGCACTATGCCTAGCATTCAACAATCGTCCTTTAGGGGGTGCAGGGGGTTAAAGCCCCCTGCGTTTCCCTCCGGCGGAGGGACGGAAGGGTGGCGAACCTTGATCGATCGAAACCCACTTCCATGTTGAAAAACCACGCTTCATGTCCATCCAATAGTACCAAGCCATGCTATGAATCGTCTAGCGTTATCAATCGAGGATCAGGCTAGTTCTTTCGGCATAAGCGGCCTAGGCCCAAATAGCCATCACAAGCAATATTGTGACCGCTAAACTATCCAACAGTTACCCTATCTACATACGCGGGAGGCGCTATGGTCGCTCAATTGTTTTCGCTAAGCAGTCTATTTGTTATGCCATTTTGGTTTTTGATGGTCGTGCTGCCCTTTTGGAAGTGGACGCAGCGCATCATTCAATCGCCATGGATTATTCTTGGCCCAGCTTTGATTTATGCAATTGTCTTAGCTCCCATCTTTGGCACGGTTTGGGCAGGCGTAAGCAACCCCACGCTGCCAGGCATCATCGAATTAATTGGGAATGAGACCGGTGCCACCCTCAGTTGGGTGCATTTTCTGGCCTTTGATCTGTTCGTTGGGCGTTGGATCTATTTAGATAGCCGGGAACGCAACATTTTTGCTCTCATCACCAGTCCTATCCTCATCAGCGTCCTAATGATTGGCCCAGTCGGATTTTTGATCTATATGGTCGTGCGCACGATCCACGGTCTTGTTCGTTCAACCAAACCTACATCCGCTATGCAACCTGTAGCTAAATAAAGGAACAGCCATGACAACGACTGCTCAATTCCCAGAGGCTCGGCAGACTATGCCAGGAGCTGGAGCCATTTTGCGCCAATTTTGGGCCACCAGCAAAGGCATGACCATCTTTTTAATTGTAAGTTGCTTTTTCTTGGTGCTGGCCTTGGCAGGGGTAATTGTCGACCCTCGTGAGGTGCTTGGCCAACCAGTTTGGATGAAAAGCCTGAAATTTGCAATTTCGTTTGTGTTCTATGCCCCCACAGTGCTGTGGATGTTCAGTTATGTCAAAATTCGCCCCCGCTTGATGCGCTTTGTGCTGGATGCATGTGCAGCAGCACTTTCGATCGAAATTGTGCTCTTTATCATTCAAGCGGTTCGCGGCCAAGCAATGCACTTTAATATTTCAACTCCGTTTGATACGGCGCTATGGAACATTATGAGCATCTCGATTATGCTGTTCTACATTATTAATATTATTGGATTTGTGGTATTTCTCCGCCAAAAACCAGTTGCCGATCGCGCTTTTATGCTGAGCCTCAAGTTGGGCATGGGCCTGATGCTGATCGGCTTTGGGCTTGGCTTCCTAATGACCAATCCAAGTGCAGATCAGCTGAAAACCTTAGAAGCAGGTGGAACGCTGGCTGCAATGGGCGCGCATACGGTTGGTGCAGTCGATGGCGGGCCTGGAATTGCGCTGATGGGCTGGAGCAGCGAGCATGGCGATTTGCGGATCGCGCACTTTATCGGGATTCACGGCGCACAAGTGCTGGCATTAGTCGGCTGGTTGCTCTATACCGCTAAGCAACGCTTTAGCGATAAACAGCGTTTAACCTTGATTTGGGGCGCTGCGGTTGCCTACCTCGGCCTCGTTGCCAGTGTGACGGTGCAAGCATTGCGTGGTCAAGCGCTCTTTCAGCCAGATGCAATCACCCTCGGCTCATGGCTCGGGCTGGCTGTGGTAAGTATCTTGTTTGCTAGTGTTGTTATGAAGCAGGGATCAGGGGCTGGGGTTCAGGGATCGGAGATCGGGCTATAGGCTATAGGCTTTGGGCTAGCAAGAACAGAATCAAGCCAATCTGTGGTGAAAATAAAATATGAAGGATGAGGGATGAAAAATGAGAGCAAAGAACATAGAATAAGGATGAAGGATGAAATTAAATCATTCGTGTAATTCGTGGCTAAAAACTTAACCTTCGCGCCCTTCGTGTTCTTCGCGGTTTCAGCCCTTCGTGGATCAAAAGGCTCTTGGCTTGGTAGCTTTGCTTCTACTTCTGCCAAGAGCCTTAACTTTTAATCTGCTGTATTACAAAGGTGCGAGCTGTTCATCCCTCATAATTCAGCCTTCATCCTTCCAAAACTACTAGGCTTCGAGACTGCTGATGTCGAGGCCCAAAGCTGCGGCAACACCGCGACCGTAGGCTGGATCAGCTTTCAAGAAGTGGCCAATTTGGCGCAATTGAATAAATTCTGGCACACCTTGCATTGCTGCTGCGATGTTGTTAAACAACTGTTGTTGTTGATCAGCATTCATCAAGCGGAACAAATTGCCTGGTTGGGTGTAATCGTCGTTGCCATCGCGATGATTGTAGCGATCGGCATCGCCGCTGATTTTCAATGGTGGCTCAGCGTAGCGTTGGTTTTCAACTGGGCCGCCAAAGCTGTTTGGCTCGTAGTTGACCGAACCGCCGCCATTGTTGTCGAAGCGCATTTGGCCATCGCGATGATAGGTGCTGACTGGTGAATGTGGCTTGTTGACTGGCAACGCAGCATAATTCACACCAATCCGATAGCGGTGAGCATCAGCATACGACATAATCCGTGCTTGCAACATCTTATCGGGCGAGAAGCCAATGCCGGGCACGATGTTTGATGGCTCGAAAGCGGCCTGTTCGATTTCGGCAAAGTAGTTTTCTGGGTTGCGGTTCAACTCCAAGGTGCCAACTTCGATCAATGGATAATCGGCGTGTGGCCAAACTTTGGTCAAATCAAATGGGTTAATGTGGTAGGTTTCAGCTTCAGCTTCGGGCATAATTTGCACGCACAGCTTCCAGCTGGGGAATTCGCCGCGTTCGATTGCTTCAAACAAATCGCGTTGTGAGCTTTCGCGATCAACGCCAACGACCTCGGCTGCTTCGGCGTTCGTCCAATTCTTGATGCCTTGTTGGCAGCGGAAGTGGAATTTGACCCAGAAGCGTTCGTTTTGGGCGTTGATAAAGCTATAGGTGTGGCTGCCAAAGCCATGGACAAAGCGATAGCTAATTGGCAAGCCGCGATCGCTAAACAAGATGGTTACTTGGTGCAAGCTTTCGGGTGAGAGCGACCAGAAATCCCACATTGATTGGGGCGAGCGCATATGGGTTTTGGGATTGCGCTTTTGGGTATGAATAAAATCGCTAAATTTCATTGGGTCGCGCACAAAGAACACCGGCGTGTTGTTGCCAACCACGTCCCAGTTGCCTTCATCGGTGTAGAACTTGACCGCAAAACCGCGCACATCGCGTTCGGCATCGGCAGCGCCGTGTTCGCCAGCAACGGTCGAGAAGCGCAGCAAGACTGGAGTTTGCTTGCCAACTTCACCAAAGATCGCAGCCTTGGAATATGCCGTTACATCGTTGGTAACAGTAAACGTCCCAAATGCGCCCGAACCTTTAGCGTGGACGACCCGTTCTGGCACCCGTTCGCGGTTGAAGGTAGCCATTTTTTCCAACAGTTGAAAATCTTGCATCAACAGTGGGCCACGGGGACCAGCCGTCAATGAATTTTGATTGTCGGCAATCGGCGCACCATGGGCGGTCGTCAGTTGTTCTTGCTCATCCATTCGAACAAATCTCCTAAGGTAATCTGAGAAAACGGGGTGCTCGCCTCTTTTGGCACAAAGCGAGCGAACGAACAGGTGCAGTAGTTGGTCGAAACCAAGCATGCCCCCATACTGTATGCTATTATAGCTATAGTTGCAAGATCTTATTAACTATACATTCTATAGGCAACAACTATGGAAATTCATCAATTGCTCTATTTTGTGGCCGTGGCTGAAACCGGTGGCTTTAGCAAAGCCGCCCAACGCTGTGCGGTTAGCCAACCTTCACTCAGCCAACAAATTATCAAATTGGAGCATGAGCTTGGCCAAAGTCTGTTTGAACGCTTGGGGCGCACAATTCGGCTCACCACTGCTGGCCAAGCCTTGCTGCCTCAAGCCCAACAATTGCTCGCTCAATGGCGTTCAATCAAGCAGCATGTCAGCGATAGCGTTGAGCAACATGTCTGTCGTTTGGCGCTGGGCATTATCCCAACCATTGCACAGCACTTTTTTCCTCATGCAAGCGCTGCTTTTCAACAGCATTATCCGCGCACAACATTAACAATAGTTGAACATACGACGAGCCTATTATTAATCCAGCTGATCGACTACAGCTTAGATTTGATTATTGCCAGTGCGCCAATTGAGCATCCGTTGTTGCAGATTGAGCCATTATTTGATGAACCATTGTTGGTTGCGTTGCCCGCTAGCCACGCTTACGCGCAGCGTTCAGCTTTGCAATTAAATGATTTATATCACATGCCGCTACTAGCGTTACACGATGACCATTGTTTGAGCCAGCAAGTCGATGCCTTTTGCTACGAGCAACATTTGGAGCCACAGATTGTTGGCAGGGTCACCAATTTAGCCACTATCCAACGCTGTGTTGCTGCTGGGTTGGGTATGGCGTTTGTGCCGCAATCATTGGCCCAAACAGAACCCCAGCCAAATGTGGTTTATCGGCGCTTGGTCGAGGCCCAACCCCACCGCAGAATCGTCGCCGCCTGGCATCATCAACGCTCACCAAGCAGTAGTGTGCTCACGTTGCTGAAAACAAACCTTTTACAAATTCAAAAGGAAGAAATCAAAAGTCAAAATAGTTAACGCAGCGGCGCAGAGGAATGAGGGCTATGGGCTTTTGGCTATCGGAATATTCTTCGGGTAATTCAGGTAATTCGTGGCTAAAAAGCTCTACGCCGCTGCGTTAACATGCTTATCGATGAATGGAGCAACGAATCCCCGATAGCCAAAAGCCTAGAGCCTATTCCCCTTCGTGGCTCTTCGCGCTCTTCGCGGTTTCACCCTTCGTGTCCCTTCGTGCTCTTCGTGGATCAACAAAGGAAAAATTATGGAACTTAATCTGCTCAACGTCAGCAGCAACTACCACCAAATGATCGATGCCAATCGTGCCGAAATCAGCATCAGAATCAAAGGCTCATCGGTGATTAGCAACGCCACCGCCTTGGAAAAAGCCAAAGAAGTGCGCCAATTGGTCGAAGCATTAACCAACTATGGCTTAGCCAAAACCGCCATCCAACTACAAAGCGTGGTGGCTGAGGTCAATAATGGCGTGTTGTTGCGCAGTTCCAGCGCCACCTATAGCCTGTTAATTCGCTGCAACGATTTGGAGCAACTACCCGATCTGCTTGGCATTATCACCAACCAAAAACAAGTCAGCCTCGAAAACGTCAGTTGGGATTTTCCCGATGATCCAGCAATGATCAATACGTGGTTACAAGCTGCCTTGGAATTAGCCAAAGCCAAGGCCAAAGCGATGGCCCAAACCCTTGGCGTGCAAATTATTGGCGTGCATCGGGTCGATGATCACTATCATAGCGAGCACCAAGCCTACACCTCGCAAGCTTTGAATCGCAAATCGGTTAGCCAATCGCGGGCTGGTGGCAGTTTCACAAAAGACGATTTGGGCTTAGCAATGGTGCATCGCAAACGGATTGAGGTTCAGGTACAAGTTGCTTTTATCATCAACCAAAATGAGAATTTTTCGATTTAGCGAATATTCGCTAAAAAGTACTTGATAATGCAGTGCGTCATGCTATAATAGCCAGCAATCGAACCTCGGCCAAACCTCAGAAATGCAAAGGAGCATGGCAATGACTGCTCAATTAACCGTTGGCGACACCATGAACGCAGCCGTAATCTCCTGTCGTACCGAAACCAGCCTGCGTGAGGCGATCACGCTGCTGCAAAGCAATCGCATTCAAGCCCTCGTTGTGGTTGATGGCCCAGGTTCTCTAGCGGGTGTCTTTTCGCAAACCGATGCGCTGGGCGCGTGGAGTCGCGGCCTCGATTATGAGCGCTCGATGGATAGCCCAGTTGGCGAGTTTATGACCCGCGATGTCATTACCTGTATGCCCCATGTTGATCTAAGTCGCGCCGCCAATCTGCTGACCAACAACCGAATTCATCGTTTGGTGGTGGTCGAGGAGCGCAACGATGGCCGCGTTTGGCCAATTGGCGTACTTTCGCAAACCGATATTGTGCGCAAATTGGGTCAAGAAGGGCAGTAATTGAAGGATGAAATATGAAGGATGAGGGAGGAAGAAGTCAGAAGTCAAAAGTCAGAAATCAAAAGCCAATAGTCACATCTTCGTGTCCTTCGTGCACTTCGTGGATCAGATTTTTAACGCAGAGGCGCAGAGGAATGAGGGCTATTGGCTATGAGGCTTTTGGCTATTGGGAAGTCAATCTGTGGCTAAACATACCTTCGCGTTTTTCGTGGCCTTCGCGGTTTCAACCCTTCGTGGATCAACTTTTTAACGCAGAGGCACAGAGAAAGGATGAAGGATGAGGGATGAAGGATGAATGGCTCATTCGTGGAATTCGTGCAATTCGTGGCTAAAAAATAATCCTTCGTGAAACTTCGTGTTCTTCGTGGATCAAGCAACTTCATCCCTCATCCTTCATCCTTCATAATTTCGCAAACTGCTACTTGACAAACAATCGAACCTTGGGTAAACTACGCCCATCAATAAAAACTGATTTATCCGATAAAACAGTTTTTATTATGACGCAGTTCTGAAGCACTGGACATGCATCATTGGCAAAGCGTCAGCATTGATACGAGGGCGTAGCGGCAACTGCGCATCTCGGTGCTCCTCTCTCCCCTCTCCAGTTGGCACGCCAGCCGCCCATGGCACAGAGCGGCTGGTTCTTCTTTTAGTGCTAAAATACAAAAGTGTGCTAAAAACTGGCTAAAACCCCTGTTCTCATAGACGCGCTCTATGGATATAATAGACAGAACACATCGCAGCTAAAGCAATCACGGCGTACAATTATGGTTTAGAGACCGGCTTTGGTTGGTTGACGAACCATTGGGTTCGCAGTATCTTTAGAGGCTATAACCTGGCAAAGAAGCCAATTAAGGAGAATACGTTCATGGCAGTCGTAGATTATCAGACGGAGCAACAGCCCGCTGAAATCGCCCGTGAGGACGTGAATATTAACGACTTCGCGATTATTGTGGCTACTCCCAATGGTTCCGGGAGCCAAACCGCCAATAATACCATCCTCCGTGCTTGTTTCAACATGGGTATTCCGGTAACAGGCAAAAACCTGTTTCCATCAAACATCAAAGGTTTACCCACGTGGTATTCAATTCGCTTGAGCAAGGATGGCTATCAAGCTCGCCGTCACAAACGCGATGTTTTGGTGGCCATGAATCCAGCCAGCTTTGGCGATGACCTTCAATCGCTTGAGCCAGGTGGGATTTGTCTGTATCCTGATGATTCGCGCCAAGAGCTTTCGCGCAGCGACGTGACCTACTTCCCAATGCCAGTTAAGGAATTGGTGAAGAACTCAGGGGTCGATGCCAGCTTGCGCGATTATATTGCCAACATGGTCTATGTTGGAGTCTTAGCCCATTTACTTGGCATTGAAGTTGCCGAAATCGAAAGTGCCTTGAACAAGCACTTCAAGGGCAAGCAAAAAGCTATTGCCTCGAATATGAATGTGGTTAATGCTGCTGTGGCCTGGGCTGCTGCCAACATCACCACCCAATCACCATTCCGCGTTGAGCGCATGGACAAAACCAAGGGCATGATTATGCTCGATGGGAATGCAGCTGGCGCGCTTGGCTCGGTCTTCGGTGGCGTTTCATTCGTTGCTTGGTACCCAATTACGCCTTCAACCAGCTTGGTCGATGCCCTCAACGACTACCTGCCAGAACTACGCATCAACAAAGAAACCAATAAGCCAACCTATGCAGTAGTGCAAGCAGAAGACGAATTGGCTGCAATCGGGATGATTATTGGTGCTGGTTGGGCTGGCGCGCGCTCGATGACCGCAACCTCAGGCCCTGGGCTTTCGTTGATGGCTGAGTTTACCGGCTTGGCCTATTTTACCGAAGTTCCATGTGTGGTTTGGGATGTGATGCGGATGGGGCCAAGCACTGGGATGCCAACCCGCACCGGCCAAACCGACTTGATCTCAGCCTATTTCTTGAGCCACGGCGATACCCAACACGTTTGTTTGTTGCCTTCAAGCATCAAAGAATGCTTTGAGTTTGGCTGGCGCTCATTCGATTTGGCTGAACGCTTGCAAACGATTGTGTTTGTGCTCAGCGACCTCGACTTGGGCATGAACCAATGGATCTCTGAGCCATTCGAATACCCAACCGAGCCAATGGATCGGGGTAAGGTGCTCGATGCCGATGCCTTGACCGCCGTCGGTGATTGGGGCCGCTATCGCGATGTTGATGGCGATGGCATTCCATATCGCACGCTGCCAGGCACCAATCATCCTAAAGCAGCCTACTTCACGCGTGGTTCAGGCCACAACCAAGATGCCAAGTATACCGAACGCTCAGACGAGTGGGTCGCCAACTTGGATCGCTTGGCTCGTAAGTTTGAAACTGCGCGCACCATCGTGCCAACCCCAATCACGGTCAACGAAGAAAACGCCACGATTGGGATTCTCTCGTATGGCTCGAACGATCCAGCAATTATCGAAGCCTTGGATCGCTTGCGCGAAGCCAACATCAACGCCGCCTACCAACGGGTGCGGGCATTGCCTTTCACCAAAGAAGTTGGCGAATTTGTGGCCAAATACGAACGCATCTACGTGGTTGATAACAACTACAACGGTCAAATGGCACAATTGTTGCGGATGGAATACCCAGAATTAGCTGGCCGGATTATTGCTGTTGCAAGCTGCGATGGCTTGCCATTAACCGCCCGCTGGGTTACCGAATCAGTACAAAAAGGGGAAGCATAGGCCATGGCAACGACCAAAGCGACTCCCAAGCCAAAAATTAACCTGCTTGGGTTTGAACAAGGTGAATACAAAGGCGCACCTTCGACGCTGTGTCCCGGGTGTGGCCACGACTCAATCTCATCACGGATTGTGTCGGTCTGTTTCGAATTAGGTGTTCAGCCCTACCAAGTTGCTAAATTCAGCGGCATTGGCTGTTCATCGAAAACTCCGGCCTATTTCTTAGGTCGCTCACATGGTTTCAATAGCGTTCACGGACGCATGCCCTCAGTTGCAACTGGTGCAATCGTCACCAACCGCAATTTGGTTGGCTTGGCTGTGAGCGGCGACGGCGATACTGGCTCGATCGGGATGGGCCAATTCAAGCACTTGGTGCGCCGTAACGTACCAATGGTCTACATCGTCGAAAACAACGGCGTGTATGGCTTGACCAAGGGTCAGTTCTCAGCAACCGCCGACATCGGCCAAAAGCTGAAATATGCTGGCTTGAACGAACTCCCGCCAATTGATCTCTGTGCAGAAGCGATCATTGGTGGCGCAACCTTTGTTGCGCGCTCGTTCGCAGGCGACCCACGCCAAGTTGAAGCCTTGCTCAAGGCAGCCTTGAGCCACCGTGGTTTGGCGATTCTCGACATCATCAGCCCATGTGTAACCTTCAACAACCACGAAGATTCAACCAAGAGCTATGCGTATGGCAAGGAACACGAAGAACGTCTGCACGACATGACCTTCATCCGCGCCCAAGAAGAAATCACGGTTGATTACGAAGAAGGCGAAGCAATTCCAGTCAAGATGCACGACGGCTCGACAATTGTGCTCAAAAAACTTGAGACCGATTACGACCCAACCAATCGGGTTGCTGCCTTGTCACGCTTGGATGCCGCTCGCGAAAACCAAGAGTTTATCACTGGCTTGATTTATGTGAAGCAAGACAACAATCGCACGATTCACGATTTGTTGCACATGGACGAACAGCCATTGAGCCATCTCTCAGCAGAACAACTCCGCCCAACCAAAGAAGCCCTCGATTCAGTCTTGGCTGACTTGTACTAATTTGGTTTTGGCGCATCACCCCAGTTCTGGCATTCGCTCAGGGCTGGGGTGGTTTTTTTTTAAGGATGAAGGATGAGGGATGAAGGATGAAAGCCAGAACATAGAGCAAAGAGCATAGAACATAGGAATTTAACCGCGAAGGTTATTTTAGCCACAGATTGGCACAGATTGCTCAGATTAAATTCCCATAGCCATAATCCATAAATCTTTTAGCCACAGATACCACAGATTGTTGTGATGATGCTTCTATAGCCCAAATCCTATAGCCAAAAGCCCATAGCCTATCGCCTCATTTTTGCCTTCTGCCTTTTGACTTCTGCTTTTCATCCCTCATCCTTCATAATTCATAATTTATATTTCGCTTATGCTCTTATTTTGCCTTCATCCTTCATCCCTCATCCTTCATCCTTATACCTTGGTCTAGCCCATGCTATAGTTAAGCAGCCAACTGCTTCAGCAAATAAGCAGCCACTAGTAGATAGGAACAATGATGCCACGAATCCAAGCAATTGGGCTAGGCGTGCCACAATATTGCGTGCCCCAACGAGCAGTGCAAGATATGGTTGCCCAACGCTTTGCCGCAGCTTTTCCCGAAATTCAGCGCTACCTGACGATCTTTCGCCATGCCCAAATTGATACACGCTACTTGGTACGCCCATTGGAATGGTGGCACGAACCACGCAGTTTTGCCGAATGCAACGCGGTGTTTATTGAGGCAGCCCTCGATTTGAGTTGCCAAGCGATCGAAGCATGTTTACAACCACTTGATCTTACGCCCAACGATATTGACCATATTGTGGTTGTTACAACCACTGGGCTAGCGGCTCCCAGCCTTGATGCCTTGGTGATGCAGCGGCTTGGCATGCCGCCCCAAACCCGTCGCACGCCGATTTGGGGCTTGGGCTGTGCTGGTGGTTTGGGCGGTCTCAACACGGCCTTCGATTATTTGCGCGCCGAGCCAACCCAACGCGTTTTGTTGCTCAATGTTGAATTTTGCTCGCTGACCTATCTCGCCGATGATTTCTCCAAACGCAATTTGATTGCCACCTCGCTGTTTGGCGATGGCGTAACGGCGGTATTATTAGAAGGCGATCAGGTAAACCCGCGCAATCAAGCCTTGGGCGAGATTGTCGCGACTCGCAGTCATCTCTATCCCGATAGTGCCGAAATTATGGGCTGGAATATCGTCAATTCTGGTTTTGAAGTTGTGTTTTCATCGCGGATTCCCTCGATTGTACGCGAGCAATTTCGGCCTTTACTGGAGCAGTTTCTGGCTCAACACGGGCTCAATCAAGCAGATCTTGGGCGCTATTTGCTCCACCCAGGCGGGGCCAAAGTTGTGCAAGCCTATCAAGAATCATTGCAACTCAGCGATGCTGATTTGGCAGTTTCGCGCTCTGTGTTGCGCACCTATGGCAATATGTCTTCAGCGACGATTTTCTTTGTAATGCAACAAGCTTTAGCCGCCAAACCGCTCGCAAAAGACGAATTTGGCTTGCTGGCGGTGTTTGGGCCAGGCTTTAGTGCCGAATTAGGGTTAATTCGCGGCGTGTAAAAAGGAGAACGTTTATGTCAACCAATCAAGCATACGAAACGGTGTTTCATGAGCTAGAGCAAACCGTCAATGCCTTGGAAGCAGGCGATTTGCCCTTAGAACAAGCTTTGAGCCATTACGAACGCGGCATGGCGCTCGCAACCCAGTGCAATCAATTGCTGCAAAGTGCCGAGTTGCGGGTTCAACAAATTATCAATGGCCAGTTGGTTTCAGTCGAATAGCGGCGAGGGTCGAGGGGTCAGGGGTCAGGTTCTAAGCTGAAGTAGCTGTTTTGGCCACAGATTTGGATGATTTTTCTTCAGTACCTAGAACCTGATCCCCGAACCTTGACCGTTATGCTCTATGTTCTATGCTCTATGTTCTTTATTCCAATTCTAAAGCGACGACGGTCGCGGTTTCATTGGGCAATTTGGCTGAGGGCCAATTCAAAAACAGGTCGTCAGCATAATCTTTGGCAATCCACGGCAGCTCAAGTTTTACCTCGGAATGATCGGCGAGCAAGCATGCCCGTTTAACTTTGCCATTCAGCCCGCGAAAGTTAATCGGGCCAATTCCACGCTCGTAGATATGAGCATAGATCGTCGAGCCGCGCTGAGTGTAGCGGCCCCACTCTGGCTTCTCCAGCTGGCTGCGGCCACAGCCATAAATGCTTGCACTATGCTCAGCCATCCACGCCCCAACTTCGTGCAAAATCTGTTGGCAGGCTTGCGGAATGCGGCCTTTGGCATCTGGGCCAACATTCAACAGCAAATTGCCATTTTTGCTCACACACTCGATGAGGCCATGCACAACTTGGCGCGCCGATTTGAAATCGCGGTCGCTGGCCGAATAGCCCCAATGATGATTAAGCGTGATGCAGGCTTCCCATGGCACTGAGCGACCCATTGTATCAACCAAACCAGCAGGCGGAATCAATTGCTCAGGACAGGCAAAATCGCCAGCATAAATTTCGGGTGTTGACGTGCCAAAGCTCGTGTTGCCCTCGCCACTAGCAGCCAAACGATTATCAATAATCAAATGCGGCTGGATTGCCCGCGCTTGATTGATTAATTCGCTGGCCCGCCACGCCTCGCCACTCAGCTCGCCATACGAAAAATCAAACCACATAATATCGATTTTGCCGTAGTTGGTCAGCAATTCCTTGATTTGGCCATGCATATAATCGAGGTAGCGCTGAAAATCGCGGGGCTGGTCGCGATAGGCTTCGTTGCCCCGCATTGGGTGATACTCATCGTCGAAGGCGGGATAATCGGGGTGATGCCAATCGAGCAGCGAATAATACAAACCAACCTGCAAGCCCTCAGCCCGAAACGCCTCGACATACTCGCGCACCAAATCGCGCTTGGCTGGCGTATTGGTCGATTTATACTCGGTCAGTTGGCTATCGAAGAGGCAAAAGCCATCGTGATGTTTGGCAGTCAGCACGGCGTAGCGCATGCCAGCAGCCTTGGCCAGTTTGGCCCATTCGCGCGGCTGATACTCGGTTGGGTTAAATTGCTCAAAATAGGGTTGATAATCTTCGTTGCTAATTTTCTCAAGGCTGCGTACCCACTCACCACGAGCAGGAATCGCATACAAGCCCCAATGGATAAACATGCCAAAGCGTGCATCTAAAAACCATTCGGTGCGTTGATTGCGCGCCGTAATCAGCGGATGTTCATTGTTCATTAAACGTGTTTCCTTTGCTACCCACATTCGTGTAATAGCGTTATCATAGCCAATGTTGGGTTTTGGGTATAGCCTCAAACACGCAGAAATAGTTGATAAAGTTAGAAAAGAACATAGAACATAGAACATAGAACATAAGGCTAGAGGATGAGCTTTGAGCTAGCAGGAACATAATCCAAATAATCTGTGCCAATCTGTGGCAAAAAAAAAGAACTCTTCGTGATCTTCGCGATCTTCGCGGTTTCGGCTCTTCGTGTACCTTCGTGTTCTTCGTGGATCAATCGTTTAACGCAGCGGTGCAGAGGATGGGTGGCTATGGGCTATAGGCTCTCGGAACAGTTGGTGGTAAGTCAAGAATTCCCGATAGCCAAGAGCCTGGAGCCTATCGCCCCATCCTTCGTGGTTAAAAATAGCTTCGTGACTCACCCTAGACAAACATGATTTTTTCTTTTAGAATGCGAGTGAACGTTCATTCGCATTTTTTCTAGCTAGGAGTTTACGAGGGTATGAGCACAAAAGCCGAGGCACGGCAGCGCCAAATCTTAGCAGCAGCAGCGAGCTGTTTTGCCCGCAAGGGCTTTCACCAGACCACCATGGACGATATTTGTCGCGAAGTTCAGCTGAGTCCTGGCTCGGTCTATCGCTACTATCGCAGCAAAGAGGCGATTATCGCGGCCTTTGTCGAGGACGATAGCCGCGATTTAAGCGAACTCTTGCAGCACGTTAGCCAGCAGCCAGATCTTTGGCAAGGGCTTGATTGGCTGATCGACCAATTGTTAGCCGCGATTAGTTCGCCGTTGTATGCAGAGCTCAGCGCCGAAATTGGCGCGGAAACCATGCATAATCCAGCGATTGCGGCCTTGGTGCGCCAAAGCGATCAAGCAAACCTGCAAGCACTGATTGAAGTCTTTCGCTTGGCCCAACAACGCGGCCAACTTAGCGCAACGCTTGATTTGGCAAGCACAGCCAATTTAATCATTGCGCTGATCGATGGCCTAACTTGGCGCAAAGGGCTTTACCCTGATGATGATTTAAGCAGCTATGCCACGAGCATTAAATCCATGATTAAGCAACTCCTGAGCGCTTAATCGGGGAATTTGCGCTGGCTGGAGAGGTACTATGGCAGTTACAACAACCTATAAGACCACAAATGTGGTCAATCAAGCGCAGCGAATTATTGGCTATGATGTTGCCCGCGCTTTGGCAATTTTAGGCATGGTGATCGTGCATTTTAGTCTGACATTAGTGGAAGGCGATCAGCAGAGCGGTTGGTTGGGCTTAATTGTGGCATTTTGCGAAGGGCGGGCGGCAGCCTTATTTGTGGTGTTGGCTGGCGTGGGCTTGAGCCTCATTGGCCGCATCAACCCAGACGCTGAGGCTGTGGCAGTTCATGCTAAGCGCTGGACATTGATCAAACGGGGCTTATTTTTGCTGGTTTTGGGCTTGATCAACCTTTCAATCTGGCCAGGCGATATTTTGCGGGTCTATGGCGTTACGTTTTTGCTGATTGCATGGCTGTTTCAAGCCTCAAATCGCGTTTTGCTTAGCTTAGCACTTGGCTTTGTGCTGGCATTTGTAGGCTTGATTCTGCGTTTCGATTTTAACCAAAACTGGAATTGGGCCACGCTTGAATATCATAATTTGTGGACGCTTGCAGGCTTGGTGCGCAACCTATTGTTTGATGGCTTTCGCAGCGTTTTTCCTTGGGCGGGCTTGATTTTCTTTGGCATGTGGCTGGGGCGGCAACATGTGCAGGTTGCCCACGTTCGTTGGCGCTTGTTTTGGGTTGGGGTAGGTATGGCGCTTGCAGCCCAACTTGGATCAATTGGCTTAACCCATGTTTTCAGCCAAACATGGCCGATTTTGGGTAAGCCCGATGCAGCAATGTTGTTCAGCACCGCGTCGATTCCGCCAATGCCGTTGTTCATGCTCTCGGCAGCTGGCCTGAGCTTAGCAATTATTATGGGCTGTATTCAACTGAGCCTTGGATTAAGCACCAGCCGCATCATCAACAGCCTCGCAGCAACCGGCCAATTGGCATTGACCTGGTATATTGGGCATATTGTGCTTGGTTTGGGTAGCCTGACCAGCCTTGGCTTCTACCAAAATAGCAGTTTGGCAACAGCATTGGGGTTGGCGCTTGGCTTTTTCGGCGTAGCAGTTGGCTGTTCGGTTTGGTGGAAAAAACATTTTAATCATGGCCCATTAGAAGCACTGCTGCGTTGGGCAACCAGCTAAATCAACAAAGCCCCCAATCGCTTGTACGATCGGGGGCTTGAATTCAAACAATTTAGACTTGGTTATCGGGCTTGATCACTGGTTTGTTGGTCACTGGGTTATCCAATGGAGTATCGACACCTTCGAGCCGTTTGGCGCGGCGCAACGAAGCGATAACCGAAATAACCAACACGCCGATAATCACCGCCAACGAAATATAGGTTGGAACGTGAATGCCCAAGGCAATCACCAACATCTTTACCCCAACGAAGGTCAAGATCACAGCCAAACCATATTTGAGGTAGTAGAATTTATCGACCACCCCAGCCAAAACAAAGTACAGCGAGCGCAAGCCGAGAATTGCAAATACGTTCGAGGTATAGACCAAGAAGGTATCAGTTGTTACTGCAAAGATTGCAGGAATCGAGTCAACGGCAAAAATCAAGTCGCTAGCTTCGACCAAAACCAAGACCAAGAACAATGGCGTGGCCATCAATTTGCCAGCATTGCGGGTGAAGAAATGATCTTCATGGTATTGAGAAGAAACAGGTAAGATTTTACGCACAAATTTAACCACGGGGTTGGTATCGGGGTCCATATGGGTTTCGCCTTGGCGAGCCATATTAATCCCAGTGTAAATCAAGAATGCCCCGAAGATATAGATGATCCACTCAAAGCGTTCGATCAAGGCGGCCCCGACGAAAATCAGGATTGCGCGCATGACCAATGCGCCGAACACGCCCCAAAACAAAACCCGATGTTGATATTTGGCTGGCACTTGGAAATAGGAGAAAATCAGCACAAAGACGAAGATATTATCGACGCTGAGCGATTTCTCAATCAAATAACCAGTCAAGAACTTAAGGGCAACATCGCCGCCCTGCCAGAAATACAACCCAACGTTAAAGCTTAGGGCCAACGAAATCCAGACCACACTCCAGATTGCTGCTTCCTTCACTGAGACTTCGTGCGAATTGCGGTGGAACACGCCTAAGTCGAGTGCCAACATCGCGAATACAAAGACGGTAAATCCAACCCACGGCCAAATTCCAATGTCCATTCGTGTCCTCCGCTGCTTGCTTTAGCCTGTGGTGCGGGGCATAAAAAAAACGCCGCGCAAGATCCACACGGCACGGTTAAAAAGAAACGTGTCGTAATGGTCTTGCCGACGTGAACATTGATTGCTCACGTGCAAATAGCCGGGAGCTGTTTGGCTCCGTACTGACGACTATTTGCCCCGAAAGGCGGGTGGCTACTCCCCATGCAGTTCGTTATTTAGCTACCCAACAACTCTACATTGAGTTTTGGTTGATGTCAAATTGGCTATGCAAGCGCTATGCCATCAAAAGAGCATAGAACAAAGAACATAGGATTGGGGATTGGTTGATGGAGGCTGGGGATTGGGAGTAACCGACGAGATTTATTAACCACGAAGAACGCGAAGAACGCAAAGTACTTATCTTCGTGTTCCTTCGTGCTCTTCGTGGTTAATATTTCAATTTACTCGAGATAATCGCGCAGTTTTTTGCCAAAGCGGGGGTGGCGCAGCTTGCGCAGGGCCTTAACCTCGATCTGGCGAATCCGTTCGCGAGTTACCCCAAACTCTTTGCCAACTTCTTCAAGCGTGCGTTGAGTACCGTCCTCTAGCCCAAAGCGTAGTTTCAGCACCCGCTTTTCGCGTTCGGTCAACTGATCAAGCACTTGGGCCACTTGTTCGCGCAACATCTGGTGCGAGGCCGCATCGGAAGGCGCTTCAAGCTTTTCGTCGGGCAAGAAGTCGCCAAGCTGGCTATCTTCCTCTTGGCCAACTGGCGTTTCCAAGGAAACTGGCTCCATTGAGGTTTTACGAATCGCTCGCACCTTCTCGACGGTCAAGTCTAGTGCTTGTGCCAGTTCTTCATCGCTCGGCTCGCGGCCATTCTCTTGGGTCAAACGGCGGGCGGTACGCATCATGCGGTTGATCGTCTCGACCATGTGGACGGGAATCCGAATCGTGCGTGCTTGGTCGGCGATGGCCCGCGTAATTGCTTGGCGAATCCACCATGTCGCGTAGGTTGAGAACTTAAAGCCCTTCAGGTAGTTAAACTTCTCGACCGCACGAATCAAACCAACATTGCCTTCTTGAATCAAGTCGAGCAACGAAAGCCCGCGACCGATATATTTTTTGGCGACGCTGACCACCAAACGCAAATTGGCAGTTGTGAGATGTTCGCGCGATTGATGGCCACGATCAATCCGGCGGCGCAAGGCAAGCCGTTCAGCATCGGAAAGCGTATGATCGTTTTCGATCAATTCCTGTTGCGCTTTATCGCCATCTTCCATGGCCTTGGCCAACTCGACCTCTTGCTCGCCCTTGAGCAACGGCACTAAGCCAATTTCGCGCAAATACAAACGAACGGTGTCGTTGACACTAATGCCCTCGTTGGAAAAATCGACTTCGGGATTCTCGCTGACAGTGATTTCATCATCATCGTCGCCAGTTTCCTCGACCCGAATATTGGCCTTTTGCAAGCTCTCACGAATTTCTTCGAGTTGTTTATCTTCATCACGTTGTGAATCGATAATTTGTTGAATTTCGCCCGGCGTAACATAACCGCGTTTTTTACCGGTGGCTAAAAGATCGCTGAGTGTGCGTAAAGCGGGAAAATCGTCCGTTTCATCGCCCGCAAGCTCAGAGTCGAGGACTTCATCGTCAAGAGCCATCTGTTCCTCCTCTAATTATTTGAGCGAATCACGGGTATCAAGAAAATAGCTGCTACGGCGTGGTTCTGATGTGGCACGCAAATAATGTTGTAAAGCCATGGCTTGCTCCAGCAATCGTTCCTGTTCACCAGGTTCGGCGGCGGCAATCATCTGACCAAGGCGTTCGCTCCAGCGCTTGCCCAATCGGTAGCGCAATGGGCGCAAACATTCCTCGGCCTCACGAGTCACACGGAAACTACGGGTTGGTGGAGCATGATCCCAATTAAGTAGGCGTTCGCCATGGGCTTGCAATTCGGGTGGTACCGTTTCAAGCCATTCAATAGGATTGGGAGTAGCCATCGCCTGGGCTGAGCGCCACAGATCCCATAATACACGATTTTCGACTCGTTCAAATAGTTCGCTCACATCGCCATTCCACAACTCACGCAGGGTTGGCGCTGCGGCTAAATCATCACGTAACTGTTCGCTGACCACCGCATGTACTTGGGGAAAGCGAATTAATAACGATAAGAGAAAATCTTCGCGCCGCGCCTCCTGCTCGAGAATTGAAAACACTGGCGGCGGTGCAGCGGGGCGGCTTTGGCGTTGATTCTGCTTGCGCTGCCGCTCTGGTTGATCGCCGCTAATCGTACCTTCAATGAGCCGCTGATCAACCTTGATCTGGTTGGCGAGCCGCTGAATATAGTGGGCGCGCTCAACTGGGTCGGCAATTTGATTGAGCAATGGCGTAAGCCGCTCAACTGCTGCCGATTTACCCTTGGCACTGCCCAAATCCAAGCCCCGCGTTAAGGTTGCCAGATAAAAATCCATCAACGGCTGAGCATTGGCAATCAGCGCGCGCCAATCATCAGGATTGTTGCGCACAATATCGTCTGGGTCGCGGCCATCGGGCAGCAGAGCAATCGCAATTGTTGCATCAAGTTCACGCTCCCAACGCAGCAAGCCCGAAGCTGTTGGCACAGGCCGCACATGGGTATCAAGGGTTTCGCGCAAGGTTTCAAGGCCACGCAAAGCCGCCGATTGACCAGCAGCGTCGCCATCCATTGCCAAGGTAATGCGCTTGGTCATTTTATTCAGCTGGCTGGCATGAATATCGGTTAGGGCTGTGCCCATTGGCGCAATCACATTGCGAAAGCCAGCCTGATGAGCCATAATCACATCCATATAGCCTTCGACCACAACCACGCTATCGCTGCTACGAATGGTTTCGCGGGCTTGATACAGGCCATATAACAGGCTGCTTTTATCAAAGAGCAAAGTTTGCGGCGAATTGATATATTTGGGGTGGCCATCGCCCAAAATCCGCCCGCCAAAGCCCACAACTTGGCCCTTGGGATTATGAATTGGGAACATCAAACGCCCGCGAAAACGATCGTAATAGCCACCGTTCTCACGCTCCAAGGCCAAGCCCGCCTCGGCAACTTCGCTTGGCTTTGCGCCATGACGATCGTGCAAATAGCCCAACAAGCCTGACCAATCGTCGCTGGCATAGCCCAACTGAAATTGCTCGACGGTTTGCGGCAACAGCCCGCGTTGCTCGATATAGCTGCGAACATGGGCCGCTTTGGGCGATTGCAAGAGTTGATGGCCCCAAAACTTGGCAGCAGCAGCGTTCAACTCGAACATGCGCGAGCGCAGCACATCTTCTTGCTCATCTTGGACGGTGCGTTGGCGCAACTGCACGCCAGCCCGCGCCGCCAGTTGGTTCAGCGCCTCAGGAAAATCGATGCCCTCGCGTTGCATCAAAAAATCAAAAATTGTGCCGCTGGCTTTGCAGCCAAAACAGTGATAGCTATTGCTTTCTGCAAACACGGTAAACGCTGGCGTGCGGGTATTCGAATGGAATGGGCAAAAGCCCACCCAATTGCGCCCGGCCTTGCGCAACGGCACATAATCGCTGATGAACGACACAATATCAATGCGTTCTTTGATGTCTTCAATCACTGAGTTCATAATTATTTAGAGCATAGAACATAGAGCATAGAACATAACAATATTTGGTTGTCGGGGATTGGGGGTTGGGGGTCGGTAACTTCTGTTAGCCTACTATCCCTTGCCAAACCCAACAAGTATTTCAGCCACGCATAATCTCTGCGCCTCTGCGTTAAAACCCAGCCCCTGATCCCCGACCCCCAACAACCGATCCCCAATTAAATATCTCTTGCCATCAAATCGGCGTAGGTTTCGCGGCGTTGCAGCAGCGTCGCTTGGCCTTGATCGAGCAGCAATAACGCTGGGCGTGGCACTCCATTATACGCGCTGGCCATACTTAGGGTATACGCGCCAGCGACAGGCACTGCTACAAGCTCACCAACCTCGGCGGCAGGTAAGGCAACCTCGCGAATTAAGACATCGCCAGACTCACAAAACCTTCCGGCCAATTGCACAGGCGCAATCGGCGGAGCAAGCGGACCAGCAACCAACGCAGCGGTATACTGAGCATTGTACAACGAAGGCCGCAAATTATCGCCCATTCCGCCATCAATATGCAAATAATTGCTGCCACCAGCCACCGTTTTATGGCCAGTAACGCTATAAATTGCCACGCCAGCCCGCGCTACCAACGATCGACCTGGCTCGATAATCAGTTTTGGCAATGGAATCTGATAGCGTTCGCATCCAGTTCGGACTGCATTAGCAATCGTATTGGCGTAGGTTTCAATATCGCCAGCCTGCTCGTTGGGCATGTAGGCCACCGCCAAACCACCACCTGGGCTTAATTCCGTTAATAGCCAACCCCGTTCACGACGCTGCTGATCAGCAAATATCAACAAGCGACTGATCATCTCGCGCAAGGCTGCCCAATCGCGCATTTGCGAACCAATATGGGCGTGCAAGCCAACCAAATTCAAGCCAGGTGCTTGCAAGGCTAGACGCACAGCTTCGGCAGCGCTTCCATCATCAAGCGGCAAGCCAAATTTGGCGCTGGCTGCGCCGGTGCGAATATGGGCATGCGCGCCAGCAGCCACATCGGGCGCAATCCGCAATAAGATTGTTTGCGGTGTAGCGCGATTGGCGCAAAACTCGGCCAAAAATTTCAGCTGATCAAGATTATCGACCACAATTCGGCCAATGCCTGCCTCAACCGCTTGAGCTAATTCGGCTGGTGGTGTACCATTGCCGTGCAAATGAATATGATCGAGCGGCATTCCGGCTCGTTGCGCAATCGCCAACTCACCACCAGATACCACATCCAACCCCAAGCCCAAGGAATGCACCAATCGTGCTACCCCGACATTTAATAAAGCTTTGCTGGCATAGTGAATGCTGACAGGGCCACCATAGGCATGGCGCAAGGCGGCACTATAGCGCATTGCAATCGTGCGAATCGTCTCAGCATCCAAAACATAGAGCGGGGTTCCATATTCGGCAGCAAGCGCCGATAGATCGCAACCAGCAATCTGTAAGCGATCATGAATAACGCTGGCACTCATTGGCCAAATATGGGCATTGGGCATGCGGCGAACTTCGGCGTGTTCCATTGGCTAATCCTCGTGGCATGGTTAGATGAATTTTAGGCGGTTAAACTTTATCAGGTTTAACAAGCATTTATGACATATATCTCAGATCTGTACAATTTGGTTCACACGACGACCATTGTATAGTAGAGCCAGATACCGCAGATGACGGATCGAGAAACTGGTTCTTTTGCTTAGGAGGAAGTCGCAATGTCTCGATTGAAGGTTCGCCTTACTGGTTTGCTTAGTGCTTTCGTGATGGTCAGCACATTATTCCAAGGCACGGCTAGTGCTGCTCCTTGGGCCAATCGTTCGGCCTTTGTCTCACCCAAATTCGAAGAAGTGTGGCGACGTTCGGATGATCCACGGGTTCGTGATGGACGCTCGTTGTATTGGGGTTTCGGGCCATGGTTTGATTATAACGAATATTACCGTGAATCGCCAAATGGCTTACGCCGCGTGCAATACTTCGATAAAGCCCGCATGGAAATCAACGGCATCAATGGCAACACCGACGTAACCAATGGCTTGTTGGTGGTTGAATTGGTCTCTGGCCAATTGAAAACTGGCGATAACGCCTATGATAACGCTTTTCGCAACGCTGCCGACCGCGTGCCAGTTGCCGGCGATGGCTATCAAACCAACAGCAATTCGCCAACCTATGCATCGTTCGCAGCAGTTTCGACCTTCAACAATAACGGCTACCGCGATGCAGACCGCCGCGATCAATCGGTTGCCGATGCAATCGACAAATCGGGCAACAAATCAACCCGCAACGATTTGCGCGATGCCTACAAAGATCAAACCAAACTTGTGGTCTACAACGCCACAACTGGCCATAACATTCCCCAAGTCTTTTGGGATTTCTTGAACCGCACCGGCCCAATTGTGGTCAACGGTCAACGCACAACTGGCTCAATCGTCGATTGGACGAGCGCCATGGGCTTGCCAATCAGTGATCCATACTGGGTCAAAGCAACGGTTGGCGGGGTTCAAAAAGATATTTTGGTGCAATTGTTCGAGCGCAGAATCTTGACCTACACCCCAACCAACGACGCAGCCTATCAAGTTGAAATGGGCAACGTCGGCCAACACTACTTCCAATGGCGCTATACCCACCTTGGCACGCCATGGAATAGCTCAGAGCCAAGCTTGCCAATTGCGTTTGGTTCAAAACGTGATGGTGGCGCAGAATGGGATACCTACACCATGAACGGCGACGGCACCAGCCAATTGTTGTATGGGAGCAACGATAGCAAAGAAACCGTGCCATACTCGTGGGTACGCTCGTGGGACCCAAGCAAAGTTAAATTGTTCGTCGATTCACGCCGTGGCAATGGCGCAAATCGCCAAATCTGGACGGTTGGCGCTGATGGCGCAATGACCCGCGTGACCTACACCGACGGTACGCCCACCCCTCCAGGTGTGCCATACCAAGGCTATGTTGGCACTCCATCGAACGATTACAATGCTTCGGTTTCACCCGATGGCAGCAAATTGGCCTTTGTTTCAGACCGTTCAGGCAAGCCCCAAATTTTTGTGAGCTATACCAACGGAGCTAGCCAAACCCAAGTAACGCTTGATGATTGTGTTAATGAAACGCCAAGCTGGAGTGCTGATGGCCGCTATCTCTACTGGGCAGCAAACTGTGGCACCAGCGCCAAGTACAACATCTATCGCGCCGAATTGAACTGGCTGGCCGACCAACCAACCAACGATTATCCATACCTTTCGTTGGAATTGCGCAACAAGGTCAATTTGACCAACAGCACCACCAGCGATAACGGTTTCCCACGGGTCTCGCCAGACGGCAGCAAGATTGTCTTCACCTCAAACCGTGATGGCAATAGCGAAATCTATTTGATGAATGCTGATGGCAGCAACCAGACCCGTTTGACCAACAGCAGCGCAGAAGATGGCGCTCCATCGTGGAAGCTCGATGGCACTAAAATCGCCTTCGATAGCAACCGCGATGGCAACTGGAACATCTATGTGATGAACACCGACGGCACTGGCCAATCGCAATTGACCAACAACAGCGCCGACGACCGCTGGAATGTTTGGGGCCAATAAGCCCGAATCGTTTCTAACCCGAACCTCTCTCCTGTAACGGGAGAGAGGTTTTTTTGTGCGGATTAGGTGAGTGATTCCCTCACCCCCCAGCCCCCTCTCCCACTGAACGCGGGCGAGGGGGAGCACCTGTTTTTACCAACCAATTGCGCAAAACCATGCTATTAAAGCCCCGCGCCCGCCGCGTGGGAGAGGGGTTGGGGAGAGGGGACGTTTGAGCACGTAGGCTTGGCGGAATGGCACTTGCTATAGCTATTGCAGGTTGAATTATTGGTATTGAGGGTTAATTGGGTTGCCATGATAGGCAAAAATAGGCTACTATACCCAATGCAATACACGTTTGCACCCTCTGGCCAATCCTCAACCCTATGCATAAGGAGCAACCAATGATGCAAGAATATGACTTAAGCTATCAACGCCAGCACGATCTGCTCGATCATTTGGCGGAGCTAGCAACTTGGTGGCGCGCTGCAAATATCGCCCGTCGCCCAATGTTGGTTGAGGCTTATCATGAAACCCTCGATGAATTATATGGCGCTGGCTGGAACGCCGAATTAGCGCCGCAGCAATTGTTGCCACCATGGCTCATGCCCGATTGTTATCTGGCCAAATATCCTCAGCCCTGCGCGACCGATGCCCAATCTCTCCACGATTTGTTTGGCGAGCGCAACTGCGCCGCCTAACACGGCTTTGGTAGGACGTTGATCTTCTGCACCGCTGCAACTCCACGCTTCATCAGTCGCAAGCATGGCAAGGTTTAGTCAAACCAATGCCAATTCTTAACATGCCATTTACACAAGCCTCTTGATCTGCGTGATAGACTACTAAAACCCTCAATTGAGGGTAGTAGATGATCGCTTATCGTTGAGGTATTGAAACCAGCACTGATGTTGTCGAAGGAGGCTCCAATGACGCTTCGTTTTGCTTTGTACGATTTAGATAACACCCTTTACGCTGACTCATCGGGGCTGATGGAACAGATTAATGATCGGATTGGGTTGTTTTTTCAGGAACATTTGCAGTTAGATGCCGCCGAAGCCAATCGCTTGCGCCAAAGCTATTATGAGCAATATGGCACAACCTTGGCGGGCTTGCAAAAACACCATGGCGTGGTCGAAACCGAAGATTATTTGACGTTTATTCATCAATTGACGCTTGATGTGTTGTTGCCTGATGATGGCACGTTGCACGTCGCGTTGCAAGCTTTGCCATTGCAAAAAATCATCTTCACCAATTCGCCACGTGAACATGCGGTGCGCGTGCTCAATCAACTTGGTTTATACGACCATTTTGAGCAAATTTTTGATATTCGGGCCTTTGAATTTTTGGCCAAGCCCGATCTGAATGCCTATCATACGGTTTTGCGCGCCCTCAACGCCCAAGGCCACGAATGTGTGCTGTTTGAAGATACTATGGCCAACCTTGCGCCGGCCAAAAGTTTGGGCATGACCACGGTGCTAATTGCGCCAGAAGGTACGCAGCATCCATTTGCCGATATTATTGTGCCAAACGTTCTCGCAGGCACTTTAGCCATCCACGAGCGTTGTGGCGTGCCCCTCAATATTGCAGCCTAAGCCCCCGATTATATGCTACATTAATCAGCAAATCTTGGAATATTTCAAGCCTATGGGAGTGCCATAGGCTTGTTTGAGGTTGTGCAATGACAACATTTTTAGAGCAAGCTCAGCAGCTTTTGGCCAAAATGGACGAACGCGAACAACAATTGGCCTTGACCATTATTCAGCGCATTGGCAAGCATCATGGCTATGGCGCGGCCTTTACTTGGAGTTTGGGCGTGGTCTATGAGGATGTGCAGCCAGGGCGCTCGCGCTGCTCAATTCAGATCGATCCTGGCCATTACAATCCCGCTGGCATTGCTCACGGCGGCGTTGCCTACAGTTTGCTCGATACCGCGATGGGCAGCGCATTTTGGACGGCGCTGGAACGACCATTAGGCTGCGCCACACTCGAATTGAAAATTAATTACTTACGGCCCATTGTTGACGGCAATATTATTGCTAGCGCCGAACTGGTCGAGCGCACGACGCGCTTTGGAATTTTGACTGGGCGGGTAGTTAACGAAGCTGGTGATTTGTTGGCATTGGGTCAAGGCACATTTGCAATTATTAATTATCCTAAGGAGTAACCGATGCAGATTATCTTGGCCGATGTGCAACCAGCTATGGTCGCCGCATGGCAGCAAATTTGTGGCGATTTGCCGAATGTTAGCATTCAGCATGGCTCAATTCTCGATTGCACGACTGATGCAGTAGTTAGCCCCGCCAATAGCTTTGGCTTTATGGATGGCGGCATCGATATGCTATACAGTCGCTTTTTTGGCTGGCATGTGCAAGAGCGATTGCAAACAATCATTCAACAGGAGCATTTTGGCGAGTTGTTGATTGGTAAGGCGGCGCTGGTGCCAACCGACCATGCCAACATTCCATTTGTGATTGCCGCGCCAACCATGCGCGTACCAATGATTTTGCAAGGCACGGTCAACCCATATCTGGCTTGTCGAGCGGTGTTACTGCTGATCAAACATGGCACATTCGCTGGCCAAGCAATTGCTGAGTTGGTCAAAACTGTGGCGATTCCTGGCTTGGGAACGGGAGTTGGGCGGGTTGCGCCAGAAGTTTGTGCGCGCCAAATTCGGGCCGCAATCGAGGATGTCTATGGCGCAGGGTCGCAATTTCCTAGCAGTTGGTGGGAGGCGCAAGCCCGCCATCAATGGTTGTATGGAGCTGAACCACGCGATTTACAACGTGAACAATAAGCAAGCATCCTCACCAAGGATGAGCGCAAATCACCCGAAAGAACACCCATGCAGGTTCCCCCAAAAGTTTTTCTTTTTAATCTCTTTATGCTAGCATAGGGTCAATCTTTACGACCGCTATTCGTATTCTTGGAAAGGACGTAGCAATGTCGCGAATCCGCGCTTCATTCCGTATCGCCATTGTTCTATTGGCACTGTTGTTCCTGGTTGGGCCTGTTTTTGTTGCCCGTGCCCAAACGAACCCAGCTCAAGCCCCAGTTCAAAGCGCAGCAACTCCCAACGATACCCAGTATCTTTGGATTGCAGGCAGCTCGTTTCAAACCCGCGACTCAACCACGGCCTTTGAAACAACCCGCAACACCAATAATCAACCAACTGGTTGTATTTATGCCACCAGCAGTGGCGAATTTACGGCTCCGGTTGCAGTGCCCAACGGCGCAACCATCTTAGGCTTGGATTATTATCTCAACGACACGAGCACCAGCCAAACCAAGGCTGAGTTGACGCTCAACGACAGCGATATGATTATGCCTCGTGAATTGATCACGGTGGAAATTTCAAGCTCGATTGGTTTGACCAACACCTATGCGCCAATTCGCGCGCCATATGCTCCGTATGTGGTCAACATGCAAAATCGCGGCTTGTTCTTGGAATGGTTTCCCCGCGTGACCAATGCCTCGATGCAATTGTGTGGCGTACGGATTGCTTACACCGCGCCAGCAGAGCCACGCCCAGCAACCGATTATCTGTTTATCGTTGGTAGCACCTTGGTCAACACCAACTCAGCCACCGAACATGGTTATGCTGGGGCTGGCTGTACCTTTGTTAAAATCAATGGTCGAACGCTAAATGCTGATGTCGACTTGCCCCAAGGCAGCCAACTAACAGCAGTGCGTACCTACTTCCGTGATGTTAATAGCGCTGACCTGACGGTGAAACTGATCGCCTCAAATGGCCAAGGCGTAACCAATACGCTTGCGACCTTGACCAGACCAGTTTCCGATACAGCATTGGTCAATGCCGATCAAAACTTGAATTACACCGTCAATGAAAGCAACGAATCGTTGAGCGTGGTTGCTGATTTTGCTGGGGTTTTGAGCAATCAACTGCGCTTGTGTGGAGTTCGGTTCCAATATAGCAACCCTACCACCGAGCCAACCCAAGATAGCCGCTTCATCACCGGCAGCACCTTCGTGCCACGGCGATCAAACGTGAACTACAGCAGCGATGCCAACGGCTGTGTCAACGTCAGCAACGAAATCGAAGATTTGACGACCAACGTCACCGCGCCAGAAGGTGCGAAGGCCGCCCGCGTGACCTTCTACTACAAAAATGCTGCTGCTGGCCCAACCCTCAACTTATATAGCTTTGTTGGCAGCGGCGAATTTACCCAAATCACCAGCGTCCCAGTGATGGGTACAGGCACGCAAAACTCAGTCAGCATCAACTACCCAATTGAGAACACCGATAAAGGCTTAGCCTTGGTGTGGGATGCTTCATCAGCAAGCAGCGACTATGCCTTGTGTGGAGCCAAGATTGACTTCCTCTACACCCAACAAGTGTTCTTGCCAATTGCCTTGAACAACTACTAAATCAACGCTTAAACAGCAATGGCCGAAGCAATTTCGGCCATTGTTGCGTTTTAGGCAGGTGGTTTATCTTTTTTGATCTCAGCCAAAATCAAATCGCGCAAGATCGGGTTGTTGACCGTATCGGGGGCTGGTGGTTTTGGTTCTGGTGGTTTTGGAGGATCTGCTGGTTTTTTCTCAACCTTCTTCTTTTCTTCTTTTTTGGTTTCCTTGCCATGGATTTTGAAAATCAAGCGTTGCAAGAGCCGCAAATTGACTAGCACGGCAATTGCCACAACGCCAAACAGCAACATTGTGGGAAAGCGCTCGATAAACACCATTGCCACGCGGCTACTGGCCGCCCACGGGCTGAGCATCAGATCATTATTATAAACATTGCCATAGCGCAAAATCAGGCTGAGCAGCAAGATACCATTGAACAAGCCAGCGCCAGCGCCAAACCAACGCGAGCGACCCAAGGCCAATTGCTTGCGCGAAGGCAAGAGCAAGGCTCCGCCATAGCCGATAAAAATCGTGCAAATAAGCAGCAGAATAATCGAGATCCACGCAGTCGTATCGGCAATATCTTGATTGAAGCGGGTGGCATTATTTGGTCCCCAAATTGGCCCCCAAAGCTCAGCCAACAACGCTCCCAACAAAATGCCGATTAATGTCATGGCCTCGCGCTGAATCCCACGACTCGCGCCTAAAATGGTCAAACCCAGCGGGACACCCAGCAACAATCCATTGAAGACTAGACCCACAACAACCTTCCTTTTGTGCTGATGGTTTTGCTACGAGCTATGATAGCACAGCCCTTGCCTGATTCGCACAACCAAAAGCGGCCTTTCGAACCTCGAAAGACCGCTTTTGGACCACTGATTGCTTAGGTTTACTTATTGCGAGTTAGCCCGCACATAGTAGCCTTGGTCGAGGTATTGTGGGCTGAACAACACCAAATCGGTTGCATCAGGAGCCACATCAAAGACCAACGCCGTGGTGAAGTTGCCACCTGGCGCGGTTTGTTTTTGGTTGATGTATGGGAAACCACGATTAACAAAATCGGGGTAGACATTGGTTACTGCTTCGGAAGCATCAAGGTTGGCGCGATACACGCGACCTTGCGCATCTTTCAACACAACCAAATCGGCAGGAATGTTGCGCCCGCCAGCAGTGTCGGCCATCAACAAGCGCACCGCAATCCAGCGGCCTTGAGGCTGGAGGTTAATCGCATTGCCATCAGCAACCAAATTGCCACCAGCATAGTTGAAGAACCAACCATCAACATTCAAGGGAATCGTGCCATCGGAAGGCAACAAGGCTGGTTGAGCACTGCCCAATTGTTGATCGACTGGGAAGGTGTTGGGATCAACGATTGGTGGGACTGGGGTCGGCTGTGGCACGTTTGGATCTGGCGTTGGCTCAACGATTGGCGTTGCTTGGGCCAAATCAGCGGTTGGCGAAATTGGCTGGGTTACGCCGCCACCAATTGCGGTTGGCTGTGGTGTGTTCAAATTGGCAACCGGTTCAGGATCGCCTGAGAAAATGAACTTCCAAGCCAAGAAGCCCAACAAGAACAACAGCAAAACCCCAACCACAGCGCGGATTAAGGCGCTATTGCCTTGGTTGGTTTTGCGTTTGCCGCCACGAGGCGTAACATTATTGCTTTCTGCGGTTGCAGCCGACAAGGTTGGTGAACGGCGAATTGGTTTTTTAGCTTCTTCTGGTTTGACTTCGATTTGCGAAACATCGACCCGTTCGCGGTTCATGTAGGCATCGAGGTCGAGATCATCGCCAAAATCGGGAATATCGAAATCGACCGATGAATCGTTGCCACTCTTTTGGCGATCGCTCATGGCGTTCGAATAACTGCCCAGCGAATCCAGCGACATGGCAAATTCTTCATCTGGCGTTAGTTCGCGGGTTCGGGCAGGCTCTGCTTTGGCAGCAGGTGCAGGAGTTGGCTCAACAGCACGCGGGCTTGGTTGCCCCCAATCGACATCAAAATCATCTAATGCGGTAGTGGTTGCTGGCTCCACAAAAACTGGTGCAGGTTCTGGAGCAGGCGGCGGTGTTTGAACAGCAGGCTTAGCCGTTGGGCCACCAAGCGCCTCTAAACCTTGACGGGCCAATTCATTCGACGGATCGAGTTCGGTGACTTTCTCCAGCGCAGCACGCTTTTCCTCGCGATCCTCGGCAACCCCAGCCAACCACAGCCATGCTTGGGGGTCAGATGGAGTTTCGCGGGTCAGCAAACGGAAAAGTTTCCGCGCCTCTTCTTTGTCACCCGCACGCGCAGCTTCGATACCGAGCTGCAGGATGCTCTCTTTGTCTGCCATGCGGTCTCCTTGCCTGCACGTATTGTTCCAGGCACTAGCGCACAATTTGTGCCATAAGAGAGGGATACAACGGTATTGGGCGTTATTGTATCACACGCCTTAGATGCGGGCAAAGCCTATTATTCAGCGTTATGGGTGATTTTTGGTAAACTAAGGGTTTTGTCAAAGATCAAAATCTGTGTAGCATGACGGTAGTGGTCTTTTCACCCAAGCTCAGCATGAAGGAGTTGTCTATGGCTAGTCGTCCAGATTTTCGCTATGTTGCCCACACGTTGGTGGAGCAATTGATCACTGATCGGCGTGATTTACACCAGCACCCTGAACTTGGCTTCGAGGAATTTCGCACTGCCAAAATTGTAGCCGATCGCTTGCGCGAGTTGGGCTACGAGGTGACCGAAGGGCTGGCCACAACCGGCGTTTTAGGCGTGATTCCTGCTCAGCCAGGCGGCAAATTGGCCATGCTGCGCTTCGATATGGATGCGTTGCCAATTCACGAGCAAAATGATGTTGATTATCGCTCAACCATCGATGGCAAAATGCATGCCTGCGGCCACGATGGCCACGTTGCAATCGGCTTGGGCGTTGCCGCAGCCTTGATGCAAAACCGCGAAGCCCTTGGCACTGGTGGGATCAAATTGCTGTTCCAGCCAGCAGAAGAAGGCGGCGGCGGCGCGCAAAAGATGGTCGAGGCTGGCGCGATGGAAAATCCTCGGCCTGATATTTCGCTGGGCTTGCATATTTGGGCACCTATGCCTTTGGGCACGGCCAATGTGCGTTCTGGGCCAATTATGGCTTCTGCCGATACGTTTAATGTGGAAATTACCGGCAAGGGCGGCCACGGCGCACAACCAGAAACTACTGTCGATTCGGTCTTGGTGGCTTCGCATCTGGTCGTCGCCTTGCACTCAATTGTCAGCCGCAATATTCACCCTGAACAACCAGCAGTGCTGTCGGTTGGCTCGGTGCAAGCAGGCACAGCCCACAACATCATCGCCCACAGCGCCACCCTGACAGGCACAATTCGCAGCTACGACCCAGAAGCCCGCGAGCGCTTGAAGCAACGGGTGCATGAAGTGGTACAAGGTGTAGCCGCAACCTTTGGCGCAACCGCAGTTCTCAAATACGATGAAATGTGCCCAGCGACGATCTGCGATCCTGCCGCCACCGCCTTGGTACGCGGCGCAGCCGAAGCAATTTTGGGTGCTGAAAATGTCGATGATAGCATCCGCACCATGGGTTCGGAAGATATGTCGGTCTTGTTGAATGAAGTGCCTGGCTGCTATTTCTTCTTGGGTGGCCAAACCTTGGAGCGTGAATTGGGCGCACATCCGCATCATCACCCAGCATTTAGCTTCGATGAAGGAGTTTTGCCCTTGGGTGTGGCGATTTTATGTGAAGCTACCACCCGTTATCTCAATGGGGGCAACGAATGAGACAGCGCGTTTGGCTACAACGCTTCTTGCAAATTGGCATGATCTTTAGTTTGGCTGGCTGCGGGGCAACCGCCAGCACGCCAGTAGCAGAGCCAGTTCAAACGGTCGCGCCAACAATTGTGCCCTTGCCCAAGCCAAGCCTCACCGATAGCCCGCAATTCAATGGGGCCAATGCGATGGAATTTGCCAAAGCCCAGATGCAATGGATTCCCCGCGACACTGGCACGCCTGGCTGGCAAGCCAACGGCGATTGGATTATCCAAACCTTGCTTGAATATGGTTGGGACGTTGAAGAGCAATTTTTCAACGTGCCCGAAAACAAGAAAGGCCGCAACATTATTGCCAAACGTGGCACCGGGCCGCTGGTGTTGCTTGGCGCGCACTACGATGCCCGCCGCTACGCCGATAATGATCCCGACCCCAATAAGCGGATGCAGCCAGTGCCAGCAGCCAATGACGGAGCCAGCGGCGTTGCCGTGCTGCTTGAATTGGCGCGGGTGCTCAAGCCAGAACGCTTGAACGAGGAAGTTTGGCTGGTGTTTTTCGATGCCGAGGATAATGGCATCATTGGCGAGTGGGGCTGGACGCTTGGCTCAATCGACCTTGCGCCCAAGCTCGAAACAGCACCCAAAGCAGTGGTGATCGTTGATATGATTGGCGATGCCGACCAGCAAATCTACCTTGAGCAAAGCTCCACGCCAGCGTTGCGAGCCGAGATTTGGCAACAAGCAGCCGATTTAGGCTATACCACCTTCATCTCTGAAACCAAACATCATGTGCTTGATGATCACACGGCCTTCTTGCAGCGGGGCTTTAGCGCTGCCGACCTGATCGATTTTGATTATCCGCATTGGCACACCACCAGCGACACAATCGATAAACTCAGCGCCACAGCCTTAGAAGCTGTTGGACGCACGCTTGAAGAGTGGCTGACCAAAAATTAACCATGATTAAACCCAAAGGCCACGGTTGCTCGACCGTGGCCTTCGTGCGTTTAGCGGGCGTTTTCGCCGTAGAGCCGTTGGCGCAGCGAGGTGATGTCGTTGCGCAAACGAGCATCACTCGTCAGTTCGTCGTTAATTTTGTTGTAGCCATGCATCACGGTGGTATGGTCGCGACCGCCAAGCAATTCGCCAATTTCCACTAGCGAGGCATCGGTTTCTTCGCGCAGCAAATACATCACAACTTGGCGCGGCAATACGACGTTGCGCGAGCGGCCACGGCCACGAATTGCCCGTTGATCGATGCCATAATGTTGTGAAACTTCACGAAAAATATCATCAGATGTGACTCGTTTGCGCCGACTGGTATCGAGCAAATCGGCCAAGGCAGCAGAAGCAACCTCAACCGTCACTGGCGTGCGATTAAGATTGGCATAGGCAATCACCCGATTCAAACAACCTTCCAGCTCGCGAATATTGCTTTGAATGCGCTGAGCCAAGAAGTCGATCACATCAGATGAAACTGGCACTTGCAAGGTTTCGCCTTTGGCGCGCAAAATTGCCGTCCGCGTTTCGAGATCAGGGTTTTGCACATCGACAATCAAGCCCCATTCAAAGCGCGAGCGTAAGCGTTCTTCGAGGGTCAAAATCGCTTTTGGCGGGCGATCGGAGCTGAGCACAATTTGTTTGCCAGCGCCATGCAAGGTGTTGAAGGTATGGAAAAACTCTTCCTGCGTGCCTTCTTTGCCAGCGATAAATTGAATATCGTCGATCAGCAAAATATCGATATTGCGGTAGCGAATGCGAAACTCTTCGGTTTGTTGGCGACGAATGGCGTTGATCAAATCGTTGGTGAATTTCTCCGACGACACATAGAGCACATTCACTTCTGGATTGCGATCCAAGGCATAGTTGCCAATTGCCTGCAACAAGTGGGTTTTGCCCAACCCAACGCCGCCATACAAAAACAGCGGGTTATAGGCTTGGGCGGGGTGTTCGGCCACCGCCATACAAGCTGCATGAGCCAAACGGTTGGAGCTACCAACAATAAACGACGAGAAGGTATAGCGTGGGTTGAGCACCGATGAGCGATTGGGATCGCCCAAGGGTAGTTGGTTGAGCATTGGCGCAGGTTGGTTGAAACTAGCAAAACTCGGCTCGACCACCTCTGCTGCTTGGCTAGGTTCGGCTGGTGAGGGCGTGGCAGGCTCGCTTGGCGCAGCAGGCGCACTGCTGATAATCACCCGCACATTCACTTGATAGCCCAACACCTCGCCCAAAGCGCGGCGCAACACACTCATAAAACGATCTTCAATCACCTGCTTGGTGGTGACATTCGGCGCGCCAATCACGGCTAAATCGTTGGCAACCGAAACCAAGGCCGTGGTTTTGAGCCAGGTATCATAATCGTAACGAAGTATTTGGTTTTGCAAAGTCCCGAGGGTTGTCAACCAAATCTGTTTTGTATCCAAAATTAAAAGCTCCTCTGTGCTGGTGGGTCGTCCAACTCGCCGTTGAGTTCATCAGCCCACAGGAGAGTAAATCGTATCGATGCAGGCCTAAATGTAGCTTGCATGATAGCGGATAGTAGCGTTTCTTGGCAAACTCGCATGCGTGCTCTAAGCACGGTGTGGATAAGCAAAGTTGTGGATATGTGGAAAACCAGATCTAGCACTAGAATAATAGCCTGATTCTGATGATTAGAATGGGCTATTTGCTGCCTACAACGCTATTGAATAGCATGTTGATAAGCAGTGGAACGCTGTGGAAAACAGCCTAAAAACGGAGACTGCAAGGTCTCCGTTGATCATCGTCGTTTAGGCGGCGCGTTGATCATTTTTGCTACGATTGGGGTTATTGCGGCGCGCAAGGTTGGTTGAGCCACAGGCATGGCATTTGGCATTATGCGGCAACGGCCCTGAGATTTGCATTTCATGATTGCATTTTTTGCAGACCAAGGCCTCGGTCGCGAAATCGCTCACATCTTCGTAGCGGCCTGTTTTGATCATCTTCATTGAATGCCTCCTTCGGCATGTGAGTTGCTGCTTTTCACTATAGCTAGCCACCCGCCGCAAGGCGACCCTTGAAGATGACAAATCAAGAACATTTGTAATTTTGAAACCCAAACTTCGCGCTCTTCGCGGTTCCCGTTTATCCGACCCTAACAACCGATTCCTGATCCATGAAACCTAATCGCTCGTTTTACCACCCTTCCGTCCCGCCTCAAGGCTGGAAACGCAGGGGTTTTGTACGAGGGGTCAGGGGTCAGGGGCTGGGGATCAGTATCCCGTGCTGTGCCAACCATCTGTTGCTAAACCCGATGATTTTCCGATAGCCAAGAGCCTTCTCCCCTTCGTGCTCTTCGCGCTCTTCGCGGTTCCCGTTTATCCGACCTCCAACGCCCAATCCCCGATCTCAAACTTCGCGATCTTCGCGGTTCCCGTTTATCCGACCCCAACAACCGGATCCCATCTGTATGTTTTGTACATCGCACAAAAAAGCCCCTCGCCCGTACTACGAGCGAGGGGTTGATGTAAACCTAAATTTGCCTATTTGACCACGTATGGCAAATAGACCAGCCACTCATCATCGTCGATAATCGTGACTTCGATGCTGGCAGTGCCAAGCGTGAGGTTGCTTGGATTGCTCAAGCCAACGCTAAAGGTTTCGTTTGGCTCTTTAACACGGTCGCCAACAATGCTGATGCTGACCACTTTTTGGGTTTCGCCAGCGGCAAAGTTGAGGGTCAAATTCTGGCCAACGAAGTCGCTGCCTGCGCTGGCAGTGCCCGCAGTCGTGGCTACTTGCACACTGCTTGCGCGACCGCTGGCTGTCGAAAGGGTCACGGTGAATTGCAAGGTTGTGGTGATACCACTGCCTTCAATCACACTGTTGAGACCGCTCAAAGCCACACTTGGCGTTGGATCGTTATCAACAATTGTGGCTGTGCCAACAGTGCCGAGGGTTGCGCCGCCCGTTGCGCTGCTCAGTACGAGGGTAAAGGTTTCATCGGCCTCATCCAAGAGATCGCCAAGCACCACGACGGTTACGGTTTTGGTCAGTTCGCCTGGAGCAAAATTGAGCGTGCCAGCGGCAGGCGTAAAATCAGTGCCGCTCAAAGCCGTGCCCGCCAAAGTTGAGTAGTTGACGCTCACAGCGGTCGCACTCGGGTTGGATAAGCTGACGGTGAAGGTGGCATTGACGCTGTTGGCATCGCCTTCGGTGACGCTGATGGTGTTGGCGTTGATCGTTGGCGCACCATCGTCGTCAATAATCGTGCCAATTGCATTGGAGTTCAACAAGTTGGCATTTTGCGGATTGCTGACGGTAATGGTAAAGGTTTCGTTGCTTTCGTCGATCAGATCGCCATTAACATTCACAAAAATGTTTTGGCTCAACTGGCCTGCGGGAATCGTCAAGGTTCCGCTGATCGCGGTGTAGTCGCTGCCAGCGGTTGCAGTGTTGTCGAAGGTGGCGTACTGCACGGTCACAGCTTGGCCGCTCACTGCTGAAAGGGTTGCAGTCACGGTCAAAGGCTTCGTGCCCGTATTGCCTTCGAGCACTGGAAAGCCAGTAAGATCGAGCATTGGCGCTGCATCATCATCAAGAATCACGACTGTGCCAGCACTGCCAGCTGTGGCGTTGCTTGGGTTGCTCAATTCTACGCTAAACGATTCGTCAGTTTCATCGAGCAGATCGCCCAAAACTTGGACATCGATGGTTTTGCTGGTTTCGCCTGGGGCAAAGCTCAGCGAGCCATTGCTGCTGGTGAAATCAACATTGGCGGTTGCCGAACCAGCGACGGTTGCATAATCAACCGTGATCAGGCTGCTGCTTGGGTTGCTCAGGCTCACATTCAGGGTTACGGTTACGCTGCCGCTGTTGCCTTCGCTCACTTCGCCATTTGCCACCGTGATGACTGGGGTTGCATCATCGTCGAGAATCGTGGCAATCGCTTCATCGTTGCTAATCGTGGTGTTGACTGCGTTGCTCAGCGCCACGTTGATCGTTTCGTCTGGCTCGTCGATCAAATCGCCAACCGTAGCAATATCGATGGTTTTGCTGGTTTCGCCTGGGGCAAAATTGAGCGTGCCGGTAATGGTGGTGTAATCGCTGGGAGCGCTCGCCGTGCCATCGGTGGTCACAAATTCAACGCTAATTGGCAGATAGCTGGCATTCGAAAGCGTGACTGGCACAGTGATTTGGCCAGGTGTGCCACTGCCTTCATTTGCGCTAGCAGCATTCACGCTAATCGTTGGCGCGCTATCGTCGTTGGTAATTGAGCCAATGCCTTGGCCATCGCCAATTGCGGCGTTGGTGGCGCTCAACAAATTGATAAAGAAGCGTTCGTTGAGTTCAAATTGGGTATCGCCATGAACTTCAATTGTGACTGGCACGCTCAAGCTATTAGCTGGAATCGTGGCGGTGCTGCTGGCAGCGGTGTAGTCTGCTGGCGCAATCGCTGTATCATCAGCGGTTACATAGCTCACAACCACGGGGCTGGCACTGACCGCCGATAAGCTCAGGGTAAAGTTCAGGTTGGTCGTGCCGCTATTGCCTTCGACCACCGTTACATCGTTGACGCTGACGCTTGGCAAGTTGCCAACCGACGAACAGCGCGAGAATTCCGAGGTGTTGCCATTGGCATCAACCGCAGTTGCAGTCACGCGTTGGCCCAAAGCCACGGTCGTGGTCAAATTGGCGGTGTAGGAAATTGCGCCAGTTGCGCCGGTGTTGATGGCGTATGAGCCAATGTAGGTTTGACCTTCGCCAAAGTTGCTTGGATCGCACGCACCTTGGCCATAGAAATCGAGGGTCAAGGCAGCATTTGGTGCGCCAATATACGAGCCAACAATTTGAGTCAAGCCTCCACCAGAGCTGGTCGATTCAACAACTGGATAGTTGAGCAAATTGTTTGGCCCAGTATCGCTATCGTTGGCATCGTTGGCAGTTACGCCATCGCCGTTGGCATTATTATCGGGTCCAAGGTCGATGCCCAAGCGATTGTTGCTAAAAATGCTGTTGCGCTGAATCCGTTGGGTCGTGGCAACTGCCGCGCCTTGGGTAATCAGCACGCCATTTTTGGCGTTGAAGGCAATCACGTTGCCAGCGCCTTGGGCCGAGCCACCGATAGTTGTGGTTGTGCCAGCAGCCACCCGCACGCCGTTGAATTGGTTGGCGACCCCAGTTGGGCTAGCTGGTGCAACAAAGGCATTGGTGCCAATGTAATTGCCTTGAATCACATTCGCTGCCGAACTTGCAGTAAAGATGTTGATCCCGTTATTGCCGTTGCCGGAAATGACGTTGCGCTCGCCGATGGTCAAGCCACCAATTTGGGTGTTGCGCGCGCCGTCGAGTTTGATCCCATCGCTCACATTGCCAAGCGCTGCATTGCCATTGAGCGTCGTGCCAATGTAGTTGCCCTTGATGATATTGCCAATCGCCGAGCCGCCGCCAATCACAATCCCGTTGCTATTGGCTGAGATCAAGTTGCGTTCAGCGGTGGTTGTGCCACCAATCGTATTGCCGCCAACATTGAAGATATAAACCCCAGCCGAGCTATTGCCCAAGGCCGAGCCACCGCCATTGTTAGTGCCGATGTAGTTACCAGAAATTTTATTGTTGGTTGCGCCAGCCTCGATAATTGCCACGCCATCGCTGTTGTTGCCAGAAATGACGTTGCGTTCAGCGGTTGTGCCGCCAACCAAGGTATTGGCGCTGCGATCGATAAAGACCCCGCGTTGGCTATTGCCAATATCGAGGGTTGCGCCAATGTTGGTGCCAATAAAGTTGCCTTGAATGCGGTTGCCCAATGGCGCTGAGCTAACATTCACCAGCACGCCATGTTCGACGTTACCAGAAATAATGTTGCCCAACGTGCCAAACGTACCGCCAACTTGATTGTTATCGCTGCCGATGCGCACGCCGCTCTTGCTATTGCCAAGTGCTGCGTTGCTGTTCAGGCTGGTGCCGATGTAATTATTTTGGATGGTTGTGGCGTTGGCCCCAGCCACCAGCGTAATCCCATCGCCATCGTTGCCAGAAATTAAGTTGCGAGCATTCGAGCCGCTGCTACCACCAATTAAGGTGTTTGCAGATTCAACGCGTACACCCGACAGGCCATTGCCAGCATCGACTGTGCCCGAAGGATCGGTGCCGATGAAATTACATTCAAGCGTGTTGCGGCCAAGAGTTGCCAAACGCACGCCATTGCCAGTAAAACGATTGATCACCAAGCCGCGAATAAGGCTATTGCCACCAGTTACCTCGAGGCCATTGACGTTTGCGCCAGCCAACGAGCCGTTTAATTCGATCAACGGAGCGTTGCATGCAGCGCCAGCTTGGCTCAAGCCATCGAGAATCACCGGAGCGCTGATCGTTGGCAAGGCGGCAGTTGGCGAAATAGTGCGCACGCCGCTGCCAAGCAAATTAAAGCGAATCGTATCGGTTTGCGGGGTGCTATTCGCCAACGTAATTGCTTCGCGCAACGAACAATTGAACGTCGTACATGCTCCATCATTGGTATCCAAATTGGTGCTAACCAAAATTGGCGAAGTTTGGACGCTATTGCTCGCTTCAAATGCACCAATATCCAAGCGGCCTTCGCGCACCCGCACAAAGCCAGGCCCGCGTTGGTCGGTTGCTGGCAAGCCAATTGGCGCAGGATCGCCAGCGTTATAGGCTGGGCTATTTTGCAACACAGCTGCGGTTGGTGTGCCGCCGCCGTTGTTCTGAACCTCACCAAGCGCTGGGTCTTGGCCAGTGATATTGCTGGCGGTTGAGCCACTAAATACTGCGCCGCTGGGCACAGTTTCAATCAAGTTATAGCCATTTGAGGTGATGGTTTGGCCTGTGCCAACCCCAACATCGGCGCTGGTCAAGGCTGTGTTGGCAGCACGTTGGGTATTGTTGGCCACAATCGTGTTATACAAGCTAACGCGTAAACCAGGCTGGCCGCTAGTTGTAAACCCGTTAACAACCCCACCAACAATCGAGCCAGTACTGTTCGAGGCTGCATTGTAGGCAATTGTGCTGTAGTAAACATCGATGATGCCATTGTTATCGTTGTAAATCGCTGCGCCCGCCTTGCCACGGTTGTAGGCAATCGTGGTGTTGGTGATTGCCGTGGTCAAGTTGGCAGGAGGATTTTGAATATTAACGTGGTGAATCCCAGCGCCCAAGCCTGAGCCGCTGGTGATGCCGCCAGATGTGCTGGTGACGGTATTGCTCAAGACAGCGCTATTGACGATTGTGGTGATACTGCCGCTGGTGCTGAAAGCGCCACCATTGGCGGGCGCAGTATTGCCCATAATCACGCTATTGTAGACCCGCAAAATCCCAGCAACGCCGCTGGTGCGTTGGTTGCGCAATGCACCGCCGTTGCCGCTGGTGCCAGCAGTGTTCGAAAGCACAGCGGTATTGCTGATAACAACCGTACCACCTTGGTTAAGCACAGCACCACCGTTGGCAATGCCCGTATTTGGGGCTTTACCACGTTGCAAGGTCAAGTTGTAGATTGCAAGATTGGCAGTTGTGGCCGTGACATTGAAGAGGCGCACGCTATTGTTGCCATCGATTTTCAGGCCAGGCGCGGCGGCTCCATCGATCACAACCACCCGCGCAACGCTCAACTCAGCAGTTAATGTGATCGTTTGGCCCGTCAAACTTGGGTCGAATACAATTGGCGAACAGGTTGCGTTGGCCAATGCTGCCCGGAGCGAACCAACTGGCGGCGAGGCTGCGTCGCTGGTGTTGGTTACGACACAAACCGCAGTTGGCGCGCTGGCAGAACGGGCTTCAGGAAGCTGTGGTGCTGCAATGCGTGCTGCTGTTGGTTGAATTGGAACAACAAATAATGCCAACAAGAGTGCCAAATTAAGCACCAATGCACGACGACGAACCTGCGGTTGCAAAGTTCGCCCTTGATCAGGGGATTGGAGCATACAAACCTCGTACTAGACTCTCGAAGAGCAACCCTGCGCCGAGCATCATTACTCTTGAGGCCAATTAAGTGGAGACGATCAGCACAGCTTCAGCCGAGCTTAAGCCATCACCAACCTATGCCGCTGCTTAGTACGAAGCGGAGCAGTAAGTTATGACTAAGGTACTACTGAAGTGCATGGCGATTATATGCCAAGGTTATAGCAATTGCTAGGGAAAAATTTATTAAAATTGCAGTTAGTAGCGGTTCCAATTTTAACCAATTAATATATTTTTATGGCTAAGAATGAGGCTATTGTATAGCGAAACCACGAAGGCCACGAAGCACGCGAAGAGCGAGGGATGAAAAGTGATCATTCGTGGAATTCATGCAATGCGTGGCTAAAAATGTTCATGGCTATTGGCTATTGGGAAATGAATCTGTGGAATGTGAGGCAATTGGTAGGATGCCCTCACCCCCAGCCCCTCTCCCACTGGACGCGGGCGAGGGGAGCGGACGCTTTTTTAACACGCATTGAGGCAGAACCACCAAGTTAAAGCCCCTCGCCCGCGCCACGGGCGAGGGGCTGGGGTGAGGGGAATAAAGTTTTATGGATGGCTAATTTGGTTCTTCATCCTTCATCCCTCATCCTTCATCCCTTTTAAAATCCTCGGCGGCGGGTTTTCAAAACGGCAATTTTGGTCGAATGATTGAACGGTGCAGGATTGGTCACTGGCTTGCCAACCCGCGTATCAGCATAGCCCGTGAAATCTTGGCCAATATCAATAAACTGATCAATCGTGACATAGCCATCAGCACAAATTTTTTCGAGCAACTCGATATATTCAGCACCGCTCAAAAACAGCGCATTGTTAATTGCGATAATCGTGCCGTTATGCTCCATTAGTGGCCGCACCCGATTTAGCACCTTGGTATAATTTTGGGCCAAATCGACAACGCCATGGTCGGTGGCAGCAAACATAGGCGGATCAACAATTACACAATCGAACAATTCTTCTTTGCGCTTAAACTTGTTGATTTGCAGCCAAAAATCTTCAGTTTGAAAATCGGCTTTGTTAATCGGAAAGCCATTTAAGGTATGTGAGGTTTTGCCAACATTCAAAAAGCGCCGATTGCGGTCGGTTTGTACCACTCGTTTTGCGCCTGCGGCAACGGCGGCCACGCCCAAACTGCCAGTATAGGCAAAGGTGTTGAGCACAGTTTTATCAGCCAAGTTGGCCAAAATCCACTCGCGCAGGTTGCGAGTATCCAAGTAGAGACTTGAATCGCGGTTCATGGTCAGATCAAGCGCGTACCAAACCCCATGCTCGCGCACGCGGGTGGCCAGCTTTTCGCCATAGCGCAAAACCCCGTTTTGGGCGGTTTCATCATCAGTATTGCGGGTTTTGACCAAAATCGATTCGAGCCATGGCAAGCGACTTGGCAACCAAGCCAGCACTTGCTCAACCAAGGCCTCGCCAGCCTTAGCAGGCTCTGCGTAGTTATGTACCACGGCGGTTGTTGCATATACATCAATCACAATTTTGGGTTCGCCTTCAAGAAACCCATTAAACAAGCGCAAACCAGCTTGATGGCGTTCGTCAAACAAACTCTCACGAGCAACAATCGCCCGCTCTATTCGATCAGTCAAATTCACGACTGGCATATTGTATCCTTATTGTTGCCAACAGATCATTAGCATTATGCTATTTTAACCGAAATCGCAAATAAGGATCAAAACCATGCGCATCGGGCAATGCTCGACAAACGCTAGCACCTGTTAAATAAAAAAATGGCGCAGTTTTGATTAACTGCGCCATAGAACCAGTTAAGTTTTAGTTGCCAAACAAGATTGTGAATGGCAATGAAATCAAGAAACACATAAAGGGAATGCCGAAGAGCAACAAGGCAATGATAATTGGAGCACCAGCGCGCTTGCCAGTATAATCAGGCATAACTGCCCAACCAATTAAGTAGGCCAAAATCCCTGAGCCACCGAAGAGGGTGAAAATAACCAAAGCAACCCGTACAACGGTTGGATCGATGCCAAAATAGTTAGCCAGCCCAGCACAAACCCCAGCCATAACCCGACCTTGTGTCGGACGAACCAATGGACGTGATTGATTTGACATTCTATCGCTCCTAAACACACACGAACTGTTTAATTTTATACTATCTCAATCTATCTGACGAACTTGCGTGGCAGTAAGACGCAGGATCATCGTAAAAGGTTTCAGCTTGGACAAAGGAGTCTGCTCGTGGCAACACCAGCCAAACGCTCATTACGCGATCGTCCACCCTTTCAGCGTTGGTTAATTCTCTTTTCGCGCTTTTTGTTAATTGTTGTCCTAGTCCTTCTCCTCGCCAGTGGCGGCGGCTATCTCTATTTGCGCCGTTCGTTGCCAACCACCGAGGGCACATTAACCCTCGCTGGCTTGAGTGCCCCAGTCGATGTGCTGCGCGATAGCAATGGCGTGCCGCATATTTATGCCCAAACCGAATCCGATGCGCTGATGGCCTTGGGCTACGTGCACGCCCAAGATCGCCTCTGGCAGATGGAGTTTCAACGCCGGATCGCCCGTGGCACACTTTCGGAAGCCTTGGGCGAAACCACGGTCGAAACCGACCGCTTTTTGCGCACGCTGGGCGTGTATCGCGCTGCCGAAAGCGCCTACGCCAACCTCGACGCAACCGCCAAAGCGGTGATTGATAGTTATGTCAGTGGGATCAATGGCTTTTTGGCTGAGCATAGCGGCGGCCAGCTTTCACCTGAATTCACCTTAATTGGAGTTGAGCCAGAGCCATGGGTTGGCGCTGATGTGCTCGGCTGGGCCAAGATGATGTCGTGGGATTTGGGCGGCAATTATTCGACTGAATTATTGACCATGGAATTGATGGCCAAACTAGGCAGCGAAAAAACCAAGGATCTCTTGCCTCATTACCCAAGCACTGGACCGCTGATTTTGCCAACCCCCGTTGGCGGCCAAACCCAACAACTCTTGGCGCTCAGTCGGCGGGTAGAGCAAGGGTTGGGCATTGGCGGCGGCAACATTGCAGGAGTTGGCTCGAACAATTGGGTGATTGGCCCAAGCAAATCTGCCACCGGCAAGCCACTTTTGGCCGACGACCCGCATTTGAGCTTTCGCACGCCCTCAATTTGGTATATGGCCGAGCTTGAAGGCGGCGAGTTGCACTCAGTTGGCGCAACCATTCCAGGCTTGCCAGGGGTGATTGTTGGCCACAATCAGCGCATCGCCTGGGGCGTGACCAATACCGGCCCCGATGTCCAAGACCTGTATCGCGAAACGCTCGACCCAACTGGCACCAAAGCCATGTTCAAGGGCAATTACGAACCCTTGACGATCATCAGCGATACGATTCGGGTCAAAGATAAAGGCCTCTTGCCGCTCACGATTCGGGTTAGTCGCCATGGCCCATTGATTTCTGATGCACTGAATGCCAATAACGCCGACGACCCCGACGCGCCGCAACGCGAAGCCTTGGCCTTCCGCTGGACAGCACTTGATCAGACTGATAGCACGCTCAACGCGTATATTGCGATTAACAAAGCCCAAAATTGGCAAGAATTTCGGGCTGGCTTGGCAAGCTATGTTGCGCCAGTGCAAAATTTTGTTTTTGCTGATGTTGATGGCAATATTGGCTACATTGCGCCTGGCAATATCCCAATTCGGGCCAAGGGCGATGGCACCTTGCCAGCAGATGGCGCTTCTGGCGAGTACGAATGGACGGGCTTTATTCCATTTGAGCAATTGCCCCAAAGCTACAACCCGCCCCAAGGCTATATTGCGACCGCCAATAACAAAGTGGTGGCCGATAGTTACCCATATTTTCTGAGCCACGAATGGGCACCACCATTTCGCGCCGACCGCATAACGAGTATGATCGAAGCCAAACCAACCTTAACCATGGACGATATGGCAGCGATTCAGGCTGATGTGCATTCGAGCTATGCAGAGGAATTTCTGCCTGTGTTGCTCAACTTGGTGCAACCAACCACCGATCAGCAACGCCAAGCAATTGCCATGCTGCAAAACTGGAACTACAGCACCGCTGGCGATCAACCAGCAGCCAGTATTTTTCAAGCTTGGGCCTTCTATTTGACCGTACCAATTGTTGGTGATGAATTGGGCGAAACCTTGCTCGAAAGCTATGGCCAACGTCGTCAACTGATCGATCTAGCGATTCCGGCAATGCTGCAAGACCCTAACAACCCTTGGTGCGACGACGTAACCACTAGCGGGGCAACTGAAAATTGTAATGCAATGGTGACTCAAGCGCTCGATGTGGCGCTCAAAGATTTGAACTTCCGCCAGAAGGATGCGCCGATGGAGCAATGGCGTTGGGGAGGATTGCACCTTGCCTTGTTCCCGCACAATCCACTTGATGCAATTGGCCCGTTGCGCAGCTTTTTCAGCAAAGCGATCGAGAGCCAAGGCGATGGCAGCACGGTCAACGTCGGCCATATTGCCGATGACGCGCCGTTTGATCAAGATCGTGGCCCAATTTATCGCCATATTATCGATTTGGGCGATTTTGCCAACAGCCGCATGATCAACGCGCCAGGCCAAGCAGGCCATTTTCTCTCGCCGCACTACGACGATTTGCTTGAACGCTGGCAGAAAGTCGAGTACATTCCGATGCTTTATGGCCGTAGCGCGGTCAACACTGGCGAAGTGAAAATGTTACAATTACAACCCTAGAGCCTTAATTCGGGCTACTGGCTGCAACACCAGTAGCCCGCCAATCACGCTACGGAAGAGGTATGATGAGCCGAGTTTTTTGTTGGTTGGGATGTTTATGTTTGTTAATTGGCTTGAGCTTTGTGCCAAACCCAAGCATCAAGCGTGCGAACGCCCAAACCACGAACTTCCAAGTGCAGGCCGAGTTTCAACGCTATTGGCAGGATAATGGTGGTGCAGGATTAATTGGCGAGCCAATTAGCGAGGCGCTGTGGTTCGATGGGCAGTTGGTGCAATATTTTGCCAACCAACGCCTGCATTTGGTCAACAATCAAGTTGTGCCCGCCAAGCTTGGGCTTGAGCTGTTTCAAGCTAGCCGCCGCACATGGCAAAACCAACGCCAGCATTTGCCAACCAAGCAATGTTTGTGGGTTGAAAGCACCAAACGCTCAATTTGCGAACCATTTTTCAGCGTTTGGCAAGCCAATGGCGAAGCCAACAGCCTCGGCAATCCCATCACCGAAACCGTCACTGAAACCAACCCCTTAACTGGCAAAATCGCCACGATGCAATATTTTGAGCAACAGCTGCTGGCCGTTGATCCAGCCAGCCAACAAACGCGGCTCAGCCCGCTTGGGCATTGGCAAGCCAGTTGGCTCTTGAATGGCACACGCCAAGCAAGCCCAATTCGGGTCACGCTAAGCGGGCCACAAGCAGCAGTAACCCCACTTGCGCAATTGACAATCCACATCGATGCTGGTGCGTATGTTGGCCCTGCCAGCCTACGCATATTTGATAGTGCTGGCCAGCTTGAAACCAGCCAAAACTTGAACCTGACTGGCCAAAGCCAAAGCCTCAAACTACAAGCCCAAGGAGCCTTGGGCCAACATTATGCCGTGTTGCTGATTGAAGGCAAAGTAGCGGCAATCAATAGCACCATCTATCAACTTGATGCGCACACCAGCATTCAAACTGGCGTTGCAGCCTACGACACCATGCCCAGCAAAGTCGAAGAATTTCTACGCAACGACGTTTCGAGCTACGAATACAAGGGCTACCCGATTCGTGGCTATCGCTCGCCCGACAGCTACCTGATTTGGCTGCGCGACCATGTGCATCAAGGCTTGGGCTATCGCTATTTTGAGCACGATATGACCAGCACGCTTGATTATTTTCGGCGCGAACAAAAAGCCAATGGAGCCTTTGATGATTATTTTGCCATGGTCAATGGCGAGCCAGTCCAAGGCCGTACCGAGGTTGAGGCCGATTTAGAATATCTGTTTGTGCAAGGCGTATATCAGGCGTGGCAAGCAACTGGCGATACCAGTTGGATGCTTGAGCAAAAGCCAGCCATGTTGCGGGGCATCAACTATAGCCTCAGCGATCCACAACGCTGGAATCCAGACCTGCAACTGATTCGCCGCCCCTATACGATTGATACATGGGATTTTGAATATGGCGGGCCGACGATTGCCCCCGATGGCAAAAGCTCACCGCGCCATTGGATCGATGCAAAAACCCGCTTTGGGATTATGCATGGCGATAATACCGGCATGGCCCATGCGCTGGCGTTGCTTGGCAAACTTGAAGTAACCCAAGCCAATTTTGCGCAAGCCAACGAGTGGCTCATTCGCTCACAACAACTGACCAAGCAGCTTAATCAAGTCGCATGGAATGGTAAATTCTACATTCACAATGTTTTAGAGCAGCCATTTGATATTCCAGAGGTTGACGAGGCGCGCCAACTTTCGCTCTCCAACTCGTATGCGCTCAATCGCTATGGCATGGAAGCTAGCCGCGCCTTAGCGATTATCGACGAATATTATCAACGGAGAGTTGCTGATTCAAGCAACCTTTCCTCGGAATGGTTCAGCATTGATCCACCATTTCCAGCAGAACGCTTTGGTACTTTACCGGGCTGGGGCAATCAACCAGGCGAGTATGTCAATGGTGGGCGGATGCCGTTAGTTGGCGGCGAGTTGGCACGTGGAACCTTTCGCTGGGGCCAGCCAGCCTATGGCTTTGATATTCTGCGCCGCTACGCTCAAATGATCGAAGCCCAAGGCGGCAGCTATTTATGGTATTACCCTGCTGGCAACCCTGGTATTTCCGGCCCGCAGACGCTGGCAACCGATGGTTGGGGCAGCACCGCAATGCTGGCAGCGCTGATCGAAGGCGCGGCTGGGGTAAACGATCAAGCAGCGCTCTATCAACATGTTCAATTAAGCCCGCGCTGGATTGTTGAGCCAGAAGTGCAGCAAGCGCAGGTTACGGCCCGCTATGCAGCCTCGCAAGGCTATGTAAGCTATCGCTGGCAACGCCAAACCAATGGGTTTCAGCTCGATTTTACTGGCGGCGGCCAACAAACCACCTTGCAATTATTCTTGCCCAACGATGCGCCTGCAAACGTCAAGTTGACGATTAACGGGCAAGCCTCATTTGGCCATGAGCGCAGCATTGGCCCAAGCCGCTACCTCGAAGTGCGCCTAACCAAGGCTACAGGCACCGTTAACGTGAGTTGGTAAGATCCCCTCACCCCAACCCCTCTCCCGCCCAGCGGGCGAGGGGCTTTCATTCCGTGGGTTTAGCATGATTCGTTGGTAAAATGGGTGCTCCCCCTCGCCCGCGTTTTCGTGGGAGCGGGGGCTGGCTTACGGGGGTAGGTGTTACGATCCCCTCACCCCAACCCCTCTCCCGCCCAGCGGGCGAGGGGCTTTACTTACGTGGTTTTAGCATGATTCGTTGGTAAACACGGGTGCTCCCCCTCGCCCGCGTTCAGTGGGAGAGGGGGCTGGGGGGTGAGGGAACAAGTCTATTGCGGAATCGATTGCTTGAGGGTTTGCAATTCACCAAACAAATTCGCCAGAATTTCTGGATACTCAGCGCCATCAATGGTGGCAATCGATTTGTTGCCGGTGGTCAGCGTATAGCTAAACATATCGCAGCAACTCCCCAAATCGCCATAGCTAGCAGCAAGGCTGGCAAACTCAGGGTCGTTCAAAAGCGTCTGAATTGAACTCAATTGCGCAGGCGTGGCCTCGCCGATGCGCAAGGTGCTTGCAGCACTAACGCTGGCAAGCTCCAACTTACCATCACTCCACACAGTGAGGGTTTCGTTGATGCCAGCGATGCCACCGGTTTGGGCAAAGGTCAGCAAGACCTCAGGGCTGGCTGCGGTGGTTGGGGTGGCGGCAGTTGTGGCCGTAGCAGGCACGCTCGTTGGCGTTGCTCCGCCACAGCTTACCAAAAAGAGCAAGATCAAACTAAGCCATACACGTTTCATTCAGTTAATCCTCGAACAAAGGTCTCGTGACGAGCAATTTTATATTTCTCTGGGCTAAATAGAACACTGGCCTCAAACCGCGCGGTTGCATCTGGCGATAAGCTACTATTGCCAGGCATGACTGTATCGACACTAATAATTTCATCTTTCTCGTTGTAGCACACAAGATAAATCATCAAGGTTTTGGTGCGCTTTTTGCCGGTATTGGTAATTTTGCCAGTGGCTTCATAAAACAGGCCATCGGGCTTAATTTCCAAATCGTCAATCCGCAAATCACGATAATCAATCGGGCTAGCATAGCTATTATCCATGCCAAAAATCTCATACTTAACGGTTTGATATTCTGGCGCATCATTCAAAACCAGAATCCATGGCGCGCGTTCACCTGGCCCAAGCACGCCCAAAACCGAATAGCCAGTCTCAAATTCTACCTCTTTATTATCGACCAAAAAGGTAGCTTCGATTTTAACCGCACTTTTGGCGATCTCGGTATTATTGGTAACCATGCCATAGATCAAGGTCGTTGAGCCAGCTTCGCGCTTGCCAACATTCGAAATACTGAACTGATTGGCAGCATCAGGATTCGCTGGCTTAACGGTTGGCTCAGGCTTCTTGTAGGGAGTTATGGTTGGGCCTTTATTGCCGCCATTCGTTGGGCGTGGAGGCCGTTCGGTTGGTAAATCAGGAATTTGGGCCACAACCCCTGGATTTCTGGGCGACTGCTTTTTGAAGGCTGAATTGACGGTATAAACGCCCAAGCCACCAATAATAAAGACCGATAACAAGGCCAACCAAAACCATGGCGAGATACCGCGTTTGGCTGGCTGGCCAATCAGCACTGGGTTCGCTGGCGGCATTGAGCCATGTTGGGGCAGCGTATGGAGATTGCTACTTGGTGGCATTCCACCATAACTTGGCTGGCTCGGATGCGCTGCACCTTGGCTTGGCTGATTACTATAATTGCCATAGCTTGGTTGGCTCGGATTGCCAGCATTATAATTTACTTGGCCCGGGTACGAAGCATAATTGGCAGGCATTGGCTGTTGCGGGCGCACAACCGCTGGCCCAGCAGGATTTGCATAGCCGCCAGGAGTCGCCGCATTGTGCATAATCGAGCGCAAAACCCGCGCAACTTCGGCCATACTTGGCGGACGTTGTTGCGGTGCTTTGGCCATCATTGCCATAATTAAGTTATCGAGGGCTGGGGGCAAAAATGCGCCAGTGGTGCTTGGCGAAGGTGGCTGGGTATACACATGGCCAAACATAATTTGCGGCGTATCGCCTTCAAATGGCAAACGCCCAGTCACCATTTGGAACAGCAACACACCCAAGGCATAAATATCGGTACGCGCATCAAGCTGCTGAGCTTGAATTTGCTCAGGAGCCATATACGAGAGCGTGCCAATAATCATGCCACTTTGGGTCAATTGATGCTCTTGCGATTCGCTATTGGCTAAGCGTGCCAAACCCAAATCGACCAACACGGCGCTGCCATTAGGTCGAATCAAAACATTGGCTGGTTTAATATCGCGGTGCAAAATCCCTTGGCTATGCGCATATTCCAGGGCATCGGCTAATTCGGTGGTAATTTTCAAGACTTTTTCTAAGGGCATGCGCCCTTGACGCAACTCATCGCTCAGGCTCGGGCCTTCGATCAGTTCCATCACAATAAAAGGCATACCTTTATCTTCATCAACATCAAACACCCGCACAATATTGGAGTGCGATAGCTGCACTGCCACTTGAGCCTCGCGCAAAAAGCGCTGGCGGGCATCTTCAGTCGCATTGCCTAAGATAATTTTAATCGCTACAGCCCGCCCAAGCTGTGGATGGATGGAGCGATAGACTGCGCCCATGCCACCAGCCCCCAAGGGTTGGCCAAGGGTATATTTGCCTAAGGTTGTGTTGGTTAAGTCTGTCATGATCGCCTCTTATTGCTTGCACCACGCCGATTTATCTTAGCACACCATAGCAAGAGTTTATCAATTAAATGCTCATGCGCAATCACTATTCTTTCACTATTGACGTTTGAATAGCGGGTTGTGTTTCCCTTAAAAAGCAATCGCCCGCTGCGCACAAGGCGAGCGAGCGATTTTGGGTTGAGTCGCGACGTTTAGCGTGCGCCAATCCGAATTGTTGCTTGTTCAAGCACGCCGTACAACCAAGTTGGCACAATCCCCAAACCAAAGATCAACAAGGTCAGGGCTGTCATGACAATGCCAGGCCCAAAACCAACTTTGATTGGTTCTTCGGTTTCCGCAGGCGCGAAATAAACCGCCTTCAGGAAGCGCAAGTAGTAGTACAAGCTGATGACGGTGTTGCTGACCGCGAAGATTACCAACCACTTCGCGCCTTCTTGCCAAGCGGCAATAAAGACATAGAACTTCACAAAGAAGCCTGAGAGTGGTGGAATCCCTGCCAACGACAAGACGGCAACCGTCAAGAGCAAGGTCAAGCCAGGTGAACGTCGACCCAAGCCATTCAAATTGCTAAAGTCGGTACCACCAACGTTATCTTCGACCACGGCCAAGATCCCGAAGGCTACCAAGTTGGTGACGGTGTAGGCAACCAAATACATCAAGAACGAGACGCTGCTATCGCGTTGCGTACCAACCAAGCCCAGCATCAAGAAGCCAGCTTGGGCAATTGATGAATAGGCTAGCATGCGTTTGGCGTTGGTTTGCGGCAAAGCTGCCAAGTTACCAACCAACATCGTAACCGATGCCAGAATTGCAACTAAGCTCGTCCAACCGCCAAAGCTCGTAGGTACGCCAATCGCTGCCGTGCCCATAATACTTGGCGCATCGAAGCTGGTTACCAGCACCCTATACAGCAAGAAGAAGCCAGCAGTTTTTGATGCCGTCGAGATAAAGGCGGTCATCGAGGTTGGCGCACCTTGGTATACGTCTGGCGACCAAGCGTGGAACGGCACAATCGCTACCTTGTAGGCCATCCCTGCAAGGATAAACAACAGGCCTAAGATCGCAACGCCTTGGCTTGGGCCTTCAGGGTTAGCAAATGCCAACTCAACTGCGGTTTTCACCGAGCTTAAACTGGTTGGGGTAGCGTTCATGGTCTGACCATTCATCAAGGTCAAGCCCAAGAGCAAGCTCATGCCAAACAGCAAGATTGCCGATGAAAGCGCGCCGAAGATGTAGTATTTGGCCCCAGCTTCGGTGCTCACAGGGTCGCGGCGGAAGTAGCCAGCCAACACATACAGCGGAATACTGGTCAACTCAACGCCAAGGTAAATCATGATCAATTCGCCGCCAGCGGTCATGAAAATCATGCCGAGGGTTGCAAACAAGATCAAGGCATAGAACTCGGCTGGGTTGTTCGAAGGCTTGGCTTTGCCAGTCAACACCACCGTCACAAAGGCTGCGCCGATGAAGATCAAGCGCCCAATGTGGGTCAGTGGGTCAACCACAAACGCCCCGCCCAGAATACTGCCATCAAGGCCGCTGGTGCGCAGATTTTGGAAAATACTGAAATTATAGAATTTCCAATCGCCAATCTGCACCCAACTAAAGAAGCCACCTTGGATCAAGACCATCACGAAAGCTAAGCCCAAGCCCATCAAGGTCATGGCAATCGCTTCGCCCGTGCGTTCAGCTAAGGATTCTTTGCCCTTCGACCAGCGCGTCAGAACATCGCCAAGCAACACCAAGGCTGCAATCGCCAGGATCAAGAACTCAGGGATGAGCCGCGTAAAATCAGCTATTTGAAAATTCACGTCATTCCTCCCTAACGTCCTGCTAGATCAATCATGCGCTGGGCGATTGGCTGGACACCGGTTGCAATGTAATCCATGATGATGCTTGGGAATAAACCAACCCCAATCACCACGATGGCCAAAACCGTGCCTGAGAATTTTTCTTGCCATGTCAGCGGTGGCAAATCATGGTAGTGCGGGTCTTTGACCTCGCCCATAAATGCCATATAGCCAACCCGCAAGACATAGGCGGCAGTAATCGGAATCGACAAGGCCGCAACAACTGCAACCAAGGGATATTGATTCATTACACCAGTAAAGATCGTGAACTCTGCCATAAAGCCCGCCGTGCCCGGCATCCCCATCGACGAGAGACTCGCGATGATAAAGACCACGAAGGCAAATGGCATCACTTTCATCAAGCCACCAAGTTCGGGCAATTGGCGGGTGTGGGTCCGTTCATAGACCATCCGACCAACCACCGCAAAGAACAAGGCGGTCATCACGCCGTGCGCAAACATTTGCATCACTGCGCCGTTGAGGGCAGTTTCGTTCATCGAAGCCAAGGCCAACATCACCAAGCCCATGTGGCTCACCGATGAGTAGCCGATCACATACTTGAAGTCTTTCTGAACCATCGCAATCGATGCCCCATACACGACATTCATCAAAGTCATGACCGCAATCCCTGGCAACCAGAATTGTGCGCCATTCGGCATCAACCAGAGCGCTGCCCGCAACGCGCCATAGGCTCCCAGCTTCATCAACACCCCTGCGTGGAGCATCGAAACCGCTGTGGGAGCGGCCACGTGACCTGTCGGCGACCAAGTATGGAAGGGGAACATCCCCGCCAAGACCGCGAAGCCAACAAAGACTGGCAAGAAGAAGATTTTTTGGAATTCGAGGCTGAAGACGCGTTGTGAAAGCTCGACCATATTAAAGGTCCCGCCCACAACGTAAATCGCCACCATCCCAATCATCAAGGCTGCCGAACCAACCATCAAGTAAATGGTAAGTTTCATCGCGCCATATTCTTTGCGCGTCGAACCCCAAATCCCGATCAGCAGGTACATTGGCAACACAGCCAATTCATAGAATACGAACATCAGGAACAAGTCCAGCGCCATAAACACGCCGTACACGCCCACCACCAACAAGAGCAGCAGAACGAAATATTCCTTGACCCGATCTTCAATGTTCCACGAGATGAACGTGCCAGTGAAAATTACCAGCCCGTTCAAAACAATCAAGGGCAAGCTGATCCCATCAGCGCCGACCAAATACGACATGCCGAGCTGCGGAACCCAATCGAGCTTCTCGACAAACTGCATCTTCGTGCCCATATAGCCCGCTGCGTTGGGGTCGTAGGCAAAGAAGACCAACAAGCCGAGGCCAAACGAGATCGTTGCAACCACTGCCGAGATAATCCGCATGGCTTGTTTTTGCTCTTTGGGCAAAAACATAATCACCAAAGCCCCAAGTAAGGGAACTAACCAGATGAGGCTCAGGTACGGAATGCCCGCTGGCAAACTTTCGATCAAATGCATCGTTTAACTCCGTCCACGTTACAGGCTTGTAAAGACCTGAGCCATCACCGTGGCTGCGTAGTTTGATAAATCCATCAGTGGCTTGGGGTAAATCCCAAACACCAACAGCACAATAATCAACGGTAGGGTCACGTTGAAGGCCCAATCACCAACTTTAATGTCAGGCAAGTTGGTCAGCTTGTGGTTGACTGGTCCGTAGAAAATCTTTTGATACATGCGGATCAGCACCAAAGCGGTCACAATCAAGCCCAAGACGGCAATTGTGGTGATAACTGGCTGCGTACCCCACGCGCCACGGAAAATAAAGAATTCGCCGACGAAGCCAGCCAAACCAGGCAAACCAAGATTGGCAAACATCGCCACACCCATAATCCCAGCGAAAATTGGCATAACTTTACGCAAGCCACCAAATTGATCAAGCTGGTAGGTTCCAGTCCGCTCGTAGAGTTCGCCCGCAAGGAAGAACAAGGCAGCGGTACTAAAGCCGTGGGCAACCATCTGGGCTTGGACCCCGTTCAAGGCCGAGGTACGAATAGCCACGTCTAAGTTGCCCAAGCTTTCTGGCGCTGCCGAAGCTGCTGCCGCCAAACCAAGCAACACATAGCCCATGTGGTTAATCGATGCGTAGGCAATCAAACGCTTGAGGTTGGTTTGAGCCAAGCCAGCGTATGCGCCAAACAAGATGCTCGCCAAGGCAAAAATTGCCAAGATTGGTGCAAAGTGATTGGTTTGTTTGGGGAACAGCATAATCATCAAGCGAATCATGCCATATGCGCCCATTTTCGACATCACTGCCGAAACAATCATCGAGCCACTGGTTGGAGCGTTTTCGTAGGTGTCTGGCTGCCACGTGTGCAACGGCCAAACTGCCAATTTCACCGCAAACGCCACAAAGATACACCAGAAGATAATCGCTGCTGGCGTGCCATTGCTATTGCCCAAAACGCTGGTCAAGCCAACATCTTGTACGGCGCTGAACAACATCGATTGCAGGGTTGCGCCATTGCTATAGCCAGCGCCCAATTTTGGCGCAAGCAAAGCTGGATCGACGGGCAAGCCCTGCGCCAAGCGCGAGAGCACTACCAAATCGAAGGTCCCAGTTGCCAAGTAGATAAATTCGAAAATAATCAACATCCCAACTGAACCAGCCATCGTGTACACGAAGAACTTGAAGGCCGAGTAGCGGCGGTTTTCGCCACCCCAGTTGTTGATGATAAAGAACATTGGCACCAAGCTGAATTCCCAGAACAGGAACAACAGCAAGAAGTTGAGCGATACGAAATAGCCCAACATCGCCGATTCCAACAACAACATCAAAGCCAAATAGACGTTTTGGCGTTGTTTGATGCGGAAGGCCGCCAAGATACAGACTGGTGTTAGGGCAGTTGTCAAAAACACCAAGGGAAAGTTCATGCCATCAAGGCCAACAAAGTAGTCAGCATTGAAAAACGGAACCCAGCGCACCCGATCCACTTGCTGGATCATGGCTTGATCGCCAGTGACCGAAGCGAGGGCTGGATTAAAACCGCCGCTTAGCCACAAAAAGAGCGTGAGTCCGAGTGGCACCAAGCTCCACGCAAACACCCCCCACGCGATGGTGCGGCTATTTTCGGCTGGCTTGGGAAATACCAAGGCCAGCAACATCCCCACCAATGGCGAAAGGGCAATTAGCGTGGTGATGCTCCAATCACTGAATTTGATAAATTCGTTCAGCATTCGCTCACGCTCCTAGAAGGCATACATATAAATCAAGGCCAACAGCACCACGCCACCAAAGATGTAGGCACCGTAGTCTTGAATCTTGCCCGTGGCCGATTGACGCACGCCGTCACCCACCGTAATCGTGCCTTCGCCAATATCGTCGGTGACGGTATTCAGCGAGAAGTCGTCGATGATGAAGTTGAGGCGGCCAATGAACAAGGTCACCAAGCCAGTCAAGTTAACAACCCGATCAACCACGTGGCGGTCGATCCAGTTCAGCAACCAGCCTGCGCCGTAGGTCAGGGCAATAAAGGTTTTATCGTAAATCTGGTCGATGTAGAAGCGATTTTCCAGCGCCGTCCAGATTGGCCCCAAAGCGCCAGCCAAGGGGTCGCGATCGTTGGCATTTTTGAAGGCGTTGCGATAGGTCAAGACACCTAAGCCAGCCCCAACCAAAGCAACCGCCGTGGCAATCCCTGCCACCATATAGCTAGGATCAGGAATCTCACCACCTGGGTTCACATAGTCGCTAAACCAGTGAATGCCCAAGAAGCCTGCGTTGACAAACCCAGCAAACACCGCAAATAAGCCCAAGATCATCAACGGAATCGTCATCGAACGTGGCGATTCGTGGGGATCATGCGCTTCGTGATGGTGGTGATGGTCGTCGTGGTCGCCATGGCCGTGATCATCATGCCCATGCCCGGCAGCCACAACAGCTTTACGTGGTTCGTAGCCACGGAACTTGCCAAAGAACACCACGACAATTTGGCGGGTCATATAGAACGCCGTCAAGAAGGCAGCAGCGGTCAATACGCCATACACCACGTAATGGTGCTTGATAAAGGCATCAAGGATAATTTCGTCCTTCGACCAGAACCCAGCAAACGGTGGAATCCCAATCAAGGCGAAGAAACCAGCCATATAGGTCAAGAAGGTAATTGGCATGAATTTGCGCAAGGTACCCATGTTACGAATATCTTGAGCTTTATCAGGATCATGGCCAACTGTTGCTTCCATGCCGTGGATGACCGAGCCAGAGCCAAGGAACAAGAGCGCTTTGAAGAAAGCGTGGGTCAGCAAGTGGAACAAGGCTGCAACCCAAGCGCCAATCCCCAACGCCGCCACCATGAAGCCAAGCTGCGATAAGGTCGAGAAGGCCAGAATGCGCTTGATGTCATATTGCGCCACCGCAATCAGGGCTGCGAACAAGGCCGTGAATGCACCAATAAAGGCGACCACTGGCAGCACATCGCTCACCGCAAAGATTGGGAAGGTCCGAATGACCAAGAACACCCCAGCCGCAACCATGGTTGCAGCGTGAATCAGCGCTGAAACAGGCGTAGGGCCTTCCATCGCATCGGGCAACCAAACGTGCAGCGGAAACTGCGCCGATTTGCCGACCGTGCCAAGGAACACCAAAAACGCCATCAATGAAGCAGCGCTAACCCCAGGAATCAAGCTCGCAGCAGTTTTGATGCTTTCCAAAAATTCGCCGTTGTAGATTTGGCCTGCTTCGTGGCCGAAGGTCAGCGAGCCAGATTTGTTGTAGATGTACATCATCCCCAACATCATGCCCACATCACCAATCCGGGTGGTGATAAAGGCTTTTTTGGCAGCTTCGCGGGCCGAAGGCTTGAAGAACCAGAAGCCAATCAACAAGAACGAACACAGACCCATCAACTCCCAGCAGATAAAGAACAGCAATAAGTTATCTGCCAGCGTCATTCCCAGCATCGAAGCGGTAAACAACGCAATATAGGAGAAGAAACGCGATTGGCGTTGGTGGCCGGCGGGGAATTCGTCGTGAGCCATATAGCCCACTGAGAAGAGGTGAATACACCACGCAGCCAGTGTGACCATCGCCAACATCAGCACTGTAGCACCATCTAAGCGATAGCCAAAGTTGAAAAACCCTGAGCCATCTGGTGCCCATGCAAACGATTTATGATAGAAATTCCCAAATGTTGGAATTGCGGTTTCCGCATGGCCACCTTCACTCGCTGGTTCTTGACCAGCTTCGGCAGCAACACTCGTAACCAACGGAGCACTAGGGAATCCTTCGCTGATCGATTGTGCCAAAACACCCCAGGCAATCACCGTAGCCAGCCCAAGCAACACTAACGCCGTGGTATACGACGCTTTGCGCGAGCGCCCAATCGGTGGCACGAGGGTGATCAACACAAATGCTGCCAATGGCAGCAGCGGAATCAACCACGCAAGATCAAAAAACGGCATTGATCAGTCCCCTACTTCGGGACGAATTGCAAAGGGTGGTCAAAGTGGTTCACACTCTCGCCGGCCTTTGCAATCCGTCACTATCCTTTAAGTGTATCTATTTCGTCAGCGTTAATCGTCAGGCGAGCGCGATAGATTGCAATCACCATTGCCAAACCAACCGCCACTTCAGCAGCGGCAACTGCGATGGTAAAAATTGCAAAGATCAAGCCAGCCGTGCCAGTTGGTTGTAGGTAGCGCCAGAAAGCAACTAAATTAATGTTGACTGAATTCAACATCAACTCAATCCCCATCAGCATCCCCACGATGTTGCGCCGCGAGAGCGCCCCAAACAGGCCGATGCAGAACAATCCGGCAGCGAGGGTAAGCACCCACACTAATGGGACAGAACCAACCATCGTTTTCTCCTTATGCCTGTTCGGAATCGAGCAGAATAACCTTGCCTTCGGCTTCGCGAGGCACAACCGCGCCTTCAGCATCCCGTGGCTCGACAATTCCGCGTTTTTTCAACGCTAGTTCTTCGGCCAAGGTCAGCACCCGACGGCGGCGAGTTCGTTCTTCATAGGCAATGACCACTGCCCCAATCAAAGCCATCAGCAACAAGACTGAAACAACTTCGAATGGCAAGAGATATTCGCCCATAAACGAGCGCCCAATTTCGGTCGCGGTCGCAACTTGCAAGCTATTGGCGGCTCCATCAACCGGAGTTGGGCCAACTTGAGCCAGTTTTGCTGCTTCTTCCCAGGTAGCGCCGTGCTTCCAGAGGGTTGGCACAATCACTCCGAATAGCCCCAAAGCAATTAAGAGGGCTACCCACCAGCGCTCAAACACCACGCGCACACCTTCACCAGTAACTTGGCGTGTGAGCATGATAGCAAACAATACGAGGATTGAAACAGCCCCCGCATAGACCAAAATCTGAACAACTGCTAAAAATTCAGCTTCCATCAGCAAATAGAGCGCTGCCACCCCGATAAACGAGGCAATCAGCCATAATGCTGAGTGGATGATGTTTCTCACTGTCACGACCATAATGCCCGAACCGAGCGTCAGCAGCGCGATGACAATAAAAACACCTATCGCAATCGGGTTCATCAAGCTAGTCCTTCCGTATGAAGGATGGAGCAATCGCCCCATCCTTCACGCTTGCGCTTTACGATAATCCAAGAGCAAGTTCTTCGTCGGTTGTGTATAAGTGTTTCTGAACGTTGCGGTTGGTCAGGCGCATAATCAGCGCCACAGCTCCCGCGTTGATCAACAGGGTCAGCACAATTGCAATCGCCAAACGACCCCAGTTGGTCGCATCAGCAGTGCTTGGTGCGCCAAACCATTCGGTCAATTGTGGCCATTGTTGGTCCCAGCGCAGCAAGGCTACCCAGAACGAGGCGCTCAAAATGTTGACCAAAACCAAGGGCAGCAAGAACTTCCAAGCAAAGCTCATCAGTTGGTCAACCCGCAAGCGTGGTACAGTCGCACGGATCAACACCATCACAAAGAACAGCGCGAAGGACTTGAGCAGGAAGTAGACGAGTGAGAGCAAACCGCCAGCAATGCCACCAAGCGCATCAACGCCCGGCCCATTGCCGCCACCAAGGTACAAGGTTGCGGTGACAAAACAGACGGCCAAGTTGCTCATGTAGTTTGAAAGATAGAAGACCGCAAACTTCATGCCGCTATATTCGGTCATATAGCCTGCAATAATTTCCGAGTCTGCTTCGGGAATGTCGAAAGGTGTCCGTTCGCCTTCGGCCAAACTAGCCGTGAAGAACAAGGCAAAACCCAACAAACCCACTGGCGAGAAGACATACCAGCCCAAGCCAGCAAAATCGTTTTGGGCTTCGACAATCTTTTGCAACGACATCGAGCCGGTCATCAAAACCACCGGGATAATCGCCATAACTTGGGGAATTTCATAGCTGATCAGTTGCGCAACCCCGCGCATCCCCCCAAGCAAAGCAAATTTATTGTTGGAACCCCAACCGGCCATCATCATGCCAATGCTGTGCAAACCGCCAGTAGCGATCACAAACAACACCGCTGCGTTCAGATCGACGGGGAACATACGCCCCCACGGAATGACCGCAAATGACAGCACAGTTGCCCCCAGCATCACGACTGGAGCCAAAAAGTGCACAATTTTATCAGCATCGCGTGGCGTTGCATCTTCCTTGGTCATCGTTTTGATGGCTTCGGAAATTGGCTGCAACAACCCTTGCGGGCCGACGCGGTTGGGGCCGCGGCGGTCTTGCATATACGAAATCGAGCGCCGTTCATACCACGTCAGGAACATCATGCCAACTGAACCGCCCACGAGAATGAGGGTCACTTTAATGATGCTGGCAATCAGAACACTCAGCCATGATGCAAAGCCTAGTTGTGTTAGTGCATCAGCCATCGATTATTCTCCTCGTTCGGCACGTTTCGCAGCGCGAATTGCCTCAAGTTTGGCACGTTTGTCTTCTGACATGTTTTGGCCAATCGCCGCAACTGGGCCAGTTGGGGCAGCGCTTGCTGCTGCTGGCGCGGCGGCCACGGCTTCAGCTACTGGTGCAGCTTGGGCGACTGGCGCAGCATCTGCCGCACCGCCACCACGCTTGGCAGCATTGGCGGCCCGAATTGCCAGCAACTTGGCGGTTTTGTCTTCCGACATGTTCTTGCCAATTGCGGCCACAGGGCCACGTGGCTTGGCTGCGCCTGCTGCTGGCGCTGCGCCTGCTGCTGGAGTTGCAGCAGCGGCGACTGGTGCACCACCCTTGATCTTTTGACCATGGTCGCGACCAATATCGCCTGGGCGACGTTTGATATTGTTTTGCAACTTCTTCATTGCTTGTTCTTTGACATCCGACCACATGGTTGGCGCAATCGTTTCGTAATAGGAAACGGGGCGCAACAAGCGGTTGTAGTCTACGTCAAGCTCTGGGTGGTTGGCAGTTGATAATTCAAAATCGTGATCCATTTTGATTGCATCAAATGGACAAACTTCAGCACAGTAGCCACACGACATACAGGTGTCGTATTCCAAAACAAATTTGGCGGCGGCTGGCACTGGCTTGCCGGTAGCAGGATCTTTAGCTTGGGTAATGTGAATCACCTGAGGAGGGCAGATCCGCTCGCATTGGAAACACGAAGTACACAATTCATGGCCAGTCGCATCATCGTAGAGCAAAATTGGCATATTCCGATAGGCCTCTGGCATTGCCAGGCGCTCTTCGGGATACTGCACGTTGAATTGGCCTTCGGTATCGGCGCGGTCGCTGTTGGGCTTGCCAAACAAGGCTTTACGGAATTTGCGAAACACAATTCCCAAGCCTTTGGTCATGCCCTGACCAGCCCGAAAATCCGCGTCATTGCGTTCAACAACAAACACGTCTTCAGTTGCTAAATGGCTCAACGTCATCGGTCCACCTCGCCCATCACGATATCGATACTACCCAAGATAACCACAACGTCGGCAATCGTGTAGCCCTTGCACATATCGGCCAAAGCCGAGAGGTTGATGAATGATGGAGCGCGGACTTTATAGCGATAGGCGCTGCCCGTGCCATCACTCACCACATAGAAACCTAGCTCGCCCTTGGGTGATTCGACCCGGGCATAGGCTTCGCCAGCAGGAGCTTTGAGGCTTTGTTGCTTCACTTTAGGATTGATAAAGCCGCCAGTTGCATCGGGCAATTGTTCGAGCGCTTGCTCCAAAATTTTGTACGATTCGCGCATTTCGGCGATCCGCACTAAGAAGCGGTCGTAAACATCGCCCACTGTGCCAACTGGCACTTTGAACTTGAAGCGATCATAAACGGCGTATGGCTCGGCTTTGCGAATATCGTAGGCAACGCCTGAACCACGCAAGACTGGGCCAGTCACGCTATAGGCCAGCGCCAAATCTTTGGGCAACACACCGATATTGCGCGCGCGCGCCAAAAGAATTTCACTATTGAGCAGCAAGCCTTCAAAATCGTCGAAGTAGTGCGGCAGACCCTGCATCAACTTCTTCAATTCAGTGATGAACCAATCGTCGATGTCGCGTACCACGCCACCAAAGCGGCAATAGTTACACATCATGCGAGCACCCGACACATATTCAAACATGTCGAGAATCTTTTCACGTTCGCGCATACCCCAGAGCAATGCAGTTTGCCACGCGCCCATGTCGCCGAGCATAAAGCCCATTGCGGTAGCGTGGTTCAAAATTCGCGAAAGCTCATCCATAATGACGCGAATATATTGGGCACGTTCAGGCACTTCAACGCCGGCAAGCGTCTCAATCGTACGGGCGTAGGCATGGTTGTTGACCATCGAGTTGAAGTAATCGAGGCGGTCGGTGAAGGGCATATTTTGCAAATAGGTATTTACTTCACCAAGCTGCTCGTGATTACGGTGCAAATAGCCAAACACTGGTTTAAGGTCAACCAAGGTTTCGCCATCGACAGTAACAAGCATCCGGAACACACCGTGAGTTGAAGGGTGCTGAGGACCAATATTAATTTGCAGTTCTTCAGTCTTTAGCATTGACTATTCTCCCGTGACGTGGGTATATTTATCGCCAGTCTTGGGGAAGTCTTTCCGCATTGGAAAGCCCTTAAACTCATCCCACATATAAATCCGTGCCAGATTTGGATGGCCAGGAAACACCACGCCATACATATCGTAGGCTTCGCGTTCTTGCAAATCGGCACCAGGCCATGTAGGCGTTAGCGATGGAACAATGCACTCTTCAGGGCTACGACCAATCCGCACACGCACCCGTAGGTCGGGGCCTGCCTCAGCAGCGTTATAGAATTGATACACCAATTCAATGATGCCATGATTGAGGTAATCGACCGCAGTGATGTTGGAAAGCAAATCGTAGCCAAATTTATCACGGACGAAATGGGCAACCTCGACAATCGCCTCAGCCTTAACCACTGCGTCGAAATCGAGCAGCACGGTTTGGCCTTCGCCATGGGCTTCTGCTTGGTCGGTTGCTTGGGTATCCCAACGGCTATCGAGCACATTGGGCAATTCGGTTTGCAGGATCGAGCGCAGTTCGCCTCTAGCCAGCAATGCCATGGCCTACCTCCTCGATCGTTACCGTGCCTGAACGTAACATTGGCTTGGGCTGATTGCCTTCCAAGGCCTTGGTTGAAGCATCGCGTTCGCCTTTGCCACCCAAGGCTGGGCTAACGAACGGTGCCATTCTGGGCGTGCCGCCAACTGGATCGGCAGTGCCAGGGATGCCCGCAACTTCCAAGCCTTCAGCGCCAAAGACCGGAATTGGAAACTCATTGACCACGCCTTCGTCATCGCCATACCAGCGCACTTGTTGCAGCGCTTGGACATCGATTTGGGCTTGCAAGGTCATCAACGAGTGCAACAACGCTTCTGGCCGTGGTGGACAGCCTGGAATATACACATCAACAGGCACATATAAATCAACCCCGCGCACCACGTTATAGCCATCGCGGAAGGGGCCACCAGAGGTCGCACACGCTCCCATCGAAATCACATAGCGCGGTTCGGGCATTTGGTTAAACAAACGAACAACCTGTGGCACCATTTTCTTGGTCACAGTTCCAGCAACGATCATCACGTCAGCTTGGCGGGGTGAGGCGCGAAAGAGTTCCGAGCCAAAGCGCGAAATATCATAGCGCGAAGCTGCTGCAGCAATCATCTCAATCGCGCAGCAAGCTAACCCGAACTGCATCGGCCACACCGAAGAGCGGCGACCCCAGTTGTACAGCTTATTGATGGTCGTAAACAGCACCCCCTGCTGCTCAAGATCCATTTGCGTTTGTAGATCAGACATACGCCCTCCGGGCAAATTGGTGAATTGAAGTAGGCCAAGGCCTAGCGCAGCCGCGCCGCCTCCGCGCCGTCACGCCCCTATTCGTCGTTTAGATCCACTCAAGTGCGCCTTTTTTCCAGGCATACACCAAACCGATGGTCAGAATTGCTAAAAAGACCACCATTTCAAAGAGCGCAAACAAGCCCAGTTGCCCATAAGCCACTGCCCATGGATACAAAAAGACCGTTTCGATATCGAAGATCACAAAGGCCAAAGCATACAAGTAGTATTGAACTTTGAACTGGACCCAGATGTCGCCAATCGCCTCCAAACCACACTCGTAGGTCGAAAGTTTAACCTGTGTTGGGCGATTTGGTCGTAAAAAGGACGACAGCACCAGAGGCAAAAGCGGAAAGGTAATCGCGGCAACCGCGAAGATTCCGATAAACGCATAGTTTGTAAGCATAGGTCGGTCTCCTAGTGATGCCCGTTACAAACACACAAAGAGCGAGACGGGTAGCCCCAGTACTCGCTGTACACAATTGCACTAACACCGTGCAGCCATTGCGAAGTATATCACAGGCAGATTAAACTGACAAATAACTTTCACCCCTCAAGAGGTCGTTTTTAGCCCTTTATAATCAGCTATTTTTGAAAAATTAAATTATGTCAAGTTCTCATCTGGGGCGTTAGCAAGCAGCCAGCAATGGGGATTTTCGGGCTAAAAAAGGGGCAGCAGCATCAAGCCAAGCTCAATGCTGCTGAAGGCACTTAACGGGAGAGTTTAAGCTCAATCCGACCAATCCGAATGATGTCGCCATAGACAATCGGGGTCGGGTCGGCTACTTCTATGTCGTTGATAAAGGTGCCGTTGGTCGAACGCTGGTCTTCCAGCCACCAACTATCGCCGCGCCATTCCAACAAGGCATGTTCCGAGGATAAAAATGAGTCGTTCAGGGCAACATCACTATCAGGCCGCCGCCCAATCATATTCACTGCGCCAAGCTCAAAGGCATAGCCGCGCTGCAAGCCAGTATCGCCGCTCGACATGACAATCAGTTTGCCATACAAATTTTGCGCCGCGCCCGCCAGCACGCCCGCACCACCAGTTCCTGTGCCAACGACCTGCAATTCGCGCCGAATAACCCGTACTACCTGATATAAAAAGAAGTACAAGAAAAAGATCACGCTAATTCGTAACAGCAAGATCACAAAATCAAGCGTAGCACTGGTGATGCTCTGACCCATTTAGGCCTCCTCAAAACGCAATTCCAAACCACCAAGCGACACAATATCGCCGTTGCGCAGTTCCCGTTCTTGCACCGGATCACCATTGACAAACGTGCCATTGGTCGAACGCACATCGCTAATCCAGAAGCGCCGCGCCCGATAGCGCAGTTGGGCATGCTCGCGCGAAACCCGACTATCTTCAAGAATCAGATCGTTGTTCAAGCCGCGACCCAAATTGGTCACCGATTTTTTAACCGGAATCCGGTGTTCGCCTTGGTCAGTATACAAGATTAAGTTGGCTTTCGGCGGGGTTGGTTGGCCGCTAATCGCTGCACCGGTTGGCCCAATCATCTGGGTGCTACCGCCAAGATGGGCTGGCGCTTCGCTGATTTGGCCATCGATCATAATCGAGCGTTGCTTCACCGCCGGATCAGCGACCAACTCCACATTCGGATGATGCACCATCGTAAAACCACGCTCACGCGCTAGCTCGGCTAAATAGCGAGCCATTTCATGCTGCAAATTGGTTTTAACCGGCTCAAACGCTTTGTAATCGTCAGGGTGCAAGTGTGCTTTATAGGCATTCGGCACCAAAATCCGATCCATACTAATCGTTTGTTGGCTTTCCATCGCCCGTTCAAGGCGCTTGCCAATTTCGGCTGGTTGAATTGGGCTGCGAAACAAGCGCGCCACATTGCCTTCAACCATACCTTCCATAAATTGTTCAAAGCGTGATAATGCACTCATCGATAATCCTCCGTGCGCAGGAGACTGCTACGCTGACATCTGCGAGAGATCAAGGAGCAATTGCTCAATCGCCGCATCACCACGTAGATGAAAAACCAATTTATTTGCTCTGGCTTCAGCCAAACGCGCCAGCGTCCTTGGCCGCCGAACTCGTGGATACGTCCAAACAAAATCGAAGGCAACCCAATCAAGTTTTTCTGGGCAATCTGCCGCCAAATCAGGCCGCGAACGTCCATGATAGATAATGCGGCGTTTGATTACTCGCCACAAGCAGCGCAAACGCGGCTGATCAAGAAAAATCACGGTGTCAGCATACGGCCAGCGTTCATCAAGCGTGCCCGTATAATTGCCATCCATAATCCATTGTGACGCTTGCACCAATTCACGTTGTTGCGCTCGGAACGCTTCGCGATCTGGCTCAACCCAACCTGGCCGCCAAAAATAGCTATCAAGATGAATGACTGGCAACTTTAATACAGCGCCAAGTCGCTTGGCTAGCGTACTTTTGCCCGAACCCATTGAGCCAAAGATCAAGATGCGCTGCATGCTTTTCACTTGGTCGGCTCCTTGACCGCCGCCCCCAAATACGAAGGCTCTAAGCTGGTCAAATCGTCGCGTTCGCCTGCTTGCAGCCGATTCCAAGCCAGCTCGGCAACAAAACCAGCCCGCCGCAAACCAACTGCTGGCGATGGAATCACCACTCCAGCTCCGCGCGCTTCGTTGATTGCCAAAGCCAAGCGTGGGTCGACATCGCCGCAAACCAAGGCCAATTCAGGAATCGCCGCCAACAGTTCATCGCGCGAAACATTGCGCTCTTGGCCAATCCGCGTCCAAGCGCGGCGCAAGCGAAATTCAGCCATGGCATAGCGATCGCGGCCAAGTTTGATCACCGCCACCACGCTGCGCCCAATCCGTTGATGCGGATAGGCCAAGGTTTCAAGGCTGCTAATGCCGAGCAAGGGCAAATCGTGGGCCAAGGCTAAACCTTTGGCGCTGCTCATACCAACCCGAATGCCGCTCCACGAGCCAGGCCCAACCGAAACGGCAACCCCAGTTAATTCAGCAGGAGTCAGATCAAGGTTGCTCAGCAACTGTTGCGCCATTGGCAAGAGCTGGGTTGAATGACCACGCCCAGCAAACCAATTAGCTTCTGCACGCAATCCATTGGCATCATAAATCGCTACGCCAGCGGTGTCGGTGGCGGTATCAAAGGCAAGTAACATAACAATCTCAATCTAGCAACACAGACAATAAGCCTGATCTATTTACCACGCAAACGCTGAATTAATTGCTTATAGCGCTCGCCATGCGGTTTGAGCCGCATCATGCGTTTGGTTTCGGCCAAGTGATCGATCCGAATTTCCAAATATTCGCTGGGCAACGAATCAGCCACGCGTTCAGCCCATTCGATCACACAAATGGCGCTATCGTCCCATAATTCTTCCAACCCAATCGAATCGAAATCCTTGGCATTGCCCTCAAGTCGATACAGATCGATATGGTGAATCCGAGTGCGGCCATGGGTTTTATCGGCAGTATAGTTATTGACTAAAACAAAAGTTGGGCTGGTAACGTCTGCTTCAGGGATACCAAACGCGCTGGCAATGCCTTTGGTCAAGTGGGTTTTGCCCACGCCAAACGTCCCAAACAACAGCACTAAATCGCCAGCATTTAAGGCTGCGCCGATTTGCTGACCAATCCGCACCGTGTGGGCTGGCCCATGGCTCACCACATCGATGCTATCAGGCTCTAAAATGGCAGGAATACGTGCTTTCATAGGCTCAATTGTAGCATATGCTGGCTGAAAACGGGCATCATGCCAATTGCCATGCTGGCGCTGTTGCATGCCACTGCTCAAGCCAATTTATCCCAGCTGAGCATAGCGCAAAAATACCAACCATATGCTGATATTTTGCTGAAACCAAACAACGATTATGTTCAGACAATCTTCTAATAGTGGCCTACTATATTTTTAACATCGCTCTGCTATGCTTAGCGTAGTTACAACTGAATAGGGAGGTTTCGCAACCATGAATTTGAATATTTACACCGAAAAATCACGTGCGGCTATCTTTGATGCCCAAAGCATCGCATCTCGCAACGGCCAAAGCGAAATCACACCAGAACATGTGCTCGTGGCCTTGCTCGAACAAGCTGATGGCGTGGTTCCGCAAATTATCACAAAAATGGATCGCGATCCGCAAGCCTTGGTTGCGGCGCTCAACGACGAAATTCGGCGTTTGCCCCGCGTTAGTGGCACGCAAATGCAGCCTGGCATCGGCCAACGCTTAGATCAAGTTTCGCAGACAGCCGAAAATGAAGCCAAAGGCATGGGCGATGAGTATGTTTCGACCGAACACCTGTTGCTTGGGCTGGCTGGCGAGCGCGCCAAAGGCCCAGCTCAGCGTTTGCTCACGTCGTTTGGCATTACCAAAGATGCAATTCTCAAAACCTTAACTGCCATTCGCGGGAATCAACGAGTTACCGACCAAAACCCTGAAGGCAAATATCAGGCGCTCGAAAAATATGGTCGCGACTTAACAACCTTGGCTCAGCGCGGCAAGCTTGACCCAGTAATCGGACGCGATGAAGAAATTCGGCGCACGATTCAGGTGCTTTCGCGGCGTACCAAAAACAATCCAGTGCTCATTGGCGAGCCAGGCGTTGGCAAAACCGCCATCGTCGAAGGCCTTGCTGCACGGATTGTGCGCGGCGATGTGCCCGAAGCATTGCGCAACAAACGCTTGATCGCGCTCGATTTGGGTGCGTTGGTTGCTGGCGCAAAATTTCGCGGTGAGTTTGAAGAACGGCTCAAAGCAGTGCTCAGCGAAGTTACCAACGCCGAAGGCCGCGTGATTTTGTTTATCGATGAGTTGCATACCGTGGTTGGTGCAGGCGCAGCCGAAGGCTCAATGGATGCCTCGAATATGCTCAAGCCAGCCTTGGCCCGCGGCGAATTGCACACCATCGGCGCGACGACGCTTGATGAATATCGCAAATATATTGAAAAAGATCCAGCCTTGGAGCGCCGCTTCCAGCCAGTGTTGGTCGGCGAACCAACCGTCGAAGATACAATCTCGATTTTGCGTGGCTTGAAAGAACGCTACGAAACGCATCACAACGTGCGGATTACCGATGCAGCGATTGTGGCCGCCGCAACCTTATCCAACCGCTATATTGCCGATCGCTTCTTGCCCGACAAAGCAATTGACTTGATCGACGAAGCGGCTGCTAAATTGCGCATGGAAATTACCAGCGATCCGGTTGAACTTGACGAGATCAAGCGCAAACGCATGCAATGGGAAATTGAACGCGAAGCTTTGAAACGCGAAAAAGATCCTGCTTCCAAGGAGCGCTTGGAGCGGCTCGAACGCGATTTGGCCAACTTGCGCGAACAACAAGCAGTGCTGGATACCAAGCTTTCGAGCGAGCGCGGCGCAATTAACGCCATCGCTCAATTAAAAGAAAAAATTGACCAAACTAAGGTCCAAATTGAGCAAGCCCAACGCCAATACGATTACAATCGCGCCGCCGAATTGCAATATGGCACGCTCAATACCTTAGAGCAACAATTGGGCGAAGCAGAAGCCAAAGTTCGCGATATGCAAGAACATGGCATGCTGCTCAACGAAGAAGTATCCGAAGAAGATATTGCTCAAGTTGTCGCCAAATGGACGGGTATTCCGGTTTCCAAGCTTTTGGAAGGCGAGCTACAAAAGCTAGTCAAGATGGAAGAACGGCTGCATGCCCGCATTATCGGCCAGCACGAAGCGGTCAAAGCAGTTTCCGATGCAGTGCGCCGTTCGCGGGCAGGCTTGCAAGATCCCAATCGGCCACTTGGTTCGTTCCTCTTTCTTGGGCCAACTGGGGTTGGCAAAACCGAGTTGGCACGGGCCTTGGCTGAATTTTTGTTCGATGACGAAGCAGCCATGGTGCGGATCGACATGTCGGAATATATGGAACGTCACGCCGTGGCCCGCCTGATTGGTGCACCTCCAGGCTATGTTGGCTATGAAGAAGGCGGCCAATTGACCGAAGCCGTGCGCCGTCGCCCATATAGCGTGGTGCTGTTCGATGAAATTGAAAAAGCCCATCCCGATGTGTTCAACACGCTGTTGCAATTGCTTGATGATGGTCGCTTAACCGATGGTCAAGGCCGCTTGGTCGATTTCACCAATTCGGTGGTGATTATGACCTCGAACATTGGCAGTAGCCGCATTCAAAGTTTGGTTGATGATGAAGAAGCGATGCGCGAAGCAGTGATGGAAGAACTGCGCGACGAGCTACGCCCAGAATTCCTCAACCGGATTGATGATTTGATTATCTTCAAACCATTGACCCAGGCTGAAATCAAGCATATTGTTGATATTCAGGTTGATCGGCTGAGCAAGCGTTTGAGCGAACGCAAACTCAAATTGGTCTTGAGTGAAGCAGCCCGCCAACATCTCGCCCAAGTTGGCTATGATCCCGTCTTTGGGGCACGGCCACTCAAACGGGCTGTTCAAAGCGAGCTGCTCAACCCACTCGCCTTGGAAGTGCTCAAAGGTCGCTTCCCAGCTGGCACAACCGTCAGCGTCGATGTTGATGCAGGCAAACTGATTTTCAACTAAATCAATTAATCAATTCGACTTCGCCCCCATCATGAGCTTGATGGGGGCTTTTGTTGGCGCGAAAAATGCCCTATACTAGCCGCATTCAGCCAATTATCGCTGGAGCAGCCTATGCCCTTTCGTCGTCCGCGTCGAGGGCGGATCAGCCCTCTTCGACGTAAACAAGGAGTTCCTGTGGCCGAAACAAGTCTAGAGAACATTACTGCCGCAGCCGATGGCTTGCAGATGATGAGCGAAACCGATGCGCCCTTCACACCCTATACATGGGATGCGGCGACCCCATTCAGCCCCGAAGCACTCGCTAATGGTCAGCCGATCCAAACCATTAGCCTTGAGCAATTCTTTAAAAATGCTACTACTCCCCAAGACGGGGATGGTGAGGCTGAAAAAGCTACAGTGAGCCAATTTCAGAAGTTGGTCGAAGTGCTCAAGGCCGAATTAAGCGACATTCAGGTCTATCGGGTGGGCGAAATTAATATCGATGCCTATATTTTGGGCAAGGATAGTGCTGGCAACGTGGTTGGCCTAAAAACTCAGTTGGTTGAAACTTAGGCTAAAAACCACTGCACCAAAAATGGTTTACAACGTCGCCGCAGCCGATCACGCAAATTGTACAGCTCGTTGGCTTGCAACCCAAGCTGTTTGGCCAAGGCAGTAATGTTGTTATCCTCGCACAACAAGGCATACCAATACTGCTGGGCAATCAGATACAGCGGATCATCGACCATCGCGTGAACTTCAGCCGCCATATGCCGTTGAAGTTCACAGCGCTCCACGTGTTCATGCGGCAAAAGGTCTGGTGAGGCAATTGTATCGCCTAACTCACGTTGACAGTCTCGGCCATTGGTTTGGCTCAGGTAGTAGGTTTGATCTTGCGGTTTTGGCGTATACACATTGGGACTTTCGTGAATTCTGCGGCCACCAGATCCACCCAGTTTTTTGGCGTTTTTGGCCCGCCACCAGTGAATAATTGCCCGCTCGGCAATGGTGTGGATATAGCTGCGTAAGCGGGCTTCAAAACGAAACTGTGGCAACGAACGCTTCACATTCTCGTAGGCTACCAAATCGGGCGAATGCTCGCATAATTGTGAGCCATTGCCCAACGAGAAGCGTTTGCAGCGATACCAGCTGAGGATTTCATCCATAATTGAAACCCAAATTAACTCGTGATGGGGATGTTGTGGATCGCAAGCAGCGGCAACGGTGGCATAATCGTGATAGACATTGATAACAATATCAGGATATTTGGCTGGATTTGAGGCGGGGTTGCGTTGCAAAATTTCACAACTGCGCTGGCAAAGAAGCTGACATCCTGCCCCATCTAATTGCCAACCATGGTGTCGATTCAATTGGCTTACTATATCTCCAATAGCATCAGCGTACATACTCATATACTGCTCCCGTCTTAGTCATTAAGACTAACGGATTCAATAACTAGAAACAGCTGTACTGCATAACAAAAGGTAGTGCAAGGATGCATTGCAGAACACGGCGGTAGAGCGTGAAGAATCCTGCGGCGATACTGCGTATTTGGGATAATCTAGCTCCTTATTTCAATGATTTTAATAAGCCAAAAGACAATTGGTGAACAAAATGACGGCAACAATTGATAACAGTTACTATGGATAGAGCTATTAAATCATGATCTCTTTAGCTGTCACAAGTAGCCATAAGGACTTATTTTGGATAGGACTAAGTGCTAGGTATTGAGTAGTCGCAACAAGCTTTCTACGCGCTTCAAAAGGAACTAGCCCAAGATAGGCTTAATAAACTATTAAAAAGTGTTAGAGTTAATCATTAATAAAACCTTTAGCCGCACTCACCCTGATTGCAAGAAAGCAAAGCTATGCCTGAGCAAGCACCCCTCAGCTGGAAAGCCCGTGGATGGCGCTGGATTAAGCAGTGGTGGCAGGATATTGTCCATGGCGCTGATCCATTTGCGACCTTAACTGCAATTTTGGCCTTGTTTACTGGGCTAATTGGCATTATGGGCGCGTTCAATCTGGATTATGGCGGCGCACCAACAGGCGTTATCTTGCTCGATTTTGGGGTGGCGCTCTGTTTGGGTGGCTTGGCGTGGTGGATGTTTCGCCAGCCGAGCGCAATGTGGCCGCGCTGGATTGTGGTGAGTGTGCTAACCTTGGCCTGTTTTTATGTGCTGGCTACAATTCCTTCAGATGCGGCAGTGGTCGTTTTGACCATGTTGCCGATTTTGATGGCAATGTTAGCTAGCCGACGCTGGTGGCCAATCGCCTTTTATCCGCTCTCCGTGACGATTGTGGCCTCGCTGCATACTGGTGGATGGCAGGTGTTTACGCCAGCAATTATTGCATTTAATATTTTGGAGTTTTTGATGCTTTGGGGCGTAACCTCGCAAGCTGTGCAATTTGCCAAAGCGCGGGTAAAAACCGAAGCTCAACTCAGCAAAGAGCAACAAGTTCGCCAATTTATGCGCTTTTTTCAGCACGAATTACGTTCATATAGCAATAGTCTTGATGTGTTGCTGCCAATGCTCAATCAACAGCTTAGCGAACGCCCAACGCCTGAGCAATCGGCGATTCAGCCGCAAGAATTGGTGAGCGTGCTGCAAAGCACTGCCGATTCGATTCGTCAACTAACAACTGAATTGCTGGTGCTGACCCGCGAAGGCCAATTGCTGCCCCAACAACGCATGCCGATTCAACTTTTGCCCTTGCTGCAAAGCGAACAGGCCGAAAGCCAAGCAGAAATGCAACGCCATGGCCTCAATTCAACAATTCAGATCGATTGCCCTGCTGAGTGCATTGTGATTGGCGATGCACTTTTTTTACGCTTAGCAGTGCATACAATTTTACAAAATGCTATTGAGGCCTTGTTGCGCTACCCCGACGAAGGCCAAATTTTTATTCAGGTCGAGCAATCTGCGCAACAAACCACAATCGATATTTATGACACAGGCAAGGGCTTTTCCGCCGATTTACTCGAACATCTGAATCAGGCCCAATCGTTAAATCAGGCCTTGGGTTGGACAACCAAAATCGGCGGCAGTGGCTTGGGCATGCCCTTGATTCGCCATGTCGCGATGCTCCACGGTGGCACTGCGCACTTTATGAATCGGCCAGAAGGCGGCGCACAGATTAGGCTGGCGTTACCACAGGTTTAGCCAACGTCAGCCGAAAGACCAATGGCGCGCCAAACGTTGTCCACATCCCAATAATCAAATAGCGCAATCCATCAGCCAAGAGCGTTTCGGGCAACATGCTTTTGAGCACAGCCCGCAGCACAAACACGACACTAATACCAATAATAATTTTAATTAATTGCCGCCACCAAACGCTGCGCACTTGAAATTGCGCATAGCGCTGTTGCAAACCCAATGTACCCAACGAGCCAGCCAAAAAGCCCAGCATTTTGACCCGATCAGCGCCAGAATCGAAGAATAAGCCCAATAAACAAATCGCAGCCAAGCCCAAGGCCAAGCGTGCTTGGGTTTTGGTTGGCAAAGCGCTAATCAGCGGCGTAATGTAAATACTGGCAACCACAATCAAGCTGCCAAAAAACCAACCACCAAGCACATCAATTGGCCAATGCACGCCCAGATAGAGCCGTGAAAAGCTCACCAACCCAATCATCAAGCCTGCCAATGCCCAAACCCAACGCTGGCGCAGCCACAACCCAACAAACGACCAAAAAACCAAGGTATGTTGCGCATGGCCACTGGGAAACGACGGACTCCACGAGCCATCGGGATTAAGCGCGGTCTCCTTGGCAGCTTCGCTTAGCGGGAAGCGCTCTGGATAGGCAGCGGCTGGGCGAACCGTATCAAATATATCTTTGAGCCAGGCATTGGTATAAAACGAACCAAGCAACATCAGCAGCAAGCGCACACCCAAGTTGATGCCAACACACCAAAAGATAATTGGACCCAACAACAGGTAAAAATCCTCGCCGCCAATGTTAGTTACCCATAAAAACAGCTGATCCAGCACTGGAGTACGCCATTGCTGCAAGCGTTCGAGCAGATCAAGTTGCATTGCCAACCTCACTAGCATAATTGGTGCAATTATACGTTAACTAAAACCGGCTCCTTGGCAGCAACCAAGGAGCCGGAGCACTGGACGGGTAAAGGATTTTAGCGACGTGGGCGAGCCAAAGTTGGGGTGATTTTCACGCCCCGAATTTGGGTGCGACCAAGCGCAGCCAACACGCGGTTGGCGGCATCGTCTGGTACATCGACAAAAGTGAAGTTATCGAAAATGTCGATTGCGCCGATTGCGCGGCCTGGCAAGCCAGATTCGTTGGCAATTGCGCCCACAATATCAGCAGGACGCACGCCTTGTTCGCGGCCAATATCCACAAACAAGCGGGTCATGCCTTCTTCGCGGAACGAGCGGCCACCGCTGTTGCGATCGCCATTGCGTGGGCCACGGGCTGCACGATCGCCACCGCGATCGCCAGGCCGTTCACCGCCACGTTCGCGGCGGTCGCCACGACGACCATTATCGCGGCTATCGCGGCGATCGCCACGGCGGGCATCGAAGGTTGATTCGTCTTCGACCATTTCCAATGGATCTTCGGCGGTCAAATCTGGTTCGCCGAGCATCATTTTGAAGGCGGCAGCGGCCAAATCGGTTGGCGAATATTGTTCGGCCAATTCTTCGGCCAAAACCAAGTATTGCTCCAAACCACCATGCTCGTTGTGTTGCTCAATCAACTCGCGCAAGTTGTCCTTGAAGGCTTCGCGGCGGCGAGCCACCACGTCGGCAATCGTTGGCAAGCGCAAGCGTTGAATTGGCGAGCCAGTCATGCGCTCAATCGTGCGCAATTGGCGGCGTTCGCGAGGCGTTACCAAGGTAACGGCAACCCCTGAACGGCCAGCCCGACCAGTCCGGCCAATGCGGTGTACATAGGCTTCTGGATCAAGCGGAATATCGTAGTTAATTACGTGGCTGACGTGTTCGATGTCCAAACCACGAGCAGCTACGTCGGTTGCAACCAAGATTTCAACTTGTTCTTCGCGGAAGCGTTTCATCACGCGATCGCGCATTGCTTGGCTCAAATCGCCGTGCAACAATTCAGCGCCATAACCACGAGCCAACAATTTTTCACCAAGCTCATCGACCATCGCCTTGGTGCGGCAGAAAATAATCGCCGAGGTTGGCATTTCAAGGTCGAGGATGCGGGTCAAAACTTCAAATTTATCGCGTGCGCCAATTTCGTAATAGACTTGGCGAATTTGGGGCACGGTCAATTGTTCGCGCTCAATCGTCACCATTTGAGGTGATTTCAAGTATTTGCGCGCCAAACGGGCGATTTCATCAGGCATGGTTGCCGAATAAAGTGCAGTTTGGCGATCTTTGGGCGCGCGTTCCAAAATATATTCAATATCGTCAACAAAGCCCATGTTGAGCATTTCGTCGGCTTCGTCGAGCACCACGGTGCGCACGGTTGAAAGATCAAGCGTGCCACGCTCCATGTGATCCATCAAACGGCCAGGCGTGCCAATCACAATATTAACGCCGCGCTTCAAAGCTCGCAATTGGCGATCAATTGGTTGACCACCATAGACTGGCAAGGCGCGAATGTTCAAATATTTGCCATACGCTGAAATAGCATCCGAGACTTGGACGGCTAATTCGCGAGTTGGGGTCAAAATCAAGGCTTGAACACCCATGGCCTTGGTGTCAATCCGTTCAATTGTTGGCAACGAAAAAGCTGCTGTTTTGCCAGTGCCTGTTTGAGCTTGGGCGATAATATCGTTGCCACTGAGCATCAAACCAATACTTTGGGCTTGGATTGGGGTTGGTTCTTCATAGCCAAGTTCAGTAATTGCCCGCAACGTCGCTTCGCCTAGCCCAAGTTCCGTAAACGTAGTCATTAAAAAGAATATCCTTTCGGTGAATGTAGGGTTAACAGCCCTTTGCTGTTACCGTCCCGCAGCGTGCGGAGTCGCCCTAACCCCCCGAATTGGCAAGCAAGCGACGCGCACGACACAAAAAACGCGGGGGCTATACCGCCCGCGTTTTCGTTCTCTGCTTAGCGTTAGATCTGATTATAGCACGCTTTTTGGATTATGCCAAAACGTAGATAGCTGCATCTTATTAATTTTTCATCTGATTGAGCTTCATTTTATGTAAAATTCGAGCTGGGCCAGCCATGGCGTTTGAATCGCCTGATCTGCTGCTTGTTCCAACAATAGTTGGCCATCGGGCTTAGCTTGTTGCCAGCGCGCAAGCGCATAGAGATAGGCCAATTGTGGCTCAGCTGAGGTTGCCTGATAGAGTGGAGCAATTAGTTGCTCGGCTTCTGCAGGCAGCGCACATTGCAAAGCAACGCTGGCCACCACCCGCCGCGCTAAATCATCAACCGCACTCTTCAAGGCTTGGCGCGCATACTTCAGGCCACTGCTACAGCGGCGCAACGGCGTGTTGATATAAAAATTGGCAGCTTCTAAGGCCAACGTACCACTCATTGGCCCCGTGGCAATTGCTTGATCGTAGGCGGCGGCAGTGCCATTAAAATCAGCTTGGCTTAGGCTAAGCGTTGCCGCAACAAGGTAATTTTCGCTGCTGCCTGGCTCCAAATTAACTGCCTGCTGCAAGGCGGCAACGGCCAAATCGGGCTGGCCACTACTGGCGGCAATTTTGGCTTGAGTTCGCGGTAAGGTTGCAACGTTGGGCCATTGAGCTTGAGCAGCCTCAATCAAAGCCAACGCAGTTGCACTATCGCCAGCGCTCCAATGGAGTAAGGCCCGTTGATTGGCTGCAAAACTCGCCATGGAATCGTTGGCAGGAATTTGGCTCAGCAAGATGTCGGCAGCCTGCCAGAGACCTTGTTCGCTCCATAAACTGGCCACCCCAAGCATGCGTTGGGCTGAATTTTGGGTCGCAAGTTGCTTCAATCGATCAAATCGTTGCTGCAATTGCCATGGATTTGCCAATTGCAGGCCGTTGGCTTGGGGCTGAATTTGGGCAACGAGGCTTTGGGCAAGCTGCGGATCATTGGGCAATGCCAGTTCAGCGCTCCGCAACCAAGCCCAATTGTGCCATGGCTGCTGCAAACCTTGGGCTTGATTCAATTGGTTGGTTGCGCTAATGAGATCGCCGCTACGTAACGCTATTTCTGCCCGTAGCACATGGCTCCATGGCGTGACTGCCAAGGTTTTAAGGGTTGATTGAACTGACGCTTGATCGCCGCGTTGCAAGCCAGCCCACCCGTAGAATTGCCAAGCTTGTTGATGTTGTTCGAGGCTCAATGGCTGGCGAAACACGGCGATCAGTTGATCGTGCGCTGCTTGCCACTCGCCACGAGTCAAATACAATTCAGCAAGTAGCAGTTGGTTGGGAACACTGGGCTGGGTTGCGATCAATTGCTGATAGAAGTGGGTTGCTTGATGCCATTTGCCAGCTAAACGTGCTTGAGCCGCTTGGCGCACCAAACTTGGTGGTTGCTGCACCAGCCATGCCAACCCGAGAGTGATAATTAAACTTGGCCCAAGCCAACGCCAAATCCGTGCCACATACGCCTCCACAACAAGACTTAGCGTTATTATCCACGATTTTATATGATTGGGGATCGGTTGTTGGGAGTTGGGGATCGGGTTTGATCCACGAAGAGCGCGAAGATGAGGCTATGGACTTTTGGCTATAGAACATCAGAAAAAAACAACGCAGAAACAATCCACAAAACAACTATTAGGGGGTGCTGGGGGATGAAAACCCCCAGCGTTTCCCTCCGGCGGAGGGACGGAAGGGTGGCGAAACGAATTTAAAGCAATCAGCGATTAATAAAAATGAAACCACGAAGAGCGCGAAGAACGCAAAGGGAGTGTTAACACAGCGGCGCAGAGAAAGTGAGGCTATGGGCTTTTGGCTGTTGGCTAGCGGACATCGGGGGAAGAGACAACCCAGAAACAATCCACAAAACAACTATTAGGGGGTGCTGGGGGATGAAAACCCCCAGCGTTTCCCTCCGGCGGAGGGACGGAAGGGTGGCGAAACGA
>NZ_JAFBCZ010000001.1 GCF_016907925.1 Herpetosiphon giganteus | reverse complement strand
CACCATCACGTGGAAACTCCCTGCCTTTCGGACGCTTGACTATGAACGGGTTGTCGTCCCATTGCCCGTTCTTGGGCTGGATGTCATGCAGTAAGGGGTGCAGGGGGATGAAAACCCCTGCGTCTCCCGCCGTCGGCGGGACGGAAGGGTGGCGAAATTAATTGAATTTAATACCCATTCAATGGCTGATAGCCACGCACATAATCGATCTCAAATTTGTGGGGATACGCAACTGTGCTTGATTGGCGCTGCGGCAAATCATAAATCCCCAGCATAAATTGCATTGGATAGCTGGGCGATTGCTGAATCGTGCGCAATTTACGATTATCAAGATAAATATCAATCTGGCTGGGTGTCCATTCAGCAGCGTAAATATGATACTCACCCACATCAAGCGCCACCTCATCCTCAAAAAACTCATCGGTGAGCTGTGAATCGCCCCAAGGATGCACGCCATAGCCTAATTTCAAACTCTCAGCGCCAATATTCCAGCCTTTGATCTCCATAATTGCTAGCTCGCCGGAATGTTCTGGCTGATCTTCGAAGCCAATCATCCACAAGGCCACGACGTTATTTGGGCCAATTGTGGCTTTGGCGCGCATTTCAAAATAGCCATAGTGCGGCGTGTAGATCTGCATTGAATCTTGCAACTCGCGCACCACACAGGCTTGGTTGAAGCGATGTTGGCCAAATGGGCTGCCCAACGCTCCGCCAAACACCCCCGTTTGCAACGACGAGCAGCGAGTTTGGCCATCGAACTCAGGACACCATGGCGCTTGATCGGCCTGAATTTCGAGCACTAAACTGCTGCTGGCTAATTGATAGCGTGGCGCTGAACGCTCACGTGAACTCCATTGCGGCAGGTAAAATGGCAGCCATTTGGCTTGATCAAGCGTGTTGGTGCTAAATTCATCCTGAAATTCTAAGCGATAGCCAGCTTTTTCAACTGGGTTGGCGGGCATTGCAGTCGTTAAATCCATGGTCGAGAAATCCTTTGCTCACAGCATGTTTGGGCTATTGTAGGGTGCTTCGCGCATTTTGTTAAGCCGCAAATGCTGGTTCATGCTATACTCGCTGTGATGGTTCTCAGTGTGAGGAACGCCGATGCATCGTTCATATCATCGTTGGCATAGTTCAGCGCTTGGCCGCGACATGGAGCTTTTGTTGTTTGGCCATCATGGCGCGCCTGTCTTGGTTTTTCCAACCTCAATGGGCCGTTTTTTCGAATTTGAAGATCGTGGTATGACCGGGCTTTTGGCCGAACACCTTGAGCGTGGGTGGCTCCAATTAATTTGTGTTGATAGTGTTGATGCTGAAAGTTGGTATTGCAAATGGGCGCATCCTAGCGGGCGTATTGGCCGCCAGCTGCAATATGAACAGTATTTGATCGGCGAAGTTGTGCCGTGGCTGCGTAATTTCAATCAAAATCAATTTTTAATGAGCCTTGGCTGTTCGTTTGGAGCCTTTCACGCGGTGAATCTTGCCTTGCGCCACCCCCACCTGTTTCGGCGTTGCTTGGGCTTGAGTGGTCGCTACAATATGCGTTCATTTATGGATGGCTATAGCGATGATCAGGTCTATTTCAACACGCCAACCGAGTACACCGCCAATTTGCACGATGTCAACCAACTAGCCCATTTGCGCCAGCTGGATATTATTTTGGCGATTGGCCGCGACGACCCCAGCTACCACAGCAACCAAGTGCTTTCGGATAATTTATGGAATCACGGGGTTGGCAATGCCTTGCGGGTTTGGGATGGCTGGGCCCACGATTGGCCATATTGGGAGCAAATGCTGCCCAAATATATTCAAGGCCACGATTAACGGCGAATTGGTGCTGGCACGGCGAGGCCTCGGGCTTGCAATTGCTCGGCGTAGCTCAACAGCACCCGCTCAAAAACCCGTTGTTGATCAAACTCACGCTCAGCAACTTGGCGAGCTAAGCGCGAAAACGCCTCGCGCACAACCCGATCATCGAGGATGCGGCCAAGGCTCTGAGCTAAGGCCGCAGCGTCGCGCACTGGCACCAACATGCCATTCAGGCCATGGGCCACGGTTTCGCGACAGCCACGAATAGCGCTAGCCACGACTGGCACGCCCATCGCGCTGGCTTCCATCGGCGCACGCGGAAAGCCCTCGCGATACGATGGATGGGCCAAAACATCCATCAAGTGATAGAGCACGGGCATATCGCGGCGCATGCCTGCAAAATGGCTGCGCTCAGCAATGCCATAGTCGGCGGCGCTTGCAGCAGTTAGGCCATCGGCTTTATGTGGTTCTTCTGGGCCAACCACCAACAAATGCACATTTGGTCTGGTTGCCATCAGCTGTTGGCAAGCCCGAAACAACTCGTGATAGCCTTTTTCAGCCACCAAACGCCCAACTGCGCCAATCACCTGCGCATCGGCGGGAATACCCAAGGCTTGGCGAGCTGCTGCCACCTCGGTTTGGCTAACCGCCCGTCGATCAAACACATCGAGATTAATGCCATTGCCCAACAGGCTGATTTGCTCTGGCCGTGCAATCTTGGTTGCTAGGGCTGTGGCCAGATCTTCGCGATTTTGCGAGAGAATCGCATGCGAACAGCGAGCAGCGATTTTTTCCATGGCAATGTAAAAGTGGCGTTGCTTGGGGCTCGAATGCTCATGAAAATAAAAGCCATGAATCGTGTTGATGATAATTGGCACGCCTGCAAGCCGCGCTGCTAGCTGGCCAAGCAAGCCAGGCTTGGGATTATGCGTGTGCACAATCGTTGGTTTGAGTCGGCGAAACAAACGCACCAACTTGGCGACGGCAACTAAATCACTTGTTGGTGTGACCGAGCGCGGCATCGTCACGACCTCAACCGGAATGCCAGCGGCCTCAACCTCGGCGCGATAGGGGCCGTCGCTGGCTACGCCGCGCACCTGATAGCCTGCATGTTGAATTGCCTGCAGCTGTTCGAGCAGCAAAAAGCGCAAGCCCATATCGGCAGTGGCAATATGCAGCACCAACGGTTGATTCATAGCCGTGCCTCGCGATCAAGATAGATCCGTTGCCACAATTCGAGGTTGAGCAATAGCCACAATAACGTATCAGCGACTTGTTTGCCATCACGATGCGCTTGATAGATGCGCCTCACCTCGTGGGCGTTGAACAAGCCTCGCGCCAAGGTGCGTTGATCAAACAAAATTTCTGCTGTCCAGTTGCTCAGTGCGCCGCGAAACCACGGATCGGTTGGCACTGCAAAGCCATGTTTGGGTTTGCGCAACGTGCGTTGGGGCAACATTTCGCCAAAGGCTTGGCGTAATAACCACTTGGTTTGGCGACCACGCAATTTTAAGCTATTCGGCAAATTCATCGTCCATTCAACCAACGTATGGTCGAGAAACGGCACGCGGGCCTCAATGCTGGCGGCCATCGAAGCCTTATCAACTTTTTCCAAATAGGTATCGGGCAACCAGGTTTGCAAATCAGCCAAGCCCATGTTGGTCAAGGCTGCGCCGCTGCGGGGATACACCTGATCGTAAATTTGCTCCGGCGCATAATCACCAAGCGCTGCACTCAACTGCGGTTGCAGCAACCGCTGGCGCTGCTGGAGATCGGCAATGGTGAGCCAGGCAGCATAGCGTCGAGCAGGATCACGTTGCTCTAAACTGCGGATTGCCTGTTTCAAGCGGCGGTTGCGTGGCAATTGGCGAATCAGCGCGCCAAGCGCTTGGTGGCCAGGCACATATTGCAGCATTCGGGCAATTAATTCAGCTTGATAGCGCCGATAGCCAGCCCATTGTTCATCGCTGCCCTCGCCCGTCAACACCACTTTGACGTGTTCGCGGGCAAAACGCGAAACAAGGTAGACTGGCAAGCCCGCAGCATCGCCAAATGGCTCATCGTAGTGGTAGACCAAGGTTTGCAAAGCGCCAACCAAATCGTTGGCATCGAGCAATAATTCGTGGTGTTTGCTACCAAAATGCTGCGCCACCAAGGCCGCATCGGGCAACTCATTAAAGCCTTGCTGATTGGCAAAACCAACGCTAAATGTGTTAATTGGTGCGGCTCCCAAGCGGCTCATCAAGCCCACGATAATGCTTGAATCGAGGCCACCGCTGAGAAACGCCCCCAGCGGCACATCGCTAATCAGCTGCAAGCGCACAGCCTCGCGCAAACGGCTATAGACTTCGGCGGCGGCGGCGGCAGGGGCAATTGGCGTGATGTTTGGCTGCAATTGCCAATAGCGTTGCTGTTGCAGCGTTTGATTGGCAATATCCCAGCTCATGATGTGGGCTGGCTCGACTTTGTAAATGCCTTCGAGCATGGTTTGCGGTGCGAGGCTATGGCCAAAACTGAGGTAGTTGGCGAGGCCGTGGAGATTGATTTGGCGTGGCACTGCCGGATGCGCCAAAATTGCCTTGATCTCTGAGCCAAAGACCAAGCGCTGGGCATCTGCGTACCAGTAGAGCGGCTTGATGCCTAGCCGATCGCGCACCAGCGTGAGCCGTTGGGCTTGCTGTTGCCAAATCGCCAAGGCAAACATACCATTCAAACGCTCAACACAACCTGCAATGCCCCATTGTTCGATGCCGCGTACAATCACTTCGGTATCGCTATGGCTATCGAAGGTTTGGCCAAGCTGCTGTAATTGCTGGCGCAAAGCTTGAAAATTATAAATCTCGCCGTTGAACACCAACGCCAAATCAGCATCGCGGCTGAACATCGGTTGCGCGCCATGCGCAAGGTCGATAATTGCCAAGCGGCGCATGCCCAACGCAACTTGATTAACCCAAAAAAAGCCTGCGCTATCAGGCCCACGATGGCGAATTGCCTCGGTTTGTTGCTCAAGAATTGCCGCCTGAGCCATACCATGCCATTCGAGATGGCCCGTAATGCCACACATACGACGCTCCAAACGTGGGTAATAGCAGGTGCAGAATGCTGGAGCAGAGTAACCAAAACCCTCTTAGATTAACTCAATAGGCTGATCTATTCCCTCGCAAACTCAACAGTTCGGATTGAGCAGAAGAGGATTGACAATCCAGCACGTAAATATTTGGGGGTGCAGGGGGATGAAAACCCCCTGCGTTTCCCTCCAGCGGAGGGACGGAAGGGTGGCGATCCAAATAAGGACTGCTGGATACAATTGATAATAGATAGCCTCTGCTTGTTAATCAGAGCAGGATTCTAATTGCTTAATAGCGAGCGTAGCGTTCGCGTTCCAATTTGGCGTTGGTCAAAACAACCCCAACCAGATGCGCATTGACCCGTTGCAACAAGGCCACAGCTTCGCGCGCACTATCGCGGCGCGTTTTGCCAGCTCGCGTCACCAGCACCACGCCATCGACTTTGGTGGCCAACAAGGCTGCATCGCTGGCGGCCAAGACTGGCGGCGCATCGATCAACACAATATCTGCTTGTTGCTTGAGATCGCGGAGTACGCTATCGAAGCGTTTGGAGCTAAGCAAATCGGCTGGGCTGGGCGGGGTTGCGCCAGCTGGCAACATTTGCAAGCCATCGACCTCGGTTTTGAGCAGCGACAAATCGCTGTTTTGGCTCATCGCTTGGCTTAGGCCGCGATCGTTGCTTACTCCAAACAAGCTGTGCAAGCTAGGCCGTCGCAAATCGCAATCGAGTACAATCACCCGCTGCTCTGCTTGGGCAAAGGTGACGGCCAAATTGGCCAAGGCAAGGCTTTTATCTTCATCGGGCACGCTGCTGGTGACCAAAATTGTATGCAATTTGCGCTCAATCGATGAAAATTGAATATTGGTGCGCAAGGTGCGATAGGCTTCGGCGGCGGCGGCCCGTGGATCGCGCAACGTAATTAAATCTAATGCCACAATAACTACCTCTATCTAATTGGTTGGCTCAGGCCGACGCTTAGTGTTCGGGAATGCTGCCCAAGGTTGGCAGGCCTGTCCAGCGTTCAATATCGTTGTTGGATTTGATCCGATCATCGAAATATTCAAGCGCAAAGGCCACCAAAATACCAATGATGCCGCCCAAAATTCCGCCAGCCAGCACATTGATTTTGGTTTTTGGCGAGGCCAGTTCGATGTATTTGGCTGGTTGCTGAACGCGAATATTAATTGCATCGGTGCTCAAACGCAGCGCATTTAATCCAGCAACTTCGCTTTTGAGCGTTTCGCCCAAGGCATCAGCCAATTCAACCGCTTTTTTCGGATCAGGATAATCAACATTGATCGTCAGCAGCAATTGATCGGGCTGCGGTTGAATCGCAATATATTTGCGCAAATAATCGGGCGTGCGATCCAATTGCAATTGGTTGCTAATTTCTTGCAAGCGCGCATCGGTCAATTGGCCAGGCCAGTTGCCCATGACGCTGGGCAATTGCATGGTCAAGCCCTGATCATAGCGGCTGGTGATCACATTATAGGTGGTTTGGGCGCGATACAATGGCGTTTGCAATTTGCTAAATCCATAGGCCGCAGCGGCGCTAGCAAAGCCAATTAGCACAATCACCCACCAGCGCCGAAACAAAATTGCCAAGTAATCTTGTGGTCGAAGCATTACGACTCCTTTGGAATAGCGCTGAGCACTGGCACATTCAGCTGGGCCAAATCGCTCTGCTCACGCACGGTACGGTCGAGGTAGTGGCGCAAGAAGGCCAAGCCAAACCCAGCCACCAAGGCCAAAACTAAGCGCAAGGCCAAACGGGTGATTGGCTGTGGCCAGCGACTGAGGACGGTAGCCGTGGTTGGTAATTCGAGGGTTTCGACCGCCAACGTGCCCCATTGCGCCCGATTCCACCATTGCAAGCCTTGTTCATCGAGCACCGCAATGCTGCCAGCAGCAATCGCCGTGGCTTGCTCAGCAGTATCAGCATCAACCAGAATTGTGGCAATACGATGTTCTTGCTCAACCGCCGTGATCATGCCTTTGACTGTGCCAGCGTCGAGTTGCAGATTGCGATTGCTGGCAATCCAAGTGCTGACTGCTTGGGCAAAGGCTTCGGAGCGCACGACTCCCGGCAAATCGTCAACAATGAATTGGGTGCTTTGCCACGAATTGTAAATATTCATGTCGGGCAGCACTTCGTTGCCGCCAACTGGCGCGTGGGTGATGGCAAACTTGGCGTTGGCCCGATAGCGCTGTGGATCAGGCTGAAAGCTGAGTAGCGAAACCAACAGCACGAGCAGCGGCACACCCAGCACCAGCCACCACGAACGCTGTACAATCGCAAAATATCGGCGTAATTCCATAATTTATCCTTATTTGATCCACGAAGGTCACGAAGGGCTGAAACCGCGAAGAACGAGAAGATTTCTTAGCCACGAATTGCACGAATTTCACTAATTATCCTTCTAACCCCCGACCCCTAGCCCCTAACCCCCGATGGCTATGTTCTATGATCTATGTTCTATGCTCTAATTTTCATCCCTCATAATTCATCCTTCATCCTTCATCCTTCTCTAGCCCCTGACCCCTGAACCCTCGCTCAACAGCGTTTCAATTTCGGCGCGAATGCGGGCCTCGAAGGCTGGACGAGCAAATTGCTCGGCATGACCACGAATTGCCGTTGGATCGTAGTGATCGTTTTGGCTAGCAAGAATGGCATTGGCCAAATCTTCGACCGTTTGTTGGCTGAAGAAGCGTCCAGTTTGGCCTTCGATCACGCTATCGAGTGCGCCGCCTGCTTTGTAGGCGATAACTGGGCGGCCTGCACCCATAGCTTCGAGCGGCTGAATGCCTGCATCTTCTTCGCCTGGCATTAAGTAGGCGCGACAGCGAGCATACAAACTGCGCAAACTTGCATCATCGACTTTGCCGACGAAGCGCACGCTTGGCCCAGCAACTTTTTCTAGCTCGGCCCGATCGCGGCCATCACCAAAAATCACTAAGGGCAAGCCAAGCTTCGTACAGGCTTTGATCGCCAAATCGAGTCGTTTGTAGGGCACTAAGCGCCCGCCAGCCAGATAAAAATCTTCAGATGGCTGGGGCGCGAATGGCTGCAATTCAACTGGTGGCGTGATGATCGTCGAAGGGCGTTTGTAGAAATGGCCAATTCGCTCGGCAACCGTGCGCGAGTTGGCAATAAAACGATCAACCCGCGCCGACGATTGCACATCCCACAAGCGCAAATAGGTCAGGAAGAAGGGCAGAATCGCCCCAAAGATGCCGCTAATTTGCTCGCGTTTGACGTAATCGTCGGTGCGCCAAGCAAAGCGCATTGGGGTGTGGCAATAGCACAAATGGCGCGCGCCGGGCTTGGTAATGACGCCCTTGGCATAGGCGCTCGATGAGCTAATAACCAAATCGTAGGCGCTGAGGTCAAAATGCTCGAAGGCACTGGGATAGAGCAAGAAATATTTACGAAAATGCTTGCGCCAGCCTGGGAGCTTTTGCATAAACGAGGTCCGAATATCCCAACTGCGATATTCGTTGGGCATGGCCTCGGCATCGTAAATTGATGTATAGATTGGGGCTTGCGGAAACATCGCGTGCAACACTTCGAGCACCCGTTCCGCGCCACCATATTGATTCAAATAATCGTGAACTAAAGCTATTTGCATGGAACCTACTCAAACAAAAAGCCCATGGTTGGGCTATCCTGTGGGGTCATTATAGCGCACAACCAGGGCTTCAATGCTGAAAATTAGGTCACAACTGTGTAACTAAGTTGTTGCAAAGGCACGTTTCATCAAGCGTCGTGCTCGATGCAGCACACCAGTCAAAAAGGCTCCGCGTTCGCTGCCAAAGCGTTCTGCATATTCACGCGCCGCTTGCACTGGCTGAATTTCCACGCCTTGGCCGCGCAGCATATGCAAATAATCGGTGATGAGCAAATACAAATCGCCAATTGTATGCTTGGGAAACATCTCGCCAATGTGTTGCTGGGCGATGGCTTGGGTAACTGGGCGATACACCGTGTCGTACCAGCTTTGCACCGCTTCCTCAAACGTCACTTCGCGATCAAGATCTTTGCCCATAAAATATTGATGATCGATCACATGCAATTTGATGCGGGCATAATCGTTGTCGTTGCTGAGTGGCACCCGCACATCTTGGCGCAATAGATTAAGCTTGCTCCAATGCAAAAATTCTATTTCAACCGCACTTGGTGGATCGGGCAATTTAACCCGATTTTTGCGCTCGCCATAGTGGCGGGTATAGTCGATCGCGGCAGTTTTCGGGCCGGGATCAATCCCCTCGGTTTGGGTCAGATAATGGCGATGATCCATAATCCACAGATACAAGTCGGTGGCGGTGCGCTCTGGAAATGCCGCCAAAATACCAGTATCGTAAATTTCGTCGATCAAGGGTTTATAAATATTGTCGTACCAGCTTAAAATCGCTTCTTCGCTGCTTGGGTCTTCGCCAAGCTCCAACGATTTGAAATAGCGATGGCCGTTGATATGCCGAATCAAATCCAAATAGCCGCTGGGTTTGGTTAGCTCAATAAATTGGGCTTCTGGCCGCAGCTGGGCCAAATTTGTCCATTCCAAAAAATCTGAGCGTTCTTCCAATTGATTTAATTCATTTTGGGTCATGCTTGGCTTGATTGGCACATCGCTCAGCAATTCGATCACATGGGCATCGATAAAATCTTGGCCTTGTTGACGCGCAACCGAAACCCGATGATTGCCATCGCGCACAAAATAAACCTCGCCAATTTGATACAGCTCGATTGGCGGCAGCAAGACATCGCTATAATGCGCCCGATCGACGTTTTTCCAACGGGCTTTGGTTACTTCGTGGCGTGGCAAAAACTGGCGGTCGAAATCGCTATAGCGGCCTTCGCTGCCAATAATTGAAGCCAAAGGCACGATTTGCATGCCACGGTCGGTTTGGCTGCGAATATTCAGGCGGGCGCGAACCTCTTCAAATGGCAAAAGCGTTTGGGGTTCGTCGCGCAACCGCGCTTTTATGGCATTCAGAAAGGCGCTAAATCGCGCTTTTTGGAAATCACTATCAACTTGCTGATCGATCCATTGATTGTAGCCCATCTTAAGTTCCTCCTTGGTGTCGGCGAGCTTGGCCTGATATGACACCGTTGTGTGTTTGCTAGATTGTTGTTGTTACCACGATGGAACAATCTGCTGTGGCTGGCCCTCGGTGATGCGCCATTCGCGAATCTCGTAGGAATCCAAGCCTCGTGCTACTAATGGGTCTTCTTCGACAAGATCTCTTGCAGCTGCCAACGAATCGGCCTGCAATAAGACAAAGCCACCCCGACGGTCGGTGGCGGGGCCAGAGAGCAACAAGTGGCCAGCGGCTTTGAGCTGGGCCAAATATGCTAAATGATCAGGCAAATGTGGTTCGTAGATTGCCCGATCGACGACAATGGTTAATGTTACCAAATACGTTAGCATTGCTGACTCCCAAAGAAAAAAACGCTCCCAATGGGGAGCGTCGTTGCATACTGTGTTGACATTCGATTAACTGGCTCTGGCGTTGCTCAAGGCCGCCATTGGTTCAATATCGAGCAAGCGATAGCCATGGGTATTTACAATTAGTGTATCACCATATTGCAAAGGCCGTTGATCGCCATAGCCATAATTTAAATGCACATGGCCATGAATAAGATAGCGTGGTGCAATCCGATCGATAAAGCGCCGTAGCGCTTGCGGCCCGCGATGTGCGCCAATGCCATCGTGCAAGCCTGCTGGTGGGGTGTGGGTAATTAACACATCAAGCCGCTGGCGATGGCGCATTTGGGCAAAAAAGACCCGGGCGCTGAGCATGGTCATGCGCCAAGCCCATTCCGCTTCGCTATATTGATGTTCGCCTGGGCGATAGCGTAACACGCCGCCAGCCCCAGCGATTAATAGCCCATTCACCATTGCAACCCGCAAATCGAGGTTATCGCAGCCCTGTGGTTTGGTCGAAACTCTGCCGTTTTCATGCTGCTCAGGGGCATCATGATTGCCGTTAACGTAAAAGCAGGGAACATTGAGCATCGAAACCAGATACTCAAGGTAACTTGGTGGTAAATCACCACAGCCGACAATCGCATCGATCGCCCCTACACGTTGGTGCAGCGCCGATGTTTGCAACATGCTAACTACTTCGTCACTAACCGACAGGAGCCTCATCGCGCCCTCCAGAACTTCCACGATCTACACTCGTTGCAACATTGCGTTACTCAGCAGTATAGCACAGGTCATTCCAAGGGGTTTATGAAGGATGAATTATGAAGGATGAAGGATGAAATGCAGAACATAGAGCATAGAGCTTTTAACGCAGAGGCGCAGAGAAAGCGAGGCTATGGGCTGATGGCTATGGGCTATAGGAACATAATCAAAACAATCTGTGCAATCTGTGGCAAAAAAACTTAACCTTCGCGCTCTTCGCGTCCTTCGCGGTTTCCGGCCTTCGTGCTCTTCGTGCTCTTCGTGGATCATAATCCCAATAGCCTTCGCGCGCTTGCTGGAGCAAAAGTCGCAGGAACGTTGCAAAAGCTGCGACTTTTTTGCGACTTTTTTAGGCTTGCTCGCTGCTATACTCCTACGTGAGCGAAGCACTTAGGAAAACATACACATCGACAATCAAGGAGGTCTGAGTTAATTGATAAGGGGTTTGTTGGTAGTGCGGTGAGAGGCGCTACCTCGGCTCGTAGCTAGTGCGGTGAGAGGCGCTAGCCAAGAGCAATTCTGCGCAATAGCGTCACGCTGTGGTGGCATGCGCGCAGCCTTATCAAACATTCAAACTATTATAATTTCAATTTAATCGGGTATCGATCGTTTGAGCAGTGCTACGGCGCTGCTCTTGGCTTTTTAGCTGCATCCTTGCAACGATTCTGCTCCAAATTTGCTACTTCGTGGGCAGACGAATCGCTATACTCGACGGTGAGTGGAATAGCGAACCTGATTGAAAGGAAGCGCCAGATGCTAAGAAAATGGATTATCTCAAGCATAGGAGGGAGCATTCTGATATTGGTGTTGCTCATGGTTTTCCCTCACTCAGCCCTCTCGCCCGTTGGAAGGGAGAGGGCTGGCGAGGAGCGCGGCTTTAGCCACTCACTTCTTGGGTTGCTTGGTCAACCGGCACGCCTTCCATGGTTTCGCGAATCAGCTGATCGACCACGGCTTTAATATCGCCAGTTTCTTCATAGGTGCGCAGTTGGCGCTCGGCACTGGTGCCATGCTTCAGCACTTGGTCAATATAATCAATGGCGGCCCGCGAACCAAGATCATCAACCACATCGTCGACAAACTCGCGCAATTCAACCATCAGATCATGGGCTGATAGCTCTTCGCGCTTGCCAAAATCGATCAACTTGCCACCCATGCCGTAGCGGGCTGCCCGCCATTTGTTCTCGTTGATCAAGGCGCGGCTGTAGACGCGGAAGGTTTGGTTTTGGCGGAACAAGCTATAAATTTTGACAAAAATCGCTTGAATCAAGCCAGCAATCATAATTGCTTCATCAACTTTGGTCGCAATGTCGCAAATCCGCACTTCCAGCGTGCCAAACATTGGATGTGGCCGCGCATCCCACCACACTTTTTTGCCATTGTCGATGCTATGAGTTTTGAGCAAAATGTTGATATATTGCTCAAATTCAGCATACGATTGGAAAGTATCAGGAATGCCAGTGCGTGGGAAGTTGGTGAAGATGATCGAGCGATACGATTGGAAGCCAGTTTTGCGGCCCATCCAAAATGGCGATGAAGTTGAAAGCGCCAACAAATGCGGCAGAAAGTAGCGCGCTACGTTCATAATTTCGATGCAGGTTTCGTTATCGGGCATGCCGATGTGCACATGCATGCCGAAAATCAACAAACGCCGCGCTGCCTCTTGCATCTCCTCAATCACGCCATAATAGCGTTCGTGGGGATAAATATCTTGCTTTTGCCACGACGAAAATGGGTGCGTGCCAGCGGCGGCAATCCGCAGGCCTTTGCTCGCAGCCAAACTGCCAATCGCCCCGCGCAAGCGAATAATTTCGTTGCGAGCTTCATCGACCGTGCGACAGACGTGCGTGCCCACCTCGACAATCGATTGGTGCATTTCGGGCTTCATCTGTTCGCGTAAAATCAACTGACCTTCGTCAAGAATTTGAGTGATGTACGACTTCAATTCGCGGGTTTCAGGATCGATAATTTGGTATTCTTCTTCGATCCCAATCGTAAACGGAAAGTTTGGATGCCCCGGATCACGATATTCCATAAGCTCCCCCGTTGGTGTGTCAGTTGATAGTGGGCTGTGGTGGGTTGCTACCTGTGGTAATGCCCATTAGGATAGTTGATGTTTTGGTGCTTGTCTACGCTGAGATTTCGCCTTGCTTCGCGACCTGAAAGGTTGGGGTGGTCGAGCCGCCGCCGGCGGTCACATTCAACAAGGTCACGGTCGACAAGCGCGTCAAACAACCTTGAACTTCGGTGCCAAATAAAAATGGATCGGTATCAACCAAGCGCTGGCTAATCTGCAATTGGCCATCAACCATGGCTGGATAATCTTCGTAGGCGATGACCACCCGCTCTTGCACCACAAATGGCTCAGTTAACGCTTGCTCAACTGCCGCATCCCAGGCTTCGGCCTCGGTTTCCCAGCCAATCGTAATGCCATGGCCGCCGTAATCGTCGTTGGGTTTGAGCAGCAGCCGATCGCGGTTTTGCTTGATAAATTCAAGCAATTCAACCTCGTTGCCAGCATAATCGGTGCGTCCCGCTGCGACCCGCCGCGTCCATGGAATGTGCTGGGCAAGCTGTTGCTGGGTGGCTTGGCTAATGCCCGCTGCACTAGTAATTGCTGGATCTGAGAGTAAGCCGAAGATCATTTTTTTGTGCAGCAATTTGGCGCGGAAGTTATTGGCCAAGCAAATCGCCCCATCGCGATAGGCCTGAGTTAATGGATGCTCGAAGGCTTCGTTGCCCAAGCGCTGCAAAAACTCAGTGGTCAACAAGCGTTTATACACAAAGTTAACTGGCGTATCATTGGCATACAGCGTGCCAGCGTGATAGCGCAATTCTTCTGGCGCACAAATCACAGTGTTCAAGCCATGCTCGCCAAAGTATTGCTGGAATAGTTGAAACTCAGAGAGCGTTGGCAAGCCATGCCAATCGACAATCGCAATCTGTGGCTCGTCATTGCCGCCCCATTCGCGATAAATTGCCAAAAATGTTTCCAACAAGCGCTGGCGGGCTGGCAAACTGGCAACCTGATAGTGGCGCTGAAACTCCTGCATAATTGGCAATTGCTCAAACACCTGCGAAAGAATATCTTCGTAGGCGATGGCGGCAGGGCTTTCGGCGTTATACTCAACAAATTGGAACGAGCTGCTATCGCTGGTCAAAAATGAATCTAGCCGCGACGAAACGCTCAACTCGCGGTAGCCAGGCTCATAGCTAATTAAGCGTTGTTCCCCCTCGGTCAAGGCCAGCAGATCAAGCACCGCAGGCGTGCGCAGTGCATACTCAACCACGCTGCGGGCTGCTTCGGCGACCAATTGCGAAACCGAGCTAATTAAGCCCGATTGCTCAACGCTGAGAAAATGCGGGCGCAAAACATTGCACAACGGACGCGTGCCAAAAAAAAGATTTTCTTGCTGTTGCAGGCTGGTCAATCGTTCTTGGGAAGCGCGCGCGAGATCGGGCGTGAGGAGGGCGTGATAATCACGAATCGCTTGCTCTAACATAGGCCGCTCCATCAATCGCAGCAACGAGCATAGCCAACGTAGCGGCTATGCTCGCGCTTGCTTAACCATTCTTATTCACTGGTTGTGGTTGAACGAGCTTTGGGTTTGCTACTCGCGGTGAGCAACGAGTTCCATTGATAGGTGACTTTGGATTGTTTGCGTTTGCCTAAGGCATAATCAATACACATATCGGCCATGGCGTTGACCACCCACGGGAAGTAGTGGTCGGTCAGCGAATTAATATCCATATCGGGTGCCGGATTGGTAAAATCGATCGCATAGGCAATGCCATCTTTAATCGCAAACTCAACCGTGTTCATATCGTAGCCAAGCGCTTCGTTGAGCTTGCGCGCTCCATCCAAGACCTGTTGGCCCTCTTCGGGGGTGAGAAAACCTGGCTCGTGGAAGTAGCGATGGGGCCATGGCGCATTAGCATCAAACTTCATCACCATAAAATGCTCTTTGCCAATACACATCACGCGGGCATATTTTTCCCATTCGATGCATTCTTGCAGCATCATACATTCGGTGCCGGTGGTGTTGTAGGCATCGTACAACTGATCGTAGTTGTAGAGCTTGAACACCTGCTTGAAGCCACCTCCCCAAGCTGGCTTGAGAATAACCGGAAAGCCGCCGACGGCCTCGACATGCGCTTCCCACGGAATCGGGTAGATCAAATTGCGCAGCGATTCATCGACCACACCCTCGACATACGAATGTGATGGCAAGGCGATGGTGCGCGGATGCTTGACCCCGATTGCATCGGAAAGTGATGCGCCAAAAAACTTATCGTCAGCGCTCCACCAAAATGGATTATTGACGACAACCGTGCCTTGAAGCACAGCATTTTTGAGATAGGTTCGATAGTAGGGGATTTCGTGGGAGATGCGGTCAACGATTACAGCGTACTCACTCGGCTCGTTCATGGCAGTGCCGCCCAATTGCAAATATTCGGCGGTTACGCCAAGATTGCGGCGGTTGACTTCCTCGATAAATGCCGGTGGCCACGACCATTCACGCCCAACCATAACCCCAATTTTCTTATCGGCTTTTTTTGCTTTTGCCAAGCAAAACCTCCTTGTATCGGTCTAGGCTTTGAGGGAAAATCCTGTGGGTATTTGTGCGGATGCTGCTTCGTTGCGAGGCGCATCATAGCATATCAAGCGCTGCTGCGCCAAAACACCCAAGCGAGGCTTGCCTCATGCGGGGCACTTACAAGCAGATTCTTGACCATCAATTGGGTTAATTGTTGCGCTTATCATCGTTGCGATCTTGTAAATCGCGCTGAAAGAGCACAAACTCATACACTTGTTGGCGACGATCGGGGCTGAGCGTGGTAAAAATTGAAAGTAGCGCCTCTTGTTCGCGCCGCGAATCGGAGTAGATTTTGGTTTCGGACGAGGCTGCTTCGCTGATCATTTCCAAGGCGGTGGTGCGGAACACTTGGGCTACGCCTTCGACTTCGGCAATCCGCGGCGAGGTGTTGCCTGCCTCAACCGCGCTAATATACGAGCCAGAAACGCCGACTTTTGCGCCTAAGTCATTTTGGGTTAAGCGGTCGCGGGTGCGTTTGCGTTTGATAATTGCGCCAATTGCTTCACTCAAACTAGCCATGCCAATCTCCAATCTTGCTGCTAATTCGGTTGCGATTCCTTTGCATTGTACAAGAAAACCACCGCAAAAGGCAGCAGCCAGAAGAACAGAGAGCATAGAACATAGAACATAGGAATTGTAGTATTGATCCACGAAGGGCACGAAGCGCACGAAGGATGGAACCGCGAAGGACGCGAAGAGCGCGAAGTGTACGCAGGCTATTGGTTATAGGCTATAGGCTATAGGCTATAGGCTTTTGATTTTTGCCTTCTGCCTTCTGACTTTTGACTTTTCATCCTTCATCCTTCAAACAAAATCCCCCTCGCCCAATTGCTTGGACAAGGGGGCTGGGTGCGAGCGAGATTAAGCGGCGCTGCTGCCGGTTGCCAATTCGACCAAGCGATCTTGCAATTTCTTGTCGAGCAACGAGCCAGCAACTTGCGAGCGCAACTCTTTTTCGAGCCGGCGGCGGGTTGGGCCACGTTGCGCATCAGGGAAATCGTTCAAGATGCGTTCGATTTCGGCGTTAACTTCGCTATCATCGACGCTCAAGCCTTCGGCTTCAACGATTTTGCGCACAACCAACGACGATTTCAGGCTTTCTTCGCCACGGGGCAACAATTCTTGGACTGCTTCGTCGTGGGTTTTGCCAACGATTTGCAGATATTGCTCCATGTTGATGCCATAGCGAGCCAACGATTCAACTTGCTCGTGGAGCAATTCGTGGGCGCGATCTGCCACCAAAGCATCGGGCACATCGAAGGTGGTTGCAGCAACAACTTCTTCGAGGTACTTGTTCAAGACGTTGCGGCGATGGTGTTCGCTTGAATTTTTGACCAAGCGATCCATCAGGTCGGCCTTGTAGGCATCCAAGTCGCCTTCGAATTCTTCCAACGCTGGAACTTCTTCCCAAGCTGGCAATTGGCGATTTTGAATTTCGCTGACGGTTACTTTGAACACAACATCTTTATCTGCAACGCGGGCATCTGGATGATCGGCTGGCAGGTGGGCGCTAATTTCGCGGGTTTCACCAGCTTTGATGCCTTTCAAGCCTGCATAAAGTTCTGGCACGATGCGACGTTCTTCCATGATTAAGGTCGTTGGTTCACCTTCATCGTCGTCGTCATCGTCATCGTCGTCATCATCGTCGTCGTCATCATCGTCGTCGTCGTCATCATCGTCATCTTCTTCGTCGTCGTCATCATCGTCATCATCATCTTCTTCGTCGTCATCATCATCGTCATCATCGTCATCATCGTCATCATCGTCATCGTCGGCATCGAGTTTGTGCAATGGCACGCCATCGACCAAGGTTTGGACGGTAGCGGTCAATTGATCGCCTTCGCCTGCTTCTGGCTCTCCTTCGGGAGCGCTCAACACGACGTGTTTTTCACGAGCTTGATCCAACGCCACTTCCAAGGTTGCATCGGTCACTGGTTCTTCGGTCAAATCAACCGTGATTGCCTTGTAATCGGGCAAGTTCACTTCTGGCTCGACGGGAACCAAAATGCGGAAGCGGAATGGTTCAGCTTCGACTTTTTCCAATGAAGCTTGGGCAACTGGCGTAATTTTTTCTTGATCGAGGGCAGCGCGGAAGGCCACATTAATAATTTCGTCGGTCGCTTCTTCTAAAATCGCGGCCTTGCCGTAATAATTTTCAACGATAAAGCGAGGAGCCTTACCCTTGCGGAAGCCTGGAATCGCAACCTTGCTGGCAATCCGTTGGGCGGCTTTGTTCAACTCTTTTTCTATCGTCGCTGCGTCTGGCTCGATCTCAAGCGCAACAATGCGCTTTGGCAATTGTTCAGTTGTGACTTTCACACGATCTCCAAAGTATATGCTATTTAATCGATCTTTAACTATCGCCAACGAAGGCAGTCTAGCGTGACATTATACCAGAACATGGCTCAGCTTTGGCTAGCAATTCTGACGATGTTAATCCCCGCTCAACTACTCTTTTTAATTCCTATTTAGCACTATTGCCGACTATAAATTGCCCGTTAGGGGGTGCAGGGGGATTAAAGCCCCCTGCGTTTCCCGCCTTGAGGCGGGACGGAAGGGTGGTGAGACCCAAACCGCTCTATAAATGATTGCCTAATAGACAGTTTGCTCAGCCAAGAAATGGCGATACATTGGCGAAACCGCCCGCAAGCGCTCAACAATGGGTGGCAATAATTCCAATACGCGCTCGATTTGCTCGGCAGTGTTATCGCGGCCAAGGGTCATGCGCAGGCTGCCATGGGCGCGTTCGGCGCTAATTCCCAAAGCCATCAACACATGCGATGGGTCGAGCGAGCCGCTGGTACAGGCCGAGCCACTTGAGGCATAAATGCCCTGTTGATCAAGCAGCAGCAGCATGCTTTCGCCCTCAATAAAATCAAACGAAATATTGACATTATTCGGCAAACGCTGGGTGCGATGACCATTCAGATACACATGCGGAATTGTTGCTTCAATCCCTGAAATCAGCCGATCGCGCAGGCTGGTGATTTGGCTGACGCTTTGCGGCAGCTCATCGACCGCCAATTGCAAGGCCTTGGCCAAGCCAACAATCCCAGGCACATTTTCGGTGCCCGCTCGCAAACGTCGTTCCTGCGAGCCACCATTAATTAATGGCAGCATCGGCACGCCGCGCCGCATATACAGCGCACCAATGCCTTTTGGCCCATAAAATTTATGCGCCGTCAGGCTCAACAAATCAACATTTAACTCTTTGACATTAATTGGTTGCGCGCCGATTAATTGCACCGCATCGGTATGAAATAGCACATCGTGTTCGCGGCAGACCGCGCCCAATTCGGCAATTGGCTGAATTGTGCCAATCTCGTTGTTGGCCGCCATAATGCTGACCAAAACCGTGGTTGGGCGAATTGCAGCCCGTAAATCGGCAACTGAAACCAAGCCAGTACTATCAACTGGCAAGATGGTTATTTCAAAGCCAAAGTGTTCGAGATATTCCACCGCATGCAGCACCGCGTGATGTTCAATTGCGCTGGTGATGATGTGATTGCCTTTGCCTGCGTCACGCTGAGCAAACGCCACGCCCTTAATCGCCAGATTATCGGCCTCGGAACCGCCGCTTGTAAACACAATTTCTTTGCGTTTTGCGCCCAACAGGTTGGCGACAGTTTCGCGGGCCTCGTCTACGCCTTCGAGTGCGGCGCGGCCCAGCCGATAGATACTTGATGGATTGCCGTAGGCTGTGTTGAAATAGGGCAACATCGCCTCAACGACCCTTGGATCAGTTGCAGTCGTCGCTGCATGATCGAGATAAATTGTTTCTGGTGCCATTCCAGACCACCTTTAATGCTAATTGCAAGTTTGTCGCTGGTTTGATTTTACCGCTGTTTAACCCCAAATTGCTGTAAACGTTTCGCTACATTCAGCATGGCCACGCCAGCAGAACGCCAAAATCATGGGCTTGGAGCACAGCTTGCAATCGCTGGTTTAGATAGATTCAATGTGGGACTCGTACGACTAATGGTATGCTAAGAAGAGCTGAATCGCAATATTTGGGAGGCACGATCATGATCCAACGGCTTGACGTAGCAGTTATCGGCACAGGCAATTGGGGCACAACCTTGGCCTTGGTTTTGGCGCGTGGCGGGCGCAACGTCACGCTGTTTGGCCGCAACCAAGCGGAGGTTGAGCAACTCCAAGCTGCTGGCGAAAACAGCCGTTTTTTGCCTGGGCAGCGCTTTCCGGCCAATTTGGGCTTGGCGTTTGAGCCTGCGCTTGCAGCCCAAGCTCAGGTCATTCTGTTGGCTGTGCCTTCCAAAACGATTCGCAGCAATGCTTTGCAACTTGCGCCGCTGCTTGCCCCCGATACGATTGTGCTCAGCTGTGCCAAAGGCATCGAGACGGGCAGCCTTGAAACGATGAGCGAAGTCTTGGCCGAGGCGCTCAGCCCGCATCCACGTGGCTTGATTGGCGCACTCTCAGGGCCAAACATCGCCAACGAAATTGCCCAAGGTTTGCCTTCGACCAGCGTTGTAGCGTTAAGTGATGATCAGGCTGGTCAGCGGGCGCAGAGCTTGCTCACCACCACATTAATGCGCATCTATCGCTCAAGCGATGTGATTGGGGTGGAGCTTGGCGGCGCACTCAAAAATATTGTCGCGCTTGGGGCTGGCATTTGCGATGGCATGGGCTTGGGCGATAATGCCAAAGCGGCCTTTATCACCAGAGGTTTGGCCGAGATGACTCGCTTGGGCATGGCGCGGGGTGCGCATCCGCTGACTTTTGCTGGCTTGGCGGGCTTGGGCGATTTGATTGCTACGTGTGCCTCGCCGCATAGCCGCAATCGCCGTTTGGGTGAAGCGCTTGCTCGTGGCCAATCGCTCGAAACTGCGTTGGCCCAGCTTGGCCAAGTTGCCGAAGGCGTGAATACCACTGCCACCGCCCGCCAACTCGCCCAACACTATAATGTCGAATTACCGATCGCCGATGAATTGTATCGCGTGTTATTTGAAGGCAAATCGCCGCAACAAGCTGGGCTGGATTTAATGCAGCGCGACCCTAAAAATGAATTAGCAGGCTTGCAAGGGCTATTTGCTTAATCGAGGAGCTGAGCAATGCAAGAGTTACGATCATTTACCCAGCAACATTTGGCCGAATTAGCGCCGTTGATTGCCGCCAGCAGCGCCGAAGGCTACAGCATGGTGCAACGACTTGCCGAAGAATGGCAAAGTGGCGTCCAAACTTTTTCGCAGCCAGGTGAAGGCTTTTGGGGCATTTGGCAAGGCCAGCGTTTGCGGGCAATTGGCGGCATTAGCATCGATCCCTACCAACCGACCGCGACGATTGGCCGCATTCGCCATGTGTATGTGTTGCCTCCGTGGCGGCGGCATGGCTTGGCCAAGCAAATTGTGCTGCACAGCCTGAAGCATGCGGCTGGCCATTTTGCCAAAATTAGCTTATACACCAATAATCCAGCGGCGGCGAAGCTTTACGAGGCCTGTGGATTTGAGCCAGCTACGGGCTTCGTGCGTAGCACCCATTGCTACAACTACCAGGGTTAGCAGCAATGAGGCTTTTAGCGTGTACTGGTTCATTGGATTGGCAGCATGTGCATTCTCGCACCCCAACCTTCTTCCAAGGGTTGGTTTCCGCTGCTCACCACCAAATCTGTAGGTTCATCACTGGATGTGGTTCAAACGCGGATTGTCCTTTTAGGGGGTGCAGGGGGATTAAAGCCCCCTGCGTCTCCCGCCTTGAGGCGGGACGGAAGGGTGGTGATCAATCAATGGGCGAGAGAACGGAGTGGTTAAGGCTATAAACCTGTACCATATGGCTTTTAGCGCATTAGCATGAGCTATTTTGCTTGTGATTCTCATCCAGCTCTCATCCGAAATGTTAAATCGGCTTGACATATCGATTTGCACAGAATCGATTTTGCTGGTATACTCGCAGCTAATGTGCCGCGAATGACGTTGCACAGGGAAGGGTGGGAAAACCGGCATTCCCATGCCCAATTAACAAGGAGGCACACCGTGTCGCTGGATCAAGAAAAGTCAACCGTTATCAATAACTATAAACTGCACGAAACAGATACTGGCTCGGCAGATGTGCAAATTGCCCTTTTGACCGACCGCATCAACCAATTAATCGAGCACTTGAAATTGCACAAGCAAGATCACCACTCACGTCGTGGTTTGCTGAAGTTGGTTGGTCGTCGCCGTCGCTTGTTGGCCTACCTGAGCAAAAAAGATAATGCTCGGTTCCGCGCTGTCAGCGAACGCTTGGGTCTGCGGATCAAAGCCTAAATTGGGTAAAGTGTTTGCTTGCAAAGCATGCTAAAATACACGTCTGGGAGTACAATTGCTCCCAGACGTTTTTGTGTTGAGCCACAATAACGCCTCGCTGGCTCAATGATTGCAGTAAAGAGGCGCACTGATGGTTTTGTGGACGTTAGGAATTGGCGCGTGAACAGTGACTGGGTGTTGCTGCGCAGGCTCCAGTGCCTAACGATCCACGTTGTGAAGCACCCAAGTGGGGTGTTTGGAGGCATATTTTGACTGAACATCAAGTTCATAGTGTAACGGTGGAGCTTGCAGGTCGCCCATTGACGATTGAAGCAGGCCGCGTTGCGCAGTTGGCCAATGGCGCAGTTTTAGTTCGTTACGGCGATACGGTCTTGTTAGCAGCAGTTACTGCTTCAAATGAACCACGCGAAGGGATTGATTTCTTCCCTTTGACCGTCGATTACGAAGAAAAAATGTACGCCGCTGGTAAAATTCCAGGTTCGTTCTTCAAACGCGAAGGCCGCCCAACCGAAACCGCGATTTTGACCTCGCGTTTGACCGACCGCCCATTGCGGCCTTTGTTCCCCAAAGGCTACTACAATGATGTGCAGGTCTCGATCACCACACTTTCAACCGACCAAGTGAATGATCCAGGCCCCTTGGCGATTATTGGCGCTTCGGCAGCCTTGGTGATTTCGGATATTCCATTTGCTGGGCCAGTTGCCGCAGTGCAAATGGGCCATATCGATGGCGTTTTTGCCATCAACCCCGTGATGGGCTTGATGGAAAATAGCCGCCTCGATTTGGTTGTTTCTGGCACCAGCGAAGCAGTGATGATGGTCGAAGCTAGCGCTTACGAATTGACCGAAGCCGAAATGCTCGAAGCAGTCAAGCGCGGTCACGAAGCCATGCAATCGGTTATTCAAGCCCAGCTTGAATTGGCCGAAAAATGTGGCAAGCCCAAAAAAGAATTTGTGGCTCCGGTCGTCGATACCAGCCTGCAAGATGAAATCAAAGCTTGGATGGGCAATCGCTTCTTAGAAGCCTTGAACAACAGCGACAAAACTGCGCGCGAAGATGCAACCGATGCCCTGCGGCTTGAAGTGCTCGAAAAATTCAGTGCTGGCGCAACCGAAGAAGAATTGGCTGCTCGCGTCAAGACCGTCACCAAAGCCTACGATGGCTTGGTCAAAAATGAAGTTCGCTCTTCAATTCTTGAGCAAGGCATTCGGGTTGATGGCCGTAAGGTCAACGAAATTCGCCCAATTGCTGTTGATGTTGGGGTGTTGCCTCGCGTTCACGGCTCGGGCTTGTTTACCCGTGGCCAAACCCAAGTGCTGACGGTGGCAACCCTTGGCTCGCCTGGCGACGAACAACGCCTTGACGATTTGGGAATTGAAACCACCCGCCACTATATGCACCACTACAACTTCCCTGCCTTCTCGACTGGCGAAGCGCGGCCTTCACGTGGCCCACGTCGCCGCGATATTGGTCACGGCAAGTTGGCAGAACGGGCTTTGGTGCCAGTGTTGCCAGAAAAAGATAGCTTCCCTTACACCATGCGCTTGGTTTCGGAAGTATTGGCATCCAACGGTTCATCGTCGATGGCCTCAGTTTGTGGCTCGTCGTTGGCCTTGATGGATGCTGGGGTTCCAATCAAAGCTCCAGTTGCTGGGGTGGCAATGGGCTTGATTACTGGCAAAGAAGCTGGCCAATTCAGCGTCTTGACCGACATCCAAGGCTTGGAAGATGCCTTGGGCGATATGGACTTCAAGGTTGCTGGCACCAGTGCTGGCATCACCGCGCTGCAAATGGACATCAAAACCACGGGCATCACCTACGAAATTATGCAGCAAGCGTTTGAGCAAGCTCGCCAAGGCCGCGTGTTCATTCTCGATAAGATGAATGAAATCATCAACACGGCGCGCAATGATATTTCGCAATTTGCCCCACGGATTATCACCCTGCAAATTGAGCCATCGAAGATCGGTGCCTTGATTGGGCCTGGTGGTAAGACGATTCGCTCAATTATCGAGCAAACTGGCGCTCAAATCGATGTTGAAGACGATGGTCGCGTATTCGTGACCACGCCTGACGCTGATGGCGCACGCTTGGCTCAATCGTTGATCGAAGGCTTGACCCGCGAAGCCAAAGTTGGCGAAATCTTCACTGGTAAAGTTGTACGGATTATGCCATACGGCGCGTTCGTCAACATTTTGCCAGGCAAAGATGGCATGGTTCACGTTTCCGAGCTTGATGAAAAACGGGTCGAAAACGTCGAAGATGTGGTCAAAATTGGCGATGAATTGACCGTGATGGTGATCGATGTTGAGCCAGGCACTGGCAAATTGAGCCTTTCACGTCGCGCAATTCTCACCGGCGAAACTGCTGAACAACGCAAGAGCAGCAGCAGCAAAGGTGGCCCTCGCGGTGGTAATGGTGGCGGCGGCGACCGTGGCCCACGCCCAGGCGGCGATCGCGGCCCACGCCCTGAAGGCGGCGACCGTGGCCCACGCCCTGAAGGTGATCGCGGCCCACGCCCTGAAGGCGACCGCCCTCGTGAAGGTGGCGACCGTGGCCCACGCCCAGGTGGCAACGACCGCCGTGGTGGCGGCTTCCGCGGCTAAATCTGCTAGTTTTTGATCCACGAAGGACACGAAGAGCACGAATCTTCGCGTCCTTCGTGGTTTTTTAATGTATAGAAACATGGCTATAGGCTTTGGGCCATGGGAATGATAATCAAACAAATCTGGGCAATCTGTGGCAAAAAATAATTATTCGTGGAATTCGTGCAATTCGTGGCTTAAAAAACTATTCTTCGTGTTCTTCGCGGTTTCCGTCCTTCGTGCGCTTCGTGCTCTTCGTGGATCAAAACCAATCCCCATCGCTACAAATGACGTAAAAAGCGATCAGGCTGGTTGAGAAAATCGCGCAACAACGTCACATGCTCAATGGCGTTATATTCAATTGGTTGCAAGCCCGCTGCGCTAATTTGCAGCAACTGGGCCTTGGGATAGGCCATAATAATCGGCGAGTGGGTTACAATGACAAATTGGCTTTGTTGCTGCTCAACTGCATCGCGCATCAGCGACAACAAACTCAATTGGCGAATCGGCGCTAATGGTGCTTCCGGTTCGTCGAGCAAATATAAGCCATTGGGCACAAAGCGCGATTGAAACAAGCGCAGAAAACTCTCGCCATGCGAAGCGTGATCGAGGCCTTCGCCATAACGGTGACGCAACTCGCCGATGGTGCGCGAATGGGTTTGGCGGGCTTGAGCACGGGCCAATGGCGAAAGCGTCGTATCGGCCTCGACCTCGCGCAAGCCAGCCTCGGCCTCGATGCGCAATTGATTCAAGCGTAGTGCATAGCCAAAAAAATCTTCAGCCCGCAGGAAAAAGCCACGCCCAGAGCGCTTGCGCCAACTCAGGTGCAAATATCTCGCCAAGCGTTGGGCTGAGGTGAGGCTTTGATCCTGATCAAGATCGTAAGTTCCGACCGCGATTGAACGGGCAGCCACCGCCAAGCCTTCTAAAAAAGTCGATTTGCCAGAGCCATTATCGCCAACAATAATCGTGACTGGCGCGGTAAAATCGATTTCATGGTCAATCAAGGCCTGAATCGCTGGCACATTCAACGGAAATTGCTCACGATCATCGGCGGTTGGCGCTTTGACTTTGAGGCTGGCTAGTAACATCGCTTAATCCCTCAGTTCATCAATTGTGGCCTGAATTTGGCCGTGATGCAGTTGAATGCTGATTGTTTCGCCCACCGCAACTTGATTGCGATTGGTGATGGCGCGGCCTGCCTGCAAAACCACCGCATAGCCACGAGCCAGCGTTCGTTCAGGATTGAGTGCCACTAAACTACGCTCAGCCACTTGCACCTTCAAACGGGCCATTTCGAGCATACGTTGCATGGCGCGTTGCAAGCGCTGTTGCTGCACGGCCACATGTTCATGTCCTTGTTGCAGCCGCAATTGGGGATCGTGACGGAGCAATTGTTGTTGCTGTTGGTTGAGTTCGCTGCGCAACAATTGCAAGCGCCCTTGGAACAAACCATGCAACAAACCAACCTGATTGATCAATTCATCGCGTAATGTGGCCAGATCGGGCGTGACCAACTCGGCAGCGGCGGAAGGCGTTGGCGCGCGCAAATCGGACACAAAATCAACGATTGTTGTATCGGTTTCGTGGCCAACGCCCGTGACGACTGGCACTGGCGAGGCAAACACCGCCCGCGCCACAATCTCTTCGTTGAAGGCCCAGAGATCCTCAATTGAGCCACCACCACGGGCCACAATAATCACATCTGGCTCGAAATCGAACAGCTCATACAAGGCCTCGACAATTGATGGCGCTGCATCTTCGCCCTGCACGAGGGCTGGCGCGATAATTACTTCGGCCAAGGGAAAGCGGCGGCGCAGCACATTCAACATATCCTGCAAGGCGGCCCCAGTTGGCGAGGTGACGATGCCAATGCGTTGCGGAAAAAGTGGTAAAGGTCGTTTGCGCTCGGTTAAGCCTTCGGCTTCGAGTTGGGCTTTGAGCCGTTCGTATTGGGCTTGCAACAGGCCTTCGCCAGCAGGGGTGATGAAATCGAGGTAGAGTTGCAAGCGTCCGTTATAGAGTTCGACTTTGCCATGGCCCAAAATTGCCATGCCATCGTGGGGCAATGAACTAAGTCGTAAGGCAGTTGAGCGCCAAATAACCGCATCGATCCGCGCATCGGCTTCCTTGAGGGTTAAATACCAATGGCCCGATGAATGGCGTTTGCAATTGGAAACCTCGCCAAAGACCCAAACGTCGCTAACGACGGGATCGCTGGTGAGCACCGCATTGATATACCCACATAATTCACTGACTGAAAGTTGTTCCATGGCTTGGCCTGCTTACTGAGGATAGTAGCACAATTGTACGAGGATTTTGGCAAAAAAACAATCTTGAATAGTTTAGAAATGATGGATATCCCCTCACCCCAACCCCTCTCCCGTTCGATGGGCGAGGGGCATTACCACGGTGGGTCTACCACAATTCGTGATTAAGATGACGCTCCCCCTCGCCCGCGTCCAGTGGGAGAGGGGGCTGGGGGGTGAGGGAATGTAAATACCACAAGCTCTTAATCAAGCGGCACGATTGAAATGAGCACTTGGCCATACTCGACTGGCTGGCTATTTTCAACGTGAATGACGGCGACGCGGCCATGAATTTCGCTTTCAATTTCGTTCATCATCTTCATGGCTTCGACAATGCCGATCACGTCGCCTGGGTGAACTTCATCGCCAACTTTGACGTAGGCTGGATCTTTGGGCGATGGCGAGGCATAGAACGTTCCAACCATGGGCGAGGTAATGGGCTGGCCGATTGATGCAGCTGGAGTTTCGGCGCTGCTGGCAGCAGCAGGAGCCGCCGCTACACCGCTGGTCACCACGACTGGGGCTGCCACAGCATAGGGCGTGCGCTTGACATGAATCTTGGCATCGCCACGCTCAAGGCTCAACTCGGTAATATCGGTTTGGGTGATTAAACGGAGCAACTCACGCACATCCTCGGTGAGTAAATTATGTTCTGGCGTTTGCTCACTCATGGGCTAACATCCTCAACTACACTTTTAGAAATGGCGACGGCGCAGGGAACGTGCCCAGCGCCGTGATGATCAGCTTTAAAATACGCGGCGCAACTCCACCTAGATCCGGGTGAGGTACTTGCCGTTGGTGGTATCGACGCGAATCCGTTCGCCGACGGCGACAAATGATGGCACTTGAACCACCAAACCGGTATCGGTTGTTGCAGGCTTGCCGCCACCTGAAGCGGTATCACCTTTGTAGTTTGGCTCGGTTTCGACTACCGTCATCTCGACTGATGAAGGCAATGAAATATCCAATACTTCATCTTCATAGGTCAAGACATCGAAGGTTTCGTTTTCGCGAATGTACAATAAGGCATCTTCGAGCAAATCCACGCTGACGGGGAATTGATCGTAGGTTTCGGTGTTCATCACATAGATGTAGTTATCTTCGCGATAGAGATATTGCACATTGCGGGTTGACAAGCGAGCTACTTCGAAGCGTTCGCCAGCCATAAAGGTTTTGACGGTGGTGGCACTGGTGCGGACATTGCGTAAGGTCAGGCGCAAGAATGCCGTGCCACGACCTTGCTTGACGTGGTTGGCTTCCATCACGCGGAACAATTCACCATCAATAATGAGGGTTAGACCTTTGCGTACTTCACCTGTTGAGACCATGATACAAAAACTCCCTTTGGGTTGTAATAAATTTTAGGCTTGCTCGATCACAATAATCGGGTCAAGTGGTGACTGTGTAAGGGTTTCAACGCCATTGGCATTGAGCAAAACCAAGTTTTCGAGCCGCACGCCGCCCCAATCGGGCAAATAAATGCCTGGCTCGATGCTGAAAATTGAGCCAACTGGCAGCAAATCGTTGTGCACGCGGCTGAGCCGTGGCTCTTCGTGAATCTGCAAGCCAACCCCGTGGCCAGTGCCATGGCTGAAATATTGGCCATAGCCAGAGGCTTCGATGACATTGCGGGCGAATGCGTCAGCCTCTTTGCCGGTGGTGTTGGCCGTGATGCCGTTGGTTGCATCTTCCAGCGCGTGGCGCACAATGCCATAAATTTCGTCGAATTTGGCATCGGGCTGACCCAGCACCAAGGTGCGCGTCATATCGCCATGATAGCCAGCATACAGCGCGCCAAAATCAATCACAATCGGTTGACCTTGGCCGAGTGGCGCGTTGCCAGCGTGATAATGGGGCAAGGCACTATTCAAGCCAGCGCCCACGATAATCTCAAAGGCTAAGCCATCGCCGCCATGCTCCACGATTGCCTTGTGCAATTCCCAAGCAACTTCGCGTTCGAGCATGCTTGGGCGCAACATCGGCTTAACTGTTGCTAAGGCTTGGTCAGTAATGTTAATTGCTTGGCGCAGGGTCGCAACTTCTTCGCTGCTTTTGATGGCGCGTAATTGCTCAGTCAACGAACCAATCGCAACCAAGGTTACATCGCCAGGCAGCGCTTGGCGCAAGGCATTATAATCGGCAACGCTCAAGGTTGTTGGCTCGTAGCCCAAGCGCTTGATTGGCGCAACATAGCGGCCAACGCAGCTATCCAACGTTTCATCAAGCGTGCGCGTGATGGTTTCAAATTGGCTGGCCTCTTGCGCTGCTTGCACGGTATAGCGGCCATCGGTGATTAACAATGCCCGTTGAGCATCAATTAACAACACGCCCGCCGAACCACTAAACCCGCTCAGATACCGCCGATTTTGGCTATTGGCCACCAACAATCCATCAATTTGGGCTGCTTCAAAAAGCATCCGCAACGCTGCGAGCCGTTCTTGAGACACCGCGCACCAGCCTTTCAGCACACTACAAGCCCGCTTGGGGTTGCCAACGGGCTTTGTGTAGTATATATGCCATCAAAGATGCTTGTCAAACGTTTTTATTGTAAAGCTATGAGAGAGAACATAGAGCAAAGAACATAGAACATAGGATGTTGGGGGTCGGGGATCGGGGGCTGGGGATTGGACGATAGGCTCTTGGCTTTGGGCTATTGGCTATAGGGTATGAAAAAATCATCTGGGCTAATCTGTGACAATCTGTGGCGAAAAAATAATCATTCATGCAATTCGTGCGGTTCGTGGATCAATCCTTTAACGCAGAGGCGTAGAGAAATATGGCTATTGGCTATTGGCTTTGGGCTATGGGAAGATTTTTCGTGCAATTCGTGCAATTCGTGGATCAATCCGTTAACGCAGCGGCCCAGAGAGAAAAGATAAAGGATGAAGGATGAGGGATGAAGGATGAAATGTGGGGTATAGCAGGATAGTCCAAATAATCTGTGGCAATCTGTGGCTAAAAAATCGTTCTTCGTGCTCTTCGTGCTCTTCGTGGATCATTAACTCTTCCGATCCCCGACCCCCAACACCAGCTCCCCAACTCCTACTGATAACTTGCGGCCAAGTGGAGGCTGGCTTGGGCTGCGCCTGCAAAATCGCCCAATGCTTCGAAGGCTTGGCGGGCTGCATCAAAACTGGCGCGGGCTGCGAGCACATCGCCCTCCAAGACCCAGGCCCGACCAAGCCCAAGCATGCGCAGCGGCGTTGTTTCCAAGCTCAGTGCTCGTTGATAGAGCGTGACTGCTGCTTGGCCCGATGCCATAATCAAGGCATGATAGCCAGCCATTTCTGCGTAGCGCGCTGCTTCGTGGGCATTGCCCGCAGCTTCATAATGGCTGGCCAATTGCACCGCGACCAGTGGCAACATACCCGCATAACTGGCGGCCAAGGCTTCGGCAGCCCGCCGATGAAACACCTGGCGACGCGCCGGACTCAAATATTGCTGCCACACTTCAGCAATCAGCGGGTGGGCAATTTGATATTGGCCTGTTTGCTCGGCCAAAATGCCTTGCTGCAATAAGAGATCAAGCATATCGAGGGCTTGATCTTCGTTGCAATGACTGACTTGTTGCAACAATTCGAGCCTGCTGTTGATGCCCAAAATCATGGCGGCTGAGAGCAAGGCTTGGGCAGCATTCGGCAAACTGGTTAAGCGCAAGCCCAACACATCTGCCAGCGAGCTAGGAATTTGCTCGCTTGGGGCTTGTAATAATTCGTGCAAAAAGTAGGGATTGCCTCGGCTGCGCTGATAGAGTTGGGCACTGCGTTGCATATCGCCGCCATGTTGGCGCACCAATTGGGCGCTTTCGCTGGCGCTTAGCGGTTGCAACTCATGGCGTTGGGCGATGTGGTTGCGTTGCCAATGCCAAAGCAAGTTGGCCAATTCGCCTTGTACCTGATTGGCCCGATAGGTCAAAATAATCAGCACTGGCTTGGATTGCAAGCGTTCGGCGGCAAAGCCCAGCCAACCAAGCGAAAGTTCATCGGCCCAATGTGCATCGTCGAGCACCAACACCAAAGGCTGATCGGCAAACAGCAACAAAACTTGCAACATGGCCTCGAAAATTCGGCGGCGTTCTTCGGCTGGTGTGGCTGTGCTCAGTGGTGGCACGATCTCGCGTTGCTTAAAATCGGGAATCAAGCGCGCCAACTCGCTTTGCCAGTAGGGAGCTAATGGCGATTGTGCGCCAAACAGCCAATCAAGCAGCGCGGTTTGGTCGGTCCAAGCCAAGAATGGCGCAAATGGCAGCAATTGGGTAATTTCCAGCCCTCGCGCCACGATAACTTGATGCGCTTCGCGAATTTGACCCAGCCATGTTTGCCACAAGCTGGTTTTGCCAATTCCCAGCTCGCCGGTGAGCAGCACAACTTGGAGTTGTTGGTGCAAACTGGCTTGCCAAGCGCGATTCAACAATGCGTAATCACGCTCGCGGCCAATTAATGTGGCATTGTTGGTTGGGGCGGGTAAACGTGGTGGCTGAAGCGTTGCGCCCGTGGGCGGGCCAAGAATTTGCATGCGCAGCGCTTGGGTTGCCGCTGCTGGCTCCAAACCTAATTGTTGCTCAAGTTGATAATGGAAATTGGTGTAGTGTTGCAAGGCATTGGCCCGTTGATCGAGCGCCAAGCATGCTTGAATCGCCGCTTGGACAAATGGCTCATGCAGCGGATCGATCGTGAGGCCATGGCTGGCAAGTTGTAGTTTTTGCTGCCAATCGTCGCAGCGTTGCAACCCCTGTTCAAGCAATTGCAGATAGTGCTGATGCACCCGATTGCGCTCTTGCAGGAGCCATAATTCAAACTCCGGCGCATCGCGCAAATTCAGGCCATCGAGCAATGGGCCACGATAACAATTAAGTAGCGTTGTCAGATCAGGCTGATCGAATTGCCATAATGTTTGCAGATCGTTCCAGCCCTCGTTGCCCAAACTCAAACGATCATCGTGGCTGCGAATACAATCGTTGCCCAATTGTTGGCGCAACAGCCAGAGACAATTGCTTAGGTTTTTGCGCGCGGCGCTGCTGCTACTTTCGGCCCAGAGCAAGCCCAAAATGCGTTCGCGGGGCTGCAGCTGTGGTTGGCATGCCAAATAGGCCAACAACGCCACGGCCTTGGCATTGGTCAGATGAATCAATTGCTGGTTGTAGAAAATTTGCGGCAGGCCCAAAAAATAATAGCGTCGTTCCATCGCCCATTCCCAACCCAAAATCACCTAGCCAGCATTTTAAACCAAAATCGTGCCAATTGGGAATTAACTAAGGAAACCAAACGGGAAAGGAGCGTGCAATAATCGCCTGAGTGAATAGTGATTAATCGTGGAGCAACGCCCAATGACGACCGCAACCGCTGGCAAACTGCAAATTGGCGATCGCGCCCCAAACTTTCGGCTGCCCAACCAAACTGGCGCGATTGTCGATCTCAACGATTTGCTGGGCAAAAAGCATATTGTGCTCTTTTTCTATCCCAAAGATGATTCGCTGATTTGCGTGGCCGAAGTCTGTGCTTTTCGCGACCAATATGAAGTATTCAAGCAAGCAGGAGCCGAAGTGATTGGCGTAAGCAGCGATTCGGTCGAGTCGCACAAGCAATTTGCGACCAAACATCGCCTGCCGTTTACTTTGTTGAGTGATGGCGATAGCGCGGTGCGCAAAGCCTACGGCGCAACCACGCTGGGCATTTTTACTGGCCGCGTGACCTACATCATCGATCCGCAAGGCACGATTCAGCATATTTTTTCATCGCGCTTGAATGCCCAAAAACATATTGACGAATCGTTACGGATTTTGCAACAAGCCTAAATTTTAGTGAGGAGTTTTTTAAGATGGCGACTGCAACCACTGGCAAATTGAGCGTTGGCGATCAAGCCCCAGCTTTTAGCCTGCCCAACCAAGCTGGCCAAATGATTGATCTGCAAAGCCTGATTGGCAATAAGAAAATCGTGTTGTTTTTCTATCCCAAGGATCATTCTGCTGGCTGCGTGGCCGAAGTCTGTGCTTTTCGCGACCAATACGAGGTATTCAAGCAAGCAGGAGCCGAAGTAATTGGCATTAGCAGCGATTCGGTTGAGTCGCATGAGCAATTTGCCGCTAATCATCGACTACCATTTACCTTGTTGAGCGATCACGATGGCACGGTGCGCAAGCTGTATGGCGCAACGACCTTGGGCATTTTGGCAGGCCGCGTGACCTATATCATCGATCAAAAGGGCACGATTCAGCATATTTTCTCGTCGATGCTCAACGCTAACAAACATATCACCGAAGCCCTGCGCATCATCAACGAAGCCTAACCACGAAGGCTATAGGCTATAGGCTATAGGCTTTTGATCCACGAAGGACACGAAGAGCACGAAGGCGTTAAAATTTCGCGTTCTTCGTGCTCTTCGCGGTTTCAAGGATACGATTTTTAACCACGAAGGACACGAAGAGCACGAAGGCGTTAAAATTTCGCGTTCTTCGCGGTTTCATCCCTCATCCTTCATCCTTCATCCTTCATTTCTGCCTTTTGATTTCCTTCATCCTTTTACGTCAGGCTGATCAGTTTTTGGCGCACGGCGATGCTGACGGCCTCGGTGCGATTGGTTGCGCCAAGCTTGCCCAAGATATTTTGGACATGAACTTTGACCGTGCGTAGCGCAATATCAAGCTCTAGCGCAATCTCGCCATTGGAGCGACCCCGTCCCAACAAGTGCAGTACTTCCAACTCGCGTGGAGTTAACGATTCTGGCTGGGGATTGCTCACGCCAGCCACTAGTTTGGCAGCAATATCGGGGGCGAGGTGGGTGCTGCCCCGCGCCACCGCTTGAATTGCCGAAACCAACTCATCAGCAGAAGCATCTTTGAGCAAGTAGCCCTTGGCTCCTGCGCGCAAGGCCGCCCAAATAAACTCATCGGTGGCATAGGTTGTCAGCACCAGCACTTTGGCTTGGGGCCAGCGTTGGCACAGCTGACCAATCGCGGTTGGGCCATCCATCACGGGCATTTGCAAATCCATCAATACGACATCTGGTAGTTCTTGGGCATAAAGATTAATTGCTTCTTGGCCATTGGCAGCCTCGCCCACAATCGCAATGTTGGCTTCATCCTCCAAAACAGCAATCAAGCCCTCGCGAACAATCCGTTGATCTTCAACAATTGCAACTCGAATCATGGCAAAATCCTCGGCGATGGCGTTTTTAGCGCCGTACTATCAGCTAGCTATCAGCTTAACACGGGTCTCGCCCGATCTGATTATGCTATAATGGCGCGTATACGAGGGCCAAAAGCCCTTCTTTTTTGGATTAAATGCCCGCTTGCGGGGCTTGTGGCTCCGGCCTGCACCTTGACTTCCTGCCAACCATCCACGCGAGCGCTGCAGCAGAAAGATCATCGCACCATATATGTTTAGATCATTTTTTCGCTCATTTAGCCGCGATATTGGTATGGACTTAGGCACCGCCAATACTTTAGTCTATTTACGCGGCAAAGGCATTGTGATTTCCGAGCCATCAGTGGTGGCCATTGATAAACGCACGGGGATTCCCCAAGCTTTTGGCGCTGCGGCCAAAGCCATGGTCGGCAAAACCCCAGCCAATATTGTCGCAGTTCGTCCGCTCCGCGATGGCGTAATTGCCGATTTTGATGTTGTCGAAAAGATGATGAAATATTTTTTCGACCAAGCCCACAAACACGTTGGGGCAAGCATTGCTGGCCGCCCACGAGTTATTGTTGGCGTGCCTTCGGGCGTGACCGATGTGGAAAAACGCGCTGCCCGTGACGCTGCCATGAACGCTGGCGCACGCGAAGCCTATGTGATCGAAGAACCAATGGCCGCCGCAGTTGGCGCAGGCTTACCTGTGACCGAACCAACTGGCTCGATGGTGGTCGATATTGGTGGCGGCACAACCGAAGTTGCCGTGATCTCGCTGGGCGGGATTGTGATTAACCACTCGTTGCGCACCGCTGGCGACGAAATCGACGAAGCCGTAATTGCCTTTGCCCGCCGCGAATATAACTTGCTGATTGGCGAGCGCATGGCCGAAAAAGCCAAAATTGCCGCTGGCTCAGCCTACCCACTCGAAGAAGAAATTAAAGTTACCTTGCGGGGCCGCGATTTGCTAACTGGCTTGCCCAAAGCTATTGAAATTAGCAGCATTGAGTTGCGCGAAGGCATCGCTGGCCCAGTTGCCAATATCGTTTCCGAAGTGCGCACCGCCCTGGAAGAAACCCCGCCAGAGTTGGTCGCTGACATTATGGAGCACGGCATTACCTTGGCTGGTGGCGGCTCGATGTTGCGCGGCTTAGACCGCCGGATTGCCGCTGAAACCAAAATGCCAGTTCACATCGCCGAAGATCCGCTTTCGTGCGTGGCTCGTGGCACAGGCAAGATGATCGAAGAATTTGATAAATACCGTGACACGATTCGGCGTTCGCAAGAATCGCGTCGCATCAAACGCGGCTAGCCATGTTAAATCGTTCAGGCAATGCCCAACGCGCCACCAAGCTGATTATTTGGCTGGCTTGTATTGTGGTTGTGCTGCTGTTGCTCGATCAACAGGGCATTTTGAATCCGGTTACGGCGAGCACTGCCCGCTTTTTGACTCCCGTTACCCGAACGTTGACGAATATTCGTTTAGCAATTAGCGATACCTTTGGCGGCATTTTCGGTTCGTCGCAGGCAGCCCAAGATTTGGCCGCCATGCAACAACGAGTCACCGAGCTTGAAAACGAAAATCTGCAATTGCGCAGCGCCGCCGCCGAAAACGCAACCTTGCGCCGAACCGCAGGCATGCGCGAACGCTATGGCTGGCGCACGGTGATTGGCAATGTGGTCAGTCGCTCCGCCGATGCTGGCAATCGTTTAATTAGCATTGATCGTGGCTCTGCCGATGGCTTGGCCGTGGGCATGCCAGTCGTCTCGCACGTCAACGGTAGCCCCGATGCGCTGATTGGCTTGGTCGATACGGTGAGCCAACATAACGCTACGGTCTTGCTGATTACTGATTCACGCTCGGTGATTAGCGGCCAAGTGCTAGCCCAAGTTGCCAACGAACAAGAAGGCGGCAGCATCAGCCAACCAATGGGCGATGTGCTTGGACAATGGCAGCTTGGCTCACGCCTGATTATGCGCCATATCGATCGCGACGCAAAATTTAAGGTTGGCGACGATGTGTTGACCGCTGGCATTAGCAAAGCCCTAGCCTTTGATGCGCCTGCAGCGCGGATTCCGCCTGATGTGCCAATTGGCCGCGTGAGTGCGATTCGCCCCGACGGCCACGGCCAACAAGCCGATATTGAACCATATTTTGATCCTGATGTGGTGCGGACTGTATGGATTATCGTCGGCGAAGATTAAGCGAGCGGCTGCGTGGGCAGCTTTGGTTGGCGGCTATTGTTGGCTTAACTGTAATCATTCAGACAACCCTTTTACCAACCGTGTTCAATGCCCACTTGAATTTGGTGTTATTGGCGGTGGTTTGTTGGACGTTGCTGGCTGATGTCTCCAAGGGCGCGGCAATCGCCATGTATGGCGGCTTGTTGATCGATGTGGTTGGCTATTCGCCCTTTGGCAGCCATGCCTTGGCTTTGTTGCTGGTTGCTTGGCTGTGTAGCCTTGCCGCCGAGCGCTTTCCGCCCGATACATGGCCAACTTCGCTGTTGCTCACAATCGGCGCAACGCCGCTGTATCATTTGATTACCCAAATGTTTCGCGGTGGCACTGACGATTGGTTGAGCTGGGCGATTGTGGTGCTTGTGCCAGCCATGATTATCAACGCGATTGGGGTTTTGCCGACGTTTCTTGTTTTGCAATGGTGGAACGAACGGCAAATTCGCCACTAAACTTATCAGCAAGGAGAACCCTTATGCGCGGTCGCTTGATCGGCTTACGGGTCGTGAGCTTAATTATATTCATTGCCTTGCTCGCCCGTTTGCAGCAATTGCAATTTGGCAGCAGCGCCGCAACCTCACGGGCTTCAATTGAGCAAAATATTACTCGCCACGATTATATTGCGCCGCAACGAGGCGAGATTTTTGCCAGCGATGGCACAACCTTGCTCGCGGCTTCGGTTCCAACCTCGCTCTTAGGCATTCAAGCAGAATCGCTGCCGCGCAAACGTGCCGACCGCAACGCTGTCTATATGCGGCTGAGCATGCTGTTGCCGTTCAGCGATACCTTCACGCTCTCGCCAACCACCAAAATGCAGGAAGATCCTGCTTTGGCAGCGGCGGTGTATGGCATTTCGCCAATTTTGCCCGCCGATACAAGCTTTGCACCGCATCAATCGATTACGGTGACTGTGCCAATGGGCAAGGCCTTGACTGCGTTGCAACTCAGCAAAGCCTATACCGATGTGATTACCTTGCAGCCAGGCGTGGAAAAAGCCCTTGCCAAAGCCAATTTGCCATCGTATTTGGTTGTGCCGGTGGCCAAAAATATTCCTAATGATGTAGCGTTGGCAATTCGCGAAAATGCGCTGGCCTTGCCTGGCGTGCGGGTTGTCGATGGTTTCCAGCGCGATTATCCGCTGAGTGCCGAAACCAAATCGCTTTCGCATTTATTGGGCTATATGATTCGGATTAACGATAAGCAACTGGCGCGTTATAATCCTCTGAATGATGCAGATGGCCCGCGCCAATACTTGGAAAGCGATTTGATTGGGGTTGATGGGATCGAAAATTATTACGAATCAACCTTGCGCGGCAAACTTGGCACCAATCAAATCTCGGTCGATGTCTGGGATCGGATTGTCGGCGAGCCAAAGGTGTTGCAACCAATGGAAGATGGCAAGAATCTGATTTTGAATATCGATATGGATTTGCAACGTGATAGCGAGCAGATTTTGCAAAAATGGCTCGATATTGCCGACCAACGCCGCGTGCGCTTAGCCAATACGCCGGGCAAAGATCAAGTTAAATATGCCTCATACGATCGCATCAACAAAGGTGTGATTATGGTGATGGATGTGAATACTGGCGCTGTGCTGGCCTCGGTCAGCTTGCCAGCCTACGATAACAATGCCTTCAATCGCGGCGAGGTCGAAGAAATTACCGATTTATTTACCGATGAAGAAAACACGCCCTTGTTGCATCGGGCGATTGCTGGTAAATATCCACCTGGCTCGACTTTCAAGCAATTTACTGCTGCCGCAGCCTTGGATAGCGACATTATCAACCCCGATTCGCGGATTCAAGACCCTGGCTTTTTGCTGGTGCGCAACGAATATAACGAAGCGCTGACCAACCAATATCCCAACTCCAACCGCCGCGCCAATGGCTTGATCAATGTTTCCGATGCTTTGAAAGTTTCGTCGAACGTGTTTTTCAACACCGTTGCTGGCGGGACTGATTACGTAACCAACCTCAAGCCCAACGATCCCCAAATTAAAGGCGGCTTGGGGATTGATCGCTTATACGAAACGGTTTCAGGCGAATTTGGCTTCGATAAATTGACTGGTATCGACCTGCCAGGCGAAGATTCGGGGATTATTCCCAATAAAGAGTGGAAGAAGCAGCGTCGCGAACGCTGGGGCGTTGGCGATACCTATATCGCGGCGATTGGCCAAGGTGATGTGCAAGTTACGCCATTGCAATTGCTGCGTGCGACCGTCGCAACCGCCAATCGCGGCACGGTTTATCAACCGCAAGTGGTCAAAGCAATTACCGATTTGAACCGCACCGATACAATTACGCTTACACCAGTGATTGAACACACAATTAATCTGGCACCTGAGCATTGGGCCGTGATTCGCGAAGGCATGCGCCGCTCGGTGCGTGATTCTGATGCCTATAATCGGATTGCCAATAGCAACAACAAACCAGCAGGCGCGATTCTCGCCGATCTTGATCGGCTGGATTTGGCGGGCAAAACCGGAACCGCCGAATATGCAGAAGGACCATATTTGCGTTCGCACTCGTGGTTTGTCGGCTTTGCGCCATTCGATAATCCCAAAGTTGCAATTTTGGCCATGCTCGAAGGCACTGGCGATTTAGGCGACGGTTCGGGGACCCTGGCCTTGCCAGCGGTGGTTGATGTGCTGCGCGCCTATAACGGCGAAGGCTTCCCCGATATTAATGGCAACATGCCTGCGCCTGCTGCTGGTAGCACTGGCCAATAAAGGAAACAGCGATGCAATTATCAGTTGCGCTTGGTCAAATTGATCTTGTTTTGGGCGATCGCGCAGCCAATTTGGCAACTGTGCGCAAACTTGCCGCCCAAGCCGAACTGGCTGGCGCAGATTTGCTTGTGCTGCCAGAATTATGGGGCACTGGCTACATGCTGGAGCAAGCCCACGAATTGAGCGATCCGCTGGGCAAGGGTTTGTTTGAAGAAGTGGCGGTTTTGGCAGCGCGCCATCATCTGGCAATTGTTGGCTCGCTGCTCGAACGCGCTGGCGAGCACGTTTATAACACCGCCACGTTGTATGATGCGCAGGGCAAACGCCTACAGCACTATCGCAAAACCCACCTAATTGGCCTGATGAACGAAGATCAATACTTGGGTGCTGGCCAGCAAGCAGAGGTTGTGCAAACTGCATGGGGCACAAGCGCCTGCGCCATTTGCTACGATTTGCGCTTTCCCGAGTTGTTTCGGCGCTATGCTTTGGCGGGCGCAGAAGTGATTATTATTCCCGCCGAATGGCCGACAGCCAGAATTGATCATTGGCGTACCTTACTACGAGCGCGAGCGATCGAAAACCAATCGGTAGTGATTGCCTGCAATCGGGTTGGCAGCGACCGCGCTAACCAGTTTGGCGGCGCTTCGATGCTGATTGATCCGTGGGGCACTGTGCTGGTCGAGGGCGATGATCAAGCTGGCTTGCTGACCGCGACGGTTGATCTGGACACTGTTACCAAAGCCCGCAACTTCCTGCCAGTTTTCCGCGATCGGCGGGTTGATCTGTATTAATTGGGGGTCAGGGATCAGGGGCTAGGGTTTGGTTTTGATCCACGAAGGGCACGAAGATGAGGCTATGGGCTATGGGCTATGGGCTATGGGCTTTTGGCCCACCAAACGTCCGCTAGCCGATAACTGTACTGGTTCATTGGATTGACAACCAGCGGCATGCCCTCACCCCCCAGCCCCCTCGCCCACGAAAACGCGGGCGAGGGGGAGCACCCATTTTCACCACGCCGTGCGGCAGAACCACAGGATTAAAGCCCCTCGCCCGCTCCGTGGGAGAGGGGTTGGGGTGAGGGGATCAAGCCATGGTCAACCTAATGAACCAGTATATCTATGCTCTTTGTTCTTTGTTCTTTCAGCCTACAGCCATATGTTCTCTGTTCTTTTTGCCTTCTGCCTTCTGCCTTTTGACTTTTGACTTCATCCCTCATCCCTCATCCTTTCAAACGCTGGTTGCGTAGTTGCGCTGAATGGTGGATAATCAACCAGCAGAATGCTGGCAGTGAACAAGTGTTGGAATCGTGTTAATATTGCGCTGCAATCGAACGGCCCTCTGCCATACGCGAGGTTTTTCGGGTAGACTAGAAGCATCGACCGAAGTGCGCCGACGCGCACCGTTGCAAGGAGGCTTGCTATGTCCTGGTTTCAATGGCTCTCACCTGCTCACGACATTGTGGCAGCGAAATCGCCCTCGATGGTTGTTCCCTACGTTGTAGAAACGAGCAGCCGCGGCGAACGAGTTTATGACATCTACTCCCGTTTGCTCAAAGAGCGGATCATCATTCTCGGTACGCCGATTGATTCGCAAATTGCGAATGTGTTGGTAGCTCAATTATTGTTCTTGCAACACGATGATCCCGATCGCGATATTTCGATCTATATCAACAGCCCCGGCGGCGAAGTGAACGCTGGCCTTGCAATTTACGATACGATGCAAATGGTTTCGCCCGATATTGCGACCTGGTGTGTTGGTTTTGCTGGCAGTATGGCTACCCCAGTGCTTGCTGGCGGCACCAAAGGCAAACGCTACTCGTTGCCCAACTCCACCATCCACATGCACCCAGCAGGTGGTGGCGCTCGTGGTTATGCGCCTGATGTCGAAATTCAAATTAAAGAGTTGTTGCGCCTGCAAAACATTGTGCGTGGCTTGCTATCGAAGGATACCGGCCAGCCAATCGAACGCATTGCCCGCGACTTCGACCGTGACTTGTTTATGACACCAGAACAAGCAAAAGAATATGGTATCATTGACGAAATTACGACCCACATCGAAGCTGGGCAACAAGATTAATTGAGCAACAAGGATGATGACGCGAGCAGCGTGGCTCGCGTCGTCACCAATGGGAGCAATTCCAATGGCGCATTCCGCCTTTATGCCACCGACCTATTACTGCTCGTTTTGCGGGCGGAGCCAAGATGAAGTCGATCGCTTGGTCACAGGTCCGGGGGCATTGTTTATTTGCAACGAGTGCATTGAGTTATTAAGCGCAATTATCGCCAATGAGGAGCGGAAAGATGCTCCGAATACCCCAACCCTACCACCAACTTTGCCAATTCCCCACGCCATTCGCGACCATCTCGATGAGTACGTGATTGGCCAAGATCGGGCCAAAAAGGTGATGGCGGTGGCGGTTTACAACCACTACAAGCGGTTGCGTGCCCAAGCTCAAGGCGATACCGATGTCGAAATTCAAAAAAGTAACATTCTTTTAGTCGGCCCAACTGGCTCGGGCAAAACCTTGCTAGCCCAAACGCTGGCACGCATGCTCGATGTGCCATTTGCCATCGCCGATGCCACTGCGCTCACCGAGGCTGGCTATGTTGGCGAGGATGTCGAGACGATTCTGTTGCGCTTGATTCAGGCCGCCGATGGCGATGTTGAGCGGGCGCAGATGGGCATTTTGTATATCGACGAAATCGATAAGATTGCCCGTAAAGCCGATAATCCTTCGATTACCCGCGATGTTTCTGGCGAGGGCGTGCAACAAGCCTTGCTGAAAATTCTCGAAGGTGGCGTGGTGAATGTGCCGCCAATGCCTGGCCGCAAACACCCGCAACAAGAATTTATTCCCTTTGATACTACCAATGTGCTGTTTATCTGCGGTGGCGCTTTCGAGGGCTTAGAGCACCACATTGCCCAACGCTTGGGCAGTGCTGGAACCTTGGGCTTTGGCAAAACCATCGTCAAAGAAGAACGCATCGAACGTTCAAAGAAATTGCTCTCGTTGGTCAATCCCGACGATTTGCTACACTTTGGCTTTATTCCTGAGTTTATCGGACGGATGCCAGTCGTTGCCGCGCTCACGCCACTCGATAAAGCTGCCATGCTGCGGATTTTGACCGAGCCACGCAACGCAATTATCAAGCAATATCAAAAAATGCTGGCGCTTGATCACGTGCAGCTCGAAGTTAGCAGCGATGCCATGGAAGCGATTGTCGAACGCGCCTTGGCTGGCAAAACTGGCGCACGTGGTTTGCGCACCGCCGTCGAGGAAATTCTGCTCGATGTGATGTTTGACTTGCCTTCGGAAACCGATGTTGTGCGCTGTGTGATCACCGCCGAAACCGTGCGTGATGGCGCAATGCCAACCTTGATTCGCCGCACAAGCACCCGCAGCCGCGCTGGCAAGCAACCAACAACTAAGGCTAGCTAAATTGCGTTTTGTTGGATCGATGCCTCGTTCTTTAGCAAGAACGAGGCATTTTGTTTTAGCATTTGTTGCCGTGGCTTGACACACTGCGTAAATCGCGGCATCCTGCTAGTAGCACACGAACTATGTGGCTTTTATGGAGGTTCTATGAAGGGTAAAGTTTGTTTGGTCACTGGGGCAACTGGTGGCATCGGCAAGGTGACGGCCTTAGAACTCGCTCGCCAAGGCGCGACGGTGGTGATTATTGGGCGGCATCCATTGCGCACCGAAGGCGTTACCGAGATGATCAAACGCGAAACGGGCAACCCCAATGTTAGCTATATTCTGGCCGATTTATCCAAGCAGGCCGAGGTGCGCCGCGCTGCCCAAGAATTTCTCAGCCAGCACGATCAATTGCATATTTTGGTCAACAATGCTGGGGCTTTTTACAGCGCCCGCCAAGAAAGCGCCGATGGGATTGAATTGACCATGGCGCTCAATCATTTGGCCTACTTTCTGCTGACCGATTTGTTGCTGGATACGATCAAAGCCAGTGCTCCTGCCCGTATCATCAATGTTTCCTCCGAGGCCCATCGCATGGGCACGATGGATTTCAACGATCTCGAAGGTAAGCGCAAATGGAGCGGTTGGCGCATGTATGGTCGTTCCAAATTGGCCAATATTCTGTTTACCAAAGAGCTAGCGCGCCGCTTGGCTGGCACTGATGTTACAGTCAACTGCTTGCATCCTGGCGTGGTTTCGACAGGCTTTGCCGCAAACAATGGCGTTTTTGGGGTTGTGATGCGCAAGTTGATGGATCTTGGCTCGATCAGCGCCGAAAAAGGTGCTGAAACGACCTTGTATCTCGCCACCTCGCCCGAAGTTGAGCATGTCACGGGCTTGTATTTCGACAAAAAGAAACCCCGCGAATCTAGCCCAATTTCCAACGATCAAGCCGCTGCCGAAAAGCTCTGGCAATGGAGCGAGCAAAAAATTCAGCAAACCAGCAGCCAACAAGCAGCCTAAAAAAGTATGAAGGATGAGGGATGAGGGATGAGAGTTGGAGAAGTCAAAAGTCAGAAGTCAAAAATCAAAAAGCTTGTTTAACCGCGAAGAACGCGAAGGGCACGAAGAAATCTTTTTAATCAGGCTCTTGTCTAAAGGCTGCGGGAGTACAAAAAATCAATCCCGAAAATCTGTGCTCATCTGTGGCAAAAAAACATCCTTTGCGTGCTTCGCGCCCTTCGCGGTTTCGGCCTTCGTGCCCTTCGTGTCCTTCGTGGATCAAAATGATTGCTGGGCCTCAAGCTGATCGGCGAGCGTATCGCTAAACTCATACCAATCCCACCAATTCAGATAGCTTGTATCCCACGGCTTGCCATGATAGCGCGTCAAGAGTGCATGTAATTCATCGCCAAGCGCCCGAATCGCCGTCACATCGGCGTGGACGATGGCTTCCGCTAATCGACCTGACCATGGTCGGTCGGGATTTTCACGCTTGGGTAATGCAGCAATCTTCGCATCATAGATCAAGGCTTGCGCTGCATCCCCTTCCATCAATGCGGCTAAGGCCAAGAGGTCCCAATAAAATTCGACATAGACAGACCACTCAATCCAAACTGGGGACTCTTCGAGTTCTCGTATTTTCACGATACATGCACGCATTGACGCTTTATCACCAGTCAGTCGATACAAATTTGCGGCATAAAACCAATCTCCGGCATGCTTAAATAACGACGAAGATGAACGTGGATTGATCGTGCTTACCCGTTGCTGGGCGACTAAAAGGGCTGCCTGCCGAAGATACTCCGTCGCCCGTTCATCACGCAGGTAATAGTAACAGCGCCCAATTTCCTCCCAATCGTCCCAACCTAATTCATAGCCATGGCTTTTTTTTATTTCGATTTGGCTAAACCCCTCGTGTAGCCGTTTTTGCAAGGCCTTCGCTTTTGGCAGCAGCATTGCCAGCCCCTTTCCTTTCTCAAGTGCACCGACTTTGTGTTGAGTTGAACCCAGCGGCGCAGAGGAATGATGGCTACAGGCTGTTGGCTATGGGCTATCGGAAGTTTGGTGAGCCAATAGCCAATAGCCTATAGCCTTACCTTCGCGCTCTTCGCGGTTTCGGCCTTCGTGCTCTTCGTGGATTAAAATGATTGTTGGGTCTCAAGCTGATCGGCGAGTGTATCGGTAAACTCATACCAATCCCAGAGATTGAGGTAGGTCGTATCCCACGGTTTGCCATGATAGCGAATTAACAAGCCATGCAACTCACTGCCAATTGCCCGAATCGCTGGCGTATCAGCGTGGACGATGGCTTCCGCTAATCGCCCCGACCATGGTCGGTCGGGATTTTCACGCTCGGGTAATGCAGCAATTTTGGCATCATAGATCAAGGCTTGCGCTGCATCCCCTTCCATCAATGCGGCTAAGGCCAAGAGGTCCCAATAAAATTCGACATAGACAGACCACTCAATCCAAACTGGGGACTCTTCGAGTTCTCGTATTTTCACGATACATGCACGCATTGACGCTTTATCACCAGTCAGTCGATACAAATTTGCGGCATAAAACCAATCTCCGGCATGCTTAAATAACGACGAAGATGAACGTGGATTGATCGTGCTTACCCGTTGCTGGGCGACTAAAAGGGCTGCCTGCTGAAGATACTCCGTCGCCCGTTCATCACGCAGGTAATAGTAACAGCGCCCAAGCGCTTCCCAATCTTCCCAACCTAATTCATAGCCATGGCTTTTTTTTATTTCGATTTGGCTAAACCCCTCGTGTAGCCGTTTTTGCAAGGCCTTCGCTTTTGGCAGCAGCATTGCCAGCCCCTTTCCTTTCTCAAGTGCACCGACTTTGTGTTGAGTTGAACCCAGCGGCGCAGAGGAATGATGGCTACAGGCTGTTGGCTATGGGCTATCGGAAGTTTGGTGAGCCAATAGCCAATAGCCTAGAGCCTTGTTCTTCGTGTCCTTCGTGTCCTTCGCGGTTTCGGCCTGCGTGCCCTTCGTGCGCTTCGTGGATCAAAATGATTGCTAGGCCTCAAGCTGATCGGCGAGTGTATCGGTAAACTCATACCAATCCCAGAGATTGAGGTAGGTCGTATCCCACGGTTTGCCATGATAGCGAATTAACAAGCCATGCAACTCACTGCCAAGCGCCCGAATCGCTGGCGCATCAGCGTGGACGATGGCTTCCGCTAATCGACCTGACCATGGGCGATCGGGATTTTCACGCTCGGGTAATGCAGCAATTTTGGCATCATAGATCAGCGCTTGGGCTGCATCCCCTTCCATCAACGCGGCTAAGGCCAACAGATCCCAATAGAATTCGACATAGACAGACCACTCAATCCAAACTGGGGACTCTTCGAGTTCTCGTATTTTCACGATACATGCATGCATTGATGCTTGATCGCCAATGAGTCGATACAAATTTGCCGCATAAAACCAATCTCCGGCATTTTCAAATAAGGACGAAGACGAATGTGGATCAATCGTGCCTACCCGTTGCTGGGCGACTAAGAGGGCTGCTTGCCGAAGATACTCGGTCGCTCGTTCATCACGCAAGTAGTAATAACAGCGCCCAATTTCCTCCCAATCGTCCCAACCTAATTCATAGCCATGGCTTTTTTTAATTTCGATTCGGCTAAATCGCTCAGCAAGGCGTTTTTGCAAGGCTTTCGCTTTTGGCAGCAGCATCGCCAGCTCCTTTCTCTTCTTTATCGCTGAATACTTCTTGGTTGAAATTCTGACCCCTAACCGCTAAATGCTGGCCCCTCGCTTACTGCCAAGCATACAAAGTGGTAATAATGCTCGAATAATCATCAGTCCACAAGCGATCGTTGGGCTGATTTTGCAAGCTGCGCCATTGATGTTGATCGATAAATTGTTGATAGAAGGCTTGATTTTTGGTAAAAATCACCCATTTGGTGCTGTTATTGCCGTGTTCAAGCACATCCTCATCGGTATTGTATTCGTGGACCAACGCCAATAACCCTAATTTTTCGGCTAGGTCGTGCAACACTGGCTCTAAATTGAGATAGCGATTCGAAATGTGAAAGGCAATAATTCCATCAGGCTTCAATTTGCTTAGATATAGTTCCAGCGCCTCGACGGTTACTAAGTGGGTGGGAATCGCATCTGAGCTATAGGCATCCATAATCAACACATCAAAGGGCTTGGTTTCGGCTGCCAGCGAGATTCGAGCATCGCCAACCACGACGGGAGCTTGTGGCGTACATTGGCTGAGGTAGCTGAAATATTGCGGATTTTCAGCGATTTCAATCACCACCGGATCAATTTCAAAATATTTCCAGCTATCTTGCGCTTGAGCATAACAGGCGGCTGCTCCACTGCCTAAGCCCACTACCCCAACATTTTTTGGCGTTGTTTGTTGATTGGCAACTTGGAAAATCTCGTTGAGCGGGCCATTCAGGCTGTAGTAGGTCAGCGGGCGTTTACTTAATGCTGGATCAAGAAATTGCATTCCGTGCAAAGTCGTGCCATGCATCAAAATATTAAAGCGATCGTTGACTTCCAGAATCCGGTTGACACCGAAAAAGCTGCGTTCTTGATAGACTAAAGTTGATCGGGTAAAGCCAATCAGCGAAACAACCATGAAAAAACCACCAATGCTTAAGCCAAATGAGACAGGATTGCGCGATTGGCTATAGGCAAGCAGCATCGTTAGTGAGAATAAAATTCCGTAGCCAATTGTATCCTCTTCGTAATTAAACGCTTTGAGCAATAGTACCAACCCAATGCTGAGCACAATCATCAAGCCAGGTTTATACAACGATTGCAGCCATTCTTGGCGATTGGTTGGCTTGGGTTTACGCCATGGGGCAAGCATTAATCCCAAACACAGCATTAATGGATATTCCCAAACTGAATTAAAAATCAATGGTGCGATTAATCCATTGAAAATCCCACCAATCACGCCCCCCAATGACATCAATAGATAGAATTCAGTTAACTTCTGTGGCTCAGGTCGATCATCGGCCAATTGTTGATGCAATACCATCGTGACAACAAACAGGCTTGCCAAATGCAAAATTAATAACAGTAAAATTGGACTATTTGCCCCAGTAATAATCGTCAAAATAACCAACAGCACTAAAATTGGCATTAACCAAACCAACCCTTGTTTAGGAATCAACACTTTATTGGCAAAAACAAAAATAAACGTCAACAAATATAATGCCAAGGGAATAACCCATAGCAACGGCATCGCCACAATATCGGTGGTAATGTAGGTTGTAACGCTTACCAATAAACTCGAAGGCACTGCCGACCATGCGATCCACTTGAGTCTGCGTTGCCACGTAATTGAGCTGCGGGCTTGGCTGGTTGTGCTTGAAACAACCTGCGGCGCACGTTGCCAAACTCGAATGCCACAGCCAATAAACAGCAACACCAACAGCACATAGCCCCAGCGCCAACCATCGCTTTGCAAGCGTAGGCTGGTGTTTGGCTCGATAATTAATGGATAGGCCAACAGCGCCAACATACTGCCAACATTACTCATTGCATAGAGCACATAGGGGTTGCGATTTTGCTCGCTGCTGCCAAACCACGCTTGCAACAATGGGCTGCTAGCCGAAACCACAAAAAACGGTAAACCTAAAGCAACTGCAAATAAACTCAATAGCCATGCAATTGGAAAATCGGTTGTCGGTGCTTGCCAACCAACAGGAATTGCAATTGGCAAAACTAATAATGGAGTTAACAAAAGCCCGCAGTGAATTAATACTTGCTGCCGTGGTTTAACATATTTCGTCAGCAGGTGCGAATAACCGTAGCCTAGCAATAACATTGTTTGATAAAATACTAGCGCCGTATTCCAAACCGACGGCGCACCACCAAGCAATGGTAAAGCCATGCGTGCAAACATTGGTTGGATCACAAATAATAAGCTAGCGCTAGTAAAAATTGTTAACGCAAATAGTAACGGCATAGATTACTCCTGCTGAGGATAGTTAATCAAAAATGACCGTGCGATTGCCGCTTAAAAAAACTCGTTCGCTCAATACCAAATCGAGAGCTTTGGCCAAAACATGTTTTTCAATCTCACGCCCAGCTTGAACGATTTCATCAACACTATGGCTATGATCAATTGGCATAACCTGTTGTGCGATAATTGGCCCTTGATCAAGCTCATCGGTGACAAAATGCGCGGTTGCGCCAATAATTTTCACGCCCCGCTCAAAAGCTTGCCGATAGGGATTTGCGCCGATGAACGCTGGCAAAAATGAATGATGAATATTGATAATGCGCTGTGGAAATTGGGCTACAAACTGCGGCGAAAGCACTCGCATATATTTTGCCAGCACTAAATAATCTGGTTGCGCTGCCTGAATGACTTCGAGCAGGGCTTGTTCATGTGCTTCGCGACTCGATGATCGATGTGACAAATAATGAAATGGCAGATCGAAACGCTGCACTAATTGGCCAAGTTGCGCATGATTGGCAATTACGCCTAAAATTTCTGCTTTGAGTTCAGAAAATGCATGCCGAATAAGTAAATCGCCTAAACAATGATGTTCTTTGGTGGCTAGAATAAGAATTCGTGGCTTGTGTGCGCGTGCAAAGCGAATATATGCATTAATTGGCAAGAGTGTTTGCAGTTCAGCTAAGACTGTGCTTTGATCAAGTGTGCCTTGATATTCAGTCCGCATAAAAAAGCGTTGCCGCTGATGGTCAACAAACTCTTGATTGCTAATAATATTTACGCCATGGCGATACAGTACACCAGTAATCTGATGAACTAAGCCAATCTGATCGTTGCATTCAATCAATAACGCTTGGGGCATTGCTTGCTCCAACCCACCGCTTGAGCCGATCGCTCAGCTCAAGCGGGATAATTATTGGCCAGCTTAACCGACAATTCGTTCAACTTCAACCAAATTATCGTAGAAGGTCGCGCCGCCACCCATATCTGAAAGGGCTTGGGGCGTGGTATGGTTGACGTTACGGCCATCAACCGTTAGCTCCGACCACCAAATTGATGGCGCAACCACCACTCCTTGACGCACGCGATCGGTCACCACAGCCTTGGCCTGAAAGCCACCGCGATCATTGCGAATCAACAATTGATCGCCATCGTCGATGTTGCGTTCGATCGCGTCGAGCGGGCTAATTTCTAGGCTGGGGCCGCTCTCGTAGCGCTGCAAAATATTGCCAAAGGTGCTGTTCAAAAAGTGGTGGGCTGGCGGCGAGATCAAGGTTAATGGATAGCGCTCTGCCAAGCGTGGGTTGGTGGTTGGGCTTTCGTAAGGCGCTGTGTAGGTCGGCAATGGGTCAAAGCCATCGGCCTGCATGCGTGCGGAATACAGCTCGCACTTGCCCGACGGCGTAAGAAAATTGCCCTCGGCAAATGGTGCCCAAGTGGCTGGCACATTCAAGCGCACCCAACCCTCCGCTTGCAAGCGTTCAAGCGTAATTCCAGCCAACGCAGGGTGGTCAGAATCCAAGGCTTGGCGGGCAATCGTCAGATCATCATCACCAAAACATGGCTCGGCAAAGCCCATTTTGGCTGCCAAACGCCGAAACAATTCGGTGTTGGGAATCGCCTCGCCTAGCGGCTCAATCGCTTGGTTGCTCCACGCCAAATACCAGTGGCCATAGGCTTTATGCAAATCGACATGCTCAAGTTGGGTCGTTGCAGGCAGAATAATATCGGCGTAGCGAGTCGTATCGGTGTAAAACTGCTCGTGCACCACGGTAAACAAATCGTCGCGCTCCAAGCCGCGTTTCACCGCTTCCAAATCGGGAGCCACGCTGGCCGGATTGGAATTGTAGACAAACAAGGCTTGCACTGGTGGATCGTTGACCTCGGTCAAAGCCTGCCCAAGCTGATTCATATTGATCATGCGCGTGCCAGCAGGAATCAAATCGGGGCGCTCCAAGGCAGCATTATTAATTGGAAATGTGCCGCTGGTGGAAAGCAAAATGCCGCCTGCGCGCTCGCGCCACGAGCCAATTACCGCTGGCAAACAGGCCAAAGTGCGCACGGCCATCCCGCCGCCAGCGTGGCGCTGCAAGCCATAATTAATCCGAATTGCAGCAGGCGCGGTGGTGGCATATTCATGGGCCAATTGCTCAAGTGTTGCGACATCCAAGCCTGTTAATTCGGCTACGCGCTCTGGCGGATATTCCTGCACCCGCTGGCGCAATTGCTCGCCACCAATGCAATAATCATCAAGATAGGCTTGATCGTGCAAGCCATCGCGAAAAATAATATGCATCATGCCGAGGGCTAGGGCTGCGTCGGTACCTGGCAACGGTGCAATATGCCAATCGCATTGGGCAGCGGTGCGTGAACGCCAAGGATCGATCGCAATCACCCGTGCGCCAGCTTTGCGCGCCGCTTTGATAAATGTCCACAAGTGCACATTCGAGGTGAGCGTGTTGGTTCCCCACAAAATAATCAATTTGGCATCGACATAGGCTTCGGGATCGGTGCCAACACTCGCGCCAACCGTATAGCGATAGCCAGTTGCACCGGCACTGGCACAAATTGTGCGATCGAGCAGCGAAGCACCCAAGCGATGGAAAAAGCGCCGATCCATCGAGCCATAATGCAACAAACCCATCGTGCCAGCATACGAATAGGGCAAAATCGCCTGCGGCCCGTGGCTGGTGCTAATGGCCTGCAAGCGCTCGGCAATCGTGGTTAATGCTTCTTCCCACGAAATGCGCTCAAATTGGCCAGCACCTTTGGGGCCAACGCGCTTGGCCGGATACAACAAACGGCCTTGGTGATACGTTCGCTCGACATAACGCGAAACCTTGGTACACAAAAAGCCATTAGTAATTGGATGTTCAGGGTTGCCTTGCACTTTGATCGCCTTGCCATCCTGCACTGTGACGAGCATGGAGCAGGTATCGGGGCAATCGTGAGGGCACACCGCATGAATAATTTGCTGATCAAGGGCAATCGTTGTCATGGCATCAATCGGGCTGAAGTACCCGCCTCCTTCGCAGTTGTTGCCAAATACTATACAGCGTTTCGCTTTTTTCAACGAATTATCAGCTGAATGTTATGGAAACTTCACCCCTAATGTGCTTGAATAGGGTATTGAATCGCAGATCTATCCGTGATATAGTGGTCTATCATTAGGCTTTTCTATAGCAGTAGAAAGTCGGTGCTTCCTTGAAAAACGTACTCGAAGTTCTGATGGGGGCCGCCCGTCAGCATCGTTATCTAACGCACGACCAAGTGCTGCTTCATCTTCCTCCCTCCGACAAAAACACAGCGCTGTTCGACGAATTGTGTGTCCGCTGCCAAGCAGAAGATATTCCAATTTTAGAAGAACCGCCAACCGCTGCCGTGCATCTCCGTTCCCGTGATGTCGCCGAAGACGATCTCGAACGGTCGCTGATTCGCGAAGGGCTAAGCCTTGATGATCCGGTGCGCATGTATTTGCGCGAAATTGGCCAAGTGCATCTCTTAACCGCTCAAGAAGAAACGATGCTGGCCAAACAATTGGAACGTGGCGAACGGGCGATGATTCGGCTTGCCCGCCACGAATATCTCCTCGAAGAAAAAGCCCGCCTGCAACAGCAAGTCCTCGAAAGCGAAGCCGCCCGCCAACATCTCATCCAAGCCAATTTGCGCCTCGTGGTGTCGATTGCCAAAAAATATGTTGGCCGTGGCATGTCGTTTTTAGATTTAATCCAAGAGGGCAATATTGGCCTGATGCGGGCTACCGAGAAGTTCGATTATCACAAGGGCTTTAAGTTCTCAACCTATGCAACTTGGTGGATTCGCCAAGCAATTACGCGCTCAATCTCCGATCATAGTCGCACAATTCGCCTACCTGTGCATGTTGGCGAGACGATCAATCGGGTTAAGCGCACAGCCCACAAGTTGCAGCAAGCCTTGGAACGCGAGCCAAGCGCCGAAGAGATTGGCGAAGCCCTCGGCTTACCTGCCGATAAAGTCCGGCGCGTGCTCGAAGTTGCGCGCCAACCAGTTTCGCTCGAAACGCCAGTTGGCAACGAGGGCGATAGCGTACTGGGCGATTTTATCGAAGATGATCGCTCAGCAGAGCCGCTTGATCATGCCACCGAGCATTTATTGCGCGAGCAACTTGACGAAGTGCTGTGCAAGCTCGATGAGCGCGAACGGCGGATTATTGAGCTACGCTATGGCTTAGTCGATGGCAAATATCGCACGCTGGAAGAAGTTGGCCGCGAGTTTGGCATTACCCGCGAACGCATTCGCCAAATCGAAGCCAAAGTATTGCGTAAACTGCGTCACCCTGCCTTTGGTGGACGCAAATTGCGAGCCTATCTTGAATAACTAAGTTGCAGATTGAACGGCAAAGCAACACACGCGAAACGCGGGCATCCTGCCGTGATTCGCGTGTGTTAGTTTTTAATCAACCCATTTTGGAGGTGTCCGATGGAAACGATTCAAGCTGATGCTGCATTAACCCAATTGGCCAGCCTGTGCCATGCTCTTGGCCATCCGTTGCGCTTGGGAATTGTACGTTACATTGCCCAGCATCCGCGCTGTATTTGCAACGATATTGTGCAGCGAACGAATCGTGCTCAATCGACAATCTCCGAACATTTGCGGGTTTTGGTGCAAGCTGGTGTGGTTGAAAGCGAGCACGAAGGCCAAGCCACGGTCTATTGGCTGGCTCCGCAAACGTTGCGGCTGCTTGAGCAAGAAGTTGAGCAACTCTGTGATTCTGCCCAACAAAAAACGATCGCTGAGCGGGCTGCTCAACGACCGTTTTGGTATCAACTCAATCGTTAGATTAGTCGTTTAATGGTTGACCGGTGTATGGGTCAAAACGTGGTTTTTCTGGTTGGGCTGGCGTTGGGTTGATTGGTTGACCGGTTTGTGGGTCGAATTTCCAATCGCTTTGGGGCACAGCCGTGCTAGCGTTGCTTGCTTGGGCATTGTTGACCGCAGTTTTGACCTTGTTGAACACATTAGCTGCTTGGTTGCGCATTTCGTCAATGCCGCTGTTGATGCCTGGGCTTGGCAAGCCTGGAGCCGTCACCACTGGCAAAACTGCCCAGAGGATGATGTACAACAGAATGCCCGAACCACCAGCCAAGGTCACCAGCACAAAGGCCAAGCGGACCAAGGTTACATCAAAAGCGAAATATTGAGCCAAACCCGTACACACACCAGCAATCATTTGATCTTGTTGAACACGCACTAAGCGATTTGAATTTTGCATTGTAATAACTCCTTATTTGGGTGCAACTCATCGTTGCGTATCTGCTAACTAGGACGCAGGCCAGCAAAAAATTGTTGCAGCAGGTTTTGCGAATTGTCAAACAATCTGGATTTAGGCATTTGCAATTCTAGCAACGCTTAATTTTTTATTATCGTTGCGTGTTCCTGCGACCGAGGGGCAGGCAGTAGCTTTAATTCTTTCAAGGGTTGGTTGTCAACCATCATTGCTGATCACCAGCCTTCCGTCCCGCCTCAAGGCGGGAGACGCAGGGGTTTTCATCTCCCTGCACCCCCTAAAATCGGCTAGTTGGATTATGGCAACTTTTTCTCTATTCGAATTTGGATAATCGTACTCCTCATGTGCAGCTGTAATGGATTATGCTGAAATAAATTTAGTTATTGATCGTGGCGCAAGCAAGATTTGTGCTTGCATAAAATACGAACGTATGGTATTTTATTGCTATGAGTCGTAAAGATAGTGCCAAAGAACTTATTTTGAATAAAGCAGTGCAGATGGCTTCGGTTGCTGGCCTGAATGGCCTAACGATTGGCGGCTTGGCTGAGGCTGTCGCTATGTCCAAGGGCGGCATCAGTGCGCACTTCAAATCGAAGACTGAGCTGCAAGTTGCCACCGTTGAACGGGCTGCTGAGCTATTTCAAGCGGCAGTGCTTGGCAACGTGCTGGCCGAACCAGCTGGCATCGATCGGCTGTACAAGCTGTGCGATTCGTGGTTTAGCTTTTTGCAGCAAGGCATTTTTCTGGGCGGCTGCTTTTTAACCAACGCCGTGCTTGAGCTTGATGATTTGGCTGATTCGGAAGCGCGGGTTCCCGTACTGCGCTATTATCAGGATTACCTTAATTTTATCGAGCAGAGCATTGCTGAAACCGTGGAGCTTGGCCAATTTCGGGCCAATACGCCAATCGCCGCGCTGGCATTCCAATTCCATGGCATCCTGATCGCGGCGCTGGTTTGGCGGGCAGTGCGTAGCCATGAAGCCCAATTTACGACAGCCCGCGCTGCAATTGGCAATTTAATCGAAAGCTATCGCAGCTAAAATTTTTTAGCTTGAATAAAAAACGAACGTCCGTATTGTAAAGGAATCAATATGCAGATCAATGTGACCTATGTTGGGACAGCGACCGTTTTGTTGGAAATTGATGGCCTGCGGATTTTGACCGATCCCGTGTTCGATCCTGCTGGTAGTTCGCAGGTCACTCAGGTGGAGCCAAACCTTGAATTTGGGCTTTACAAACAGCAATCAGCGGCCTTGCAACCAGCCGAGCTTGGGCCGATTGATCTGGTATTGCTCTCGCACGATGATCATTATGATAATTTGGATACTGCTGGGCGGGCATTTTTGCCGCATGCCAAGCAGGTGTTGACCACCAAAGCGGGTAGCGGGCGCTTGCAGCAACAAGGTGCAACCAATGTGCAAGGCTTGGCCGAATGGCAATCGATCACGCTGAACACAGCGCAAGGCTTGCCATTGACGATTACCGCTGTGCCAGCACAACACGGCCCCGTTGAATTGCTGCCGATCATTGGCGACGTGATTGGGTTTGTTTTGGAATATCCTAATTTTGAGCATGGGCCAATTTACATTTCAGGCGATACGGTTTTGTTTGCTGGCATTCAGCAGATTGCTGAACGCTACGCCATTGGCACTGCCTTTTTGCATGTTGGGGCAGCGCAATTTGCGCCAACAGGGCCAACCTTATTTACCTTTGATGCAGATCAAGCGCTGCAAGCAGCTCAATTGCTCAAGCCGCACACGCTGATTCCAATTCATTTTGATGGGTGGCAGCATTTTAGCCAAGGTCAAGCTGAAATCGAGCAAGCCTTTGTTGCTGCGCCAATGCAGCCCCAATGGCTCATTCCTGGGCTTGTTACAGCATTAGAAGTCTGATTATTTTGTAACCAAATCCCGTACTCTTTGTTCGCCACGAATTTTATCCTTCATCCTTCGTTTTTCCACCCTTCCGTCCCGCCAGCGGGAAACGCAGGGGGCTTTAATCCCCCTGCACCCCCTCAAAGGACAATTTAGGGTAAAACGGCATTCGTTGATCAACCTAACAATCTGTATTTGTAATCGTGGTTTATCCCACGGGCAACGTGGCTAAGGGCGAGAAAAGGCTTAAATCACGCCTTTGGTGCTGGGAATTGCATCGCCCAAGCGTGGGTCGTGCTTGGTGGCGCTATCGAGGGCGCGGGCCAAGGCTTTGAATAAAGCTTCTGCTTTGTGATGGTCGTTGCGGCCATATTCGAGCTTGGCGTGTAAGTTCATGCGGCCATGAATCGCAATGCTTTCAAAAACATGCTCAACTAAATCGCAGGTCAAGCCGCCGATGCTGGGGTTGGTCCAGCTGAAGTTGAGCACATGAAACGCTCGACCACTGAGATCGAGCGCGACAAAGGCCAGCGCCTCATCCATGGGCACGTAGGCATGGGCGGTGCGGGTGATGCCTGCTTTATCGCCTAGCGCCTGATCTATCGCCATGCCCAAGCAAATTGCCACATCCTCGACCGAGTGGTGGTCATCGATATGCAAATCGCCGTTGCAGGTTACTTCTAAATCAAATTGGCCATGGCGGGCAAAACTTTCGAGCATATGGTTGTACATGCCAATCCCTGTATTGATGGCAACCTGGCCTGAGCCATCAAGATTAAGCGTGAGCTTGATTTGGGTTTCGCGGGTGTTACGTTCGATGGTTGCAATCCGAGCCATGATCATCCTTTCGCTAAAGCTGCCCGATCGTACCTGTTTTGGCGCTTTTTGCCAAACTGCGTGATAACGATTTCACGGGTGTAGCTCATCGCCATCTCATCAAATTTTCATCATAATTTCAGATTGGGGCAGCATACTAGATTGGCCTGAATCATATTTGGGCTGAAATTTTGTGAAACAGGTGCAATTATGAAGCTTAGCCTCAATCGTCGTTGGTTCCCGCTGTTGGGAGCTTTTGCTGCCTACATCGCGTGGGATCTCGTCGATCATCAAATTCTCACGCCTCGCTCGCCAGCTTGGCTGTGTTATATGATTGATTGGGGTGTGGCTGGGATGGCAGGTTGGTCGATATTTGTGCTACTCGAACGTCAATATCAGCGCGCAATTCCCATGGTCGATTCCACGACGATTAATTTGCCGCCAGCAGTATTCGCCCAATTGACGCAAGCTGCGCAAAGTTTGCAGAGCGAAATTCAAGAGCTGCAACAAGCAATTGGCAATTCGATCAACGAAGAGGGCATTCAACAGCAGCGCAATTTGCGCCAAGCCTTGGTTGCCAGCTATCGGGCGCAGGCAATCCTTGAGGAAGTGAGCGGCATTGTTGATAAACCGCAGGTCACGCCGCCGCCAGTTGAGCAATTGATTACCCAGCGCTCGTAGGCTGTGGTAGCATAGCAGCCATGTTAAGTTACGAGGCTGCCGATGATTGCGATTGATGCGCGTTTGAATGCCTACCGCCATGGTGGCATCGCCCATTACACCCACAAATTATTAACCTATCTGCCACAAATTGCCCCCGAGCAACAATGGTTGCTGCTTGAGCATCGCAAAAGCCAAAAACCATTGGTCAGCGGCCCGAATATTCAGCGGGCACGGCTCTTTACTCCGCCCCATCATCGGCTTGAACAACTGCTTTTGCCTTTGGAAATTGGCCTGCGCCGCCCAAAACTGCTGCACTCGCCCGATTTTATTCCGCCGTTAAAACGAACATTTCCTGCCGTCATTACTGTGCACGATGTAGCATTTAAATTGTTTCCCGAGATTTTGGATGCCAATGCCAGCCGTTATTATGGCCAAATTGAGCGCGCACTGGCTTCGGCTAATGCAATTATTGCCGATTCGCAGAGCACCGCCAACGATCTTACCCGCTTATTAGATGTTGATCCAGCTAGAATTGATGTGATTCAGCTTGCGACCGATATGCAGCCAATGCCAATCGCTGCCGATTCTCAACGCCAGATTGGCGGCCAAATGTGGCAGGCTGATCAATTTATGGTGTTTGTTTCGACCTTGGAGCCACGCAAAAATATTCCAATGTTGTTGCGGGCCTTGCGCATCGCGCTTGATCGCAAGCCGCAGGCTGGCTATCGCTTGGCCTTGGCTGGGCGGCGTGGTTGGCTTGATGCAGAAATTTGGCAAACCTTGGCTGAATTGCATTTGGAAGATGCAGTAACGTGGCTCGATAGCCCAAGCGACGAGGAAATTCGCTGGCTTTTGAGTGCTTGCCGTTTGTATCTCAATCCTTCGAAGTATGAAGGTTTTGGTTTGCCAGCCTTGGAGGCGTTGGCTTGTGGCGCGGCAGTGTTGGTGGCTGATGCCTCAAGTTTGCCCGAAGTGGTGGGCGAGGCTGGCCTCAAGTTGCCAGTCGATGATCCACAGGCTTGGGCCGATGCAATTGAACGCCTTTGGGCTGATGCTGATCAGCGCCAAGTGTTGCGTGAGCAAGCGCCCGCTCAGGCAGCCAAATTTTCGTGGCAACGCACCGCCGAGCAAACTTTGGCGGTCTATCGGCGCGTGCTTGCGCAAACTCGCTAGCTGTAATGGTTCATCACCTTAACAGGTTTTCATCGATTCACCACCCTTCCGTCCCGCCTCAAGGCGGGAGACGCAGGGGGCTTTAATCCCCCTGCACCCCCTCAAGGACAATCAGGGGCCGAACCGCATCAATTGATGAACCTGTAGATTTGTGGCAAGCAGCGGAAACCGACCCTTGGAACGCTGCTGTTGTTAATCCAATGGGCCAATAAACCTAGCCCCTGACACCTGATCCCTTGTCGGTTCGGTTTACGAACCATGACCAAGCGGCGTTTGCAGGGTAAAGATAAAGCGTGCGCCGTGTTGGGGTTGGCTTTCGACCCAAACATTGCCGCCATGGGCCTCGATGATTGCGCGCACGATTGCCAAACCCAAGCCAGCCCCGCCATAATCGCGGGAACGTGATTTCTCGCCGCGATAGGTGCGCTCGAAAATATGTGGCAGATCATCGGGCTGAATGCCTTCGCCAGTATCTCGCACTTCGACATGCACCGTTTGGTTGATTGTTTGGGCTTGAATGGCGATTGTGCCATCGCTGGGCGTGTGCCGCAACGCATTGCTGATCAGGTTGTATAAGACCCGTTGCAATTTTGGCGCATTCATCAGCACCAAATCGGCGGCAGGATCAACTTTGCCGAGCAGTTGCACGCCATGAGCCGCAGCATGCGGTTGTAAATTGCTCAACGTATCGGAGATTAAATCGCCAAGCGAGGCCCGCTCCAATTCTAAGCGCAACACGCCAGCATCAAGCTGAGCCATCTCGAATAAATCATCGACTAAGGTGCTGAGGTTGGTTAATTGGGCATTGGCTGAATGAAGGTAGCGCTGTTGAGTCGCTGGCTCAGTTACCACGCCATCTGCTAAGGCTTCGATCATGGCGCGAACTGCGGTTAGCGGGGTGCGCAAATCGTGGGAGATGGCGGCAATCAAATCGCGGCGCGATTGCTCAAGCTCTTGTTGGCGTTGCGCACTTTGGGCTAGCTCATCGGCCATCTGGTTAAAATCGGCGGCTAGCAAACTCACTTCATCACTGCCATGCTCAGGGATGCGCAAGGTTAAATCGCCTTTGGCTAGTGCGGTGGCTCCAGCCCGAACCTCGGCCAAGCGCGCCACCAACACATTGCCCACGGCGATGCTAAAGCCCAAAGCTAGCACTAACATAAAAATCAGCACCAGCAGCAACAATGGTAAATCGTGATCGGTGCTGATGAACATAGCGCTAGCCACGCCCTGCAACAAGGCCGCCACCAAAATCCCGCCTAAGCCAATCGCGGCAATAATTTGCGCTCGCAAACTGCGCAGCAGCGAGAGCATGCGGCTTTGCAAGGCGATAATTGCCACCACGCCAGCCCCAAACCCAAGCGAACCAAACAGCGTGATGATGCCTTCGAGTTCGCTGATTGGCAGCATGAGGCCAAAGTGGCCAACCAAGCCAACCAACGTCAAGGCAATCGCCAAGGTCAGCAACAAAAGGCTGCATTGCTGCAAAAAGCGCTTCATTGCTCGCCTGCACTGAGTTTGTAGCCCACGCCCCAGACCGTTTGTAAATAGCGCGGCGCGGTTGGGTCGTCCTCGATTTTTTCGCGCAAACGTCGAATATGCACGGTGACGGTGCTGGTATCGGCGGAAAATGTATAGCCCCAGACGAGTTCCATCAGTTGGTCGCGGGTAAACACCCGTTCGCGATGGCGCGCCAGAAAATAGAGCAAATCAAATTCGCGGGCGGTCAAGCTAATCGATTTGCCCGCCACTTGCACATCGCGAGTGCGTGGATCGACGCGCAATGCACCTAGCTCAATCGGGCGTTCATCTGGGGGCGGGGCATCGGGCTGTGGTTGAACCCGCCGCAGCACTGCTTCGACGCGCGCCACCAGTTCGCGTGGGCTAAATGGCTTGACCACATAATCGTCAGCGCCCACGCCAAGGCCAATGATCCGATCGTTTTCTTCGCTCTTGGCGGTGAGCATAATCACGGGAGTGCGTTGATCGCTCTGCAAGCGGCGACACACTTCCAAGCCAGTCACCTTGGGCAACATCAGATCAAGCACAACCAAATCTGGCGGTTGTTGACGGGCCAAGCGCAAGGCTTCCTCGCCATCGCTGGCCTCGATCACGCTATGGCCTTCGCGGCGCAAATAGAGGCCCACCACTTCGCGAATATTCGGTTCGTCATCAACCACCAAAATATTGGCCATATGTAATTCCTCAAATTGATCCACGAAGCGCACGAAGGGCACGAAGGACGAGAAACCGCGAAGAACGCGAAGGATAGAAAGGCGATGGGCTATAGGCTGATGGTTATTGGTGTACTGGTTCATTGCGTTAATCATGATCTGATGCCCTCACCCCCAGCCCCTCTGCCACTGAACGCGGGCGAGGGGAGCGCGAATCGCGTGATTCCTACTCACCTTGCGGGCGGGAGCGGGGGCGAGGGTGTGGGGACACGGTTGCTAAGCCAATGAACCAATCCAGATAGCCACAAGCTAATAACCTCCCATGCTCTGCGCCGCTGCGTTAAAACTTACTCCTGTTCTCCCCGTTTTTGATTTTTGCCTTCTGCCTTTTGAATTTAACTTCATCCTTCATACTTTTATTTTACTGGATTGGTGCAACCGCCATCAAGACTTGATATTTTTCGCACCAGATCACGACATTGTTATAGAGCGCAGGATCAAAATCGTCGGGCAGGGGATAATTTTGGTTGCCCTCGGAGCCTTTGAGTTTGCTCAATTCAAGGTAGCCTGCTTGCAAATCGCTTGGCTGATGAATGTCGGCGGCCTTGGCAACAAAGACATACATATCTGGGCCTGGCTCGACGTAGAAATCGTTGAGCCGCAACATCATGCTGCCATCTGGTTGTTTGAACAGCATTGCCATGCCCCGACTTTCATGGTCGATGCCACGAAACGCGCCAGAACTGAGCATCACTGGCTCGGCTGGCACGGCGCTTGGTTCAACCCGCGATTCAGCGGTTGGCATGATGGTTGGCTCGATCATATCATCGGTCATCGGATCAGATGGTTGCATATCGTCAGTCATCGACATTGGCCCGGTTGGCTGCATCATATCGTCGGTCATCGACATTGGCTCGGTTGGCTGCATCATGTCGTCGGTCATCGACATTGGCTCGGTTGGTTGCATCATCGAATCGACGGTTGGTTGGGTTTTGGCCATTGGCGCGCTGCTGGTCGTTGGGAACGGCTCATCAACTTTGGTTGGCGCAGTGCCACACGCGGCTAAGCCACCAAGCAGAATTAACATTGCAAAAGAGCGTAATTTCATCGCTAACCTCCATAAAACTTCTATGCTTTAGTTATAACGGCTAGCACTTAACCACTGCTTGCGCAAAGCTTACAAAACCCTAAACAAACCCATACTAGAACTAAAGGCTGATATGCATTTATCAGCATAGCAATATACTAATCTAATCAACAATTCCAACCTTGAATGACATCACAAAGGAGCCATCATGGCTGAATCAATGCGCAAGCAACCAAGCGGGATGCTGGCATTTAGCATTATGTGGTTTGGGCAGGTCGTTTCATTGCTTGGCAGCGCCATGAGCAGCTTTGCCCTGACGTTTTGGGCTTGGCAAATTACCGGACAAGCCACGGCTTTGGCATTGGTAGGTTTTTTCTCGTTTGCGCCGAGTATTCTGGTTAGCCCGTTTGCTGGCGCTTTGGTTGATCGCTGGAATCGTAAAGTTGTGCTGATTTTGAGCGATTTGGCGACTGGCGTATCGACGATTGCGATTTTGCTGCTCTACCATAACGATGCGCTGCAAATTTGGCATTTGTATGTGGCCGGAGCGTTTGCTAGCGTCTTCCAATCGTTTCAATGGCCAGCCTATTCGGCGGCGGTTTCGACGATGCTGCCCAAAGCGCATTATGCCCGTGCGAGTGGCATGATGTCGATGGCCGAATCGGCGGCGGGGATTGTTGCACCGGCCTTAGCTGGCTTTTTGCTCAGCGTCATCGGCATTGGCGGGGTGTTAATTATCGATATTGTGACCTTTAGCTTTGCAGTGATTGTTGTGCTATTTGTGCATATTCCGCAGCCCACCCAAAGCGCGGCGGGCGCAGAAAGCAAAGGCAGTTTATGGCGTGAGGCCGGCTTTGGCTTTCGCTATATTTTGGCCCGCCCAAGCCTGCTGGGCTTACAATTGACCTTTTTTATGATTAATTTCGTTGGATCGTTTCAAGCCACAATGACCAATCCCATGATTCTAGCCCGCACCGATAGCAATTCGGCAATTATGAGCACAGTCCAATCGCTTATGGGTTTTGGTGGCTTGTTGGGTGGTTTGATGCTGAGTTTTTGGGGCGGCCCGAAGCGCAAAGTCCATGGCGTGCTTGGTGGCATGGCACTATCGAGCTTTTTTGGCGGCATTGTGATGGGCTTGGGCCAGAATGTGGTCGTTTGGTCGATTGCTGCCTTTGGCTTGCTGTTTGTATTGCCCGTGCTCAATGGCTCGAACCAAGCGATTTGGCAAGCGAAAGTACCACCCGATATTCAAGGCCGCGTGTTTGCAGTGCGCCGCATGATCGCTCAAATTTCGGGGCCGGTCGCAATTTTGATTGTTGGGCCGTTGGCGGATAAAATCTTTGAGCCGCGTATGGCCGAGGGTGGGGCGTGGGTTGGTATGTTTGGCAGTTGGGTTGGCAGCGGCAAAGGCGCAGGCATCGCCTTGATTATGGTCCTGAGTGGCATTCTTGGGATTGCCGTCGCCGTGCTTGCTTATGGTGTGCGCGTCGTGCGCCATGCAGAAGATTTGATTCCTGACCATCAGGATAGTCCAACCAGCAGCCCCGAACTGCAAGCAGAACCAGCCTAAACGATTGACAATCGATGGGACAAAGCTTGTTACAATCATTTTGAAATGCTTCTAGTATGAGGATTTGCACGCTATGGCAGATGCAGGTAGCAGCGAAAAACGCAGCGATTCGGAAAGCCCCAAGCCGCCGCAAGAGGTGGTGAGCGTGACCCACGGGCGGGTAAAAATCAATGGCACTGATATTCCCTACACCGCCACCGCTGGCACAATCGTGCTCTACGAGGACGATCCAGAGTTTAAGCAAGCGCCCAAGGCCAAAGCTACAGTCTTTTATGTGGCCTACACCCGCAGCGATATTGATGATCAGACGACGCGCCCAATTACCTTTTCGTTCAATGGCGGGCCTGGCTCGGCCTCAGTTTGGATGCACCTTGGCTTGTTGGGGCCAAAGCGGGTTTTGATGGCCGATGAAACTGGCAATTTGCCAGCGCCACCGTTTCGCTTGGTCGAAAACGAATATTCCTTGCTCGACCAAAGCGATTTGGTCTTTATCGATCCGATTAGCACGGGCTATAGTCGGGCGGCAACTGGCGAAAATCCCAATCAATTCCATCAATTTACCAAAGATATTGAATCGATCAGCGATTTTATTCGGCTCTACACCACGCGCGCTAAGCGTTGGCTCTCGCCCAAATATATCATCGGCGAAAGCTATGGCACGACCCGCGGCTCGGCCATTACCAATTATTTGCAAAATCGCTACGGCATGTATCTCAACGGAATTATGCTGATCTCGTCGATTCTCGATTTTCAAACTGTCGAGATGGACCCAGGCAACGACCTTGCCTACATCGTGATTTTGCCGACCTACGCCGCCACTGCTTGGTATCACTCCAAGCTCGATGCCAAATTACAACTTAGTTTGGCTGATACGTTGGCCGAAGTCGAGGCGTTTGCAACTGGCGAATATGCCACGACTCTGTTACAAGGCGATGGTTTGGCTGAAGGCAAACGTCGCTCAGTTATCCGCAAATTGGCGCGCTACACGGGCTTGAGCGAACGCTTTATTGATCAAAGCAATCTACGGATTGATCTGATGCGCTTTACCAAGGAATTATTGCGCGATCAGCAGCGCACAGTAGGCCGCTTGGATAGCCGCTTCGTGGGCATCGACCGCGATCCAACCCGCGAATCGTTTGAGTATGATCCCAGTTATGCGGTAATTCATGGGCCATACAGCGCGACGTTCAACGATTATGTGCGCCGCGAATTGAAATTCGAAAGCGATGATGCCTACGAAATTCTGACCTCGAAAGTGCGGCCTTGGAAATACGATAAGCACGAAAACCAATATGTGAGCGTTACCGAAGCCTTGCGCTCGGCCATCTCGCAAAATCCCTATCTCAAAGTGTTTGTGGCCAGTGGCTTTTTCGATTTCGCTACGCCCTACTACGCCACCTTGCACACCTTCAATCACCTTGGGCTTGAGCAAACCTTGCGCAACAACATCGTGATCAAACATTACGAAGCAGGGCATATGATGTATACTCATTTGCCTTCGCTGACAGAGCTGAAACGCGACCTCGAAGCGTTTGTCAGCCAAACCAAAAACGTCTAGTTAAATACCAAGCCCACGGTGAAACGAAATCACCGTGGGCTTTTTTTAGGCGTTGGTTTGCGCGAATAAATCCACAATTGTCGCGGCGGTGGTTTGGGCTTGGCGCACGCAATCGGGAATTCCCACACCTCGGAAGCCGCTACCACACAGCAACAAGCCCTCTGGGCACAAGGCTTCTAGCTGATCCATGCGTTGAAAGTGACCAACATCATATTGCGGGTTGGCTTCGTTCCAACGGGCTACGCCGCTCCAAACTGGCTCGGCATCGAGGCCAAAAATTGCTTTAAGCTGATCTCGCACCAATTCAGTTAAGCGCTGATCATCTAAGCGCAGCACTTCGGGGTGTTTTGAGCCACCAACAAAGGCCCGCAACAACATATAATCGGCTGGCGCGCGTCCGGCAAATTTGCGCGAGTTGATGGTTACGGCGTTGATCAGGCGATGCTCGCTGCGCGGAATCACCAAACCATAACTATCGAAGGCCATGGTGCTTTCGCTACGCCGAAAGGCCAACGAAACCGTGCCCGTACTGACATAGCGAATTGCCTGCAAGCGCTCGGCCAGTGCTTCGGCCCAAGGCTGCACTAATTTGGCGGCGGCATAACTTGGCACTGCCAACACCACCACATCGGCATCAACGCGCGTGCCATCATCGAGGGTTAGTTGATAGGCTGGAGCGTTGGTTGGGTCGTAGCGCAGCGCTTGTACCCCGCAATTGGTGCGTAGCTCGACCGTTAATTGGGCAACCAAGGTCGTGATCAGTTGCTCGATCCCGCCGCGCAAGCTAATAAATGGACTTAATTGCTGACCTTTGGGCTTGCCTGCTTTGGCCTTGGCGGCTCGAATCCCACGAATTACGCTGCCATGGCTGCGTTCAGCCTCGATAAAACGTGGAAATGTTGCTTCGAGGCTTTGGCGATCTGATTCTGCATTGTGAATGCCAGACATTAGTGGTTCGCCCAATTTATCGAGCGCTTCGGCTCCAAAACGGCGGCGCACAAAATCGGCCAGCGATTCATCGGCGTTGCTTTGACGGGCAGGCAACACCAAATCGAGCAACATGCGCAATTTGCCCGGCCACGAAAGAATTGGCGTGCGCAGCAGCGGCCAAAATTCAGTTGGCACAACCAAATTAATCCCATCGGGCAATGGCTCGGGCTGGCCACGGTGCAGCACAAACACCTTATGCCGAGCTGGCTCAGTCGAAATCAACTGATCATCCAAGCCCAATTCGCGGGCCAATTGCAAGCCCCAAGGTTTTTGGCTAATAAACGCATCTGGCCCAGCTTCAACCAGCAATTCGCCAACAGCATCGGGCAAGGCGACATGCTTGGTCAGCAATTTGCCACCAAGCCGTTGATCGCGCTCAAAAAGCTGTATATTGGTCAGACCTTGTTTTTGTAAATACCATGCTGTACTAAGGCCAGCGATGCCACCGCCAATAATGGCAATTCGTGGCTGATCAGCAACATCCATTGCAAACCTCATCGTAGTGGAAACTACCGCTAGTGTGCAGCGCTTGCGGGTTTCTGTCAATCAGTTGTTGAATGGATCTGGTGAAGATTAGGCAACGTTAAGCGGTAGGATTCTTCGCCCACGCAAGCTGCTGATCAGGACGCACAGCCCACCCGCCATCAGCCAGAGCAATTGACCACCAGAGCTTGGTGGCAGTCCAGCGCTTTGGCCAATCACTGGCAGCGCAGGCTCCAAGGTTGCCTTTGGTTCGGCAGTTGGTTGCTCGGTTGGCTCTGCGGTTGGTACTGCGGTTGGCGCAGTGGTTGCAGTTGCTTCTGTGGTAGCAGTAGCAGTTGCCGTAGCGGCAAGCGCTGGCTCGTTTTGCAGCGTATTGGTGACACGAAAACGGCTATCAGCACTGACGGTATTGGCATTGCTGGCACCAAATTGGGTGCGGAATGAACACGAGCCGACCGAACTGCCCGTAACCACGACCGAGAGTGAACGATTCGAACCGCCGTTCAAATCGCTTGAATCGCTTGAGCCTGGCTGGGCGCTAATACACGAGCCAGCATTGAAATTGAAATTCAAGCCAGTTGCCCGTGAACCACTCGCGTTATTGCCAAACACAACCGTGACATTTTCTTGTGCGCCAGCAGCCAAGGTGATGTTGCCTGATGGATTGACCTCGCCATTGATGATGTGAAACACAAACAAATCAGGTGTTGGCGTTGGCGTTGCGGTTAACGTCGGCGTTTCGCTCGGTGTTGGCGTTTCACTCGGCGTTGGTGTCTCGCTTGGTGTTGGCGTTTCACTGGGCGTTGGTGTCTCGCTTGGTGTTGGCGTGTCGCTTGGCATTGGTGTATCAGTTGGCAACGGCGTTTCGGTTGGCGTTGGAACATCGGTTGGCGTGTTGGTTGGGATCGGCGTATTGGTCACCGTTGGCGTATTGCTCGGCGTAGGTGTGTTGGTAATGGTTGGCGTAAAGGTTGGCGTGCGCGTATTGGTCGCCGTTGGTGTGTTGCTCGGTGTTGGCGTGTTAGTTGGCGTAAAGGTTGGCGTACGCGTATTGGTCGCCGTTGGCGTGTTGCTCGGCGTTGGGGTATAGGTCAACGTCGGAATCGTCGTTGGCGTGCGGGTATTGGTCGCCGTCGGCGTATTGCTTGGCGTGAGCGTATTGCTCGGCGTTGGTGTATTGGTTGCTGTCGCCGTGTTGGTTGGTGTCGCAGTTCTGGTTGGCGTTGCGGTTGGCGTGCGCGTAGGCGTGCTGGTTGGTTGCGGCGTTGCCGTCGCACAGCCATCACACACAATCGTCCAATTCAGGCTTGCCTGAACTGGGGTTTGATTATCGGCAGTTAAAATTGCCGTAATCGAACAAGTACCAACATTATTGGCTGAAATAACTGGCGAAAGCGTAAAGCCTTGATGTGCCTGAAGCGTAATTCGTGTACCGCTATCGCTAATACTTGACTCAATACAGGTTCCAGTTACGCTGATATTGACCTGTGCATTAGCCGCTGGAGCATTGCCGGCATTGCCGAAGACCACAAAGACCTGCTTGGTGTCGTTATTTTCCAGCGATGGATTCACTGGATTGACGACTCCATCGACCCGCCAAGCAATGTATAGCTCTGGCGCAGGCGTTGCGGTTGGTGTAGCTGTATCGGTCGGCGTAGCTGTATCGGTTGCAGTTGGCAGATCGGTTGGTGTGGCCGTCGCAGTTGCGGTGGCCGTCGCCGTGTTGGTTGGGGTTGGCAGATCGGTTGGCGTGTTGCTTGGCACAAACGGCGTGTTGGTTGCCGTAGCAATAATTGGCGTATTGGTTGCGGTAGCAGGCACAGGCGTAATAACCGGCACGTCAGTTGGCGTGTTGGTTGCGGTAGCAGGCACAGGTGTAATAACCGGCACGTCAGTTGGCGTGTTGGTTGCGGTAGCAGGCACTGGAGTGCTGCTTGGAATCCGCGTGTTGGTTGGCGTTGCGGTTGGCAATGCGGTTGCGGTTGCGCTTGGCAGAGCCGTATTGGCCACGGTTGCGCTGGCCGGAACAACCGTCGTTGCCACAACACTTGTGCGCGTTGGCGTGTTGCTTGGCGCTGGCTCGAAGGTTGGTCTGGTTGGATTGATGGTTGGGTTAACAGTTGGCGTGCGCGGGCTAGCCGTTGAGCTTGGGTTCACCCGTGGCGTAGAGCTTGGCTCGGCAGTTAATTCCACGCTTGGCTCAGTTGTGGCCGCAGTTGCACTGCCAATCGGAATTCCTTCGGCCTTGGTTGGCGTGGGTGTGTTGGTGCTGGTCGATGTTTTGGCAGCATCAGTTGCTGGCGTTGGTTTGCCAGTTGGCGTAGCAGTTGGCATCAAATCAACAATCCCAATTGGCACGGGAGTTTCAGCAGCAACCAAATTTGGGTTGGCTGGCTGATCGCTAATTTTGCTGCGAATTGCTTCTTGGCCAATTGGAAAAGGCGCTGTGCCATTCCACGCTTCATAATTGGCAAACGGTGGCAGCAAGACCTCAGGCCCAGAAGCATTAACTGGGGTTGTCCAGCGCACAACCATTAACGATGAGCAGCCCATGACCAACAACACCGCTAAAATCACAATTGAACCGATCGTTAATAACAATCGGTCGCGTGGTTCTTGGGTATTTGGTTGTGGTATGGCGCTATTGCTCATGAATTTGATACCGTTGCCTTCATTAAGTCGTAGTTGCTTGGCTCAAGTTGCAGCATTGGAAACTGCATAATGAAGCTTGAACCAACGCCTTGGGTGCTATCGACCCAAATTTTACCATTATTGCGTTCAACTAATTGTTTGGTAATCGCTAAACCAAGCCCAATCCCGCGTTCTTTCGAGGTCAAGCCACTTTGCTCGCCGCCCCGTTGAAAGCGCTCAAACAAGCGCTCAAAATCTTGGCTGGCAATCCCCGGGCCAGTATCGATTACCGCAATTTGAATGCGCTGATCGACAGTCTTGGCTTGTACCGTCACTGTGCCAGTTTGGGTATAGCGGCGGGCATTCTCCAAAAGCTGGGTCAGCATTATCTTGAAGTGGTCGCGATCTACTACAATGTACGGCATGTTCTCTGGAATATCAATGAGCAATTTGAGTTGTTTTTGCTCAAAGCCCTTCTGGAACGCCTGGGCTATTGGCGGTAGCAGTTCAGGTAATAAATGTTGCTCAATTTGCGGTTCCATGTTGCCGGCTTCGATGCTGGCAATCACAATCACATTTTGCAGCACTTCGACCATGCTTTGGCCTTGTTGGCGAATTGTGGTCATAAATTGGGTTTGTTCGTCGGTCAATGGCCCAACAAAGCCGCGCAACAGCAAATCGGCATAGCCACAAATCGAGGTCAACGGCGTGCGCAGTTCGTGCGAAATTGTGGCGATAAAGTCAGTTTTGGCCCGATCCATTGCCCGTTCTTCGGTCACATCGTGCAACACCAACACTTCGCCCGATTGCAAGCCTTCGCGTTCAACCGGCGCTGCATTGACGGTCAAAATGCGCTGAGCGCTGGTTTCATAAAAGGTTGTGGCTGTGGGCGTGGCAAACAGCTCAGCGCCGCCCGACAATGGCGTGAGCCTGAATTCAGCAAAGCTCTTGCCCAACAAATCGGCTTCACTCGCGCCGAGCATGGCAGTGGCGGTGTGGTTGACCAAAATAACTTTGCCATCGGGATCAAGCACAATCACCCCATCGGCGATACTTTGCAAAATTGCCTGCTTGCGGCTGGCTTCATCTTGAACTGTGGTGTAGAGCACAGCGTTTTGCATCGCTGTCGCGGTCATGCTGGCGATTGCGCTCAGTGGCTCGCGAATGCTGCTAGCTGCTGGCATAGCGTGATCATTCTTCACCAACAACGCGCCAATAACTTGTTGCTGGGTGCGCAAGGGCAAAACCAACTGCACATTCGGCGCAAGCGGACGCAAAGCACTATCCAAGGCCGGATTTTCGGTGATCGTCACCATTGGCGCGAGCGTTTCAAGGCTGGTCGCGGGAAAAGGCCGCGCAATTTCGCGCACGGTCTCGGTGGTGACATAATGCCAAACGCCTTGTTCGACCACCAAAGCATCAACTTCGGCCTCGGGAATGAGGCGTTGTACAGCGGCAGTGGTTTGGGTCAAAACGCCATCAAGAGTCAATTCTGTACCGAGTTGGCGACTGGTGCGATATAAATCGAGCAAGCGATCGGTCATATCATTTAAAACCGTCGCGAGCGTGCCAAGCTCATTTTCCTCGGAAACAAAACTACGGCCTTCTAAATCGCCGCTTTTGATCCGCAAGGCGGTACTGACCAACTCGCCAAGCGGCACGGTGATGCTGCGTGTAACCCGCACGCTGATCCAAATAATTGAGATCAGCGAAAGAATGCCAAAGAGGAAAATCAGCACTCGCGCTTGTTGCCAAGCCCGATCAATGTTGCTGCGCGGCAGACCAACCGCAAAATAGCCATTCAGCGCCCGCCGAATCCGCATTGGGCTATACATTACTTGATAACTGGTATCGCCACGTTGAATGGTGGTAAACAGTGTGCCACGGGTTTCTGGGTCGGGGTTGGCTTGGCTGGCCTTAATTTGCTCAATCTGATTGGCGCTGATGACCAATTCAGCTGCTTCTTGCGGCGGATTGCTGGTCAAAACGCTGCCATCGCTATTGAGAATTGCGGTAATTGTTGCGCCGTTGCGTGGTGGTAATTCCTCGTTGACAATTCGCTCTAACGGCTCTGCATAGATAATTGCCCCAACCACTTGCTCGCTGCTGCCAACTGTTAATTTGACCGGAGCAACCACAAAAAACATCGTGTACGGTGGATTTGTGCCGATGCGCAAGAGGCTGGCATATTTATCGCCATAATCATCAACTTGGCCACGCAGCACCGCCTGAATCAAGCTATCTTTGGCTAATTCGCTGCTACCAACCAGCGAGGGGCTGCGGCTCAATACCGCTGAACTAGCGGCATCGACCAAAACTTGACCATCAGCATTGAGCGCAATTAAGCGTGAGGGCTTGAAATAATTAAAGGCATTGTTGACGATCTTTTCGACCTGATCAACGTCATTTTTGCTAAATGCCTCGGCAGTGCTCAGCAAATCTTCTTTTTCGTTGGCAGGCGAAGTGACAAGTAGGCGCAAGTTATCGAGAATTTGGGCTTCGATTGTTTCCAAGCCAACGCCAGTGTTGGTGGCGCTGGTACGCAGCGATTGATTCAGTTGGTTCTGCAAGCTTTGGGCATACAGCCAAAAAATAATCACAATCAATAAACCCGACAAAAATGCTAGCAACAGCAAATATGGCAGGGTGATTTTATACCGAATGCGCCTTTTAAGCCGTCGCCGCAGGTTGACAAACATACAAGGTTATTTCACTGCTGGCTCATATGGAATGGTAAACGAGAATGTACTGCCTTGACCTTCAGTGCTTTCGACCCAAATTCGCCCACCATGGGCTTCTGATGCAAGTTTGGCAAAGGCTAAGCCCAAGCCGGTGCCTTTGCGCTGGCCGGCAACCTGCACAAATTTATCGAAAATCTTGGCACGGTAGCTTTCAGGAATCCCTGGCCCCGCATCAATCACACTCCAACAGATCGTCTGCTGGTTATTATCGGCTAGTTGGCGCACGCGGATTGTAACACTTCCATCAACTGGCGTAAATTTAATCGCGTTGTCGAGCAAGTTTTGCAACACCCGCACAATTTTATCTTGGTCAGCATCGATAATCGGCAAGTTCAATGCCATATCCAGGTTAATGCTGATGTTCAGGCTGCGCGCCGAGTTAATCAAGCGTTCAGAAGCGCGATCGGCAATTTCGTAGGCTGAGCATGGCGCACGATTCAGCACCAATTCGCCTGCTTCCATCTTGCTAATATCCAGCAAGGTGTTGATCATGCCGACCATTTCTTGGCTGCTATTGTTGGCAATATCGAGCAATTCGCGTTGTTGGTCGTTGATCGGGCCAGCAAAACCACGCCGCACCATGGTCATGCCATTGATGATCGCGGTCAGCGGCGCGCGTAAATCGTGCACCAACATACCCATATAATCTTCGCGAATTTGGGCTAGTTGATATTCCTCGCTAATATCGTGGAACACAATCAGCGTGCCAATCACATTGCCAAAATTATTGCGCACAGGCAACGGCTCTTGGCGCACGTAGCGGGTGCGGGGCCGTAGCACTTCAATTTCGTAGGCTTCGCTATTGGGCAATTCGTTGACCACCCGCGATTGCTCTTTGATGCGGGCCAGAATATCGCTGCCAGCCTCACCGATGATATGTCGCCATTCCCAGCCAAACAATTCGCCCAGCATCGGATTGGCAGTCAGCACCACATCATCAGGATCGATCATCAAAATGCCGTCGGTGGTGGAGTTGAGCAGCGCTTGTAGGCGGTTGCGGTTTTGCGAAACTTCGTGAAATAGATTGGCGTTATCGATTGCCACGCCCACCGTGTTGGCCATCGCTTGTAGCCGTTGGGTATCTTCTGCATTAAACACACCTTCCAACTTATTCAGCAATTGAATCACGCCGATTTCACGATTTTTCACCAGCATGGGCACGCACAACGCTGATCGGGTTACAAAGCCCACATCTTCGCTGACCCGCCGATAGAAGCGCGGATCGTTTTGAGCATCGAGCACAACCACTGGCTGGCGGGTCGTAATTGCGGCCCCGACCAAGCCTTGGCCCGGTGGCACGCGCACCCCAGCCAATTTTTCCTCGCCAGCTTCGAGCGTCATCACAAAGACCAACTCATTGGTTGCTGGATCGAGCAGCAGCAATGAACCAGCTTCAACCTGAAAATATTCGTTAATCTTCTTGACCACCAAGCGATAGACTTGGCGTGGATCGAGTGACGAAGTGATGGTGGCGGCAATATCGTTGAGGGTATTAATTTCTTGGTTGCGTTTGGCGGTATAGTCTTTGAGTTGCAAGGCCGAAACCGCCAAAGCTACATGCTGAGCCAACAATTGAGCAGCCTCAATCGCAGCGCTCGACCAACGACCTTTCTTGGGCAACAATAACGCTAAAAAGCCAATTAGTTGCTGGCTCGCGGTTAAAGGCAAGACCAACAATTGAGCTTGAGCGCTCTCATCGTCGCTTGGCAGGGTTGGCGTTTTATGTTCAATCGTGTGGGTAATCGCCTGATCAAGCAATTTTTGGCTAGCTTTGCTTGGGTTGCCATACAGATATGGCGCAGGCGAAGCATTATGATGTTCGTTATCGAGCAGCCCTAGCTTAACTACTTCGACCCCAAAACCAGTAGCACACCATTCGGCCACTGTTGCGAGCAAAGTCCCAAGATTTGCTGCGTTGTTGATTGCCTCGGCAATTGCCAACAACTGAAAACCGCCAGTTGGACGTGCGTGATGTTGGGTAGTTGCAACGTCAGCCATAGGTGTTGTGCTCAAATCGTAGATTTCAGGCTTCTCTGAGGAAAATTATACTGTAGAGCATGCCCCAAACGCAAGGAGATTTACTAGCAAAATAAACCCCACGCCAGTGTTGCAACCAGCGTGGAGCCATGCGACTTAGGCTACAATTACCACAAAATCAAGGGTAAATTGTTTTCGATACTATGTTGGGCAGCAGCGCGCAGTTCGTGTAACGCTTGGTGAGCAGCTTGGCCTTCAGCACTGCGCAAGTTGTGCACTTGGGCTTCGAGTTCGGCCAATTCGCGGGCCAAGGCTACTGATGAACCGAATGAGACAACGTCTTCGCTGCCTTCTTCGCCCCATTCTTCTTCGTCGCTTTCTTCGCCTTCGTAGCTCAACCAAATTGGCTCAGCAAAATCGACTGGCAAATAGTAGCCACCTTCGCCTTGATGGTTGATCAAGTGTGGGTATTTGGTTTGGCTTTCGCCTTCCCAAATATTGGCCAACACTGGGTCAACTTCATCATCTTCTTGGGTCGCTGGCAAGTTTTCCAAGTCGCTGCCTTTTTCTGAGTGAGCAGCTAAGCGGCGCAAATTGTAGAGATCGGCAAATGTCGCAATGCCGCCGTTGTACACTTCTGCTCCTGGCATTGAAAGCAGGTCAACCTCAACGCCTTCTTCGCGCAACAGGTCTTGAACATCTTCAACCCAAGCTTTTTCTTCTTCAAACATTGCTCGATCATCTTCTGGGCTGACGGTGATCATCGAGCCTACTACTAAATCTAGCTCATGAGTTGGCGTACCATCGGACATGAGAGAAACTCCTTGTTATGTGCAAACACGCTCCTAAGGCGAACTTAGGAGCGTGTCCATTATACCATGCTCGTTGTTAGTTATGCCCGAACAACCAAAGTATCGGCAACTTTATCGTGCAAGGCTTGCTTTTGGGGGTCCCACAATGGCCAGAGGTAGTCTAGCAGCACCGCAATGCTAAACGCCAAGTTAATCAAGCTGAAAATGCCGAAGGTTGTAAGGCTATCCCCAAAGGTTACAATACCAAGTAAGAGGCTTACAGCCGACGAGGCAAAGGTGATTGCCAAGCGTTTGGCGGCGGCGACAAAATCCATTGCTTGGTTGTTGCGCCGAATCACTCGAATATTTAACACTTTCTTGCCAATCGTTTGGCCAGTTGTGCCATGGAAATAGATGAAGTAGCCATAAGTGATTACCAAGTTAAGCAAGGTGCCAATAATCAACATCGCAACGCTGCTAGCGGTGCGGTTTCCAGTGAGGTTGAAGCTAGCCGCAACACCGCCACCAGTGATCACGCTCACCAGAACCGAGGGAATCAACAAGACCAAGACATCTAAGATATAGGCCCCTAAGCGTGCACCCCAACCAGCATACATGCCAGCAGCATTTGGCACGGCATAGCCACCTTGCACAAATGGTTGTTGGCCATAGGGTTGTTGCCCGTATGGTTGTTGACCATATGGCTGCTGTGGTTGGCCATAGGGCTGTTGGCCGTATGGTTGTTGCGGTTGTTGGCCATAGGGTTGTTGTGGCTGTTGGCCATAGGGTTGTTGTGGTTGTTGGCCGTATGGATTGTTGGGATCTTGTGGTTGGTATGGATTACTCATAAGGGCGTTCCTTTCAACACAATCAACGAATACCTACTTCAACCCATCTTCTCTAGCGGCGACGGCGTTCGCGTTTCTCATCGCCATCACCAACAACAGCGGTCAAAACAATACTGATCAACGAAATAACAATTGAGCCAATGAGCGCTGTGCCAAAATCTTCAACATAGAATTGTAAGCCCAAATCTTGGGCAATTGCCGATGTTAACAACAGCATTCCTGCATTGATCACAAAGATAAACAAGCCAAGCGTCAAAAGTACGAGCGGACATGATAAAAGTTTCAGGATCGGGCGCACTAATGCATTAATCAAGCCAAAAATTAAACTAACCGCCAATAAGGTCTTAATATCAATACTGAGTGGTTGATTAATTGAACTAACGCCGCCACTAATTCCTGGCACAATATAAACAGTGATGCCAATTGCCACTGCATTAATTAACCAACGAATGATTAAACTCATTCCAGCAACCTTCCTATGCCAAACCAAATCCAGCAGCTTTGATTATCGCACGCTGGCTTGGCCAAATGCAACCCTTGATTTACGCCAACTTGCTCCTATGGATCGGCCAACGGGTTACTAATTACAATCGTATTGGCGTAGGTTTGATAAGGTGCTGTTTGCAGGCCCACATGGGCTGAAACAGCAATTTGTGTTTGGCGCGGATCATTGGTATTGAGCTGCACCACCCCAAGTGCTGGATGCTGCACCCATGCCATTGCGCCAAAACCTTTGAGCTGAACCTGCATAATCGCCTGCTGATTGGGCGCAATCGTCAAAGTGCTTGGCTCCACACTTAGCCATTGCGCACTCGTTGCTTGATTGCGTAAGTGCCAATTTTGGGTCGTCAGATATTCATGGCTTTGATGACAACCGATAGCCTGCGCCAAACTCGTCGTGCTATGGGTGCCAATTCCCCACTTGCTCGGCACTGAATTCATTGCCGCATACCGATACTCCACCAACCCACTGCGCTTAATAATGATTTGAAAGCTATAGGTTGGAGCCGGCGTAACAATATTCTCATCTTGCCACAGTGGCACGTTTTCAAAACTGGCTACAAACGTTTCAGGGTCGATGTTTCCCGCCCGAATAATGCCACCCTTCGAAGGATCAAGATCCGTCCAGAAGGCGGCAAAAGTGGCATTCGGCAGATTGTTGGCCGGAAAACAGTTAGAGCTGGGGGCTGAAAACCCAGTCTGATTCAACGAAACCCAGCCATTTGAGCTAAGGTAGAGTTTGTTGGCTAACTTCCCAAATAAAGGTGCATGAAAGCCCAAATCTAACGCATCGGTATAAATTTGGTCGTCCTTGAGTTTTAGCTCAGCCAAGCCGTTCGTAGCGTATAACCCAACGCTTGGCGCTGGCGTAATTTGCCAATCTTGATTAGGAATTTGGGGCTTAATCGTCAAGGGTTGAGTGCCAAGGTTGCTAAGGGTGATCGGAATTGTGCGTTGCTCGGCAAAGGTGAGGGTTGTGCTAATAACTGGAATTTCAGCTTGCACATGGGGAATATCAGGGGTCATTGTCACAAGTTTGGTGGTTTGCAGCGCAAGATCAACGCTGGCGCTGTTTGGATGGTAGCCATTGGCTTGGGCGTTGAGCTGATGGCTATCAATCGTGAGCGTCATCGTGTAACGCCCAGACTGATCAGTATAGACTGAAGGGCCATTGCCAACGCTGACCCGCCCATAAACCCCGCGCCCATGCCAAAAATCGACCAATTGGCCAGTAAATTGGCTGGTGTTGGGCGCTGCTTGCACTACTAACTCTAGCTCAATAGTTGATGTACTTGCACCTGCGACAATTAGCACATTGGCCCGATAGGTTCCTGCCACGCTTACTTGGCGGGTATCCAAGGTAATTGGAATGGTTATTTGGGCGTTGGCGGGAACCACCAATTGCTCTGGCAGATTGAGCCATGCCACATCGACCCGTGCAGCGCTGACTGCGGCATAGGCATCGACGCTGCCCCAACCATAGACGTTGTTCGGGCGGGCTGTGGCCGAATCGCCACATTGAGCTGAATAGCGGGGCACGGTCGTATCAGTTAATAAGGCTTGGGTCGCAGCTAAATTGCCAATGTATTGCGGGTTGGCCGACCAAATTAGGGCGGCAATGCCACTGACATGCGGCGCGGCCATCGATGTTCCATTCATCAGCGCAGTTGAGCCATCGGGCCAAGCCGAAGGCACGCGCACGCCGGGGCCGCTCAAATCGGGGTTGGTGCGGCCATCGCTGGTTGGGCCGCGTGATGAAAACTCGGCGATCAGGTTATTGCTATCGACAGCGCCGACACTAAATACATTGGGATTATTGCCTGGGGCAGCGCTGGTACGGCAGCCATCACTCCCCAAATTGCCGGCAGCAAAGACGCTCATAATTCCTGCTGCATCCCAAGCGCTGATGTAGCCACTGTACCAAGTGCTCTCACCGGAGCCGCCCCACGAATTGTTAATGATATGAGGCCGCAAATCTGGGCGCGGATCGCAGGCAATCTGCTGATTACGTTCGCAGCCAACCCGTGTTGGAGCTAGCATCCATTGGGCGCTGCGCATCAACGCTGCTTCGTTGCATGTCCAGACATCACATGCTCTGGCAGCAATCCAACGAGTAGCGGGCGCAACGCCCAAGGCCATACCTTGGCGATCATTGGCTCCAGCCATACTGCCCATCGTATGCGTGCCATGGCCAGCGGGATCGGTCGGCAAACGATATTGATAGGTCGGATCAAACCAGTTGTAATCGTTGCTCAAGCCATTAGCCGACCAGCCGCGATAATTTTTGAGCAAGGCGGTATGGCTGACGGTTACGCCGGTATCAATATTGGCAACCACGATCCCTTGGCCGCGCACGCCCCAATCACCCCACACTTGCGGCGCATTGACCGCGGTTAAGCCCCACGCGAAATTTTCTGGATCGGTCGCTGGGATTGTCGTTAAATGGGGATTATTCCATGTTTGATTCGCTGCAATGCTAGCAACCGCAGGCTGCTGAGCCAAATCCAAAGCCAATTGCTGATCGCCTTCAATAATCAAGCTATTGACAATCCACAGCGATTGAACCGTTACGCCTTGGGCGCGTAGCTTATCAATTAATGGTGCTTGGGACTGTTGAGCATGCTCGGTTAGTATTTTATAGACATAATCGCCACGTTCAGCCCAATCGCTGATGGTGCTAGCTTGGCTGAGATCTGCTTGATCGGCCAAAAACACGAGCATTGTTTGGGGTTGATTGGCGGCTTTACGCCAGTTGCTCAGTAGATTGGGGTCGATTTTCTGCGCAAAGCTGGGGACATGCACCCGCAACGCCGGGTTTGGCTGGCGTTGGGTTTGGCTGGCGGGCCACGCTTCATAGAGCTTAATTGTGCGTTGCGGCTGACCACGATTATCGAAGTTTAGCCCACTATTGGTTACGCTGGCAATCGGCACAATAAATTGAACAGGTTGGGTTGTTTGGGCACTGACCGAGGGCAAAAGACTGAAAATGAGCAGGCCAATTGATAAAAATCGCCACATAGCACCACCTCACAGTTACAGCATAGCCATGATTAAACCATGAATTAAGCGATGCAGCTAGTTTGCCAATAGGCCTATTTTTCGGCGGCCAGCCACCCCCAAATTGAGCGTGGCTGGGTCAATGTTAGAGGTTACCTGCCAAAACGGTGGTTCCTGGAACGGTTTGTGCTCCGCCAGCAACTTCGATTGTGACCATTACTTGTTGAAAATCGTTAACCTGGCTATCGGCAGTAATGACCAATTGCGCATGGCCATTGGTGCTGACCAAAAATTGATCACTGGGAATTGGCTCTTGCCCAGCTCGGGCCAACCAAAACTGATAAACCTGACCTTCAGGCAAGGGTTGCAGCCCATCAACCACTAAAACGGCAGTTTGATTGCCTGGTTGCATATACATCGTACCAACGGCTGTCGGCGATTGTTCAGTGCCAGCCAATTGGCGCGAGGTGGTAGTTTGGGCAACGACAAACGAAACCGCTTGTTCTGCTTTGGCAATCCGTTCATCTGCTTGCACCCGCCGAATCCGCTCATCGGCAACTTCACGTTCAAGCCCGGCAATATCGGAGCGTAATTGATTATTTTCGCCGCGCAGACCAATGTTCCAGCCACCCAAGGCGACTAAAAGCGCCAAGGTGAGTGCCCAAGCCAGCGAAAGCTTTCGGGCTGCTGGACGAGTGATTGGACTGGTTTGCTTGCTGGCCCGCGCACGAGCCAACAACTGTTGCTTAACCAGTGGGGTTGGTTGCACTTTCGGCGCAGCCAAAGCCAACTGATGAACAGTCCGTTGCAACTGCTGAATTTTTGTGCGCAGCAGTGGATTATTCGCGATTTGAATTTCGACCGATTGTTGCTCGTCGGCACTCAAAATGCCAAGCGCATACCCAATCAAGAGTTCTTCTAATTGTGTATCCATTATTCGTTCCACTGATGTGTACCCAAAAGATCGCGCAGTTTCAATAGGCCAAGCCGGACACGGGTTTTAATCGTGCCTAACGGATTGCCTAATTTATCGGCAATTTCGCGCTGGGTCAGCCCACTAAAATAGGCCAACTCCAAGGCTTCGCGTTGTTCGGCGGAAAGCGCCTGCATAGCTGAACGCACGACTGAGCGTTGTTCGCCAAGCCAAACGACTTCTTCAATATCAGCATCGTCGGCAATCGACTCAAGCAATGGTCGCTCTGGATCTTCGTAGGCAGCTTGAGGCCGCGCTGCTCGTCGCCGCAGTTCGTCAATGCTCAGGTTGCGGGCGATTCCAAAGAGCCATGGGGCACAATTGCCACGGCTATTATCAAAGGTGCTCGCTCGTTGCCAAACCCGCCAAAAAGCCTCTTGGGTAATTTCCTCGGCGATCTCGCGTTGACGCACGATTTTTAGGGCAATCCCCATCACGGTAGCAGCGTAGCGGTCGTAGAGCTGCGATAATGCTTGCTCATCGCCTTGGGCAATCCGTCGAATCAGCACGTTATCGCCCAATGGATCACCTGGCATTGGGCGTTGATTATCGTTAATAGGCACTACGTCCGATGAGTCTGAACGGATGGTTGAAGCAGCCCACCATACCCCAAAACGCTTGAGCGTTTGAGCAAACCATAGTGGCTTGGAGCTAGCTTTAACCGTGCCTAAACGAATGTTTGGTCGTGCAAATACCATCAGTACCTCAATGTGAGTGATGAGTACACACAGCATTAAACACGAAAATCTGGAATTGGTACTCAGCAGCATTTGGTTTCATCGTGAATCATTGTATCATACTCATTAATCAGTCCATGAGGCGATTTTCGGCTCCCCTTGTGGCTTGAAACTCGGTGTTATAATTTTTAGCATAAGCCGCATAGCTGTGGAGTATCCTATGGCCGCGAATGAAGCTAGTCCGGTGCCAAGCCCCGAAGATTCATATCAGCGTTTGCGAACCGAGTATGAACGGTTGCAGTTGCTCTATAGCCTCGCTCAACAGTTTGCGACGATGTTAAGTTTGCCGAATGTTTTGCAACATGTGCTTTCGGCCACCACTCGCTTTACCAACGCGGTGCGTGGCAGCATCTTTTTATATGGCGAGCACGACGAAGTGCAAATGCATTTGCTCTCCGAGCGTTTTCAACAAGCACGCTTAACCCCTTTTACCAACCGGATTCTGCGCGAAGGCTTGGCAAGTTGGGTATTGAAACACCGCCAAAGCGCCTTAATTGCCGATACCAACCTCGACGAACGCTGGATCGATTATCCTAGCGATACCTTGGATGTGCGTTCGGTGCTGTGTGTGCCGCTGTTGCGCGGGCGACGGGTGCGCGGGGTTTTGACCTTGGTGCATCCCGAAATTGGCTTTTTTACCATGGATGATGAGGCGCTGCTGAATGTGATTGCGCAGCATGCGGCCATGGCGATTGAGAATGCCCAACTGATTGCTGATATTAACGATGAGCGGCGCAAATTCGAGGGAGCCTTCACCGCCATGGAAGAAGGCTTGATTTTGGTCGATGGCGATGGCCGCATCCACTTTGTTAATCCCCAAGCCTTGGCTTTTTTCGCAGTTACGCCGCCAGTCCCCGAGCATCTCAAAGATCTTTCGCCGCTTGTGTTGGCACTTTTTAAGCAAGCGCAACAGACTGGCGATAGTGTGCGCGATGAAATTGTGCTTGAGCAAAATCCAACCACCGATCTGGGCATCCATATTGCCTATATTCCGATTTTCAGCGAGCAAGAAGATTGGTGGACGATTGTGCTCCACGATATTACGCGGCTGAAGGAATATGATCGGCTTAAAACTCAGTTTGTCGCCAATGCTTCGCATGAATTGCGCACGCCGTTGGCCAACATTAAACTCTATGCGCGCTTGGCGCAGCAAGTTAAGGCTAAAACCAAATTGCCCCAATATCTCGAAACTATAGCAAGCGAGGCTGGGCGCTTGGAGGCCATCGTCGAAGATTTGCTGACGCTGACCCGCTTGGATAGTGGCTTGATGCACAGCAATCCGGAGTGGGTGGATATTATCGAGTTGTTGCGCAATTTGGCTCAAACCTATCGCCCATTGGCCGAAGCGCGCGAACAACGCTTGATTTTTCAAGAATGCACCAGCAATTTGCCTGCGTTGTGGCTCGCGCCTGATCAATTTATGCGAGTGGTCGTCAACTTGCTGAGCAATGCACTCAAATTTACACCCGATGGTGGCACTGTCACCCTCTCAGTTGATCGCCAGATTCAAGCTGGGCAGGCGGGCACAATTATTACGGTCGCTGATACGGGGCCGGGCATCGCAGCCGAACATCAACAACGCTTATTTGAACGTTTTTATCGCGGTAGTAACCCAACCGAGAGTGGGAGCGGCTTAGGTTTAGCCATTGTTCGCGAGTTGCTGGCCCTGATGGGTGGCACCATTTCGGTCGCCAGCACCGTTGGTCAAGGTTCGCAATTCACCTGTTGGTTGCCCTTGGAACAACATAGCCATACCGCATGAATACTCACTTAATCGTAATTCTGTTCGTAAACTCTCACCCCTACAGTGGATAGGCATTGTCTGTTTTTTACCTGTTTTCGCATCTGTTCTGAAGAAGGAGTACCCCATGCGGATCCTGATTGTTGATGATCATCCAGTGTTTCGTGAAGGGGTACGTGCCCTGCTCGAAACCCACGATGAGATGGAAGTTGTTGGCGTGCTTGGGCATGGGCGCGACGCTGCGGTAGTGGCGAAAGATCAATTTGTTGATGTAGCGCTGCTCGATGTTAGCTTGCCTGATATGCCTGGCTATGAAGTGTGTCGCACAATTGTTGAAGCATCGCCACGCACGCGAGTTTTGATGCTGACCGCCAACGATACCAATGATGTGATTCGCCAATCGTTGGCCGCTGGGGCTGCTGGCTATGTGCTCAAAACCGAAGATCCTTCGCGCTTGATTAGTCATATTAGCGCGGTTGCCCAAGGCGAGACCGTTTTGGCTGGCCCGATTGCCCAAAAAGTTGTGCGCCAACTGTTGGAAGGCCCACAGCCAACCGTCTCGACCAAAACCAACGATGCCTTGAACGCCCTAACCGAGCGCGAACGCCAAGTCTTTTTCTTGGCCGCCGAAGGCCGCCGCAACAGCGATATTGCCCAGCAATTAATTCTCAGCGAAGAAACAATCAAAACCCATTTACGCAATATTTATAGCAAATTAGGGTTGGGTAATAAAGCTGAATTGCGCTTATTTGCGGTGCAAGCTCGGCTCGCGCCACCGCAAGTCTAAACTAAAAGTCCCACAATCGAGGGATATAACAGGGCTTGGACGTGGAGATCAGTTCATGCTAAGATGAAAATCATTGCAATTGCTAACCCTTGTGGTTTGAGTAGACACTTATGAATGAGCACGCTCCACAACGATTTGTCCGTGATCCGGCGATTGTTACCCGTAGCATTGGGAGTGAAACGGTGTTGGTTCCTGTACGACCAAACACCGCCGCCCTCAATGCTATTTTTGCGCTTAACGAAACCGCCGCGCTGGTTTGGCAGGCTTTGGCAACGCCCCAAAGTTTGGCCGAATTGATCGAGCATGTGTGTGCCGAATACGATGTTGAACCGCGCGCCGCCCAAGACGATCTGATTCCGTTGTTGGAATCGATGCTTGAGGCCGCCGTTATTCAGGAGGTTGCCTAAGCATGGAATTATGTGCAGAAACCAACGATGCGGCGTTCAATGTCCGATTATCAGCCTTGGGGCGCGTGCCAGTTTCGATGTCGTTTGAGTTGACCGAGCGCTGTAACTTAAATTGCCAACATTGCTATATCAACTTGCCTGTCAATCATCAAGCTGCCCGCCAACGTGAGCTTTCAACCGAGGAGTGTAAACGCCTGCTCGATGAGATGGCGGCAGCTGGCACGCTGTGGTTGCTGCTCACTGGTGGCGAAATTATGGTGCGCCGCGATTTTGAAGAGTTATATCTTTATGCTCGCAACCTTGGCTTTGTAATTTCGATTTACACCAATGCCACCATGGTTACCCGCCAACGAGCTGAATTTTTGAGCAACTACAAGCCACATTTGGTCGAAGTGACGCTCTATGGCGCAACCGCCGAAACCTACGAAACCGTGACTCGTGTGCCTGGATCGTTTGCTAAATGTATGCAAGGCTTGGCGCTGCTGGCCGAATATGAGCTTGATGTGGTGCTCAAAACCGTGCTGCTCAATATTAATTCGCACGAATTTTTGGCCATGAAAGCTGTAGCCGAGCACTATGGCTGGGATTTTCGCTATGATGGCATGATTCACCCGCGCTTGAATGGCGATCGTTTTCCTACCACTTTACGGCTTAGCCCAGAAGAATTGATCGCCATCGAAAAACTTGATCCCCAGCGGGTCGAGGAATGGCAGGATTATTGCAACGGCTTTTTGGGCTATCAGATGAAGGGCGGCGAAAAAACATTCACCTGTGGCGCTGCCAATAAATCGGGCCATGTCGATGCCTATGGCATGGTCAGCCCGTGTATGATTACCCGCACGCGCGCTGTCGATTGGCGGGCAACCAATTTTATGGATGTGTGGGATGGCTATTTGGCCGAAGTGCGCGAAACCCGCAATACTGAAGCCACTGCTTGTCACTCCTGCGAAATGTCACTGGTCTGTACCAATTGTCCAGGTTGGTCGACCTTAGAGCGTAACAGCTTGGAAAATCGCCCAATCGATTGGGTGTGTGATAGTACGAAGGCGCGGGTTTCAGCCTTTGCTGAAAATGCCGACCGTTGGATCAATAATGCAATTTGTCTAGAGGTTCGCTAACCGCGTACCGGAGGATGTCTCATGGCACAACAATCATCGACCAAGCCAGAACGCAAGCCCCGCAAAGCCTATGTCAAACCAACCATCGAAACGGTTGGCTTGCGGATTAAAGAAGATGTGTTGGCGGTGTGCCGCACGACCAGTAGCGCCACATCGGGCGCAAACTGTAAAATTACGCCCTGTTTTAGTTAAGCGTTCTTTTTTTGCGATGGTAATGCTTTCCATTGGCGGTTGTCGAATTGCACTTGATCTGCCAGCGTGGCCAGCTATGGTCGACCAGCAATTTCAAATCAATGCTTCAACCGCCGATCTTCAGATTCACACCTGTGCTGCCGCTGACCGCTACCCGCTTGGTCAGCGGCTTTTTCAGGCCGATCAGGTTTGGGCGCTTTGGCAGCACGAGCATATTCGCAGTATCGTCGGCCACCCGCCAACTCATGCCGAGCCATTGTGGGCGTTGCAACAAACCGCCGCTGATACGTGGTTGCTCAGCCATGATTCAAGTGTTAGCGCCGCCGAAGTGTTGTTTGATTATCCAGGCTTGCAGTTGATCTTAATTGAATGGCTGAGTGTGCATCAAGGTGGTTTGTTGCATGCCTGCGGCGTGGTCGATGCAGGGCAAGGCTTGCTCTTGGTTGGCCCGCCAGGCGTGGGCAAATCAACCTCAGCGCGCCTTTGGCATAGCGCGGGAGCTAGCATTTTGAGCGATGATCGGGTGATTGTGCGTTGGCATGCCGACCAGCTTTGGGCTTATGGCACGCCATGGTATAGCAGCGCTGGTTTAATCGCTGCCCAAGCAGCCCCAGTACGGGCAATATGCTACCCCAGCCATGGCGCAACCAACCACGCCACTCGTTTGAGCAGCGCCCAAGCCTTGCGCCATTGGTTGCCCGAGCAATTTCTGCCCTTGTGGAACCCAATTGCCCTCGACCAAGCCTTGGAGCTTGCCGATTATGCTACCAGCAAAGTGGACCAATGGCACTTGGCGTTTGTGCCCGATTCTGAGGTAATTAGCTATGTGCGCCAACTCCTTGGCTGAACGAGTGCTCAGCGCCGCCGAGGCCTACGACTTGGCGCAGTTGGTTGTGCAGGCAGGTGGTAGGCTCCAGCTCCAAGTGGCGGGCCGCAGTATGCAGCCAATCCTGCCTGACCAAACCTTGGTGACAATTGCTGATATGCCAGCAACTATTAGCTTGGGCAGCGTGGTTTTGGCTGATGTTGGGCAACGCGTGGTCATGCATCGGGTGCTTTGGCGCAACCAACAGCGATATTTGATTGCTGGCGATGCCTGCCCCTATTTCGATGGCTGGATCGAGCGCTCGGCAATTGTGGCCCAGGCTGTCGCTTGGCAAACGCCAAATGCTCACTTGAAGCTCAATCGGCTTGGGCGTTACGTTCAATGGCTTCTGGCGTGGCTGCGTCATGCGCGGCGTTGGTTGATCAAACCGAAATATCTGAGGTAATTATGCTCCAGCGTTGGTTAATTGGCTGTTTAGTGATGTCGATGTTGCTGATTCGTCAACCGGTGGTGGCCCAAATTGCTACTGCTCCGCTGACGCTCCAACGCCATGGTCAGCATTTGCAGATTAATCTTCAATTGCCAAAACCAAACGTATCCGCCAATGCGATTAAGCTGGCTGGCTGGCAAAATGATGCCAGCGCCGATCAACCTGCCTTGCCGCGTTCAGCTCACTGGTTGGTTGTGCCAACTGGCTATCACTTGCAGCTCAGATCAGTTGTCGCCAACGATCTGCAATCCTATCGCCAGCAACTGCAACTCAACCCGACCAACGGTTGGCAGGTTGACCCATTGCAGCCAAGCAAGGCCATCGCGACCAGCACCCCAAGCACTGCTACCAAACAAGCGCAGTATCCAGCGGCATGGGCCAGCCTTGGTCAAGTTGTCCAAGTGCGTGAGCAACAACTCGTACCCTTGACGATTTTTGGGGCGCAATGGCAACCAGCCAAGCAGCAACTGCTTGTACCAAGCTCAATTGATATTAGCCTCGAATTTGTGGCTGATTCCACGCAGCGCAAGCTTCGCCCTGATCCGTTGTGGAATGAATTGCTGCGCCAACAAGTGCTTAACCCCAGCGATCTTACTGAGCCTAGCTTGAAACCCCAACTGGCGAGCAGCGTGCCCTTGACCACTGGTTTGCGCGTGCGTTTTGCCAAGCCTGGCATTAGCGAAATTCGTTGGAGCGATTTGCAGGCGGCAGGTGTGCCAAGCCAATGGATCAATCAAGCTGCCAATTTGCAGCTTTGGCAGGGCCGCCAGCAACTGCCACGTTTGCTCACCGCCACGGGCATGGTGTTTTATCTCCCGCCCTACAATCGCGATCAAAGCCACGAAGGCAGCGTGATTGTGCGCTGGAATTCGCAGCAAGCAGGTACTGTGTTGGTCAGCGAATCGGTTAATTCGGCTAGCCCAAGCCTCAATTCCTATAACGAAACCCTGCGTTTGGAAGAACAAAAACTCTATTTGAGCGCTTTTCCGGCGAGCGGCACAAACCGTTGGTGGTGGCAATATTGGTATAGCCCGGGTGCTGGCCAAACTGCCCAACCATTGCAGATCAATTGGAATCTTGATAGCGCGACTCGTTTTGATCAGCCAGCTCGTTTGCGCTTGCGCTTGCATGGCGGCAAACTTGGTAATCAGCATCAGGCCGAAATTCGGCTCAACAATCGTTTGCTGACCACCGTCACAATGACCGGTTTTCAAGTGCTTGAGCCAATGATTAGCGTACCAAGCGGCTGGCTTAGCCCAACCAACCAGCTAACAATTGTGCCGATTGGCAATGAGCGCGAAACCAGCTTTCTCGATTGGGTTGAGCTTGATTATCAGCGCCAATTGCAGGCGGTTGCAGGCGAATTGCAGTGGTCAAGCACTCCGCCAAATCAAACGATTAGCAACATTAGCAGCGAAAATCCCTTGCTATTTGATGTGCAAACGCCATTTGCGCCACGCCGTTTGGTTGGCTGGAATTTGCAGCAAGGCCAACTAAGCTGGGAAACGACAGGCAATCGGCGCTATTTGGTGCAAAGCCAACGCCAAACGCCTTTGAGCAGCACATGGTTCAGCCAGCCCGATCTGAGTGCGGTCAGCCAACAAGCAGATTATCTGGTGCTTAGCTACAATCCTGCTAATTCCAATAGTTGGAGCAACGCCCTGCAACCGTTGTTGGCTCAACGAGCGAGCCAAGGCCTCAAGCCATTGTTAATCGATGTCCAACAGATTTACGACCAATTTGGCGATGGGCGAGTTGACCAGCAAGCGATTGCCGATTTTATCAAGTATGCCTATGCCAATTGGCAGGCTCCAGCGCCGAGTTTTGTGCTATTGGTTGGCGATGGCACTGCCGATCCCCACGATTACGCCGATAGCATTGGCCACCCAGTTACCAATTTTATTCCGCCCTATTTGGCTGATGTTGACCCGTGGTTGCGCGAAACTGCCGCCGATAATCGCTATGTAACGGTGGCTGGCAGCGACAATTTGCCCGATTTGTTTTTGGGGCGTATTCCAGCTCGTTCGCTGAGCGATGTTGAGAATGTGGTCAACAAAATTTTGAGCTACGAAGCCACGCCAAGCGATGCACCTTGGCTCAATAATTTGCTATTTATCGCCGATGATCCTGATCAATCAGGTGATTTTCCATGGCTTTCGAATGAGGTTGTGGAGATTTTACCCGCGACGATTGATCAGCAATTACTCTATTACACGCCAAATAGCAATCTGACCCAATTTCGGGCTGAGATTGTCAATGCGATCAATAGTGGCCAATTTTTGGTCAATTATGTTGGCCATGCGGGGATTGATGTATGGGCTGAGCCAGCGATTTTTAATCCTCAATCGGTGGCGAGCTTGAGTAACACAGCCTTGCCATTGGTGCTTTCGTTGAGTTGCTACGCTGGCCATTATCAACAAAACGATCTCGAATCGTTGGCTGAAATGCAGCTTTTGAAGCAGCAGCGAGGTGCGGTTGGCATGTGGGCGGCCAGCGGTTTGGGCATCGCTCATGGCCACGATTATCTTGATCGGGGCTTTGTGAATGCTATTATCAACGATGGTTGGAGCTTGGTTGGGCCGGCGACGATTCAAGGTAAGCTTGATTTAGCAGCGGCGAATATCTCGCCTGATTTGCTTGATACCTTTACCTTTTTTGGCGATCCGGCGCTGCAAGTTCCGTTGCCCACCCTCAATAATTGGCAGCCAAGCGCCGATTATTTCGAAGTATTGCAATATTCGCAGGCCAATCGGCTCACGCCCTTAGCGAATGATCAGGCCAGTTTTAGCCAAATTGTTAGCTTTGAACAGCCGCAGCATGGTCGAGCATGGCTCGATGCAGATCAACAAAGCATTCGCTATACGCCTGATCCTGTTTATAATGGGCTTGATTCATTCAGCTACCAAGTGCGCAATTTGAGCCTAAACCAAAGCTTGACGACAACGGTTACAATAAGCGTGACCGCGATTGCGCCGCAGCTCTATCTACCATTGACCATCGCAGCGCCTTAAGAATTTGCTTGACAATAACGGGTTAAACGATCGCTTTAGCGTGATTTGTAGCCTTTTAGTCCTATTGCGCAATTGTAAAGAGAGCTATATAATTTGCGCCATTCTAGGGATGATTGAAGCATATAGAGTACGAGTTTGTAGTGGTACAACCGCCAACCATCGATTCGACACACGACGATTTGGGCTTGCTTCAAGAATTGCTGGCAGCACCACCACCAGTGCGTTCGTCATTGCATCGACCTGCCCAACTTCGTTCGCTCAAAGAAGAGCGTAAGACTGCACTTCAAGGGTACCGTTTCCGTGGGGTGCTTGATGCTATTTTAGTGCGCTCAGAACGCTTGTTAATCATTGGTGTGATCGTTTTCTTTGGTTATTGGGTGGTCAATATCTATGGCCGCGATTGGTGGTATGCGCGCAGCAATCCATCTGCTCCAGCCCCAGTTTGGGAAGCACTTGCACCTGGAGCCAGTGCCGCCGAACTTGATCAGGTTTTGGGGCAACAACTCCCAGTGATTGCGCCAGCGATTAGTGCTGCGGCCCCAGATTATCTCGAGCCTGCGCAAGGGTTTATTTTACAACCTGCAACGCCAACCCCAACGCCTGATCCCATGAGTCTTGTGCCAAAACGGATTATCGTGCCAACAATGCAACTCGATAGTCCGATCCACGAAGTCTTTTTGCGTGATGGAATTTGGGAAGTTGCCGATTATGCGGTAGGCTATCATCATGGCACCGCCTTACCGGGCAAAGGCAATACTGTTTTTGCGGGGCATGCTGGCATTCGTGGCAGTGTCTTTGGCCGACTGAACGAACTTCAGCTGGGCCACGATATTTATGTTGAAACAGCTGATACTCGTTATCACTATCAAGTCCAAACTATTCAACAAGTTTGGCCAAACCAAGTCGAAGTGATGTATCCAACCGAGCAAGCAATGATCACGATGATCACGTGTACTGCTTGGGACACCCAACGGTTGGTTGTCAAAGCTCGGCTGATTGATCAGGCAGCGCTCTCCTCTTAATTGCGGAGGCAATAGATCGAGGGGTTTCGCATGAAATCTTTTTTTCGTCGGCAACGCCCGACATCCCTCCGCGAACGAGGTAAAGGCAAAGTTCGCTGGACAATCTGGGAGTTAACAGCGCTGGTTGTTAGCATCATTATGATGGCAACGCCATTATTAGCCGCGATTAGCAGTGCTATTTTTCCATTTAATGCTCAGGCTCAAACCACGCCTCGGCCAACATCGGCGGCTACACCAGTAACTCCACTGCCGCCAACGGCTACCCAGACCTATCCGGTGCCAACTGAAACGCCGTTGATAACACCTTGTCCAACCGCAGAACCAACCAACACGCCAACCGAGACCGCAACAAGCTATCCGACACCGGGCACGCCGGGCACTCCAACCGATACCCCAAGTGTGACCGATACGCCAACCGGCGTGATTTCGCCAACGGATACGCCAAGTGTGACCGACACGCCTGGCTTGCCAACGGATACGCCAAGTGTGACCGACACGCCTGAGTTGCCAACCTCAACCAGCGTGGTTACGCCAACCATCACGACGGTGGTCAGCCCAACCGCAACCAATGTGGTTAGCCCAACTGCTATTCGCGGTGGCATGGGTGGGAGCGCCCGTTTGCACCGACCTTTGGGGCAAACCCCAGATCCATGTGTAACGCCAACGTCACTTATTATTCCGACTGATACGATTCCACCAGAACTGACCCCAACCGGTACAATTACTGGTGTCGTTACGCTTACCCCAGAAACACCGATTGCAACTGTTCCAACTGATATTACAACTGCAACCGCAACCGAAACAACCTTACCTTCATCTGAACCAATTGCTGTGGCTAAGAGTAGTTCACGGGCGCTCGTTCAGCCTGGAGAGACGTTTAGTTATATCATCACGGTAAGTTTCCAAGATAATGGTGATGGCCAAACGTCGCGCTCAGTTACGATTATTGACCAATTACCAAGCCAAGTAACCTTTATTGCTGTCCAAGCGCTTGGCTCAGCAACCTGTGTTGGTGGCGCGACGGTCAACTGTAATGGTACCGTGACCGCTGGTAATCCAATTGTGGTTACCATCCAAGTGCAAGTGAATGCCAGTGTTGCGCCAGGCACCAGTATCGTCAATACGGCAAGCGCTTCAGCTGCTAACCGTACGTTGCAAGCAAGCGACACTGTGATCGTACCGGATACCTTGCCAACGACCACCATTGGGACTGCTGGCCCAAGCTTTACCCCAATTGTGATTACGACTACGCCAAATACACCAATTATCGTGACTATCACGCCAGGCAATGGCACACCAGTTACGCCGATTGTCAATACGCCAGTAACACCAATTGTGAACACACCAGTTACGCCGATTGTGAACACACCAGTTACGCCGATTGTGAACACGCCAGTTACGCCGATTGTGAACACGCCAGTTACGCCGATTGTCAACACGAGCGTGCCGGTTACGACTCGGCCAAACAATACGCCGCGGCCAAACAATACGCCACGGCCAAACCAACCAACCAATACACCACAGCCAAATCAGCCAAGCAATACGCCACGGCCTGATATTACTTCAGTGCCAGCAACCAACGTGCCAGTTGCCACGGTTGTTCCACCAATCAACCCAACCGCAACGCCACGGCCAGGCGCACCAGTCGCTACGGCAACGCCACGGCCTGGTGGTGGTAGTAACCCAACCGCAACGCCACGGCCAGGCGCACCAGTGGCTTCAGCTACCAATGCACCTGCTGGCAGTCAACCAACCAATGCACCTGCTCCAGCAACCGCAACTCCAACCAATCCTGCTGGCTTCGTCACTGATCCAATCGTGACTGGCTTGCAGTTCCAGAAGAAGAGCGATTGGGGCAGCCGCTTCGCAGGCGAAAGCTTGGTCTACACAATTACGATCATCAGCCCAACCAATTCGTTGAATGCTGGGACGATGCGTGATGTGGTTGTGGTTGATCAATTGCCAAGCAACTTGGAAACCAATGGCCCAATCAAGGTCAGTGACCAAAATGCCCGCGTTGAGCAACAAGGCAATCAAATTACGGTTCGCGTAGGGGTCTTGCCAGCTGGCCAAACCTTGACGATTATGATTCCAGTCAAGATCAAAGATGGCGTGGCAGCGCAAACCCGCATTGTGAACCAAGCCCAGTTGAACTTCACTGGCTTGGCTCAGCCAATCTACTCGAACATTTCGAGCGTCTTGGTGGTTGGGGCAGCGCCTGCAGGTAGCACCACAACCGTGCCAAATGCGACCGCTGGCAGCGGCGGAGCCGCAACCGCTAACCCCGCAACTGTCACGCCAAATACCGGCGTTGGCAGCGGCCAAGGCAATGGCGATGGTGGCACAGTAACCGATGTTGGGACGAGCAATCCTGCTACCAACATGGGTATTCCAGCCACCGGCTTTGTGCTCTTTGCAATGACGATGTTAGTCCACATTGTGCGGGTTCGCCGCGAAATGACCCGGATCTAACTCGCAGCGTCTGAAACTAGCAAAAACCCCGCTCAACCGAGCGGGGTTTTGTTTTTCGTTATTTGATGAGTACTTCACGATCGTGTTCAAATTGCCAATCGCTGAGGGCTTCTAGCTCGACTTCGAGCCGTGGATGCAAGGGATCGATGCGTTTGACCAGATGAATATCGACCACGCGATTATCGTTAATGCCAAGACTGGTGCAGATACTATCTTGGGTAATTTTGAGGCCGCCATCAAGGTCGCGGCGCAGCGGCGTTTCAAAATAAAAATCGAGAAACAAGGCCAAATAGCCTTTTTGGGCGAGAGCTAAAAACTGCTCGGAGATGGTATCGCGTTGCTGGAGCATGGCCAAGTGGCGTTTGACCTGGCGTTTAAAGGTTTGGGCTTCGCGGCTCAAGACGCGGCGATTACCAACCGATACATATTGGCTATTGATTGATGGTGGTAATGGCAAACTAAATTGAACAACCACATGCCCCTCCAGACAGCGCCAGTCGCAACGCATTGGTTTAGTATAGCACAGGCTTGCCAAACATTTGTGTTGTTTTATTAAGATTAATCATATAAAGCCAGAAAATCTTTGACTTATGCCGAAGATTATGCTATAGTTGGCGAGCCAACACCCTAACGCTGATGAGGTCGCGTTTAGGGCTTTGTTGTGTTTTGATGTCCTTTTTTGGAAGGAGCCTCCTATCAGAGACAAGCTACGAATCAATAATCGGATTCGCGTGCGCGAAGTGCGTCTGATCGACGAAAACGGGGAGCAAGTTGGGATCATCACGACTCGTGATGCGCTCGACATGGCCCATGACCGCGATCTCGACTTGGTTGAGGTTGCCCCGAATGCTAGCCCGCCGGTTTGCCGCCTCATGGATTACGGCAAGTACCGCTACGAGCAAACCAAGAAAGAACGCGAAGCCCGCAAGAATCAAAAACAGGTCGAACTGAAAGAGATTCGCATGCAGCCGCGCACCGACACCCATGACTTGCAGGTAAAGGTGAACAATGCTCGCCGTTTCCTCGAAGAAGGGCACAAAGTGAAGTTCTCGGTACGTTTCCGTGGGCGCGAAATCACTCACCCTGAAATTGGCCGCGATATGCTTGAGCAAATTGCTGAAGATTTACGCGATCATGGGGTGCTTGAGCAAAAACCCACGCTCGAAGGTCGGGCCTATTCGTTGATCATGGCCCCATCACCAAGCAAAACGCAACAACCTGCGAAACGTAGCGACAAACCGGCTCCACCATCACCATCATTAGGAGATATTGATTTCGATGCCGAAGATGAAGACCAACAAGCAGGCTAAACGCCGCTTCAAAATCACTGGCACCGGTAAAATTATGCGTACCAAGGGTGGCAAAAGCCACTTCCGCCGCCGCAAATCAACCCGGGTCAAGCAGGCGCTCGATAAGATGTTCCCAGTGAGCCCATCAGACGTGAAACGTCTGCAACGCTCATTGCCTTACGGCCTGAAATAGTTCGTTCGTCGGAAACGTAGTGCTGGTTCGCAGCGGGATCAGGGTTACAAGCTTGCAATGCTCCTGTACCGTCTCGCCAGCACGTTGTCTGTACTCAATTTGGAGGTATCTCGATGGCACGTATCAAACGTGGCATTATGACGCACAAGCGTCACAAGAAGCTTTTGAATCAAGCCAAGGGTTTCCGCGGCAGCCGTTCACACAACTATAAAACCGCTCACGAAGCAGTGATGAAGGCGCTGGCCTATGCCTACCGCGACCGCCGTAACCGCAAACGCGATTTCCGCCGCTTGTGGATCGTGCGGATCAACGCTGCTGCCCGCTTGAACGGTTTGAGCTATAGCAACTTGATCAATGGCTTGAACAAAGCTGGGATCTTAATCGATCGCCGCCAATTGGCCGACTTGGCTGTACGCGATGCTGCCGCTTTCACGGCAATTGTTGCGCAAGCCAAGCAAGCTTTGGCCTAGTTCAAGGCACGGTGCTGCGTGAGCGACCTCATTACCAGCACTGCTAATCATCACGTTAAATACCTGCGCTCATTGGTGCGTTCCCGCAAGGATCGTCACAACGAGCGCAGGTTTGTTGTTGAAGGGGTGCGGTTAGTCGCCGAAGCGCTGCATGTTGGCCAACCAAGCGTGCTGATGTATGTGGCTGAGCAATTGGCAAGCACTGAGCGCGGTCAGCAATTGCTCGATCAGCTGGCTCTATTGCCCAATGCGTTTGCAACAACTCCAGCAATTCTGGCGGGAATTAGCGATGTTGAAACACCGCAAGGGATTATTGCTGCTGTGCCAATGCCTCAAATCAGCAGCCAACCAGCATCGTTAATTTTGATGCTCGATGGGGTTCAAGATCCTGGCAATGTTGGCACGCTGTTGCGCTCAGCAGAAGCAGCTGGCGTTGGCCAAGTGCTCTGTTTGCAAGGCACTGCCGATGTGTGGAGTCCCAAGGTTGTGCGCTCGGGCATGGGCGTGCACTTCCGCTTGCCAATCGTCGATGGCCTGCATTGGGAAAACGCTTTGCCCTTGATTGCGCATTGTCCGCAACGTTTTGCTGCGGTGCAAGATTCGCCGCTGGCCTATGATCAGGCTGATCTGCGCCAACCAAGTGTGCTAATTATTGGCAACGAAGCAAATGGCGTTTCGAGCACAACCCTCAGTTATGCTAGCACCATCACCATCCCCATGCTTGGCGCGCTCGAATCGTTGAATGCTGCGATTGCAGGCAGTGTGCTGTTGTTCGAAGCCGCCCGACAACGTCGAGCAAAGTATGAAGGATGAGGGATGAAGGATGAAATTGATTCACGAAGGTTAAGTTTTTTAGCCACGAATTGCACGAATAATTATTTTTAGCCACAGATTGCACAGATTTGTTTGATTATCGTTCCCAAAGCCTATAGCCAATAGCCATACTTCCTCTGCGTTAAAAACCCACAAAGATTACGTTTCGCCACGAATTGCCCGAATTCCACGAATAATTGTTTTTCGCCACAGATTGCACAGATTATTTTGATTCTTGTTCTAATTCCCAGCCCCCGATCCCTATGTTCTATGCTCTTTGTTCTATGTTCTTATTTTGACTTTTGACTTCTAATTTTTGCCTTCATCCTTCATCCTTCATCCCTCATCCTTTAAAAAAAGCCCCTCGCCCGCCGAAGCGAGCAAGAGGCAACATTCAGGCTTTGCCCAACAATTTTAGAGCAAGAGCTTGAATGGATTTTGCAGCAAGTTCTTGAGTTCGACCAAGAACTGAGCAACGGTTGCGCCATCGGTTGCGCGGTGGTCGGCTGAAACTGTCAGATTCATCAAGTGGCGAATCACAATCTCACCATCGCGGACAACTGGAGTGGCAATTGTGCTGCCGACAGCCAAGATTGCGCTTTGTGGTGGCGTGATAATCGCGATGAAGTTGGTGACATCGAACATCCCCAAGTTGCTGACGGTGAATGTACCGCCTTGGAGATCGTCGAGGCCAGCCTTGCCTTCGCGGGTACGGCTAATCACATCGCGCATTTGGCTCGAGATTGCGCCGAGGCTCAAGCTATCGCAATTGCGTACGACAGGAGCCAACAAGCCGGCATCGGTTGCCACGGCCACGCTGATGTGTACATCTTTGTGAACCAACAACTTATCGCCAGCAAAGGTTGCATTGAGCGAAGGGAACTTCTTCAAGGCAATTGCACAGGCTTTGAGCAGCAATTCGGTAACTGAAAGCTTGCCGCCGTGAGCTTCACGCAACTTGGGCAAGAGTTCTTGAATTGCATCCATTTCGATCGTTGACGTAACGAAGAATGGTGGCACTTGTTGTTGGCTTTCGACCATGCGCTTGGCAGCGGTTTGGCGCAAGCGTGAAAGTGGCTCTTCGCTGTAGACTGCGTTTGGTGCTGGTGGTGCAAAGACCAAGCCAACTGGGGCTGGCACTGGCGATGCTGCTGGTGCAGCAGGCGCAGCTTTTGGTTCGCTAGCAGCAGGTGCGGCGGCAGCGGCTGGCGCAGCTTTTGGTGCGCTGGCAGCGGCCAACACATCGGCTTTGACAATCCGGCCATCAGGGCCTGAGCCTTTGAGACCTGTCAAATTTACGCCGCGTTGTTCGGCCAAACCGCGAGCAGCTGGCGTTGCCACCAAGCGGCCTGTCGCTTCAGCGGGTGCACTTTCAGCTGGCGCTGCCTCAACTTTTTCTGGTTGAGCGGCAACTGCTGGAGCGGTTGGGGCTGCTTCGGCACCTTCGCCAACTGCTGGAGCATCGCTGGCTGGGGTGACACTGGCGTTAGCTGCTTCCGATTCCTCGGCTTCGTCATCGCCTGAGCCATCGTCAATTTCGGCAATTGGCGCGCCGACGGGCACGGTATCGCCTTCGTTGACCAAGAACTTGATAATTTTGCCAGCCTCAAAAGCCTCGATTTCAATCGTGACCTTATCGGTTTCGACTTCAGCAATTGGTTCACCACGCGAAACTTCATCGCCTGGCTGTTTCAACCATTTGGCCAAAGTACCTTCGACCATATCGTAGCCCATTTTGGGCATTTCTAGTTTCTTCGCCATCGTGACCTCGTGTGTTGGTGGCTTGGCGAGCGGTTTGGAATTCGTGAAACCGTTTTCTTTAGCTGCCTGCCGAGCCACCTAACCTCAAACTACTGCTGCCGAATCTTTTGGGTCTTGCCTGCCAGCACATTCTTGACTGCTTGAATGACTGAATCGGCATTTGGCACCACGTGGGCTTCCAAGTTTTTGGCATACGGCATTGGCACTTCGTCAAAGCCTACGCGCCAAATTGGAGCGTCCAAGTGATCAAAGCCTTCGGTATACAAGCGAGCGGCAATTTCCGAGCCAACGCCAACTGATGTCCACTCTTCGGTGGCAATCACAGCACGGTTGGTTTTGCGGAAACTTTCCAAGACTGGCTCCATATCGAGCGGACGAATGGTGCGCAAGTCGACCAAGGCTGCGTCGATGCCTTCGCTGGCCAAGGTTTCAACTGCTTGTTGGCAATAAGGAATCATGCGGCCATAGCCCACGATCGTCACATCTTTGCCATCGCGCAACAAGTTTGATTTGCCAATCGGAACCGTGTAGCTTTCTTCTGGCACTTCGCCCTTGATGTTGTAAATCCCAGTGTGTTCGATAAAAATCACGGGATCGGGATCTTCGATGGCAGCCTTCATCAAGCCTTTGGCATCGTATGGTGTGCCGGGCACAACCACTTTGAGGCCAGGCATGTAGGCATAGTAGTTATCGAAGGCTTGTGAGTGAGTAGCGCTCAATTGACCGTAGCCGTTGGGCATGCGGAAGACAATTGGGCAGGTAAACTGGCCACCGAACATATAGTGCAATTTAGCGGCGTGGTTGATAATCATATCCAGCGCCAAAATTGCAAAGTTGGTGGTCATCATTTCGACGACTGGGCGTAAGCCGTTCATGGCTGCGCCGATGCCTAAGCCAGCGTAGCCAGCTTCAGCAATGGGCATATCTTTGATGCGTTCGGGGCCAAACTCTTTTAAAAACCCTTTGGTCACACCGTAAGCGCTATCGTAGTGAACAACATCTTCACCAATGATAAACACCCGTGGATCGTTGGTCATTGCTTCGCGCAATGCTTGGCGCAAGGCTTCCGAGTAGGTTATAACGGGCATTGATATCTCCTTAGAGCGGCTTCGAGTAGATTTCGGTCCATGCTTCGCTCAGGTCTGGGGCAGGGCTTTCTTCGGCAAATTGCACCACTGCATCCATTTCCTTTTCAACTTCTTTATCGATTTGTTTGGCTTGTTTTTCAGTCAACAAGTTTTGATCGATCAGTTTTTGCTTGAGCAAAGCAATTGGGTCGCCTGAGCGCCGAGCGTTAATGTCGTCGCGAGTACGATACATTTGGGGGTCGGCAGCTGAGTGACCACGCAGACGGTAGGTCATCGCTTCAAGGAAATAGGGGCCTTCGGTGCGAGCATGATTGACGGCGTGAAGGGCGCGGGCGCGCATTTCTTCAACATCGTTGCCATTGACCCGCTCGCCTGGCATAAACGGCGAAGCTTTTTTGTGAATTTCGGTAACCGAGGTGTGCACGCTCAACGGCGTACCCATCGCGAATTCATTGTTTTCGCAGAGGAAAACGATTGGCAATTTGTAGAGCGCTGCCATGCTGACGGCTTCGTAGAATTCGCCGCCATTGGTTGCGCCATCGCCAAAGAAACACATGACAACGCCGTCTTGATCGGCTTCGCCAAGCACTTCGCGCTTGTATTTGATTGAATAGGCAATGCCCATGGCCAACAGCAAGTGGGCACCAACGATGGCGTAACCGCCCCAGAAATTTTTATTTTTATCAGCAAAGTGCATTGAGCCGCCTTTGCCTTTACCGGTGCCAGTGCTGCGGCCAAACAATTCAGCCATCAAAGGTTTTGGTTCGAGGCCACGAGCAAGGGCGTGACCATGGTCGCGATAGTGAGTTACCAAGTGGTCTTGTGCTTTCAAAGCACCAATCGCACCAACCGCGACTGCTTCTTGCCCAACATATAAGTGCAAGAAGCCACCGATCCGAGCACGGGTGTACTGCTGCTGGCAATGTTCTTCAAACGAGCGAATCAGCACCATCGTGCGGTAATCGGCAAGTAAATCTTGCTTTTCCATCAAGGCTCCTTTATCGAGGGTTGCAGAAGAAGAAAAGCCATACCATGGCCGTTCTATCAACACGGATAGAACGTCTTTTAAATAAGGAATTAAGGTGTGTATTGTCGTCGTTGACAGGGCCTTTTATACCATTGGCTATTATAGCATATCGCATTGCATGCCGTCAGATAGCTTTATTTTTAGACACAGTGCGTCATGGCGAAAGGATGAAGGATGAATGATGAGGGATGAAGGAAAGGCAGAAATCAAAAGTCAAAAGTCAAAAAGAACAGAGAACATAGGGCATGAAGGATGAGGGATGAAGATAACCAGCACCCGAGTTTTGCTCCACGAAGGACACGAAGGACACGAAGGGCCGTAACCACGAAGAACACGAAGATCGCGAAGGCTGAGTTTTCGCCACAAATTGCCAAAGATGAGGCTATAGGCTGTTGGCTCTGGGCTATTGGCGATAGAAACCACGAAGCAGAATTTTTTAGCCACAGATTGGCACAGATTTTTAGGATTATTGTTCCAATAGCCCAGAGCCATCTATTCTCTGCGCCTCTGCGTTAACCTGCTGACCTCTGACACCTAGCGCCTGATCCCTATACGCTTCATCCTTCATCCCTCATCCTTCATCCTTTCTATGTTCTCTGCGCCGCTGCATTAACATGCTGACCCCTGACACCTAGCGCCTGATCCCTATACGCTTCATCCTTCATCCCTCATCCTTCATCCTTTCTGTATACTGTTGGCTTATCTTGTATAATGCTGATTGGCTGAAACTACTAGATACGATGAGGTAAAACGGCATGCGAGTACCGCTTTCGTGGTTACGCGAATTTGTTGATATAACGATGAGTCCTGAAGAATTGGCCGAGCGGCTCACGCGGGCGGGCTTGGAAGTTGCCAGCATTGATTATGTTGGGCTGCAAGCGCCAACTGGCTCGGCTTGGGCCCCAGATTTGAGCAGCGCCACTCCACCAGATTATATTCCGTGGGATCGCGAGACGATTTTTGTGGGCCAGATTGTTGATGTGCAGCCGCACCCCAACGCTGAACGCCTAAAATTGCCCAAAATTGCCTATGGCGAAGGTCGCGAATTGACCGTTGTCACTGGCGCGCCCAATATTGAGTTTGGCATGAGCGGCCAAAAAGTGGTGCTCGCCACCAAAGGCGCACGCTTGCTCGATGGCCATAGCGAAACCCGTCAATGGCTAACGCTCAAGCCAACCAAATTGCGCGGCGTGCCTTCCGAAGGCATGGTCTGCTCGGAGATGGAATTGGCGCTCTCCGACGAGCACGAAGGCATTATCTTCTTGCCCGATGATGCGCCAGTTGGCATGCCCTTGGCCGATTATTGGGGCGATGCAGTCTTGGAAATCGAAACCACGCCAAATTATGCTCATACCTTGAGCATTCTGGGGGTGGCCCGCGAAGTTGCGGCCTTCACCGGCGGCGAGTTGCGCATGCCCAGCTTCGATTTGCCAAGCAATGGCCCAGCCATCGCCGACAAAATTCAGGTCGAGATTGTCGATTCGAGCATTTGCCCACGCTTTGTTGCTGGCTTGATCGAAGGTGTCACCATCGCTCCCTCGCCGTGGTGGATGCAGCGCCGCTTGCGCTTAGCTGGTCAACGCCCAATCAACAACATTGCCGATATTACCAACTATGTGATGTTGGAACTTGGCGAGCCAAGCCATGCCTTCGATGCCGACCAAGTTGCGCAAGGCCGCTTGATTATTCGGCCTGCTGCTGCTGGCGAAAAGCTCGAAACCCTCGATCACATCGTGCGCGAATTGCGCCCAATCGATACGGTTGTGGCCGATCCGAACGGCCCATCGAGCTTGGCTGGGGTGATGGGTGGCGCAGCCTCGGAAATTAGCGACAGCACGGTTAATGTGTTGTATGAAGCGGCCTTGTGGAATCCAATTGCGATTCGACGCACCGCCCAACATTTCAAACTCTTCTCCGAAGCCTCAAAGCGCTTCGAAAAGGGCGTTGACCCAACGCTGCCACCACGCACAACGATTCGCGGTTTGAACTTAATTCAGCAAATTGCTGGCGGCACGATTGCCAATGGCTTGGTTGATGTTTGCCCTGAGCCATTCAGCCGCCGCGAAATTGAGCTAGCCTTGGGCGAAGTCAAACGCATTTTGGGCATTGAGCTTGCGCTAACCGAAGTGGCCAATTTGCTGAGCCGCTTGGGCTATGAATGCGCTGTGGTCGAATCGAGCCGTGGCCCCGCCTTGCATGTGCTGGTTCCTGCCCATCGCACCGATGTTGAGATCGAAGCTGATTTACTCGAAGATGTGGCGCGGATGTATGGCTACGATGAAATTCCCGAAGCGCTAATGGCCGATACCTTGCCAACCCAGCGCGCAAATCCATTGTTCGAAGCCACCGAACGTTTGCGCGATATGTTGGTGGCTGCGGGCTTAGATGAAGCAATTAGCTATTCGTTGAGCAACGAAACGCTGCAAAACTCAATCTATGTCAGCGAAAATGGCGCAACTGCTGCCCAATTCGTGCGCTTGGAAAACCCATTAACGCCCGATCGCTCGGTGATGCGGCGTTCGATTTTGCCCGAATTGCTGAATATTGTGGTTGGCGATTTGCGCGAACGCGAACGAGTAGCGCTGTTTGAAATTGGTGCTGTGTTCGAGCCAGTTGCTGGTCAACTGTTGCCTGATGAACCACGCAACGTGGCGCTGATTTTGGCTGGCACACGCCAAACCAGCACCTGGAGCCAGCCCGAGCCAGAGGGCTTCGATTTCTTCGATCTCAAGGGCGTGATTGAAGAAGTGCTACGTCGTCATGGCTTGCGCGAACGAGCCAGCTTCCAAGTGGCGAGCGACGAGCGTTTGCACCCAGGCCGCAGCGCCAAAATCGTCGTCGATGAGGTTGAAATTGGCGTGTTTGGCGAATTACATCCATTAGTGCGTGATCGCTTTGGCTTTAGCGTGCAGCGGGTCTGTGTTGCCGAATTAAGCGTTGATCAACTGCTCAAGGTCAGCACCCAAACCAAGTATGCGAGCATCTCGCGCTTCCCCGCGACAGTGCAGGATTTGGCCTTGGTTGCCAACGACGAGCTAGCCGCCGACCTGATTGCCAAGACGATCAAACAATATGGTGGCGAATTCTTAGAAGATGTGCGTTTATTCGATGTCTACACAGGTGCGCCAATTCCTGCTGGTCAGCGCAGTTTGGCCTTCCGTTTGCGCTTCCGCGCGCCCGACCGCACCTTGGCCGATAAAGATTTGCTCAAAACTCGCGAAAAGTTGCTCAAACAGCTTGAACGTGAACTAGGTGTGCAAATTCGCAGCTAAACGTTGCAACAGCCCCACTGCTCTCGCCAGCGGTGGGGCTTTTTGCGGATAATGCCTAACATCAATTTAACACCAGCAATCCTCGCAGTATAATCTAGCCGATTGTTACTCCAAGCAAGCGTGAGGGTTAATTACTGCTTGCTGGTTGCCACACCATTCCTGCCACACTCAACAACCTTCAATCCCAAAATATTCACGACGAATCCTAAAAATAAAGCAGCCTATAAATAATCAAGTTTCAAGCTATTGAAGCTTATTTGTGTTTAATAAAATAAAAGCATCAAAGAATAATCTCTGTATTTGTTAATTACTTGTGCGCACAATTTATGGTTGATTTATTATGCTACGGTTGAGCTAAGTGAAAGAGTTATGTTGTAAAGGAGGACTATGCCAAGCTTGCGCCAAATGCGGCTGACCTGCTGGCGAATCGCTTTTTTGCCAGCAGGAATCAAATTTGGGAGCTTGAAACCGAGCACCCATTGCATGAGCCACAATTTGCTGTCGCTGCCAGTCGCTATCAGGCTGGGTGCTATTGGTATCGGGTGATTGGGCCGCACTTGGCCCATTATCCGTTGCAACCAGCCCGTAATTATTCATTAAACGAAGCCTATTTGTGGCTCATGCAGCAAGCCTCAGCTTAATGTGCTCAACGCCAAATCGAGCGCTGCGGCTAAATCGTTAGCCTCAGCAATGCCGCCTTGGGCTTGTTGGGCGCTGCCACCGCCTTTGCCGCCAAATGCACCAACCACTTGCCGTAAGCTTGCACCACAATCGAGGCCTTGACCAGCAAAGATTAATTGAGGTTTGCTTGCTGCCACGCCAAAAAGGGCAACCCCGCCAGCTTGCGCCACCAAATTAGCCAATTGGCGCACGCTTTGCGGCTCGCGCTGCCAAATTTGGGCGACTACTTTTAGTTGGCCAATCGTTTGGGCCTGCTCCACCAGTGCTTTGGCCTCGAATTCCAATAGTTGTTGCTCTGCTTGTTGAAACTGTTTGCGCAACTGTTGCTCTTGTTCGCGCAACCGCTCCACCGCTTGCTCTGCTTGATTGGGGGCAACGCTAAAACCAGCGGCAATGCGCCCAAGCATGGCATTCTTCCAACGCAAATCCTGCAAGGCGCGCCCACCACACACAAATTCAATCCGTAGGCTATCGCCGCGTTTTTCGCTGCGCCGAATATGAATCTGACCAACTGCGCCAGTGGCGTTGGGGTGGGTTCCGCCACATGCCGAATGATCGAAATCGCCTGCTGAAACAACCCGAATTGCGCCTGTAACCGTGGGAGCTTTGCGCAGGGCGATGCTGGCTAGCTCATCCTCGCTCACAAATCGGGCCAGAATTGGCAAATTTTGCCAGATGATCTGGTTGGCCAAGTCTTCGGCCTCGGCGAGTTGTTCAGGGCTGGCGGCGCTGGTCGTCAAATCAATCGTCACGTACTCGGCGCTGAGGTGAAAGCCAACCGTGCGCCAATTGAACAGATGATCAAAGGCCGCCGAGAGCAAATGCTGGCCGTGATGCTGCTGCATATGGTCAAAGCGCCGCTGCCAATCCAAACGACATTCGACACTGGTTGCCTCGATTGGCTCAGCCAGCGTATGCCAAATTACATCCTGCTCATCGATTTGAACATCGACCACCGCTACGCCATTAATCCAGCCATGATCGGCGGGCTGGCCACCAACTTCGGGATAAAACGCGCTACGATCGAGCGCAACCCGTTGCTGATCGCTGGCAATAATCTGGGCTGACCATTCGCGCAAATAGGCATCGTGCCAATACAATCGTTCAGTGCTCATCAACAGCTCCTGCAAAACAGAATATGCTATGATAGATCAATCTGTGCAAAGGAGAAATGCTGATGACAAGTAAAGCTGCCGAGTATTATGCCAAAGAAACTGAGCGGGTCTGGAAGCTGGTTGACGAGCATACTGAGGCCGATTTATATAAGCCAATTCGCAATGATGGCTGGAGCACGTGGGATATTGTGGCCCATATTGCCATAACTTCGCGCCAAATGCTGCGCTTGGGCCAACAGCAGCAACAGCAAGCTCAAACAGGCGATAAAACCCCAATCTTTGCCCCCGATTTTGATGTTGATCGCATGAATATTGAGCAAGTTGAGGCTTGGCGTGGCAAGAGTTTTGCTGAAATTCGCCAGCACTGGGATAAAACTGGCAGCCAATTGGCCGATTATTGCGCTAGCTTGCAAGCAGCAGATTTAGCCTTGCCAGTCGAGTTTGTCAAAAAGCAGCACATGACGCTTGATGAACTATTAAACAGAATTGCACTGCATATTCGCTTACATCGCACCGAAATAGAAACGGGCTTTAGCTCGCTAGAATGAGGTTTCATGATTCTCGTTGATGCACACCTCGATTTGGCCTATAACGCAATTAACCTTGGCCGCGATTTGACCCAAACCGTCGATGCTGGCCGCCAACGTGCTGCCGAACATACGCCCGAATGGATTGCCGAAGCTGGCACGCTCACCACGACCTTGCCAGAAATTGGCTTGCACCAGCCAAGCATTGTGTGTGGCACGATTTTTATTTTGCCCGCTGATGCCCAAACCACGCTTGACGGCGTGGCCTACGCCACCCCCGACGAAGCCCATGATCAAGCCTGGGAGCAACTGAATTGGTATAAGCAGCAGTGTGCCGCTGGCCATTTACATTTTATTGACAACCAACAAGCGCTTGAGGCTGTCCAAGCTGGTGCTGGCGCGCTGCCTGGTTTGGTCTTGTTGATGGAAGGAGCCGACGGCTTGCGCACGCCTGCTGAGCTGATTGAGTGGTATGCTGCTGGCTTGCGTTGGCTTGGGCCTGCTTGGCAAGCAACCCGCTATGCTGGCGGCACGGGCCAGCCTGGACCCTTCACTGCTGTTGGCTTTGAACTGCTTGGTTTAATGCAAGAGCTTGGGGTTTCGCTCGATGCGAGTCATCTGGCCGAGGAAAGTTTTTGGCAAGCAATGGAGCATTTCAATGGGCCAATTGCTGCCTCGCACTCCAATTGTCGCAGCTTGTTGGCCTCAGCTGAGCACCAAGATCGCTACTTAAGCGATGCGATGATCAAGGCAATTATCGAGCGTGATGGCGTAATTGGGATTGCGCTGTATAACCGGATGCTGCGCGCTGATTGGGATGGCAGCAAAAACCAGGTTAATTTGGAGCATGTGGTTGCGCAGATTGAGCATGTCTGCCAAATTGCAGGCAATAGCCGCCACATAGCGCTTGGCTCCGACCTCGACGGCGGCTTTGGGGTGGAAATGATTCCAGCAGAAATTGATCGCTGGAGCGATTTGCCCAAAATTGGTCAAGCCTTGGCGGCACGTGGCTGGCAAGAAAACGATATTGCCAATCTCATGGGCCAAAATTGGCTGCGCTGGTTCCAAAAAATTTTGTAAGGCTAGCGGAGTGTTTCGATCCACGAAGAATCACGAAGCGCACGAAGGACAGAAACCGCGAAGGACGCGAAGAGCGCGAAATGTGGCTATAGGCTGTGTATATTGGTTCATTGGATTGGCAACGAGGAGCATGCCCTCACCCCCAGCCCCGCTCCCACTGAACGCGGGCGAGGGGAGCATTGTCCCGGTGGTTGCCCTCGCCTCGTTGGCGGGCAAGCTTGACACTGTAGATAATGCGCACGCCTTCGCATGCATTGCCCCAGTGGTTCCCCCTCGCCTCGCTGGCGGGAGAGGGGGCTAGGGGGTGAGGGGATAATTCCATGGTTAACGCAGCGACCCAGTACATATAGCCTTCAGCCAAGAGCCTTGCTTACTCTGCACCTCTGCGTTAAAGATTTGATCCACGAAGGACACGAAGCGCACGAACAATCTTCCGATAGCCCATAGCCTATCGCCAAAAGCCTCGTCTCTTTTTAGCCACAGATTGCGCAGATTCGTAAGATGTAGCTTCTGAACCCTGAACCCTGAATCCTGATCTCTCGTCCCATTTTGCCTTCTGATTTTTGCCTTCTTCTTCATCCCTCATCCTTCATCCTTCATCCTTATCTATGTTCTATAATAGGCCAACAACCAATCAATACGGAACTGGAGTAGACAACCATGACCACCTATAAGGATGCTGGCGTTGACATTGCAACCAAGATGGATGCGATCCAACAGATGGGAGCCGCGGTTAAGGCCACCCATACCCCAGCAGTGTTGGCCGGTTTAGGCGCGTTTGGCGGCTGTTTTGACCTTGCCGAGGTTAATACGCAGCATACCCAACCGGTGTTGGTGGCCTCGACCGATGGCGTTGGCACCAAAACAGCGGTTGCCGCCGCCGTTGGCGATGTACGCACGATTGGTGCCGATCTTGTCAACCACTGTATTAATGATATTTTGTGCCAAGGCGCAACGCCACTCTTTTTCCTCGATTATATTGCGGCCTCAAAACTTGAGCCAGCCATGATTGTGGCGGCGGTTGAAGGCCTCGCCGCCGCTTGTCGCGAGGCAGGTATTGCCTTGCTTGGCGGTGAAACTGCCGAAATGCCAGGTGTTTACCACGACGGGGCCTTTGATGTAGCAGGCACCATTGTTGGGGTGGTGGATCGGGCCAATATGCTCGATGGCAGCGCCATTAAACTTGGCGATGTGGCAATTGCTTTGCCTTCGACTGGCTTGCACACCAATGGCTATTCGTTGGCGCGCAAAGTATGTGCTCCATTGGGTTATGCCAGTCAGCCAGCAATCTTGGCTGGGCAAAGCATTGGCGAGGCTTTGCTGGCTCCCCATCGGGCTTATTTGCACGAAGTTCAGGCTTTACGCAACGCTGGCGTGGCAATTCATGGCTTGGCGCATATCACTGGTGGCGGCATTTGGGATAATATTCCCCGCGTCTTGCCCGCCAATGTGACGGTGGAATTGGTACGTGGCTCGTGGCATGTGCCAGCGATCTTTCAATTAATTGTGGAACAAGCAGCGATGGACGAGCACGAAGCCCATCATGTGCTCAACATGGGCTTAGGTATGATTCTGTTTATTGCCGCTGAGCAGGCTGAGCAAGCGCTGGCAACCATCAGCGATGCCCAACTGGTTGGTCGGGTTGTTGAGCAAACCAATCAGGCGCGAGTAGTGCTAGTAGATCGCTAGTAACTGTGCTATACTGCCAACCATAGTTTGCCAAGCGTGGTATAAAATTATGGTTGGCAAACGAAAGCTAGTTGTCATCTTCATCACTATCGCAGCCAAAACGGAAACGCTATAATGAGTCGTGAACCTCAGACCCAGACGATTGCTCGTGAGGTTGATGTCTACATCGCTGTCAGCCGTGGACGCGAATTATCGCGCGCCTTAGGCTTTGACGATGTTGATCGGACGCGAATTGAAATTGCGATTCTTGAATTGACGCGGAATATTTTGGCGCACGCCGAGCGTGGCAGCCTCACAGTTCGCGAAATCGAAGCCAACGAGCAACGTGGTATTGAAATCGAGGCAAGCGACAATGGACCCGGCATCGCAGATACAACCCTTGCCTTACGTGATGGCTATAGCACCAAGCAAACCCTTGGCACGGGATTGCCTGGGGTTAAACGGTTGATGGACGAATTCGAAATTGAATCCCAAGTGGGTGTTGGGACGGTCGTTCGAGCACGACGATGGCTTCCTCGTCGGCGTGAACGCGGAGGACTAAAATGAGATTAAACTGGAGCGTCCAAACGCGCAGCAAATATGGTCAATCGGTCTCTGGCGATGGCTATGCGGTAATCGAAAATCCAAATAGCACCTTAATTGCGGTGATCGATGGCCTTGGTGGGGGCGCTGAAGCAGCTAAACCAACCAAATTAGCCTTAGATGAATTGCATCAACATTCTACTCGCCCACTCAAAGAATTGATCGAGCGTTGTCATAAAGCCCTGCATGGCACGCGTGGCGCTGTCATTGGCCTCTTGCGCCTCGAATTCGATCACCTGCGCGCTAGCTATATTGGCGTAGGTAACATTGGTATTCATGTCATTAGCGATCGGGTAATTAAGCCTATTTCCAAAAATGGCATCCTCGGGCATAATCAATTACCTAGCTTGTTGGAAATGACCTATACCTTTAACATTGGTGATATTTTTGTCTTGTATAGCGACGGGATTTCGACCCGCATGATTACCGATTCAGCGTTGCATCATGCGATTGAAAACCCAGAATCCTTGGCGCTTGGCTTGATGGAACGCTATGGCAAAACCACCGATGATGTGACGATTTTAATTGCCCAAACTCAGTAATCTTGCCTCAGGCCGTGCCCAAAAGGATGCGCTATGCAGAAAACGTCTACGCCTCAATTGCGTCAATTTCTGATTGATAATGCCGAGCAAGTGATTGCACGTTGGGTTCAACGATTGAGTAACGTTGTGCCCAACCATGGCAGTCAATTTCCCTCGGTGCATGTGCGACGTTTATATGAGTTGCTGTTGACGTTACCTACAGAGCAAACCGACATCGAACTAGCCTTGGTCGAGTTGGGCATCGATTGGCAAGCCTTTGAATTAACCACCTTGATTCAGCTGAGTTTTCAATTGCGCCCAGCAATTGTCGATGTGCTGCAAACTCACAAACTTACGCGCTGGCAATCGTCAAACGAGCTTGATCAATTGGTTGAGCGCTGTACGATTTTGCTGACCAACCACCACAACACGACGGTGCAAGCTGAATTGCGCGAACAGGTTGCCCAAGCAGAATATTTGCTCGATCATCAGGCCCAAATGGCTTCCGAATCCGATTATTTTGCTTTGCAAATGTCGACGCTGTATGAGCTTTCGCAAGCAATGAGCGCCTCGCTCGATCGCGAAATTCTCGAAGATATTGGCCCGCGCATTCTTTCGGCGTTCACGGTAGAGCGCTGTGCGATTGTGCTGCGCATCGACGATGATACCTGGCTGATCGAACATGCTTGGGGAGAAGATTGGGCAGGGTTAACTGGCCAGCCGCTTGATCCGCAAAACTTGCCCGAGGCGCTCAAATTGGCGACGGCCCAAGGTATGGTGCAACTGCAACCAGTAATTGAGCCAGCGAGCACCTCGTGGATGATTGCTGGCCAAGGCGCGTTGTTTGTGCCGCTGCGCCAAGAAAAGCATGTGCTTGGCTGTTTGGTGGCTCAAGGCTCAACCCTCATTGAACGCATCGACGATGTGATGATGAATCTTTGGCGTACCGTTGCCAACCAAGTTGTGGTGACGCTGCAAAATATTCGCTTGTATAGCACAGTTCAGCAATTAAACGCCGACCTTGAACGCAAGGTTGACGAGCGCACCGCCGAGCTGAGCGAAGAACGCGATCGTCTCGAAGCGATTGCTGATATTGCCCGCGATATTTCGACCCTCGAAATTGATGTGCTGCTCAATCGGATTTTGCAGGCGCTCGCCAATTTGACTGGCGTGCACCATGGCTCGGTGATGCTGATCGATGCGGCAACTGGCTTGCTGGTCGATCGCGCAACCTTGGCTGGCATTTCGCATGTGCTTGGCTCGCGGCGCTTCCAAATTGGCGAAGGTTTGGTCGGCTGGATCGCCCAACATCGCCAACCAGCCTTGGTTAACGATGTGACCAATGATGATCGTTGGGTTCAAGTTGATGCCTTTGGTCAAGAAGTTGGCAAAAATACTGGCTCGCTAGTTGGCATGCCGCTGATCGCTGGCGACGATATTGTGGGCGTGCTGATGCTTTCGCATCCAACTCCGCACTTTTTCAATCAAAGCCATATGCGCTTGCTCAAGGCAATTGCTGGCGAAATTGCCATTGCAATTTATAACGCGCAGCTGTACGAATATTTGGCCGAACGCACAATTAAGCTTTCGACGATGTTGCGCCATCAAGAAGAAGTTTCGAGCCAGAACAACGCTATTTTGCAATCACTCAACGATGCAGTAATTGTGTTCAATCTTGATCGGAATATTATTTTGGCCAACGCTGCCGCCGAATCGATTCTTGATCGGCCACTTGATGAGTTGGTGACGCAGAGCTTCGATGAGTTGCTTGAATCGTTGCAGATCAAATTGCCAGGCGATCCGCTGGGCATGGTGTTGAGCAATCCCGATTCAGCCCAAACCCAAGATATTATCATCAAGCGCGGCACCCAATCGATTAGCGTTACCTTGGTTCCGGTGATGACTGAGCGCGGCGAGTTGCTGGGGGCCTGTTTGATTGGCCGCGACATTACCCGCGAAGTCGAATCGGATCGTTTGAAAACAGAATTTATTGGCACGGTTTCGCACGAGCTGCGCACGCCGATGACCTCAATCAAAGGCTATACCCAATTGCTGGCCATGGGTTCGTTGGGCGAAGTCAACCCGACGCAAAAGGAATTTCTCAACACAATTGCCCATAACTCAGAGCGCATGATCGCCATCATCAACGATTTGCTGGATATTACCAAGATTGAAACTGGCAGCGTTGAGTTGCAATTGGCGCGTTTGATGATTGCCGATGTGATGAGCAGCGTAGTTGGCAATGCTCGAGCTGAAATTAGCCAACGCCAGCAAGAATTCTCGCTGAGCCTTGCGCCCAACTTGCCAACAATTTGGAGCGATATGGAGCGCATTCGCCAAGTCGCCTCAAATGTGCTTTCGAACGCGATCAAATATACGCCGAATGGCGGCAAAATTAGCGTGCGCGCCTACGAAATCAACCTCAACGATATTCCACCCAAGCAACGCGATGGCTTGCCAGTTGGGCGGCGCTACGTTGCCTTGGCGGTGAAGGATAGCGGCGTGGGCATCGATGCCAGCGAGCATGAAAAAGTGTTTGAGCGTTTCTATCGCACCGAAAACCCCTTGAAGATTGAGGCTGGCGGCACGGGCTTAGGCCTTTCGCTGGTTCGGCCATTAATTCAACTGATGGGTGGGCGAATTTGGCTCGAAAGTGCGGTTAATCAAGGCACAACCTTTACGTTTATTATGCCAGTAGCCGTTGATTAATCGTTGTTGAATGTGCTTGATTGAAAAACGTAGCTGCTGCGTAGGCTACGTTTTTTGCATCTTCTGGGCGAGCAGCCTATAATCAGGCGACGAACAAGCATCCTCAAGGACCTTGCATGGAATGTCAAGACGTGCGCCGCCAACTTGCGGCAGGAATTCGTCCGGCGGTACGCCCGCCGGAACGCGCTCAACTCGGTTTCCACATTGCTAATTGTGCCGATTGCTTTGCCCTGCTCGAAGTATTCAAAGTCGAAGAGCAGCGGCAGTTATTAGCGAGCCTGCTGGCAGAGCCGGTGGTGGCAACACCAAGCGCTACCGTAACTCAGGCCAAATCAGGCAAGCGGCGCTGGCCATTGGCGGTAGTTGCTATGCTTTTGGTGCTAGGTTTGGGCGGCGGTTGGTGGTGGTGGAGCACGCCTGAACAAGTGGTTGGGGTGCAAGTAGAGCTAAGCCCAACGCCGCAACCAGTGGTCGCTGGTGGTCTGGGCGAGCCAAACAGCCTGCCCGTGATTCAGCCAAGCGCCACGCTCGCAGCAACCGCGCTACCGCAAGCAACTGCTACCATTCAAGCAAGCGCAACGCCCAAGCCAAGCAGCACCCCACGCCCAACCGCCACCCCACGGCCTTTAGAGCAAATGACGATTGCCATTTTGGGCTTAGATCGCCGACCTGGTGAGACCGAGCCAGCCCGTGCTGATGCTTTATTAATCTTGCATCTTAACCCAAGCAGCCAAAGCGCCGCATTGGTTTCTTTGCCGCGCGATCTCTGGGTGGCCTTGCCGCCAGAATATGGCTTCTCGGTCAAATTAAATGCTGCCTATATGTATGGCGAGGGCGACAATAACGACGCTCAAGCTGGGTCGGAATTGGCCCGTCAAACGATCAGTACAACGATTGGCCAGCCGATCGATGCAGTGATTGTGACCACCTTTGAAGAAATGATCACAATGGTCGATTTGATTGGCGGGATTGAGGTTGATGTTGCCAAGGAAATTTACGATTCGCGCTATCCAACCTTTGATTATGGCTATATGGAAGCCCACTTTTTGCCAGGCGTGCAACATATGGATGGCGCAACAGCCTTGATTTATAGTCGCACCCGCCATGCAGACAACGATTTTGAGCGCGGCAAGCGCCAACAACAGGTGCTGCTGGCAATCTTTGCTCGTTTGCAAAGTCTGATTCAAAGTAATGATAATGTGGCTACAATCGAATTAGTTGGCTCGTTGTACAATACCTTAGAATATACGAGCATCGATTTGCCAACGATTTTACGCTTGGTGTTGGCGCTCCAGAATTTCGAGCCAAGCACAATTCAGCGCGAATCGATTGATTTAAACTATGGCTATGAAACCAGCACCAGCGATGGCGCTTACATTATTCAGCCTGATTTGCCAGCCATTCAGGCCCGCATTGCCGAATTATTTAAGTAGATTATGCCCAAGCATAATCCTAGCGATAGGCTAGCCGAGCTAGGCTATCTTGATAGCATATGAAACTGACACCACGTTTTGACCGCATCTTGCCACTCATCAGTTTGGTGGTTTTGGGCTTGATGGTGGTCTTCCTGCTCGAATCCAACCCCGATTATCCCTTGGTTGCGCGCATCAGCAACGACCTGCCAGTGATTTCGGTGGCGTGGTTTATTATCGCTTTGCTGGTGATTATCATCAGCACTGGGGCCGATTTATTGGCCAAAGCCCACCCTGCTTTAGAGCATCGCGAACTCTTGCGCCTGCCTGGCCCGCTGAGCAAAATCGAAATTGTGCCCTTGTTTTGGGTCTTGCCATCGGCGGTTGTGGTTGGCTCGTTTGCCTTCTTTCGGCTGTTTCAAGAAACCCTGCAAGGCACCGCCTTTATTTTGGTGTTGATCGTTTGTGGTGGCTTGCTGCTGGGTACCTTGGTCGCGCAACACTATGTGCTTGATCGCGATCCTGAAGTGCGCGACAAAGCGCGGATTGGCCTGCAAGCGGTGGCCTATCTAGTGGCGTTTGGCATGTTTAGCGCGATTGCCAATGCCCACTATCGCATGATTTTCACTGGAATTTTGGCATTTAGCGCCAGCGTGCCCCTGGCCTATCGGCTTTTAGCGCGCAACGTCAACGATCATCAGCGACCTTTATCGTTGGCTTTGACCGTGGTTGGGGTAGTGATCGCTGAAGCTGCGGCGATGCTTAGCTTCTGGCCTGCGCCATTTTTGATTGTTGGCACGCTGCTGACGGCGCTATTTTATGTGATGATGAATCTGTTGCATCATGCCCAAGCTGGCACGCTCAATCGGCGCATTGGCTGGGAATTGGGGCTTGTTGGCGCAGTTGTATTTGTGATTTTGACCGTGACAACCTTATGATCACGCAAATTGCTGATTTTGATGATGCAGGTTTGGCTTTAGCATTACAATACGTGCAGCAAGGCCAAATTCTCTGCTTTCCCACCGATACTGTTTATGGAATTGGTGGCTCAGCCTTGGATGAAGCGGCGATTGCTCAAGTTTTTGCGGCCAAAGCCCGCCCAGCCACGGTGGCCTTGCCAGTCTTGTTGGCTGATATTGGCGATTTAGCCAAAGTTGCGCATACTATTCCCGATTTGGCGTGGCGTTTGGCTGAAGCATGGTGGCCAGGTGGCTTGACGCTTGTTCTGCCAGCACTCGCCAATCTACCCAAAATATTGACTGCTGATCAAGCCACAATTGCAGTACGCGTGCCGAAGCATGGGCAATTACGCAAGCTGATTGGTCAATTTGGCACGCCAATTGCCGGAACCAGTGCCAATCTGCATGGCCAGCCAACGCCGAGCACTGCCCAAGCGGTTGCTGATCAATTAGCTGGGCGGGTGCCGTTGGTGCTCGATGGTGGAATCGCGACCGGCGACCAGCCTTCAACGATTGTTGATTTGAGTGGCGAACGACCAAGCATTCTGCGCCATGGCGTGATTTCGGCGGCCCAACTCAGCCCTTGGTTGGAAGCCTAAACCCGCTCAAGGGCTGATTCAGCGGATGCGCAGCGATGCTACAATGCGTAGGCAATGGGGGCGGCATAGGCAGTCCATCAGTTAAAGCCAACGTGCCATGATGTCCTTTGGGTGCAAGTCCCAACGTCTCCACCAAATCCCTCGTTTCCCCTTTTCGCCCAGTTTAAACCATGCAGCGTAAGTTTTAGTAGTGAATTCTAATACATTTGCTAAAGTGCATATCTTTAATATTGGTTATTCTGGCCCTCAAGTTTCGTAAGTAATTTGGTTAGGTACTCGGCATATTGTTGCTACATTGAATTGTGGTGAAGTACGTTACAAGCAATCACTCGTTTGTAACGCTATATGCTATGGATCTAATGATATAATCTTATCTACGGGATGTCGTTTATTTAACTCTATCGGGAAGGGTTGTGTATGAACTGTTATGAATGCGGTGGATCGGTGGTTACTGGTGCACGTTTCTGTCCTGAATGTGGTGCTCCATTTGCTCAGCAGATGGCTGTTGAAACACGGGTATTAGCATCACCACCAGTAGCTTCTTTTCCTGCTCCAATAGCCCAGCAAACGATGAATTCACCTGTTCAATACACACCGCAGCCTATGTCGCCCCCATACCCAGTCTATCCCCCGCAACCGCAGCATCCATATGCACCATATCCTCAACCGCAGTTTCCTCAACAACATCCGACTTATCTCCCACAGCAGCCGATGTACGGAGCGTATCCTCAGCAACCAGTTAATGTCAATATCTATAACACGAATCAACAAGCACCAATGGTTCCTATGATGCCAGTCGGCCCGGTAATTGTAACCTCACAAAAAAGCGTAGGCTTATCCTTAGTCTTGACGTTTTTCTTCGGGCCATTGGGCATGTTCTACTCGACTGTTGGCGGAGCCTTGGCAATGATAGCTATAACAATCATTTTATCGGCACTGACGTTTGGAGCGGGTCTTGTCTTAGCTTGGCCGATTGCCATGATCTGGGGAGCTGTAGCTGCAAGTCAACATAATCAGCGTGTAATTATTAGTCATCGCTACTAAACTCGCTATTATTAAACCATGGCGCACCATGATTTATGTGCAGTTGCATCCCAAGTAGCCACCGATACTCATTTTTTAATCCGCCTTATTGCGGGATCGAATTTCTGTATATGGATACGCAAACACCCCCACATTTGTTTGAATGTGGGGGTGTTTGTATTTTTATGTTCCTAGTAAATGTGCACGGGAAATAAAGTTGGAAACTGAAAACATCCAATTTACGCTCAAAGAGGCTAAGTTTCATGGTTCGTGGATGAGCTAAAGTTGGAAACTGGCAATATGTGAGTATATCAAAATAGCGCTCGCAACAAAAATAAAGTTGGAAACTTATAGTATAACCACTGTTGCTCGTTGAATGAACAGATTGTGGTGCCTGTGGACCGAAAGCACCTACATGATAATCTCGTCTGTTTGTATACTCGTTCTCCCATGATGTGATTTCAGCACTCCTATCATAGAGGACAAGTTTGTTTTTTGCGAATCATGATTGCCCGTGCGTACGAGCAAAAAAACATGTTTTCAGCCAGTAACAGTGGTGATATTCCATAAACAACTGTACTACGATCAAATACTAAAGGATTCGATTAACTAAACAAAGAATTTTATTGCCAGAATCACTGTCCAGATTCTACTCGAATGAGTCATTCTTTCTGTCTTTGGTGTGTATGAATAAACTAAAAATTAGCGAGGGGTATGAGCTCATAGCCATTCAACAAGTGAGAATTCACTAAAGCATCTATGCGAATTTACAGAAAATAGTTGCATTATCAAAATTACGATTTGCTGTGCTATAATCACTGCTGCCAAAATAATTATTGTTTAATACAAATTGTATTAAACAATAATTATTTGTATCGCGATTTTGTGATGGATTATTTATCCGGAAAGACAGGACATGTCTTATATACCAACCACTAGTATCTCTTCTACTGTAATACCTTCTATTCCCATTCTATCATTTTTTACAGGAGCTGGATTTCTTGACCTAGGTTTCAAACAGGTAGGTTTTCAACCAATTTGGTCTAACGAGGCCAATCCTTTTTTTGTGCGCGGATTTGAATATGCGATGAGTCAATTATTTAAAACAGCTGATAGCATTAAGATTACTAATACTACTTCTATTGCAGATATAACGTCTGATCAGATTCGATACGAAGCTTTTGGAGCACAATCGCCCCCAGATATTTTTGGTATTATTGGAGGGCCACCATGTCCAGATTTCTCTATTGGCGGTAAGAATAGAGGGCATGAAGGAGATAATGGCAAACTTTCTTTAGTATATATTCAACAAATTTTAGCATTACAACCAACATTTTTTGTGTTTGAAAATGTGCCTGGACTTATCTCTACAAAAAAACATCGTGTATTCTTCGAAAGATTAAAATCTCTGTTATCACCAAAATATACATTAAGTATGCGTGTATTAAATGCATTGGAGTTTGGTGTTGCTCAAGACCGACCACGTGTTTTTCTGATTGGAATACTACATGAATGGATGAATGCTCATGTTGATCAACATTCATCAATCAGTCAAGATGATTGGTTTCCATGGCCCACAGATCCTCGTTATAATGACGCAAAAAACCGTTTCTTATGGCCAACAACAAGTCCGTTTGGTAGTGAACCAGATCAACCAATCGGTATACCGTCTGAGTTAATGGTTAATCACTGGATCGGAGACACAAATTCATTAACTCAATTACCAAATGGAGGTGAAACATTTACACCTCATAGCGATAAATTCATGCGTATTGCCGAAGGCGATGTTTGGAGTAGAAGTTTTCGCCGTTTACATCGCTGGCGTTATAGTCCCACGGTTGCATATGGAAATAACGAAGTGCATCTACATCCAATCTATCCTCGTCGTCTTACAGTACGTGAAGCATTACGGCTTCAATCTATCCCCGATACATATGTCTTACCAAGTAATATAGCTCTAACTCATAAGTTTAAAATGATTAGTAATGGCGTTCCTCTGATTCTTGCTCAGAAGGTTGCTGAAGCGTGCTGGAAATTACTCACCGGACAAACTGATAAAGTTAATCAAAAAAATTATGCTTAAATACATATTAAGATTTTATTTAATTAAAGAATTTTATTTCTAAATAAAAAAATTCTTCTTGAATAAATTCAAATATGTAACAAGTGTATGCGATAATTTGTGAATATATCGAGATTTAGTATAGATATTGACAAATAAACATATTTTATGGCTATATTGATGATAGCTTCTATCAAACGACAATGATAGTTTATCGATAGAAGCTATCATCAATTGTATGCTTAAAGGAGTAAAATTATCGATAGTAATTGCCCTAATAGACTTTTATATTTCTTGGAAAAGCGAACTAAAAAAGCCAATATCAGGTTTCTGAATATCACCAATTAATAGTGCTCTATCTAAGAATCGATTGAATTGTTCGCATGCGGTTTCTGGTACTAACGCACAAGAGTGACAAGCTGCTAGATTACACGAGTCTGGGCCTTGTCCTCGACTATTTCCCATCTCCATACAAACTGGATCGGAAGAACACCAGGCGGCTTGTTCAAGTGCTCGCTGAAATGTTGCTTCCAAATATCCCGGTTTCCCCATTCTTACTAAACCTCCCATGGTTCCTTCAGCATCACCAACAGCGGTATAGATCAATATACCAGCCATAGGTGAATCACGATCTGTTGATACATAGAGGCGTTCCCGTAGCGAAGCTGAACTGTATCCGCACTCAAAGGTAAGACGATTCATAATTACATGGGATAGCGTGTGTAGCAAGAGAAAGCGTGGATTCAAAGGTTGGACACGCATGTTGCGTTCCTGTTGGAGAACTGAATACCGTTCAATTAATGGCTTGACTCTATTAAGAACATCTAAACGTGATTCCCATAATTGAAGTTTTGATTCATCTAGTTCAAAATAGATTCCCTCGCCGTAAACCGTGTATGCTGGTAGCCATGAATGATCTTTGTTGGGTGGTTTCCTCCATAACATGGCTTGCCTCTCTTCAGAGGTCTGGTCATTCTCTGGCAAAATACGAGTAAATCCAGCTAAAACACGAGTCTCTCGTAATTTATCAATGAGCATGATACGAGACAGATAGTCACGAACAGGTTTATCATACATTGTTATAGGTTCTGTACGAACCATCAACTGATCTTCGTGTGTAGGGCTACGAATAACATTAAATTCACTCCTCCGGAATTGTGTTTCTTCATCATCCGTTCCAATACCTGTCTCGTTAGAAACTATCCTACCCTGAAGTGCAGCCTCAATTTGTTCATCAGTATATGGCTGTAAAATAGAACGGGCATGATCTCTTAGTAAATTAGGCGTAATTTGGAACGATTCAAATCCTCGTAGAATGGAAATAAAGCTTGATAAAGGTGTTTCTTCGAGCAAAGCAAAGAGCGATTCCGGTACTATGCTAGTACTGCGTGGGACATAGATCGCACTGCGCACATCAGCATAATATACATTAGAGGCACTGCGCAGTGACCCCCGTAGGGGCGCATCACAAGGCTCTGATTCCGCCATTCCCAACCAAGGACGCTGTCCTTGGCACAAGTACAATACACCTGAATCATCCAAGGTAGTGCTAAGAAATGAGCCATTAGTATCCGTATTTGTAATACTGGCTAGTGTGCGTGCGGGAACACCGCAATCACAAGTTACTTTTTGCCCACTTAATGATGCTCCACCAGTTGCAATAAGTCGTAAAGGTTCTTTACAACTCGTATGGACTGTTTTATGAACCCACTCGCGCCATGGAAAGTCTTGTAAATGCCCCTTTGGGCAAATTGCAATAAAAGGAACCTGTACTAATAAACGTCGTTTTCCCTTGCTTTCACACTCCTTACACCGTAAAAGGCCTCGATCCGTTAAACTGAGTTTTTCTAGACGCTTGCAGAATGCACAGAAATGCCATTGAGGAAATCGAAGGAAGGGAATCATCAACCCTTGATTTGGGGTTGATTCGCCTGATACATACTCACGGTAGTCGGGTGGTAATCGGAAATGTGTTACTTGAAGCCGCTGTTGGAGTCGCCATTCTTCAATCCTGTATTCTTCAATATCCCGAAAGCGTTCGTCCTCTTCAAACTGATCATCTTCACGCTTATACCAATAATCAAGCCCACCACAAATGAGACCAATACCTTTGGTCATAACAACCATTGCTCCTGGTCCAAAGGGTGCAATCAGTTGAGAACGGCGTAGTGGATTACGCATCAGCATCTCCTAAAGCATACAAACGAGTAATGATAGCTTCGCACATTGCATCGACATCACGCATAGACTGTGCTGTTGGCCAAGACAAACGTGCATCTTGACGGCTTACGTAACTCCCTGCAACCCTTAACAAACCCGGATTACTAGCCGAGCCTGAAACTGCTTTCCATTCACGGGGTTCTCGTGTTTGCCATTCATTACGTCGTTGCTCAAACATCGCATTGAAATTATTTAGTTCAGCAGGATCAACTGCTTTAATCCGAGAGTGAAGAAGTTTATATAGGCTATCTAGCAAAAGAACAGGAAATGGTCGGGGACTCTCTGTAATCGCTTCATCACCATATTGCCGAACAAATACCGCCATTACAGCATGTAATGCACGTTCAAGTACTGGTGGTGAGAAAGGCGTAACACTCGTTGGTTCAACCTGTGCATATAAACGCTCATGATAGGATCGGAATTTTTCAAAGTGCGAACGATCGCGGGGTTTAGATGCACCATACATAGTTACAACAAGTCCTGGTCGTTCTATCCATTGTCTCCCTACCCGACCACTTACTTGAATATACTGAGCAGTTGTTTTAGGCTGACCAACAATAGCCATAAGTGACAAACGATCAATATCTACACCTACCTCAATAATACTAGAGGCAAGACATACATCAACTGGATAGTCACTTGCTGTACAACTAGCTTCTAATGCTGTTATTGCTGCGGGAATCTCATCATTTTGAAGTCGACTGGTAAGTTCTTTTATATTCCATAGGTGGCGCATCTCTGACCACTCATAACCCATCCGCTGACGTAGTACAGCTAAATAGTCAGGTATATCAGATTGAAGTAGTGTCAGTGTCGTTCCAAGTTCTCGTAAGCTATTGAAAAAGGTTAATAATGTCCACCATGGATCTCGTTCTTCAAGATTCAGAGGAACAGGTGCTTGTAATAATGTTGACAAAGTTCGGACTTGGACGGTTTGCATTGAACCTAAACTTGGCCCATGTACTCCAACAAATAAACGGCCTGGCTGGAGAGTCCCATCTGAATTACGTGCATAGCGCGCAAAGTATGAGTCCCCTGCTTCCAAACCCGATGGAGGGAACAGTGTTACTTTATCACGAGCATATAATGACTTGATTTGTGAATGATATCGGCGAATAGTAGCGGTTGAGCTGACAATCTTTGGTGGTATTGGTATTGTTTTTCTTTTATCTGTACATAAATCCTCGATTGCTGCCTCATATAATCCAACAATTGAGCCCAAAGGCCCTGAAATTAGATGAAGCTCATCTTGAATAATAAGTCCTGGAGGGGATACATTTCGACTTCCATCTGGCTCCAATCCAAATAGTGACCGGGCTTCAGATTTCCAAGCCAACATTGCAAATTTGTCTACTGTCCCTATAACAAGTGAAGGTCGCTTGAGATACACATCCTCATCAATTACATATACTGGAAGCTGTATGTGAAATGGACACTTTTCGTCAGAGCATCTGAATATTACTGATTGTGTATCGGTTTCATATCCCACAACAGTAGGACTACTATCACGTTTCCGTTTTGATCGTGTTCTTGTAGTCTGAGCGGATGATTTTATAGGTCCAATTTGGGCTCTACACCAAGGACATCGAGTAAGAATAAATTTATTTTCACCTTGTTCTCTTCGTAGTTCAGCTAATATATTCCGTGCATCTTTACGGGTATTGGGAGTAATTGAAGATCCAAGCCAAATACCAATTGTAAGAGGGTCAACACCTAAAACAGATTGGTTTTGTCGGCGTAAATATTCCATAGCACATATTAAACCTGCCGCACGTTGGAACTGCTGCGCGGTAAGTAATCGAAGAGTATATCTCATCAATACTTGCACACCAGTATCCCTAGGATCTATAAGCCGACGGAAGAATATCGAAAACGCAGCGAGACCTAAATAGGCTTCGGTTTTGCCACCCCCCGTCGGAAACCAAATCAACTCGACCATACGTCGATCTTCTATATTTCCATCGGCTGTAGATTGAAGTGACATCAAAAGAAACGCGATTTGAAATGGACGCCAGTTTCCACGTTTGTTACCCAAAAGTAAATCAGGTTCACTAAAAGGTTCTGAAAAGGAACTGGTTTGAGTAATACTATCGTATTGGTAATACCGAATTTTGGGATTTGCACGAACCTGCTGAAGCAGCATTGCGTGATTCGCTAGGCGAAAAGCCTTTTCAGCATTTGAATTTGTGCGGAGATATTGAACTCCATCACGCATACGATTGGCACATGTGCGGCATTGATTAAGATGATCTTGTGCGGCTGCTTGGTATTGGGGTGCAAGTTGCTCAAGCTCAGACTGTTTTTGTTTAATCCAAGTCTCATACCCTTCAATCACCCTATCAAGTGACTGAAATCCATCATCGGTTGCAATCAATCCTGCTAGTGGTGCCATTGGAACAATAATCTTTTCCCCACTTGAATCTAAAATATCTGGTGTAATACTAGGTGTTTCTACACACGGTAAACATTCTGCACTCACCCACCCTACATATCCTTTAGATTTTTCTAAAGATGTACTAGCAATACCCCAATCTGCTGCACACCCATGTCCAGTAGCAAATATTTCAGCATGACGATATAATAACGATAGAGACTGCTCTTCCGCATCAGGAGCAATAGTCAGGTAACTAGGATAGGGATGAATCCATCCGTCGTGTTCTGATAATGAGTCTGATGTAAGTGTTACCTTAAAGTGACTTTGAAATAGCATCGATTGATCATTATTCTCGGTACCGATATTGCGATTTACCAAACTGATGGTAAGTAAACGTTCCCCTAGGTTACGAGTAGGACGAGAATAGACTTCTATATTCAATTTGAAGTTTTCGAGGTTTGTTCCTTCAACCGGCTTGGAACATAAAAATCTGTATGGATAGAGTTTTAATTCATCGGATGTAAATATCGCCGTACCAGAAATAGAAGATCTACACCACCATGTTTGTTCTCGCTCTTGCACACTCACTGCCTGTTGTCGGTACCGTCCCCCCGTCACATGTACTACCAACATACTGTTATTTGGCAGATCTGCTAAGAAACTTACTCCCATACTACTTGGTTTGTAGGAATTTGCAGTTGAAAGATCCATCTCCTCAGTTTCAGCAACATCGATACGTGCAGCAATTGTTTCAGCTGCTTTGTAGGCATCTTCAGTTAAAATAGCAAAGTGTTCCTGGGTTGTGTTGTTAATGATTGGATCATTGACGATATCTAAGTCATTTTTAGATAATTCTGGCTCTTGCAAGGTACCAAAGGGATATAAAACTCCTATACCATATCGCTTGTGGGGTACATCACGAATCAAGATCTCTTCACCCGATTCGGCCTGCTTCCAAGGTCCATATGCCTGTTTCTGGTCATCAAACCGAACTGGTTTGGTTGTATCAATCTCTCTTCCTTCTGGCATCGGTCCAACCAATTCTGCACGCAGATGATCAACAATATACTTGCGGTTCTGGTGGTGATTATCCATCAATCCCTCCTTTTCAAATTGAAGTAGCTCCATTACATTTATTGGAGTGAGAGAACCTGCTGAATTTCCTTCTTTGTACTTGTATGCATAAGCAAGATTAGATGTTGAAGTGCTCGAGTTACAGCAATATAGAGTAGTGAACTTGCGTGTAGGCCAAGGATTGTTTCGATATCTGTGACAATTACAACAGCGGATTCCATTCCTTTAAATGCAGCAATAGATGTGTGTTGGATATAACCTCCTGGTTGATCTCGAACTCGAAAAGGTGTTAATCTCTCTTTCCAAGGATGCTGATGTATCTTATAAGCAAGACTATTTTTCCCACTTATTGGAGAGAGAATTACTATATCGCGGCCTGCAAATCCTTCACTATATAGTCGTTCCATAATTGAAATCAATAGATTTTTTTGGGTAATATCATCTTGGTAATAATGTATTTCTGGTTCTCTTTGATCATCAGGTCGAAGAGTCCGGCTATATTTCGGCGTTAAACCACTCAGTAAATGTACGTGTTCCACAATTCGTGGGGTATTCCGGCAATTTATGCGGAGCCGAAACACAGGAACATTTGGAACTCGGTTCTTGATAAATGAGTCGAGCGATACGTCTGCTGCGTCATAGATTGCTTGTTTTTCGAAATCTCCAAAAAAACGCCATCGTCCAGCTGCAAGGCCACCAATTACACTCAAATCAAGTACATCAAGGTAATTATCTCGCAAGATATCCTGTGCTTCATCTATTACAATCTCATCAAATGCCACTTCCGACTGATCTAGAAGGTGTTCAATCGCTGCATTAGGAAGAGATTCTTTCCAGAACGTTGGATTATTGAGATCAGCTGAAATATTCACTAATTGGAGCATATAACTATGTATAGTTGCACACTTAACCTGAGTCCCGAGATCTTGTACTTGTTCGATTAGATGCTGACTCAGCGATCGATTAAAACAGAGAAAAAGTACACGACGGCCAGAAGCTACGCTTTGTCGGACTGATTCAATAGCTAGGATGGTCTTGCCTGTACCTGCTGGCCCAGCAAAGATAACTCGTGGATTTGTTGCCATAGCATCAAGGGCTACTGACTGCTCTATCGTATACCGCTTCAAATCGCATTCGAGCCGATTTCGACGTGACTGTGGGCTTTCAAAAAACTCAAAGTGAGAACGTAACGATGCAATGATTTGATCTGTTTGTAGTGATGTGGGAGAAGGTTCGTGTCCTTGGTATAAATGAGCTGTACGAGGATGAGATTGGAAGAATGTTTTAGCATTATTCATAACGGCTAGTAATGATTGACTAAGTGATCGTGTAAAACCACTACTATCAATTACCTGCCATTGATGCCATTCTGGCGATGTATTGGTGAAACGCAAATATGGAAAAATAACAGCTGACCAGAATAGAAGACCTCTCAACTCAGGATGTTTATCGATAAGTACCTTGCGAAGACTGTGCATAGCAGATGATGCTTGCTTAAATGGGCCTCGTGCATCACCGTGGGGTTGCGTTCCATAAAACCATAACCCATTGCTTCTGCTTAACGAACGACATGCTTTAACTTCTACACAAAGTACTCCTTTTTCCGGAATAATCAGAACAAAATCAATTTCTCCGCTAATCTGTTCCCGATGATGAACAATGTCTAGGGAATGGAGAATAGTCCAATCATGCGTCAATGGATCATCTCTCAATCGTATAAAAATCTCGCGCTCTCCTGGACTTGCGGTCTGTTCAGCAAAATAGGGAGGGATCATTCGCGCCATAGTTCATGCTCCAGATTAAACACTTGTCCTATACGGGTTGCTGTTACCCGAGAAATGGTGCTAATACACTGATTGATTCGGAAGGCTGATAAGGTCATATCTGGTACATCCGGTAACACAAAATCAAACCGTCCATGTGTATGTAATTGATGGTAATCAATAGAATGGACTTGATTAAGTAACATCTGACGAATCATTTTTCCTGCCTGCCGATGAGCATTACGGATTTCATTTGCTGCATTCTGATATTTATCAAACTGTGATTCATAACCTATTAAACGCATAATGGCTTTGAAATCTGAGTCTTTTTGAGGTCGAATAGTCCGACTTGACATCCAATTTCTCACATTGGATTCTTGTGCAAGTAGAGAACCATGGTCAAGTAACGCTATGCTGACTTGAAAAAGATCTGATCGTTGTACGTGTCGGCGGAGTTTATCCTTCCAATCTTCTTGTAAGTATCGTAGATGGCTTGCACGTACACCTAAAATTTGGTCAGCAATGGTAATTATATAATCTCCGCTCTCACCAGTTCTGAGTAATACAAAGATACCAGTACGGAGTAACTTTACAGGCACGCGAGTTATTAATGTTTGTTCGCTAGTATAACTATCTTCATACGAACTCCCAACATCAAGTACAAGAACTTTTGTTGTATCAGAAGCCTCTAGAAATACAGCAGTCCGGTCTGCCAAGATAAAAAGCTGTGCATCAACTGTATCATCATAAGATTTTACAGAAGCATTTAAAGGAGTTTTTTTTGTCAGAAGATGAACCATATCTTCATCGGGCGGATCCATATTTGATTCGGAGGGAGTAATCGTCTGCACTGAATTAGATATATTTATGTATCTGGGATCAGATGTAAAGTGGTCTTCATCATTATCTTCAATCCTAGATGGAGAAATAGTTCCTACCAATAATGGCTGAGATTTAAATACATCCGTCATCCATGCGTACTGAATAACATCAATTTTTCGTGATCGTGCCGCAGAAAAAATATATCGAGGAAACCACCTTGTAGGACCAATACAGATTATTTTCTCATAGAATATTGTTCCTTTAAGCTTTGCAGGAGGCATAACTTCTATATGAGCGGAATTATTCTGCGAAACAAAAAAATCATTTACATAATTAACTAAGCGAGGTTCTTTAATAAGGATAGCTGTATGATTATCATTTTGTAATAAAGATTGTATGGTAATGAATATTGGATTTTCTTTAATCATAAATATCGAAAAAAGGGTATTGTATATTGCTTCTACATCCGCTACAAAATGTGGGTATATGGTGCGACAGTATCGCATAGTTTTATGCTGATTTTCAAAAAAAAGATTTGATAAATGGCTAAAAGAAAGCGGTGTAGATGCCACATCAAAGCAATAACGCTTAATTCGCCATAAAAATTTTATCCAAAATTCCTCCTCTACAAGCGAACCAAGAGCAAACTGTAATGAACGTATTTGTTTATAAATGGAGTGAAGTTCTTGTTGATAAACTTGGAAATAGTTCACACTACAATTTGCATTTATGGAATATAGTTGTTTGATCGAAGCAAATGACCTAGATATCATAGAGGTTTTTCCTGATAGATAACATATTCACAACCTTTTGGTAAAGGTGGAAAATGTCCAAGTCCACCAATCATTGTTCGATGATCAATATAACCTTGATTAAATACATTTATAGCATCCTCAACATAAAGGTCAGTCTTATCAAGTATCACAACCTGATTAGAAGATCGGAAGTGATTACGCCAACGAAGAAAACTATTGGCGGTATCGAATATAACGGTATCGGGATTATCTGTTAATGATTCAACAGGATGACTCGTTGGATAAATTTCACTTCTATAAGCTTCTCCATTAGTCAACCAACGTCGTACACGGATAATATGCTGAAGATTCCCTTCAATAATATCTCCTGCTGGAGTTTTAACACCAAACTGGTTTGTGGTAAGCTCATTTTCTAAATCTTTTAATGAGCCAATAATAGTGCAATTCATTTGAGAGTAATGAAAAAATTGGCGAGTATTTTGGAGTTCTAGAAATGTCTCAAGAAAACGCGATTCTGTAGGTAATTTCTTTCCCATCGGGGAGTTCGGCAACCGTTCAAACTCACGGGTACTAACATCAACTGATTGTGCAAGCTCTTGGTTTAGCCAGTGAGATAAACTCCCACTTTTTTGAGATCCCACGCGAATTTTGATACGTATTTCGCCATCTATCTCAGAAACATCCTCAATAAATCCTTTTAATCTATTGTTGTTGTTTCGATAAATAACACTTGTTCCAAAGGGCAGTTGACAGAGCATTGTGAAGTGCTGGTGGCTATTTTTTGTAGGCAAAAGCGTGTTTATTTTACCGAAAACAATGCCGCTTGCAATCAAAGGAGCTGCATATGCACGGGTTGGAAGCACAAGTCCGACTACGGTACGAGTATGGTTGGACTTCTTAGCACCGAGAGCTTGGCCAAGACGAAGAAAAAATTGTCCCCATCCTGGAAGTGGATGCCAGTGTCGATTATCTTGATAGTATAGTGAGGCTAATCGCATCTGGTATTCTCATTGTATAGAAAGGAACCATCGGCGTTTATAAGGATAGATTGACCTATTATCGATCATATAAAAGAATCAAAAGGGAGAAATAGCATTATCGCACTCTAGAAAGCTTGATGGCTATAAACTGCTGTAAGCAATATAAGTGCAATAAGATGCGTGGCTGTCAATACTCTTCATGGTATCCAGTATAACATGTAGCTCTATAAATCCTATAACCCTTTAGTCATTGCTATGACTAGGAGGTGAAATAACTCTACCAGTATGGATACTGTCACGATTTAATGGATAAACCCTTATCATGAGTTCATTGATGGTTGTGACCACCTATTTGGTCGCCTGCCTCACACATGGGCAGACCCATGAAAGCACTGCGTTCGAAACCCTGATTCGGCAGGTCATCGTGCCCCAGCGGCGCGGATTACCGCGCAGCCGACCACGCCAACTGGCCGATGATTGCGGCTCCGATGCCCGCCGTATCCGTCAGTGGTTTCAGCAGCATGGGACTCGGTCAGTGATTCCGCCACGCCACCGCCGTGGGGTGCGCAAGACGGTTGTCCGATTAGCTATGACGCACAGGCGTATTGTGCCTGCAATGGCATCGAACGCACCATTGGGTGGCTCAAGGATGCCGTTCGGTGGCCACGAGGTTTGAGAAACTGGCGCTGAACTATCTCGGATTCGTCCATCTGGCCATGATTCAACGATTGGTTCGTATCCTTGCATCATCCACACCGATATCCTGAACTATCAGACAGAGCCTATGATCAGTGGTGTATGTTGTACTAGATAGGTCTTCTTTCCCAGAGCTATGATAAAGAATTATTTGATGTAAAATGTTCTACTATCTTTGATTTTATGATTCATTTCGCAAGCAGTCGACAAAAATGACAGGATAGCTTAAGCATTAATAAGGTTAGTTATGTATTCATACAATTTTTGATGATATCCTGTAGTGTACAACCAAGGAGGTGGGACAGTACGAGGTAAGCAACAACACGCGATCTGGTGATATTATCTTGGATAATCATGATAGAAAAATTTTTCTTGGATATGGTTTTTGAAGAATATAAAAAATCTATCGTTTGTTTTGGATAAGAATCTATAATTTTATTGTATAAAGCTTTATGACTGATACTTATACCTGTTCGAGTATACCCTCTATCTAAGATAATACTTCTTATCGAATTTGAGATTTTATCAAAGCTTATAGTTGGTTGCTCATTGAAAATAAATAAAGTATCTGAAAGCATATAGAGAATAGACCTTACTTTATACAGATATTTTATTTTGTATTTAGATAGAGTATCTTCTAGTGAAATAAAATTATTGATGAGGTTTTTCCGAGGATATATAGGGGTATGTAAAAAGATGGAATGTTTATAACATATATTTATCCAAGGTACCTGATGTAAAATATGCCAGTATCCTTCTCCATAAGTCTTCCTGTCATCTATAACACAATCTTTGCAAAACCTTAATCGATCATTTTTATGGGTATCGATATACCTTTTTAAAGCCGGAATAGACCAGATTTTACTTGGATCTTTATAATCATTAAGATAGGCGTGTTCCTTACTGAGGAAAATTCTTAATAGTGGAAATATAGTATGTTTATTGATTATTTCTTCTATCGATGGTGTCTCGATCTGATATTTATTACATAAAGCTGTAATATTCCTTGGAAAATAGATAGAAATAGTATATGGTTGGAGTAATTCTAATTTTGCAAATTTCTTATCGGTATATCTCAGATGGCTTAAGTATCTTGCGCAGACACTATAGAATATTTCACCAGGATAAAGAGATGGGAAGTAGTGCCCCATAATGTGTACTCCTGAACTGAAAGATCATTCTATGTTAAACGCTTCTTGGCAAATTAAGGCCGTTAAATCGTGCGATTTATCATCTAAGTAAGCCGTATACTCTAGCTCCTGAGTTCCTGAATGCCCCTAGTTAACTTGTGCTTTCCCCATTCTTCTCGGCTTGGGATAGCGGATTCTTGAATGTATATGGTGGTGATTGTTATCTAAAAAGGCTGTACGAGGGGAAGAATATCATCAATAAAAAAGCTGGGGTCACGATGATAGATCTTTGAGAAAATGAGTAGCTCAATCACATCAACCCGCTTTTCACCAGTTTCGCACTTGGTTACATAGGATTGTGACTTGTGCATAATGGCTGCCACTTGGATTTGGGTTAAACCAGCTAATTCACGCGCCTCTTTGAGCCGACGAGCGAGGAGTTGATAGGCATCTTGATAGTCGAGTTTGAGGACTGACATAAAGCTATCATATGCAGCCCATATTCTTAATCCAAAATGGATTAATTATGCTATGATAATGCTAGAATCGATGAGGTTCAAACACGGTGTAGGAGGCCTCGTGCTTGGATTTATTTGGGATAATATTGCGCCGCTTCTCTTTCTCTGGAGCATGATTGGGTGTATGCTCGTGCATCGGCACTGGCCACAAGTGTTGCGCGTATACCAATTCCTTCGAACCATACCACCTCAAATCGAAACAGTATGGAAAACGCCTCCTCAGACTCACAATCCTCAAGAAAATAATTCCAGCATTCATTCTCAACCAACACAAGCATGCCTTATCAAACCAACATTTACGCATTTAAAAACTATTCCCGAAACGGGAATGGCCTTATTAAATCCACCCACACTGATCGAGACTATTGACTATCTTCAAGCGATTGATCCACAAGCACGTTATCTCTTCCCCTATGGATGGTATATTCCGTCTACCCAAGAGCAGATACCAGATGCGGCATATGCTGATCTTGGTGCCGATACCTATAACGTAGCTATTATTAGTCCAGAAGGCTATGGTAAAACAGCATGGATGTGGGCAGGAATGATAGCACTGACGCTCCAACGAACACCTCGTGAACTTCAATTTGCCATTTTTAATACTAAGGATGCGGATATTACCTTAATGAAAAACTCTGCCTATACATTTTTGTTCGCCCAGAGTATTGAGGGAATACTGGACTCTATCAAACAATTACATGCTGAAGCAAAACGTCGGGCTGAGGTACTGGCAGCGCATCATGTTCTCACATGGAATGCCTATAACGGTGACGATTTACCTTTGATCGTTGTCTATATTGCCGACCCTGCTGCCATAAGTAGCGCGATTGGTAAGAAACTTGTTGATAAGGCCCTTATGCTACTGATGATGTATGGCCCTGTATTAGGGTTTCGGATTATCATTGAAAGTCGCAATATGTCAGATCTTGCGCCCTGTTACAATCATTTTTTCTCAGATCGACTCCTCGGCCCGATGGAAAAAGATCCCATTTTTCAGCAGAATGGTAAGCGAATGCCTATACGCACTATATTCAACAATAGTGCTATTTCACCAACGCAACTGCCCAACGAGTATCCTGGTGTATTTACTGCGGTTGATGCTCACGGTTGTGCAGTAACCCTGCGAACCGTTTATATTTCTCCCGAGGCCCAGAAAGATTGGATGATCTCGCAATCAAAAGATTTGCAAACCTTAACTACAACTCAGGAACCTCATGGAAGCAGTATTCCACAACCAATTTAATTGAATAAAATGGCTCATTTATTATTGGGTTGATATGGTATAGCATGAGACACAGTTGTATTAGCTCGGTGTGTTCTTGCATTCTCTCATTCCTCAATCTTATATCCATAATGCATCGTGATGGTGAACTAATGTGTTCAGGTAATCTTACTAGCAGATGAACATAGACATTGCCAATAAGATTACCTGAACATGCCGTCTAGCAGTTTGAAGATTTAAAACGGGATACCGTGATGTTCAAACCATTTCTTGGGGAAACGACCTAAGCCTGAGCGTTGAACAATTTCCCAGCCCTTGAGAATGAGTCCTTGATTTTGTGCTTGGTTAATAGTCCATTGGAGCCGCCTTACAGCCCACTCCTCTCTCGTTTCCACCAAACTTTTCAGACGATCTGCCGTTTGCGGTAGCTTATCCAAATGTTGCTGTAGGATCGGGAGACAGGCTGCCTCTCTTCCAATAGCACCTAAGGTCATTTGATTGGGCCATTGTTCCTGGCTTAAAATTCTGGTTGCTGCCTCTTGAACTGCTTGTGCTAGCAATTTGTCTCGGGCTGGCCATGATACTCGATTGGTACGGATAATTCGACTAGATCTGGCTGGGGTATGGAGAACAAGCCAAGCTTTGTCATTTCGGTAAAGCCAAGCATAGGACGCGCTAAAGCGTTTTCTCAACTGGGATACGCCGAATTGAGGGAAAACTTTAATCGCTTTAAGCCATGTGTGTCGATGTGATATTAGAAGATCAGTCGCATCTCGGCTAGCATTAGTGTTCGATAGGTCTTTATTTAAGGTTTTATTACCAGTATAGATAAGTCGTTGTGCATGACGTTTGACGGTCTTCGGATCAACACCCAAGATCTTACTTATAGCACGTAGGCTCAGGATTTGTTGAGCGAAAAGTTCAACTAGTCTCTTTTCCCATATGAAGCCAAATGCCTGGATTTTACTAATATGATATCGCGAGTTCTGAGATTGATCCGGCCCTGTCCGTATATAGCTGAATCCACAAAATGGACAAGCAAATGTCCCAATTGGCCGATCACGGGTATACCGACTACGCCTTACATTACATGTTTCAATAACATCTTTGTGTGAATGTGGACAAACTCGATTAAGACATGGCCAAGGGCCGTGACCGAATGGATCGGGCGTAGGTTCATCAAGACTCTTCAATGCGCTCTCCGGCGTGTGGCCAAAGAAATGAAGTACCAGAAGATGACGAAGAGGATGATGTGCTACGTAATCTCCGCCAACTAGACGGGATAACCATGTTTGATGAACATCTTCCAAAGAGCAAGATATAGTATCAAGCAATTCAGGCGTGTAGAAATCTATGAATGTGGATTGAAGTTGCTGCTGACGAATGCTATTGGATGCCGTCGTAAACCCTCTTAAATCAAGGCATCTTCGATAGACAGTGTACATATCATTCAGATCAGCATTAGATGTATTGTTTAAGAGCCAATAGGCTTGCTTGGCAAGAGCATAGAGATGCAGATTTGCTGGAGTCGGATCTGCAAACTCTATCTCAGGTATGTAATCTTCTGCTGCGTTGTAGGCGTAATAGGTGCTCTGTCGTTGAAATGAAAGAATGCTATCTTGTAAAATGCATCCGTGATGGGCACAAACATTGATTCCTGCGATATTATGAACCCGATGCCAATAACATTCCCCATATTTTGAACGATCTTCATTGACACACATTGGACAAAAACGCAGCTTTCTGAGGCTCTTAACCCCGCTAGCCATAATACCAATGCGAGAATGGACTGTTCCCCCCTTATTGCCGAACATTGAACCTCGGACTCTGTGGAGAGCATCACCAGGTAAAAAAGGTGCAAACAAAGGCAATGACGTGTGGTTGCTGATAAGTAGTTCCGAATTAAGACCTAATGACTTGGGTAGCCTATTGGCTAAAGTATCTAGCCGACTAGGAAGATCAACAACAGCTACAATATTTCGTGTGCCAAAAAGTTCTTCAACAGCAATGTTAGCCGAGGCGAAGCGCATATGTGCGGTATACCTCGCGCAAATACTATAGAGTAGTTCATCCGGATAGGGTATAGGAAATTGAGTAAGCATCATTTTTCTGACTCCTCTTTTTCAGTTGATGCCTCATTTGATTCCTCCATCCCATTTCTAGAGAGAAAGCTAAGATCGCTGGCTATATCACTAATAAGATTTTGTTGCTTGAGTTGATCATAGGCATCAACTGACGAGCTATCAATTGCTAAATCGATTCCTAATGCCCTCTTAGATAGGGATTCATTACTATCAAGATGAGGCTCCAAGGATTGTTGATTGGTATAAATTGAATTGAGGTCATTGAGTGCTATTTCTAGATTAATTGGTTGAATATCTTCCATCAGCATAAATTGATCCATATTATTTGTTCTCAGAGCTGTTAGGAATGGTTGTACCATCGATAGCGCTCTTTCTGATGCTGTGATAAGCAATTCTGGTGACAGCCTTTCTTCACCAGTTCTAATGGCTAGTGTTTGCCCAAGAATGAATACTTTGATTGCAATATCAGTGATACCTTGGGATAGATCGTACAAGGTCTCGGCAAGCCGATCCGTGAGCTTAACTGGGTGTTTTGTATATTGAAATTGCCAAATGGTTTCTAAAAATAGTTTCCAATCTTCATCAACTTTCATGCGATCCCACGAATCCCCACCATAGGAATTGGCTCGTCGAGCTTGGCGGAAGGCTTGACTGAATAGTTTTTGTGCCTTATATGTGCCTATTAAGATAATTGGCAGGCCGAGAGTATTAACTAACTCTACAAAAAAATTAAGCATCTCCTCAGCTCCACCACTTTTGGCTTGACTAAGGGCTTGGATTTCATCAATCACTAATACACCTAATGAATGAATCGCCCCAACTCTGGCCATATTCTTCAACAACTCCATCTCTGTAGCTCGGCCATTACGTGCATAACCATGCATATAGTTTGTTCCAAGAATCCAGTCTATTTGTTCAAAAAAAGCTAGTCCGAGGGAACGAGTTGAACCATTATGGGGGCATTCCAACTTTAACCACACAAGCTGTTTCCAAGGAAATGGAACTCCGCGATAGGTATGGTGATTAATTATTTGAGGGAACAAGCTAAGGACTTCTTCTAGACTACGAGATTTACCAATACCACTGATTCCAATGAGGCTCATCGTTGTCGCACTTTTTCTATATGCGATATGATTTTTCTGTCGTAAGTTGACAACGAGCTTATCAACATTACCATCTAGTGTTTTCCAAAATCCTTTTGAAAGAGGGTTTCTAGCAATATACCCTTTATAAATCATTCCACATATATCGCTAAATAAGCGTCCATGTCGTGGCAATGGCTGAAAAAACTGATCGATGCATCTGATCAAGTGCAAACGTTCTTCCGCTGGCAACAACCGATATTCTGACTTCATTGGTGGAAATTTGGTAAGATTACGGAATACTTCAACTGAAGGCCGGATTGGTGGTAAGGCTTCGATCAAGGGATTATCCTGATACATCGGCAGGATTTGTTCATGATAAATAGCATCTTCTTCATCTCCACTCCATCCAAAAGGATTATGATAGATCTTATTCATTGTTTGCCTCGCGTACATCTTCCCTGACTGAGCGGAGAAATGCATAATCGGTACTGGACTCTGTGAACCTTGTTCGTGGAGGTTTTTGGATGGGGGTAACAGTCAACGGCGCATCGGATGATGGAATCGCCTCAGTAATTTCGGCGGGAGATTGATCGGAAAAAGTCCATAAATTATTTTGTCGATCCAATTCTCGTTCGGCTTGCCGGTCGGTACGTATGCCTTTTATCCGTCGTCGATCACTTTCATTATCTCGGTTCTTCGCTATCGCTTCTTGTCGTTTTTGCGCCCTTGATTTGATGCGCTCAATTTCCTGATCAAAATCAGCCCTTGTCTGTTCATCCCTCCCACGTCGTTTATATTGAGACTGCTGCCGGCTAATGGAAAAATCCAAAATTTCATACAAGTCTCGTCGTTTGAACGCCTTTTTGCGTTCAAGTAAGATACATGGCTCCATCTCACCATTTGAATGTCGGATAAAGATCGTATCTAAACATCGTGGGTCAAAAAAGATCGTTGTTTTCCAACTCCCCTTTCGATTTGCAGTCGCAAACCAAAACTCTTTGTGGGCGGTCGAACATGTATATCGCAACCCTTGAAATCGAATACCTTTGCTGGTAATCGACCCTTCCGTTCGGTAGAGAAGATTTTGCCTGATAGTGTTCTGTGGAAGAACTCGCAACGCCCCTACCCGATTTTGAATGCCCCAATACCATAAATCTATTGGATATGGCTCAACTTGAGCATGCATCATGGCCTCATCAAACTCATAGTTCGTTAGGCGATGTGTATGGTTGTATTCTAAGATTCGAAAAATCATCAGTTGCCGCATGTCACGGAGGGTCAGGCGAGCATCAAGTCGGTAGTCTTTCTCGCCACGTTCACGCACGCGTACTGCACCTGGAAGAAAGTGGATAAACCGCTCATTACACAGTCCAAAATCGCGTTCGATAATTGCTTTCCAATCAGCACGATAGGGAGCGGTATTTTCTACCTCAATCTTCAGTCCTTCGGTGAGGTTATCAGCATTATAGCCTTCGAATTCTCCCCGATCAGCACGTAACTTATCGCACAAGTGCTGACAAGGCCAATCTTCTTCCTTGATTTCTATGGCATATTCTTTGCAGAAGTCCACTTTGTTTGCGGTTGCATTCTCGAGAGCAAACATAGCGCCTAACCAGCTCGGCCCTTCAAGTAGGATTGAGAATCCCACAACCATTCGACTGAATACATCTTTGACAATATAAATGACGGGTCGACCCACAATCCGCCGAGGGTTAAGCGAACTGACAAGATAAACATCGGCAATTGTCGCATCAACCTCAAAACATGAGCCAGGTCCAAATGCTACTGCGGTCACATCATGGATCGCGGGGTGGAGCATACGCTCATACCGTGAAGGACGAACCCTCCTCGACCATGCCTTAAGGGGATCACCATACTTGTTGTACCAATAACGAAATTGGTCAAAGGTGGGGCGCTTTGCAGGGTCAAGAAGTTCGACTTTACCGAATTCGCCACTGCCTGTGGCTTTACTAAAATACTCGCTTGTTATTTTTGCGAAAGCCTGTTTGAGTGAAGGTTTCTCGGGTATATTGTAATATTTCTGAATACCTTTAAAGAAAAGAATTCCAGTTTGCGTATCGATATTAACACCCAAGGATATACCAGTGGTCGCAGTAAGGCTATTTGGTCTTCCACGTTTTGCCGAACCAGGTTCACGCTGTTTACCTTTCCCTCCGCTATTCGCATAAGAGGGAAGCAGGGAATTCTTAACCATTCCACCCTGCCAATACCGTCGTAAGTAGAGATAAATTGTTTTTTTGGTCGTTTTGGTTTCTTCTGCGCGTTTTCGGATGAGTTCTCCTCGTTTTGTATAATCATATATATCGAGGGATTGAACAAGCGGCTCAATAAGATTCCAACGTTGATCTCTTCGAGCTAGCACTTTTTTAGTGCGTAATTCCCATATTTGGTAATCTCTAATGCTTTGATCAGAGGTAGGAGGATCTGGTAGAAGGGAATGGTGGTTGGCTTCTTCTTGAATTGTTGTAATATCATGACGTTGAAGGGTTGCTTTAATATCAGCATAGCGATAGGCTATCGGGAGCGCCTCATGACTATGTATATCGATTGTATAGATAAGATCATGGACAGGGTTAATATAGAGAACCCGTTCAATTCTTGGTTTTTTATCTTCGTCATGCCAAGAAAGTAGACTATTTAGGCAGAGATCCATGGGAGTCCTTTCGTTCTTGGAGTACAAAAAGTTCTGTGGGATTAAACGGACGGTGGAGATCAATTATCCATTGACGCGTTGCAATCAAATGATAAGCAACGACGAGGCTGCTCCCTGTGCGAACTCTCATCGCCGCATCACATTCAGTAGTAATTTGTGCCAATGTAAACAATGCATTCCGCAAGTTGCGTCGTAAGTAATCGGCAATAGACTGAATTTCCGTGCCTGAAAGACCACGATCAGTTATCGTCCGATAAAGTCGCAACACATCGATATTGCGAACTGCGACGGATGGAATATCCAACTCGGTGACAATTCCCCAGTTAATTCCTCGTGTTTCCCAATATTTCCGTTCGATCTCAAACTTCTCGAGAACTCGCTGGGAACGTAGCTTCTCTGATGGTTTTACGGTTCGGACTTGAATCCAGCGTTTTCCATCTCTCTCCATGGTGATAACAAAGTCGGAAGTCATCACAATGTCATGTTTCGTTGCAGGATCGCGTGGATGCTTTATCCTGCACGTTTTTGCAATATTCTGTGTTTCCTCGATAGGCAGAAGGGGATACTGTTCGCGAATATCAATGACATCGTCAGCCCAATCAAGTAAGTAAAAGTAGTCACGCTCCAAATTGCTCATTAAATGATGCACACGTCCATGTTTACTTCCTTTGATTCGATGGACTAGACCAGTAGACGGTACATCCTGAATAGTCAACCACGGCTTATATTTCCGTCCTTCGTTTTGCCCACGGCCTGCTGCAATGAACTTCTGGATGGATTCAGGTGTTGTGGCTCTTCGCCTTTTGGCCATAGATTTCCTTTCATTTTTTTTAATAAATGTAAATTATTGCGCCTAAAAAATACATCATGATCCAATATGAGTCAATAATTGAATGTTTTTGTGTATTTAAGCGAAAATATTTCAATATTTGGTAATATATAATAGTTGACAAGATTCCTGACTAAGAATATTAAATATATAGACACATATCGGATTATTACCGGTATAAATCCAATCTTGCCGCCTTTGTTATTCCATATATAATTAAGCCCTATATGGAGCATTTGCCTATGAAATATGATCAAGATGAACGGAGTAAAGAAATCGGTAAGCTCTTGAATGCAGCTCGTGTTGAGCGTCGCATATCGGTATCGAAATGTGCGGCTTTACTGAGGACTACGCGTCGCCGATATGTGGAGATCGAGGCAGGAAAGAGCAAGTTATCCGTCGTCGAACTAGAGCTATTATGTAAGCTGTTAGAGATTTCGGTATTATCTATATTTCCTCAGTGTGAAGCTCGACGCGTCCATAGAGTATTTATCCACTCTGGAGATCTTGTAGAATGTATTCTCTACGTGGATGGGATAGTACCAATGACGAGTTCTTAAGCAACTGGCATCTCTGAATGAAAGCATAAGCTGATAGATGCGAAGTGTTGTATCACTATTTTAAATACAGATGAAAGAACATGACTTCAGAACACCATCTTTATAGACATCCAACAAAGGCCAGATAAAAGTTCAATCCTTGCTCATAAAAACATCCTGACCATGACTGCTCATGGTCAGGATGTTTGTGGTTGGAACCCTGAAATATTTGGATCAATGAGGTATACTAGTTTCCAACTTTATTTTCGAGTTTCCAACTTTATTTTCGTAGTATCCAACTTTATTTTCGAGTTTCCAACTTTATTCCCATTCCACAGTAAATTTGGTGCTAGAGCTTACTTCCTACTCAACCGTTACCGATTTGGCGAGGTTGCGTGGTTGGTCAACGTCTGCGCCACGGCGGACGGCCATGGCATACGAGAAGAGTTGCATTGGAATCACGTTTAAGACTGCGGCCAGCAAGGGTGTGGTTTCGGGTACTTCGATCACATGATGGGCTTTTGAGCGCACCAGTTCATCGTTTGGATTGACCAAGGCAATCACTTTGCCTCCACGGGCCAGTACTTGCTCAACATTCGAGAGCATCTTTTCGTAGACATGATCTTTGGTTGCAATACAAATTACTGGCATACGCTCGTCGATCAAGGCAATTGGGCCATGCTTCATCTCGCCAGCTGGGTAGCCTTCAGCATGAATATAGCTAATTTCCTTCATCTTCAGCGCACCTTCGAGCGCAATCGGAGCATTGACCCAACGCCCAAGGTAGAGCATATCGGTTGAGTGATGATACAAATCGGCCAGTTGATCATACTGGGTTGTATCTTTGAGCATGGTATCGATCTTGGCTGGAATTTCGATCAGCGCTTGGATATGCTCGCGAATTTCGGCGCTGGTGAGCGTGCCACGGGCTTGGGCCAAACGTAAGGCAAAGAGATAGCCGGCCATCAACATTCCGGTAAAGACTTTGGTCGAGGCCACCGAAATTTCCGGCCCTGAGTGAATGTAGATTGCGCCACCATCGGCTAAGCGCCCAGCCTGCGAGCCAATGGCGTTCAAAATGGCTACACTTTTTACGCCTTGTTCGAGCGCTTCGGCCATTGCCGCCAAGGTATCAACGGTCTCGCCCGATTGGGTTAAGGCCAATAATAAGGTGCGCTCGTTCATTACTGGGTTACGATAGCGAAATTCTGAGCCATAATCGACTTCCACCCGCACCCGAGCCAAGGTTTCGATAAAATATTTGTTGATCAAACAGGCATGCCAGGCAGTACCACAGGCAACTGCATAGATGCAATCAAGCTTTTGCATTTCTGCATCGCTCAAGGTCAAGCCGTCCAAATCAATCCGCCCAGTATCAATGTCAACGCGACCGCGCAGAGTATCAGCGGTCGTGCGTGGTTGCTCGAAAATCTCCTTGTGCATAAAGTGCTTGTAGCCACCTTTGGCTGCTGAAACTGGGTCCCAAGCAACGGTGGTGGTGGTTTTGCTGATCGGCGTGCCATCAAGTTTGATGTATTCCACGCCAGTCGAGCGCACCAATGCCATCTCGCCATCTTCCAAGAAAATCATTTGTTGGGTGTAATCGACAATCGCTGGCAAATCCGAGGCAACGAAATTTTCATCATCGCCATGGCCAATGACCACTGCGCCAGCATTGCCAATCCGTGCTGCCAAAATCAAATCAGGTTGCTGTTGATCCATTGCCACCACAGCGTTACCACCGCGTAATTCACTCATCACTTGGCCAAAGGCACGTTGAAAATCGCCATATTCGGCAGTATACAAGCCCAGCATTTGGGCAATAACTTCGGTATCGGTTTGCGAATGAAAGCGAATGCCCTGCGCAATCAAACGGTTTTTGAGTTCGAGATAATTCTCAACAATCCCATTTTGAATCACCACCACGCGGCCACTATTATCGCGGTGCGGGTGGGCATTGGCTTCGGTGACAGCGCCGTGAGTTGCCCAGCGGGTGTGGCCAATGCCCTGATGACCAGCGGTTGGTTCTGTATTTAAACGGCGGCGCAAATTGACCAGCTTGCCAACCGAGCGGCGCATTTGAAACTCAGCATCCTCTAAAATGGCGATGCCAGCCGAATCGTAGCCGCGATATTCCAATAACTCCAAGCCCCGCACAATTACATCGGTTGCTTCGCGTGGGCCAACGTATCCAACAATACCACACATAAAATCTATACTCCAACAATTAAAAGTAAGCTAAAACACAACATAGCACCACACCGCACCAACCCGTGTCGTCAATGAACGGGGGTGGGGCATGCTGCTATGTAACTGGCCACAAGGTGCTGATTGTGCTTGCTGTTGCCAGCAAGTTTTGCAACACCCTTTTGGGCTGTGGTGTACCCAAGAGGCATCCGCTGATTATTCGCTTTTCCCCAGCAACCGAGCCAAGCCTGTTTCCGTGGGCAGCAGCGGGAAGGCTATTCGAGCCGCCAGCCTCACGCACCAACTTGGAGTTGCTAGGTTAGCACTCGCCCTGCGGCGAGGAACCTCTACCTCGTTTTCTGAATCGCAGCGTACGTTGATTCAGACCGTTGCGCTTAAATTGAGTAGCTGTGATTGCTCCTTATCCAATGCCTGGCCATATGCCACGCTTGGGGCATTATACTGCATATTGCTATTTTGCAAAGTGTTTGCCATCCACAAAGCATCCGAAGGAGTGAAACCGCGAAGAGCGCGAAGGACACGAAGTACGATTTTTAGCCACAGATTGCAGTAAGGGCTATAGGCTATAGGTGTACTGGTTCATTGCGTTAGCGACGATTCCCCCTCTCCCGTCGAACAGGCGAGGGGGAACCGCTGAATCAGGGCTCCCCTCGCCCGCGTTCAGTGGGAGAGGGGTTGGGGGTGAGGGCATGCACCTGGTTGCCAACCTAATGAACCAGTACATATAGGCTGAAGGCTATTGGCTATTGGGGATTTTTTTTTCGCCACGAATTGCACGAATTCCACGAACAATCTTCCGCTAGCCTATAGCTTAGATTAAACAGCCTAATCTCTGACACCTAGCCCCTGAACCCTCACCCCAACTCCTATGCTCTATGTTCTATGTTCTATGTTCTTATTTTCATCCCTCATCATTCATCCTTTATTTTTCCTCTGTGCCTCTGCCTTAAAATATTGCTACTTTTTTGACTTTTGATTTCTGACTTGCTCTATGCTCGATGTTCTATGCTCTTTGCTCTAAACAAAAAAAAACACCCCATTGGCATGGGATGTTTGTGGATGGAGCGGGAAACGGGGTTCGAACCCGCAACCTTCTGTTTGGGAAACAGATGCGCTGCCAATTGCGCCATTCCCGCTCATCAAGCTCTGTGAGTATACTCAAAAGCAGTCAAGCTGTCAACCATTGGCTAATTATTAAAAAGCGCTGCCCAACAAACAGATACTGTTAAATGTATCTAACTAAATATGGTACACTAGCGCATCAAGCTATTTTTCTTCGTGAGAGGGCAACGATGAGTGTTCTTCAATCAGGTGTTGTGCTCAACAACCAATACGAAATTATTAAAAAAATTGGCGGTGGCGGCGGAGGCAACGTCTACGAAGCCGTCGACCAAAACTTGGCCCGCCGCGTTGCAGTCAAGCATTTAATTCTGCCAAGCAATGATGCAATCAAACATTTTAAAAAAGAAGCCCGTTTATTAGCCAGCCTTGAACACCCAAATTTGCCGCAAGTCTATAATCAGTTCGAGGAAGGCCCAGGCCATTTTTTGGTCATGGAATATATCGAAGGCACTGACCTTGATCAATATCTGCGCGATCAGGCTGGCCCTTTGGCCTTAACCACGGTTTTAGCGTGGGCCGATGAGCTGCTGAAATTGCTTGAGTATCTGCATACCGCCCCGAAAGAGCCAGTTATTCACCGCGACATTAAGCCAGCAAATATTAAATTGAGCACAACTGGCCAATTGAAATTGATTGATTTTGGCTTGGCAAAAAGTGATTTATCAACCCAAATCAATAATGTCTATATGAGTGTTCGGGGCTATACCTCGACCTACGCGCCCTTAGAGCAATTGGTACCCAAAGATGATGAACGCACCGATCAGCGCAGCGATGTGTATGCCTTCGGCATAACGCTCTATCATTTGCTCACTGGTAGCGTGCCAATCGATGCCAACAAAAAGCAGATTGATGCGACCAATCGCTATGCAATGGTCATTCAGTCAAAGCCCGACCCAATTCTGCACCCAAAACAGCTCAATCCGGCGATTCCTGAGTATGTTGATGCAGCGATTATGCAGGCAATTGCGATCAATAAATCTGATCGTTTTGGCTCAGCAGCAGAATTTCGCCAAGCATTAAATCCTTCGCCGGTTTCCAAATTTAGCTCAGGTTTTGCTGGTTTGCTAAGTGCTCGGCCTAAAGCGCAGCCTGCCGCTAGCAAATCAACCCAATCGTCTAAGCAAGCTGCAAACTCAACCGGCCAACGTAGCCAACCAGCTCAACCAAGCTCAACCCCACCCATTTCGCGCCCAGCAAGCGATCATTTCGAACCACCAATTCCCCCTGTGCCCAATCCAAAGCCCAAATCGATCAAGCGCTTTGTTCCATTACTGGCCTTGCTGTTACTAGGCATGGGTGGCGGTGGCTGGTGGTGGGTTAACGCCAATCCTAGCAGCGATTCAACCACGTTGCCCAATCAAAATAACCAACCAATTGTCTATAATGCAGTGTCGAATCCAGCGGCAACGCTGCCTTCGAGCAGCAATGGCAGTGCTGCACAACCAACCACAACCTTGAGCCACGCAACCGCGACGCTAGAGCCGAGCGCAACCGCCACGTTGGAGCCAAGTGCAATCGTAACATCTGAGCCGACGATTGCAGTGGTTGTTCAGCCAACTGCTCGCCCAGCAACCGCGCGCCCAGCCGCCCAACCAACCCAACGGCCTGCACCTCAGCCAACCAAACCACCACCGCCAGCATCTGACCGTGATGGCGATGGCGTGGCCGATGCCAACGATCCCTGCCCTGATACCAATGGCCCGAACAATGGCTGCCCGCCGCCACCACCTGATCGCGATGGTGATGGCGTGGTCGATGTCAACGATCCTTGCCCTGATACCAATGGCCCGAATAATGGCTGCCCTGCGCCAGTCGAACCAACTGCACCACCAGCAGTCGCTGATAGCGATGGCGATACAATTCCCGATGATCGTGATGCCTGCCCGAATGAGCCAGGCGATCCCTCGCGCAATGGTTGTCCAAAGCCAGTGGAAGCACCACCAACCAATACGCCACGGCCAACCGAGAGGCCCACCGATGTGCCGAAGCCAACCAAGATTGTTGAAACACCAAAACCAACTGTAAAGCCACCTGTAACGGCTCCATAAACAAGAGGCAAAATACGGTATAATCGTGCGCGTAGCGTTTCGCAACTTCAACCCACCTCGTGCTACGCGCCAAGATTACGCTTTGCTATAATCCTGAAGTCAGATCTCCCACCGCCCTCGCTCGTTGATAGAAGAGGGATCGGGGTGAGGAGCGCTTAAATATCCCAATTAAAAACAACGAGGCAAGCTATGTTTCCAAATGGCATGATGCTAAATGAAACCTATGAAATTCGTGAGCGGATTGGCCATGGCGGCGGTGGCGCGGTCTATGCCGCCTATGATATTAAGTTGCGCAAATTGGTCGCGATTAAATATCTGCACCTTGAGGGCGACCATGCGATCAAGGCGTTTGGCCACGAAGCCAGTTTACTGGCCAATTTGCATCACCCCAGCTTGCCCAAGGTCTATTTGCACTTTAGCACCAACGATGGCCAATTTTTGGTGATGGATTTGATTGATGGCAACGATTTAAGCACCTTGCTTGAGCGCCAAGGCGGCCCGCTGCCGGTCGATCAAGTACTTGGCTGGGCTGATCAACTGTTGAGTGTTTTGACCTATCTGCATAGCTACTATCGCCAGCCAATTGTCCACCGCGATATTAAGCCAGCCAATATTAAAATTACAACCCGTGGCGAATTGAAATTGTTGGATTTTGGCTTGGCAAAGGCCGAAATTTTTACCAATATGCGCAGTGCGATGCATAGCGTTCATGGCTATACCTTGACCTACGCGCCGCCTGAGCAGATTAATCAAGAAGGAACTGACCCACGTAGCGATTTATATTCGTTGGGCGCAACGCTGTATCATTTATTAACAGGGCGCACGCCAACCGATGGCGATGGCAAAACCGCCGATGCTTTGGCGCGAACCTTGGCGCTTGCCAAACGCAAGCCCGACCCAATAATTGCGCCAAAATTGCTTAATCCTGCGATTCCTGCGCATGTCAATCAGGCAATTATGCGCTCGCTGGAAATTGATGCTGATGATCGGTTTGCTTCTGCCGAGGAATTTCGCCAAATCTTGGCCCAACCTTATACGCCAATCAACCCTGCCCAAACCCAAATTTTGCCAACCACTATTGGCTCACGAGCAATCACTGGGCCGCCTAAACAAGCGTCAATTCGCGAAAGTAGCCAGCCGCAAGCACCAATCAGCACGCCAAAAAGCAACTATCCAGCCCAACCAGCACTTGAGCCAAGTGTGCAAGCCCAGCCAAAAGCGAGCGCTAAACGCTTTCTGCCATTGCTGTTGGGATTACTGTTGGTGGCGGCTGGCGGCGGCTGGTGGCTGAGCCGTGATGAGCAAACGCCAATCGTTACGGTTAGTCAGGCTACCAACACGGTTGTGGCAGCCCAACCAAGCCAAAGTCTGGCCACCACAACAACCGGCATAAATGTTGCTGATCAGCCAACTATCACGTTGGGCGTGGCCACAAGCGCGACAACCAGCCTTGCAGAAGATGTGGCAACCGCAACCGAGCCTGCGCAGCTAACCACTGCTGCGGTGCAGCCAACTAACGAGCCAGCAACGGCCCGTCCTGTGGTGCAGCCAACCAATCGGCCTGCGACGGCCCGCCCTGCGCCGACCAATCCGCCAGCGCTGCAACCAACTAACCCACCAGTGGTGATCCAGCCAACTAATGAGCCGATTGTGCAGCCAACCAATCCTCCAGCTCCAAGCGATCGCGATGGCGACGGATTTAATGATGATCTTGATGGCTGTCCCGATGTGGCGGGGCCAAATAATGGCTGCCCAGCTCCAATTGAGCCAACCCAACCACCAGCAGTAACTGATCGCGATGGCGATACGATTCCCGATGATCGCGATGCCTGCCCGAACGAGCCTGGTGATCCCTCGCGGAATGGCTGCCCGAAGCCGGCTGAGCAGCCAACCAATCCACCACGCCCAACAGATGCACCAGTGCAACCTACGAGAGTTCCGCCAACTGTTCAATCGGAGCCAACCAGACCACCACCGCCACCACCACCGCCACCACTTATTCCATAATTGACATAAGCCCAGTAATTTAAATAGATTATTGGGCTTTTTGCTGCATGCAAGGAGCAGAATCAAGTATAATCGCTGCTGGTTGCTTGGCCATGTGGCTTATTCGGTTGTGAAGGAAGCACTATGCAGTTGATTCTTGGTTTGCTGTTAGCCCCAGTTTTGCTTTATCTGCCAGGCTTCGTTTGGGCGCGCTTTGGCCATCGCCCGAGCGATTGGCTTGATCGCCAATTTGAGCGCATGTTGGTCAGTGCGCTATGGACTGGCTGGTGGGGCTTGGTTCTGGCAAGCCTTGGTTGGTATAGTTTGCTGCATTTAGTGCTTGGTACAGCCGTTTTTTGTGGGCTTGGTTGGTGGCTTAGCCGCAAATTTGGCCTTGCTCCGCTAGAACTAAGCAAAGCTCGCCCACGCTGGGAGCGGTGGGTTTTTATTATTCTGTTGGTAATTTTTGCTGCAATCGTCGCCCGACCTTTTGAAACCGTTTTGGGTGGCCGCGATGCAGGCATTTACACAGTTACTGGTTTTGCCATCGAGCGCACTGGCAGTATTGTGCAAGACGAAGCCTTGGTTGCCGAGATCGTGCGAACAATGAACTATAGCAATCGCGATCTCTCTGAGCCAGCCAAACAAGCCTATACCAACCTGCTTGGCAAACAAGAGCCGCAACGATTTTTGAGCACCCGCTTTCATCAACCTAGCTTTTTTATGACCGAGGAATCGGCGGCGGCTGGTAAATCGTATCCCAATAACTTTCACCTTTACCCGACATGGATCGCGATTTGGACGAGCTTATTTGGCTTGTATGGCGGTTTGTTGGCAACTGGCTATTTGGGCTGGTTGGGCGCGTGGAGCGTAGCCATGGTCGGGCGGAGGGTGGTGCAAGGCAAGGCCAGTGCTTGGATGGGGGTTCTAGCGCTGGCCCTAATCAGCCTCAACAGCTTGCAAATTTGGTTTAGCCGCTATTCAACTGCTGAAGCAGGCGCGCAATGGACGGTTTGGAGCGGCTTGGCAATGTGGGCCGCCTATAGTCAAATCGAGCCAGCCCAGCGCAGCAGTCGTCGTGGCCTCTGGTATGCAGCCCTCTGCGGCATTGCGCTTGGCCAATTGGCTTTGATGCGGCTCGAATTCTATTTTGGAGTCTTTCCGGTTGTTTTGTATTTGGGCGCGGCCCTGATTCGGCGACGCTGGGGGCAAGGCGAAATAGCCATGGCCTTGGGCTTGGGCACGATGTTGGTGCACGCTGCAATTCACATCAGCACCATTGGCTGGCTCTATTTTATGAATAATACATGGGGCAAGTTTCAAGATTTTGCGATTATCTCGCGCTTGGCCCACCCTTTTTATCCGCCAATTTTGCAAGATATTCGTAGCAACAACTCAAAAGCCTGGATTTTAGAGAGCAACAGCCGTTTAGCCCTAGAATTAGCGATTGTCGCCATTGGTTTAGTGGCGCTTTGGGCCTTGTGGCGTTTTCCCCGTTTGTTGAATTGGGTTGAAGCCCAAGCCCAACGCTGGCAACACTGGCTATTGGGTGCGCTGGCAATTGGCCTCGTGCTGCTGGCTGGCTATGCCTATTTTATCCGGCCACAGCATCTTTCAAGCGCCGCCCTGTTGCACCCGATTGAGCATGCCAGCACATGGAATAGCTATATTGGTGGCATTTTGCCGATTCCTGATGTTAAGCCCCGTCAAACGGCGATTGCTTATGGTAATATGGTGCGCTTGGGCTGGTATTTTTCGCCCTTGGGCATTGGCTTGGGCATTGCTGGCTTGGCGCTCTGGATTTGGCGCGGCATGAATCGGCGCTCGTGGATGATTTTGCTGCTTGGCATTTTGTATGGCGCATTTAGCGTTAATGATTCGTATGGCACTGCTGAACAAGCCTATATCTATATTGCGCGGCGCTTTTTGCCTGGGGCTGTGCCGATGCTCAGCTTGGGCATTGCATGGCTCGTGGCTAAAGGCTTGGTGCGCTCAAACAAGCTTTGGCAGGTAGCAAGTGGGCTGGCGGCGGCGGCAATGCTGCTATTTTTTATCGCAACTGGTTGGCGCACGATTGCCCATATTGAATATAAAGGGGCCTTGGCGGCACTAACTGAGCTGGCTAGCAAAACCGAGCCCAATGCCATTGTGCTCATGCGCGGCGGCGATCGCGATTCCTCAACTAATATTGCCACGCCCATGCACTATCTATTTGATCGTGATTATTTGGTGGCCTACAGCGACGATCCCACGCCCTACCGCGATTTGTTGGCCCAGCAAGTGCGCAATTGGCAAGCCCAAGGCCGACCGGTTTATTTGATGCTTGGCTCGCGTGGTGGCATGCTCAATTTGCCAGGTTTTCGCTATGAAACTGTCGAGATCTTCGACCTACCATTAAAAGAATGGCAACAATTGCAACTACAAAAGCCCTTTACTGCTGGCGATATTCGCTTCACCTACCGCATCTATCGGCTTGTGCCTGATGCGCAGCCGCTTACTGGCCAGCAAACGATTGCGATTGATGATTATCGCTGGCAGCATAGCGGCATTAACCCAGTCGAAACGAACCCCAAAACCGGCCAGCGCTTTACATGGACTGAGGGGACTGCGCGCTGGATTATGCCCGCAATCAAGACTAGCTCAAATCTCAGCTTTAGTGTAGGATTAGGGTTAGTACCACCATCACTCGTAAACCAACCAGTTGAGCTTTGTTTAAGCGCCAGCTATTTAGTTAAGCAGCCAATGAGCCAAGCATTAGGCTGCCAACGTTTGAGCAGTAGTGAGCCAACCATCCTAACTTGGGAGCTGCCTGCGCTTCCAGAGCACGATTGGTTATTGCAACTTAGCCTAAGCCGCACCTGGACACCCAACGATTATGCTGCCGAATACCCAAGCCCGCCGAACGATGCCCGCAGCCTTGGGATTCAATGGAGTGGCATAGTCTGGCAGATTGATCAATAATAGCGTAAGCGAATTCTTAAACAAAAATTGGTACTATCGCACTATAGGCGAATCGGTATTGAGCTGTGTATACTGACCTGAGACCCAAACGTGGAACGTATGCGCATAACCAACACGGGAGGTACGTATGAAACGAAAGTCGCGAGGGCAAGCCCTTGTTGAGTTTGCCTTGGTTTTTCCCCTTATTATGACGTTCTTATTCGCATCAATTGAGCTGGGTTTTTACGTTTATTCTTGGTCGCAGGCCAACTATGCTGCGCGCCGTGGAGCTGAACAAGCTTCATCAGGCCCACCAGTAAGAGCACGTGCTGATTATCATTTAGATGATGATCCATGTGTGAGCTTGATTCGGGCAGCAGCTATCCGCACCACAATTGGCATCAGAGCCTCGGACGTTAAGATGGGCTATAAGCTTCAAGCTAATGATACTCGGATTATTACTGATGCAAATGATCCAACGATCCATCGCAAAGCTGGCAATATTATGCAGGTGCAGGTTATCTATGACTATGAACCTCTTACCCCAGTTGGCGATTTTTTCTTATCAGGACGGACTATTGATGCAACCTCGCGCCGCACGATTGTCCGCTATGATTTTTCGAGTATCGACCCACTCTCGGTTTGCCACTAATCAATGAGGATACCTGATGATGTTCAAGCTTAAATCAAAGCGCAAACAAGCAGGCCAAGCCTTAGTTGAATTTGCGCTAACTGTGACAGTCTTATTCTTCTTTCTTTCAGCAATTATTGATTTTGGCTTAGCCTTTTTTGCTCATCAGGGCTTGAAGGGTGCCGCCTACGAGGCCGTTTCGTATGGGGCGTTGTTCCCACTTCGAAGCGATGGAACGATCAATACCCAAGAAATTCGCGACCGCCTCCGCTATGAAAGTGGTGCTCGCGCCGATACTTCAGGCGCAAATGGGTTGCGTTTTGTCAACTTATTTGATCTTGATAATAAGAATGGCGATGATCCAGAAAGTGTTCAAGCAGAGCGGATTATCATTAGCTTTGTTAGAAGCCCAATTCCGAATTCTGTACCGATTGATTGTGCGAACCCAGCAACGATGATGCGCCAGTTTTGCGATATTCGGGTTTCGGTAACCTATACCTACGACCCATTTTTTTCCTTTGCTTGGTTGTTGGGTTCAGAGACAATCAACTTGACCGCGACCCAACAACATACCTTACCCTAGCTGATATCTATCACGACAGTGGTATTGAACTTTATTTTTACGGAGGATAGGCTATGAACTTAAGTCGCATCATGCGACGTGTAGCCCAACCAGTCGCAGGACAATCATTAGTATTCTCTGCTATTTTGTTCTTCGTCTTGGTTGGTTTCGCTGCACTAGCCATTGATACAGGCGAGGCGTTTAGTCGCCAACGCCAACAACAAGCAGCCTCGACTGCTGCGAGCATCAGTGGTTTGGAAACGATGGGTGTTGGTGGCGAGGATAAAGACGTTGTGGCTGCAATCAAAGCCGCCTTGGCCTCAAATGGGATTACCAATGCTGAGCCAATCGTCGGTGATTGGCCGCTCCTCGACCCAACTGTAAATTACTATCGAGCCTACTATACCCAACGCGGCTCACGGGTTGAATATCCGGTTGGCTCGTTCACTGGTAGTGTTCCACCGGAATTCAATGGAATTCGGGTTGAAGTTCGCTCGGCACGGAACACGATTTTTGCCCAGGCTTTAGGCGTTGATACCCTCGAAGTTTCAGCCAATAATAAAGCAACTTGGTGCCAATGTGCGACCTATGTCTTCCCAATCGCGGTTTCGACCGATAGAATGCTGGGAACCTTGCCAGGTTCCACTGTTACCCTGACATGGAGAAAAGACAAACTTATCAATCCTGCTGACGAAAAGAATCACTTCGTATGGGCTGAATGGACAACTGGTACCAATGTCAATCAGCGCTTGAAGGATTCCTTGGGCGGTACCGGTGATTTAATCAAAGGGTTTACCGAAACGACCCCCCCATCTGGCTATAGCAATACCAGCAATAATGGGATCATCAACAATAAGGACTGGGTTAAGATTTCGGATAGTACGCTAACGCCAAATTCGGGAGAATTAACCTCGTTGTTGAATGCGCTTAAGACTGGCAAGCCAATTTTGCTGCCAACCTTTACCAAACTCAATTATACAGGTAGCACAAACCCCAAATATACCAGCTTCAGTGTAGGTGGCTTTGTGCGGGTAATCGTGACAAAAGTTAATAACCCTATAGACACCATTGAGCTGCGCTACGTTGATGCAAATGCCAACTGCCCATGTGTCGATGTACCAACACCACCAGTATCAGAAGTCAAGCTAGCGCTTGATCAAAAGCTGATTTGGTATCTGCCAAGTATTAATACGACAAGCTATGATATTAACTTGGTGGTTGACGTTTCTGGTTCGATGAAATGGTGCTGGAATACCAAAACAACCTGTGGCACAAACTCCAACGCTCGCTGGTATCTGGTTAAAGAGTTCTTGAAGAAGTTCTCGTATAAGATGCTTAATGTTTGGAATGCCCCAGCAGGCACGCCCATGAACAATGAACAATTATTCCCAGGCGAAGAATTAATCGGTCAAGGTGGCGATAATCGGATTTCGGTTGTCCGCTTCAGCGACAATGTTAACACTGATAGCCCTTCATTTGGCTTCGTCAATTCACCGACTGGCACTGATCCAAATAGTGTTAAAGCTCGTACCGACCTGATGAAACCCAAGATGGAAACCTTTATCAACTGGATCACCTCTGGTAACATGGGTGGTAGTACTGCTGGTGCAGCAGGGTTGGATAGCGGTATTCGCTACTTTGATAATGTAAATGCTGATGTGCGCAAAGATGCATTGGGTCGCCCAATCAAACTAGTTATAATGATGTTGACCGACGGTTTGACCAACGTGATGTTCGAAGGCAATAAAAAGTATAGCCAAAATACCCAGTATATCGAGCACAAACCTTCGGGTGGCGGTGCATCTAAGTATTGTAAAGATCCGAACGACCCAACCGCTGGTAGTAAGGGAACCCCAGGCCATCGCGATTATCCAGTTACCGACTTGCCTGATGTGCAAGCCAACTGTCCATGGAATGGTGAGGGCCCGAGTGGGGGTTATGCAAGGGCACCGATTGCCTCGTTGATCCAAGTCGCTGATCGCGCACGGACTCGCGTAGCACCCAAGCGGCCAATTAGCATTATTGCCATCTTGGTGGGTGACCAAGAGCGATTTGGGCTTGCAGACTTACGGATCGATCGGATTGCTTCAGCTGGTGGGGCATTCTATGCCAAAGATCCAAATTCGCTGAACAGTGCACTGCGGGCAATTCTTGTAAGCTTAGCCATACCGTGTAATCCGCGTGATGCACTCATTCCAGCAGCTTCCGCCAAGGTTACCGTTCGCGATAGCACTGGCGCAGTTGTTGCTGGGATGGACAATATGCGAGCCGCAACTGATGGTACGTTGATCTTTACCATCCCCGAGCCAGGCAACTATAGCTTCATCGCTGAGCGCAAGGTAACGGCTTGGAGTGAATTCCCATTGGGTGCAAACGAAGTCATTGATCCAGAGCTGTATAAGGCTCCCCGCGACATACGCTTAGAGGGCACAACCTACTTGCCACAACTGTACAATCGTCTGCAAGCACCAGAGGATATTGTGTACCGCAATGCAATTCCATTCAGTATCCCTGAAAATGCTGAAGGCACGATTGATTTGGGCAAATATACGATGATTATCGCTGAGAACGAAGCCTTCAAAGGTATCTGCCCACAATAGGCTAAGTTCTAGTACAATTATTGAGAGGTCATGGAATACGCACAGCCAATGGCTGTGCGTATTCAATACTAAGGAGTTTACTATGGTTCGCAATAGGCAGGGTAAACGAGTACTATCCTCATTTCTTATTATTGTTACCCTCGTAGTTACTTTAGTTTCTTCAGTTTCAGCAATCTCGCTAAGTTCTACCATTTCGCTGAATGCTGGTGATTTTGCTAGTGGCTATTTTGGCTTGACCGGTCTAACCCAACAGGATACAGTCATTGGTGGGGTTAACTATGGCGGGGTTCAGCTTATTCCACAAGGTGCATTGGCACAATGGAGCGAGGCGAATAATACCATCTGCCGTCGGCTAGCTGATATGGGGACTGCTAGCTTTAAGAATCATCTCTATACCATCGGTGGACTTACTGCTTCGTCAGGGGTAATTGCTCCAGTCCGAGATGTTTGCCAAACATCGGTTTTGAGCCTTGGCGGTGAAACAACCGCGTGGACGCAAAGCCCCCAACCTTTGCCGCTGGCTTTAGCCCGGATGAGTACAGTGGCTATCACCCACACGAGTGACCCTACCAAAGGCATTATCTATACCTTTGGTGGTCAAAACGCAGCGGATTTTGATAGCCAGTATGTTGATACGATTTACTCAAGCGTGATTGATGCTAACGGCAACTTAGGCCCCTGGCAAACCCAAGCCCTAACCGTTGGCGAAAAATTGATTAATACGACTGCAACTGCCTATACTACCGAATCTGGTCAGACCTATATTTACCTGATTGGTGGTCGAACCATCGATACCTCGATTTTATTTGCACCAGTTTTTGCGCGGCGCTCGGTGCGTCGAACCTTGGTAGGGCCAAATGGGGTGCTTGGGCCATGGCAATCGATGCCTGACCTGCCAATTACGCCCGATATGTTTACCCCTACCAGTGGCTGTGATAGCAAGGTTGGCTTGCACACCATGGATGCTACCAACTTTGATGCAGTTACAACTGAAAGTATTACGCAAACTGGAGGTATTACGCGAACGGTCGAAAGCACCTATCGCGCCTTGATAGTTGTTGGTGGAACCTTCGAATTAGGAAGCGGCGATCAAGCCAATGGCTGTTCGATCACCCGCGAAGGCTCAGCCCAAGCTTTCCTTGGGCGGCTTAACCGTAATACAGGCATGCTGACTTGGGAATCGCAGCGCTATGTTTTGCCCGAGCCACTTTCAGGCCCACGGGTGATTGGGGTTAACCAAAAAATCTATGTCGTTGGTGGTCGCCAAGGAACGATTGGCGCTCCAACGAATCGGATCTATACCTCCTACATTAATATTAATGCCTTTAGCCTACCAGTATTCGGCCAGAGCAACTTCCGGGTTTCGGAAAATGCCCTTGAACCTGAGCAAGCGCGAGCATCGCATGGGCTTGAATTAATTAGGATTGAAAATCGCCCAATTGCCTATATGTACGGTGGTATTCGGCTTGGAACAACCTATCAGGATGACGTAATTTTTGGTAGGGTTGGGACTGCCGATGACTTTGATTTTAATTCTGGTGGCTACCCATCACCTGGCATCTATCGCTCACCAGCGGTTCAATTACGCGCACCTGCAATTATTGAACAAATGCTTTGGGATGCAACGATTGAAACAGCGCCACCAGAACCAGCGATTAATACCGATATTCAAATGCAATATCGGCTGGCAACAACCCGCGCAGGCCTAGAGTCGGCTCCATGGCAAATTGTCGATGGTTCACCAAGCACTGATAAATATTCAGTTAATGGCCCAAATACGGCAACTGGCTCAGCGGTCGTCCAAGGTCAGTGGTTCCAATATCAGGCCTTGATGACAACCCAAGACCCTTCGTTGGTGAAAGCTACCCCAATTTTACGCCATGTGCGCATCAAATATAAAGTTGATGGCCACCCAAGCTTGTATGTTGATAACGCTTCAATGTCTACGGTTACCCCAGCAGGCATTACCGCATTCAACATGACCTTGAAAAATGGGATTAAGCCTGGCTCAAACGATACCGAAAATGTGCTCGATGCCGATATTGAAAGTTCTGGTACGTTCTATGTCGATATGTACATCTTGCCGCCTGGCTCGGCTGATGTACCACCAAGCCGCAATGCTGAGGGGATTTATCCCTATGGCGTAGTCTTTACCGAGGTCAATCGGGCAAACTTGCCGCAGGACGGTAGCTTTACGCTTGATGGCTTTTCTGATAATACGCTTTGGCGCAGAAGCTGTACGCTGGCAACCGTTGATTGTCCATTAGTCGTTTGGCAAGCGCTGTTCAACCAAGCTGGCGTATGGAAAGTCTATCTGGTTGTTGATAGCGGTAATAATGTTACCGAAGCTGAAACGCCTGCTGGCACCCGCGAGTTTGATAATATCTATTCGTTCAATGTTACCTCAACTGTTGTTGGAAGCACGATTCGCTTACCAGTTGTTGGGGTCAACTTCGCCAATACGCCAACACCATAAGCCACTTAACGTTAAAGCAGGGATTGGGCTTAGCCCAATCCCTGCTTTTTTGTTTAGCTAGCGCTTGAACTTATTTGGTCCAGCGCACGCTATCAAACCAAATCGCCTTCATGCTATCGTCGGCTAAATCGGAGAGGCTCACTGAGCCTGTGCCATCGAAGCGATAGCGCCCGAGTTCAGCCCAATTGCCAGCGTGCTCAGCTTGATTGATCACAACCAAGCTTTCGCCATCGGCGTGCTGCACAACATAGCGGGCTGAGGTTGTGTCGCTCTTGCCGTTGGGGCAATAGGGCACAAACACGCTGACGCTATATTCGCCAGCTTCCAGCGGCGTTGTCCAGCGCGCATTGTTAACAGCTTTGGCTGGATCATTGGTCGAGAACGTCCAGAAGGAATGGCGGTTTTTGCCACACGAAAATTCATACCACTTAACATCTGAGCGGCTGAATTGTTCGCCTTGGTTATCGACCTGAATTGTGCCTGCTGGCAATTCTTCAACTGGGGCTGGCTCTGGTGTGACGCTGCCAACTGGCATTGGCGCAGGGTTATCGCCTGGATCGCGGCCCAGCCACAGGAAGGTAATATCTAATTCTTCTTGTTCATCATTAAATGGAATGCCTAAGGCAGTCCAGGCTCCATCGCCAACATCGGCAGCGGTTGGGAAGCGCACGCGGCCTTTTTCGGCCCAGCCACCGTTGTAGCCATCGAAATAGGCGGCATGGTCTTGCGGCATGCCCACAGGCAGATCACTAAACTTTTCACGCTCAACATTCCAGTAATCATCGTGAATATTCCATGGCCCTACTTCCCAAACTGGCACGACAATCGAAGTGCCTTTATAGGATAAGCGCGCCATATATTCGCCGCCGCCGCGTGATGAAAGCGAGCGGAACGATGGCAATGAAACAAACCAATCATTGGGCTGAATAATATGGCCGTTGGCGGTGCGATCGCCGACCAAGCCCATGCGCGTTGCCCGAATGTGATAAGTTGGGGCCAGCGGCTCAGCATCCATAATGCTGATTGCTTCGCTTTCGGCAAGCATGTTGGGCGCAAGTTGCACAAAATCGACCACTGGCGCTGCATCATTGGCCAGCAACACCAAGCGATATTGAATTTGGCGGGCAATCGTGGCAAAGCCTACAGTTTGGCCTGCTTGCACATCGAGCGTCCAATCGCTCCAGCGCTCGCCATTGAAGCCACGCAGATCAAGCCGTACAGCAGCATTTGCTGGCATAGTTGCGGCCCAATTGACGGTAACTTGATTGGCGGGAGCAATCTGTTGCGGTGCGCTATCGAACATACCAAAGCGCGCAAACGAACCATACACAGCTGCCGCTTGGCTTGCAGTCGGGGCGAGGGTCAGTTGCCCAGAATCGAGAATGAGGGTATCGGTTGATGCAGCAGCAGCCCACAAGGATGCGGTTGGGGTAGCCTGCGCTCGGAGTGGGGTCATGCTGACAGTCAGCAGACAGCCAAGCGCCAATAAACGGGCAATGTGTCGCAACACAAACCTCCGGAGGTACGCGGTGGATGCAAAACATGGCATCAGGAATGCAGCTTGGTGGTAGCAACACTGCTACGCTTCAGGGAGAGATGCCACAACGGCGGCATCGGCATTCCACACCGACTCTCTTGATACAACCCGCCTTCGTGGCGTGAGGACTGCGCTAGAGCTGAGTTTCCAGCATTTAACACAGCGTCAGGATTATATCATAGCTTTTTCAGATGTAAATCAGCAATTTATCAGGTTGCTGTCAGCTTGCGATTCGGCGCTAAAATCCAACTATTGATGGAGTGGTTTCGGCACAAACATCGGCTACCATAGGCGCGAGAGCTACACATCCTCATAACAAATAACCATTTAAGGAGCAGATGATGGGAATGGACTATGAATATGATCCGTGGTTTTTAGATCAAACAGGCAAAGAAGGCTGCAATATTCTCCTTTGGGAAGTCGGGCTGAATGCTGGCCAACTTTTCTTTGCCCAAATTGAAGCGTTTGAAAAGATTTTTAATCAACCCAGCGGCTTTTATACCTATTTATCGGGTGATGTTATTCTCCACCAACCAGCCTACCTAAAAGCTTTGATTGAAGCAATGCTCGATTATTACAACGCAACCCGCCATCCCTTGCGGCCCATCTTATTTGATTCGTCAATTCAGATTTTATTGGTGTTGTATCAACGGGCTATGGGCGAGTGGTTGCCAGCGCCAGCAGCGCTAATGGCTACGATTGAACAGATTGAGATCGCTATGGGTCGAGGTTATCTCAAGCGCAATAATTAATCGAAGGAGCAGATGATGGGAATGCACTATGAATATGATCCATGGTACTTTGCTGAAACCAAGCAACGCAATGCCGCGATTGTGCTATGGCAAGTAACCCAAAATCCAGGCAAACTCTTTTATGCCCAAATTGAAGCGTTTGAAAAGATTTTTCGCCAAGCAAGCGGCTTTTATGATACGAAGGCCGATATAATTCTTTTGACCGAGCCTGCCAACTTAAAGGCTTTAATCGAAGCAATGCTTGCATATTGGGGTTCAGCATATCCACTGACACCACTTATGTTCAATTTGCCGATTCAAATGTTGCTGGTGTTGTATCGACGGGCTATCGGCGAGTGGCTGCCAGCGCCAGCAGCGCTAATGGATACGATTGAAGGGGTTGCAGACGCAATGACTGGCTGGGAGCACGCTTGAGCAGTTCTGGTGAATGGGATAAGAAGGACTTGAATTATGAAATTTCGCTGCCTTTGCGATAATGTTATTTATGATATTAGTGATGAAGATTCGTTTGATACAAAAGGCTGGCTTTTGCCTTACTATGCGTATTGGGCGCTGAATGAAATCTATTTACCGCTGTTTACCCGCTATGTCGAAGCTGTTGAACAAGGGCGCGGTACTGCATGGATTAAAGAGCAGCAGCTTTCTACGATGGAATTATCGATGGAAGATATGGTGCGGCAGATTGCTTGGAATGTTGATCCAATGCCCAAAATCTACGAATGCTCGCAATGTCAGCGTTTATGGATTAGCCATCCGCATGCTGAAGGCTATTTTGCATTTAAACCAGAGTTTCCGGAAACCACGCCCCGCAATTTTTTGCGTGGCCCACAGGCTGAAACTGAGTAATCTACATCTGCTGGGGAATAAACGTAATCTATAGAAGCGATTGAGCAATGCTTCGGAGGAAGAATGCGATTGTATTGTTTATGTGGTACTACATTGGTTGATAGCAGTACTACCGATTTATTTTATAACAAGGGTTGGGTGCTACCACATTATTCAGCATTGGAGTTTGATGAAGCTTATCTGCCTATCGCTGTTGATTATGTTGAGGCTGTAGAGCAAGGTCGCAAAACGGAATGGATCGCCAATCACTATCCGCCTGAACACCTTCCTATCTCACACCATGAAGTGCTTGTTACCTATGCTGCGTGGAATGATGATCAATCATTATTTCTTTATGAATGTGATCGCTGTCAGCGTTTATGGATTAGTCATCCGCATGCTGAAGGTTATTTTGCATTTAAACCTGATTTGCCCGAGCAAACTCCGCGCGATTTTTTGGGTGATCCACGGGCTGACGCTGAGCAATCTACGCCTGCAGATAATGAAGAACGTTAATTTGGGTTTGACTCCAAAGAGGGAGAATTGATGCCAGACTTGAAATGGGATGTGATTGATTTAATCGATGCACTGGAAGTCTTGCCCGAAGAAGACGATTATCAAACGCATTATCGTTTTAGCTTTGAGCGCTTAGGCCTAACTGGAACGCTCGATCTTTGGCCCTTGGAAGCAACCGCGTTAGTCGAACTCCAACAAACTGATTCGACCAACCAAATTATCACGTTTGGCCTGTATATTCGCCAATCAATTCAATTAATCCGTCAAGGCAAAAACTCGTTACTTTGCTTCCACGATTGCATCATTACCCGGAACCGTTTTTGGATGTATGATAGCGCTGGAAATCTTTCAACAGCTCAATTATGGCAAGATCCATTGAATTGTTATCTCCAAGCGAAGCCAACGATTCATTGCTGGTTTGGCTTTGAGCTATAAACCAATCTGAGGAGATTAAGCTGGAAATGCTCGATTATCATACAATTATTCGTTCGCGCTGTGAGGAATTAGGCCTAGATTATCAACATAAGGCTGATATTGTTGGCTTAGCATATCGCTATACCTTTTGGAGAAGGCTAACTCTTGTTGAGCAAAATACGCTTTCTGATTATGAGATTCGATTCACAAATGATGGTGAAAGAATCTGCGAGACTTGGCCAATCAAAATCTATCTGGCTACCGAAGAAGAGCATTGGTATGCAGCCGCCGTTTATCATGAAGGTGGTTTAGGGCTAGGTGATTTTATAACACCATTTGATAGCTTCGAAGCAGCGTTTGCCTGTATTGTTGATCATCAAATGAATTGGCAAGGGCCGCCATTTCGCTTGAAAAAATGATTTTGATGCATGATGAAGCATAATAAATTCTATTTGATAGATTGGTGGTATTAAATTGATAAATATTCTGCTGCAGAACAAATAAATGGCTTATAGGTAATCCGTGATTTTCTAAAGCAAGAAAGGTTAATTGTATGAATTTTGATGAGTATATTATCAATAAGCTCGAAGAAAATGGATTTTTAGCTGAAGTTCTTAGATACCAACCACCTAAATTTCAGTGCTTGATCTTGCGATAGCCACTCGCCATAAATGCTCTGCGCCTCTGTGTTAAGCAAGGCTCTGGGCTTTGGGCTGGTGGCTATTTGTAATAGTTCATTGGATTGGCAACCATGGACATGCCCTCACCCCCAGCCCCTCTCCCACTGGACGCGGGCGAGGGGTGCACCCGTTTTTACCGATACATTGCGCAAGAACCACGGTGTTGAAGCTCCTCGCTCGTTTGACGAGAGCGGGGTTGGGGTGAGGGGCAATCGCTAGTTAACACAATGTACCCAGTACAGCTAGTGGCTATTGGCTTTTCATCTTTCTGACTTTTGATTTTTGACTTGTACCTTCATCCTTTACTATCGATCTCCAATACTTACAATTTCGAAACAAATGTGCTAAAATGAATTAATTCGCGTCATCGCAGGGGAGCCGATGTGCTATACTGCCGATGAAACGTGCAACTAGAGGAGCGACCGCAATGACTGCCCCTGCATCTCGGGCTAAAACAAATGCGACACCGCGCCGCGAAGATGATCATGAACTGCGCAATTATCGCTTGGAAGAGCGAATTGGCCAGGAAGAATTGACGACCATCTATCGCGCTCGCCACCTAACCCTTGATCGCCCGGTTGAGGTGCATGTGTTACGCCGTTCGGATTGGGTTTCGGTTAGCAGGTTTGGGCAGGCCGCCCGTTTGGCTGCTCGGCTCAAACATCCAACGATTGTGCCTGTCGTCGATGCTGGCCACGATGATCGCTTTGGCTACTATTTGGTCACGCCGCCGCTTGGTGGGCGCTTGTTGCAAGAAGTGCTCGAAGATGGCGCGCTCTCGGTCAGCGATGCGGTGCGAATTTTCAGCGATATTGCCAAAGCTCTCGATACCATCCACGCCGAAAACATTGTGCATCGCGATATTCAGCCCGGCACGATTGTCGTCACCGAAACTGTGCATGATCAAGCAGTGAGCCGTCATGGTTTTTTGACCAACTTTAGCTTGGCGTGGAGCAGCGACGGCCCCGATCTCTCGCAGCTGGAAGAGGCCGATTATTTGACGGCCTATGCTGCGCCTGAGCAAGATTTTAAGCAAAATGCCACCGAGCCAAGCCTTGATATTTATGCTTTGGGCGCGGTGCTCTACCATATGCTGACTGGCGAAGTGCCCCCCGCCCCGGGCCAAACCCCCAAATCGTTGGCCGATTTCAATGAAGCGCTTGCGCCTGCTGATCGGGTGTTGCGGCGCTTGCTCTCGCCCCAAGCCTCAGTGCGTTATAGTTCGGCAAATCAAGCGGCGGCGGCCTTGCGCCAAGCGTTGCGCGAAGCCTTGCCTGCTGAAGCCAGCACCAGTTTAGCGCCAGTTGCCGCTAGCAATGTTGAAAGCGAATGGCTAGAAAATCCGGTTGAAACGGTGTTGGTGGGAATTCTCGATGGCGATTTTGTGCAGCGAGGCCGTGATTGGGGTCGGCAGTTGCACGAGCCAAGCAATTTGCGGGCGGTGCTCAATCGCTGGAGCAGCCAAAATATGGTGCGGCGGCGCGATTTGGGCAATGCAATTATGCCTGAGCGCGTGGTCAGCTACAACTTCTATACCTACGAACTGCGCGCTTATTACGAAACCCGCACAACACCAGAGCCGCGCGAAAAGCCCTATCAAGGCAGTCGCATCAGCACCAGCCAAAATCCGCCTGGAGTTTGGCAAGTGATCTTGCCCGATCCTCAGCCATTCGATGAGGTTCGCCCGACCGAGATGGTTATTCCCAACTCCGAGCGGGTTGAAATGTGTATTTATTGCGGCGGTAAGGGCGATTTGCACTGCACCAAATGCCATGGTCGTGGCTTGCTCGAAACCAAGCGCGTCCAGACCAATCCTGATGGCAGCAAAGAGCGGCGCACGATCACCGTCGATTGCCCCGAATGCGAAGGCGAAGGCCAATCGGATTGTGGGCGTTGCCAAGGTTCGGGCCAAGTACTGACCGAAGATGTATTTTATTGGTCGCGTTGGGGCAAGCTCTGGGAAAATACCGACGATGAGGCGGGCTTGCCATTGGCCGATATTCGCGAAAAAGCCCAGCAAGTGTATACCGCGCACATTGACGTTCGTGATACCAAGTGGCATGCGATTGCGCCATTGCACGAGCTATTGCAAGCTGCCGAGAATGTTGATGCAGAGCAACAAACTCGCCTGTTGCACGCCGAATTGACGATTCATGGCACGCCAGTTACCGAGGTTGATTATAGCGAGCGCAATCAAGCCCATACCTTGTATATGATTGGCTTTGAGCCAACGATTGTGCGTGGCAATTTTACCTTGTTTGATCGCGAGCGAATTATGCTGTATAGCGTGATTGGGGTATTGCTGTTGATTGCGGTCGTTGGGGTTTTGATCTTCTAAGCAAACCTGCCGTCCTCAATTTCTTCCTCCTAATTGAGGACGGCTCACCTTCTGCTCAATCCTTCAATCCCACAAGCGTTGCGATTCCTGGCCTTTGTTGCATGGTGGTGTTCCTTTAGCGTTGATATAAACGCATAAAACCAACCCGACTTTGGGGTTGGAGCTGTAATGGTGTATCTAAATTATGGACTGCTACGCCATCAAGCATCAGCCAACAATCGCCAGCGCGAAACGCTGCTTCAGCTTGGCTGCGAACCTGCTCGGCGGCAATCATGCTGCTATGGCTTGGTTTGGCAATCAAATAATTGAGTGCAAGGCTTGGGAGATTGGCTTGATGGCTTTGATTAAGTTCATTGTGCACATGCTCTTGCAGCAATTGGCGCGCTGAAATTTGGCCTTGGGGCAGGGAAATCAGGCTTGGCGGGGTGCGAAGCTCATTGCCAAGGCCCAGTAGGTGGGTGGTCACTGCGACACAGTTCGTACTCATAACACATCCTTCAACACAATTTGCGTGACGATCGAAAGTATAGCTGGTGGTTGTGTCAATGAGTGTCACAATGGTGTAAGTATGAAGGATGAATTATGAAGGCAGAAGGCAAAAAAGGGATGCGGCTATAGGCTATTGGCTATCGGTGATTCATTGGCAATACCAACAGTTGCTCCGAAAGCCAACAGTCAATAGCCAACAGCCTCATGCTTCGTGCAATTCGCGGCTAAAAAATAGTCTATTTTTTAACGCAGAGGCGCAGAGCAAATGATGAACAGTCAGAATAAAATCAAAAAGCAGAAGCCAATAGATGTTGGAACCAACCAGTCCGTGCTCCCCTCGCCCGCGTTCAGTGGGAGAGGGGCTGGGGGTGAGGGAATGCCACCGGTGGCCAATCCAATCTCCCATAGCCAACAGCCTATAGCACCTTCATGCTCTTCGCGTTCTTCGCGGTTTAACATCATGCAGGGAAAATTTGGCCTTGATCGACGTTCATGCGGGTGATTTGGCTCAAAAAGCTGGGCGAAAAATCATCAAGATCGGTTGCTGTGATTAAAATTTGTTGCTGAGGCCGCACAATCGTGGTCAATAAATGCTCGCGCCGCTTTTGATCAAGCTCCGAGAGCAAATCATCAAGCAGTAGCACTGGTCGATCGCCAGTTCGAGCATGCATCAACTCGGCTTCGGCTAGGCGTAAGGCCAAGGTCGAGGCCCGTTGCTGGCCACGCGAGCCAAAACTGCCAACTTCGCGCTCGGCCAATTGAATCGAGAGATCATCGCGATGCGGGCCGATCAAGGTCACGCCGCGCTCACGCTCCTCGCGGCGTAATTCCTTCAACGCTGCCAGAAAACTTGGTAAATCGTGGGCTGGCGTGGTATCCAAATAGGTCAAGCGTAAGGCCAAATCGCTGCCGCTAATGTCTGCATACAAGCGTTGCGCTAGATTATCCAGCTCGGTAACGGCGCGGCGGCGTTCGCGTAACACATACACGCCTGCTTTGGCCAGCTCCTCATCCCAAAATGCCAAATCTTGTTCGCTGGCGGCGCGGCCACGCTCGCGGCTGGAACGTAACAAGCCATTGCGCTGGGTCAACACTTGGTTGTAGCGCGAAAGCGCGCGCACATAACGCCCATCAATCTGCGAAAGCGTGACATCAAGGTAGCGCCGCCGTTCGGCAGGCGCACCAGTGACCAGCTCTAAATCTTGGGGTGCGAACATCACCACCCGCAGTTGACCGATTAAATCGAGTGCGCGACGGGCAATTTTGTTGATGCGAATTGTTTTGCTGGTGGTTGGCAATAAATCGCCATCTGCGCCAAATTTGCGTTGCAGCACAATCTCAATGGTTTGCATTTCGGCCTCTGGTTGGGGTTGCAAGCTGGCTGCCAAACGAGCAAATGGCGCTAAACCAAGGTCGCCGGTTGCTTCAAGCGCAATCAATTCGCGTTCGGCGGAGGCGCGGAGTGAGCGAGTTGTGGCCAAATAGTATAATGCTTCGAGAATTGTGGTTTTGCCCGCTGCATTGGCCCCATAAAACAAGCATACACCAGGTGGTAAGGCTAAAATGAGGCTACGATAAATTCGAAAGTCTTGAAGCTGCAGGCGTGAAACATACATACACGGTCACTCAAACGCTAAAATGCAAACAATAGAGCTATTTTAAACCCAAACCTGATTAATAAAAAGTCAAATATGGGCTTTGTAGGGCAAGGATGCGCAATGGATTCAATTAATCGCTTAATTGCTGGCTTTGCTGGGCGTTGGTCGGTTGATTTTCGCAGCAGCACGGGCGCGCTGTATTATCACTATCAAGCAACGCTGCAACTGCCTTCGGCTAGTTTGATTAAATTATTCTTGGCGTGGCAATGGTATACAACCAATCAGCCTGTTTGCAACGTATTGATTAGTGAGCCAATGATTGTTGATTGGGATGGGTCGCTGGCCCATGATCTTGGCATAATGCTTGCCAGCGATCAGCTCATCCAGCGCATGCTCAATCAATCAGAAAATAACGCCACCAATCTCATTTTGGAACAGCTTGGTGGGATTAATGCTGCAAACATGTGGTTACAGCAACATGGCTATCAGGCAACGAGCTGGGGCCGCATGATGCTCGATTTTCAAGCTCGTCAACATGGTTTTGACAACTATACTAGTGCCCAAGAGGTAACTCGGCTGTTGCATACCATGACCACTACGGTGGGCAAAGGGGGATTAATGGCTAGTACCCTCGTAAAGAGCCTCGTTAACTCAGCAAGTGACGATAAAATAGTAGCAGGCCTCCCCCCAAGCGTCGTTTGTGCCCACAAATCGGGGGAGCTTGACGATGTTGAACATGATGCAGCCTTGATCTATAGCGCTGACACATGGGATAGTTTGGTGATTATGGCCGCAGCTGTGCCCGACCCAAGCCTAGCTCGGCAGCAGATTCGCCAACTTACCAGCGAGCTATGGCACAATAAAAACCTGCTCCACCCAACAGGTGAGGCAGGCATGATGGATAGGTGATCTCGTGGCGATTGGCCTATTGCGGGCCGTAAATATCAAGCGCAATATTATTTCGATTGCTGGGATCAATTTTGATTGGCAAGACTGCACCAGGTTGAAACTGAGGAATTGAAATCATCGGAATAACGGCCTTGGTTTCGGTCTGATATTGGCCTAAAGGCCCACTGATTTCCAAGACTAAGCCAATTTGGGGGTTGCGATTGATTCGCAGACCAGTTTCATAGACATTAATAATCCTTGCTTGGCCAGGCAACCCTTGTTGTAATAATTTTTTATTTGGGCCATAAACCCGTCGGAGGATCGCAAACAACACAATTGCAAACACGAAACTGCCAATCATCCACATTATGGTCGAGTTTATGCTCTCACTAACCACGTTCTGCATACATACCTCCATAATCAAAAAGTACTAATAAGACCAGTACTGTTGTTACGTGTTCATGCTTAATAAAGTCACAGCTAGCTAGCTGGATATTATATGTATGCATAACGAGCAGCTAAGCCACACATTCTTGCAGTTTGCAAGCTGTAACCGAAGCTCTTTACATTGATTTTAGCAATACGGTATACTAATCAGAATCGTATACCTGCGCAGGGACTATTCCATGCTGAATGCGCCGTCTGTTGCATCATCGCTTGATCCTGAAGTTTCTCCACCGATTGTTCGCGTGCCCGGTTTAGTTGGGCTGCCTTTTTTACAGCATGGTTTTTCTACCCGAACCTGTGGAAATTTGGCAACTCGTTATGGCCCACCTGCAGAAGTTGGCGCAGCACGGCGGACGTTTGCGCGAGTTGCTGGGATTGATGCCAGCCGCGTGGCTCACTTTGCGCTAACCCATAGCTCACGGGTTGGCTTAGTTAGCGATCCCGATTGCATGGCGATCGATAGCACGCCGCATCGCATCTCGGTGCGTGGTTTGTTGGCCGATGCCTCGCCGCGTGACCTTAGTTTTATCAATGCACAGGGAATTCCCAATCAACAAGGGGTCGATAGCCTAATTACGACGACGCGCAATTTGGCCTTGTTTATGGTGGTTGGCGATGCAGCGCCGGTGATTATTACCACGCGCCAAGGCAAAGCGGTGGCGCTGGTCAACGTGGGTTTGGTTGGCACAGTTAACAATATTTTAGCCCACACAATTGAGGCGTTGTGCCATTTGGTGGCTTGTCAGCCAAGCGATTTAATTGTTGGCATCGGCCCTACTGTTGGCCCGTGCTGCTATGCTTTGGCCCAATCGCTCACTTGGGCGCAAGTTGTATCGCCTGCCTTTTTTCAACAACACGGCCCCAACGCCCCGGGAATCATCATTCGCGATGAGCAATATTTCTTCGATTTGCCGCGCATGATTGGCTTTTTAGTTGAGCAAGAGGGCGTGCACAGCGCTAATATTCACTCAATTGATCGTTGCACTGCCTGCCCTGATACGGCTTTTTTTGGCCATTATGCTGGTGTAGCTGGGCGCTTTGGAGCTTTAGTCGCTTTGCGTTAGGGCAAATAGGCTGCAAACAAGCCTAAAACCAGTTCTGGCCGAAATAATAGCGGAGCCGGAATAATCGTCCAACTCAGGGTCCAGATAATTTGACGATAGCTTGAACGCCGCAACCAAGCCCGCAAACTGCGCCGACGCTCCAAACTGGTAGCCGCAATTTGAACCACAAAATAGCCAGTTGGCCAGCCCCAACCACCAGCCGCCGGATAGCTTAACAGCAATTCATGCAATAGGCCCGAAACAATAAAAACCATTGCTGCCGCCCAGCGTGAGCCAATGATTGGCTTTAATGGCTGCCAAACCACTACACTCAGCACCTCGTGGACTGCCATATTCCAGCGCTTGCCCCACCACTCGCTTACCGAGCGCGCATAAATTGGGGCTAGAAATAAGGGCTGCATCTGCCAGCCAAAGGCTTGCCAAATAGCCAAATAGAGCCGTGTAACCCCAAAAAATAAGCTGATGACTACGCCAACCAAGGCCAGCCAACAGCGCCATAACAGCCATAAGCCAACCGTTGGCGTTGGCCAAAACCAAGCAACCAACCCAATCACCCCGCCAAACCCCAACCACAATGCGCCGTGGGCCACATTTTTGCGCCAAGCAAGATCAGGCTGGCGTGGCAAGAACCATGGCTCAAGCTGCATGCCCAGCCAAAAAATAAACCCCAAGTTGCGCCAAAAGCCGAGTTGCCTGGTTTGCGAATGCGGGCTATAGAGCAAGCGCCAGCCTTTAAACGCCAGATAGGTTGGAACCCAAATCGCAATAATTCGGCCCCAAATCGGCCAAGGCTGGCTGAGCCAAAGCCCATTACCAATGGCCAAGAGGGCTAAAAACCAAGCTGCCCAGCGTCGTTGCTGAGCATCTCGGAGATACTGGGGCAGGCTCAAAAGTGCCAAACCAGTGCTAATCAAAAGGCTAATTAACCACACAACCCTCATCGAGCGTCGTTGCCTTGTAGTGGCTCAAGCTGAACGATGGCGTGGCGCAATTGGGCCATATAATCCATTTCTTCAAGGTCGAGGTTGGCGCGTTCGACCGCCAATTGGATTAAGCTCACCAAGCCGCGCTCAGGATCGTTGACTTTGCGCTCCCATTGGGCACTGGTCAGGCTACGCAACAAGCCCAAGCTGGTTTCGCGAATATCCATAAAACTGCCAAGCTCCTCGGCTGGGTTGAGCACAAACGCCTTGGGATAGCGATTGAAAATCGTATTCAGCGTGGGATTTTCAGTTTTCAGGGCTTGCTCAACCACGGCGATTAATTCGACTTCGCCGCGGCGTAGGCTAGAAAGGACTTGGGCTAATGAACGCGCAAAACCTTGAGGTCGTTCTTGTTGAACATCAGGCTGTAAGCCAAAAACCCGCAAGCGCACGTTATCGAGCGTGCTGGCCATCACTGATAAAGCCCAGAGTTCGTTATGAACTGGATCGTAAACATCGGAATGTGCCATGATCAAATATCCCCTTAATTGGCAATCGACATGCACTGCTAAGTATAGCAAAGAGTTGCTATTAGGTAGCGGATTTGGATGATTATGCTGGTTCGTTTTGAATGTTTAGAGCGACTTGAATCTTTTCGCCACCCTTCCGTCCCGCCACCGGCGGGAGACACAGGGGGTTTTCAGCCCCTATACCCCCAAATGTTTCTTCGTGGACTGTTATTGCGCTTCAATTGAACCAACCATTGTGCTTGGATAGTTTCTTGATCTGACCGAATGACTTCGCTGAAACTACTTGCCGCGCAGCTTAAAAAACTGTATCATACGCCTAGATTCCACTACAGTGCATTTATGGGAGCCTTCATGCAGGTTTTTGTCCACCTCGATGAGTTATTAACACCAGCCTTGCTGCAACAACATCAACGCCATATCGTTGATTTTTTGGAGATGGAAGGCATCACGCCTGAAGCCGAGGTTGGGCGCACCAAAGTCAGTGAACGCGCCGCCAAAGAGTTACTCGCCGAACTCGCCCATGATCTCGATCAAACACCAGAAGATCAGTAAAACACGCTGATCCTGCGTTCTAGCCACCGATCGTCAATGGCCGTTGCCAGCTGGCAATGATTTAACATCAGCTGTATAGCCCCAATATACTTGCTAACCACAGACGTTGTCGTTCGCCGTTGAATTGTTGCAAAGGTCTATGGAGGTAGCCCATGTCGTTTCGTAACCTTGGTGAGTTGTTTCGCGAGCGTTCCCAAACCTTTGCCCACCTCAATCGCTGGCGAACTAGGCGCAATGGCGAATGGTTGACTTGCACCAACGCCGAACATCAACGCCATGTCTATCAACTCATGGCTGGTTTTCAAGAGCTGGGGCTGCAAAAAGGCGATCGGGTGGGGATTATGGCCAACACCAGTGTCGATTGGCTTGAATCCGATTGGGCACTTGTTTGTTCTGGGGCTGTGCCAGTTTCAATTTATCCCTCGCTGCTGGCCGATACCGTGGCTTTTATTGCCAAAGATGCTGAACTTAAATTCCTGCTGATTGAAAATCGCGAACAATACGATAAATTGCAAGCAGTACGCTCGCAACTTGAGCATATCGAGCGAGTCATTATTTTTGATGGCCGCGACTTGCCCAGCGACGACCCTTGGATTTTATCGCTCACCAGTTTGCGCCGTATGGCAACCAACGATTCAACAGCCCAAGAGGTTTTTGCTGCCACCTGCGCCCAACAGATCGAGCCTGAAGATCTGGCGACGATCGTTTATACCTCGGGCACGACTGGCAATCCCAAGGGTGCAATGTTGGCGCATCGCGCCTTGCTGGGCGAGTTAAATGCCATTCGCACCACCATGGGCATGAAGGTCGGCGAGGATGATGTGTTGTTTTTGCCAGCAGCGCATATTTTTGGCCGCTTGCAGCATATGTGCGGGGTCGATAACGGCCTCAACACGGCAATTATCGAATCGATTAAACAAGTGCTCGACGATGTGCAAGCAATCAAACCAACCTTCTTTTTCAGCGTTCCCCGCATGTATGAGAAGATTTTCAGCACCGCCCAAGCGCGCGCCGAAGCCAGCCCAATTCGCAAGCGGATTTTTGCTTGGGCCATCAAAATTGCGCGCCAACAAAGTAGCTACAAAGCCCAAAAAGCTATTGCGCCTGCCAGTTTCAAGCTAAAATATGGCTTGGCTGATCGCTTGGTGTTTAAAAAGGTTCGTAGTTTGCTTGGCGGTAATATTCGCTATGCGATTACTGGCGGCGCACCGCTCGACATCGAGATTTTGGAATTTTTTAATGGCGCTGGGGTGTTGTTGCTCGAAGGCTGGGGCTTGACCGAAACCTCTGCCGCCGTAACCGCCAATCGCCCAGACGATTATCGGCTTGGCACGGTTGGCAAGGTGTTTCCTGGCAACGAACTCAAAATTGCCGCCGATGGCGAGGTGTTGGTGCGCGGCAATTTGGTGCTGAGTGGTTACTACAACAACCCACAAAAAACTGCCGAAGCGCTGATTGATGGTTGGTTTCACACTGGCGACATCGGCAACATTGATGCTGATGGTTTTTTGAGCATTGTTGATCGCAAAAAAGATTTGCTGATTACTGCATCGGGTAAAAATATTGCGCCGCAAGCAGTCGAAGCTGCTTTCAAAAATAGCCCCTACATCTCGCAATGTGCAGTGTTTGGCGACCGCCGACCGTACTTGGTGGCGCTCTTCACCCTCGATCTGGAAGCAGTGACCGCTTGGGCCAATCGCGAGCATGTGCCGATTGATGCCAATTTACATAAACATCCCAAATTGCTGGCCGCGATTGAGCACGAAGTACAAACGATCAATCCAAGTTTGCCCTCGTTCGAGCAAATTAAGGCCTATGAAATTTTGGCCGAAGATTTTACAATTGAAAACGATTTACTTACGCCAACGCTCAAAATTCGTCGCCGTCAAATCTACGATCGCTTTGCCAAGACTTTTGAGCAATTGTACAAACGCTAGAGGATTGTTGTGATTACGATTCAAACCTTGGCCATCGGCCAGCCCCAAACCTACCACGATGAAAAAGGCGCTTGGTCGTCGGCGATTGGCCGCCATGCCGTTGTTACGCCTGTGCGGCTCGAAAGCTTGGGCCATGTTGGCGATGCAGTTGCCGACACCAAAAATCATGGCGGGCCGGATAAAGCTGTGTGTTGTCAGCCAGCCAGCCATTATCCCTTGTGGCAAGCAGAATATGGGCTGGCAGATGATCATCCGATGTTGCAACCAAGCGGCATCGGCGAAAACTGGACGCTGAGCAATGCCACCGAACATGATGTTTGTATTGGCGATGTGTTTAAGGTTGGCAGCGCACTGGTGCAGGTCTGTGCGCCGCGCTACCCGTGCACCAAACAAGATCGCAAACTAGGGCTTGATGGCTTGCAACAACGCACAATCGCCAGCTTGCGCAGCGGCTTTTATCTGCGGGTATTGCAGCCTGGCGAGGTACAAGTTGGCGATTCATTGGAATTAATCGAGCGTCCGCACCCGAGTATGACGGTGCATAAGGTTAACCAACATTTGCACCACGATCGCAATGAAGCCTTTGGGCGTGAGTTGTTGGCCGTGCCGGAGCTAGCCTCCAGCTGGAAGCGGATTATTCAAATGATTATTCCCAGTTTGGCCTAGCTTCCCTCACCCCCAGCCCCTCTCCCACTGGACGCGGGAGAGGGGTTGGGGTGAGGGGATTTAAATCCTACCGAAGTTGCTCAAGCTCGGCGCGCATGGCTACTCGCGCTTGGGCTGGCAAACCAGCGGCGATATGGCCTTGAGCAATCGTTGTTAATTCAGGGCCACATTCGGTTGCTGCGAGTGCGCGAAACCCCAAGCGCGCATAAAATTCAGCATTCCAAGCAATATCCTTGAAGGTGAGCAAGCTTATGCTGCGATAGCCTTGGGACTTGCCCCACACCGCCACTGCCGCGATCAGTGCGCGGCCCAAGCCACGTTGGCCATGGCTTGGATGCACATCAAGCTCACTAAGATAGACTTCATGATCGACAATTTTGGCCAGGGCAAAGCCAACTGGTGTATCGTGAGCATCGACTGCAACCCAAACTCCATCCCAAGCAAAATAAGCTTGCAAATCTTCAAGCGTTGCTGGCGGCCATGCTGCAATAAAAGCGTGCTGGGTTGGCAAAAACAGCTGGGCAGCAGCAACCTCAATCGCTGGCAACAAGCTTAATTCTGCTTGGCTTGGCCGCCGAATCGTATAATTTAGTTGCATTGCTCTACCTCAAATCGCCATTTACTCTGGAAACTGCCACAATTGAATGTCATCATACATTAACATCGCCAATATTGGTTTCGAAGGATGCCACTCAACAGACTTATTATATTGAAATTTGATCGAAGGATACAGCTCAACTTGTTGAGAGCGATGATTAAACACACTAAACATATCATAAGGTGGATATGAAATAGTATAGTCGCCACGTGGGCTAATTGCTTGTGATCTTCCACTAAATTGGGGTATTTCGAATGTTTTTGTTATGCCATTCTGCCAAATTGTCAATTCTTCGGAATTATTTTCAGTGTTTCCAATAACAAGATTATGATTTAAATCTACATCAATTGAATATTGTTTTTCCTCAAATAAACGTTGCCGTTTTTCGTTGCTTGTATTAAAAGAGTAAACTCCATCAAAATCATTAATAATGATGTTAACCTGATTAATCCATTCCATTTCTCGAACCATATCAAACTTCATTGGAAAGCGTCTGAGGCGTATCCCCTGATCATCGAACAGGACAATTTGATCATACATTTGTTTGTCATAGTAATAATGATCGACAACAGCCAATTCCTGCGTTTGTTGATTCCAGCTGAGGCGCTTAAATGTAGCTGCGAGGTCATTATCAATCCGTTTGATGATCGTGCCATCTGCAGACCACAAAATCAATGTTTCACGATACGAAACCGCCAAAATATCCTTCGTTGGATGCCATTATAGATCATCAATAAAATCGAAACTGTCAATTTTCGCCTCTAGTCGTTGTAGCAGCTTACCATCAATCGAGTAAATCGAAACGATCCCTTTCGCTAACAACGATTCTCTTGTATGGGCAACGGCCAAGCGATCACCACGGGCATTCCATGCCATTGCACGGCCATTCTCAGGGAAGCCAAGCCCGTCTTTTGGTAGCTCAAACGAATGCACAAGTGTTGGCTTATCGACAGGCGCAAGCTGCTCCAGGGTAAATGGCCGATTGGCCCAATAGAAATAGCCAGCAACACTGGCCAGTAAGGCCAGCAAAATGCCAAAACTCAATAGGGTTTGCCAACGAACGCGAGTTTGCATCGCTAATTCCTCTCTCAATTACTCTGGAAGCTGCCACAATTGAATCTCATAGGGGAACAAAATTGCCAAAATGGGCTTTGACGGATGCCACTCAACCGTGGCATATTGCAAATCAACATTGGGGAATGGATAGATCTCAAGCTCTTGAGTACGATGGTTAAACAAATTCAATCTTTCACTTGGATATAAAATCGTATAATCACCACGCGGGCTAATTTTAGGCGTAATTCCACCAAATTCTGTTAATGGGATTGTTTTTACAATTCCATTATTCCACATTTTAAGCTCTTTAACATTATTTCTAGTAGTTCCGATAATAAGATTATGAATTGAATCTACATCAATCGCAGCTTGTTCATCCTCAAATAAGCGTATCCATTCTTCAGTTATTGTATTAAATCTATAAATTATATTAGTAACATTAATAATAATATTAACTCGATCAATCCATTTTATTTCCGTAGAATAACCAAATTTTGTTGGAAATCGTCTAATTTTCATGCCTTCTTCATCAAACAATACAATTTGATTGTAATAGTCGCTATTGTAGGCATAATATTCCATAATGGCTAATTCATCGGTCTGTTGATTCCAACTCAGATTGCGATATATCGACTCAATCCCAGTATCGATGCGTTTGATGATTGTGCCATCTGCAGACCATAAAATCAGTGCTCGGAGATAGGATACCGCTAAAATATCCTTCGTTGGATGCCATTCTAAATCATCAATAAAAGCGAAGCCATCAATTTTCGCCTCCAGCCGCTGAAGGAGCTTACCATCAATCGAGTAAATCGAAACGATCCCTTTCGCTGACAGAGATTCTCTTGTATGGGCAATGGCCAACAAATCACCACGGGCATTCCAAGCAAGCACTTCGCTGCTACTCGCTGGTAATTTAAACGAATGCACAAGCGTCGGCTTATCCACAGGCGCAAGTTGCTCCAGCGTAAATGGCCGATTGGCCCAATAGAAATAGCCAGCAGCACTGGCCAGCAAGGCCAATAAAATGCCAAAACTCAATAGGGTATGCCAACGTGATTTGAGTGGTTTAAGGATTTGCATAGTCTCTCCTGCTCAAGTTAGAGGTGCGCTAATCATACTAGCTTAAACGCGAAAATGTTGCACTATTTGAAGAATAAACGTGCATAGCTCAAGTTTACCCTCGTGTAAATCAAAAAACTGATTATGGAGACTATATCTCAATAATGAGAAATGAACGTTATTATTTCCTACTTTGATAGCTTCACTTATTCTAGAAATCATTACAACTATTGTTTATGCTTGAATAGGCAAGATTATCGCTATCAAATAACAGTAAAAAGCTATACCTTCTGCGATTGACAAAGAGCATCGTGACTGCTATAGTGTTCTCACTCAATGAGATGAGCGAGAGGTTTTTCTATGCCGCAATAGTTTTTTCACGCTAAACCAATTTTGTAAACTACATAACTATGTATTTTGGGGCTAAATGATACATTTAGCTCTTGATCGCAAGATTAAGTATTCTCTTTTGCTTGTTAAATACAAGTGTAGGTGAAATACTTATTTGACGTGGCAATATTTAGCATATGAATGGAATATTTATGCGAATAGTACGCCGATCATTATCCGTCTTAGTCGGTTGTAGCCTTATTTTGGGGCTTACGCCTACGTTTGCCCAACAACCAGCAAATCAAAACCAACCAACCGCGATCAATGTAGTTAACCCAGCTACTCCAACCGAGGTCGCATTGGCAATGGGGATTGATCCTGCTGACCTTGTTTCGGCAAGTTTCCTTGGCAGCGACCCTGTGGCGTTTGGGGTGAGCAATGCGCAGCTTGGTGAGTATTTCCCTAATCATGGAAATGCTTTCTCAATCATGTCAACTGGACGTGCTATCGATGCAACCTTGCCGGATACACCGAACGTTGAATTAGGTTACCATCAAAATGAACTCGTTTCTAATGATCAGGGATTCGATTTGGCCCAACTGCGTTTGCAGCTTCAGGTTCCCGCCGATAAAAATTGTGCCTCATTTGATTTTATATTTTATAGTGAAGAATACCCTGAATTTACTCGAAGTGACCATAACGATGCATTTACCGCAGAATTAGGTGGGACTAACTTATCGACCTCGTTCTATACTGTTGATCCTAACCCTGATGACCCTGATGATGATTTTGAAGCTGCTACTGTAGTTGCACCACTTAATTATGTCTATGATACCAATAATCAATTGATTATGGTTAATTCAGAAAATATATTTAGCCCAAATACAGGAACAACCTATAATGGAGCTTCTTCTATTTTTCGAGCAGAAACCGTTGTTGCTCCTGGGAGTACTGTAACTATTTTCTTATCGGTTCAGGATCTATTCGATAGTGTGGGCGATACTGCCGTATTTCTAGATAACTTTTTCTGGAGCTCTAATACTGCTTGTGGTGGTCCAACCGATATTGATACTGATGGCGACGGCTTGCTTGATTCATGGGAAATCAATGGGGTCAATGGTGTTGATTTGCCAGCAATGGGTGCAGATCCATATCATAAAGATATTTTTGTCGAAGCCGACTATATGTTAACGACGAATGGGAACGTTCCCCATTCGCATAAACCAGACCAAATGAGCATGGATTGGGTGGTTACCGCATTTGCCCTCGCCCCAGTTTCGAACCCTGATGGGATTCAAGGCATCAATTTGCATATTGATAGCGGCCCTGATAGTAAAATGAAGGCTGATGGGACGCTTTGGGGTAGTTTATCGCGAGCCACCAGCGTTTCTCATCAATATGAACTAGGGTTTATGTATCCAGATATTTATGGATATACACAGTATGATTGGACTCAATTCAATCTGTTAATGGATTCGCTTTTTGATGAAGAGCGTCATTCAATATTCCACTATACGATCTTTGCCCACGATATTGATGTTAATTATCTTCCTAGTGGTATATCTGCTGGTTCTGAGGCTGGAGATCCCGAAGGCGATCATTTTATTATCAGTATTGGAGATTTGATTAATCATCCAGATCACAAAATGATCGAAGCTGGAACATTTATGCATGAACTTGGCCATAATTTAGGCTTAGATCACGGTGGCCAAGATAATATCCAAAATAAACCAAATTACCTAAGTGTTATGAATTATTATTTTCAATTTAGTGGTTTGATAACGCGACAAGGTTCACGTAGACTAGATTATTCTCGATTTCATGGAATTCCAGACATTAATGAGAATAATCTTAGTGAAATGAGCACGATCAGTAGCGATCCAGCGATTAATAAATATCGCACCTATAAAGTTTGTTTTGATATAAATACCAACCAACCGGTGGATACGCCAGATAACATTTTGAATCAACCAGGCTGGCTTGATTGGAATTGTAATGACCTCATGGATAATTTTCCTTATCCACAAAGTATCAATGGTGATCCTAACCTAGAAACATTGAAAAGTTTTAATGATTGGGATAACTTAATCTATAATGGTGGGGCGATTGGCGCACCTGGTTCTGATCGCGGTGAAATTGTTACATCGAGGGTCGATGAAGTACCGGCTGAAGAGCTAATTCATGATGATCTGCCGTATATGCTTAGTATCAGTGGTGATTCGTATAAAAATGTTCTGCCAAATACTGCTACGGTAAGCCATACCTTTACGATTACGAATGCTGGCCAATTGGCTGATAGCTATACGATCTCGGCAACTTCAAGTTTGGGTTGGAATGTTAGCTATACTCCGCAGACTATTAGCTTGGCTCCTGGGCAATCAACCCAAATAACAGTCTTCGAAGATATTGTGTCAAATGGCCTAGTTTCTAAAACTGATAACCTAACTATTATCGTTCGAAGCACGCATGATTCCTATACAGCGGCTGAAGCTCATGGCTATACTAAAACAATGGTTACTCCTAAGGTTGCATTTTTCCCTGATTCTTATTCAACAGAAGAAAAGAATGTAACCGTCTTGGTTAAGGTTGTTTTGGATAAACCTGTTACTAGCATGGTGAGTGTCAACTTTAATACGACCAATGGTACGGCTACCGGACTGTTGCCCTGTACCTCACCACGATGTGTAGGCACTGATGGCGATTTCGTGCATACCAGCGGCGTTATCACCTTCCAACCAGGCCAGGTCGAGCAGTTTATTCCTATTCAAATTCAGGGTGACCTGATTAATGATCCAAATGAGGTGTTTTACATAAATCTATCATCACCTCAAAGCGCAGTATTAGGTAAGTTTGCCACAGCCTCTATTCAGATCCAATAGTAATCAATTGGCACTTATCCACCCTCAACTGTTGATCTACGATTAATAGTTGAGGGTGAGTTTAGTTATTCATCACATCAACTGGATATAAACAAAACTCCTTTGGTTGTACGACCAAAGGAGTTGAAACTTGTTTACGATTAGGCGGTTGGCGGGCGAAGATAGGTGCGATCTTGCAGGTTGGCTAGCTCGGTTTCTTCAGTGTCGTCATCGTCGTCTAGCTCGGGCATTGGGGCTTGAAAGCTGTGCAGCGCATCGAGCACCTTGCTGACGTTCTGCATCAGATCGCGAATTTCTTGGCGTAGTTCGTGTTCTTCGTGTAGCGCTTCGCCAAATGGCCACGATTGACGGCCAGTTACTGTGCCAACAAAGGCCATATATTCGCCAGTAAAATGCAATTGCACATCAATATCAAGCGGTTGATAATCGAAGGTTTTATCTTTGGTTGCTGCTTGAATCGCTTGGGTCAATTGTGGAATATTGACCACATTAAAGCGCTGCTCCTCAGTCAGAGGAATTGCATAATTCAAATCAAAATCGAGATCAACGTTGTAGGCACAGCCTTCAATCGCGTGCAAACATGGCTCATCAGTATCGTGATACAAGGCACAGATTGCATCGCTGCCCATAACTGAAATCGCGGTTAGCGCTGCATCCCAAGTAAAACTAATGGTCGCAACCACATGTTCCATCTGGGTGTCGCGCTGCTTGGCCGGCTGGCAACTGATACTCAACGTCCGCGCCAACGAGTGCGGATCTAGCTGTTCTTGCGAAAATTGAATCGCTAACCCTGCTCGCTCCGCCTCGCTAATTAATACCGTAACCACTGCTTCATACGTTAACATCTTCGCTCCTTTCAGCGAGGCTTGTTGTGTCCATGGTCATTATAGCACTCTCACTCATGGCGCAACATTTGCCGCTCGTAGGAGATTGTAAATCGCTTAGGCTAAAACTTCAGCTAAAAAGCGGTCGGTCACATGCTCCCAGCTATATTGTTGCACATGCTGCAAGCCATAATCGCGATAGCGTTGTTGTAGCTCAGGGTTTTGCAGCAGTTCGATAATGGCTTTGGCGATTGCCGCTACGTCGCTTGGCCCAACCAAGGTGCCTGCTTGGCCATGGGGCACAACTTCGGGAATCGCCGCCGCATTGGTGCTGACAATCGGCAAGCCGCTAGCCATTGCCTCTAAAAAGACAATCCCAAAGCCTTCTTGGACGCTGGGCAAGCAAAAAATGCTGCTCCGACCATACCACGCTCGTACTTCAGCATCGTCGGCAAGTGCGCCAAGCATGCGCACCGAGCCTTCGAGGTTGTAGGCGCGCACTACGCCGCGCAGCATGTCGTGATCAGGGCCGTCGCCAATAATTACTAGTTGGGCTTGCGGTACATGCTCAACGACGCTGGCAAAGGCCCGAATCAAATCGATCACATGTTTGCGTGGATACTGGCGCGCTACACATAAAACCGTCCATGGATCGCGCTGGTTGCTCTGGGCCTGCTCCTGCCACAAACTCAAATCGATGCCTTCGGGCACAATCCCAATTGTGCTGGTTGGCACGCCATAATGGGCATGAATCATCTGGCGGCAATATTCGCTGGTTGAAATAACCTTGGGCGCACGCCGTGCATTGAGCATTTCGATGCGCGAGAGCGACCACAGCAAGCCGCGAATAAAGCCCTGTTCATGGCGCTGCTCTTCGGCAATCACGCCTTTGATGCTACAGATATAGGGCACATTTAAACGTTGGGCAACCCGCACCCCATCAATATCGAAGCCAACCACTAAATCATATTGATGATTGGCAAGGCGGCGGGGCAATTGCCAGTTGTAATATAAACGGCGCAGGGTCAAGTTACGCGGCCAATTACCAGTTGGCACAATCCGATCAACAATGTGGCCACGGGCTTGCAAGGTGCGCGCTAAACCGCCGATTGCCGCCGCCGTGCCACTGCCATCAACCACCGTTTGTAACCACGAATCTAAGAATGCAATTCGCAATTGCTGCATAGCACTTTTACCTATTCAAGGCCAACGCGCTTAATCAATGCCACTTTTCAGCGTCAGCATATAACCAATCAGATCGTTAATATCTTGGGTTGATAATTTTTGGGCATAATCGCGCGGCATAATGCCTTCTTGAAAACCGCCAACCAATTCTTTATCTGGCTCGGTCAGCGAGAGCCGCAGATAATCGATGGCGCTGGTGCCATCTGGGCGTTGGGCGGCGCGATTGCCAATATTCGAGAGATTTTGGCCAATGCCCTGACCTGCTTCGCCAACAACGTCGCTATGGCAATCGATGCATGCTTCAAGCTGATCGAGCGTAAGCACCTCTGCTCCTTGAAAAATGCGTTTGCCACGCTCGGCATTGCCGACGCTGGTGCTATCGTTGGCAGCACCACAGCCGAGCAACACCACGCCCAGCGCTAGATAGCACAATGTTCGCATTAACGCGCTCCATTATAGGTGATTCGGTAGATTGCACTCGTGCCAAAATCGGCGATATACATGTTGCCATCGGGGCCAGTAATCACATCGATTGGGTAGAGCATGCCATCGGCAAAGGTGGTTGATTTGGCTAAATAATCGCCGTTGCTGGTTTTGCCAACCTCGATATGCACAACCTCGCCCGTCTGCCAGAGCGTCAAAAAGGCGCTATCGCTGTAGATTTGCGGGTATTGGTTGCCGCTATAGAAGGTCACGCCAGTTGGTACCGAGTGGGCGGGAAAGCTAATCAACGCGCCGCGCGTGCCGCCATCGCTGGGCGGATCGCCAAAATAATAGGGGTAACCATAGTGCTGGCCTTCGACCAAATAATTAAATTCATCTGGTGGATCGTCGCCCTCAACCGAGCTTGGGCCGTTATCGCCACCAAATAGTGCTCCGTCGGCGTTGAAGGCCACATCGAAGACGTTGCCCAAACCACGAGCATACGGGCGCAAATCGGTGCCATCGGGATTGACCGATAAAATGCTGGCGGCTAATTCATTGTCTTCAAATTTGCCATCGGTTGTGCTGCCAACCCCAAAATACAAGCGTCCATCGGGGCCAAACGCCAAGCCATTGTTGGAGTGTGGCTGCAAGACCATCGAAGGCAAATTATCAACCACAATCCGGCGGCTATCGGCCACGCCATCGCCATCGCTATCACGCAGGGCCTCGATTTTGCCCGAACTAGCGCAATACAATTCGCCATCGCGCCAAACCAAGCCAACCAATAATTCAAAATCGCCAGCCCATTTGCTCAAGCTATCGATCTGCTGATCGTTGTTTTGGTCGCGGCCAATCCAGAGATCGCCAGCAATATCGGCGATATATAGCTCATTTTCTGGGCCAAAGGCAATCGCGGTCGGATTATCCATCGTGCCGCTGGCGTAGATGCTCCACTCGAAGCCTTCGGGCAGATTGATCGCGCGCAGTTTAGGATCGCGTTGGCGCTCACGCTCAGGAATGCTGGTTTGCCACATCGTATAAAACGCTGGCGTGGCGATTAAGGGCATACCTAAGAGCAAAAAGAGGGCTAAACCACGGCGGCGCAGTTGCTGGTCGATGCTATAGCGAATCTGGCGTGCTAGCCACCATAAAGCGCTTGCAACAACCGCCAGCGCACCGATCACGACCGCCGCTTGGCGCAGCAAATCCCAAAATTTCACCCGAATTAATGGGTCGCCAATGCCAATTGGATAGGTGCTAAGCAAGCCTTGAAACACCAGCAAGATCAAGCCTTGCACGGCGATGGCGAGGCCGATCCAGCGCCAGCGGCCTTTTTGGCGCAGCAGCGCTAATCCACCGACAATCGCCCCAACCCACAGGGCTAGCAGCACTAAGCTCGCAATATTGAGCAGCATTATGATTAATCCTTTGAGTGTATTTACATAAAACATTGACCTGCGATGCAGGCCAACATCCGTTTTTTCAATTGTTCAGCTGTAGCAGTGCTACTAGGCTCAGTATATCATGGCTGCTGGGGCGGTTTTGGTGAAACATTCGTCCCAAAAGCGTGGCGAATTTGGGCGATTTGGCGCTCGCAATGCTCGTTGCTCAAGCCCGTGACTGCTTGCTCAACCCGTTGCCAACTGCTTTGGGCAAGTTCAAAATCCATGGGTTGACCATGGGCATCCCAAATTGTTTGCGAACGCGGCGTTGTGCCAAACCATGGAATATCGGCTTGCCAAAGCGCTGCTTGCTCTGCTTGCAAGAAATATTTGAGCTGTGGCCGATCAGGAATGCTCAGCCACAAATGATCAAACAAACAATCGCGATCAAGCGCATCGCGTAGCCGATTGGGATGGCTGGCGTGGCGCAGCAAAATGGCGTAGCTATTCGATGGCCGCACAATCACCCGAATGGTGGTATCGGCGCAGGCGGCCAAACCAACGCGCAATAACTCGGCTTTTGAGCGCAGGAGCGCTGCATAGGTGTTGCGAAAACCTTGCTCGACCTCGGCTGCATAGGCCAAGGGATCGATCTTCAGTGTGCTACAGGTTGGCAGGTTGTGGGCTGGCTGCACGGGAATGGGGGCGTAGCGCAAGGCCATATGATCAGTATTCGTCTCATCCCAAACTGGCTGCGGCAAGGGCAAGGTTTGTTCGGCGTTGCCAGCGATGCCACTGAGATCAACGCCTGGATGCTCTGCGGTGGAAAAATGCAGGCGGGGCAATAAGCCAACTTGCTCGGCTTCGATCAAAGCGTTGCTGTTGCTTGATAAAAGTGGGTGGCACAAGCCTTCGAGGTCAATCAAAACGGGATCTTCTCCCACGGCAATGACATTTTCATAGTGTAAATCGCAGGCTTGCAACACCAAAAGCAAGGCCAACAAGGCTCCGTGGCGGTGATAAAAACGCTGGACAGCTGCCGAATCGGCACATGGCGCGGCTTGTAGCCATTCTGTCCAGCCGTAGCTGCCACAATCGAGCACCTGCAAGCCGCGCAGCTTAATGGTTGCTGCCTGTTGGTTGTGCCAAGCCAAAACCTGATTGAAGGCAGCTTCGGCGCTGAGCGAGCGTGGTTTGTAGGCCAAACGCGCGCCACTAGCAAAATCGAGGCGGCAAACGCTTTGGCCTGCGTGGCGGTCACCCAAGCTTTCCAAGCCCGTCCATTCGCCAAGCTCAAGCCCAAAATGGCCTTGCAGTTGCTGCCAATCGTGAGCGAGATGTTGGGCAATTTGGCTGACAAAATTAATAATTGTTTGGCATTCATGAACCAAACTATGCAGCAAAACTGGATAATTGGCGAAAAGATCGAGCAAATCGTTGATGTTGCTATAGCGGTTGATGAAATATTCAAAGCGATCTTGACTGGTTGCGCCGTGCAACTCGCCACGCAAACGCGCCACATTCAGCTCTAAAACCATGGTTTGGGCGGTTAATTGGGCTAAACGTTGGGCCAAGGCCTTGCCAATCGCCGCATGTAATGTTGGCCAATTGTGCTTAACTTGGGCTTGTTGCAAGGCTTGTTCAATCTGCACTAAACAATAATCGACCAGCGGCCAAAGCGGATAGCCCAAGTTGGGCTGATTGAGCCAGCGCGGATGTGGGCTGGCTTGCCATTCGCGCCACGTTGTGAGCAGCGCGGCCCAGCTTGGGGGCGCAAGGGTGATGGCGGGGTCAAGCAGGGCTTGAAATTGCTGCTCATTTAATCCATCAAGCGCCAGCCGCGCCTGCCACCACTGCGTTTGCTCGAAGGGAGCTTGTTTGCGCCAGCGTTGAGCACGTTGGGCTGCGCGCGGGCCGATCTCGCTCAGGCCAAGTTGTTGGCGTTGGCGTAAATTCAGGCTTGCCAACCAATTCATGTGCGTAGCTCATGCAATCGCAGGGCTGGCATTTGGGCGAGCAGCTGTTCGATAATTGGTTCGGTTTGCTCAGGCATTTGGGCTGCTTGCTTGAGGGCTTGCTGCACAAATTGCCAACGGGCTTGTTGGTTGAGCCAACGGCGCAGGCCATATTCGCGGCGTAATTGTTCGACAGTTTCAACGACTGGACCGATTGCACTGCCATAGCCCATGGTTGCCAAGCAAAACGCCAAACTTTCGAGGGCTTGGGTCAGGCCTTCGGGGTTGCCAATGGTGCGATAGCCCTGAATCGCTTGGTTGATTTGCTCGATCGCTGGCGCAAAATGGCCTTGAATACAATCAACCAAGGCCAAACCACGCAAAGCATTGGCAATGCCCACGCCAAATTGCATGCTGCGGCCTAATTCGAGCGCTTGGGTAAATAATTGACGGGCAACCAGATATTGGGCCTGCTCAACGGCCAATTGGGCTTGCACCGCCAACACCATACATAACATATGTTTGCTGCCAAGGTCTTGGCTCATTTGCGCGGCCTTGCTGAGATAGCAGCTTGCTTGCTCCAATTCGCCTGCTGCTAGCGCCGTATAGCCTTGGTACATCAGGGCAAAGCCAATCACAGTTTTGTTGCTCATCTGCTCGGCAATGCTATAGCTCTCGCTAAAACAGCGCTGAGCGGTTGGGTAATCGCCGCGATAGAGCGCCAATTTGCCTTGATGTTGCAAGACCATTGAAATGCGATTTTCGTACTGATGTTCCTGACAGAGCGCCTTGCTTTGCTCAAGCAATTTGGCAGCTTGGCTTAATTCACCACGATCGAGCTGCAACGCGCCTAAATTGCAGATCAGACTGCTGATTGCCATTGGCAGATCGAGGGTGCGCCAGATTTCGAGGCTATCGTTGAGCAAGGCTTGTGATTGCGCATATTGGCCTTGCCAATGAGCAATTAAGCCCAAATTATTGTAAACCCGAGCCATGCCAACTTGATCGTTAGCGGTTTCGATGAGTTGGCGACTTTGCGAGAAACTTTGAGCCGCAGCGCCATAATCGCCTTGATGATAGGCCAAATAACCTGCGGCGTTGAGCGTCTCGATCCAGAGAGTTGGCTCAAGCGTGATTTGGGTAGTTTGGGCTTGATCGATTGCTTGAGCCAGCCAACGCCGACCTTCGCCAGTATAGCCGCGCAAATACCAAAGATCTGCCAAATTCGTGGCCATTTGCACCAGCTGTTCGACCTGCTTCTGGCCAAAGAAAAACTCCAAGGCAGCGCGAAAATTGAACAAATCGCGCTCAAAGCGATCGCCAGCAACGACATGATGGTTATGTTGGCTCAAATCGGCCTGCAAGGTTTGGGCCAATTGCAAATAATAATTGGCGTGGCGTTGCGCTGCTGGAATGAACAAACCAGCTTGTTGCAACATCTCACGAGCATATTCGCGCAAGACATTCAACATCTCAAAGCGAGTTTCATCCTGTTGTTCGGCTTTGGTGTAGAGCAAGCTTTTATCGGCCAAGGTATTGAGGCCGTCAAGCAAATCGAGCGCCCACGGCTGTTCGGCTCCAACTGCGGCCAAGCCATCGAGCGTACAGCTTTGTGGAAATACCCCGACATGCATAAACAGCTGCTGATCGCTCGGCTCAAGCAGATCGACGCTCCAGCGAATTGCTTCGCGCAGCGTGCGTTGGCGTTGCGGATGGTCGGCTGATCTGCTGGTCAAGACAGTTAATTGATGTTCAAGGTGGCGCAGCATCGCTTTGGGCGAGAGCAACATACTGCGCGCGGCAATCAATTCGATACTCAACGGCAAGCCATCGAGCTGACGACAAACGGCGCTAATATCGCCAAGAGTGGTTTGATTAATCTCAAAATCGGGATTGACTGCTTGGGCACGCTCGATAAACAAGGCGACTGCTGGTGGGTGGGTGGTAGGAGTAGCCTCATCAGCGGGCGTAGCCAGTGCCAAGGGTGCCACCGCAAAGCGCCGTTCACGGCGTAAGCGCAAAGCCTCGCGGCTGGTGACCAAAACTTTTAATCCATAACATGCCTGAATCAACTGATCGATTGAGCCAGCAGCGGGCAGCACTTGCTCAAAATTATCGAGCACCAATAAAATTTCACGGTCATACAAAAACTGCTTTAAATCTTCAAAGCTGCGCCGTATGCCAGTTTCCTTGATCCCAAGGGTTTGGGCGATTGTACTGAGCACATCTTGGGGATTGCTCACTGGAGCCAAGGCCACCACAAACACGCCATGACGAAAGCGTTCAAGCTGCTGGGCTGCAACCTGCAACGATAAACGAGTTTTGCCAACGCCAGGTGGGCCGACCAAGGTCAACAAGCGCACATGTTCGCTGGCTAAGCGTTCATTGATCGCCGCAACATCAAGCTCGCGCCCAATCAATGGATTGGGCAGATCGACTAAATTATGCGGTGCTTGATCGACCACAAAATTAACGCGGGGAGCGCCTGGAGTTTGATCCGCCCAGATCGGCCCCGTGGTTGCTTCCGAACGAGCAAAATGCACGAATGCCGTATGTTCAGCTTCGGGAACATTACAACATTGGGCTAAGCGCTGGGCAATCTGGCTCGATGGCTTAAGCGTATTCGCTTCAATTTTACGAATGGTAACCGTGGCACAGCCAACCAAATGAGCCAACTCGTCTTGGGTGAGATCGAGGGTTTTTCGGCGTTGTTTAAGCCACATTCCAAAAGAGGCATCAACCTTTGTCATAACGCTGTCCAATGTGCTGTGGAGATGGTCAGTTAAGCAAGGACATTAGGGTGAATTGGCTGTTGACTTATTGTTGATCGTCGCTGGTATTGACAACGCAGGGAACGAGACTGGTGACTGAGGTCATGGTTGGGATAATGCTGCAATCCAACAGACCGCCTTGAATTTGGCGCAATTCCTCGTCGCTCAATTCGGTCATTCCAGCGGGATTGGCTGGGGTAGACTCGGGGTTGGTGGGTTCGCTCTCAGGATCATTTTCAGCATTATTCCACGCGTTAATCGTTTCTTCATGCGACATGCTGGGTCTCCTTTGATTGTTTAGGGTGGGTTTAATTTTGGGAGGTTGTTAGATGCCCTAGTATACGGTTAAAATACGGTTATTGGCAAGCGTAGTTTGAGCGATAGCGCTATATCGGTTTTTATATCGGTTTTTGGCTAGTTGGCAAACGCCAAGTATGGTTAAATGGGGCCAGCTTTTCAGGAGGACACCCCAATGAACGACCACAGCCAAACCGCTCTGATTCCAAACACCTCATTGTTTCGCTCGGCTGCGCTAACGTCATATGTTGCTCATCATCAAGAGCAGGTTGTCCAAGAGCGAATTTCGCCGTTGTTGCTGCGAAGTTTGTGGTTGCTGGTTGCGTTGCTTTCAGTCAGTTTAGTAGTGATTGGCGCGCCGCTCGTCAGCCTCTAGCCTACGGATAACCTTGCCCAACTAGCAAGGTTTGGCGCGATTGAAACGTTGGTTTGCACGCCTCAAACGGCGGCGGGTTCCGGTTTTACTCCAATTAAGTGCAATTGAATGTGGTGCTGCCTGTTTGGCGATGCTGCTCTCGTATTGGGGCAGGGCAACCAGTGTTGCTGAAGCTCGCGAGGTTTGTCGGCCATCGCGTGATGGCTTGAGTGCCCAAACGATTGCTGCTGCTGGCCGCCACTATGGCCTCGTTGTGCGGGCGTTTGCCCTGCAAAACCTCGATTTTGGCTCACTGCAACTTCCGGCAATTTTGCATTGGAATTTTAATCATTTTGTGGTGCTTGAGCGTTGGTCGCCACGCGGCGCGACGATCGTTGATCCTGCTTTGGGTCGGCGCTTTGTGCAGTTAAGCGAGCTTGATCAACGCTTCACGGGGATTGTGCTGAGTTGCCAGCCCGGCCCCAATTTTGAGCAACGCCAACGCACCAACACCGATCAATGGCGCTTAATTCGCTCGACACTTTGGGCCAAACCCAGTTTATTAATTCAGATTATTGTCGCTTCTGGCTTGTTGCAGTTGGTCGGGCTGGCGCTACCATTGCTGACCAAAAGTTTGGTGCAGCAAGTGACGCTGCCCAGTTTTGAGGTGCTGCTTGGACGGGTGTTAATTGGCTTGGGCTTGATTATTAGCATTCGTTTTTTGATGCAATATATGCGCAGTCTGTTGCTGATTCAATTGCAACTACGTTTTGATACTGATCTGAGCGAGCATTTTCTGAGCCACTTGTTGCGCTTGCCGCTGGCATTTTTCGAACAACGCAGCAGTGGCGATTTATTGCTGCGCCTGACCAGCAATAGCACAATTCGCGAGTTGATTACTAACCAAGTGCTTTCGGTAGTGCTCGATGGCGGGCTGATGCTGGTTTATGGTGGCTTGCTGTTTTGGCAAAGCGGCAGTTTTGGCCTAACGGTCACGATTATTGCGCTGCTGCAAGTGGCGATTATTTGGCTCACCCAAGGCCGTTTGCGCCCGCTCGTCGAGACCGATTTGTTGGAGCAAGGCGAAGCCCAGAGCTACTTGATCGAGTTGCTGAGTGGCATTACCACGATCAAAGCGATGGGCGTTGAGCACTATAGTTTTGGCTATTGGCAAAATCTGGCTCGTCGCCAGCGCAACACCAGCCTGCGCCGTCAACGCCTGAGCGCGGTCGTGGATAGCCTTTTGGGTACGCTCCAAACTGCCACGCCGCTGATTTTACTGTGGGTTGGGTTGCGAGAAGTCCATCAAGGCAGCATGGATTTAAGCACGATGCTGGCATTAAACGCGATTGGCACGTTGGCGCTTGCGCCGTTGGTCACATTAATTAGCCAAGGCCAACGCCTGCAATTATTAACCAGCTACCTTGAACGTTTAAATGATGTGTTGATGGCGCAGCCTGAGCCAGATGGCAACGTTGCGCCCGACCAACGTTTACAAGGTGCAATTCGGCTCGAACAGGTTAGTTTTGGCTACAACCCGCATGCCGCGCCAATTTTGCGCGATATTTCGTTGCAGATTAAGCCTGGCCAAAAAGTGGCCTTGGTTGGGCGCACAGGCTCGGGCAAAAGCACCTTGGCCAAATTATTGTTGGGCCTGTATCAGCCAACTAGCGGCCAAATTTGGATCGACGAGCAACCGATTGAACACTACGACCGCCAAGCGCTGCGCCAACAATTTGGGGTTGTGTTGCAAGATGCATTTTTATTTAGCGGCTCGATTCGCCAAAATATCAACCTACAGCGGGCAACCTTGCCAGCAGCCCAGTTGCTGGCTGCTAGCCAACGTGCGGGCTTGCACAACGATATTGTGAGCATGCCAATGGGCTACGAAACGCGGGTTGGCGAGGCGGCAGGCGGCATCTCCGGCGGGCAGCGCCAACGCATTGCCTTGGCACGGGCCTTGTTGCGCCAGCCAGCAATTTTAATTTTGGATGAAGCCACCAGCCAGCTCGATACGCTGACTGAACAGATTGTTGAGCAGCAACTTACTACATTAAAGTGCACCAGAATTGTGATTGCCCATCGTTTGAGCACGGTCAAAAACGCCGACTTGATTATTGTGCTCGATCGCGGCCAGATTGCCGAGCAAGGCACGCACGCCGAGTTAGTAAGCGCCGATGGCGTGTATGCCAAAATGGTTGCCAACCAACAAGCCAGCTAACATGAGATCCCCTCACCCCTCTCCTATCCAGTGGGCGAGGGGCTTTAGATTCTGTGGTTGTACCATAGTGGGAGAGGGCATCTGGCTTATAAGGGAATGTTTTAAGATCCCCTCACCCCAACCCCTCTCCTATCCAGTGGGCGAGGGGCTTTTCATGGTGTGACTCTTGGACAATTCGTTGGGAAACAAGGTCGGCTCCCCCTCGCCCGCGTTTTCGTGGGAGAGGGGGTTGGGGGGTGAGGGAACGCTCCATTAATGCAACGTTTTGCTTCCAACCAACGTCTATAGAATAGATCTTTTGGCCTAGAACTTGCTCGCCAAAGCGGTTAAACCCAACCCAAAATAAACCCTTTGGTGTATTCCCAAAATCTAGGCCATATGCTATGCTGCATCTTGCAGTGCGGCATGAAGATTTGAATATCGTGCGGCTGTGTGTAGACGAAGCAAAGGAGCCTGTATGTCGCGTCGTAAGGTGCGATTATTTTTTTGCCTGCTTTTAGTAGCAGTATTGGGAGTTCATGGGTTACAGCGTAGGCAAGTGATTGTTGCGGCAGCGCCAATGGTTTTTGACCAATATGCACCGCCCCAAACTCACAGCTATTATGTGCCAAATGCCCCAGCGATCGTCGGTTGGCCAAGTGCAGCTGCCTTATTTTATGCAGCAGGGCGGCCTTACCCAACGGATATTCCAGCGGCCTATTACGACCCAAGCTTTAATTTGACTATGTTACGTTTGCGTTCAAGCATTATTGCTAGCGCCAAACGCCATAATCGCCAAGCCATTACCAAACTTACAGATGATCAATTTGCCGTGATTATTGCGGCCCAACTTTATTTTGAATATAACGGGGCTTTGGCGACGCGTGGTAGTTTTGGGCGGGCAGTAACTCCGGTCTATCAAGAGGCGCAAGGGGTTGCCAACTCGTTGGGGTTGGGCAATTTTAGCGTTTGGCCCGCCAATTTGCGGCCTTCGGTTGGCAAAAGTTTGCTCAATGGCGAGTTGCCCTATGTGAATTCGCTCAATCAGCCAACCAGCCGCCCAGTTGCGCTAACCATTTATGGTAGCAAGCTCCAAGCCCAAATGCAGCGTTATAGCGATTGGCAGCCAAGCGAAACCGAGGTTGCCAATGAAATTAGCGATCCATTTTTGGCGGTCGAATATTTGGCGGCCAACTTTGAGATTGCCAGCTATCGCGCCGAACACGATTGGGTTACGGTCAATTGGATGACCTTTGTGGCCTGGCACAATCAGGGCGTGGTTAGCCCGGGCCATATTACCAGCAATGCCCAATTGGCAAATGTGCTGCCAACCTTTGAGCGCTATATTCCTGGTGCAATGGCCTTAATCTACACGCCGCCCGAGGTTGGGCCAAGCATTGTGCGGCAGCCAATTGCCAAATAAGCCGAGGATGCGATGACCCACGAGGTAGAAACATTAACCGATTTGCCCTATGGCAATGCAGCTGGCTATTTGCTATTTCTCGATCTGTATCGGCCTGAACCAATGCCAGCGCAGCCCTTGCCCGTGATTGTGTATTTGCATGGTGGTATGTGGCGGCGCGGCGATAAAGCCTTGAGCAGCGATCCATTTTTGGTGCAAACTGGCCGCTACATCGTTGCCAGCATCAACTATCGGCGCAGCGATCAGGCGATTTTCCCCGCCCAGCTGCACGATGCCAAAGCTGCCGTGCGTTGGTTGCGGGCCAATGCCCAAAAACTCGGCATCGATCCAACCAGAATTGGAGTTTGGGGCCACGATGCAGGCGGCCATTTGGCAAGTTTGTTGGGCGTAACTGGGCATGTCGCCGATTTAGAAGGTAGCAATGGTAGCGCCGACCAATCAAGCAGCGTGCAAGCGGTGGTGGCGGTGGCTGCACCCAGCGATTTGAGCCAGCTTGGCGATTGGCACGACGAGCCAGATTCGCCCGAATCGTTGTTGGTTGGCGGAGCATTGCCAACCCGCAGCGAGTTGGTGCAACAAGCGAATCCCTTGAACTATCTTGATCAGCCGGCCCCGCCGTTTTTGCTGATTCACGGCGAGCACGATCAGACCGTGCCGATCAGCCAAAGTTTGATTTTGCAGCAAGCTTTGCAGGCTGCCAATGCCGAGGTTGAATTGTTGCGTTTGGCCGAGGCCGAACATAACTTCGGCACTAACAGCCCCTATCTCCAGCAGATAAACCAGCAAATCTTAGCCTTTTTTGATCGGGTTTTGCAAGCATAAAAAAACAGCGCAGCCATGGTGGCTGCGCTGCATTATTTTAGCTACGACTGGTTTCTGGCTCGGCGCGCGGAACCGTAAAGGCAAAGACATTGCCTTTGGCCAAACGCTCGATTGCAACTTTGCCGCCATACAGCTCGACCAACGATTTAACGACTGGTAAATCCAAGCCCAAGCCATGCTGCTCGCGTGAGAGCGGCAAGTTTTGCGGCACAAAGAAGCGGTCGAAAATCCGCGGCAAATCCTCGTCGGTCAGCGGCGCGCCCTCGACCGTAAAGACCACCGCCACGCTATCAGGCATGGTGCGAGTTTGCACCACAACTGCGTCACCAGCGTTGCGTACAAAACGCAAAGCCACGCTCAGCAAACGCTCGATAATGAGGCGCAAATGGTCGGGATTGGCCAAAACTAAGGGCATCGTTTCTGGTAAATCGCTAACGATTTCAACCCCGCGATCATGGCTTTCGGCGCGAACCTCAAGCAAGGCTAAATTGAGCGGTGGTAACACCGAGGTTGGCTGGGCGATTTTCTCCTCGCTCAGCACCCCATACTCACCCTTGGCCAACAAAATATAATCCCGCACAAGCCGATCAATCCGAGTGCCACCCCGGCGGATAATTTGTAAAAAATTGCGTAAATCGGCCTGGCCAATTTGGTCGGCATGCATCAACAAATCGGTACAGGTTTGGATCAAGGTCAGCGAGGTGCGAAGCTCGTGGTAAAACGGGTCGAGTGTGGCTCGTTCAAAGCTGCTGGCGCGGCTCATCGGTAACTCCTTGGGTGCGCCGTGTTTCCCATCTAACACGTCAAAAATAATGCTAAGCGTAACTGGGCATCATAGCAAAAATGGCTTACACAGTGGGGGCTGAGCAAGCAAATGAATTAAGAGGCCATGCTACAAATAACCAACAATTAGCTACGATTTTACGAGGCGGTATCAATCTCTGTCAAGTTGATACTGTCTCACCTGCGCGGTACAATGAGCCACAATGCAAACAGGGGGTTTTATGCCCAGTAGTGGGATTCAATCAGCACGCTATAGTCGCCAAACGCGGTTTGCCGGGCTTGGCCAAACTGGGCAGGAGCGGCTAGCCCAAGCGCGGGTGGCGATTGTGGGCTTGGGCGCAACCGGTAGTACCATCGCGCATAGCTTGCTGCGAGCGGGCATCGGCTATTTGCGCCTGATCGATCGCGATTGGGTTGAAACGCACAATTTGCCGCGCCAAAGTTTTTATACCGAGGCTGATGCTGAACAGTTGCAACCAAAAGTTGTGGCCGCCAAAGCTCATGCTCAGCAAATTAATAGTGCCTGCGAAATCGACGCGCTTGTGCTCGATTTGCACCCTGGCACGATTGACCAAGCGCTGGCTGGGGTTGATTTGGTGATGGATGGCACCGATAGCCTTGAAACCCGTTTATTAATCAATGAGTGGTGTGTGCGTGAGCAAGTGCCATGGATTTATAGCGGCGTGCTTGGTGGCCATGGCATGACCGCGAATTTTCGCCCACAGCAGGCCTGTTGGCGCTGCATTTTTGCAACATCGCCCGAGCCTGGCAGCATGCCCACTTGTGAAACTGCGGGTGTGGTTGGGCCAGTTGTGGGCGTAATTGGCAATTTGGCGGCAACTGAAGCGCTCAAATTGCTGAGTGCTCAAGGCCAAGCCAACCCCGATTTATTTATGCTCGATCTGTGGGCTTGGCAATTTGAGCATGTGCCAATGCCAGCGCCACGGCCCGATTGCCCAGTTTGTGGCTTGCGTCAATTCGATTTGCTTGATCACGCTAGCGAGCCAACCGTCAGTTTATGTGGCCGCAACGCGATTCAAATTCGCCCACAGCAGCCAACGACGATTGGCTTAGCGCGTTTGGCCCAACATCTGCACCACGCTGATGTGCGGGTGGTGCAAACCGACTATCTTTTGCGCTTTGCAGCCGATAGCTTGCAAGCAACTGTATTTCCCGATGGACGGGTGATTGTTAGCGGCACCGATGATCCAGCGGTGGCGCGTGGGTTTTACAATCGCTGGATCAATCATTAAGCTGTTGATCGGTTTATTTTCGGACACTTCTAAGCTGGAGCAGTTATGATTCTGCGATTTGCGCTGGTATTAGCCATTGGTGCCAGCATTACCTTCGTTTTGACTCCCTTGATTCGGGCGTGGGCTATTCGCCGTGGCCTGTATGATATTCCCGAAGCGCGGCGGGTGCATCGGATTCCAACCCCACGGCTTGGCGGCGCGGCCATGTTTGCAGGCTTTATGGCTGCTTTGGGGGCGGCGGTCGTCGTGCCTTGGGGTGTGCCGCAAATGCAGCGCTTTCCAATTGAGAGCTTTCGGCTTGGTCTGCTGGCCGCAGGTGCAACCCTGATGTGGGTTGTGATGACGATCGACGATCTTAAAAAGCTATCGGCGCGTTTTCGTTTAATCATCCAAATTCTGGCGGCATTAATTGCAGTTGGCCCCTATTTATGGGAATGGACGCTGCATCCAGCAGTTAATGGGGTTGATGTTGGGGCGCGCGGGATTATTGCCACAGCATTTAATACGCCTTTTCCAGCACCGTTCAATCAGATCAATTTCCACGAGATTTGGCCGCCATTGGCAATTGGCTTCACGATTTTTTGGATTGTGGGCATGACCAATGCGCTGAATTGGATCGATGGCTTGGATGGCTTGGCTGCTGGCGTGACGTTTATCGCCGCGATTGTGCTGGCGATTCATACCTATTCATTGGGCCAATATTCGCTGGTGTTGGTGCCGTTGGCTTTGGCGGGCGCATGTTTGGGCTTTCTGCCCCACAACTTCCACCCAGCCAAAATCTTTATGGGCGATGGCGGCGCGATGGTCATCGGCTATAGTTTGGCAATTTGCTCGATCATTGGCGGAGCCAAGCTGGCCACAGCGTTGTTGGTGTTGGGCGTGCCGTTGCTCGATGGCGTGTGGATGATCATCTGGCGACGGGTGCGTGGGGCCGGGGCCAGTGTCTCGGATCGGGCGCATTTGCACCATCGCTTGCTGGATTTGGGTTTATCGCAACGCCAAGTTGTGGCCTTCTACTACACCGTAAGCAGCTTATTTGGCAGCCTTGGCTTGTTGTTGCCCAATAGCTGGTGGAAACTGGGCGCGTTGGCAATTTTGACCAGCCTGATGATCGGGCTGTTATTCTATTTGGCGCGCAAACAACCGCAAGCGCAAAAATCAGCTTAAATGCCAAGGCCACAGCAAGCACTGTGGCCTTGATTGGTTTAGCGAGGCTTAATCCTTACTTGAAGGCGACTGGAATATAGAAATGGCGCAGGGCAGTGGTGTACCAAATTCGTGCGCCACAGAATTGAACAGAATTGGTTGGGTTGAGCAACGAGAAACTGATCGAATGATGGATACTGCCTTCCGAAAGATCATAATGCGAGCCAGTATAGTTGACGATCTGCGATGCATAGCCCGTCGTTGTCGGAATTTGGTAGGCAAAGATTGGGTTAAACCAGCCCCTGCCATCATAGGCCCACAAGCGAGCGGTTGCGCCATTGCCAGCTAAATTGCGATAGTAAAAGCGGATTCCGCGAATTGCACTTTTGGCGGGCAATTGGAAGGTATAGGTAATTTCAGAATCAGTCTCAAATGAAACACAACCTGCCGCATCGATTTGCTGCACATAAGCTGTATCGCGGGGAACGAATGAATAGGGAGTTAAAAATTGATATTCATCAGTGATTTGTGGGCTAGCGCTTTCTTCAACCGTGCCAAGCTCCAAGGTTTGCATGGGGCTTGGTTCGTTGGTTGCTTCGCTTAATAACGCCCCTTTTGCATCGCGCTCGCCAACAACAGTTGCACTTGGCTTGCTTGTTGCTGCCATTGAGCGACCCTGAACTGGCAGCGTATAGAACGAGCGAATCCCACACATCTTGGCCGAATCACTGTTGCCCGGGCGAATATACAGCAAATAGCCTTTGAGCAATTCGTTGATGATTTGGACGTTATTATCCAAATTAATATAATCGTTGGCATAGCCCGTTGCTTGGGTTGTACCCTCAAGCGCTACAGTTGAGGTAGAAGAGCCGTTAACATGGACCAGATTGGCATACATGGTTTGGCCGCTTGTGTTGTAGTAGAAGGCGCGATAGCCGCGAAATTGCCTACCATCGGGCATATCGACTTCGGTCGATAAATTGAGGCCTTCGGTCAAAATCATACAACCAGCGCCAGCATAGCTATAGCGACTGCTTGCATCGACCGCGACAAAATCGCTGGCCGCTGTGAAGTTATAGCCGGTAACGCCGCCTTGTAAGGCATCAGGGCGGTTGGCTGGTGGTGTGCTCGCTGGGCGCGCCACTGAAGGCGTATAGGCATATTTTACCCGTACCCCACACAGCGCATGGTTGATGCCGACTCCGCCGCTATACCACACCAACGAGTAGGCATAGTTAAATGAATCATAGGGTGTAGGCGTGAAGCTAGCTGACGTATAACTTGAGCCATAGCCACCATTGCCACTACTCCCTAATGTTGCAACTGTGGCAATTCCGCCAGCGCCGTTGAAGCGATAGATGTAGAGCTGCGAATCATTATTAGCATCGGTATCCCGATATTGAAACTCAACCCCAATAATGGTCGCACCCTCAGGAATAGCTAATTTGGTGCTCAAGGCTTCATTATCACCAACGGTCGCGCCTGGAATCGACTTGATATAGGTACAACCAGCCCCGTAATAGGCGTAGCCAACATTTGAATTGCGTCGATGAAAGGCAATTCCAGGATACGAAGCTGTGGCATACGACGTTCCACCATTGATGCTGTTCAACCCAGCCTCAAAATCCTGTTTGCTGCCTGCTTGCTCTGGGTTTAACAATGGCGCAGCCTGATCGCCAGTCAACGGCGTTTGGGCGCTCATTGGTGCAGGCTTAAGCCATATACTTGCTACAAGACCAAAAAAGACCAACACGAAACACACTCTTCGGGTAATCCACATACACAACCTCCAAGAGTCAACAATGTTCGGTAGATTAACAGTACATTATGAGGACGATCCTGCCACGCTAAAACTTGCCATGCTGTAGGTAGTTTATTGTCTAGCTCGTGGCGTGATCATAGCGTTGGAGCAGAATTTGACTGTAGGCCGACCAATTAAAGTGGCTTTCAATGCGCTGTTGCGCAGCCGAACCCAAGCGCTGACGAAGCTCTGGTTGTTGGAGTAGCCGAATCAGGCCTTGGGCTAAGGCTCCGCTATTGCTTGGTTCTACCAAAATGCCGCTCTGTTGATCGAGATATTCGCCCACTTGCCCAACCGCTGCCGCAACAATCGCCAAGCCTGCTTGCATTTGTTCGGTTAATTTGGCCGAGCATTTGGCCCGATTGAGCACGGTATCATCCATTGGGTACAGCGCTACGTCTGCCGCCGCCAACGCTGCATCAATCGTCTGTTGCTCGCTCCAGCCGCGGTTATCAAGCGCATGGCTGATGCCTGCCTGCTGGGCCAAATTGGTTAATTGGTGTTCTTCGCCATGCTCGCCAGCCCCAATGACCAAAAGCTTGGCCTGCGGAATTTGCGCCAGCACACCAACCATGGCCGCCACCACATCGCTGACTGGAAACTCCCAAAAGCGGCTATACAGCACGATAACTGGTTCTTGGCCGAGGCCAAGCATGGCCCGCGCTGCACTACGCTCAGGCAAGCCGCGCCGTGGCAGATCAACACTATTGGGCAAATACAGCACTCTGTTGGTTGGCAAACCAAATAAAATCACTTGGTTGGCCAAGGTTTGCGAAGCCACCGTCACGCAATCAGCCAATTTGGGTAAATTACGCTCTTGCCAATCGATCAAGGCTTTGATATGGCTTGGATAGTTCAAGCGATCGTTCCAGCCGCCCGTGCCTTCCCAATCGTCAGTATCCACAAAAATTGGCAAATTGGGCCGCAAGCGCCGAATCAATGGCAAGGCCATGCCACCATAGCCCTTGGGCTTAAACAAATGCACTAGATCTGGCTTTAACGCTAAACAGCGCCTAAGCATCCACATTACTGAGCGCAGCATTGCCAGGCTGCCTTGGCCAAACTGCGGGCTATGCTCAACCGTAATTTGCTTAATTACGCTCGTTAGGCCAGCATCGGCAGGGTAGAGATCGCTCGGAGCAAGCACATGCACCGTATCACCACGATCAGCGGCAGCTTGCAGCATGGGCAGGGCGCGGCGGCTTAATGTTGCTTTGGGTCGCAAGCCAAAGGGCGCAAGCGCAACGATCCGCATGCTCAAAACTCCTCGCGCAGCATCGCCCGTTCATGGGGTTTGAGCACATCCAAGCTGCCAAGTTCATCAATTAATGCAGCAGTGGTGGTGAAATGCACGGTCGGCAGGCCAAACGCTCGGGCTGCCTGCACATTGCGCAATTTATCGTCGATAAACACAATCTCACGCATGGACACGCCCAAGGCTTCAACCGCCAATTCAAAGGCTTGGGGATTCGGTTTGGCTACTCCGACCCGCGCCGAATTAATCACCACATCGAATAAGTTGGCAACCTGCCAGCGTTCTAAAATCGTCTCTAGGTCGTCGAGCGCGTTCGAGAGTAAGCCCGTGCGATAGCGGCGCTGCAACATTTGGGCAATGCGCACCATCTGTTGATTGAGCTGCTCGCCAGCAAATAGCTCATTCATAAAACCCGTTAGCTCACCATCAATGCCTAATTTTTGCTGCATGCCCGACCAATAGGCTTGGCTGGTTAGCTGGCCAACCCGCGCTTGTCGCCATTCATCGCCGTTATACAACAAGGCATACAACGATTCGGCAGAATGGTCATAGCGTTGGGCAATGCTCCGATAGCCTTCAAGTGATTCATGTTGTGGATTGAAAACTCCGCCCCAATCGAATAGGATGGCTTGGGTCATAGTTCTTCCTTTGGTCTAGGCATCAGGTGATCCTGTGGCAGGCGTTCGCGCGCAACCAACAACTAAATTGCAATTTGTGCGTCTAAGTTACAGGCTTATGGGCAAACAACGTGGGATAATTGTAGCAGATACCACGCTAATCTAGATGAGAATGCGAAATCGATGACAAGCCGTTTGATTCCACCAATTCGTAGCCAGCAACTGCCAGATAAAAGCCAATGCGCGGTCTGTGGCCAGCGCTTGACCGGCGCATATTATTTTCTGCCCGACCGACCGGAGCGCTATTGCGAAGATTGTATTGAGCATCGCCCTCGCTGTAGCAGTTGTGCCGCGCCTGTCGGCAGCGATGGCTGGACGCTGCACGATGGGCGATCGCAGTGTGGCAGTTGCCATCGCAGCGCAATTTACGATCCGCAGGAAGCCCAAGCCTTGTATGCAGACACGGTTGCTTCGCTGGCCCAACACCCAGGCTTGCAAGTCCAAGTTGGCGCAAGCTTTCGGCTGGTCGATCAGCCAACAATCCAAGATTTGGCTCGTCAAGGCGCGATTGCCACCGAAGGCCAACAAATGCTTGGGTTGTATCTACGCCAAGGCCGGATGCGGGTGGTCTATGCCTTGTATGGCTTGCCGCGCTGGCGCTTTCGGCTGGTTGTGGCCCACGAATTTGCCCACGTTTGGCAGGGCGAACATTGTCCGTTATTAACTGATTACGATTGGGTTGAAGGCTTTGCCGAATGGGTTGCTTACCAACATTTGCTCTTTTTGGGCGCAACCAAGGCCGCTGAAAGATTACGCAATGGCGAGCACCCTTATCGCAAGGGTTTGGAGCAATGCCTCAAACTCGAAGAACAAATTGGCGTTCGTGGGGTTTTGGCAGCAATGCGCACCCTCGAATAAGCAAGCTTTGGAGGAGTTATGCGCTGGTTTGGGGCGTTTTTTCTGGCCTTTATGCTTTCAACTGCTGGTTTTTTTACGCTACTGCCGCTTGCAGCAAAATTAACGACACCGCTGGTTTGTCCTGGCGGCACTATCGATTTGCCCGCACGCATTTCGCGCAAAACCAAATTTTATTGCACTAAACATGGTGAGCAACACGAAATCAATCCATTTTGGCTCATGACCAGCGGGGTTTTGATTTACACGCCGCTTTTTTATCTGCCGTTATGGCTGCTTGGGCGCAATGCCAAAACGCCGCTTGGTAGCCAGCCAAAGCTAACCAAGGCCACCATCGATGCGCAGAATCAAGCCCAATTTGCCCGCTCAATTGCCGCCAGCGCCACCGTGATCGATGCAGAAAAGGGCAAGCATATTTCGAGCAATGGCTTTCGCCGCGATGTTGAAGTTATTTTGAGCCTTGCAGTGCAACGCCCCGATGGATCAAGTTATAACGCCAAAAGCGCGTGGATGGTCGAGGAATTGCAGTTTGCGCGGATCGCGATTGGCCAAACCATCGCTGTGCAGATCGATGCCGACGATCCTCAGGTGATTTATCCCAGCAGCGAGCTACGCCAGATCAAATATTCGCCTTGGTATACCAGCAATTATGCCTAATTGGCGAGCGCTGCAATCAATAAGCCGACCAGAGCGCCTGCCCCAGTGCTAAGCAAATTAACCCAATCGTTGTTGAGCCATGCCAAGCCGCGATAATGGCGGGTTTCATTGCCGCACTTGTGAATTGTGCGCTCGGTTTCGGTTGCGCAATGCTCACACCAGCGCATTTGCTGCACGGTCGCGCCAAGCAAACTATCAGCCAACGATCCGGCAATGCCGCCCACAGTTGCTGCAACCACAAACCAAAACTGTGGTTCTTGGCCATTGCCAAGGCCTAAACCAGTCAAGCCCCAAGAACTAAGTCCAATCAGCAATGCGCCAAGGCTGGTGGCGGCCATGCCCAAGCCTGAAATTGCCCCTGAACGTCCGCGTTCAACTTGCTTGAAGGTTGTGAGCATAAACGGGCGACCCTTGCTGAGCGTGCCAATTTCGGTGGCCCAGGTGTCGGCGGTGGCGGTGGCAATCGCGCCCAAAGCCAAGGCCCACCAACTAAAATGGGGTTGCCACGCATAGCCCAACGCAGTAATCAAGGGAATACCGCCATTGGCCATAGTTTGCCAAATATCGCGGCGATCGTCTTTGCTAAATTTATCGAGCGCAACGACTGCTTTGCGACGTTTGCCAACTTTGGAAAGCAAACTAGAGCTAGCGAAGAACAAAATAATCAGCCAGCCCCAAGCCCAACTGCCAGCGCCCACCGTTAGCGTGCCAATCAAAACTGCGCCGAGCCAGCCGCTCAAACTGAGCGAACGTCGCCAATAACCAAGCCCACCAACCAGCAAACTCAAGCCGAAGCCCGCCACCAAACGCACAAGCATGCCACTGTACCTCAGAATAGACGTTTAAGCTGCCCTCGCCCCAACCCTGTGGTTTTGTTTTGCTGCAATGTGTGCTGAAAACGCATGCTCCCCCTCGCCCGCGTTTGAGTGGGAGAGGGGGTTGGAGGGTGATGGCATCCTTCTCATTATTTAGGCCGATTGACCAGCTTTGATGTAATCGACGGTCGTTTGATCGAGCTTGCGCACAACTGCGGCCAGCAGCGTCACCACCTGATCAAAATCATCGCGATGCAGTAGCGAGGCGTGGGTATGGATGTAGCGCGTTGCTACGCCCAGCGCCAACGATGGCACGCCAACATTATTAATATGAAAACGCCCTGCATCGGTGCTGCCACCAGTCATCGTGTCGAACTGATAGGGAATACCCAATTCTTCAGCGGTATCAACCACTAAATCGCGCAAACGGCGATTGGGAATCATGCTGGTATCAAACAGCAAGAGCACTGGGCCACCGCCCATTTTGGCTTGGGCTTCGTCTTTGCTTACGCCTGGGGTATCGCCAGCAATACAAACATCGATTGCAAAGGCAATATCGGGCTTGACCAGATTGGCGAGGGTTGCCGCGCCGCGCAAGCCGACTTCTTCTTGCACGGTCGCTCCAGCCACAACCGTATTTGGCAGATTCTCGTTGGCCAATTCGTGCAGCACTTCGACCGCTGCCGCACAGCCAAAACGATTATCCCAAGCCTTGGCCATCACGATTTTGGGGTTTTGCAAGGGCGTAAATGGACACATCGGAATAATTGGATCACCTGGGCGCACGCCCCATTCACGGGCTTCAGCAGCTGAGCTGGCCCCAATATCAATAAACATATCTTTCTTTTCGACCAATTTTTTGCGTGCTTCTGGCGAGAGCACATGTGGCGGCTTGGAGCCAACGAGGCCCACGATTGGCCCATTGCGGGTTTCAATTTGCACCCGTTGCGCCAACATCACCATTTCCCACCAGCCACCGAGAGTCTGAAATTTAATAAAGCCATCGTCGGTGATGCGGGTTACCATAAAGCCAACTTCATCAAGGTGCCCAGCCAGCAGAATCGTTGGGCTGCCTTCGGGGCCAGCTTTACGCGCGGCAATGCTCCCAAGATTATCGTTGATTAATTCACCGAAAGGAGCCAAGGCCTCGGCCATTACAGCCCGCACTGGCCCTTCGTTGCCTGGTACGCCCGACGCATCGGTCAAAGCCTGCATAAGTGCTAAGCGTTCATCCACAAGCGTGCTTCCTTTGCAATTAAACGGTTACTGGTTGCATTCTATGCTAATTTGCGCATACCGACAATTGACAATCATCCAAAAGCCGATTATGATCAACAGCTGTGCATAATCATAGCAATGTAGCCGTCGCTGGCGCAAGCTAGAGGCAACTTCCCGACCCTTCCGACCACCCGCGCGGTGGACAAGTTACCCTGTGAAACCGTAAACAGGGGCGCGAGTTCGGGTAACTGGCTCGTGACGCAAGCCGACAACAGCAAATATTCCCGCCAGTGGTCATTTGGCTGCTGGTAAGGGCTGAAACGGTGGTGTAAGAGACCACCAGCATGCCTCAGCAATGAGCGTGGCTAGGTGACTGCGCTAACCCTTGAAGGGCAAGGTGTGTGGGACGGGCTAAACTAGTGAGAGAGGCAACTCGTTTGCATCACGGCGTTCGTTCACATCGCAGCGAAACCGGAACCTTGGGTGACACCCAAGCGCCTAGGGATCGCCCGCAATTGCGGAGATAGATGGCGGCTAATCCAGAATCGGGGGTATTGCAGCGCTGTGGTTATGCACACCATTTGCTTGCACCAGATACACCACCCGTGTCGCTTCCTTTAAATCAACAGGCTCCCCATCACGATTCAACCGCGCAACCACGCTTAATCCAGCTGCTGCCAACAACTCAACAATGTGCTGATCGCTGTAGGCTGCTTGGAGATGGGTTTCGCTGCCGCGTTGCCATGCATCATTGAGGCGCTGAAACCAGACGATCTTGCCAATCCCAATTTGGGATTCTTGGTCAAAATCCAGCGCATTGTAAATATATAAATCATCGCGATCAAGCACAACCTGGTTGTGTTCAGGCCAAGTTGCATACAGCAATGGCGTATTCAAATCAAACACCAACCAGCCATTGGGCGCAAGCGCGGCGGCAATTTGCTGAAATAGGTGGCCTAATTGCGCTGGCTCAAGCAGGTAATTCAGCGTATCAAACAGGCTGATGATTAAATCGTGCTTGGTTGTCGCTTGCCATGTCGTTAAATCAGCCTGTTGCCAAGCCACAGTGGCGTGCTGCAACTCAGCATGCAAGCGAGCTTGGGCCAACATCATTTCCGAGCGATCGATTGCTGTGACCTGATAGCCTTGCAGCGCCAGTGCTACCGCAGCATCGCCCATGCCACAGCCAAGATCAAGCACCGTTTGAGGCCGCAGTTCGTGCTGTTCAAGCCATGGCAAGAGCCAATTCAGCATGTGCAAGCTCAGCCAGCTCTGGCCAGCTTGGCGATAAATTGAGGCATATTCGTTATACATAGCTGCTATTGTACCCCACAAAGAACATAGACCAAAGTATGAAGGATGAGGGATGAAGGATGAAGAGGGATTAGGGTTCAGGGCCAGGGATCAGGGATGAGGCTATAGGCTATTGGCTTCGGCCTAACGGAAAATTGGTGAAATTCGTGGAATTCGTGGCTAAAACGTATCCTTCGTGCGCTTCGTGCGCTTCGTGGATCAAACTTTTAACGCAGAGAAGGTATGGCTATAGGCTATAGGCTATTGGCTTTGGGCTAACGGAGAATTTGGTGTAATTCGTGGAATTCGTGGCTAAAAAACAAATCTTCGTGTTCTTCGCGCCCTTCGCGGTTTCAGGCTTTTGCCTTTTGATTTTTGACTTCTGACTTTTGCCCTTTGACTTTCCTCATCCCTCATAATTCATCCTTCATAATTTACTATCCCGTGGCACAGCATTTGCTTTTATAAACAAGCAGATGACAGAATCAATTTGAATAGCAAACCTAGGAGGAAATACCATGGAATTCTCAGTGATTGGCTTATTGCTTATGTTGTTGATCGCCGCAGTCTGTGGGGCCGCAGGCCAAGCAATTGCCGGCTATAGCATGGGTGGTTTGTTGGCTTCAATCGGCGTTGGCTTTATCGGCGCATTATTGGGCACCTGGATCGCAGGCAACACCGGTTTGCCAGAACTGCTGACGATCGATATTGAAGGCAAGCCCTTCCCAATTATCTGGTCGATTATTGGCGCAACCTTGTTTGCTTTGATTATTTCGTTTGTGCGCGCACCACGTCGCCGCCGCGTCTAAGCTCAACGCACAGCTAAAACAAACAGCAAGCGTTCTGTCGTCATACGACAGGACGCTTTTTTGATTGAAATCGGAATGAGCGTTTGATTAACTTCAGCTGTGCAGCTGCCAATAGTAGCTAAAATGTTTGCTTTATGTCATGCCAAAAGTTGTCAAAAGCAGACGAGACCGCTATACTGCCGTATACGATGTTTGCTGTGGATGCCGCAAATATCAGCTTTTCGGCGGAGGTTCTGGATGGCTGGCCCGTTGGTTTTGCAAGTTGGTGATTGTACGGTTGCTTGTTCCTACGCTTTGCCGCATCAGCGCGGCGATGCCTTGCTTCAAAGCCGCTTGCGCAGCATCTTTGGCGATGAAACGCTGGTTTGCAACGAAGGCTTGGATGGCGAAGCAACCGAGGATTTTCTCAAACGCTATGATCGAACAATGGCTCGGTATCCCGAAATCGATTTGATTATCGTGCGCTATGGCGTAAACGATCGCAAGCGCTATGGCATTGGGCCATTCGAAGCCAAGTTAATCGAGCTTTGCGATTTATTCGAGCGTGATTATCCGCAAGCTAACATCATGTTGGAAACCGGTATTTACGTCGATTATCCTGCGCACTATGCGTTCGATCGGAACTCCAAGCTTGAGCCTGTGTATCGCATGATTAGCAAGCTAGCGCGCCAGCGCGGCTATACAGTCGTCGATATTTTCGAGCGCATGAAACGCGAAACCCAACAAGGCAATTGGGATCTGCGGGCGCGCGGCTTTGGCTCGGTCGATGAGGATTTTCCGGTATTGGGGCCAGCACTTGATCACATTCATGGCCATGATGTGCGCTGGTTTACCAATATCCACCCAAATATTCAAGGCATCCAAACAATTGTTGATGAAGAAATCTCCGTAATTACCCAAACCTGGCCAACTGGTTTGCGGGCAATAGCGTGAGGAGTATTATGCAGCAGGTACCTTCGGCGCATGTGCGTCATCCAATGTGGCCCATTTATCTTTGTGTTGCAGTCACTGCGCTTGGCATTGGCATTATCAATCCGTTGATTCCGCATTTGCTTGAAGATAATGGCGCTGATGAATTTATCGTGGGCTTGAGCACCAGTGTGATGTTTGCCAGCCTTGTGCTGACCGGCATGCCAATTGGCCGCACGATTGATAAATTTGGCATTCGGCTCTTTTTAATTGTGGGATTAATTTCCTACACCGTTGCCATGCTGGCAATGCCTTGGACGAGTAGCATTCCGCTGTTTTTTATGTGGCGGATCTTCGAAGGGATTGGCTGGTCGTGTGTTTGGACTGCCGCCGAAACCTATGTGAGCCGCGTCAGTTCGCCCGAACAGCGTGGCCATAATACAGCGGTGTATGGTATGTCGCTGGCCAGCGGTACAGCGGCAGGCCCCATTATTGGCACGGCGGTTTTGCAATTTACTGGTAGCCATATCATGCCATTTTTTGTGGCGGTTGGCGCGGCAATTCTCGCAACCGTGATTGTCGTGTTGGTTGTGCCTGAGCCACATGTGGCCCATACCGAGCATGAAAGTGGCGGCGTAAGCTTCAAAATCACTAGACCATTGATTTTGCCTTTGGCAATTGCCTTCCTTTATGGCTATGGCACGTTGTCGCTGGTTTCGTTGCTGCCAACCCTCAACTATACTAATTGGCAGCTTGGGACGCTGATTTCGGTCACAGTGATTGCCAATATTGTGGCGCAAGTGCCAATTGGCCGCATGCTCGATCGCTATGGCTATCGGCCTTTGCTGATTGGCTCGTTGTCGTTGCTTTCTGGCGCGGCGCTCTTTGCTACCTTCCACCCACCATTTTTGCTAACCCTCTTTTTGGGCATGTTGCTCGGCGCGTTTGCTGGCACGCTCTACCCAATTGGGCTAGCGGTGTTGGCTGCCCGCGTACCACCAGCCAAGTTGGGCGGCGCAAGTGGTATGTTTACCGTCTGTTATGGCCTTGGCAGTTTTGTGGGGCCAGCACTAACCGGTGGCGTAATGGCCTGGGTTGGCGATAAACATAGTGATCAAGCGCTGTTTGGCACGATTGGTTGTTTGGTATTGGCGCTCTTGGTCTTGATTATGACTGGGATCGATCGAATCAACGTTAAAGAGGAACATCCGGTGAGCGTTGCTTCGACGGGTATCAAACCCCCAATGTAAAACAATCGATTTGATGACTCAAGGCTGGCACAATGCCAGCCTTTTTAATATGTCCAAAAGCAAGTTAAACAAAAAACTCAGCACTACTGCTGAGTTTTGTTGGCTGGCGGACCAGGATTCGAACCTAGATAAACAGTGCCAAAAACTGTTGTCCTACCTTTAGACGATCCGCCATCACCGAGTTATCTTCAACGTTTCCGTCGACATTGATAGTATAGCATAGACTGTTTTTTTTTGCAAATCCGCCGAAAGTCGTAACGTATAAACCAGCTCAGCGCGCCAAAACTCCTGCCCAAATTGCTCATTCAGCCATGCCAAAAAACGCCAATTTGTGTATCTAGTGATTGCTATTGGTGCTTCAATCGGGGGTGGCTATGAAACAGTCTTTCTGGTTATGGCTGCTGTTAGTGTGGCTCTGGCCACTACCAACGCAAGCCCAAACTCAGCCAGCGCAGGTTGTGCTCAACGAATTTTTGGCGCTTCCCAGCACTGGTAGTGAGTTTGTCGAGCTATACAATCCAACCTCAATTGCCATTGATCTCAGCGGTTGGGCGGTTGATGATATAGAAGGTGGCAGTAGCCCCAAAATCTTGCCCACCCCAACCATTCTTGCGCCCAATGCTTGGTTGGTGGTGTCGCTGAGCAATGTGTTGAATAATAGCGGCGATCAGGTGCGCTTGCTCAATCCTGCTGGCCAGGTGATCGACCAATATAGTTATTCGAATGCAAGCCTTGGCCTTTCGTGGAGCCGCATGCCCGATGGCATTGGCGCTTGGCAAGCATCCACCCATCCAACCCCAGGCATGGCGAATGCCAGCCAAAGCCCAGCTACAGCAACCCCAACCACTAGTATTGATCCAACGAGCACAAATTTACCAACCAGCACTGCCACTGCAATGCCAAGCCCAACCAACATGCCAACCGTGGTTCCATCGCCAAGCCCAATTCCAAGTGCAACCCCACTCCCAAGCCCAGCCTTGATTCGGCTCAACGAATTAATGGCTGCGCCGAGCGCTGGCAAAGAGTGGGTCGAGTTGTATAACGCTGGCGAACAAATCGTCAATTTGCATGGTTGGCAGCTCGATGATGCCGCCGATGGAGCAAGCCCAATTCTGCTGGAAGCAAGCATCTTGCCTGCAAGTTGGCTGGTAATTTCAATGACCAATATGTATAACAATAGTGGCGATGAGCTGCGTTTATTTGATTCAGCTGGGCGCTTGATCGATGCTTTCAGCTATAGCGCCACCACCAGCAACCGCACATGGGCCAGAATTCCCGATGGCAACGGTGCTTGGCTGACCGATCGCGCACCCAGCCTTGGCCAAAGTAATCCTGCTGATCCGCCAATTGTGCCAACCCAAGCTCGAATTTTAATCAACGAAGTGATGAGCCAACCAATCAGTGGGACTGATTGGGTTGAACTCTACAATCTCGGCCCCGATGCGCTTGATCTCAAAGGCTGGAAAATTGACGATCAGCTTGCTGCTGGTGGCGCAGCCCACACAATTCAAACGTCAACAATTATCAGCCCAAGTTCATGGCTGCTGATTCCAGTTGGTTCATTGTTGAATGCTGAGCTTGATAGCGTGCATTTAATTACTGATCAAGGCGTGGTGACTGATACATTCGATTACGCTAGCAGTGTGTTCGAACGCACATGGAGCCGCATGCCTGATGGCGCAGCAACTTGGCAAGCAGCTTCGCGAGCCAGCCCTGCAATGGCCAATCGCCAAAATTCTAGCCCTGAACCAAACCAATTGCTGATCAACGAAGTGTTGGCTTGGCCGACAAGCGGCGAGGAATTTGTCGAATTGTATAACGCTGGAGCTACACCAATCGATTTAAGTGGCTGGTGGCTTGATGATCAAGCGAATACTGGTGGCGCAGCGCTGCGTATTCCCGACGATACGATTATCGCGCCACGTAGTTGGTATAGCATCTCCAGTAGTGGTTTGTTGAACGATAACGGTGATCTTGTGCGCTTGCTCGATTATCGTTTGCAAGAATATGCGGTCTGGAACTATAGCTCGGCATTGCAGGGCTTATCTGCTGGGCGCTGGCCCGATGGTGGCCTCAATTGGTACAGTGGCATGCGCGCTAGCCCCAATAATCGCAATCACGCGCTCGCTGCAATTCCTTCAGGTGTCGTGATTAATGAAATTTCGCCGCTTGGCCAAGAATGGATCGAACTGTATTCAACCAATATGAATGTGATTGATTTAACTGGCTGGAGCATTAGCGATAGTTCAGGCACAACAATTAGGCTTGCAGCCAAAACCCAGCTTCAGCACGGCCAATTTCTCACCATAACCTTGAGTAGCTTGCTCAACGACAGCGGCGATAGCGTGCAACTGGCCATGGCTGATGGCCGAATCGTTGACCAATTAAGCTATACCAAGCCTTTGGCCAATACGACTTGGAGCCGGATTCCTGACGCTGGTAGTTGGCAGAATAATGCGCCAGCTACGCCGAATCAGCCGAATCGAGCGCCACAGCCAACCGCCGTACCAGCCACCAAAACACCAAAACCAACCGCGACCAAGAAACCAACTTCAACCCCAAGAGCAACTGCCAAACCAAAAGCTTCCAAGCCTAAAGCGACTGCTCAGCCGACGCTTGCAGCAAATGCCAAATATCCGCAGATTCAAATTAACGAAGTTGTGCCTGCCCCGCGCGCGATCGATTGGAACGCTGATGGTGAAAGCAATAGTAACGACGAATGGATTGAACTCTACAATCCCAATAGCTATCAGGTCGATTTAACGGGCTGGCAATTGGATGATCAGGCTGATGGAGGCTCACGGCCATGGCGCTTGCCCGCAGGCATGAGCATTGCGGCCAATGGCTATTTGGTGATTTTTGCCAGCCAAAGCAAATTAAGCCTCACCAACTCCGGCGAAGAGCTGCGTTTGCTCCAGCCAAATGCAGTAGTTGCCGATCAGGTTCGCTATGCCAAATTGGATTATGACTACAGCTGGGGTCGCCACCCAAGCAACCAACAATGGCAAAGCTTTGCCCAACCAAGCCCCAAGCAAGCCAATAATCCAGCCCCAAGCGAATCAGCCACTAAGAAAATCAGTTTGCGCGAGGCTCAACAAGCAGCAATCGATAGTCACGTATTGGTTGAAGGCGTGGTCAGTGCTGAGCTGAATCTATTTCGCCAACGTGCTTTCTATTTGCAAGATTCGACAGCAGGTATCTTGGTTTTTATCAGCAATAACGTCACCTTGCCAAGCCTAAAACAAGGCATGGTCGTTCAGCTTAAGGCAACAGTTGGTAGTTACCATCAAGAGCCACAGTTGATTATTGAAGCTGCTGCTGATCTCAAAATCATCAAACAGCAAGCAGATTTAGTGATTCACAGCCCAAATAGGCTTGACCAAGCGTCGCTTGGTCAGTTGGTAAAACTGAAATTGCGCTTCAAGCAACGCAACGCCGATAGTTTAGTGGTCGAGTTTGGCTCGCAACAGTTGCAAGTGCGTTTGGCGCAGGGCCAAAGCTTGCCCCAACTGCCAAGCGCAATCCAGCTCAATGCAACGGGCATCGTTAGCCGCTACGATGATGTGTGGCGTTTACAGGTGCGCCATGTGGCCGATTTGGGCCTGCCGCAACGCTTGCCTGCGACCAGCCAACCAAACCTACCCATGCTGTGGGCTTGGGTGCTTGGCTTGCTTGGGCTTGGCTGGCTGGTTCGCTACTATGGATTTACTGGCGGAACAATTCCCAAACGAGGTGTTTTAGCTCAGGCAAAATTAACGATTCTAAGGCCAAGCGTACCGCGCCCGACGAACCTGGCATACAAAAAACTAAGGTTCGGCCTGCGATTCCGGCGGTTGCGCGTGAAAGCATGGCTCCAGCACCGATGTCGTTGTAGGAGAGCATGCGGAAAATCTCGCCAAAACCAGGTAATTTTTTATCGAGCAATGGCTCAATGGCCTCGATTGTGGCATCGCGGCGGGCAATGCCAGTGCCACCATTGGTCAATACTGCGTCGCAATCGCTACGCTCAATACATTGCTGCACAAACTCGGCCACTTGATCTGGCTCGTCGGGAATAATGCGATATTCGACAATTTCAAAGCCTGCGGCGGCTAATAATTCTTGGGCAAGCGCTCCGCTCTTATCGGTTTCGATACTGCGCGTATCGCTAATCGTAATAATTGCACAACGGACTGGGGCTTGGTGCTGTGCCGCTGCCTCGGCATGATCTTCGTAGCCCATATGGCCTCCTTCACTAAATTGGGCATTCTGCCTATCGTAGCGCATTTGCTCAAAGCTGGCTATAGGGTGATAATCAAGCCAAGTATGCCCAAGGAGTCGTCATGGATCAGATAGGTCGTCGAACATTAACGAGTTTATCGGTGGGCTTGGTCGCCATTGTGATTTTGCTGGTCGCAATTGGCCAACAACCGACTACCAGCCAAGGTTCTAACAACCCTACCAATCAACAACAAGTTAGTGGGATTTTATTTTTGCGCAACCCCTCGCAGCAAGCAGAGTTGTGGCGTTCTGATGCCAATGGTCAGGGCCAACAATTGCTTGTGCCCCAAATTAGTGATTACAGCCTTAGCCCCGATGGGCGCAAGGTTGCCTATGCCACTCAATCCGAAGCCCAACCAAGCAGGATCGAGATTTTCGATCTGACCCAGAATCAGGTGATTACCAGCACTGGCGCTGCCGATTGGACGGGCTATACGCCAAATTGGTCGCCTGCTGATAACGCAATTGTCTACGAACGGCGCACGATTGGTACTGGTGGCGTTGGCTCGCCCAAACTTTGGTTGATGCAGCCCGATGGAACTCAGGTCAGTCCTGTTGTCAAAGGCGGCGATGTGGTTACCTTTGGCGCACATTGGTCGAACGCTGGGCAGATGTTGGGTTTTACCGACCCGCTGCGCAACGAATTGGTGCTGTTTGATTTTAGTGATGTGCTGCGGCGGATTCCATTTAGCGGCGATTTCGATTGGTCACCTGATGATCAACGCTTGGTGATTAGTGTGCTGCGCGAAACTCAAGCTGGTTTTCGCAATGAGTTGGTGTTGTTTGATTTGGCGAGTGAGCAGCAAACGCCCTTGGCCAGCCAAACTGACACCGATGATTTTACGCCAAGTTGGTCGCCTGATGGCAAGCGAATCGCGTTTGTGCGGCGGACGCGCGAAGTGCCACGCGGCGAGATTTGGGTGGTGAATGCTGATGGTAGCGAGCCACGGGCAATAACTGCTGGCGGCGGCTATGATAATGTCGATCCCCAATGGACACCAGATAGCCGGCAATTGCTTTGGACGCGCTTAACCGTTGGTTCGGCCAACGTGCCTTCGGCCATTTGGACGGCTAATCTGGCCGATAATGCGGAGCCACGGGTGCTGATTGAAAATGCCACCCAAGCCCGTTGGATAGTTGAGTAAGTATATGCAAACAACAATTCATTTTCTCTCTGCAGATGGCAGCACCTTGTTGGAAGGCAAGTGGTTGGCTCCGGCGCAACACCCTGAACGAGTTGCTGTGTTGGCGCATCATTTTCCGCCAATGTCGAATATGGATCAGCGGGCGATTTTCGCCACCTTCAAAATGCTGCGCGACCGTGGTTGGGGCGTTTTGCGCTACAACTCGCGCGGCGTTGGTCAGAGCCAAGGCGAATTTAGCGGCGGCGAAGGCGAAGATCTCGATTTGCAAGCAGCCTTGGCCGAAGCGCGCCAACGCGCTCCCCAAGCCCAAATCTGCCTGATCGGCTGGTCGTTTGGGGCGCAATTGGTGTTGCGGGTGATGGCCAATGATGCCGCGATTCGAGCAACCGTGGCGGTTACGCCCAACCCAATTGGCTTGCAGGAAAGTGCCCAAGGCCAGCACGGGCCGCTGTTGGCAATTGTGGCCGAGCGCGACCAATTTTTCGATTTGATTGAAACTCGTACTGCCTTTGAGCAAGCCACTGAGCCAAAAACTTGGCATCTGCTGAAATGGGCTGATCACTATTATCTGACTCGCGAGGATGAAGTGGCGCAATTGACGGTGGATTGGCTCGAACAGGCGGTTAAATGAAAACAGGGAGCAGTTTGCACCGCTCCCTATTATTCAGAAAACTTAGGCTAATTTGCGCCAGCGTTCGACATAGGGGCTGCGCTCGATCCAAAGTGCGCCAGCCCAGACAATGCCAAGCAGAATTGCCGCAATTGGCATGGTCGTCGTATAAGGAATTTCTGGCATCAAGGTATAGCGATCGCTAATCCATGCGCCAGCGTAGAACATCATTAATGTTCCAAATGCGGCAACAAAGGGATTAATGCGATAAGTAATGCCAATATCAATCGCCAATGCCGTACCAATGATAAACAATGGCACAAACGATGGTGGAAACTCAATGCCGCGCAGAATGTAGAACGACACAACCCGATAGAGCAAATAGGTTCCGGCAACCAAGGTTGCAGTCCAGCGTCCGCGCATAATTAGGCGGGCAGCCAAGAGCACCAAAACCACCGAGGTGATCAACCACAGCGGGTAGAGCCAATCGGGCACGGGAATTGCAAAACGCTCTGGGTTGGCTCCTGCCTCGATCATCAATTCGGCATCGGCGTAGGGCTTGCCAAGGCGCATGGCTTCGATTGCGGTTACACCATATTCTTGTTGACCTAAGGGAAATAAGAAATCTTCGAGCAAAAAGGCCCAAAAGCCAATCCCGAAGACCGTTTTGATGCGGCTATCGGGCGCTAACAGCAACCAACCACGCAACACCCCCAAGAGCATCACCGCTGTGCCAAGGTAAAGCAAGGCGTGGGTCGGGCTCCAACTGGTAATATCAAGCCCAAACAAACGGTGATTGATTAAATCTAAAGGAATTGCAATCAGGAAGATCGAAATCCCCGCCTGCATGAGCCGCAAGGTTAGCCGATCGACTCCATAGCCAGTCCAGGTATGGAACATAACGAGCAACACGACGATGACCGTGCCGACCGTGTTGATCATATGCGGTGGCGCTAAATCGTCGCGCAAAAAGCGGAAGTGCCAAGCCACATCCCAGCCTGAACCCATCAATTTGAGCACAAATGCAAACAACCAAATACCGTAGATGGTGTGCAGCGCCCGCGTATTTGTCGGGCGTAGTGGTTGCCCTGGTGAACTGTACGTTTGCCAAAGTGGCATCACATAGCGGTCAAGATACTGGCGCATACGTGCAACCCTTTCTGAATTAAAACGTGTTGAAGTTCTCTCTGATCGACGTTTACCACGGTGGGGTTGTTGCAGTTTCAACAACCTAACTTTCGATGCTGATTGGAATTAAACGTTGATTGGCACATTCTATGGATGGCATCAATCCTTGTCAATCCCTTGCAACGCAAGGTGTCATGAATCGCGTTCATAATCGTGTTTTGGGTTTCATGGCACGCCATCTGCAATATCGTGTATTAGAAAATCCTAGTTTCAAGGAGCATGCGTGCAATGGATAAACGCTTAAAAACCCCAACTGATTTAGATTCTAAAGCAACTGGCCCAGTAATTGAAGCACTCAATCGCAGTTTGGCCAATTCGTTTGCCTTATACATGAAATACAAAAATTTCCACTGGCATTTGACTGGTCGCCATTTCCGCGATTTACATTTGATGTTTGATGAGCATGCCAACCAGATTTTTGCTACGACCGATATTTTGGCCGAACGCGCTCGCCGCATTGGTGGCACCTCGCTGCGCTCGATCGGCCATATCAGCGAGTTGCAAACGATCGAAGATAATAATGCTGAGTTTGTCGAGCCAGCCAATATGCTGACTGAGCTGGTGAGCGATAACCAGACCTTAGTTAAAAACTTGCGCAAAGCTCACGATGTTGCCGATGAAGCCAACGATGTGGCCACCGCGAGCGAGCTTGAACCAATGATTGACCAAGCAGAAAATCGAGTTTGGTTTCTATTTGAACTTTCTCAAGAAACCAAAGGTTAAGTAAGCGAGCGAAGACATACAGATGTCTAATCAAGAATGGGCTGGGGCTATTTTCCCCGACCCATTTTGATTTAACCCCAATGTTTGGCCAAGGCCAGATACATTTTTAACTCATACCAACCCATCACCAAGGCCAAAAGCATTCCCAACAAGCCATCACGATAGCCGCCCCAGGTGACATAACGTCGCCAAATTGCGCGCAACGGTTGCAAAACGTAATTTTGGGGCTTGACCTGCACGCCATTGCGATAGAGCGTGGCGGCCTCTGCTTGGGCATAACGCTGCTGTTTTTCGCGTAATTCGGCCCACGATTCAATATTGATATGCTCAAGATGCTGGGTTAATTGGCCTTCGCTGCCAGCTAAAATAACCAATTCATGCACCAAGCGGCTGGGATCGTAGTGGGCTTTGCTGCGTTGCAACAAGCGCAATTGACGGTCGGGATACCAACCGCCGCCACGCAAGGCCCGCCCCCAATAGCGGTTGAAGCGCGGAATCCAGTAGCCCGCGTGGCTTGGGTGGCTTGGCAAAAGCTGGCGAATTTCATGCTGCAAGCTGGGAGTTACCCGCTCGTCAGCATCCAAAAACAATACCCACTGGCCCTTGCATTCGGCCAAAGCCCGATTGCGCTGGGCAGGAAACGACTCAAACGGCGCATCGATCACCCGCGCGCCAGCATGGGTGCAAAGCTCGGCGGTGCGGTCGCGGGTGCGAGGGTCGAGCAAGACCACAATTTCATCGGCTAAATTGGCGATTGAGGCCAAGGCGGCTCCAATGTGGCGCTCTTCATCGCGAGCAATAATGGCAACAGATAACAGCATATTAACGTGGTTGCTTCTTTCGAATCAAAAAGGCAATTGTGACAATCAAGGATAATCCTGCGCTGACCGTCATCATGATCAAGCCAATGCCAGCTTGATCAATCTCGTCGCTGACTGCCGCACCAATCAATAATAGCCCAGTAATGCCCAAAACAAATAAACTTGGCACAATATTCAAACCAGCCCAAAGATTGCGCCGTTTGAGATAGGCCATAACACTGAGCATTAAACTAATCACTGCGCCGCTTGGAATGCCATAAATAAACAAGGCCGCGCCTTCATCCATCACATTTTTGGCATATTGTGGGTCGATCATCTCAAACAAGCTAATGCTCGTGCCACTGAGCACAATTAACGGCAAAACCATGCCAATCAAGATGCCCAAGGCACTGAGAATCATCAAAATTGCTGGAATGCTGCCATTGGCTGCGGGAATCGCACCATAACCGGTGTGATTAGGAACGACATACCCTGGCGCATAGTTTGGTTGCGGCGTTTGGCCATAGTTTTGGGGTTGGCCATAGTTTGGTTGTTGATAGTGGTTGGGTTGAGCTGGTTGGCCATAATTGGCAGCTGGCGGCCCATAATTTGGCTGGGCTGGCTGGCCATAATTGGCTGGTGGCAGTTGGGTTGGGTTAATCGCTTGGGTTTTATCAACCGGATTCGACATTGGCGGCAGATTAGACAAGACTTGGGTTTTATCCATGGCTGCTGGTTGGGTAATTGTTGCGCCGCACGAAGGGCAAAACTTACTGTTATCGGCGATAGTTGCCGAACATTGCAAACATTGCATTGCGCTTCCTTTCATTTACGGGATACCACTTGAAATAGTGTACTTGTGGTGGTCAAGGTGAAACTACCAAATAAACCGAGCCATAAACCAAAAGTAGGGCTGTAACCTGAATCGTTGAATAGGATGTCAGCGCCAAAGATTGCAAGAATTACCACACCAGCGATGCCTGCCAGCATTGCACCTCGTGCCAAGTTGCGGTTTTGGCTAATCAGGCACCCAATAGTGCATAAAAATGCCAGCAAGGCCACAATTAAATAACCATAACTCAGGTTTGTCCATAAAGCTGGCCATTCGCTGCTAGGGTTATTGACGATCGTAAGCATGCGAAAAAATTCGCCATCGCTATCGCGTTGAGCTACGCCTAATTGGATTGCACCCAACATTAGGAGCGCATCCACGAACATTGAAGCACCAAAAGCTAGCAGATTGGCGCGGCTTTTGGGCTGATTCAGTTGTTTGCCACAGTAAGGGCAATTAGCGCTAGCCGTTGCTAGGGTCATGGCACAAGCTGGACATTGCATCGTAGGCTCCTCGATTGAGATAGCTTGATCTTGAGCATTCACTCATCACTCGATCCAAAAGTATTTATTGGGTATTCGAATCTATTGGTGCTCACCACCCTTCCGTCCCGCCTTGAGGCGGGAGACGCAGGGGGGGGGCATCCCCCTGCACCCCCTAAATGACATTTGGTGGTAGGTAAAGGGCAATAGCTTAAACCAAATGAATCACAGAACAACCACTTTGTTTAGCCCCTCGCTCGCAACGTGGGAGAGGGGTTGGGGTGAGGGAATGTTAACTTCTAGGCTTGAAAATATTCCCAAATTACCCGATGCGTCACTGCGCGAAAGCGACCCCAATCTTGCCAATTGCCAGCAATTTCGTGGTCTTCGCTGCCGCTTAGGCTTTCGAGTTGGTCTGCTAGCGTTGGTAGATCGGCCACCTGTGGAAAGCCAAAGGCTGCGACTTGCTCCGATTCGTCAACTGCGCCCAATGTGCCGCCCAATTCGCGGAGCAAAAAGCCAAAAGTATAAAATTTTGGGCTGGGGCTGTTGGTTGGGCGATAGCTGACCGCCGCCAAAAAACGCTCGACTTGGACATCCAACCCGGTTTCTTCGGCGGTTTCGCGCAACAAGGCCTCGTACACTGGCTCATCGTAATTGATGCCGCCAGTTAATAAGCGAAAGCATGTGGCAGGATAGTAGGCTTTGCGGGCGCTGATCAGGCTTCCATCAGGCCGCTGCACCACCATACAAACCTCGCCGTAGCGGTCGGATTTGCCAAACGGCGCAAACAAACCTTTGACGTTAATCGCTTGTTCAGCTGGGCTAGCAGGATACTGACCATCGGGCAAAACTAAGGCCACTTGATGCACATGCGGCACGCCAAAGCGCGTGACTAAATCGGCTAATTCAGCACCAACATGGTTGGGAAGTTGAAATTGCTCAAACATACAAACGATCTCCAGCACAACAAAAAACCTGCTTCAGTATAGAAGATAAAGCAAGCCATGCGAATAGGCGCAAAGCGCTTCTTGCCAACAATCTCAACTCGCAGTATAGTGCGCGCTATGACACGAGCATTAATTACTGGCGCGACTGGCTTTGTTGGCCAACATCTTGTTCGCTATTTGCAGCAAGCAACCACATGGGAACTATGGGCCTTAGGGCGCACGGCGCACCCAGAACTCCCAACGGTGCTGGCTGATCTGCTTGATCGTTCGGCGGTAGAAACGGCGGTGGCAAATGCGGCTCCCGATCTGGTGGTGCATTTAGCTGCCCAATCGGCGATACCGCAATCGTTTCGCGACCCTGCTGGCACATTCAATAGCAATGTGCTTGGCCAATTACACCTGTTTGAAGCGATCAAGGCTGCTCAGCTCGACCCGCTGGTGCTGGTGGTTGGCTCGAATGCGATGTATGGCATGGCCCATCGTTCGGGCTTGCCAGCCGATGAAAACACCATGCTCTGCCCAGCCGATCCGTATGCTGTTTCCAAGGCAGCCCAAGATTTGCTGGCTGGCCAATGGTGGTATAGCCATGGGCTGAAGGTGATTCGTGCTCGGCCATTTAACCACACTGGCCCGGGCCAACGCGCCGATTTTGTGGTGCCAGCGTTTGCCCAGCAAATTGCGCGCATTGAAGCAGGCTTGCAGCCGCCAGTGATTCAGGTTGGCAACCTCTCACCACTACGTGATTTTAGCGATGTGCGCGATGTTGTGCGTGCCTATCACTTGCTGCTCGAACGAGCGCAGCCTGGCGAGATTTATAATATTGGTGTCGGTCAGAGTGTCTCAATTCAGTCAATTCTTGATAGCCTCATTGCACTCAGTGGCCAAACGATAACGATCGAAGTTGATCCTCAACGCTTGCGTCCGGTTGATGTGCCAATTGTGGCCTGCGACGCGACCCGTTTGCGCAACCAAATCGGCTGGGAGCCGCACTATCGGCTTGAAGATACCCTGCGCGATATTCTGAATGAATGGCGCAGCCACGTTGCGAGCGAGGTCGAGAGAGTTGGCTCCCACAATAACGAAACATAGAGGATTAACGATATGGATATTTTAGTGCTTGCCGGTGGGACTGGCTCGCGCTTGTGGCCACGCTCACGGCGCACCAAGCCCAAGCAGTTTTTACCCTTGCTTTCAAATCGCACCATGCTCCAAGAAACTGTCGATCGCGTGCGACCGTTGATGGAAGAAGGTCGCGTTTTCGTGGTAACTGGCTCGGATTACGAGGAATTAATTCGCGAGCAGTTGAACGATGTGCCCCGCAATAACGTCATTTTAGAGCCAAGTGGCCGTGGCACGGCTTCGGCAATTGGCTTGGCAGCGATCCACATGCGGCGCTCGGCTCCCGATGCTGTGATGGCGGTGCTTAGTGCTGATCACTTGATTCTGCGCAACGAAGCCTTTCGCCAAGCCTTGCAAGCCGCCGAAGTTGCCGCCCGCGAAGGCTATTTGGTGACCTTAGGCGTAAAACCATCGTTTGCTAACACCGGCTATGGCTATATTCAATGTGGCGACTTGATCACCGAAGCCCATAATCACAAAATTCATCGTGTGCAGCGCTTTGCCGAAAAGCCCGACCATGATACCGCCGAGCGCTATTTGGCTCAAGGCAATTATTTTTGGAACGCTGGGATTTTCGTTTGGCAAACCAAAACCTTTCTTGATGCAATTAGCAAACATATGCCAGAATTGCGCAACCAGCTGAATCAAGTGCAAGCTTCGTTTGGCAAATCGCGCTACCACGACACCTTGGCTCAAGTTTGGGATAATGTCGAAAATATCACTGTTGATTATGGCATTATGGAGCGTGCGCCAAATGTGGCGGTCGTGCCAGTTGATATTGGCTGGAGCGACGTTGGCGATTGGCATACCCTCACAACCTTGATGAGCGACGACGATTCGGCGAATGTCGTAATTGGCCCGCACGTCGAGGTTGATACCAAATCGACCTTGATTTACAGCGATTCAGGCCGCATGATCGCCACGATTGGGCTGGATGGCTTTTTGGTTGTCGATACTGGCGATGCCTTGCTGATCGCGCCGCGCGAACGTGCCCAAGATGTCAAGAAAATTGTTGATCAGTTGCGGACTGAAGGCCGCAATGATGTGTTATAAGCTATAATTGAGCGTGCACGGCAGCAGGTGGTTAGCGATAACCAAACCACTGCCGTGCTTTTATTGAAAGCAGATCTATGCGTGCAGTTATTTTAGTTGGCGGATTGGGTACTCGGCTGCGGCCATTGACCAACCAGCTCCCCAAGCCGTTAGTGCCGATTGCTGGCGAAGCCCTGATGAGCCGCACCTTGCGCCGTTTGCAGCGCCAAGGTGTGCGCCATGTCATTTTGGCGGTGCAATATTTGGCCGAGCAATTTTTGGCGGCCTATGGCGATGGCTCGGCGTTTGGGCTAAATTTGCAAATTGTGCAAGAACCAGAGCCATTAGGTACGGCTGGCGCAGTGCGCTATGCGTTAGCCCAAACCAAGTTGCTTGATGCTGGGCCGATTTTAGTGCTGAATGGCGATGAATTAACCGATTTTGATGTGGCTCAGCTGTGGCAAGCCCACGCCCAAACTGCTGGCGTGGCGACAATTGCAGTGCGCGAGGTTGCCGATACCTCAGCGTTTGGCGTGGTAGCCAGCGACGAGCAGCAACGGGTCTATGCCTTTCAAGAAAAGCCTGCGCCAGGCACGGCCCTCGCCAACACGATTAATAGCGGAGCCTATGTATTTGCGCCAGCAGCCTTGGCTCAGATTCCAGTTCAAGGCTTTGCAATGCTCGAACGCGATCTCTTCCCCAGTTTGTTGGCGGCCCAAGCGCCAATTTATGCCTACCAACACAGCGCCTATAGCCAAGATATTGGGACGTTGGCGGGCTATTTAGCGGCCAACGAAGCAGTCTTGATGGGTCGTCTGCCCCAAGAACCAGTGCATGGCATACAATATGCAGCAGGAGTGTGGGCTGCGGCTGATGCTCAAATCAGCCCTAGTGCCCAATTAATCGCCCCGATTATGCTTGGAAGCGGCTGTGTGGTTGGTGAGAACGCTCGGCTTGAACGGGTAGTCGCTTGGGAACGTGTTACAATTGAGGCCGCTGCAAGCTTAACCAATGTCGCTCTTGCCAGTGATGTGCTCATTGCCCACCATGCAACTGTTGAAGGTCTTGCCCTTGGTTAACACCATTCCAATCAACTCATCCAATTCGCTATTTCATTTGGCATGACGAGCGATCGTCAGCAATCTCTTTTCGTGGAAACCCAATTTCAATCGCAAGCTCAGGAGCGTGTATGGCATCAGCAATCAAATTTGGCACCGACGGTTGGCGAGCAGCAATCGCTGAAGAGTATACCTTTGACAATGTGCGCATTGTTACCCAAGCCGTTGCAGATTATCTGCATGAGTCGGGCTTAGCCCCGCGTGGGTTGGTGGTTGGTTATGATACTCGTTTCGGTTCCGAGCGCTTCGCCGCCGCCACCGCCGAGGTGCTGGCTGCCAATGGGATTCACGTTTATCTAACCGAAAAAGCTACCCCAACTCCCGTTGTTTGTTGGAGCATTCTTAGCAAAAAAGCTGGTGGTGCTTCAATCATCACTGCTTCACATAATCCACCAAGCGATAATGGCTATAAATATAAGCCCGAATATGCTGGCTCAGCCTCGCCCGACGTGATCGCTCGCTTGGAAGATCGTTTAGAAAAAGCTCCAGTCAAGCGCATGACCTTGCGCGAAGCCGAAAAACAGGGCTTGGTCGAACGCATCAACGGCACGCCCGATTATGTGGCCCAAATCAAGCAAATGGTTGATCTCGAAGCGATCAAACGCGAAGGCTGGACGATTATCAACGATGCGATGTATGGCGCTGGTGCTGGTTTCTTGCCATTATTGCTTGATGGCGGCCAAACCAAAGTTGTGCCAATCAACGATACCCGCAACCCATTGTTCCCTGGCATGCGTTCGCCCGAACCAATCGACGACAATTTAACCAAGCTCAAAAATGTGGTTAAACAAAGCGGCGCGTTTGCAGGCTTGGCCTACGATGGCGATGCTGATCGAGTTGGTTTGGTTGATGAAAAAGGCAAATTCGTCGATCAGCTGCGGGTGTTTGGCTTGCTGACCTATTATTTATTGGAAGTTAAAGGCTGGCGCGGTCCAATCGTTAAGTCGCTTTCGACCACCTCGATGGTCAATCGCTTGGCCGAGCTATACAATGTGCCAATCTACGAAACACCGGTTGGCTTCAAGCACATCGGCCCCAAGATGATCGAATCGAATGCGATTATTGGCGGCGAAGAATCAGGCGGTTTTGCGTTTGCCAAGCACTTGCCAGAACGTGATGGCATTTTGTCGTCGCTACTGTTGCTCGATTTGTTCTTGAAGCGCGGTAAAACGCCCAGCGAAACCATGGAAGAATTGCTTAACAAAGTTGGCCCGCACTTCTACGACCGAATTGACATTAACTATCCTGCCGAGCAGCGCGATACGATTCTCAAACGGGTTGATGCAGCACGGCCTGATGCCTTGGCTGGCCTAACCGTCAATTCGATCAATACCCAAGGTGGCTACAAATATTATCTGCAAGATGGTAGCTGGCTCTTGATTCGCTTCTCGGGCACCGAGCCATTGTTGCGGATTTACACCGAAACCCGTTCGCCAGAGTTGGTCGAAAAACTCTTGGCTGAAGGTCGGGTCATCGCTGGGGCATAGATTTGAATGAAACCGCGAAGGACACGAAGCGCACGAAGGGGTGAGGCTCTGGGCTATCGGAACAATTATTGGTGTTTGCAGCCATTGGCCGATAGTCAAGAGCCTTCAGCCCATAGCCTTAAATCTCTGCGCCTCTGCGTTAAAGCCCAAGCCTAATTTATAACCACGAAGCTCATGGTTTGGCTTTGCACATTTCATTAAACATCAAAAAAGGCCACAAAGATCAAGCAGATCTTCGTGGCCTTCGTGTTCTTCGTGGATCAAACCAAACTTAGTCGATGAATTGGGTAATTTTTTCGACTTCGTGGCGGTGGTGTGGGTAGCCTTCTTCGGCGGCAACGCCCAACGATACCAAGCCAGCCAATTGAACGTGTTCTGGCAAGCCCAAGATTTCTTTGACTTGGGCTGGATCAAAGCCCAACATCAATGAGGTGTCGTAGCCTAATGAGCGAGCGACCAATGAGAGATAGCCAAGGGCGATGTTGGTTTGGCCCAAGCCCCAAGCTTCTTTTTGTTCTTGGCTGCGGTGAGCAAAGGCACCCAAAACGCCATCGATTGCGCCTTGGCGTTGTTCTGCTGGCACGCCTGGGTGAATCACATCGGCGAGGTTGGCCAAGGCATCGGTGGTGTCGCTATAGACTGCAATCACAACTGGAGCGCTGCCAACTTGGCCTTGGCCATAGGCTGCTGCTTGCAATTTGTTTTTGACTTCTTGGTTGCGCACGGCAACGAAGCGCCATGGTTGAATGTTCCACGCTGAAGGAGCTTTGCCGGTCAATTCCAAAATGGTTTTGAGGTCGGCTTGGCTCACTTGATCATTGGTATATTTACGAACTGAGCGGCGGCTGTTGATGGCATCGGCGACGCTCAAAACATTGTTTACGGCTGGCTGAGTCATTGGTCTAAGCTCCTAGAAAATAGTGCAGCACCATCGTTTGGGCTGCGGCTGCTGTATCTGTAACTATCATAATTACATATTGTCCTTGGATTTATCTATTGGTGCGTCCTTTGGCTCGTCCCAAGCGCGGTTCATGCTGTCCTAATTGTGGGTAATTTCGAGCAATTTGCTGGTTTTGGGGTACAATCCTTGCGATATGCATTGGTTCTAAGGAGGAATTATGAGCGATATTAAACAACTGTTGAGCAATGCCAAAACGATTGCCGTGGTAGGCCTGAGCAACAAACCAGATCGGGCGAGCTATGGCGTTGCCGAATATATGCAACGGGCTGGCTATCGGATTATTCCAGTCAATCCGGTGTTGACTGAGCCTGTGCTTGGCGAGCAGCCAGTTGCTTCATTGAGCGACATCAAAGAGCCAATCGATATTGTTGATATTTTCCGCCGCGCCGAAGATGTGCCACCAGTCGTTGAAGAAGCGATCGCGGTTGGCGCTAAGGCGGTGTGGATGCAACTTGGCATCGTCAATCAAGAAGCCGCCGCCGCTGCCGAAGCTGCTGGCTTAGAGGTTGTGATGGATAAATGCATTAAAGTCGAGCATATGCAGCAATAGAACAAAGAACATGGAACATAGAGCAGAGAGAGGTGAAGTCAAAAATCAAAAGAGGGGTCAGGGGCCAGCGATCAGGGGCCAGGATTTAACGCAGCGGCGCAGAGCACCGAAGGATGAAGGATGAGGGATGAGGGATGAAGTTAAGAACATAGAACAGAGAGCATAGAACATCTGTGGCTCAAAGAACTTAATCTTCGCGATCTTCGTGCCCTTTGCGGTTTCTCGTCCTTCGTGCCCTTCGTGGATCAAAATTCCCCATTGCTACTTGTATGTTCTATGTTCTTTGCTCTATGTTTTTGTATCCCCAAAATATCAAGTTTGCGGTACAATAAACTATCGTGTTCTTCACTTATGTCTTGTTGAGCTATGCTAAATTTAACTTATGATGTGGTCGTTGTTGGCGGTGGGCATGCGGGTTGTGAAGCGGCTTTGGCTGCTGCACGCATGGGTTCGCAAACCCTCTTGCTAACGATCGATCTCGATAAATTGGCGCACATGTCGTGCAATCCATCAATTGGTGGCCCCGCAAAAGGCAACTTGGTGCGCGAAATTGATGCACTTGGTGGCGCGATGGGGGTCATCACCGACCGCACCTTGATTCAAATTCGGCTGCTGAATGAAACCAAAGGCCCTGCTGTGCAAGCCTTACGCGCCCAAAGCGATAAGCGTTTGTATGCCAAGGCGATGAAAGAGTTTCTGGAAGCCCAACCAAATTTAGCGCTCAAACAAGCCATGGTTGAGCGCATTATCCCCTTGGCTGATCAAGCTGATGGGGCCAATTTTGCCGTCGAAACTCAAACTGGCTGGCAATATCGGGCTAAAGCTTTGGTCTTGACGACGGGCACGTTCTTGCGTGGCCGCGCCATCACCGGCGAAGCGATTGTGCCTGCTGGCCGGATGGGTGAGCAACCAGCGGTTAATCTTTCGAGCGATTTGAGCCAGTTGGGCTTTCCGTTGGTGCGCCTGAAAACGGGCACGCCGCCACGGATCGACGCGCGAACGATTGATTTTACGGGGCTAGAAGTGCAGCCAGGCTCCAGCACGCCGCTCTATTTTTCGTTTAATTACGCTGGGCAGCGGCCCGAAAGCTTGGTGCATGGCCCGCCCAACCCAATTTACCCAGAACCAATGCTTGATGGCTGGCGACCACAATTGCCTTGCTATCACATTTACACCACGCCCGAATTCCACCAACATATTCGCGACAATTTGCATCGTGCACCGATGTTTAGCGGCGTGATTGAGGGCGTTGGGCCACGCTACTGCCCATCAATTGAAGATAAAATTGTGCGCTTTGCCGATAAAGAATCGCATGGCTTTTTCCTCGAGCCAGAGGGCTGGGAAACGCTCGAAATCTATGTGCAAGGCTGCAATACTTCGCTGCCAGAAGATGTGCAATGGGCTATGTTGCGTTCGATTCCGGCGTTGCGCAAGGTCGAAATGATGAGGGTTGGCTATGCAATTGAGTATGATGCGGTCGCAACAGGCGAAATTACGGCCTCGCTCGAAGCCAAACGCTTGCCACATCTCTTTTTTGCTGGCCAAATCAACGGCACAACTGGCTATGAAGAAGCTGGCGCGCAAGGCTTGATGGCGGGGATTAACGCTGCATTGAAGGTTGCTGGGCGTGCGCCATTTATTTTGCGCCGCGACCAAGCCTACATTGGCGTGATGATCGACGATTTGGTGACCAAGGAAATTCGCGAGCCATATCGCATGTTTACCTCGCGGGCTGAACATCGCTTGTTGCTGCGCGGCGATAACGCTGATCTGCGGCTCACACCATTGGCTGCTGAGCTTGGCTTGGTCAGTGTCGAACGCGCCGAGAAAGTCGAACGCAAACAATGGGCGATCGATCAAACCACCCAACAATTGCGTGGTTTGCGCTACACGCCGAGCGCCGAAACCAATGGCCGCCTGCAAAACGCGGGCATTGATCCTTTGTTGCAGCCAGCTTCAGGCGAAGATATTCTGCGGCGGGTTGGGGTCAAGTACGCGCAGTTGGCCGAAGTCCAGCCTGATCTGCCAGCGGTTGAGGCCGATGTTGCCGAGCAAGTTGAGCTTAGCGCCAAATATGCGGTTTACATTGCCAAAGAGCAAGCTTCGGTTGAACGGGTGCGCAAAATGGAAGATCGGCGTTTGCCTGCCGATTTGGATATTGAGGCAATTCCTAGCTTGCGGATTGAAGCGCGCCAAGTGCTCAAACGCTTCCGCCCAGCGACCTTGGGCCAAGCCTCGCGCTTGTCGGGCATCAACCCCGCCGATATTGCCCACCTGCTGATTCACCTCGAACGCCGCGAACGGACGACGGTGGAGTAGGCGATAAGGGCGAGGGGTCTGGCAGTTTTTAACCACGAAGGACGCTAAGCGGAATGAGGGCTATGGACTGAAGGCTATAGGCTATCGGAACATTGTATGAAATTTCAAACAATCTCCCATAGCCAAAAGCCTATAGCCAAAAGCCCCTTCCCCATTCGTGTCCTTCGTGCTCTTCGTGGATCAATTTAACTCAACCTTCGCGATCTTCGCGATCTTCGTGGTTTCGTTCTACGTTTTGTAGATTAATCGATTAACTGCGGTCGGAATTTATAGCCATACACCAGCAGATCGTCCTCGCCGACCTTGCCCCAGCTGCGGGTTACTGCTTCCACTGCCATGCCAATTTGCAACTCGCTTGGCTCGCAATCAGTCAATTGGGCGGTGATTAAACAGCCATCGGCCAGCTTGATGATGCCAACAATGACGATTGGCTCGTGGTCAAATTCGCTGCGATTGCTGCGCTGCGCCGTCCACGAAAAAAGTTCGCCAGTGGTGGCCAATTGATAGGGCTGCCAAGCATCTTGCGCCTCGCCTAATTTGGCTGGTTGAGCAGGAAAGCGCACCCGGCCATCGTTGTGGCGCTGGCCTTCGAGGCGATAGCGTTGGCCTTTGAGCCGCCATTGTTTTGGTAAATTCATCGCTTAAACCTCGGCTACTTGCAAAATATGGGTCACGGCAGTTGCGCCAACGCCGCCCAAACATTGGGCTAGGGCGGTTTTGGCTTTGGCAACTTGGTTGGCTCCTGCTTGGCCGCGCAATTGAGCCACTAATTCGACCACTTGATAGACTCCGGTTGCGCCGCCAACATCGCCACGCGCTTTATAGCCGCCAGCGGTTGCGAGTGGCAATGAACCATCTTTGGCAATTACACCTTCGGCAGCTAATTGCGTGGCTTGGCCGCGTTCTGCGTAGCCCAAGGCTTCCAAACTGAGCGCTGCGGCAATTCCATGGGGGTCGCTTAATTCGATTAAATCAATTGCATCGCGATCGAGTTTGGCTTGTTGCAAAGCCTTTGTACCACTAGTTGCGGCGGCTTCAAGCCATAGCAGATCAGGGCGTTGGGCCAAAGCCACGGTGCTGCTGCTGCTGGCGCTACCCACAATTACGATTGGCTGGGCTACTTCGCGGGCGTAGCGTTCGCTGACCAACACCACTGCTGCTGCGCCATCGGCAACTGTCGAGCAATCGAGCATATTCAATGGCTCGGCAATTTGGCCTGCATTGGCCCATTTTTGAGCATTAATGGCAAAGCGATAGAGCGCATTGCGATTGCCAGCGCCATTGGCATGGGCATTGATCGCAAATGGCGCTAAGGCTGTCGCTGGCAGTTGATATTGATATAAATAGCGTTGCATCAATAAGGCCCAGCCGCCAGTTAATGTTAGGCCAACGGCGCGTTCTAGCTCGCCATCCAAGCCCAAGGCTAAGGCTGATTGCACATCGGCATCTAGCTTGTCGGTGGCTTTTTCGACACCAAGCACCACGACAACATCTGCTTGGCCGCTGGCAATTGCCAAATAGCCTTGGCGCAAGGCCAACGCGCCGCTGGCTCCGGCTGCTTCAACGCGCACAGCTTCGCAATTCAAGCCAGCTGCGCCAGCGATATACGCGCCAAGTTGGCTTTGCTCGCTGAGCGTATCGCCAAGCGCATTGCCAACATACAAGGCTTCAATCAGGCTAGGATCAAACGAGCCAACCGCGCCCCGCAGCGCGTCTAAGGCCAAATCGAGCAACGAACGATCGTAATGTTCGCGAACGGCGGTACAGGCTGTGCCTGCAATAAAAACCTGTTGCATTGCACCTACCCCTTTACTCAACAATTTTGCCGCGCCACTTGGCATAGGTGGCATAATCGATTAATTGGCGGCGCTTGAGATAGGCGCTGGTGCGGGGCGCTAAATTGCGCGCTGCCACCAAGGCCTCTGTTACCACCAACGAATAGGCATCGCTGCCAGCGCCGCTACCATATGAGGCCAGCAAAATGCGGTCGCCAGCTTGGGCCACATCGAGCACAGCGCATAAGCCAATCATCGAAGCTGCCGAATAGCTATTGCCAATTTCGCCCGCCAACAAGCCTGCTTGGCATTGCTCAGGCGTAAAGCCCACTTGTTTCGCCACAGTTTGGGGAAACTTAACATTGGGCTGATGAAAAACAGCATAGTGATAATCGGCGGCAGTGCGGCCTAATTCGGCCAATAATTGCTTGGCAGCAGTGCTAACGTGGTGAAAATAGGCTGGCTCGCCGGTGAAGCGATTGCCATGCATCGGGTAGGGCCGATCGGCGCGGCGAAAGAAATCGGGGGTGTCGGAAACATACGATACGGTTGCTTCAATCGTAGCGAGCGCTTGCTGGGCTGGGCCGACGATTAACGCTCCAGCAGCGGCGGCAGCGGTATATTCCAAGGCATCGCCTGGGCGACCTTGGGCGGTATCAGCGCCAATCGCCAGCACATAATCGGCCATGCCACTGCCAACCAAGCCCATGCCTGCGCTCAAGGCTTCGGTGCCAGCTTTGCAGGCAAATTCCCAGTCGGCGGCGCTGATCCAGCGCGAGGTGCCGAGCGCTTCGGCCACAATTGTGCCACTTGGCTTGACGCTATAGGGATGGCTTTCGCTGCCAACCCAGACGGCGGCTAATTGTTGAGGGTCGATTTGGGCACGCTTGAGGGCATTGCGGCCAGCTTCAATCGCCATCGTAATCGTATCTTCATCGGGGCCGGGCACGCTTTTTGATGTAATTGGCAATGCTCCTTCGCTAGCGGCCCAGACGCGGGCAATTTCTTGGGCTGCAATGCGATAGCGCGGAACATATGCTCCATACCCAACGATCCCAACCGGACGTTCAGGTTGACGCATGAGTTTTTCCTTTCAACAATGGTTGGTGGTGCAGCGTTGCAACCGCTAGCGGCATTGCCAGCTCAATTTCTGCTAGCACTCTAGCACGCTGAAGCTGCCAAAACCTGTCAATCCAGCCATAAAAGCTTGATGAAAACTCTCAACTTGCGCCAAGCTGTGGTATGCTGCGCAACATTACGAGCTGCAATTGCCCAATTAGTGCGAGCTGTTGTATGTATTACGAATATCAACATGAGCAAAATCTGATTGTTCTGACCGCCGAAATGGAGCTTGGTTTTTCAACTTCAACCGGAATGCTGACGCTGCTGCGTCGCCCCAACCAAGCCAACATTCTGAATATTGGTAGCGTGGGCATGTCGGTCGATGTGCAACTGGCCGATGGTTGGGTCAGCGAGTCGCATTTTCCGCGCTATCTCAGCCATCATGGCCGCGAAGTGGCGGGCGTAACCGAGTTGACGATCAACATTGGTTTGGGCTTTTTGCGCATCAGCGATACCTTGCAAATTACCGGAACTTTGATTCGGCGTTCGGTCGCGGTGACCAACAGCGGCGGCAATGAGGCTCGCGTGCATTGGGTGCGGCTCAGTTGGCCGTATGCGCGGGTTGGCAGCTATAGCGAAGCCCGTTTTGAAGCGCCGAGCAATAGTTTTCGCCCGCGCTTGGATATTGCTGCGGTTTCAAAATTACGCCGCGGACGTTTGCCAGGCCAAGCAATTGCTCCAGCTATTCGGCGCGGACGCTTATTTGAAAATGCGCCTGATCGCGGGCCTGGCTTGTTGGCCTTGCACAGCACCAGCGAAAGCGATAATTTGCTATGTTGGTATTGGAGCAAAGATCAATCGGCATGGCCTGATATTGATGGCAATGATTTGGGATTAACTGTTGGCCACGAGTTGGAAATTGCTGGCTGGCTGGCTCCCGATGCCACGCTGAGCGGCGGAACCCAATATTGTATGTTGGTGCAGGGCAATTGGTACGATGCGATGCATGCTTTTCACAACACATGGCCTGTGCTGGGCGTACGCAGCTTGGCCGATGTGCCCGATTGGGTCTGTGCAGCCAATATCTTCGAAACCCACGTTGGCCTGTGGGGTGGCTTTGCCCAATTTACCCAAGAGCTAGCGCGGTTGCGCGATTTGGGCTTCGATACGATCAACCTCATGCCAATTTGGCGCTATAACAATCTTTCGGGCAAGCCATGGGATATGAATTGGCAGGCGGCTGGCTCGCCGTATGCAATCGAAGATTTTGAGCAACTTGAGCCAACGTTGGGCACAGAAGCAGAATTCAAGGCGCTAGTTGATCAAGCCCATGCCTTGGGCATGCGCGTGCTCTGCGATTTGGTGGTACAGGGCTGTTCGCGCACCGCCCGCTATGTTCAAGAGCGACCAGGCTGGTTTTGCCGCGATGAGCGCGGGCGCTTGGTTTCGTCGCACGGCTGGAACGATACCTACAGCTTCGATTGGGCCAATCCTGAGGTGCAAGATTTTTATGTGGATTGGACGACGCGCTTCGCCCAAACCTATCAGATTGATGGCTGGCGGGTTGATGCGCCGCATCGCAAGGAGCCAAATTGGGATCGCCGCTTGGAGCGCATGGCTGCAAGCACCTCATTTGGCGTGTTGACGATTGTTGAGCGCATGCGTCAGGCTTTGCGCCAAATCAATCCCCAAGCTGCCTTGTTGTGCGAATTGTATGGCCCGCTATTCCCAACCAACCACGATTTTGCCTATGATTATTTGGCCCACTTGATGTTTTTCCATGCTGGCTTGGGTGTGCTCTCCCCGTATGAGCTTGGCGAGTGGCTCGAAGATCACTTTTTGGCCTTGCCCAAGGGCGCAATTCGGGTTTGTTTTACTGAAACCCACGATACCCGCGATGTCAACCCGATTGCCGATGCAGTGCGTGGCTCACGGCTCGCACGGTTGCTGATGATCGGGATTATTGGCTGTGGCTTTGTGCCAATGCTCTGGACGGGCCAAGAGGTTGGCCAAGAAGCGTGGATCAAACAAGTGTTCAGGATTCGTGCCAACTACCCAATTTTGCGCCATGGCAAGCAATTATTTAATGTGATGCCCTGCGATGTGCCTTCGGTTTGGAGCGTGCTGCGGGTTTGGCATGAAGAACGCTTGGCAGTGGTTTTGAATATGGGGCCGCATCGGCGCACTGCAACCCTGAGCATGCCCGTTGATCGTATGCATATGGCCGAGGGCGAGTATCATTTGTTCGATTTAGTGCGCGAGCAAGTGCTGGAATATGCTGGGCGACGCAGCTGGCGACGTGATGATCTGCTGAATTTGACCTTGATTTTAGAGCCATTCGATAGCTTGATGCTGCATATTCGGCCTGGTTCGCCGCCCGATCCTGCTGCTGCCAAGGCTGAGCCAGCCGCAGCCCCGCCAACCACCACGCGACGGAAAAAAGCATAGCGCAAAGAGCATAGAACAAAGAGCATAGCACAGAGCGATTGATGAATTGAAACCGCGAAGAGCGCGAAGAACGCAAATGGGGATTTTTAACGCAGAGGCGCAGAGGGATGAGGGCTATGGGCGATAGGCTATGGGCTATCGGAACGTTTTGTGGTCGATCAAGAATTCCCGCGAGCCAAAAGCCAATAGCCTGTAGACCCTTCCCCTTCGTGTTCTTCGTGCTCTTCGTGGTTAAAAATAATTAGGTCTCGTTTTTAGCCACATATTGATATTCCCGATAACCAATAGCCCAAAGCCAAAAGCCACTTCCCATTCGTGGTTAATAAAACTCTGCGCCTCTGCGTTAAATGGTTGATGATGTATTTTCCAACTGATCCCCGATAGCCAATAGCCAATAGCCCTCCTTCATAATTCATCCTTCATACCTCATACCTTTAAGCTTGTATGGTAAGATAAGGCAAGATTTGATTTTACTTCACGGAGGACAACGATGTCGGATCATAAGGTGTACTATAACTACATTGGCGGCGAGTGGGTGCCAGCGCGTTCGGGCAAGACCTACGAGAACCGCAACCCCGCCGATACCCGCGATGTGATTGGCATCTTCCCCGACTCTGGTGCTGAGGATATTGCCGCTGCGGTTGCTGCCGCCAAGGAAGCCTACAATGCATGGCGGCTCGTGCCAGCGCCCAAGCGCGGCGAGTTGCTCTATCGGGCTTCGCAAATTCTTCAAGAACGCAAAGAGCAATATGCCAACGATATGACCCGTGAAATGGGCAAGGTTTTGGCTGAAACTCGTGGCGATGTGCAAGAAGCTATCGACATGGGCTATTTTATGGCTGGCGAAGGCCGCCGTTTGTATGGCGTAACCACACCCTCGGAATTGCCTAATAAATTCCAGATGAGCGTGCGCCAACCCTTGGGCGTGTGTGGCTTGATTACGCCTTGGAACTTCCCAATGGCCATCCCATCGTGGAAAATCTTCCCAGCCTTGATCTGCGGTAACACTGTGGTGATTAAGCCTGCTGAAGATACTCCGCTCTCAACCTACAACTTTGTGCAAGCCTTGGTTGATGCAGGCGTGCCAAAAGGTGTGGTCAATATCGTTTCGGGCCATGGCCCAACTGCTGGCGAGCCATTGGTGCAACATCCAGATGTCAAGGTGATTTCGTTCACCGGCTCAACCGAAGTTGGTCGCCACGTCTCAACCTTGTGCGCCCAACAAGGCAAGCATGTTTCGCTCGAAATGGGCGGCAAAAACCCCATGATCATAATGGACGATGCTGACCTTGATTTGGTCTTGGCTGGCGCGGTTTGGGGTGCGTTTGGCACCACCGGCCAACGCTGTACCGCCACCTCGCGGATTATCGCCCATCGCTCGATTGTCGATGAACTGACCAGCCGCATTCAAGCAGAAGCCAAAACCATTCAAGTGGGCAATGGCTTGCTCGATGGCATGCAAATGGGGCCATCAATTAACGAAGGCCAATTGAACGTGGTTGAAAAATACGTCAAAATTGGCCGCGAAGAAGGCGCTGAATTGGTGTTGGGCGGCGAACGCTTGACCGATGGCGATTTGGGCCATGGCTTCTTCCACCAGCCAACCATTTTTGGCAATGTCAAACGCAATATGCGGATCGCGCAAGAGGAAATTTTCGGGCCTGTGGTTTCGATCATTCCCGTTGATAGCCTTGAAGAAGCGATTGATGTTGCCAACGACGTGCCATACGGCTTGTCATCATCAATTTATACCCGCAATGTCAACAATGCCTTCATTGCCATGCGCGATCTCTACACCGGGATTGTCTATGTGAATGCGCCAACCATCGGGGCCGAAATTCACCTGCCCTTCGGTGGCACCAAAGGCACGGGCAACGGCAAGCGCGAAGGCGGCACGCAGGTGCTCGATACCTACAGCGAATGGAAATCGTTGTATGTCGATTACAGCGGTGGCTTGCAACGCGCCCAAATCGATAACGCCGAATAATACTAATTTCAAGCGTGAGCCAGCTCTTTGGTTGGCTCGCGCTTGGATGTTTGAGCGCGTTAAGACTTTGTTTCTTGTCACTCCCCCCTCGTTCGAGTACAATACCAAAAAATTCTGGCACATTTCGTTGTCTCAATGAGCAGTGCTGCTCCAACCCCTTTGCAACGACACAGAGAACACATACTTATGATCGCAACATCTTCACGACAGGTAGCCGTGCCACGCACACAACGTCGCCGCTTCACGGTTGAACATCTGGCCTATATTGGCCTTGGCTTGCTCTCGGTGCTTATGCATCTGTGGGCGCTTGGCGGTCGCTCGTTGCACCACGATGAAACGATTCATGCGTACTACTCGTGGTTGCTCTATCGCGGCGATGGCTATTTGCACGATCCGTTGACCCACGGGCCGTTTTTGTATTATTGGACAGCCTTGCAATACTTTTTGTTTGGCGACAATGAGTTTACTGCCCGTTTGGCCGCCGCGACCTTTGGCATAGCCCTCACATTAACGCCGTGGCTGCTGCGCAAAAATATTGGGCGTGGTACGGCCTTGATGATGGCAGGCTACCTGTTAATTTCGCCAGTAACCTTGTATGTTGGGCGCTTTATTCGCCACGATATTTTTGCAGTTACCCAAGAAATTATCTGTCTGATTGCGATCGTTCGCTATATCTCCACCCGCCATGTGCGTTGGATTTATATTTTCTTTGCCTCGTTTGCTTTAATGTTTGTCACGATTGAGACCTCGTATCTGTTTACCTTGACCCTTGGCAGCTTTATTGTCTTGGTCACGCTCTGGCAGGTCAATCGCAAGCTCTTAATTCTGTTTGGGGTTTATGGCTTGTTGGCGGTGGCCTGTCTCAAGGGCATTCCTGATCATCGCGGCCTTGTGGTTTCGGGCAGTGGCAACCCTGCTCCGGTGCTCGATGCCAATGGTAAAGAGCAATGGCTGCCACTGCCGTTGGTGACCGAAAGCCAAGCCTTGATTGTGCGTAACCAAGGCGATGATCTGTTTTTCGACGATACGGCGAATGGTGGCTTGCGCCAAGGCTACTTCTCGAAATTACGCGAAACCTTGTTTGGCATTAGCGATGCAGAAGCTCAAGCCAACCAAAGCCGGCTCTATCACCAAGTCAAAAATCAAACCCTATATGGCAATAATGGCGTGTTTATGCACATGCCAATTACGGCCTTGACCATTCTCACGGTGGTCTTTTTGATCGCAGTGATTGTGATTATTTGGTTTTACAAGGGCAAAGATCAAACCCAAACGATGTGGAAACGCGCCGTTAGCCAAGCGCCAGAACGCAGTTTGTTGCCAGCCTTGGATTCGCTCTGGGGCATGCATGGCGCTTTGGCCGTGGTCTTTGGCTTGGTGATTTACGCCGCCTTCTTCACCTCGTTTGGAGTGCATCCAGTTGGCGTGGTTTCGGGGATTGCTGGCTCGCTGCTGTATTGGGTGGCGCAACACGACGTTGAGCGTGGCGGTCAGCCCAGCCATTATTACTTTGTGCAATTGCTGGTGTATGAGCCATTGTTGCTGTTTGCTGGCTTTGCGGCCACCATCGCAGGCATTGGCCACTTGGCCTTGCAAATCAAGCGCGGCGCTGCCTTGACGGCGCAGCGCATGGCTCCTGGCTTGTTGGCATGGTGGGCGGCTGGCTCGTTTGCCCTCTATAGCTGGGCGGGCGAGAAAATGCCATGGATTACTTTGCACGTTGCCGTGCCCTTGATTTTTATTGCGGCTTGGGGCATCGGGCGCGTGTTTGCTTGGGGTTTTCAGCCAATTCAACGGGCGTGGCTGAGCAAGGAATTGCCAACCCGCCGCACCGAATGGCTTGGCCTAGTGAGCTATTTGGCGGTGATTGGCTTGGTTGCAAGCTACGCTGTGATGCAATTAACCAGAATGGTGCGCATTCAGCCGAATATTGCGCCAACTGGCAGCCCAGCTACGCCAATGTTCCTTGGTAGCATGATTTTGATTGTGCTGGCAATTACCGGCTTTTATAGCATGTTCCACGGCTGGCGACGGGCAGTAACTGGCCTAACCTTGGCATTAACCATCATCTGGAGCATGTATTCATTCCGTTCGGCGTGGCGTTTGAATTACCAAAACGGCGATATTCCGGTTGAAATGCTGGTGTATGTGCAAAGCTCGCCCGATGTTGGCCGCGTGATGGACGATTTGCGCAAGGTTTCAATCGCCGAAACAGGCCGCATGGAATTGCCGATTATGTACGATAATGAGCAAATCTGGAAGTGGTATGTGCGCGAATATACCAAAGCAACGGGCTTTTCTGGCTCGATGAACAGCCCTGCCACCCCAGAAACAGCGGCAATTTTGATGATCGATAGCAACTGGACGACCAACCAAGCCAATGTCGAAGGCTTTCTTGAAGGCCGCTTCCCGTTACGCTGGTGGTTCCCTGAATCGCAATTCTATCGCTTTGCCGAGGTGCCTGAGCTTGATGCCAATGGCCAAACCATGCGCGATAGCAGCGGCGAACAAATGATGCAGCCAGCGCCATACGATCAAGATTCGACGATTGGTCGCCTGATTCGTAACCCATTTGATGCCAAAACCCAAAATGAGCTTTGGCGCTATTTGCTGTTCCGTCAGCCGCCAGCTCAGCTATCGTCGGTCGATTTCAAAGTCTATGTTCGCCCACGCTATGCCCATGTGTTGGGCGTGCAAACCCAAAATATGAATGGCCAATCGCAGGTGCGTTAGGCCGGTCTGTGTTTCCACTTTGTAACGAGATGATTTGTTGCTTATGACCACACCTGACTTAACCAAAAAGCGTCTGCGTCGCGCTCAGCCACTGCAAGTACGCCGTCGGCAGAGTTCATCATGGTTAGATCGTTCAATTGCCTTTGGCTGGCTGAATAGCGAGTTAATTGGCTATCTTGTGTTAATTGCGCTGAGTGTGTTTATGCACTTGTGGCAATTGGGCAATATGGCGATGCACCACGATGAATCAATTCATGCCAAATATAGCTGGCAGTTTTATATGGGCAAGGGCGGTTTTCAATGTGGCATCAACAATGCCGCCTCGGATACCTACTGCTATAACCCAGTGTTTCACGGCCCAACCCTGTATCTCAGCACCTATCTGAGCTACTTTTTGTTTGGCGCAAGCGATGCGACAGCGCGTTTGCCCATGGCCGTAGCTGGCATTGCCCTCGTTGCATCGTGCTGGATGCTGCGACCCTTGATTGGCAAACGTGCAGCCTTGCTTAGCGCAGGCTTGATGGTGATTTCGCCAACCTTGCTCTATTTTACGCGCTTTGCCCGCCACGATGCCTTGGCAATTCTGTTTACCTTCTGGCTGATGGTCGGCTTGTTCCGCTTTTGGCAATCAGGCCGCAGCCGCTGGCTGAATTTGGCGATGGCAAGCTTGGCATTGCTCTGGGCAACCCACGAATTGGTCTTTATCATTGGCTTTATCATCATCAGCTTTTTGGTTCAGCGCCTGCTTTGGGAAGCGCTTGGCTCGAAAAAATTTGTGATTGCTTCAGGCATTCTGATGGCAATCACCGGGGTCTTGATGATCTTCCAGCCCCATATTTCGTTGCCAACCGCTGTGAACCAAACCGCTAATGAATTGAATTTTGGCGGCTTGGGCTTGATTGGCTTTTCAACGCTGCTGTTTGGTCAATTGGTCAGCTTGCGTTGGAGCGAAGCGCCGTTGTTTCGCCAAGGCTTGCGCTACGTGAGCAAACGGGTGTTTTGGCAGGCCTTTGCTGCCTTTGCCGTAACCTTTGTTGTGCTGTTTAGCACCTTCTTTACCTATCCACGCGGGATTGTCGATGGCCTGTTTGCTGGCATCAGCTATTGGTTTGGTACCCAGCAAACCTATGCCCGTGGCGACCAACCGTGGTTCTATTATTTCATGCAATTGGGCATATACGAGTTGCTGCCCGTGAGTTTGACCTTGGTTGGTTTAGGCGGGTGGCTGGCCAAAATTGGTTGGCGCAAGGCTGTTACCAATTCGAGCATTTGGGATGAAGCTGGCGATGAATCCACCAAGCCTGCTGCTGACGCAACGATTGCTGAAGCCGCAACTGAGCCAGCAGCTGTCACAATTGAGCCAATCAGCGATGGCGTGCCAGTTGGCGAAAATCCAGTTGTGGTTGCTGGCCAAACCTCGTATATGGCCCAAGCTGAGGCCGAAATTCGTGAAACCACGTTTGAAGAAACTGTGCCAGCAATTTGGCTGGGCTTTTTGTTCTACTGGTTCTTGATGGCGCTGACCCTGTTTTCGTGGGCTGGCGAAAAGATGCCTTGGCTGACGATTCACATGACCTTGCCAGCAGTTTTGGCCGGCGCATGGGCACTCGATAAAATTGTTGAGCGCACCAATTGGGCCGAAACTAAACGCAGTATTGCCTGGTTGGCAATTCCCTTGGGCAGTATCGCCTTTGCCCTGATTATTGCAATTATGGGGGCGATTGGCGCGGCAACCGGTGCCAGCCAACAAGTGATGAGCACCCGCGTTAGCGCTTTCTTGCTCGTGGTTTTGTTGCTGATTGTTGGCGTATTGCTGTGGATGTTGATCCAACGGGCACGCTTAAGGGTGATTGCCGCCTTCGCCACGTTGGGGATTTTGGCCTTGCTGGGGCTGTATAGCCTGCGCTCAAGCGTAGTCGCTGCCTATATTCAACCAGATGTGCCAGTTGAATTTTTGGTCTATACCCAAACTGCGCCGGATATGCCAGTGATTGTGCGCGAAGCTGAGCGCTTGGCAATTAGCCAAACCCGCAACAGCCGCTCAATCGAAGACCCCACTGGCGGCCATACCATGAAAATCCTGATTAGTTCAGGCGATGAATCAAGCGCAAGCCGCGAAGGTGGCTTGAATCAGCCGCTCGATTGGTATTTCCGCGATTGGACAAATATTCAGTGGGTCAGCAAGGGCCAAATCGCTACCCTCGACCAAACCATGCTCGACGCACCAATGGCGATTTTCTCCAAATCGAACTTGGCTACCGATACCACCCAACGCATGGAACAAGCAGGCTATGTGCAGCTCTACGATACCTACCATAACTGGTGGTTCCCTGAGAGCAGCAGCGATGGCCTATCGAGCTACAAAGATAAACTCTACGATCCTGCCTATGGTTGTGATCCGGCCATGAAAGGCCAGCAGGATGTCAATGGGCGCTCGAAGTTTAATTGTACCCTCGGCGGCGCTTTCATTCTGACATGGCCATTGCGGCCATCAAATTGGGTGACAATGCGTGAATATATGCTTTCGCGCGAGTTGCCCTCGACCGTTTCTTTGGGTGGTCGTGAGATTGTGGTCTTCGTCAAGCGCGATTTAGCCAACTTGCCAGTTGGCGAAGGTGGCGCTGTTGCCGGCACGGGCAGCACGCTCAAATTAGTTTCCGAAGGCCAATTGTTGGGCGACGAGCCAGCCGAGCCACGCGGCATTACGACTGGCCCAGATGGCTCGGTCTATATCGCCGATGCGCCCAATAATCGGATTTTGATCTATCAAACCGATAGCCAAACCAAGATTATTAGCGGCACCAATACTGGCGCATTGCTCGAACCATCAGGCGTAGCCGTCGATGAAGAAGGCTTTGTCTATGTTGCTGATACTTGGAATGCACGGATTGCCAAATTCGATGCTCAAGGTAACTTCGTTACCAGTTGGGGCAGCGGCAGCGAAGAGCTACAACCTGGCTCCGGCAAGCGCCTCACGCGCACTGGTGGCACGGCGGAAGGCAATGCTGCCAATCCATTGGGCTTCTTTGGCCCGCGCAACTTGGTCGTCAGTGGTGGGCGGGTCTATATCGCCGACACTGGCAATAAACGGGTCGTCGTGACCGACACCGAGGGCAATTACCTCGGCCAAGTTGGCACTGCTGGCGCAGGCATCGGCCAATTCAACGAGCCAATTGGCTTGGGTACTGCCAACAACAGTTTGTATGTTGGCGATACCTGGAATGGCCGGATTCAGGTCTTCCCACTTGATGCGAATGGCGTGCCTCAAGCAACGCCAAGCGTGCAATGGTCGGTTGCTGGCTGGCAAACCGATACCTATCTCGACCCATTTATTGCGGTTGATACCCAAGGGCGGGTTGCGGCTGCGATTCCAAGCAAAAACCAAGTTGCCTTGTATGGAGCAACTGGCCAATTGTTACTGGTTTGGGGTGGCCAAGGCAATGATGATGCCTCAACAGGCCAACCAAGCGGCATGGCATTTGCCCCTGATGGCAGTGTCTATGTTAGCGAAAAAGCCAATCGGCGGATTCAGCGCTGGGTCTTGCCCAAAGTTCGCTAAGTTAATCTGATTGGTATAAGCCCATGGTTTTGGCCATGGGCTTGTACGTTTAAGCCATATGGCTATGCTACAATGGCGCTCGATCCTCGTTTTGTTGATCTACTAGCGCTTTTCGTAGGTGAAGGTGTGTTATGACCCAGCCGCAAACCACATATGATCCCGACACTGATAGCCTGTTGTTACGCTTGGCCTATGGTGATGAATGGTTGCAGTTCAATTTAAACGAATATGTGCAAGTAGAGACCGATCCCGAGTTGCAAATCTGCTATGCGCTGATGCTTAACGATTATTCTTTGTTGATTGCTCAAACCAAATATGGCCAGCGCTTTTTCCCCCTCGATGGCTTGCAAGCACTGCACCAAGAGCAACAAGAACGACTGTTAGCATTACTTTTGAGCCAAGGTTTGCAACCATTTTTGAGCGTTGCAGCCTACACGCCCTCGTTGGTCGATACCGTACCCATGATCAGCATCCACGATTCAATTAGTTTCAATCAGGTTGAATGGCAATCGCGCTTCGAGCAATATCCTTAAATCAGCCCAGTTTAATTAACTAGAATAGAGAGAATGTAGTATGACAACTGATCTGTTTCAGGCTGCCCAACAGGCGTTGAATCAACAAAATTATCAGCTTGCCCAACAACATTTAATCACGCTGGTGCGTGCTAATCCCAGCCATGGCGAGGCTTGGTGGCAGCTTGCCCAAACCTTTGATGACCCCCAGAAACGCCAAGATTGTTTGGATCGGGCGCAACGTCATGGCTATCAACCAGCAGCGCAAGCTATCGAGCCAGAATCAGTGCTCCTACCGTGGGAGCAAGCTGATGCTTGGGTTAGTCCACCAGCACCAAATTCTCCGGCAGCGGTAGTTGCTATGCCACCACTGGCGAGTGCTCAGACTCCCAATCCAAGTGCTTCAGGTGCATCACATGCATTTCAATTGCCAGCAGCACCACCCTACCCACAGTTAAAGCCCGCTGATCTCAATCAGATCGTCAAGCTGTTAAAAAGCAACGCTGATCGTTCGCAGCAAATTCAAGCAGTTATGGGCATCTTTCATTGTTCGGCAGAGCATGCCGATCTGTTGCTCCAAGGCGTTGCTTATCACTATCCGCAGCTATTGCGCCCAGTCAAAATTGACATGAGCCGCTTTGCACTTGAACTGATTAGCGTGATCATTGGGCTTGGCCTCGCCTTGATTGGCGGATTTTTGCTTTTTAATCCTGATACCGTTCGGCGCAGATGGCCATTACGGCTTTTTTTCATCGGCCTATTTATCGCTGTCAGCGCTGGTTTGCGCATGATTATGCTCACTCGGAATCCTAGCTAAACTATCGTGGCACGGCATTTGCTTTTATACAACCATATGAAAGCCTGATAGTAGTTAGTTTATGATAACAAAGGAGTTAGCAATGGGTAACTTAGGCGAACGGATTAAAGGTAAAGCCGAAGAAGTATATGGCGATGCCAAAGAACGTCTTGGCGATGCTTTAGATAACGAACAAATGCAAGCCGAAGGCCGCGCAACCGAACTCAAGGGCGAAGCCCGTCAAGAGGCCGCTAAAGCAGCAGAACGCCTCGGCGGTATGGCCGACGAAGCCAAAGGCAACCTCAAACAAGTTGCTGGCGATTTGCTCAACAACGAGCAAATGCAAGCAGAAGGCGTAGCCGAAGAACTCAAAGGCGAAGCCCGCCGCAAAGCTAACCAATAGACCTATTGTTTTTCCCCTCATAGCAATAGCTCACCTAACACCGTCAATTTATGGCGGTGTTAGGCTTTTAGGGTGATTTTTTGCCTAGTACCTGCTGATTTTGCCCAACTTGTGGCTCTAGCGCACGTAGAGTTTTACAAATGGAGGCATATATGCAGCGTTTAATTGCCCGTTTAATGGTGTTACTGATAGCAATCTGGCTACTCCCAACAGCTTCACAGGCAAGCCCAAGTGTGCCACCTACGCGCTTTATTGATCAGCCATGGCAGAAATTGTATTATACAAACTTGGTATGGGAAACGAGCGGCCAATGTGCTGGTATGTTTCGGGTTCAAACCACCAATTTATGTACCCACGGCCCCGATCCTATCGAGCCACAGCAGCCCCAAAGCTGGGATGATGAATTTATTAATCCTAACAATAAAATACATGTTTCAATGGCTCAATCATCCCAACCTTGCCTTGATGATAGTACCAACCACTATCGAACTCAAGTCTTGTATGTTCGGGCGAGCGATACCCAAGACAATAGCTCAATTATCGCGCCAGTCTTGCGCAAGCAATTAGTCGGTGTGGATAGTATTTATAACCAAAGTGCGCAACTAACTGGTGGCCAACGCCATATTCGCTGGCAACTCGATCAGGCTTGCCAAATTGATGTTCAGCATGTGGTTATTGCGCCGAGTGCTGATAACGATTTTGGCTCAACGATTGCCGCTGTGGCAGCCCAAGGGTTTAATCGCGCTGATCGCAAATATTTAATGTTTGTTGAGGCCCGTTATTACTGTGGAATTGCCACCGTGCAGCACGATACCCAAGCCAGTAGCGCGAATACCAATAATCATACAGTGGCGTATGCGCGAATTGATGCAGGCTGTTGGAATGCGCGGGTTGTTGCCCACGAACATATGCATATGATTGGCGGCGTTCAGCCAAATGCCCCGAATACAAGCAGCAGTTGGCATTGCACCGATGAATGGGACATTATGTGCTACTCCGATGCGCCATCGTACCCACAATTAGTTATTGCTTGCCCCGAGCATAGCATTCGCGATATTTTCGATTGTGGGCATGATGATTATTTTCATACCAATCCACCAGCCCAAAGCTACCTTGCTAGCCATTGGAATAGCGCCAATAGCCTGTTTTTGAGCCAACAAAGCCAATTTTGGCAGGTTTATCTACCAGTTGCCGTCCATTGATAGGCACGATTATATGTGCCAGTCCTTGTTTGGTATAGAAGTAGTATCCAGCTGTGGATTGTTTTGAAATACCGATGGAATATACCTTTCGGGCTATAGGCAGTTTACCGCTTAAGCCGTAACCTTAGGGCATCAATTTGCTTTCCCTATGTAGTCCCTATGCTGCCAATGTGTTATAGCATTGCGCTTTGTAGCACCAGCCATGCGAACTTCAACAATTGAGATGAAAGCTGGATTGTTTCGATTTAGGAGCGCGTGAAAACCTTTCCAAGAACGGACGAATTGTCTATCGATAGGTCATAGCGAACCGCTATGGATCACGTTTTACCTAGCAGAATAGCCTTAGAAGGAGCCGTCCATGTCAGCCAACCCAACCACCGAATGGCGTTTCAAAATTTTGGTCGCTGGCCTTGTCATTATGTTTATGTTTGCAGGTTTGAGCCAAGCCAGCGGTAAAAGTGGCCCTATCGAAGGTGGCTATCCTGCGCCAATAACTGCCCCAATTGTCTTTGTTACGCGCACGACGAAGCCAACGCTCGTGCCAATTACCCGTACGCCAAAGCCAACGCCGCGCAGTCCATATCCAACGCCAATCGTAAGCCGCACACCAGAAGCGACGCGTACCGCAACTCGCACACCAGAAGCAACGCGTACCGCAACTCGCACACCAGAAGCCACGCGCACCGCAACTCGTACACCAGAAGCAACGCGCACCGCAACTCGCACGCCAGAAGCAACGCGTACCGCAACCCCAACGCGGATGCCTGCACCAACTCGCACACCAGAAGCCACGCGCACCGCAACCCCAACGCGGATGCCTGCACCAACCCGCACGCCGACCCCTTAATCGGCTTAAATACAAAGCGTGGGCGATCAAGCTTGATCGCCCACGCTTTTGATTAACTTAAAGTTGTTCGAGGACGGCGCTTTCTTGGCCAAGCATTGAGTAAAGGTTGCTGAGCAAGCCTTCTTGTGGGTTGATGCGGTAGCTTGGCTCCAACATCACTTGGCCCATGGGGTTGGGCAGATAGATCGTAATTGGTTGATCGCCTTCGTAGCCCCGCAACACCCGATCGATCTCTTGCATGCGCCGAATGTCGGTTTCGTTGTTGCCTGAACGGGGCAAGTAAATATGCAAATGGAAGCGTGGCCCGCTGGCAATCGCAACGCTGCTCGTATCTTCATGGCTGGCTGCTGGGGCGACGCTTACTTTGCGCCGAGGTCGTGGCACAATCGTAACTGCCGCTGGAGCTGCGGCTTCACTTTGGCCATTGCTATGACCATTGCCGTTGCCGTTGACATAATGACCATTGCCATTACCGTTACTATGTCCATTGCCGTTGCCGTTGACATTACTGTGTCCATTGCTGGCAGCATAGCCATTGCCATTGGTCGGTGCAGAAACGCTTGCAGTGCTCATCGCTGGACGTACCTCAACATATACATCATCATTGAAGGCTTCCTCTGGCAGTGGTGCGCCATCATCAAGATAGGCGGGCATTTCGTCGATTGCGCCAACTGAGCGCCGAACTGCCACGCTTGGCGCAGCAGGCTTAGCAACATTTTTTTGCTCAACAGTGAAGGCACTCACCGATTCAATCATCAATTGCATTTCGTCGCGGCGATTATCGACTTTGGCGGTAATTTGGACAATTGCATCATCAACCAAGAATTCAGCATATTGCTCTAAGGTGCGAGGGAAGGCCACAAATTCGATTTCGCTTTCCAAATCCTCGACCTTGCCGACCAGCATCGAATCGCCTTTTTTGGTTTGAATACGTTTGGTATTCTTAATCATGCCAATTAGGCGGATGGCTGTACCAATGTGTTTTTTCGTGATCATTCCAAGGCTAATGCGGCCAGGATCGTGCGGGGCACTCTCTAAGGCTTGAGCCATCGGATGCTCAGAAATATACATGCCCAAAAGTTCTTTTTCCCAGTTGAGCAATTCGCGCTGCATTTCGAGGCCGGTTGCGATTGGCGGGAAGGGAATTGGTGCAATGGTTGGGGTACTCGATTGTTCGCCGCCGCCAAGCATATCAAACAGGCTATTTTGGCCTGCTTCACGGGCTTTTTGAGTTTCATGGCCCGCACTAATCGCCCGATCAAGAATCGCAAGTTTCTGGTGACGTGTGCCTGGCAACGAATCCATTGCGCCACATTTGATCAAGCTTTCCATCACCCGCTTGTTGAGCACGCCGCGATCAACCCGCGCACAAAAATCTTCGATGCTGCTGAAAGGGCCGCTTTCATCGCGCACTTTCAAAATTGCTTGAATTGGGCCAATCCCAACGTTGCGAATTGCACTCAGCCCAAAGCGAATGCCGCGATTGTATTTGATGCCCTCAGGCAAGGTTCCATTGATGTCAACAATCGTAAAGCCTTCTTTACTACTGTTGACATCGGGCGGCGAGACGGCCACGCCCAAGCGTGAGGCTTCGGCCACACTCTTGGCAACTTCGTCAATTTCGCCCGACGCTGCCGACAGCGTGGCGGTCATATACTCAGTGGGATAATTATTTTTGAGCCAAGCCGTCTGATAGGAGAGCAATCCATAGAGCGTCGAGTGCGGGCGGTTGAACGAATAGCCTGCAAAGGGCAGAATCAGTTCCCACAGCTCATCTGCTTGAGCTTGGGTCAAACCTTTGCGAATACAACCCTCTTTGAAACGCACCGAGTTTTCGGCCATCAGCTCTTTGTTCTTCTTGCTGATGGCTTTGATCACGATATAAGCTTCACCAAGCGTATATTCGGCAACTGCTTGCAGCAATTGCATAATTTGTTCTTGGTAAACGATAACCCCGTAGGTATCTTCAAGAATTGGTTTGAGAATCGGGTGAATATATTTAATCGCGTGGGGATTATTTTTGTTGTGAATGTAAACTGGAATTTGTTCCAGCGGGCCAGGCCGATACAGCGCCACCATACCGTACAAATCATCAACCCGCGTGGGTTTGAGCTGCACAAGGTAACGGGTCATGCCCGCCGATTCGAGCTGGAACACGTCGACCGTTTCGCCACGGCCTAAGGCTTCGAAAGTTTTCTTATCTTCCAGCGGAATATCCGAGAGCCACAGCGTTTTGCCAGTGGTTTGCTCGATTAGTTGCAAAGCTTCGGCGGCCACCGAAAGGTTGGTCAAGCCCAAAATATCCATTTTGAGCAAGCCCATTTTGGCGAGAGTTGGCCCTTCAAAGGCTGCCATGATGCCATGTTCATCTTTGGTGGGGCGCTGCAATGGCACCATATTTTCAAGCGGATGGCGGCTAACGACGACCCCACAAGCATGGGTTCCGACGCTCTTCATCCGACCCTCGACCTTTTGCGCCCAATCCATCAATTCACGCAATTTGGGGTCGCTATCATAAATTTGCTTGAGTTCAGGCACTTTATCCAACGATTTGGCAATCGTCATGCCCACGGGCAAGGTGGGAATTAATTTTGCAACCCGATCGACCTCGCTGAGCGGAATATCCAGCACGCGACCCATATCGCGCAGCGCTGCTTTGGCTCCCAGCGTGCCATAGGTGATAATTTGGGCTACGTTCTCGCGGCCATATTTGGTGGCAATATAATCGAGAATTTCGCCACGCCGCGAATCAGCAAAGTCGGTGTCAATATCGGGCATTTCCAAGCGTTCGGGCGAGAGAAAGCGCTCGAAGAGCAGCTTGTTTTGCACTGGATCAACGTCGGTAATGCCCAAACAGTAGAGCACCAACGAGGCTCCAGCCGAACCCCGCGGCAGACATGGAATCCCATTCGAGCGCGCGAATTTGACATAATCCCAAACGATCAACATATAATCGGGAAAGCCCGTTTGGTTGATCACATCAAGCTCGTAGCTGAGCCGTTGCACATATTCCTCGGTTGGATTGCCATTGCAGCGCTTGATCAAGCCTTCTTCACAAATCAGGCGCAAATAAGAAGCAGCATCGTGGCCTTCGGGAATATCAAACTCTGGTAATTCAACCCGCCCAAAATCTAATTTCAAATTGCACATGTCGGCGATGCGGCGGGTGTTTTCCATCGGCGCAGTGCCATACATCTTGTAGCGATCCCACATTTCGTCGCCAGACATAATGTGGTAGGTTTCATCCATTTGATAATTTTTCGAGCACAACTCTTGCAGCGTGAGGTTAAAGCCCATCGCCATCACCCGTGAGTGGGCTTCAAGGTCTTCGCGGCGCACAAAGTGAGTATCGTTGGTTGCGACCAAGGGCACATGCATTTCCTTCGAGATGCGCACCAGTTCTTCATTAATTTCTACCAGTTCAGGCGTATTGTTATGCAGTTGCAATTCGAGGAAGTAATTCTCAGGCCCAAATAAATCGCGGAACCAAGCCACGGTTTCGACAGCTTTTTGGCGTTGCTTGGATTGAACATTTTGAATCACTTCGCCAGCGATACACGATGAAGTAACGATCAAGCCTTCGTGATATTGCTCAAGCAACTGGCGATCGATGCGTGGGCGAGCGAAAATACCTTTGCCCATGCCATCGAGGTGTGAGCGCGAAGTCAATTTGACCAAGTTGCGATAGCCGACCTCATTTTGGGCGATCAGCAGCAGGTGATAATAATTTTTACCGCCCTTGACCATTGGATCTTTATTCGAGTTAGGGGCGATATAGGCTTCCATGCCAATAATTGGCTTGACGTTGGCTTTTTTGGCGTTGGCATAAAACTCCATCGCGCCATACATCACGCCGTGGTCGGTTATGGCGATGCTATCCATCTGAAGCTCAGCAGCACGTTCGGCGATGGCTTTGGTTGTGGCATAGCCATCAAGCAAGCTATACTCCGAGTGAACGTGAAGATGGACAAAATCTTTCATAACAAACCTCTTTTATAGCTAGGGTTGCCCATAGCGAAAGCCGCCCAAAACTGGCGGTTAAAAAAGCAGAAAATGCTTTACACAATTGAAGCACGAAAGGTGGTTTTTAGGCCATCGCTATGGTAGAGAAAGCGCTTATTCTCAGCTTGGTGTGTCAAGGGAGCATGTAGTTTACTCAGAATTTGAGGTAAAAAAGCCCGTTTTGCTGGCTCCCGCTTCGTCTTTGCATTATACCATAGCTGCTTGTGGATAACTACGTGAATAAGCTGTGGATTAAAGGTGTAAAACATTATGTCGAGGTTTCTGCATAATCGCAGCTAGTAGGTTAAACGCCAAGCGGGCTTGATCAAGTGACATCAATCAAACCCACTTGGGCAGCATCAACAGCTATTAATCAAAGCCTTATTTAGCGTACAACCTGTGGCAAATAGAACAGATATGTTTCAACTTCGCTCGGGCCAAAACGCAGGGCCGCCACGCCCAACGAGGGCGTTGCCCCAACATGGGTAAATTTGCCTGCAATATACAAATGCTGATCGTTGGCACTAATTTGGGTAATTTCGCCATTCGCAGGTTGGTTGAGGCCTTGCCAGGTTGTGCCATCCCAACGGGCTAGCGTGCCAGTAGCAACATTATCGACATGCTCGAATGGCCCACCAACATATAAAAAGGTATCATCATCGGCAACCAACACATTGGGAACCTGATCGAAGGTTGCAACCACTTGACAGTCTGTTCCATTGAAGCGGCATAATTTATCGTGGTTTAGGAAGTAGAGCGAGCCGCGCCAACCAACAATTTGCAAGCTCTTTTGGCTATCGGCAATTCCCAAAATGGCAATTTGTTGCCAACTTGTGCCATTCCAGCGCTTAAAATAGGTGTGCCAATAGCCGCGTTCGCCACTTGGCTCAACCGCATACAATTGATTATCGGTCATCAACACCTTATCAAACCAGCCCAAGCTGCCGCCATTATGGGCTAGGTTGCTCATGTTGCCTTGATCAAGCTTGATCACGCCTTCCAATGAACCACCATAGAGATTACCCAGAAGCTGAGTGCCAGAAATAGACCACGTGCTAATTGTCGCACTCTGGCTGAGCGGATCACTGAATGAAACGTCTGGCTGAATTTGCCAAAGATTTCGCGCAATGCTGGTGGTCGTGGTGATGGCTCGCTCAGCAGCAAAATAGCTGGTTTGGTCATCAACCGATAGCACTTCGAACGACGATCGGGTTATTTTGCGCAGCAACGGTTGCCAACTCTGGTTATGCCAACTAAAAAGTTTTTGATCAGACCATGAAGTTAATGGGTTGAAGTCGCTCGTAAGGGCAATTGGCCGACCTTGCTGGCCGCCAAGGCTCGCAACATTGGCATAGCGTATAGTTGTGGCCAGCGATTCAAGCTGGGTTCCATCCCAACGGACTAAGCTGCTTGGCTCGCCATTGAGCGTAAAATCGCCTGCAAGATACAGGATATTGTTATGGTTGGCGAGGGTCTTAATCTGCCGAATTTGCATCGGCAAATTGACCAATTGCCAAGCATCGGAGGTAAGTTGATACAGTTGTTGGCTATCGCTGACATACATTTGCTGGTTGGCGAGTTGGGTCAAGCTCATATAATTCAAATTGAGCGACGTTGTAATACCATTCGTCCAATCATCGGTTTGCCAAAATTGTAATTGACTGATCGTGCGGTTTGAATCAGCATACATTGGGCGATAGAAGCCATTGTTGCCTGCAAAAATCCAATCAAAATTATAGCGTTGGGTTGGCCCAAGCCAAGGCGGATTAATCCATTCATTATTTTGCAACAAAGCATAGCTCAGCGAATATTGCTCCTTGCCTGGATAGACATGGGTGATCATCATGCGATTATCAACAAACGCCATTTGGCGTACCTCGGCAATCGGATGGCTGGGTAAGTTTATAACTTGCTGATTGCGCCAGCCAAGGATTCCTTGGGTTAGTTGATTATTGAAGTAATTAAAATTACCTGCTAAATAGAGCGTATCGCTCATAACCCCTAATTGATTAATGCCCGCTGGGCCACCATGCTCGTAACTAACCCCCGTGCCCACTTGCTCAAAACTTGTCCCATTCCAACGGGCAATTCCGTTCAGTGGAGTTCCGGCCAAGTGCTTAAACCGACCACCAACATACAGCTGATTGTGATAGTAGGCTGCTGTCGCAACCGTACCACTTTCCTGCGCATGCAGCCCGTAGCTTTGCCAAACTCCTTGCTGATTCAGGGTGGCTAGCCCATTCACGAATTGACCATTGAGATAGTTAAACTCGCCCATAATGGTTAATCGGCCATCATCGGCAAATACTAAATCGGTGATCGTCCCCGGAATATTGAGCTTGTTGGCCAACTCGCTATCCCATGTTCCAGTGATCGATTGGCCATTTGGGATCGGTCTCATACCAGAGTTAAAGTGATGCGAAGCACTGGGAACCGCAGGTGATTGAGCCGCAACCACTGGCGATCGCCGCATAAGGCCCAAAATTGCTAACTGCAGAATAACGAATAACAACAGCATCCGCCAGAATGATGAACGGGTTGGCAGCATTGACATACTCCTTAATCATTGTTGAGCAAAACAACTAACTATATATTGGTATATATCAGGTTTTTGATTATTTGTAAACATTGTAAAGCGAATGAAAAAACCCTGCTCCAACTATGGAACAGGGCTATCAGAGTAGTTGCTCAGCCAAGTTGTTAGAGCCAAGCCGCCAGCAGATAATAGACCAAGGGCGCGGTAAACAGCAGCGAATCGACCCGATCAAGCAAACCACCATGGCCTGGAATCAGGTTGCCTGAATCTTTGACCCCTGCTTGGCGCTTTAACAATGATTCGGCCAAATCGCCCAACGTGCCGCCGCCAGCGCCAATCACGCCTAGAACAATCATTTGAACGATGGTTAGTTGCATGCCTAAAAGCGCGACAATCCCAATGCCAGCAGCGATTGAGGCGATTGTGCCACCAACAAAGCCTTCCCAGGTTTTTTTGGGGCTAAGCAAGGGAGCCATTTTGTGCTTGCCAAAAGCGCGACCTGCAAAATACGCGCCGGTATCCGAGGCCCAGGTTACGGCAAAGGTTGCGTAGATCCAGGCTGCGCCAGTTTCGATATTGAGTGAGCTTAACGGGCCGCCACTCAGGGTTGGGCTAGAATCAGCACGGAGCAAGACGAAATGGCTGAGCATCGCTCCCGCATAAATTGCGCTGCCCAAACTGGCAGCCCATGCATCGAGCGCGCCCGTGCGATCCTTGCGACTAATTTCGTAGATCAAACTAGCCATTGCGCCAAGCGCCACAACCGCGCCAGTTAAATTGACGTTGGTGCGTGGTTGAGCGACCGTTGCCGCAACAAAGGCCAAGCCAAGGCCAACCGCTAATGGCAAACGTGGATGATAGCCACCAGCTCGCAAAATCCGTTGAATTTCATAGATGCCGATGACGACTGCGATGGCAATCAGCGCGGTTGTCCACCAACCACCTAACCACACAATGATCAACACGACCGGAGCTAATACCAAAGCGCTTGCAATTCGCGTGCCCAACGTGGCCTCCTCTATGCGTTTAAAGGCTGAGAACGTTGGTTAGCATACCACGAATTAACGACCCCAAAAATGCTCTACAATATCCTGATCGAAGGTTTTTTGGCCATAATCGTGCAAGATGCGCAAGATTTGAGCCCGATGGTCGGTAGCATGATTGGTAATTTGGATTAAAACATGCCAGCGTGCCAATGGTATATTTGGCCATGCATCGTCCAATTGCTCATCACGCAGCTGATCGACATAGCTGATTACGTTGCCACGCATCTCATTAAAAAGATCACGCACTTGAACAATCGTCGTATATTCCATTGGGTCGAAATGCTTTGGGCGCTCGCCTGTTTGCAAAGCGGTGAGCCATGCGCGTTCGACGCTGGCAATATGCACCAAATGGTTGCGCAATGAGCCATGCGAATAAGGGTAATCGGCACAAAATTGCTCGTCGCTCAAACCCTCGATGCTTTGCCAAATCCGTTGATCAAAATCGGCGTTATAGGCCAGCAAACTTTTGATAATCGTGAGCGCTTCCATCGTATACCTCAACACAAAATCAATGAGCCACATGATAACATAATTCATTTCAATTGTGAACATTTGTGCGGAAGTGTAACTCCTGCATGAGACTGATGGAAACGTTCTCGGAAGGCTTATAATGCGCATATGGACATATCATAGTTTTTGCAAACAAGGCTAGGCAGGTTATGGAACAGCAGGAAATTGACGCGCACGTTCGGCATAATGTGGTGGTTAATGTCGCCGATGGCGCATTTTTTGGGGCCGCAACTGGCATTGCCTCGTTTGTGACGGTTATTCCATTGTTCATGCACACCTTGACCGATTCGGCGCTTTTACTTGGTTTGATTTTGGCAATTCGCTCGGTTGGTTGGCAGTTACCCCAATTATTAACGGCGCGGCGCGTAGCTTCGTTGCGGCGCTACAAGCCAATGGTGCTGCTCATGACCATCAACGAGCGCATGCCATTTTTTGGCTTGGGCTTAATTGCTTGGTTTGCTGCTGATTTGGGCCGCGAATTAGCGTTATGGCTAGCCTATATGCTCTTGATTTGGCAGGGCTTGGGTGGCGGCTTAACGGCTACCGCTTGGCAAACCATGATCGGCAAAATTATGCCGCAACGCTGGCGCGGCACATTCTTTGGGGTGCAATCTGCTGCTGCCAATCTTTTGGCGAGTATCGGCGCGGTCGGCGCTGGCATTATTTTGGATAAACTGCCGTCGCCACTTGATTTTGCGCTGTGTTTTGGCATTTCAGGCATCGCGATGGTTATCTCGTGGTCGTTTTTGGCGACAACCAAAGAGCCAAGCCGCGAGCCAGAATACACGCATGGCAGCCAACGTGATTTTTGGGCTAGCATTGCCACTATTCTCAAACGCGACCACAATTTTCGCTGGTTTCTGGCGGCGCGCATTATCTCGCAGCTTGGTTTGATGGCAACAGCCTTCTTTACGGTTTATGCGGTAAAACGCTTTGGGTTGGATGATCAAACTGCTGGAATTATGACCGCGATTTACTTGGTTACCCAAACCATTGCCAACCCGATTATGGGCTGGCTCGGCGATCGCATTGGCTATCGGCGGGTGATGGAAGTCGGCGCACTGTTGGCCTTGGCTGCTGGCGTGGGTGCGTGGTTAGCTCCAGCCTTGGGTTGGTTTTATCTGATTTTTGCCCTAGCTGGCATGGCAAACGTAGCCTTGTGGACGATAACTATGTCCATGACCTTGGAATTTGGCAGCCCTGCCGAGCGCCCAAGCTACATTGGTTTGGCTAATACCTTGGTTGCTCCGGCAACCTTGCTTGCGCCCTTGCTTGGAGGTTGGCTGGCCGATTCGGCTGGCTACACCTATACCTTTGCGGTGGCTGCTGCTGGCGGTTTGCTGACGTGGTTGATTCTGCGTTTTGGCGTGCGCGACCCCCAAACTGCCCAAGCAACCAACGAACCACAGATCGAGCAACAGGCTGTGGCGGTTTCGTAATGTTGATCCACGAAGCGCACGAAGAAGGTTGGCTATGGGCTGTTGGCTATAGGCTATGTTGAATCAAATTTAACGCAGAGGCGCACAGGAATGATGGATAGGCTTTTGATGTTAATTCCATTAATTGTTCCGAAAGCCTATAGCCTTCTTTACGACTCTGCGTTAAACACAAACTTCATCCTTCATCCCTCCTCCTTCATCCTTTGTTGCTCATCCACGGCGGGCTAGTTCGGTGGCAATTGGCAAGGTGACCCAGAAGGTTGTGCCACGGCCAAGCATGCTGGTGGCCCAGATGCGCCCGCCATGCAGTTCGATCAAGGCTTTGGTGATCGATAAACCTAAGCCTGTGCCGCCAATTTTGCGGGTTGTTGAGTTGTCGACGCGGAAAAAGCGCGTGAAAAGCTTGGGTAAATCATCTTCGGAGATGCCCATGCCTTGGTCGCGCACTGCGATAATGACCGAGCGCTCGTTGGGCAGCGGCGGCGCACCAGGCGGCACTTTGCGCAATTCGCGCACAATCAGCGCCACTTGGCCGCCATTGGGCGAATATTTGATCGCGTTCGAAAGCAGATTGGTCAAAATCTGGCGCACTTTATCTTTATCAGCAAAGATCGGCGGAATACCTTCGGGAATATCAATTAACAAACGATGCTTCTCGGAAATTGTTTCGTTGAGCTGCTTGGTAATTTCGCGAATAATTTGGTGCAGCGAAACCACCCAGCGATTCAGTTTAATCTGGCCAGCATCTAAACGCGAAAGATTGAGCAAATCATCGACCATTTTCGAGAGTTGATTGGCCTGATCATACACAGTTTGGATAAACTCTTGGCGCTCGATAGGCTTGAATTCACGGGCCAGCAGCAATTCGGTATAGCCCAAAATCGAGGTCAGCGGCGTGCGCAATTCATGCGATACCACCGAGACAAATTCGTTTTTCATCTTGTCGATTTCGCGCTCGCGGGTCACGTCTTCAATCACCACCAAACGGCCAGTAATTTGATGTTGAGCATCTTTGACTGGCGTTGAGCGCAATTTCAAATCTTGCAGCGGCTCGCTCAAGCGCAAAGCCAATTCGAGGGTTTCATCGGGGTGGGCTTGGCATTCGGCAAAGAAATCGGTCAATTCCAATGGGTGCGAAAGCCGCTTCAGCAGCAAGGGCAAAATATCCCATGGCAGATACAGCGCAGTTTCATCGGCTGGCTGCTCAATTTGCCAAAGCTGATACCACGCCGGATTGGTGCGTAAAATCTTGCCTTCGCTATCGGTTAAGGCCAAGCCCAAAGGCAAACTAGCCAAGGTTTGCTGCAATTGCATGCGCGCTTCGAGCAATTCGCTATAGCTGGTAGCGCGTTGTAATGGCCGCGCCGCCACATCGGCCAAGGCTTGGATAAAATACAGATCGCGGGTGCTAAACAGTGGCTCGCGATTGGTTGAAAGCACAAGCACCGCCCAAGCCTCGCCCTCGACCCGTACCGGCACAACGATTTCAGCTCGCACATCGGGGGTTGAAAGTTGCCATTCGCTGTCGTGGGCAATATCGGTTAATAATGCAGCCTTGCCAGTGCGAGCTACGCGCCCAACTACGCCAACATTCCATGGCCACGAGGCACGCTCGCTAATGCCTGAGGCAGCAGGATACCCCTGTGATGCCACGAGTTGATATTCGCCATGCTCGCGATCGACCAGATTGATTGCGCCAGCGCTGGCCTTCACGCCGTGGATGGCTCGCTGCAAAAGTGTGGTTAACAGGCTAATTACATCGGGCGCAATCTCTAAATCGTGGGTTAATGCCCGCACATCAAGTTGTTGTTCGCTGTTGGTCGGATGAATCGGTCGGCCCCAGTGTGATTCGCCGATTGCGGTGGCGAGCAATGGCAACAAATTGCTCAATAATGTGCGTTCGCTGGCGCTGAATGTGCCGTTGCGCCGCGCCTCCAAAACGCCCCACAAGCGGCCTTCCCACTGAATTGGCAGCCCCAAATAGCATTGCATATCTGCTTGCCATTCGCTGGCCACGATTGAGCTGGTGGTAAATGGGCTGGGTGGCAAGGCTGGTGCTGTATGCTGATCAATCACGACTGGTTGTCGCCGCCGCACCACCTGCAGCATGCGGGTGTTATCCCACACGGCGCTGGTACGATGCAACGGCAAGACAACGTGGGGGCGAGCATCTGGCTCATTAAATAAGGTTAAGCGTAAATCGAGCTGAGGATAGCTATCCGCCAACATGCCAAAACAATGTTGCAGGCGTTGCTCGAAGGGTGTGGTTGCCAGCAACGTTTGAGCCAAGCTACTAAATAAAGCAAGCGTCGACATAGAATCCTCAAAGGTGTAGCGGTAGCCAAAAACTAGTGGGCGTTGGGAATGTGGTGGCCTTGTTCAAAGAGTTCGCTTGCGGCCAAGGCTGCGCCGATAATGCCAGCGTTATTTTGCAGCGTAGCGGGAACCAAGGGAGCGTTGGTTTGCAAAAATTGGCCAAATTTATCGAAGCGTTTGCTCACGCCACCACCCATAATCAACAAATCGGGCGAGAATAAGGCTTCGATGCGGGCCAAAACTTCGTTGACTTTCTCGGCCCATTTTGGCCAATCCCAACCTTTTTCTTCGCGCACCCGATCCGAGGCCCGATGTTCAGCGTCTTTGCCGCGAATTTCCAAATGGCCAAGCTCGGTGTTGGGAACCAGCAAGCCTTGCACAAACAAGGCGCTGCCAATGCCAGTACCAAAGGTCAGCATCATTACAACCCCATGATGATCTTTGCCTGCGCCATATTTCATTTCGGCCAAGCCAGCAGCATCAGCATCGTTGAGCATATGAAACGGGCAGCCAGTCGCTTGCTCGAACAATTGGTCGGCATTTGCGCCAACCCACGCTTGGTCAACATTCGCAGCACTGAGCGTATGCCCATTTTTGACGATTGCTGGAAAAGTACAGCCAATCGGGCCATGCCAATTTAATTGTTGAACTAATTGCTGCACCGTTTGGGCCACAGCCTCGGGGGTTGCTGGTTGGGGCGTGCTAATCCGCAAGCGTTCGCTAATCATCGTGCCTTGAGCGATTTCAACAATTGCCCCTTTGATGCCTGAGCCACCAATATCAATGCCCAAAATTGCCATTGCCCTACCTCACTACACTACAAGCCAAGAATTGCTCTATTGTACTACGCTTACAGGCCAAAATCAGCCGCGCTGGATTACCAAATGCCAACAATCGGGAGTTGGGGGTCAGGGGCTGAGGGTCGGGGGGCCAGGAGGAAAATCAAAAGGCAAAAGTCAAAAGTCAAAAAGCAGAACATAGAGCAAAGAACATAGAACATAGGGTTTGGGATTAGTGGCATTGCGTTAGTAGAATATCATCAAATCTGTGGCGAAAACAGCCTTCGCGCTCTTCGCGTTCTTCGCGGTTTCGGTCTTCGTGTGCTTCGTGGATCATAGCTTAACCCCAAGGATTAACCAACTTCTCACCAAAACAGGACGATTAGCCAACATTTTTTGCTCAAGCCTTTGTTACAATAGATAACACGATTATTGTCAAGATTCATGAAGGGTAGCCCATGGCTTCATCAAGCAGTTTTATCATCGTTCTTTTAGTAGTGGCATTGATTGGCTGGTTAGCAACTGTCCAGTGGATTCGTACTCACGAACGTTTCTCCGATCGGATCAAGCGCCTGTTGGTGCTGCCTGCCTGGTTTCCATGGATGGGCGCAGCACTTGGCGTTCCGGTGATGCGTGGCGATATGCCGCTTGGTGATTTCGGCAAGGCTATTGCCAGTTTTGTGGTTGGCTTAGGCGTATTCTGGCTCACTCGCCGCGAAGCCTAAAGCATTTTTCCTCCTCTCTGCACTTCAATCCACTAGAGCATTCAGCTATTTTTTGCGCAGCATGCCGCTGCCTGCTTAAACCCATGGTTGCATTATTGCATCCATGGGTTTGGGCATGGCTAGTCCCTGAATAGGAACAATGGGGCGATAGTCATTCCTTAGTTGTATGCAAAAATTAGCATATCGTGATATGATTAACCTATTGCTGCTTAGACAGGAATCGTGCAGATGCTTGAAAAACGAACTTTAGCTCAAAGCCTACATCTTCCACGGCAATGGCCGTATATGTTTCGGGCGTTAAATCATCGCAATTTTCGCCTCTTTTGGTTTGGCCAACTGATTTCGCTGATTGGCTCATGGATGCAATCGCTGGCCTTGCAATGGTTGGTCTACCAAATAACCGGCTCGGCATTTGCCATGGGCACGGTTGCTGCCTTCACCGCCTTGCCAGTTTTGTTGCTTTCGCCCTTCACTGGGGTCTTAGTTGATCGCTATTCCAAGCGCTGGGTGGTGTTTTGGGCGCAGATGGCTGCCATGATTTCATCGTTGACCTTGGCAATGTTGACCTTTAGCGATAGCGTGGTCTATTGGCATGTCTTGGCTTTAGCCTTGGTCAATGGGATGGTTAATGCAGTGGATATGCCAGCGCGCCAAGCATTCACCTCAGAAATGATCGGCGATCGCGATGATCTGATGAATGCGATTGGCCTGAATGCCTCGATTTTCAATGGCGCACGGGCGATTGGCCCAGCAGTTGCCGCGATGTTGGTGAGCGCTGTGGGCTTGGCTTGGGCCTTTTTGCTCAATGGCTTGAGCTTTATCGCAGTGCTGATTGGCTTAACGATGATGACAGGCTTGATTGCGCCAGCGCCGCGCAAAAGCAATAGCTCATCGGTTAATGATTTTATGGATGGCGCGCGCTATGCCTTGCAAACGCCCTTAATTCGGATCATTTTGGTGCTTGTGCTGGTGCCAAGTATTTTGGGCTTTGGCTATACCTCGTTGCTGCCGATTTTTGCCGACCAAATTTTGGTTACGCCGCTGATTCCTGAAGGCTCGGCCCGTTTGGGCGCGATGATGGTAGCAAATGGGATTGGGGCTTTGCTGGCGGCGCTGCGGGTAGCCCGCACCAATGCCCAAACTGATCGTCGCAAGTTGTTGCTGAATGGCGCATTAGGCTTTGGCGTAGGCATCTGTTTGCTGGCGCTCAATCGCTCGTTTTGGCTGGCTTTGCCAATTATGACCTTCACCGGCTTTTCGATGGTCAGTTTTTTGGCAACCGCCAACACAATTCTGCAAACGACCGCTGTCGATAGCTTGCGCGGGCGAGTGATGGGCTTTTATGTGATGACATTGGTTGGTTTGGGCTTGGTTGGTAGCTTGCAAGCAGGCTTTGTGGCCGAACATTGGGGCACGCCAATCGCAACTGGGATTGGTGGCTTTGCCTGTGTGATTTCGGCCTTGCTTGGGTTGCGCTCCAAAGCCTTGTTGAGCTTGGTTCCACGCCGCGAACAAGCCTGATTGGGGGTACGCAATGGCGCGTGCGAAAGCGCAGTGATCGTTTAGCGATCACTGCGTTCTTAATTTAACGACAGATAAACAAGCCAACTGCTTTTTGAATTGGAAACAGGCCTTGGTTGGCGGCTAATTGCTCGCTGACCAGCTCGCGACACAGATCCAATGATTCCTCGCTTATGCGTTGGGTTGAGCGCACATACGCCACAATTGGCTCAACTTCGGTGACGGCCAAATTATTCTCAAAATCGATTCGTTCGACCTGAGCAAATTGCGTTTGTAATAATTCAGCCCCATTTTCGAGAGTAAAACTTAGGCTAAATGGCGTAACATCGGCGCTAGGATCGACTGCTTGAATGAGTTCTTTGATTTCGTGCATATGCTGATTGCCGTTGGTGGCGGCAAAAAACGTGCCATGTGGCTTGAGCACGCGCCGAATTTCGGCCAAGGCTAAGGCTTGGTCGGCAACGTGATAGAGCATATGGTTGGCAATTACTCCATCAAACGAAGCGTCGGCAAATGGCAAATAATGGGCATCGATTTGGCTAAAATTAAGCTGATCAAGCGCGCTAAGTTGCGCTTTGGCCGTGTGCAGCATGCCCAGCGAATGATCGCTAAAGCTAATCTGTAACTGGCCTAAATGGTTGCGCTGCTCGTGCCATAAGCGTCCAGTGCCACCGCCAAGTTCCAACACTCGCCCTTGCTTGGGCAATTGCATGGTTTCCCATAGCCAATCGACCCAATCTTGTTGGTTGGTGCTAAACCGCTCGTGAATTGCAATGCGGGCTTGGAGATTATTGCTGGTGCCATATTGCTGGGCTAATTGCTGGCGCATAGTCATAATCATGCTCTCCCAATAATTAATCCTAGCCTTGGAAAATATGCTGATTGTGATAGCGCAAAAAGGCTGGATCGGGCTGAAACCTCGCAGGCAGTTCGATCTGCCGTTGATCGTAGGCCAATAATAGATCGTTTGTGGCCGAATTAGCTGAGGATTTGATGAGGGTTGCGGCAATGGATGAGAATTTTCCCTCGCCCTCATCTCGCTCCCATTCGCTTGCGTCTAGTGGCAGAGGGGGTTCTTACAAGGGTAGGATTTAAGATCCCCTCACCCCAACCCCTCTCCCGTGGCGCGGGCGAGGGGCTTTAACCCTGTGGTTTTCGCATGATTGGTGGTGAAAATTGATGCTCCCCCTCGCCCGCGTTTTCGTGGGAGAGGGGGCTGGGGGGTGAGGGAATGTTTGACCACCACACTCTTTATTAACAACCTACCCTTGAAAGGAGGTGGCTGGGGGTGAGGGAACTAAATTCTAAACCTGCTCGCTGCCAGTGGCAAGGTAGTAGAACAAGGCCATGCGCATGGCTACGCCGTTGGTAATTTGGGTTTCAATGACTGAGTGCGGGCCGGTCGCTACGTCGGGCATAATTTCAACGCCTTCGTTCATCGGGCCTGGGTGCATCACAATCACGTTGGAGTTGGCGCTGGCGACGCGAGTCGCATTCAAGCCAAAGCGGCGGCTATATTCGCGCAGCGATGGCAGCAAGCCACCTTCCATGCGTTCGTGCTGCAAACGCAAGGCCATCAGCACATCAGCGCCTTCGGCGGCGTGGTCGAGGCTATGCGAAATTTCGACCTTGGGCCAAGTGCTTTGCCAATATTTGGCTGGGCCAATTAGGGTCGGCGGGCCACAAACCACAACTTTTGCGCCCATTGTGGTGAGCGCCCACAAATTGGAGCGCGCCACGCGGCTATGCAGAATGTCGCCGACAATCACCACTTTTTTATCGGCCAGCTCGCCCAGCCGTTCGTGCATCGTGAAGAGGTCGAGCAACGCTTGCGATGGATGGGCGTGGCGACCATCGCCGCCATTAATCACCGAGCCACGGAAATGCTGGGCCACCAAGTAGGGCGCGCCGCTTTGGCCATGGCGCATCACAATATAATCTGCGCCTAGCGCTTGCACCGTGCGCACCGTATCAACCAACGATTCGCCTTTTTTGACGCTGGTATCCTTGGCTCCGAGGCTGAGCACATTAGCCGAAAGTGCTTTGGCGGCTAGCTCAAACGATGAACGCGTGCGGGTGCTATCTTCCCAAAACATATTGACCACAATTTTGCCGCGCAAGGTTGGCACTTGTTTGACTGGGCGCGCCAAGATGTCTTTCATCTGGGCGGCGATAGTCAACAAGCTGCGTAGTTCGTCGGCACTCCAATCATCAAGATCAAGCACATGCCGCCGGCGCGGAGTAGTGGTTGGCGAACTCATAGAAATTCTCCATCTATAGCAAGTTGCATATTAAGCAAAAGCGCTTAGGTTGTGGCCTAAGCGCCTTGACGATTTAGCGACGGGCTGGCAATGCTGCTCGCCAGCGCAACGCCGCTTCAATAAAGATGTCAAGCTCACCTGCAAGGGCGGCTTTGGGATTGGTATGCACGGTTTCGGTGCGCGGGTCTTTGATGGTTGAGCGTTTGCCCAAGTGGTAGCTGCGCACCACCGAACCCCAAGCATCGTCGCTTGGCTGAATAAAATCATCGAGCTTTTTCATGGCCAAGCGTGCTAAAAGCAGGCTCTGCAAGAGTTCGCGCACCGCGCGCTCGCTGCCTGCGCAGGCAAAGGCCGCTGTGCCACTATAGCGATGTAACGCCCGCCCAGTTACCCGTAGCTTGCGCAAAAAGTAGCCATCGGCACGGGTATTATTAACAGTCGTTTCGATTTCGCTGCTGGCTGGCGCTGGCGTATCTTCGGTTGGCACTGGCAAGACCGTTATTTGGACTTGGGTCACGGTTTTGAGCCGTGGCTCGCCGCCAGTTTCGGCAATTCGATGGGTGCCTGCTTCGCTGCGCAATAAGCCAAACGCTCCTGAGCCGCTAACCTGCAATGTCACCCGAATCAAATTATCTTCTGCTGGCGTTTCGTCGATGACCTTGGCTTCAAAGCGCTTGCCCAGCGACCATTCCAAGTAGGCGTTGGCCAAGTTGCGTACCCAGCGTAAGCCCGCTTGGTCGCTCTCCAAAACGATATAGGCATCGTACCAATCTTCTGGGTTGCTGAACAACATTTCTAGCTCAGCAAAGCGCAACTCGCGTTCGAGCCGTTTGGCCATGCGCATCAGTTCTGGGAACAAACGCCGTTCGTTGCGCTCGCGAATTCGTTGCAAAAGTTGATCTGCATCGTCATACAAACGCCGCAGATCGTCGCAACGGCCAACTCGCCGTGCTACATTGCTCAACTCAGCCAGCAAAAACTGCGCTTGATCATGATCATCCCAAAAGCTGGGGCTGGACATTTCGTCCATCAGCTCGGTTTGGCGTTCGCGCGCTTCGACCACATTCAACTGAGCGATCAGATGATTCAGTCGCTTGTGCAATTGCTCGATAAATAGCGCCGCTTCTTCGACGGTTTGGGGCAATTGCAGCGCTTGCTCCTCGGGCGAGGGCAACAGCGGCTCTTCATCATCATTCGCCACCCACGAAGCCTTGATTTGCTCGCGAGCTACGTACAAACGCAACAAGCCATTGGTTTGCTCAGGCCGAGTTAGCAAGGCCGAAGCCAAGGGATAGGTGACCATCTTTTCGATTTGGCGCTTCAGATAGCGCGCGCCATAGCGAATGCTGTAGCCATGTTTGAGCAAAATATCCAGCACAGCGTCGTCAAGCTCAACTTGCACGTTGCGCCGCACCAAGCCTTCGCGTTCGAATAATTTGCGCATTTCGCGGGCGGCAATTTTGCGCATATCGCTTTGCGACAGTGGCTTGAAGAAAATTACGCCATCAAGCCGATTGATAAACTCGGGCGAGAAAAATTCTTCTGTTTCGCGCAAAACCCGCCGTTCAACCGCTTCGATACCTTCGCGCGCTGCAAAGCCCCAGGTTTCGCCTTGTACAATCGTCGCGCCAAAGTTGCTGGTCATGATGATGATCGTATTGCGCAGGTTGATTTCCTCGCCCATCGCATTGACCAAAATACCTTCATCGAACAATTGCAAAAAGCGATTGAAAATTGAGCGATGGGCTTTTTCGAATTCATCAAGCAGCAGCACCGCAAATGGCAAATTGATCAGCGCCATGGTCAGTTTGCCACGGCGTTCTGCATCGCTATCGCCCCAGGTGCGGCCAAATAATTGGGCAAAATCGTATTCGCCGCTGTAATCGGCCATATTGAAGCGCACAAAGCGTTCTTCGCTGCCAAACAAGGTCGAGGCCAAGGTTTTGGCTAGCTCAGTTTTGCCCACGCCGGTTGGCCCAAGGAAAAAGTAGACACCCATTGGCCGCGCCGGATCGTGCAGCCGCGCTTTGAGCAAAGCCAACTTTTGCACCATGGCAATGACTGAAGGATCTTGTCCGAGCACGCGTTCGCTGAACGAACGACGCAGGGCAATTTCATCGAAGCGCTCATTTTCATCGAGCAATAATTTGGTGAGGCCAGTCCGATTGCCAAAACATTCGACCACATGGCGCGGCAACACTTCAGGCTCCTGTTGGCGTTCAGCCAAGAGCAGCGAATCTTCCAGCAATTCAATTGCCTTGCCAGGAAAGGCCTGATTGAGAATAAAGCGCCCAGCAATATCAATCGCGGTGGCTTGGCTGGCTGGCTCAATAGTCGCTCGGTTGCGATGGCGTTCGGCCACATGCTGCACAATTTCAGCAACTTGCTCTGGCTTGGGAATCGCCAAATGAATCGAGGTAAACAAATCGGCGAACGATTCGCGATCAGCAGCGATTGCCTGCCAACGATCGGGCCGCGCTTCGGCGATAATTTTCAATTTGCCGTTGTGTAAATTCGATTCAAGCGCGGCGGCCAAATCATCATCATCATCATCGCCACGTTTGACTCCAGCTCCAACCGCCGCGTGAATATCGCGAATAAACAGCAACACCGCGCCTTGCTCAGCCAATTTGCCAAACAAGGTCGAGAGATTGGCGCGCCAGCCCTCGCCAAATTGCAAACCAGCCAACAACGAAGCAGGAGTCATCTCGTACATCGGCAAATCGCGCAGTTTTTCGGGCATCTCTTGCGGCGTTTTGACCAAGCGCCGCACCAATTCATGCACCAAGGCGGTTTTGCCCGAACGCGCCTTGCCCAAAATAATTGGATTGACATGATCCATCGAGGTTAATAATTGCTGAACCGCCAGCAAATCTTCTTCGCGCAAAAAGGCCGGACGCAACTCATCGCGTTCGGCGCGGGCGCGCAGATCGATGGTACAGCGGCTTAATAAATTGGCTAGTTCTTCATCTTCGACCATAATTCTCTGCTCATCTAACAATGGTGCAAGTTCATCAAGGGTCGCCAACAATGCAGCGGTTTCTGCGCGGCCATCTAGTTGCAATGGTGCCACCGCTGCTCGTTTGCGCCGTGACCCAACGTGCTCCAAAAAGCGTGATGTCCGTCGCCGTCGTCGTGCTTGCCCGCTTCGCCCCATCAGTCCTCCTGCACAATTACAACACTATCTTGGGCTTGATCAATTTCACTGAGTTGCACATCAACCCGCTCATTTTTGGCAGTGGGAATATTTTTGCCCACAAAATCGGCGCGAATTGGCAACTCACGGTGGCCGCGATCAACCAGCACTGCCAGTTGGATGGCGCTTGGTCGGCCCCAATCGCTCAATTCGTTTAATGCGGCGCGGATGGTGCGTCCGGTATAGAGCACATCGTCGACCAAAACCACGACCCGCTTGCCTAGTTCGGGCAAAATCGTGCGGCCTAAGATGGGTGCTGGCCCACGTGAATGTAAATCGTCGCGGTAGAGGCCAATATCCAGCTCGCCAACTGGCACTTGCACATGTTCGGTTTCGGCGATCATGGCGGCTAAGCGGCGCGCCAATGGCACACCTCGCCGATGAATCCCAACCAAGGAAACCAAACTTGCTCCTGCATTGCGTTCGACAATTTCATGGGCGATGCGTTTGAGGGCGCGGCGAATTTCCTCGTCATTCATCAACTGTTTGGGTGTCATCGATCTGCTCCTGCCAACCAAGACTATCTGATCCGTCGCGTAATATCTATTGTAGCCCCGATTTGGTGCGAACGCTACCGCACAGCGACCTAGGGCTAATGAATGAGTTAGCCACCCAAGCGAACCCGCACCAAGCCTTTAATATCTTGCCATGCAGTTTTAACAATTTTGACCGTCGTGCCCAAATCTTCAATCCATTCAACAGGCACTTCAAAAATGCGATAGCCGCGTTTTTCTGCTTTGAGCAATAATTCTGTATCAAAAAACCATTCGTTATCGCGCACTGTTGGGATGAGTTCGTGGGCTGCTTGGCGAGTAATGGCTTTGAAGCCACATTGGGCATCACGAAAACGATGCCAAAAGAGCAGCCGAATTAAGAAATTGTAGGCGCGTGAGATCATTTCGCGCTTCCATTGGCGGGTTACAATCGCCCCGTGCATCAAGCGCGAGCCAGTGCCAAGGCTATAATCGCTATGAATTAATGCTGCCAGTAGTGGTGGCAAGGCACGGAGGTTGGTCGAAAGATCAACATCCATATAACACAGCACATCGGCACTGCTTTTGAGCCACGTGGTGCGCAAAGCCCGCCCACGGCCCCGTTGCTCCAAGCGTTCAAAATCGACCTCGCCAGGAAAGCGGCTGCGCAAATCGTGGCAAATTTGAGGTGTGCGATCGGTCGAGCCATTATCGGCGACCACAATTCGCCAACGATACGGGCATGAAGCCTGCAAAAAATCACGCAGCGCCAAGACGCTTTGCTCGAGCTGCTGCTCTTCATTCAATACCGGAATCACGATATCAACGGAGTAGTCGGTGTGTGCCATACAACCTCGGAGAAACAACAAACCCCAAGCCGACGATCCGACCTAGGGCATGAGCGAAAATGCGCAAAAATTGCTATTGAGCTACACGCCTTCGCAGCCTCGCCGGACCGCATTTAAAGGACTGCTCGATTATAGTGGGCAGTCTAGGCGGTGTCAATCCTAGATAAGGATGAAGCATAAAGAGCATAGAGCAAAGAACATAGAGCATAGGAATGAGATTAATCGACGAAATGAAGGCTAGAGGTTGAGGGCTATTGGATTGTTTGAAATGCCAACAGATGTTGTGCTAGCCTATAGCCTACAGCTTTAGCACTCTGCGCCTCTGCGTTAAAATAGCGCCAAGTTTATGTTCTATGTTCTATGTTCTTAATCTAAAACGACACCACGACACTCGCCAAAGCCAATTTTCAGGCCATCGGCGTTGCCACACCAACCACGGATAATCAGCTCGTCGCCAGCTTGCAAGAAACGCCGTTCCTCGCCGTTGCTGAGTTGAATTGGTTCTTGGCCACGCCATGTCAATTCCATCAAACAGCCGCGTGATTCTTTGTTTGGGCCGGAAATTGTGCCACTGCCCAATAAATCGCCAGGCTGAAGATTGCAGCCATTGCTGGCGTGATGGGTCAGCATTTGGCCAAATGTCCAATACATATCGCGGAAATTGCCAAGGCTCAGCACCTCGGCTGCTTGGCCAGCCTCGCGCATGCTGGCGGTTTGCAGGCTCACTTCAAGCACTACATCAAGGCCGCCAGCGCTGCGATTGGCTGAGCTATCCAAATAAGCTAGCGGAGCGGGATCGTCGGCTGGGCGCTCGAAGGCGGGGCAGCGATAGGGTGCTAGCGCTTCGAGGGTCACGACCCATGGCGAGATGCTGCTGATGAAATTTTTGGCCAAAAACGGCCCAAGCGGCTGATATTCCCACGCTTGAATATCACGCGCCGACCAATCGTTGAGCAAGCAAACCCCAAAAACATGATCTTCGGCCTGCTCAATATTGATTGGTTGGCCAAGTTGGTTGCCTTGGCCGACCCAAAAGCCCAACTCTAGTTCATAATCGAGCAAGCGACATGGCCCAAAGGTTGGGGCTTCAGCATCGGGAGCTTTGGTTTGGCCGTGTGGGCGTTTGACCTGCGTGCCACTCACCCGAATCGACGAAGCCCGCCCGTGGTAGCCAATCGGCACATATTTATAATTGGGCAACAGCGGATTGTCTGGGCGGAACATTGAGCCAATGTTGGTAGCATGAAAAATCGAGGCATAGAAATCGGTGTAATCACCAATTGCTGCTGGCAATGCCAACTCGGCCTCTGCTTGGGCCAGCAACAACGGCTCCAAGGTTGCTTGTAAGCCCGAGCCTTGGCGCAACATGCGGCTTAATTGTAGCCGAATGCTATGCCAAACCGCAGGCGTTAAGCTCATTAATTGATTCAGATTGCTAGCCCGACATGCGGCCAAAGCAGCTTGATCCAAATCGCTAAAATGCTCGGCGGCTTGGCTCAAATCGAGAATGTTGCTGCCGATTGCCACGCCAATGCGCCATTGCTCGTGGCTGGCTTGGCGGCGAAACACGCCAAACGGCAAATTTTGAATCGGAAAATCGGCTCCAGCTTGGTTGGCACTCGCTACCCAACTGCGCAACGCTGGATCATGGGTTTCGTTCAACATTAATTGCTTGCTCCATAGGCCAAGGCTGGCTGCTCGCTAAAACTGGCAAATTCGTTAATTGGCTCTTCGAATGAGCACGAACCAAAGGCAAGCAGTCCACTCTGACGCACTGCTTGGACATCATCAGCTTCAAACTGCCAATTGCGCCAATCAATTGTTTGCTGGCTAAACCTAATTGCACTGGGATCATGCTCGACCAAGGCGGCAAGCACATCGTGATGCGCGGCCTCTGTTTGAAGTAAGACGCTCGCTAACAAAAGATTAAGATAGCCATACATCCAGCCCTGATCGCTATCCGTTGCATAGGTTAGGCGATATTCGCCGCGCAACGGATGATGCAAGCCAGCGGTTGCTTTGTAGGCCACACCATTGCTGATGCAGGCATGCAAAAAGCGCAAAATGTGCTCTGGCTCAGGAAAAGCAGCAGCGGTGATGCCACCAGTGCGTAATTTGGCGCGTAGCCCCGTGCTGCGCAGGGCGGCAATTAAGCTGCTTGGGTCGGGATCATGGGGAATTTCAACGAAGACCGTAACATCAGCGGGCTGCGCTGCATGAATTGCTGCAATCTGTTCGAGGCGGTCGGCCTTGATCTCGGCACTATCAATCACCAACCAGCCTTGGTAGTGTTGGTTGAGCGCCGGAATTTCAGCAAGTTGGGCGGGGTCGTTGACCAAGAGGCTGATCGGCCAAGGCTGGCTTGGTTTGCTGCCAAGGCTGGCCTGCCATTCTGCAAGCCGGCTATAGGGCAAAATAAAACGCGCTAGATAGCCGTGTTGGTTGCTAGAACGATACGTGGCATAGTTGCTGGTGGCTTGATCCATGCTTAAAGCAGCTGGGGGAAAAAGCCCAGCATAATCGATTAAGCCCGTCAACAGTGGTTCCCAAATCGGTGACATAGCCAAAATCCTCCACGTCATTGTGGGACATACGATACACGCTCATACTGCAAGTGTACGTGAATTGAGGGTTGGGGGCAAATAGGCTGATCAATTTCCATCGCAAAACCGAGGCGCGGTCTAAATCCAGAGACTGATGTCAAAAGCCTAAAGTTATGGTCAAATAAAGCTAGCCCTAAAATTCAAGCGGCAAACAATCTTGTGGTGCAAAGGAGCCAAACCAGCAATGGATGAACGTCGATTAGTTCGGGTGAGCAAATATCTGAGTAAACATCTACGCCATCAGCCAGAGCGGTTGGGCTTGACCCTTGAACACGGTGGTTGGGTTGCGGTCGATGCCTTATTAGCGGCCTGTGAAGCCAATAATTTTGCCATCACCAAAGCCGAGCTTGAGCAGGTTGTGGCTCAAAACAACAAACAACGCTTTGGCTTCGACCAAAGTGGCCAAAAAATTCGCGCCCATCAAGGCCATACGGTGACGGTCGATCTCGGGCTGGTAGCCCAACAACCGCCAGCAAGGCTCTATCACGGCACGGCTAAGCACAATCTAGCCACGATTTTGCAAACTGGGCTGCGGCCTATGCAACGTCAGCATGTGCATCTTTCACTCGATCAGGCAACTGCTTTGCAGGTTGGCGCACGCCATGGCCAAGCAGTGCTCTTGATCGTCAAGGCCGCAGAACTCTGCAATGCTGGGCAAGCATTTTTTTGCAGCGACAATGGCGTTTGGCTTACCACTGCCATTGATCCAGCCTATCTGGAGCTAGCGAGTGAGGCTCGTTAGGCGCTTCTGAAGCGGCAGATCGGGCTATGCTATAATACGCCCATCGCGCTTTGGCCACCCATGATCCAGCAACATCAAAGGATTTTCTCGGATGTTTTGGTTCTGCGTGGGTAGATAAGGGACTTGCTCATGCCATTTGTAGACATTCTCTTGCTGCTATTCGTTGTGATTGGGCTTTTTTACGGGTTTTTTCAAGGCATGTTAAAGGTGGGGATTGCAATTATCGTCTTTTATCTGACGGTTGTGCTTTCATCACTCTATTTTCGGCCATTAGCCTCGTTTATAGGCAAAAATTCGACAACACCATTCCGGGTTCTGGAAATGTTATCATTTTTGGCTTTGTTGTTCGTTTTGTTTTTTATTCTGCTTGCCGTTGCAAGTTATACCTTTCGGTATCTTAATGTTGGTGGCAAAGCCCAATTTATCGATAAGGTAATTGGCTCATTGCTTGGGCTAGTTCTTGGGGCAATGATCGCCAGTATTTTTGCAATGATGTTGCGGTATTTATTTACAACAAATGCAGCAGCCGTCCTCGATTTTCCAGCTATGAAGTTTTTGCAATCGAGCACCAGGGCATCAGTCTTAAAAGATGTATTTTTAAATATTATCTTACCGCTGATTTATGCACCAATTAGTCCGATTATGCCCGGAAGTGCCGATGAATTATTCCGTAGTGTTCAACGGTAATCGTGCGGTGCTTGTTGCACTTGCAATAGAAGAAGTTTCGTGATGATATCAGAAGTTGTACTCCAAACTCTTGAATTTGATAAAGTTCGTGATCAGCTTGCACGTCATGCTGCGTTTAGTGCAAGCCGTGAGTTGGTTGCGCAACTCCATCCATCAACTGATGGGCAGTGGATTCTCCAGGCGCAAATTCGTACCAGTGCCGCCCGTGCTTTAATTGAATCGTTTGCCGATGTCTCAATTGGCGGTGCTCGCGATGTTCGCCCTGCGGTAGAACATGCTCGTCGTGGTGGGATTCTTGAGGCGAGTCGGGTGCAAGAGATTGCCTCCACCTTGGCGGCAATGCGCCGCTTGCGTGGCCAGGTTCTGCGCAATCATCCTGATTTTGTGCCGTTGCATTCCTTAGCCGAGCAACTGCCAAATTTGGCCACGCTTGAGCACGAAATTGAACGCACGATTGGCCCCGATGGCGAAGTTTTAGATAGTGCTTCTGCTGAATTGGGCCGTTTGCGCAGCGCTATTCGGGTGGCATTTAACCGTTTGCAAGAACGTTTGCAGGCAATTATTAATTCATCGCAATATGCCGATGTGTTGCAAGAGCCAATTATTACTGTCCGTGATGGCCGCTATGTTGTGCCAGTCAAGGCTCCGCAACGCCGTGCCCTGCGTGGGATTGTCCACGATCAATCATCATCTGGCGCAACGTTGTATATTGAGCCATTAGCCACGGTTGAATTAAATAACCAGTGGCGCGAGCTGCAATTAGCCGAACGCGAAGAGATTCAGCGCATTCTGGCGGCGCTTTCGGGCAAAATTGCCAGCGAAGGCATGCCAATTATTATTGGGGTCGAGGCAACCGCTGAATTAGATTTAGCCTTTGCCAAAGCCAAATATAGCATTAGCCTGCGTGCGAGCCAGCCATTAATTAATGCGCCAGCCCCTGCCGACGATTTGCACCCTGAATCGACGGTTTCGTTGTTAAAAGCGCGCCATCCGTTGCTCAACCAAGATCTGGTTGTGCCAACCGATGTTTGGTTGGGCGGCCCCACCCAAATGATCATTATCACCGGCCCAAATACTGGTGGTAAAACTGTTGCGCTCAAAACAGTCGGTTTGATGTCCTTAATGGCTCAAGCAGGCATGCATATCCCGGCTCATCAAGGCTCACGCTTACCCATTTTTGGCAAAATATTTGCCGACATTGGCGATGAACAAAGCATCGAACAAAGCCTCTCCACCTTCTCCTCCCACATGACCAACATTATTCAAATCTTAGATCGGGTAACCCCTGATTCGTTGGTGTTGTTTGATGAATTGGGCGCTGGGACAGATCCGGTCGAAGGCGCAGCCTTGGCGCGGGCAATTATTGAACGCTTGCTGAATGTTGGCTGTCTGGCGATGGCAACCAGCCACTATGCTGAACTCAAGGCTTTTGCCTATAGCACCGATGGGGTTGAAAATGCCTCAGTTGAGTTCGATGTTGAAACCTTATCGCCCACCTATCGGCTTTCAATTGGCTTGCCAGGCCGCTCGAATGCCTTGGCAATTGCTGAACGCTTGGGGCTTAAACGCGATTTGATCGAACGCGCTCGGGCCACAATTAGCCGCGATAATGTCCAAGTTGAAGATTTGCTGGCCGCGATTCATCGCGAACGCTCAACCGCTGAAACTGAAGCCGCCCGCGCCTTGGAATTGCGCGAAGATGCAGAGTTAGTCCGCGATCGCTTAAGCCGTGAATTGTACGAATTTGAGCAGGATCGCGAACAGCAATTAGCCAGTTATCAACGCCAACTTGACGAAGAATTGCGCGAAGTGCGCGCCGAATTACGCCGTTTACGTGATGAATTTCGCTCAGTTTCGGTTAGCCGCCAATGGATGGAACAGGCTGAACAACGCCTTAATCGGGTTACTGAACGGGTTCCTCAGGCTCCTACTCCACCCAAAGCCAAACCTCCGGTTGTTCCCAAAGTTGCAATTGCCCCTGCTCCGCGCACCATCCAAGTTGGCGATCAAGTCTTTGTGAGCAGCGTTAAGCTTTCGGGCGTGGTCTTGGATTTGGATGAAGAGGCCAGCGAAGCTGAAGTGCAATTGGGTGGTTTTCGGCTGCGGGTCGATTTACGCGAGTTGCGTTTAGAAAAAGCTGGCACTGCCCCAACCCAAGCGGTGCAAAAATATATGCCTGCTCAGCGTATGATCAATACTCCACCACCGCCACCAAATGTTTCGATGCAGCTTGATATGCGTGGTTGGCGCGCCTCAGATGTGGAAAATCAGCTCGATCATTATCTCAACGATGCCTATTTGGCTAATCTTTCGGAAGTGCGTTTGGTGCATGGCAAGGGAACTGGAGCCTTGCGCCAAGTTGTGCGCACGCTGCTCAAACGCCATCCTTTGGTCGAATCGTACAATAGCGGTAGCCAAGGCGAAGGTGGCGATGGCGTAACGATTGCCAAAATGTCCACTCGTTAACTACTAACAGGGTTGAGTATGCTCAGCCCTGTTGCTATTTTAGGAACCATGCTATGTATATTGTGCCCTTCGACCGCGATAGCTACCAAAGCATTAATCAACATCTGTTGTGGCTTAGTTTGCTCAATGCTGGCTGGAGTGTTTGGGAAAACTATCAGCGTTTACTGCTGACCGATTGGCTTTGGATTGGCGGGCTGTTGGCTGGCTATACAATCCTGATTGGCTGGCTGCGTACCCAAAGTTTTTATCGCCGACGCTTGGTCATCGATGGATTATTGATTGCGCTGAGCATTGTCATTGGCATTATGGGAACGCTGCTTTTTATCAGTTTAAGCGCAATTGGCTTGCCATGGCCGTGGTTACGCCAAATTAGCGGGATCGTTGGATTATTGCTTTGGCAACAATGGCGCATGATTTCGACCGAAGCGCGTTAATTGGGCTGCCAAAGAAGCACTTTTTTGGTATGATCTCTGCAAGCTAGCGAATGTGGTTTTCAGCCAAATCTAGTGTGGGGCCAAGACGGCATGATGTATTCGGCAACGTGGTTACGCCAGCGCCATCGGCGGGTGATGCGTGGGTTACGAACATACTTTGGGGTGCAATTGGTGCTCTCGGTTGGTGGTGCATTGCTGCTCTATTGGCTTGGTGAGCGGCCTGTTTCGCCATTAATCATCGTTAGCGGAATTTTGATTGGGCTTTTGCTTTTGCCGCAGGCTCGGCGTTGGTTGAGCTGGCTCTACATTCCCAGTTTATTGCTCACCGATTTAGTGCATGTGACGGCCTTGTTGTGGCTGACTCCCGCTGAGGCCTTGCAACGCGGCAGTTTATGGGCTTTGGCCTATATTCCGCTCTTGGTTGCTGCTGGGCGCTGGTGGAGCTATAGTGGCGGCGCAATGGCTCTAATTGCAATGTTAATTGCCGATGCTGCTGTGCTGTTTGGGCGTTTGGCGTGGCGCGATGCCTTGCCAGTCTTTATTTTTCAAGCAGTAACGGCTGCGCTTGGCACATGGGCGGCAGCGCATAACGAATGGCGCACGCGCCGCGATTTGCTGCATAGCGAAGCCTTTAATCTGAGTGAATCGCGGGTCAAAGAGCTAACCAAAAGCTATCAACAAACGATTCAGCAATTGCACAGCCTGCGCGAAACTCCCGATTCGACGGCAATCGAACAGCTGCGCCAACAATTGCACCGCAGTTTGCGCTCGGTTGGGGGCTTGCCATTGGCCCAACGCACCTTGCCCGAAGCCTTGGCCGCCGAATTGCGCACGCTCAAAACCGAAGGCAATTTGAATATCAATTTTACATGCGATGGCCATTTGCCTGTGCTCTCGCCAACTGCGACGGCCTATGTTTGGCGCGCCGCCCAAGAATTGCTCAGCAATGTGCGCGAACATGCCCATGCCCAGCATTTAAATGTTGAATTATATGGCGATGAGGCGGTTGTGGTTTTGCAGGTGCGTGATGATGGCGTTGGTTTTGATCCTGAGCAATTGCGCAACGATCAGCATTATTCAAGTTTAGCGGCGCTGGCGACCCAAGCCGAACTGTATCATGGTAGCTTCGAGTTGCAATCGGTTCCGCAACAGGGTACAACGATAACATTGCGGGTTGAAGGGCAGCATTAAGCCCAAGCCGATGCGCGACTTGGGCTGTTTGGCTTATTCTTTGTCGCCTTCGATTGGCAAACGATATTGGAAATTGCTGCGCCGACCAACTGCCTGACCAATAATCTCGATCACTTGCTGGCGATGATCGTCGCGATTGACTACATCCAAGTCGTCGGTTTCAATCGTCAGCACTGGACATAATTCAAAACGGCGGAGCCATTCATCGTAGCGATTATTCAAATGGCTCAAATAATCGGCGCTAATATTCATCTCGCTTGGCCGCGCGCGTTTTTTGATGCGCTCCAAGAGCGTTGGCACCGAGCCGCGCAAATAGACCATCAAGGTTGGCGGCGTGGTCGATTGGATAAGCGCTTGGTAGAGCTTGCGATAGCTGCGAAAATCGCGATGGCTCATAATGCCCTGCTCCAACAAACCCTTGGCAAAGACCTCGTAATCCTCGTAGATCGAGCGATCCTGAATTAGTGAGATCGGCGTATCGGCGATTTCGCGTTGTTGCTCGAAGCGCTGCGCCAAAAACCACATTTGCGAATGAAAGCCCCAGCGATGTTTATCGGCATAAAAATCATCGAGATAGGGATGATCGGCCACAAATTCGTAGTAGGGCTGCCAGCCAAACGCACCAGCTAACGTCTCGACGAGGGTACTTTTGCCCACCCCAATATTGCCAGCCACGCTCAAATACAAATGCTGGCCGAAAAATGTATGTCCCATTGTGCTTCAATCCTTGTTCACATGCGAATTGTTGTTCTGCAACCAGTCCATTATAAAGTCAGAAATCAAAAGGCAAAAATCAAAAGGATGAATTATGAAGGATGAGGGATGAAATCAAAAGTCAAAAGGATGAAGTCAAAAAAGAACAAAGAGCATAGAACATAGAGCATAGATGTAATAGTTCATTGGGTTAGCAACCAGGTGCATGCCCTCACCCCCAGCCCCTCTCCCAATGAACGCGGGCGAGGGGAACCCTGATTCAGCGGTTCCCCTCGCCCGTTCGACGGGAGCGGGGGCTAGGGGGTGAGGGGGGAATCGTTGTTAACGCAATGAATCAGTACACATAGAACATAGAGCTTTTAACGCAGAGGCGCAGAGGATGGGTGGCTATTGGCTGAGGGCTCTAGGCTATCGGAATATTTTGTGGTAAGTCAAGAATTCCCGATAGTCTAGAGCCTAGAGCCTTCTTCTATCACTGACCCCTGACCCCTGACCCCTGACCCCTCGTATTCTATTTGACAAGGCTGATGGGCACTGCTATAATTTTCAGCGCACATCAGCCGATGTAGCTCAGTTGGCAGAGCAACTGTTTCGTAAATAGTAGGTCACGAGTTCAAGTCTCGTCATCGGCTCCATGCAATCACTCGCTTCGGCGGGTGATTTTTTTATTCGGCCTTGGCGGGCCTGAAACCTTCACCCAACACTTCAACGGCTTCGGTCATTACCACAAACGCTCGTGGATCGATGTTGTAAATCAGTTTTTTGAGAATCGCAATTTCTGCTTGGCTGATCACACACATCAACACCGCTCGTTCTTCACCACTATAACCGCCGCGCCCTTCAAGCATGGTCACGCCCCGATCAAGATCATGCAATACTGCATCGCGAATCGCCTCTGGTTTATTTGAAACAATCAAGGCTGAACGGCCATCACTAAAGCCTTCCAACACAATATCGATCACGCGGGTTTCGATAAAGGCCAACAATAAGGCATACAGCACTGGCGTTGCGCCATAAATCCAGCCTGCTGCGCCGAAAACTACGACACTGGCAATCAACATCGATTGGCCTGGCCGAATGCCACGCCATTGTTGCAACAAGCGCGCGACAATATCCACCCCGCCAGTTGTGCCGCCAACCCGCAACACCAAGCCTGTGCCGATGCCGCTCAGTACAGCTCCATAGGCGATATAGAGCAACGGCTCGCGCTGCACAAACTGGTCCACGCGATTGGCCGTCAAATCAATAAAGACCGAAAGCATCACCGTCGCGAAGACGGTACGCATGCCAAAAACAAAGCCGCCCAAGCGCTTCAAGCCGATAATAAACAGCGGAATGTTGAGCGCCAACGAGGTTATCCCGATTGGCAAACCAAACAAGGTTTTGAGCATGGCCGCAATCCCTGTGACCCCACCAAAAATCACATTGTTTGGTTCGAGAAATATATTCAAGGCGAGCGCGATACACAATGTACCAATCGTCATCACCAAATAATCACGCAGAATGCCGGGAATTTGTTCGCGGCGAATAGCTAAACGGTGCATAAACCCCTCAAGATGCTGATAGCCAACCAAAAAGACCACCTCAATTAGGTGGCGCATCAATGGCTCGCTATCAGGGTAGCTGTTGATGTCGCTATCCTACCGCGAAACTATTAATTTTCCAACCCATCTGGCTATACCATTAGTCCTCAGCATGGAAAGGATGAAGGATGAATTATCAAAGGTCAGAAGTCAGAAGTCAAAAATCAAAAAAGAACATAGAGCATAGAACAAGGATGAAGGATGAAGGATGAGGGATGAAGGAAAGGCTGAAATCAAAAGTCAAAAGTCAAAAAGAACAGAGAGCATAGAGCATAGAACAAGGATGAAGGATGAATTATGAGGGATGAAGGAAAGGCTGAAATCAAAAGTCAAAAGTCAAAAAGAACATAGAACATAGAACATAATCTTAAAATCTGTGGCTAAAAAAGAGACTTTCGTGCAATTCGTGCAATTCGTGGCTAAAAAGCTTCGTGAATCTTCGTGCGCTTCGTGGTTATAACATATCCTTGGCCCCAGCCCCCAACAACCAATCCCCAAGATTTACAACGGCAAACACAAGGTCAACAGCGTGCCAGCGGTTGGCTGGCTTTGAATCGAGAGCGTACCATGAATCAGCTGTGTGCGTTCGCGCATGCTGGTGAGGCCAAAGCCTCCACTTGCGGTTTGTTGCACCGTGGCGAGTTCAAAGCCTTGACCATCATCGCTGACCGTAATTTGCAATTGGCCCGCAGCAACTGTTGAGCGAATTGCTACATGCTGGGCTTGCGCATGCTTCTCGACATTGCTCAGCGCTTCATTGACCACCCGCAGCACCTGAATCGCCATCTCGCTGGGCAAGTTCAACTCCTGCCCATCGTGGCTATATTGGCTTTGAATATTGGTGCGCTGATGAAAAGTATCCACCAATTCGGCCAGCACATCGTTGAGTACCCGTCCATCAATCGCTGGTGCAGATAAATTCCAGACGCTGCGGCGCAAATCGTGCAAGGCCGCCAAGGCCAAATCGTAGGCTTTTTGCAAGCGAATTTGGGCTTTTTCTGGTTGATGCAGATTGCGCATGCCAGCCTCAATTTGCAAACGCAACCCAGTTAATTGCTGGGCTAGCGTATCGTGAAAATCGCGCGCGAGGCGGTTGCGTTCGGCGAGGGTTGCCGAGAAGCGGGCTTGTTCGTAAAGCTGGGCATTATAAATTGCCAACGCAGCAGCATCGGCAAATGGCTGAAGCGCTTGGCGCAAGGCTGCATTGGCTGGCTCAGCACTCCAGCAGGTCAAACGCCCAATTGCTTCGCCCTTGGCATGCAGCGCTATTTCGAGACTATGTTGGTTTGGTTCGGGGCTGCCAATGCTGGTCGCAATTCGCCATTCGCTATCTTCGCGTAGCGCAACTGTTACCGCTTGGGCATTGGCCAGGGTGCGGCCTGCCTCGGCCACTTGGGCCAAAACCCGACTTAATTCAACTTCGCTCGATAACGCGGCGGTGCTTGCACTGAGTTGCCGTAAATAATCACGTTCTTGGGCCAACTCTTGGGCTAGTTGCTCAACTTGGTGGCGGGTCAAGACCGATTGGTTGGTCACATAGCCAAACAAGGTGACAAATAAGAGCAAGACGATTTGGCTCGATAAACCAGAGAAGCCCATGCTATTGAGTGGCAAGCCCGCTAAAATAAAACAGGCACTCATCAAAATAGAAATAAAGCCTGCAATCACGAGGGTTTTGGGCAATGGGTAGGTTCCGGCAATAAACACCATTGGCACCATAAAGGCAATTGGTTGGGTCGTAAAATCGCCGCTGATTAATTGCATCAAGGCTGCAAGGCCAAAAACTACGCTAATTAACAATTGTGGATAACGCCGCATGCGCAAACAAAATGCGGTTTCGGCCCAGAAAACGCGTTTGAGTAAAAAATAACAGCTGCCTGCTGCAATATATACTGCTAAGCGCCAACCATACAGGCTGCCAGTGCTGACCCCAATGATCAGCGGCACGATACAGGCTACCAGCCCTGCGATAATTCCCGACCACGATAAACTCTGGCCGTGAATCCGATCTTGCTGGGTTTGTTGTTCAGTTGGGGTTGATTCCGGAAGCATCATAAACCATCTACTCGGCTAAATCGGCCTCAATACTATAGCATTCTTGCCTAGCCCAACCCCTGGCCCATAGCATAGGCGAGGGGCTTGCAATTGCTCAATGGTTGAGCCTAATTGCTGGCGGGATTGCCTAATGGGTTGGGCTTGGAAGCAAAGCCATAGCGTTGATCAAGCTTTTTGCCCACATACGGCAAGATAAAGAATGGCAAGGAAACCTCAGCCGCAAAGATCAAAAAGGTAATTTCAATGCCCATACGAGCAATCAATTGGTTCAGGGTTGCGACACATACAAAGGCATACGATTGGCTCATCCATTGATAGTGCAAGCGCAACCAGCGCCGCCCCAAGCGTTTGCGAAAGAAGATTACGCCATAGGCAAAGGCCGCAGAAGCCATACCTAAGCCATTGAGTACGTCTGGCGCAGTAATGCCTTGGCGGCTAATAATAATCCCAGTGCTAAATAACGTAACCCAGCCAAGCAAATAGCCTTTGCCAATCCAGCGGTGAATTTTTGTGCCATTTTGCCAGCGATAGGCCGCCAAGCCCGTGCCCAGCGCCACCAGTGCTCCAATAATATGCAAAATCAGAAACATTGCCACACCTCACCAGTAAAGAACTAACATTTCAATACCAGAAGTTTAGCAATGTGCGCGGGTTAGGCCATCAGTACTAAGTGTTACGGCTAAACTAGATCAAAAGAACTAGCCGAAGTTAACCATAATGTTACCTACTATTGTGTGTCGGGCAATGCTATCGTATGCCTATACTGCTCCAATTTAAGCTACGAGGAACCTAGCGATGGATACAGCCCTGCCCCTGATTTCAATTCGCGATATGTATAATCAGAGTTTACCCTTTGGCTCATTATGGCGCGATCAAGCGGCGCTCTTGGTTTTTTTGCGCCATCCAGGCTGCGCGGTGTGTCGCAGCAATTTGCTTGATTTGTATGAGTACACCACGGCGTTTCGCATGTTGGATATTAATTTGGCAGTAATTACGATGGCCGAGCCAGCAGCAGCCCAAGCATTTGCGCGGCTCTATCGCTTGCCAATTCCAATCTATAGCGATCCTGAGCGCCAGATTTATCGGGCAACGGGTTTTGGTGAGGGGAGTTTGTATCGCGTGGCCAGCCCGCAGGTGATGTTGCATCAGGCTTGGCAATTTTTGCAGGGGCATTGGGTTGGGGGCGGGCAGGGCCAATCATTGACCCAATATGGCGGCCATGCCTTGATCAAAGCCCGCGCAACCGCCCCAAGTTATATTCACGTGGCCGATCCAATCTATCGCTATCCATCGTGGCAAAGCGTGTTGGAATATAGCCAACAACGTTTTTATGCCAGCGAAGATATTGCACCCACGCTGGCTCGCCAATTGGCCTAAATCCTACCAGCCTTCGTCATCGCCACCTTGGTTATCGGTGGGATTACCATCTGCGCCAACCGCATAATTATCGTAAAGATCCTCACGATTGCGATCTTCGCTACGTTTTAATTGGTCTAACTGACGCTCTGCTTCACCAGGACTGATGCTTGATGGCGGCGCTTCAGGTCGTTCTGGTGGTTGTTGACCGCCGCCAGGCTCTTGCTCAGGTGGTTCTTGGCCATTTTGGGGCGGCTGATTGGGATCTTGCTGGCCATCCTGTGGCTGCTGCTGATTGGGATCTTGCTGATTCTGCGCTTGTTGTTGCTGTTGTTGCTGTTGCTCTTGAATTTTTTGGGCTAGCTCCAGATTATATTTGGCATCAAGATCATCGGGGTTGATGCGTAGGGTTTTTTTATAAGCATCAATCGCCTGATCAAGCTCTTCGAGCCGAAAATGGGCATTGCCTTGGTTGTAATAGATAATCGCTTGGGTGGCTGGGTCGGCAGTTTGCAAGGCAGCATTTGGGGCTTCGACCGCGCCTAAATAATCGCCCATTTGATAGCGGGTATTGCCCAAATTAACATGCGGCTCGGGCCGATCAGGAGCCATCAAGGCTGCTTCTTTATATTGATTGAGCGCTTGGCCATAAACACCCTGCTCGTAGAGTGCGTTGCCCTCTGCATTCATATCGGCGGCAGACGGTGCGCCACAACCAGTGAGGGCTACTAACAGCAAGCCCGTGCTCACAATCGCTGGTGTTCGTTTCATGCTGTAGCCACCTTTCCTTGATCCAAGCGCCCAACATAGACATCAAGAACCAATAAGATAAAAGCAAGCCCTGCGAAAAGATAAAACCGCTCGCTATAAATTCGTCTGGTTTGATCGGCCATATCGACAGGTGCGCTTTGTTCGAGCGCTGTTTGCAACTTGTCGAGATCTAACGAACTACCGTCGAAGTAAGTTCCCCCAGTTGCCGAGGCAATTTGCTCAAGCAATGGCTGGTTGAGCTTGCTAATCACCCGTTGGCCTTGATCTTCGACATAGCTAATGTTACCAAGGTCATCATAGACTGGAATCTGGCCTCCAGACTCGGTTGCCATGCCAATTGTATGAATTGTCAGGCCCATTTTGGCGGCTTCACGAGCGGCTGCAACCGCCTCACCATCAGCTTGTGGGTCGGAGTCGCCACCATCGGTAATCAAAATCATCGTGCGGCCTTCGACTTGGCCAATTGGAAACGAGCGCAAGCCCTCGGTGATGACTTCTTCAACATCAGTGCCACCAAGCGAAAGCCCGCGCGGATTGATTGGCTCGACCAAGGAGCGGGCCGCAGCAAGGTCGCTGGTCAAGGGAAATTGCACGTAGCTCGAAGAACCAAACATCAGCATGCCCACCTGATTGCCGTCTAAGCGATCAAGCATTGCCAGCACAATCCGTTTGCTGGCATCGATTCGCGAGGGCCGAACATCTTGCGCGGCCATACTGCGCGAGCCATCAAGTAAAATCAGCACTTGCAAGCCGCTGCGCTTGAGCGTTTCGTCGCCGCTGCCCCACACTGGACGCGCTAAGGCCACAATAATTAAGCCGACAGCGCTCAGTTGCAAGGCCATGCGAATGCGGCGTTGGCGCTGTGGCAACATCGAAAGCAACGAAGCAATTAGCCCAGGATCGCCCAATGCCGCCCGATCGCGCTCTTCGGCACGGCGAGCGAGCCAAAACACGCCAGCCAAGGGTAACAAGACCAATAAGAGCCACAAATTTGCAGGAACAAGTGCCATTAGCCAATACTCCGTAGGATCGTATTGCGTAGCAAAATTTCAATCATCAAGAGCAACAATGCGCCGGCGGCCCATGGTTGCCAAGCCTCGGTGTAGCGAACCAATTTTTCGCTGGCAACTTGCGAGCGTTCCATTTTATCGATCGTGTCGTAGACATCGCGCAAACCTTGCTCATCGCCAGCGCGAAAGAAAATCCCACCAGTTTGTTCGGCAATGTCGCGCAATGCCACTTCATCTTCGGCGGTTGGCGCTGGAATTAGGTAGGTTTCATCGCGCCAAGCATCATGGACGGGATATTCACCGCCGCCTGGTTTGCCGACCAAAATCGTGTAAACCCGCACATCCAAGGCGCGCGCAATTTCGGCAGCTTGGGCTGGCTCAATATCGCCACGATTACTTGAGCCGTCGGTTAGCAAAATCACGACTTTACTTTTGGTAGTGCTGTTGCGCAAGCCATTGACCGAGTGGGCCAAGGCAGTGCCAATCGCCGTTCCATCAGGGCGACGCACTGTTTGCACTTGGCTCAATAAGGTTTGCAAAAAGTCATAATCAAGCGTCAATGGAACTTGTGTAAAGGCATTGCCCGAAAAAACCACCAAGCCAATCCGGTCATCTTTGCGACCTTTGATAAACTCGGCAATGACTTCTTTGGCCACGGTAATTCGATCTTTGGGATCGAAATCTCCAGCCTTCATACTCAGCGAAATATCTAAAGCTAGCTGAATATCGATCCCTTCGCGCACAACTCGCTCGGAGCTTTGGGCATATTGTGGTCGCGACAAGACGACGACCAACAAGCCCAGCGCCGCCGCGCGCAGCGAAATCAGCAATGGCCGCATGCGAATGCGCCACGATGGTTTGACCCCGCGCAGCATACCCAAATCGGAGAAACGCATGGTGACGACTTCGCCCCGACTGCGGCGATACATAGCCCACCAAACAATCGGCACAATCGGCAACAACCAAAATAACAACGGATAAGCAAATGTCATAAGCAACTCTAATCTAAGGATGAGGGATGAGGGATGAAGGATGAATGAACCATCTTCATAACCTGTACCGTCGATCAATCGTCAAATAATTTAAATCGTATCTCAATCAATATATTTTCATCCTCATAATTCATCCTTCATCCTTTCGTTTTCATCCCTCATAATTCATCCTTCATCCTTTCGTTCAGCGTGTTGCCAAAATTGCTTGGCGGGCATTATCGATCATGGCGTGGGCTTCGATTGGGTTTGGCAATTGGCGGGCAAATTTCACGCCATCGGATTCAGCCAACAAAATCAATAATTGATCGCGGCGTTGTTGCATGCTTGGATGCGAGAGCGCCAAACGCACTTCATTCGTGGTTCGCTCTAGCGCAGGTACCGAGAACCGATCGGTAATGAAGGTTCGCAGCACATCAGCAATCAAGGCATAATGCTCAACAATTCGGCCTTGATCGATCAAACCTAAGCCGCGAATTCGCTCAAGCTCGGCCATGGCGATGCCAAATGGATCGCGGACAGGCTGCGGGACGGCGGCTGGCACGGGCACTGGGCGATGTTTGCGGAAGTAGTTAATGGCCCACACTGCAAAGCCAGCAACCAACACTGCCAACAACGAAAGCCCGATGATCAATAAATAATTTGCTTGTTCATTCATAATCAATTGTGGTTTCAATGGTTTAATATCTTGGGCATTTTCATCAAGCACCGAAGCCACTTCGACGCTGACTGGCTGTGTATTGGCGCGGCCAGTGCTTCCATCGGGGTTGGTTATTTTGACCAATTGAGTTGGAAAGGCATGAATGCCCACATCCCAGTTGGTTAATTGACAGCGCCAGCCTTGGCGCAGCCCCTCGGCGACGGTTGTTTCGCTCAAGGGCGCACACTCGCGCACTTCCCATTCGCCAAAGGTTTTGGTTGGCATGGCTGGAAGTTCGCTTTTAAAGCCGTTGGGCGTGGTCACTTGCAATTCGTACTCGACCAAATCGCCAACCGTAATTTTGGTGCGGTTGAGTTGGGCGCGCACGGCTACGGCTGGCTCGGCGGCTGCGACCGGCGCAATCCAGAGCAAACAACTTAATCCTAATAACCACCACAATTTTGCCATAGCTGTTCCTCTAGCCGCGTTCACGGCGTTTCATCCGCCGATTAAAGAAGCTTTGCAATGAATCAGCATAGCGTCCATCGGTTTGTAAACTCATATGATCAACGCCAAGCGCGCGCAGCTCGGCCACATGGCTTTGATGCTGGGCTTCTGCTTGTTGTTCAAACATGGTGCGTAATTTTTCGTTGCGCAAATCGACAACTAACTCTTGGCCGGTTTCTGCATCTTGCAATCGCACCAAGCCAACTTTGGGCAATTTGCGTTCGCGTGGGTCTTCAACCCGAACCGCCACCACATCATGGCGACGAGCAGTAATCCGCAACGGGCGAATCCAATTGTCCAACGAACGAAAATCCGAGATGATAAACACCAAGGCTTTGCCTTCGACCACATTATTCAGGTAATCCAAGGCTTTGGTAATGTTGGTGCCGCGATGTTTGGGATCGATGGTAAGCAGCGAGCGCACAATTTGCATCACATGGTTGCGGCCTTTGCGCGGTGGCACAAAGCGCTCAACTTCTTCGGTAAACAACAGCATGCCCACGCGATCGTTGTTGCGCACTGCCGAAAAGGCCAAGGTTGCGCACAATTCTGCTTCTAGCTCGCGTTTGAGTTTGCGGGTTGTGCCGAAGTCTGCCGAAGCGCTCATATCAACCAGCAGCATCACAGTCATCTCGCGCTCTTCAACAAAGCGTTTGATAAACGGACGGCCTGTGCGCGCGGTCACATTCCAATCGATCGCGCGGACATCATCGCCAGGTTCGTATTCGCGAATTTCATCGAACTCAACGCCACGCCCCTTGAAGCTGCTCATATACATGCCAGCAAACACACCAGTTACCAACTTGGTCGTTTTCAATTCAATGAAGCGCACTTGGCGCATGAGTTCTTGTAAGTTCATGATGTATCCGCAATTGATCCACGAAGGACACGAAGTGCACGAAGCTTGGAACCGCTAAGATCACGAAGCACGCGAAGGTTTCATACCCCAAAATCCGATGTCAGTTCCTTACTAGTCTCTGACCCCTGAATCCTGATCCCTATGCTCTATGCTCTATGTTCTATGTTCTACGGCACCCGCACGCGATTGAGAATTTGGGCGACCAAGTTTTCCGACGTGATATTTTCGGCTTCTGCTTCATAGGTTGCAATCAAGCGGTGGCGCAACACATCCAAGGCCATGTGCTTAACATCATCGGGCGTGACATAGGCGCGGCCTTGCAAGAAGGCAGCGCCTTTGGCGGCCAAGGTCATAAAGATAGTTGCCCGTGGCGATGCACCAAATTCGATGTAGGGCTTGATTTGGGCCAAGCCATATTGCTCTGGCTTACGGGTGGCAAACACCAAATCCAAAATATAATGTTTGACCCGATCGTCAATATAAATTTGATGGAAAATCTTGCGCGCGTTATCAAGCTCTTCGATCGTCATGGTTGTGCTCATTTTGGGTGTGCTGGCCCCAGTCATGCGATTGAGAATTTCGTATTCCTCTTCGCGGGTAGGGTAATCGACCACAACTTTGAGCATAAAACGGTCAACTTGCGCTTCTGGCAAGGGGTAGGTTCCATCGTTTTCGATTGGGTTTTGGGTTGCCATCACCAAATATGGGTGGGGCAATTTAAAGGTATCCGAGCCAATTGTCACTTGGCGCTCTTGCATGGCTTCGAGCAAGGCGCTTTGCACTTTGGCCGGCGCACGGTTAATTTCGTCGGCCAGCAAAAAGTTGGTAAAAATCGGCCCTTTTTTAATTGAAAAATCGCCAGTTCGTTGATTGTAAATTTGCGTCCCAATCAAGTCGCCAGGCAACAAATCGGGGGTAAACTGAATCCGTTCAAATTGGGCATGAATCCCTTCGGCCATACTTTTGACCATCAAGGTTTTGGCCAAACCTGGCACACCTTCAATTAATAAGTGACCATTGGCCAACAAACCAATCAAGATGCGTTCAGCTAAGGCCCGCTGCCCAACAACAATTTTTCCTACTTCACCAACGAGGCTTTGCAAGGCCTCGCCTGCGCGGCGTACATCGCTACTATTTGTTTCCAAGGTGAACCTCGCACGTCAACAACGGGTAGCCCAAGCTTTCTGTTGTGGATAATACCATAACCTTGGGCCAAAAACCTGCTTTTTTAGCTGCGTTTAAGCCAATTCTCACCATAGTTAAGCTATGAAGAAACGATGAAGCTGCGCAGGCTTAACCCAAGCTAGAAAATTAGCAAATCCTTGTGCTTATTTCTACAATCAGGTTAATACCTGATACCCAGCCCCATGGGGGGATGGTATACTCAATGTGAGCCTTCCAGCCGTTGCCATAACGCCAACGGTTGTTTTAATGATAACATTTGAAAGGATGCTTCTGTGAAGAAGTTGAGTTTTGCACTCTTGCTCGTCGTTTCACTGACTTTAGCCGCTTGTGGCGAAGAAAAAGCAACTCCAGCCCCAACTACAAATAACGGCGCTGCAACCAGCGCACCAAGCACCGGGGGCGGTGGCTCAGCAGTGACAATCGATGCCGCTGATGGTGGCACCTTGGCCTATAAAACCACCGCAGTTGAAGCAGCTGCTGGCGAAGTAACCGTTACGTTCAATAACCCAGGTGCTTTGGCCCACAACGTGGTCATTGTCAAAGCTGGCGACGAACAACCAGCAGTTGATGCCTCAATGGCTTCAGCTCCCGACTTCTTGCCACCAGCCGACAAATCGTTGGGCCATAGCAAAACGATTGCAACTGGCGCAAGCGATACCTTTACTGTGAGCCTGCAACCAGGTACCTATAGCTTTATCTGTACCTATCCTGCTCACTACACCGCTGGCATGAAGGGTACGTTGACCGTCAAGTAAGCAAAATACTAGGTCGATAGTTTACGATTCCCTCACCCCAATCCCTCTTCCGTCGAACGGGAGAGGGGTTGGGGTGAGGGAATTCGTTGGTAAAAACGGGTGCTCCCCTCGCCCGCGTCCAGTGGGAGAGGGGGCTGGGGGTGAGGGAATGGATCACATCGTCATTTTGCCGATTCTTAACCTCGATATGACCAACACTTAACATTTGGCTACTACCCTACAAGCTGTATAGTTTGTGGAGTGTGGCTGTGCTACAACGATTTCTTTTGCTTTGCTGCCTATTGACGCTGGCTGGCTGTGGTGCAAACACCGCCCAACCAACGGCTACAAGCCTCCCCGCAACCGCGACTCCCCCACCAACGACGCTCGCGCAAGCAACCCCGTCGCCTGCAGTAACCGCCAACCCTACGTTGCGCGGCTCAATTGTGATCGATGGCTCAAGTACGGTGTTTCCCATTACCGAAGCAATTGCGCGTGATTTTGCCCATATTGCGCCCAATGTACAAGTGCAATTAGGCGTAAGCGGCACTGGTGGCGGGTTTAAGAAGTTTTGTGCTGGAGAAACGGCAATCTCCGATGCTTCGCGGCCAATCAAACAAAGCGAAGCCGCCGAGTGTGCCGCTAATCAGATTGATTTTGTCGAAATTCCTGTGGCCTTTGATGGCCTTTCGTTAGTTACCAACCCCAATAATACCTGGCTCGAATGTATTACGCTAGCGGAGCTGAACACGCTTTGGCAACCAGCAGCAACCAATACCATCACTGCTTGGAACATGGTTCGTGCGACTTGGCCAACCACAACCGTGCAATTGTATGGCGCTGGCCAAGATTCAGGCACCTTTGATTATTTTACCAGCGCGATTGTTGGCAGCGAAGGCTCAAGCCGTAGCGATGTGATCAGCAGCGAAGACGATTATTTGATTGCCCAAGATATTGCTGGCGATCCCAATGGCTTGGGTTATTTCGGCTATGCCTACTATCGCGAATACCAAAATAGCTTGAAATTGGTCGCAATCGATGCAGGCAATGGCTGTGTGTTGCCTTCCGAGCAAACAATTGCCGATGGCTCATATCAGCCGCTTTCACGGCCAATTTTTATCTATGTTCGCGCCGATGCCTTGGATCGGGCCGAAGTTGCTGCCTTTGTTGATTTTTACCTGAGCGATTTACCGCGCGTGGTGGCTGCGGTGAAATATGTGCCCTTGCCAACCCGCGCTTATCAATTTGCCCAAGAGCGGGTGCAACAACGCAAACTTGGCTCGATGTTCGAGGGTGGCTCGCAAATTGGGGTTTCGATTGAACGCTTGCTTGAGCTAGAGGGAGAGTAGCAATGCGGCTTTCGTTTCGCACAAAATTGCTTGGTTCAATTGCCCTCGATTTGGCCCTCATGATCGCCTTGGGCATTTTTGCGTTAAATGGCTTTAGCAGCGTTTTCCAAAAAGCCTCGATGATCGAACAAATTACCATTCCTTCGCTTGATTTGAGCGATCGAATTAATTTTATTAGCACCAAATATCATGCCTTGCAGCTTGAATATATTATCAACAACAGTGTTGCCGATAAAGCGCGTATCGAAGGTGAAATGCAAACGCTTGAGCAAGATATGCGCACGGCCTTCACTGCATACCAACAGCTTGATACCAGCATGGTCGAAGGCGAAACGCTCAATGCTGTCTCCATGGCGTGGCAGCGTTTTGTCCAAGCGACGAATGAGCAATTTTTGCCAACTGCCCGACTCGGCAATACTGGCAGCGTTCAGCCAGTGCTCAATCGGCTTAATCCCTACTACGAAGATGTGCTGAGTGCAACCGATATTTTGGGCCAGCTGAGCCAAAATCAAGCTAACAACGCTTTGGCTTCGGTTGGGCAAACTTTTGAATCATCGCGATTGGTGATTTATGGCCAAATTGCCTTTACTGTGCTGCTCTCAGGCGCGATTGGCTTGTTGTTGGCGACGCGCACTGCGCGGCGAATTCGCAAGTTGACCGATGCCACGGTCGCGGTCGCTGGTGGCGATCTTGATCGGATGGTTCAAGTTGGTGGCGGCGACGAGCTGCAAACCTTGGCCAACAACTTCAACAGCATGGTGCGCAGCCTGCGCGAACATCGCGATATGCTTGAGCTGCGCAATGCTGAGCTGGCCGAAAGTTTGTATGTACAGCAACAACTAACCGAAGATATTATTCGCCGCAAACAGGCCGAGGAAACTGCGTTGCGCGCTCAGGCAGCAGCAGAAGCTGCTAGCCAAGCCAAAAGTATGTTTGTGGCAACCATGAGCCACGAGTTGCGCACGCCGCTGAACGCAATTTTGGGTTATACCCAGCTGCTGCATCTTGGAGCCAAAGCCCGTGGCCAAGATGATGTGTTACCGCAGCTGGAGCGGATTCGTTTGGCGGGCAAACATCTGCTGACGCTGGTTTCAAATGTACTCGATTTCTCCAAAATTGAGCATGGCAAGATGAATCTTGATCTTGGCGAAGTGCAGCTTGCTAGCTTGGTTGATGAAGTGATGGGAATTGTGCAGCCGCTTGCTGAAGCGCGCTTTGATCAACTCAACACTGATTTTGCAAGTAACAGCGTGGTGTATAGCGATGCTGGCAAAATTCGCCAGATTTTATTCAACTTGTTGAGCAATGCGATTAAATTTACCGAAGCTGGCACTGTAACCCTGCGCGTGTGGGATGAACAGCGAGCCAACGAGCCATGGCTGGTTTTTGTGGTTAGCGATACTGGCATTGGCATGGCTCCCGAACAATTACGGCGCTTATTTAAGCCATTTGTCCAAGCTGACGAATCGACCACCCGCACCTATGGCGGGACTGGTTTGGGCTTGGCGCTGAGTCAACAACTTGCAGCGATGCTTGGTGGCACAATCAACGTCGAAAGCTGCCCCAATGTTGGCTCGACCTTTACATTGCAAATACCTGTTCAATGCCCAGCGCAAGCGGAATCGCCATTGGTGATGGCAGCATCGCCATTGGTTAGTTCGAGCGTTGTGGCCTGATACCCAACCAACTTAGGAGGCTTCCCATGGGGATGATTTTAGTTGTTGATGATAATGGCGATAACCGCTTCTTGCTCCAACAAATGTTATCGTTGAATGGCTATAGCGTGATTAGCGCCGTCAATGGCCAAGATGCGCTTGATAAAGTGCACAACACAACTCCCGATTTGGTGTTGATGGATATGGCGATGCCAGTTAAGGATGGTTGGACGGCAACCGCCGAATTAAAAGCCGAAAGCCGCTACTCACATATTCCAGTGATTGCGGTGACTGGCCACACAACCTATAACGAGCTATCGCGAGCGACTGCTGCTGGCTGTATCGATCATCTCGAAAAACCCATCGACTATGAAGTTTTAGTCAATAAAGTGGCCCAGTATCTAAAAAAAAATGAAAAACAGTTGGCGTTAGGCGCGTAGCCCTGATCGATCAATAATTGCTGGCCCTATCACCTAGGTGATGGGGCTTTTGGTGTGTGCTCTGCTATACTAGGCCAATAAACAACAGGAGGTAGCGTATGGAACCAATTAGCATTGGAATTATTGGCGGTAGTGGGCTTTATGCGATGGAAGCATTGACCGACCGCAGCGAAATACAACTAACTACGCCATTTGGAGAACCCAGCGATGCAGTGATTGTGGGCAATTTGGCTGACCAACGGGTGGCCTTTTTGCCGCGCCATGGTCGTGGCCATCGCTTCACGCCTTCAGAAGTGCCCTATCGGGCTAATATTCATGCGCTCAAACAATTGGGCGTGCGTTTTATTCTTGGTGTGAGTGCGGTTGGCAGCTTACGCGAAGAATTGGTGCCTGGCCATTTAGTCATTCCTGATCAGGCGATTGATCGGACGAAGGGTGTGCGCCCAGCGACCTTTTTTGGCGAAGGAATTGTAGCGCATGTGGCATTTGGTGATCCAGTTTGCCCCCATCTGAGTGCTTTGGTGTGCCAAGCAGCGCATGCTGCAAGCGGCACAACTGTGCACGATGGTGGCACCTATTGTTGTATGGAAGGGCCGCAGTTTTCGACCAAAGCTGAGTCGGAGCTATATCGCAGTTGGGGTTGCTCGATAATTGGCATGACCTTATTGCCAGAGGCTAAGCTTGCCCGTGAAGCGGAAATTGCCTATGCCAATCTTTCGTTAGTAACCGATTACGATTGCTGGCATCCCGAGCATGATAATGTAACTGCAGCTATGGTTGTCGAAACTATCAACCGTAATGTGACGGCAGCCCAAAACACGATTGCTGCCTTAATTCCGCTGATCGATCCTGCGGCGGTTTATCCAGCGCATTCAGCATTGGCGCATGCAGTAATGACTGCACCAGAGGCAATTCCAGCTGCGACGCGCGAACGCTTAGCGTTGCTCTATCGCGGTTAAGCATCGCTTCGATCAGTCAATGACTGAAAGTAGAGCTGGCGAACAAGTCGTTAAACACAAAACCAGCACCGATTGGTGCTGGTTTTGTAGATTCTTCGGAGAAGAACTAGTTCAAAGCGCTAGCGACGGTACCCAATTTGTTGTTGACGTTCTTGCCAAGCAAGGTCAAAACAGCGATAACGACGATAGCGATCAAGGCGAGGATCAAAGCGTACTCGACCAAGCCTTGGCCTTCTTCTTTAGCAAAAAATGAACGAAACATTGCGGTTCTCCTTGAGAGAAAGAAAATAATTACGATGTGAGCATAATATCTGACCGAAGCCTTAACGACAATAGGATGTTGGTACTATCGATCGGGGTGGGTTTCAATCAACCATGGGTTATGGCATAAATCAGAGGCTTAGGAGAGTCTACGGCATGACCATAAGAATGTTAAAAGCAAAACCAGCACCGATTGGTGCTGGTTTTGTAGATTCTTCGGAGAAGAACTAGTTCAAGGCGCTAGCGACGGTACCCAATTTGTTGTTGACGTTCTTGCCAAGCAAGGTCAAAACAGCGATAACGACGATAGCGATCAAGGCGAGGATCAAAGCGTATTCAACCAAGCCTTGGCCTTCTTCTTTAGCAAAAAATGAACGAAACATTGCGGTTCTCCTTGAGAGAAAGAAAATAATTACGATGTGGACATCATATCCGACCCGAGTCTGAACGACAATAGGATGTTAGTACTATCGTTAGGGGTGACTAGGGTGCAGGCACCACTGCCACAACCCGCGTACCCCGGCCTACCGTGCTTTCTATGCCCATTTGGCCGCGCAACAAGACTTCTGCTTGTTGGCGGAGGCTGGCGATACCCATATTGCGCTTGCCAGTGGGATCATTGAGGGTTTCGGCCACATGAAAACCAGCGCCATCATCCTCAATTGCAATCTGAATTTTGCTTGGGTCGGCCTCAAGGATAATGCGAACATGCGATGCATTGGCATGGCGTTGGACATTATTCAAGGCTTCTTGGACAAAGCGGAAAATGGTTACTTCATAATGGCTTGGCAAGCGTGATTCCAAGCCTTGCACCATAAGATTGATTTCAATGCCGTTTTTATCGCCAAATTCTTGGCCATAGCGTTTGAGCGTCGGCAGCAAACCAAGATCATCAAGGGTCATCGGACGCAGATCAAAGATAAACCGCCGCGTATCTTGCAACACCGTATTGATGGCAGTTTTGAGGCTGGCCATCTCTGAGCGTGCTTGATTAGTATCGTGGTCAAGAAAGCGTTCGCAAATTTCGGCACGGAGCACCAAGTTGCTCATCGATTGAGCTGGGCCATCGTGCATTTGTAGCGAAATCCGCAGGCGCTCTTTTTCTTGGGCCTGAATAATTGCCGCAATTTGCTCTTGTGGGTCAACTTGGGGCAAATTCGAGATGGTTGTTTCGGCGACAACGCTGACTTCATCGAGGCTTTGAATCAATTTTTGCAGCGTATCTTGTTGCTCGCGCAGCAATTGTTGCTTGGTTTGCAATTGCTCAACTTGACTGCGCATCATTTGCACGCGGGTTTGCACCTCTTGGGCTGAGGTATAGAAATTTTTAATATCAACTTTTTCGTAGCGCTCGAAATTGACTTCCATATCGCGACGGCGGCTGGAAACTGACATTTCGCGTTGCGACATTTTATCGACTTCTGCTTGATTTTGGCGAATCAAGGCATCGAGTTCGGTCATTTGGCGACGAATGCGGTCTTGTTGGTCACGCAATTCTTTTAATAATGCGTCTTTATCGGCTGCCATTGGCCCTCCAATTCGCTGGTGCTGCGTAAGAGAAATTATACTGGTGGCAAATTTGCTGCGTCAATTATACCCAGCGACGTAGCACTAAAACAGCGTTTGAGCCACCAAAACCAAACGATTCTTTAACGGCGAGATTAATTGGCTGCTTGCGTGCGCCTTCAACCACAAAATCCAAATCGCAATCAGGGTCGCCAGCTTGCCAATTGATGGTTGGCGGCAAGATTTGATCGCGCAAGGCTAAGATGGTGGCAATGGCTTCGAGCGCCGAGCTTGCACCCATCGCATGGCCGGTTGCGCCTTTGATGGCGGAGATTGGCACATGCTGCGCTCGTTGGCCAAAGACGGCCTTGATGGTTGCTGCTTCAGCTGCATCGCCAAGCTTGGTACCCGTTGCATGAGCATTAATATAATCGACATCGTGAATGCTCATATTGGCCCGTTGTAAGGCTTTGGTTAATGTTAATGTCTGATGCTCCAAATCGGGTGCGACGATGCTGCCGCTGGCCGTCGTAGCAGCAGAAGCAACGATCTCGGCCAGAATCGGTGCCTTGCGGGCTTGGGCATGCTCAAGGCTTTCGAGCACAAAGGCTCCAGCACCTTCGGCCAGCACTAAGCCATTGCGATCGGCGCTAAATGGACGACAAGCCCGATTTGGGTCGCTCAGATCGGTTGCCAGCACGCGCAGTGGTTTCCAGGCAGCAAACATACCTTTGGTTAGTGGCGCATCGGATGCTCCTGCAACAGCGGTTTCAATTACGCCAGCCCGAATCAAATCGGCGGCGATGCCAATTGCTTGCAAGCCAGAGGCGCAGGTTGCCGAAATTAACGTGCTAGGGCCGTGTAAATCGAAGACCGTGCAGAGGTGTGGCAGCACGGCGGCTGGCATACAGGCTGGCACGGTATCGGCACGTACTTTGCCATTAGTAAACCAATTTTCATAACAGGCTTCGATGGTTGAAATCGTGGTATAGCCTGTGCCCCATAAGACGGCGGTATCTTGGGGTAGGCCTTGGGCCATAGCGATGGCTTGCTCCACGGCGTGGTGGGCCAAGGTGATCATGCGATCTGGTTGGCGACGATGGCTGGTGAGTAGCGGTAACTCGGGGGTTGCGCCACCAACCACCGGATCTTTATAGGGTGCTAGCTCGGGCAGTGGTTTAACCCCACTTTGACCAGCGAGCAAGGCGGCCCAATACGTTTCAATATCATTCCCAAGGGCGCTGCAAATCCCGATTCCGGTGATGACAACTCGCTGTTTCATAGAGGCTCCTCTGCGCTGCCGACCTACCACAGGCTCCATTGACGTGGTATGGCTTGGCGGTTTCGGGGTTATGATGCTACGCTCATTGTAGCGGGGAGTGTATCCAATGTCGAATATGTATCTTGGCTGTGCGATTTGGGGCTACCGGCCTTGGGTTGGCCAATTTTTGCCTACTGGCACGAGCAATGGCGATATGCTCAAGGCCTATGCTGAACGGCTGACGACGGTGGAAATTAACGCGACGTTTTATGCAGTGCCCGACCAGCCGACGGTTGCGCGTTGGGCCAGCGATACGCCGAGCAATTTTCGTTTTTGCCCAAAAGTGCCGAGAGCAATTAGCCATAGCGGCAATTTAACCCAGCAGATTGCTGCAACCAAGGCCTTTGTGGCCCAAATGCAATTCTTGGGCGAAAAACTTGGCCCGATTTTTCTGCAACTTGGCCCAAGCTATAGCCCTGCCCAATTTGGCGATTTGCAAACCTGGCTCGCGGCTTGGGATCGGACTGTGCCTTTGGCGGTTGAGGTGCGCCATCGCGGTTGGTTTGCGTCGCAAGCAGCCCAGCGTTTGAATGGCCTGTTGGCTGAGCATGGGGCTGGGCGAGTGTTGGTCGATGTGCGACCGATTAACACTGGGGCAACCACGGATCAAGTCATTTTAGATGCGCGGCGTAAAAAGCCCACAGTTCCTTATCATGTTGATGTAACTGCGCCATTTGTGTTGTTGCGCTTTATGGGCCACCCCGATTTGGCGATTGATCGTCCGCTGCTGGAGCAATGGGCTGATACGATTGTGGCCATGCTGAGCGACGGCCTAACAGTTTATGCGTTTATGCATTGCCCCGTTGAAGAGCGTTCGCCAGAAATGTGCGAGATGTTGGCTCAAGCGTTGGTTGCGCGCGGCGTTGATTATCCCTTGCCAACGCCGCCAGCACCAATCCAACAACTATCGCTCTTTTGATCAAACCAGCGCTTCGTGGTACTGTTGCTGATGGGAGTACATGGGGTCTGGTGGCCTCGTCAGTCTTCAAAATTGGTCGGCGCTATGACGAATAGCGTTGGTGTGTTCGATTCGCACGTGCTCCCGCCAACGCTCGATTAACAAGCCAAGATTGTTTGCAAGCGGTTATTTGCGTTTCCGCTAAAAGGTGTGTTATAATCGGCTTTCGTGCGAGTTGTGACATTTAAACAAGTCAACTTTATCTGGGTAAGTGTACCCCGCACACCATAACGTAGAACCACGTAGGGAATGGTCAATTAAGGGGCCGCAGGGCGCGACTACCAATTTTCCATTCCTGTTCCGTTGTCTTTTTGTCAGCGGCTAACGGTATTTGTAATAGCAGGAGCCACAAACGACATGGCTAAGCAAAAGTTTGAGCGGAATAAGCCCCACATCAACATTGGGACGATCGGACACGTTGACCACGGCAAGACCACCTTGACTGCTGCCATCACCAAAACCATGGCACTCCGTGGCCGCGCTGAATTCCGCGCTTTCGATCAAATCGACAATGCCCCAGAAGAACGCGCACGTGGGATTACGATTTCGATTTCGCACGTTGAGTACGAAACCGAAAATCGCCACTATGCCCACGTCGACTGCCCAGGCCACGCCGACTATATCAAAAACATGATCACCGGCGCTGCCCAAATGGACGGTGCGATCTTGGTGGTGTCGGCACCCGACGGCCCGATGCCCCAAACCCGCGAACACATCCTCTTGGCTGGCCAAGTCGAAGTGCCCGCGATGGTGGTCTTCTTGAACAAAGTCGACATGATGGACGACCCTGAGTTGCTCGAACTGGTCGAAATGGAATTGCGCGAGTTGCTGACCAAATACGGCTTCCCGGGCGACGAAATTCCGATCGTGCGCGGCTCAGCGAAAGGCGCATTGGATAGCGCATCAACCGATGCGAGCCAACCCGAGTATCAATCAATCCAAGAATTGATGCAAGCGGTTGACGACTATATCCCAACGCCAGAACGCGCTATCGACAAACCATTCTTGATGCCCATCGAAGACGTGTTCTCGATCAAAGGCCGCGGTACCGTGGTGACTGGTCGGATCGAACGCGGGATCGTTAAAGTTGGCGATACGATTGAAATCATCGGGATGGGCCCAGACGTACGCACCACCGCCGTGACCGGCGTGGAAATGTTCAAGAAGTTGCTGGACGAAGGTCGCGCCGGCGACAACGTGGGGGCACTCTTGCGCGGGATTGAACGGACGGACGTGGAACGCGGTCAAGTCTTGGCAAAACCAGGCTCGATCAAGCCCCACACCAAGTTCAAAGCCGAAGTGTACGTGTTGAAGAAAGAAGAAGGTGGCCGCCACAGCCCATTCTTCAGTGGCTATCGCCCACAGTTCTACGTGCGAACGACGGACGTGACGGGTGCGATTGGCTTGCCCGAAGGCGTGGAAATGGTGATGCCAGGCGACAACATCCAAATGACGGTGGAGTTGATCGTTCCGGTTGCTATCGAACAAGGCTTGAAATTTGCGATTCGTGAAGGTGGCCGCACCGTGGGTGCTGGTATCGTGACCGAAATCATCGCATAAGCTATAAAACGGCTGGCAGGTGTGCCCGTCACACCTGCCTTCTTTTGCGCTTAGGAGTAATGACGTTGGCAAAGCAAAAAGTTCGCATTCGCCTCAAGGCGTATGACCACAAGATCTTGGATCAGTCGGCACGCCAGATCGTGGATGCGGCAGAACGCACCGGTGCCCAGGTCGCTGGCCCAGTGCCGTTGCCGACCAAGATCGAAAAATACAGCGTGTTGCGCTCACCCTTCATTGACCGCGACAGCCAAGAACAGTTCGAAATTCGGACCCACAAACGTCTGATCGACGTGATCGATCCAAGCCAGCAAACGATCAATGCTTTGATGAAGCTGAACTTGCCCGCTGGTGTGGATATTGAAATTAAGCTCTAATCGGGAATCCCGCTTGGAGCCATAGCCAATACGGCTGGGCTTGGTCGCCCAGAGGCTCCGCACGCTATGGACTAAGGAGTAACCAATGCTCAATGGTATTTTGGGTCGCAAAATTGGCATGACCCAGATCTTCACCGAAAAAGGTGAAACCATTCCTGTCACCGTGATCGAAGCTGGCCCATGTGTGGTCACCCAACTTCGCACCAAGGACAAGGATGGCTATGAAGCAGTCCAACTCGGCTTCGGCGAAATCAAACCACGAAAAGTAACGAAGCCAATCCAAGGACACCTGAAAGCTGCTGGTCGGCTGGTTCGCTTCATGCGCGAAGTGAAAACCACCGACTTGAACGCACACACTGTCGGCGACGTGGTAAATGTTGATATTTTCCAACTCGGCGAAAAGATTGATGTCGTCGGCACAAGCAAAGGTCGCGGTTTTGCTGGTGTTGTTAAGCGCCACGGTTTCCGTGGTGGCCCAGCAACCCACGGTCAAAGCGACCGCCATCGCGCCCCAGGCTCGATTGGTTCAGGTACCACGCCAGGCCGCGTATGGAAAAACATGCGTATGGCAGGCCGTATGGGCAATGATCGCGTAACCGTTCAAAATTTGGAAGTGGTAAAAATTGACCTTGAACGCCACGTAATCTTAGTGAAGGGCTCAGTGCCAGGCGCTAAGAATGGTTTGGTGATGGTCTCACGGGCAGCTAAGGCCACGAAGAAATAGGAGTTGACGCATGGAAGCCAAGCTTTATAACCAAGCCGGTCAAGCTATCGGCACGCTTGAGCTGCAAGACTACATCTTCGGCATCGAGCCTAACATTCCCGTGATGCACCAAGCAGTCATTCGCCAACTGGCCAATGCACGTTTGGGCACTCACAGTACCAAGACTCGTGGTGAAGTACGTGGTAGCACGCGCAAGTTGTATCGCCAAAAAGGTACCGGTCGCGCTCGCCAAGGCGCTATTCGCGCCCCCCATCACTCAGGTGGTGGTGTTGTTCACGGGCCAAAGCCCCGCAAGTACACCAAAGATATGCCACGCAAAATGCGTCGCTTGGCAGTACGCTCGGCGCTTTCGGTCAAATACGCAGACAACCAAATCATTTTCTTAGATGATTTGAGCATGAATGCACCAAAAACCAAAGACTTCTTGGCGTTGTTGAAAAACTTGCCTTTAGTCGGCGAAAAAACGCTGGTGGCCTTGGGTGAAAAGAGCGATAACATCACGTTATCAACCAGCAACTTGCCAAATGTCAAGACCTTGTTGGCAGCCTACCTGAATGTTCGGGATCTGTTGAACTACGACACCTTGATTTTGCCCAAGTCGGCACTCAGCGTTGTTGAAACAATTCTGGGCAAAAAGTAGGAGATGCAACCGATGAACGCGCACGATATTATTATTCGCCCTGTCATCACCGAAAAAAATACGGCGTTGATGGAAGAGGGCAAATACACGTTCGAGGTGGCACAAGAAGCCAACAAGCCGATGATCAAGGCTGCTGTGCAACAGATTTTCAACGTCAACGTGAAAGCTGTTAACACCATGAATGTCAAGGGTAAGTTGAAAGTTCGCCGTACTCGCAATGGCCAACAAAGTGGCTACAGCCGCAGTTGGAAAAAAGCCATCGTTACCTTGGCTCCAGGCGAACGGATCGAAATCTTCGAAGATCTCTAGGAGGTTACGCAGTGGGCATCAAACGCTATAAACCGACATCGCCGGGTCGGCGTGGCATGACTGTCTCGGACTTCGCAGAAATCACGAAGTTCGAGCCAGAAAAAGCACTTACCGAACCCTTAAAAAAACATGCTGGCCGTAACAACCACGGCCACATCACCACCCGTCACCGTGGTGGTGGCCACAAGCGCCGCTATCGCTTGATCGATTTCAAGCGCAAGAAATTTGATATTCCAGCAAAAGTAGCGGGGATCGAGTACGATCCAAACCGCTCAGCGAATATCGCGTTGTTGCACTACACCGACGGCGAAAAGCGCTATATCATTGCCCCATTGGGCTTGAAAGTTGGCGATATGTTGATGGCTGGCCCCAACGCCGAAATTCGCGTTGGTAACGCTTTGCCATTGGCCAACATCCCAATCGGTTCGCAAATTCACAACATCGAATTGACCCCCGGTCGTGGTGGCCAAATGGTGCGGAGTGCTGGTAACACCGCCCAATTGATGGCCCGCGAAGGGAATTACGCCACAGTGCGTTTGCCATCTGGCGAAATGCGCATGGTGCACATCAAGTGTATGGCTACCTTGGGTCAAGTCGGCAACGTTGATCACCAAAACATCATGATTGGGAAAGCTGGTCGCAGCCGCTGGTTGGGCCGTCGCCCAGTCGTGCGTGGTTCAGCAATGAACCCTGTTGATCACCCACACGGTGGTGGTGAAGGTCGCGCCCCAACTGGGATGAACCCCAAAACTAAATGGGGCAAGCCAGCAATGGGCAAAAAGACCCGCCACAACCCCCGCACCGAGCGCTTTATCGTGCGGACGCGTAAGCAAAAATAAACCCTGGGGAGCGCTTCGTTGTGATGCGCTCCTCACCTTGGAGCAAGGGCGGCTTGGCCGCCGCTGCACTGGGTTGCGATAACTCGTGCAGCGCCTTCTCCCTCGTGAGTAGTGACAACAACTACTGCAACTAAAGGAAGGAAACGAATGTCTCGTTCAACCAAAAAAGGTCCATTCGTTGACGTTCGGCTCTTGAGCCGCGTTGAAACGATGAATCGTGGCAATGAAAAGCGCCCACTCAAAACGTGGTCACGCGATTCAACCATCTTCCCTCAGATGGTTGGCCATACGATCGCTGTCCATGATGGCCGCCGCCACGTTCCAGTGTACATCACTGAAAACATGGTTGGTCATAAGTTGGGTGAATTCGCGCCGACCCGCACATTCCGTGGGCACGGTGGCAAAAAGGCCGACAAGCGCGGCAAATTAAAATAAGAGGTGCGCAATGCAAGCTAAAGCCATTCTGCGTAACTTCCGCATGTCGCCGCAAAAAGTTCGGCTGGTTGCCGACCTCGTGCGCGGTAAAAATGTGACGGAAGCGCTGGGGATTTTGCAATATCTGCCCCACAAGGCAGCCCCAGAAATTGCCCGCGTGATCAAGTCGGCCAAGGCCAATGCCGATCACAACTATCAAATGTCACCCGAGGATCTGGTCGTTAAAACGATTATGGTCGATGCTGGCCCAGTGCTCAAGCGCTACATGCCGCGTGCTCGTGGCCGTGGTGATCGTATCTTGAAGCGTTCGTCACACATTACCGTGATCGTCGATGACGGCGAAGTCTTGTAAAATATGAGCTATGAAGCATGAAGTCAGCAGCTGATTTGCAGCGATGCGCTTCATCCTTCATAATTCATATTTCATCATTATCTTAGGAGGATCTCTTGGGTCGTAAAGTGCATCCGAATGGATTCCGCCTCGGCATCATCAAAGATTGGAAATCGAAGTGGTTTGCCGAGCGTAACTATACCGAACAACTGCACCAAGATTTGGCACTGCGCAAATATATCGAAGGTGCCGATGAGTTGAAAAACGCTGGTGTAGCCCACGTTGATATCGAACGCTCAGCCAATCGGGTTGAAGTGACCATCCACACGGCGAAGCCAGGGATCGTCATTGGCAAACGCGGCGCGAACGTCGATACACTCAAAAACCAAATTGAAAAACTCACAGGCAAAAAGGTGCGCTTGAATATTCAAGAAATTCACCAGCCTGAATTAAATGCCTACCTCGTGGCCGAAAGCGTTGCTGAACAAATCAGCAAACGGGTTTCACACAAACGCGCCATGAAGCAAGCAACCCAACGCGCCATGCGGCTTGGTGCCCAAGGCATCAAAGTCAAATGCTCAGGCCGTTTGGGTGGCGCTGAAATGAGCCGCTCATTGTGGGAACGTGAAGGTCGGGTGCCGTTGCACACCATTCGCGCAGACATTGACTACGCATTGGTGCACGCTCACACCACCTATGGCCGGATCGGGGTTAAAGTTTGGATTTATAAGGGCGATGTGCTTGGTCAACGCGAACGCCAAGCTGCTCCAGCAGCAGCCGCAGCCGATGCACCAAAAACCAACACTCGTTCGGGCAAGGGGTCGTAAACCATGTTAATGCCCAAGCAAATGAAATATCGCCGCCCACACCGCCCTCGTAATATCAAGGGTATTGCTCAGCGCGGCGCGACGGTGGCATTCGGTGATTTTGGGTTGGTCTCACTCGAAGCAGGCTGGATTACCAGCCGCCAAATCGAATCAGCCCGCCGGACGATCACCAACTACGTGAAGCGGGGCGGTAAAGTTTGGATTCGGATCTTCCCAGATCGTCCAATTACCCAAAAACCTGCTGAAACGCGGATGGGTTCTGGTAAAGGTTCAGTTGAATACTATGTCGCAGTGATCAAGCCAGGTCGCGTGTTGTTCGAATTGAACGGCGTACCCGAAGATGTGGCCCAAGAAGCACTGCGCCGCGCTGCCCAAAAGTTGCCTGTTAAGTGCAAATTCGTAACCAAGGCATCGCAGGAGGTTGGCTCAAATGAAGGCTAGTGAACTGCGCGATATGAGCAATGCTGATTTGGAAAAGTTGATCAACGATAACAAACAAGAGTTGTTCACCATGCGTTTCCAAAAATCAGTTGGCAAATTGACCAACACCGCTCGCGTGCGGTTGTTGAAAAAAGATATCGCCCGCGCCAAAACGGTCATCCACGAACGCAGCTTGGTGGCGGAGGGGAATTAATGAACGAGCATTTAGCAACAACTGACAGCCGCAAACAAAAAGTTGGCCGCGTTGTCAGCAGTAAAATGAACAAAACCGTGGTGGTTGCAGTCGATTATCTGCGCCCCCACCCGTTGTATCGCAAAACCGTGCGCCAAACCAGCAAGTTTTACGCACACGATGAAAACAACGAATGCCATGTAGGCGATACCGTGGTGATCGAAGAAACCCGCCCCTTGAGCAAGCTCAAGCGCTGGCGCGTGGTCGAAATCGCCAAAAAGAATCGCCGCGAAGGCTTGAATGTCTTGCGCCAAGACGTTGTAACCGTTGAAGGCGAAACCGAGGAGGCCTCGTCGTGATCCAGCAAGAATCTCGGATGCGGGTTGCCGATAACACAGGTGCCAAAGAGCTGCTGTGTATTCGGGTGCTCGGTGGGACCAAGCGTCGCTACGCTAGCGTTGGCGATACCATTATTGCAACCGTCAAACAAGCCAACCCAGGTGGTTCGGCTAAAAAAGGCGAAGTTGTTCGCGCCGTAATCGTGCGGGTCAAAAAGGGCTACACCCGCCCAGATGGCTCGATGATTCAGTTTGATGATAATGCAGCCGTCATTATCAACCAACAAGGCAACCCTCGCGGCACGCGTATCTTTGGGCCGGTCGCCCGTGAATTGCGCGAAAAGCAGTTTATGAAGATCATCTCACTTGCTCCAGAAGTGTTGTAACATTCTTCACGAGCTGTGGTACAATACAACGCTTGTGGGCAACCGCATAGCGTTGACTATGGAGGCAAAACCATGCACGTCAAAAAGGGCGACCGCGTAGTGGTACTTAGTGGGCGCGAAAAAGGCCGCGAAGGTGTAATCAAGCTGTCTTTGCCCAAAAAAGAACGCGTCGTCGTTGAAAATGTCAATATTGTGAAAAAACACGTCAAGCCGATGGGCAATCGCCAAGGCGGCATCTTAGAAGTTGAAGCTGCATTGCATGTCTCAAAAGTCATGTTAATTTGCCCAGCTTGTGGTAAGCCCTCACGGACTGGCCACCGCGTCAACGACGAAGGCAAAAAAGTGCGTGTTTGCAAGCAATGCAATGCCGACGTTGCCTAATTTGGCAAAGTCGAAGACAAATGAGCAATGAACAACCATGCGTTGCTGACTACTCATTTGGTACGGAACTATCGTATTTTCCATCTGGGCTGGCGCAGTTGTGCCGCAACCGTTTGGTAGCCTTGGTTACCAATGCTGTCGCCGAACCCCAGAAGTGAGGAACCCATGGCACGTCTTAAGGATGTCTATTTGAAGACCGTGGCTCCTGCATTGTTCAAGGACTTTGGCTTTAAGTCCCCAATGCAAGTGCCCCGTATTACCAAGATCGTCATCAACATTGGCTTAGGTGAAGCGTTGCAAAACCCCAAAGCGGTGGAAGCGGCAATCGGCGATTTGACCATGATTGCAGGTCAAAAACCAGTTGTGACCCGCGCTAAGAAATCGTTGGCAGCCTTCAAACTCCGCCAAGGTATGCCGATCGGCGCAATGGTAACGCTGCGCAATGAACGTATGTACGATTTTTATGATCGTCTGGTCAACTTGGCGTTACCCCGTATCCGCGACTTCCAAGGCTTAAGCCGCAAATCGTTCGATGGTCGCGGGAACTACAGTATCGGTATTCGGGAACAAATCATCTTCCCTGAAATCGAATACGATAAAGTTGATAAAATTCGTGGGCTTGAGGTGGCGATTGTTACCACCGCTCCAAACGACGAACAAGGCTTTGCTTTGTTGAAGGCGTTGGGCATGCCGTTTCGTGACTAGGGTTGGCAAGGGACTACAGGGGTAGTCAACCGACAACTCGTAACTGGGAGGCCAAAACAGTCTATGGCTAAGAAATCGATGATCATCAAGGCGAATCGCGCACCAAAATTTTCAACGCAGGGATACAATCGCTGCAAGCGCTGTGGTCGGCCTCGGGCGTACATGCGAAAATTTGGTATCTGCCGGATCTGCTTCCGCGAGTTGGCTTCACAAGGGCTGATTCCCGGTGTAACAAAATCAAGCTGGTAGAACCAGGAGGACGAGCTAGTGAGCGTTAATGATCCAATTGCCGACCTGCTGACACGCATCCGCAACGCGGGTATGGCACGCCACCAAACGGTGACGATCCCATTGTCGAAAATCAAGCGCGGCATTGCTGAAATTTTGCAAGCCGAAGGCTATATTAAAAGCTTTGAGGTTCAAGAAGGCACACCATTCTCAAATTTGGTGTTGACCTTGAAATATGCTGCTGACCGCAAGCCTGTAATCACTGGCTTGAAGCGGGTTAGCCGCCCAGGCTTGCGGGTCTACACCAAGCGCAACGAGATTCCTCGCGTGCGCAACGGTTTGGGCTTGAGCATCCTTTCAACTCCTAAGGGGTTGATGACCGGCGATGCCGCTTGGAAAGCTGGCGTTGGCGGCGAAATTGTTTGTTACATTTGGTAATACTAAACGAGGACAACGGTAGCTTTACCGTCATCACTCGTGGAGGAAATGACCCATGTCACGTATCGGTCGTAAACCGATTGAAGTTCCAGGTGGCGTAACTGTGAACGTCGACAGCAGCAATGTTGTCACGGTCAAAGGCCCCAAAGGAACCTTGAGCGAATCAATTCGGCCTGAAATTGCGGTTAACATCGATGGCGCAACGGTAGAAGTCACCCGCGTCAGCGAAACCCGCCAGGCTCGCGCATTTCACGGTCTCTCACGGACGCTGATCGCCAATATGGTCGATGGCGTGACCAAGGGCTTTGAAAAAACGCTCGAAATGAATGGTACAGGCTATCGCGCTACCCTTGATGGCAAAATCTTGGTGCTTTCACTTGGCTTCTCGCACCCAGTGCGGGTTGAGCCATACGAAGGCAACAGCTTTGAAGTAGCTGAGCGTCGGGTTGTGATCAAAGGCCCCAACAAGCAAAAAGTTGGCGACCAAGCAGCGAACATTCGCAAGCTGCGTCCACCCGAACCCTACTTGGGCAAAGGCATCAAGTACAGCGACGAAGTGATCCGCCGCAAGGCCGGTAAAGCTGGTAAGAAGTAGGCTGTTGGCGGCGGCGTAGCGTGACACCACTAACGCGCCGCCTAACCCACCTACAGGAGAAATATAGCAATGTCGAAATTTTCATCCCGCGAATTGCGCGCCCGACGGCATCGTCGGCTTCGTGGCCAACTGAGTGGCACACCTGAGCGCCCACGCTTGAATGTGTTTCGCTCAGGCCTGAATATCTATGCCCAAGTGATCGATGATCTCGCTGGTCATACGCTTGTTTCCGCGTCAACGATCGATACCGAATTACGCGGCAGCCTTGGTGAGCAACGCAAACTCGAACAAGCACATTCAGTTGGCAAGGCCGTTGCAGAACGCGCTCGCGCCGCTGGGATTACCAAAGTGGTGTTCGATCGCGGTGGCTACAAATATCACGGTCGTGTGAAAGCTGTTGCCGAAGGGGCACGCGAAGGCGGACTTGAATTCTAATCAACTCTGGAGGCAACGTGGCGAAGCGAAATCGATCAAACGCTGACGAAGTTGAACTGGACGAACGAGTTGTCCAAATCAACCGGGTCGCGAAAGTGGTCAAGGGTGGCCGCCGCTTCAACTTTAGCACCGTCGTAGTCGTTGGCGATGGCAACGGCAATGTCGGGCTAGGGATGGGCAAGGCTTCTGAAGTACCCGAAGCAATCCGCAAGGGTGCTGAATCAGCTAAACGCAATATGATCGCGGTTTCGGTTATCGGAACCACCATTCCCCATGAAATTGTGTCAACCTATAAAGCATCCAAAGTGTTGCTTAAACCAGCCTCAGCTGGTACCGGCGTTATCGCTGGTGGTGGCGTGCGCGCCGTGCTTGAAGCCGCTGGCATCAAGGACGTTCTGACCAAATCATTGGGCAGCAACAACTCAGTCAATGTGGTGCGAGCTACTTTGAAGGCGCTTTCTGAATTGCGCACGCCGCAAGAAGAAGGCCGCCGCCGTGGCCGTGCTGCATCGTCATTCCGCCTGAGCGGCCAAAGCCGCGCCGTTATCAGCGGTACGGAGGAATAACGATGGCAACCTTGCGTATTACGTATAAAAAAAGTTCAATTGGCTATAGCCAAGCGCAAAAAGATACCGTTCGCTCGCTCGGTTTGCGCAAATTGAACCAAGTGGTCGAGCTTCAAGATACTCCAGTTGTCCGTGGGATGATCTTCAAGATCAAGCACTTGGTAACTGTCGAGGAAGTGACTGCGACGGAGGCCAAGTAATGAAATTGCACGATCTGAAGCCAGCACCAGGCTCAACCCGCAAAACCAAGCGGGTTGGTCGTGGTCATGGTTCGGGCAAAGGGAAAACCTCTGGTAAAGGTATGATGGGTCAAAAGGCTCGTTCAGGGCCAAACCCATACCCACACTTTGAAGGTGGTCAGAATCCTTTGGTCCGCCGGATGCCCTACAAGCGCGGCTTTACCAACATTTTCCGGGTCGAATATACCATCGTTAACGTTGGCGATTTGACCGAATGGAACAATGGCGATGTAACGCCTGAAGCACTGCGCGAAGTCGGCTTGATCAAAAACCTCAAGCAACCTATCAAAGTCCTCGGCGATGGCGACCTGAACGTAGCCCTCAAGGTGCGTGTCCACAAGGTTAGCGCCAGCGCTCGCCAAAAAATTGAGGCTGCGGGCGGTTCAGTCGAATTGATTGACGCTGCCGCCTAAACAATGGTGATGCGATGACCTTCTTTTGCGACGGCGTAGCGGGCTTTGCCCAAGGCTACGCTGTTTGCAAATGAAGGTCATTCGTGCATTACACAGGAGAATTCCATGCTTCAAGCTGTGGTCAACGCACTTAAAATCGCCGAAGTGCGCAAGAAGATTTTGTTCACCCTGATGATGCTGGTGATCTTCCGCTTTATCGCGGCTATTCCAGTTCCAGGGGTCGATACAGCCGAACTCGATCGGTTGTTTAATGGTCAGTTGCCGTTAAGCGATTTGGCAAACTTCCTCAACTTGCTCTCCGGTGGGGCGTTGCGGCAGTTCTCCGTTGCAGCAATGGGTGTCTATCCCTACATCACGGCCCAAATTATTATGCAGTTGCTGATCCCGTTGATCCCAGCGCTGGAGCAGTTGAGCAAAGAGGGTGAGCAGGGTCGCAATCGGATTCAACGCTATCAATATTTCCTCACTGTGCCTTTGGCTTATCTCCAAGGCTATGGCCAAATTAAATCGCTGATCAACAGCGGGATCAATTTGTTTGGCACGTTGAACTTCAGCATCACCCAAAACTTCTTCCAAACCTTCTCGATCTTGACGATTATGGTCGCTGGCTCGATGTTCTTGGTTTGGATGGGCGAGTTGATCGACGAACGTGGGATTGGCAACGGTCTCTCGATGATTATCTTCGGCGGGATCGTGACCGCGCTGCCAAGCATGGTCTATCAAGCAATCACCACTTCAAGCTCGGGTAATAACGTGATCGGCGGGATTTTGCTGCTGATCGTGACCTTGGCAACCGTGGTTGGGATTGTTTTGATCACCGAAGGCCAACGCCGCATTCCAGTTCAATACGCCAAGCGCGTGCGTGGCAATAAGGTCTATGGCGGTCAATCGAGCCACTTGCCTTTGAAGGTTAATATGGCTGGGATGATTCCCTTGATCTTCGCCCAAAGCATTTTGATTTTCCCCAGCACCGTTGCTTCCTACTTCTGGAAGCCTGATGGTACGGGTTTCCTCAATGGCATCGCGAACTTCTTCGTCAACAGTTTTGGCCCCAATGGTTTGGCCTTTACCTTGGCGATGTTCGTATTGGTGTTGCTCTTCACCTACTTCTATGCCTTGGTGATGTTCAACCAACAAAACTTGCCTGAAATGTTGCAACGCAATGGTGGCTTTATTCCTGGCATTCGCCCAGGCCGCAACACTGAAGTCTATTTGACCAAAGTGCTCAATCGCATTACCTTGATTGGCGCGGTTGGCTTAGCTGTGGTTGCCGCTTTGCCCTACTTTGTGCAACAAATTACCGGCTTGCAAATTGGCTTTAGCAGCACCGGTCTCTTGATTGTGGTTGGTGTGGCGGTCGATACCATGCGCCAACTCGAAGCTCAAATGATGATGCGCAATTACGAAGGCTTCATCTCGCGCTAAGAAACGCTACCTGCTTTTGGCAGGTGGTGCTACGGCGAACAAAGGCGTTCGCCGTTCTTTGCTGACTCACCGAGGAGCACTATCCTATGAACATCATTTTGCTTGGTTCGCCCGGAGCTGGCAAAGGAACCCAGGCAACTGAGTTGGAAGCAGCAACCGGCATGAAGCACATCGCCAGCGGCGATATGTTTCGGGCTGCTGTGCGCGAAGGCACACCACTGGGAACACTCGCCCAATCGTACCTCGATAAAGGCGAGCTGGTGCCCGATGATGTTGTGATTGGCATGGTTTTGGAACGGGTACAACAACCCGATTGTGAAAATGGGGTGATTTTCGATGGTTTCCCACGCACACCCCAACAAGCCGAAGCCCTGCAAGCAGCGTTAGCTGAACATAACGATGCGATCAATGCTGTGTTGCTGTTGCATGTCGATAAAGATGTGCTGATTCAACGGGTCATTGGGCGCTGGACTTGCAGAAAATGTCAAGCTGTATATAATACATACTTCCGAGCACCAAAAGTCGAGGGTGTTTGTGATCTCTGCGACGGCGATTTGTACCAACGCAGCGATGACAACCTTGAGACGATCAACCATCGACTTGATGTTTATGCAGCTCAAACATCGCCGCTCATTGCCCATTATCGCACGCAAGGCATCTTGCACGAAATTAATGGCCTCGGCGAGATTGACGATATTACTGCACGCATGGTTCAAGCAATTGAATCGGCAAAGCCGTGCTAAATTTGTGGTATAGTAATAGGTACCGATGCAGAAGCATGGGCCGACGGCCTATGCTTCTAGCTTGCTGCGTATGCTATACACCGTCGTCTGACGTATTGCACAGCCCAGTGACGGATTATTCTTTGGGGCAATCGCGCACCACTCGCAACGCATGCGACCATTGCCACCGCTGATGTGCTAGTTTTAAGGAGTCATATGGCCAAGAAGAAGGATGTCATTGAGGTCGAGGGCGTTATTACTGAGCCACTGCCAAACGCGATGTTTAAAGTAGCGTTGGATAACGGGCTGGAAGTATTAGCACATGTCTCTGGCCGGATTCGGATGAATTACATTCGGATTCTGAAAGGCGACCGCGTGTTAGTTGAACTCTCGCCCTATGATCCAACTCGTGGCCGTATTACTTATCGGTACAGATAACACACTGACCACCGCAACCAATGCCTCTGGCCGAAGCGGACGGAGGGTTGGATTGTTGTGTGTCTACGAGCGAGGTTCCGATGAAAGTCCAACCATCAGTCAAACCACGCTGCGAATATTGCCGGGTCATTCGTCGTAAGGGCGTTGTCCGTATCATTTGCAGCCGCACCCCGAAGCATAAGCAACGGCAAGGCTAAGAGGAGCATCGAATGGCACGTATTTCAGGGGTTGATATTCCCCGCAACAAACGGGTGGAAATTTCCCTTACCTACATTTATGGGATTGGGCGCACCACCAGCAGCGAAATTCTGGCTCGCACCAGTATCAATCCAAACGTTCGGGTCAAAGATTTGACCGAAGACGAAGTAATTCGTTTGCGCGAAATCATCGACCAAGATTACACCGTTGAAGGCGATTTGCGCCGGGCTGTTCAATTGAACATCAAGCGTTTGATGGATATTGGCTGCTACCGTGGGATTCGCCACCGCAAAGGCTTGCCATTGCGCGGTCAACGCACCAAAACCAACGCCCGTACCCGCCGTGGTAAAAAAGGCGCAGCAATCGGTGGCAAGAAGAAAGCTACCAAGAAGTAATTTCCTGAATTTTTATTTTCAACGCTATTTCGGAGGCCTTGAATGGCGAAACAAGCAAAAGCGGGAGCATCTCGCCGCCCTCAACGCGGTCGTCGCCGTGAGCGTAAAAATGTGCCCCGTGGCCAAGCTCACGTCCAAGCGACCTTTAACAACACGATCGTTACAATCACCGACCCAGCTGGCAACGTGGTTTGCTGGAGCAGCGCTGGCGCAAGTGGCTTCAAAGGCTCACGCAAAAGCACGCCCTATGCAGCCCAGGTAACTGCCGAACAAGCAGCCCGCAAAGCCATGGATAACGGCATGCGCGTGGTTGAAGTGTATGTTAAAGGCCCTGGTGCTGGCCGTGAATCAGCAGTGCGCGCACTGCAAGCGACTGGCTTGTCGGTTATTGCAATCACCGATGTTACGCCAATCCCACACAATGGCTGCCGCCCACCAAAGCGCCGCCGCGTGTAATGGCTTCGCGGCAGCATGCTGTCGCCGAAGTGTGTAGTAGCAACGCCACGACTAAGATACGTGAGCAGGATGAAGCACGGCTGTTCCTATACGTGGAAATAGGAGTCGGTGTGTAAACTGCCTTGGCAATTAGGAATTGCGAAGGGACAAACAAGAACATGGCTCGATATACTGGTCCAGTATGTAAATTGGCACGCCGCGAAGGCGTTGACCTAATGCTCAAGAGCGGTAACAGTGGCCGCAAGGTGCTTGAGCGCCGTGGGAGCCAGCCCCCTGGTCAACATGGGGCTTCAGTCCGACGACGACAATTGTCTGATTATGGTGTTCAGTTGCGCGAGAAGCAAAAAGTTCGCCGCATCTATGGTGTTTTGGAACGTCAGTTCCGCCGCTATTATGGCATTGCGACCCGTACCACCGGCCAAACCGGTGCTGTGCTCTTGCAAATTTTGGAACGTCGCCTCGATAACGTGGTGTTCCGCTTAGGCTATGCGGTCACCCGCGCCCAAGCTCGCCAGTTGGTCAACCACGGTCACATTACCGTGAATGGCCGCAAAACCGATATTCCTTCAGCCTTGGTTGAAGTTGGCGATGTAATTGGCGTGCGTGCAGAAAGCCGCAAACGCGATTATTTCAAAGATCTCGAAGAAACCAAACAACTGAACCGCGTGTCTCCACCAAGCTGGTTGTCACTTGACGCTGGCAAGTTGGAAGGGGTTGTCCAAACCTTCCCTTCACGCGAGGAGTTGGATATGTCGATTAACGAGCAGTTGATTGTTGAATTCTACAGCCGCTAATCGGACGTAATCGGTATCACTATCCCAGCAGGAGGCGGATACGTGCTAGACATTGCAATGCCCAAACTCGAATGTGTCGCAGCGGCGGAGAACTATGGGCGGTTCAAAATTGAGCCACTGGATCCCGGTTACGGGCATACCTTAGGGAACGCGCTGCGGCGGGTGTTGTTGTCGTCCATCCCTGGGGCAGCGGTCATCAAGATTAAAATTGATGGGATTTTCCACGAGTTTTCGCCAATTCAAGGCGTGCGTGAAGATGCTACCGAGATTGTGTTGAACGTTAAAGGCATTCGTTTGCGCTCCTACGCCGAACGCCCAGTCAAGATGATTTTATCTAAGACTGGCCCAGGCGTGGTGCGCGCAAGCGATATTGAATGCCCTTCAAACGTGGAGATCGTTAACCCCGATCACTACATCGCAACCCTCGATAGTGCCGATGCTCGCTTGGACATGGAGCTGACCGTCGAACGTCACCGCGGCTATCTGCCAGCTGAAAATCGTGACCCGGTGCCGATTGGCGAAATTCCGGTGGATGCGATCTTCACGCCGGTGCACAAGGTTAATTACGTTGTGGAACATACCCGCATTGGCGGGATGACCGACTTCGACCGCTTGTTGCTTGAAATTTGGACTGATGGCACGGTTAAGCCAGGCGATGCCCTGAGCTATGCCGCGCAAGTGCTAGTGCAATATTCATCAATCATCGCCGATTTCAATCGCTTTGACGATGAACAAGAGCAAGTTGGCGATGCCAATGGTCTGGTGATTCCCAGCGAGATCTACGACATGCCGATCGAAGATCTTGACCTTTCAACCCGCACCTACAACTGTCTCAAGCGCGCTGACATCACCAAGGTGGGTCAAGTGCTGGAGATGGACGAGAAGCAACTGCTGGCTGTGCGGAACTTGGGGCAAAAATCAATGGACGAAATTCGCGAGAAATTAATCGAGCGCAATTTACTGCCAACCTTGCCTTTCAACTCCGCTATTCTGAACACCAATGTCGCTGCCCGTCTGAACGACGGTAGCGCTGAATAGACGAGGATCGTTTCATGAGACACCGTAAGTCTGGCAAGAAGATGGGCCGGCCAACGGCTCAGCGCAAAGCCTTATACCGTAGCTTGATGATTGCCCTTATCGAGCACCGCGGCATTACAACCACTGATGCTAAGGCCCGCGCTGTTCAACCAGAAGTTGAAAAATTGATTACATTGGGTCGCTTTGATACTCCCCACAATCGCCGGATGGCGCTTTCGAAGCTGCACAGCAAGAATGCCATGAACCTTTTGTTCCAAGTGGCTCCTGCTTACGCCGAACGCCCAGGTGGTTACACGCGGATTGTCAAAATGGGCTTCCGCAAAGGCGACGCTGCGGAAATGGCTCGGATTGAATTGGTCTAAGTTTGCCGTATGAGCCGTACTTTAGCATTGTGTTTTGAATATGTCGGCACTGCTTTTTGCGGCTCGCAATGGCAACCAGGCGGTCGCGCCGTGCAAACGGAGTTAGAGACCGCTTGGCAACGATTAACAAGCGATAATGGGCGTTGGATTTTTGCCGGTCGGACCGATGCAGGAGTTCACGCCCTAGCCCAAGTCGCCCATATCGTCAGCGCTACTGACCGGAGTTTGGATACGATTGCCAAGGCAATGAACGCCATTACGCCAGCAGATATTAGTGTTCACGAAGCATGGGAGATGCCAACTGGCTTTCATTCCCGCTTTAGTGCCCGTCAACGAACATATCGCTATGTTTTTGATAGCGCACCTGCACCTTCAGCCACGCTCTCTGGGCGAGTGCTGCGCCTCGATCATCACCTTGATTGGGCGGCGATGCAGGCGGCCTTGGATACGCTGATTGGGATTCACGATTTTGCGGCGTTCGCTGGCGCTGGTCACGAAGGCTCGACCATCCGCAACTGTTATTTGGCGCAATTGCGCCCAGCAGAGTGGCTTGGCCGTCCAGTGACTGTGCTGCATTTGCAGGCTAATGCTTTTCTGAAGCATATGGTGCGCAATATCGTTGGCACGTTACTGATGGTTGGCGCTGGCAAGCTTTCATTGGAAGCTTGGCTGGCAGTTATCGCCAGTCGCGACCGTCGGAATGCAGGACCAACCGCGCCCCCACAGGGGTTGTATTTAGAGTCGATTGGCTATGACCCAGCACTTCAGCCATTGGCGACAAGTTCACGCTGGGATGGCACGACCTATTTTCGGACGTATCAAGGCGAAACGGTGTGAGTACGGGCAGTTTGCCAACGCTTCTCACCGCCACCCTTACAACGATTTGTGAACATGCCAGCGTGGCATAATTCACAATTCATACACGAGGAATTCAGCAGCATGAAGACTTATAGCCAAAAAGCTTCGGAGATTCAGCGCGAATGGCTGGTCGTCGATGCAGAAAATCAGGTGCTTGGTCGGCTCGCGACCCAAATCGCAACCCTGATTCGCGGCAAACACAAGCCAACCTACACGCCTAGCATGGATGGCGGCGATTTTGTAGTCGTGGTCAACGCTGAGAAAATTCGCGTTACCGGCGATAAAGCCAACCAAAAAATTTACTATCGCCACTCGAACTTCCCTGGTGGTTTGAAGCGCACCGCTTATAAAGTGATGATGCAAACCCACCCAGAGCGGATCATTTACTTTGCGGTTAAGGGCATGTTGCCACGCAATCGCTTGAGCCGCCACATTATCAAGAAGTTGAAAGTGTATGCAGGTGCAAGCCACCCTCATGCATCACAATCACCTAAAACCTATGCGGTGAAAGGTTAATCCCGATGAGTGAACAACGCTATTTCCAAGGCACTGGTCGCCGCAAGACCGCTGTGGCCCGGGTACGCTTGTATCCTGGCACCGGTGAGTTCGTGGTCAATGGCCGCACCTCAGAAGAATTCTTCGGCGGTCGCGCGCTGTACCAACAATTGATTCGCCAACCGTTGTTGGCTGCCAATCAATTGGGCTCGTTCAATGTGTTGGTCAAGGTTCGTGGCGGTGGCGACACTGGCCGCGCCGAAGCTGTACGCCACGGCGTAGCTCGCGCTTTGGTCGATGCTGATGCAGCATTCAAGCCAATTATGCGCGCTGCTGGCCTCTTGACCCGCGACGCTCGTAAGAAGGAACGGAAGAAACCAGGTTTGGTCAAGGCTCGCCGCGCCAAACAATACACCAAGCGGTAAGTTTTTACCCTTTGGTGTCCGGTTTCCCCCAGCCACGGAGCTTCGGTTCCATGGCTGGGGTTTGTTTTTTAGGGGTCAGGGGTTAGGGTAACAAAACCACGAAGAACAGAGAGCATGAAGGGAGAATTGGCTATAGGCTTTGGGCTATGTGTATTGGTTCAGCGCGTTAACTACCGCATGATCCCCTTACCCCAACCCCTCTCCCATCCGATGGGCGAGGGGCTTTAACCGCATGGTTCTGCCACACTGCGTGGTAAAAAGGGTCTGCTCCCCTCGCCCGCGTGCAGTGGGAGAGGGGCTGGGGGTGAGGGATAGTTGCTCCTCCAATGTACCAGTACAGCTATGTTCTCTGTTCTCTGCTCTTTTCATCCCTCATCCTTCATCCTTTCTATCGTTTGGCTTTCGCCTTGGCTTTGACCACAACTGGCTCGATGACTGGTGGTGGCGGGGCTTTGCTGGCCTCGCGCCAAGCACTGTAGCCACCAAGATGGGCTTTCAGGCTGCCATCTGCCACAGCCCACACCCGATCAACCACCCGATCGAGAAAGTAGCGGTCGTGCGAAATCACGATTACCGTGCCATCGTAGCGCTCTAAGGCATCTTCCAAAACTTCAACCGAATCAATATCCAAGTGGTTGGTTGGCTCATCGAGAATCAAGCAATTGGGCTTGGCTAACATCAACAAAGCCAATTGTAGCCGCGCGCGTTCGCCGCCAGATAGTGAGCCAATCGTTTGGCGACATTGGTTGTAGCTGAACAAGAAGCCGCCCAAAAAGGCCACTGCTTGGCCTTCGTACATCGAGCGGGTGAGGCGCACCACGTCAATCGGGGTTTGGTTGTGATCAAGCGTCTCAACGCCTTGGGCAAAATAGCCAATGTCGATCGACGGCCCAACCCAAACCATGCCATCGCTTGGCTCATATTGGCCATGCATCAGCTTGCCCAGCACGCTTTTGCCAGAGCCATTTTGGCCGATAATGCCAACCCGCTCGCCACGCCAAATCGTTTGCTCGATGCCGAGCAGCACCAAATCATCGCCAAAACTCATGCTTACATCACGCAGGTCGATGATTTTCTGGCCGCCGCGTTGCTCGGAGCGTAGGCTCAAGCCAACTTTGCGGCGCTCGAGCACAGGTTTTTCAACTTTATCCAGCTTGTCGATTTGCATTTGCTTGACGCGCGCCTGCTTGATATGGCGCTCATTTGGCACCATCGAAGCCCAGAGTTGAAAGCGCTTAATCGCTTCTTCAAGCCGATTAATTTCCTTTTGCTGCGCCACAAAATCTTGCTGCTGGCGTTGCAAGGCCAATTGGCGATTAACGGCGTAGGTCGAATAATTGCCAAGCCAGAGGCTAGTTTTGCCATCTTCTAAATGGACGACGCTGGTGATAGTTTCATCGAGCAAATAGCGATCGTGGGCCACAATCACCACTGCGCCGCTAAACTCACGAATTGTTGCTTCTAGAAACTCGCGCCGATTCAGGTCGAGGTGGGTTTCTGGCTCGTCGAGAAGTAATAAATCAGGCCGCTGGATCAAACAACTTGCCAAGCCGATCATTTTGCGCTGGCCACCGCTCAGCGCACTGGTTGGCAAGCTCAAATCGTTGCTATCAAAGCCAAATTGCTGTAAATAGCCACGCGCATCGTTGGCCAGCATCGAGCCGCCAAGCTCCTCGAATTGGTTCAATAAGCGGCTGTGTTGCTCTAAAACCTGATTCATACGTTTGAGATCGTTGGCGATGGCTGGCTCGCCAAGCTGGGTTTCGCAGGCTGCAATCTGGGCTTCTAGCTCAGCAAGATCAGGCCGCGCGGCCATGACAGTTTGCATTGGAGTGCGTTGATCGCCAACAATATGTTGCGAAAGATAGGCGATGCGCAAGCCTCGGCGGGTGGTAATTAAACCTGCGGTTGGCGTTTCGAAGCCCGCCAATAAGCGCAGTAAGGTCGATTTGCCAGCGCCATTCGCGCCGACCAAGCCAATTCGCGCGCGTTCGTGAATTTCCCAATTCAAGCCGTTCAAGATGCTGCGACCGCCAACGCTGTAGTGTAGATTTTGGGCACTTGCAATAATCATTTGGGCAACCTCCACAGTAGGGGGCAGCACTATGCACAGCGATCAAAAAAAGACTAGGGGCGCATAATGCTGCCCCTAGTCTTGATTAGTTGGTTTCAATTACCAATTGGTTCAGATTTTAGGCGCAGCTATCCTGTCTGCGCCTTTGTTGAACCCTTTCCGTGCGTGAATCACGCCCATAAATGAATTGAAAACCATGATCTGTTTTCCAATCTATAATCCAATATGTTGGTTAGGATAGCATACGCAACCAAATGGCGAAATCGGTCTTTAGGCCGAGTCGATCATTAAACCCAATCTATGTGATTAAACGTAGCGAGGAAGCATATGAGTTTATTAATTGGCCTGAATGGCCGTTTTTTCGAGCAGAATTGGCGACCAGCGCTTGCTGAAATCGAGTTTGCTGCTGCCAATGGCTTTACCAGTATGCAGTTTCAGGGTAAGCCAGCAGGCTTGCACGCAACCGCCTTGGGAGCCGATTTTGCCAGCATTCGCCAGCAACTGCAAGCCAAGCAGATTATGGCGGTGATGGAAATTAATTTGCAAATTGATGCGGCTGGGCGTGCTGCGACTGGGCAAACGCCGCTGGAAGTGCTCGAAGCCAATTTGCCTGCGATCAACGGATTGGGCTGTGAGTATGTGCATTGGCATCTCAACAATCAGCCTGTGCTGGAATTTGCCCAGGTTGCCGAGCTAGAAATTGCGCTACAACCACAGTTTGCAGCTGGCGTGGCCTTGGCTCAGCAGCATGGCTTTCAATTTGGCTTTGAGCATAACGACCCAATTTTGCGTTTATTTACCACGCCGCAGGCATGCAACCAACTTTTAGCAGCAGTGTCAGGTTTGGGCTTTGTGTGGGATTTTAATCATACACTGACTGAGGATTTGGCTGGATTTTTGCAATTAATTCCGCGTATGAGCATGTTGCACATTTCTGATACGCCCTTGCCTGAGGTGAATTATCATCTGCCTTTGGGGATGGGCACAATAGATTTTGCTGCTTATTGCCAAGCCTTGGCTGCGGCGAATTTCCATGGCCCAGCGATTTTAGAAATTGGTGGCTTGCCTAAATCTGGCGGCTATGGGCGGGATACAGATGCTGCATTAATTGATTCGTTACAACGATTGCAGGCAGCTTTGGCATAGGCTGTTGTTGGTAGTTTATCGAATTAATTCTTAACGCATAGGGGAGACACGGGGCGAGGGTTCAGGGAAGTTTAGCTCTCGGCGATGGTTATTTTCGATCAATCATAGCCAATAGCCCAAAGCCTATAGCCATTTCATTCTTCGCGTTCTTGGCGGTTTCGTGCCCTAACCCCTGAACCCCGATTCCCAATCGTTTCGCCACCCTTCCGTCCCTCCGCCGGAGGGAGACGCAGGGGTTTTCAGCCCCTGCACCCCAAATATTTGTGTGGTGGAATGTTGTGCTTTTTCTATCTCCCCAATGGTTGTTCTTCAAAAGATTTTATCCACGAAGGACACGGAGAATAAAACCGCGAAGAACGCGAAGATCACGAAGGTTAAGTTTTCTTGCCACAGATTCACCCAGATTTTTAGGATTAGGCTTTATGTTCTATGTTCTATGCTCTTTGTTCTATATTCTGCTTTTGGCTTCATCCCTCATAATTCATCCTTCATCCTTTACTCCCCCAATCGCCACGTGACACCTTGCGTCATAAACCTGCTTAGGGTATGATCAAGGCATAACGACTGTGCGCCTTCAACGGAGAACGCCAAGATGACTCAATCAGATAGCCTGCGCGCTTTTGGCCTGTATATTGACGGAGCTTGGGTCGCAGCCAGCGATGCTGCTAGTGAAACCCTGTATAACCCTGCGACGGGCGAGCCAATCGCTCAGGTGGCGCGGGCAACCATCCACGATATTGATCGAGCGGTTGATGCTGCGCGAAAGAGTTTTGATATTGGCTCGTGGTCGCAAATGCGGCCTGTCGAACGCGCCAAAGTTCTCGAAGCGATCGCCGATGTGCTCGAAGAAAACACCGACGAACTGGCCGAACTTGAAACCCTCAACGGTGGCGCGACGCTACGCAAAAGTTCATGGCTCGATATTCCGGTTGGCATCGAGCATTTGCGCTATTTTGCCGATTTGGCGCGCCAACACCCAATGCAAACCTTGCCCTACATCGATTTTCCTTCGCCAAGTGCCAACGCTGTTTGGCGCGAACCAATCGGGGTTTGTGGCCAAATTATCCCGTGGAATTATCCATTTTTGATGGCGATTTGGAAGATTGGTCCAGCCTTGGCTGCTGGCAATAGCCTCATCCTCAAGCCTGCTTCGTTAACCCCAGTGAGCGCCTTGCGCATGGCCGAATTGATCCACGAGGCCGATTTGTTGCCGCATGGGGTTTTTAATGTGGTGACTGGGCCGGGCAGCTTGGTTGGCGAACGCCTAACCAGCCATCCAAAGGTCGATAAAATTGCTTTTACCGGCTCGACCGAGGTTGGCCGCCAGATCGCCGAAGTTGCAGGCCGCAATCTCAAACGAGTAACCTTGGAGCTTGGCGGTAAATCGCCAGTAGTTGTGTTGCCCAATGCCGACCTTGATTTGGCAGTTGATGGGGCGATTTGGGCCGCGTTTATGCACTCTGGCCAAAGCTGCGAAGCTGGCACGCGCTTGCTCTTGCCCGATTCGCTACACGATGAGTTTGTTGAGCGCTTGGTTGCGCGGGTTGAACAATTGGTGCTTGGCGATCCGCTTGATCTGACGACTGATTTAGGCCCGTTAGTTTCTGCGGCCCAAAAACGCGCCGTCGAAGCCTACATTGAGCTGGGGATTCAAGAGGGTGCGACCTTGCGCTGTGGCGGCGTTGGCAGCGACGATCCTGCGTTGGCCAATGGTCATTTTGTGCGGCCAACGATTTTTACCGATGTGAACAATCGCATGCGCATCGCCCAAGAAGAAATTTTCGGGCCTGTGCTCTCAGTTATTCGTTATCAAACGGTTGGCGAGGCGATTACAATTGCCAACGATACCAATTATGGCTTGGCCGCCAGCGTTTGGAGCCGCGATTTGCAAGATGCCCAAGAAGTAGCACGCGCAATTCGGGCTGGCACCGTTTGGATCAACGATCATCATTTGATCAATGCCAAAGCGCCATTTGGCGGCTACAAAGATAGTGGGATTGGCCGCGAGTTAGGGCCGAATGCACTTGATGCCTATAGCGAAGTTAAGCATATTCATACCGATTTGACCCAAGAACGCACCCGCCGCATTTGGGTCGATATTGTCACGCCTCGCCTCGACGACTAAGTTAAGAAGGATGAAATATGAGGGATGAAGGATGAAGGAGCAACGTTTTTACCCACGAAGAACACGAAGCGCACGAAGGCCAATTCAGTGCTATCCTCGGGTTCTTCGTGGCGAGAATGATGTATGCCATAGCTTCTCGGCTACGAACCATGACATGTGAGTTTCATCGATCAAAGATTGCTTTCCAAATCATGTCCTTTAGGGGGTGCAGGGGGATGAAAACCCCCTGCGTCTCCCGCCTTGAGGCGGGACGGAAGGGTGGTAATAAGCACTCGATGAAGCGCTTCCATATTTAGTTAGTAATTGGCCTTTGGTGGGGAATGGGGAAATACCCAATGGCATAGAGTTCTAAGATTCTATAGCCATACAACATGCTTAACCAAGCCTAAACTTGCAGATTGGTTGGCCATGATATGATGGCAGCCATGATGATACAGTCGTTGAGCGAGCTTTACCCCGATTTGCGGCGCTTGCGCTTTGGCAGCATTGTGTATGCCTTGCTAACTGATAGCACGCCCGAAAATCAACAACATCGATTGATTCTTGATGCAGCGTTGCAGGAAGCAGGCAGCCGTGGTTGGCTTACGCCTGATGTTTTTGGCCGCCTGCGAGCTGGCGATGATGCAGTGGTGCTGTCGATTCTCGATGAATTGTTGATTGCTCAAGCCTTGGATCGGGCTAACTATAGTTTGCAGTTTAACCCGCCTGGCGAAGGTCGGCACGTCGGCGAGTTGCTGATCGAACGGGGCGATCTGCGCTCGTTTGTTGAAGTTAAGTCGTTGTTGCCAGCAGAAGCGGTGGTTTTGGCCCAAACAACCTTGGCTCGTTTGCGCGATTTGGCCAGCACCATTCCGTTGGCGGCCCGCTTAACGCTAGAAATTACCCACCATCCAAGTAGCGGCATTAGCCATCGCGAGGTGCGCCGCTATTTGCATGTCTCAGCTGAGCAAATGTTGAGCGGCTGGACGCATCCTGCTGCCTATACTCATAGCTCGGGCATTTATCTGCGGCCTGTTGCTTGCCAGCCCTTGCCAGAAGCCGAGCATTTACAAATTGTGCTGCATCAAGATGATTACCCTGGTTTGGCGCGGCGCGCACATCGCGCTTGGTGCGACCGTTTGTGGCGCGCGATTCGCGGTGGCTATACCCAATTGCCTGCTGGCGAGCCTGCGGTGATTATTGTGGTTGATCATGCGCAGCCTGCGCCACCGCTTGAGGCTTGGCTTACGCCGTTAAGCGATATGCTGCGTATGGGCGCACATCATCGCTTGAGTGCGGTAATTCGAATCGAGCTAGCAAGTTTGCGCAGCGGCCATCCAGCGCTTACAATTTTTCACAATCCTCGGGCCAGTAGCCCGTTGCTGAGCCAACCTATTCTTGGCCAACCAGAAATACATCTTTCAATCTTGAATCCTGAAACATGGTGAGGACGAATCATGCCCCGAATAACCAAAGTTTATACACGAACTGGCGATAGTGGCACGACGGCGCTTGGCGGCGGCCAACGTGTACCCAAGGAATCGTTGCGGGTAACTGCTTTTGGCACGGTCGATGAGCTTAATTCGCATCTCGGCGTAGCCTTGGCGGTTGGCGTGAGCGAACGGCTCCAAGCACCGTTGCAAGCCATCCAGAATGAATTGTTTCACCTTGGCTCCGACCTGTGTATGCTCGAAGAAGACAAACAGAAATGGCCGATTCCGCAAATTGAGGCGCGGCATATCGATGCGCTTGAGCATTTGATGGATGAATTGATGGACAAAGTTGGCCCATTGGAGAATTTTATTTTGCCTGGTGGCTCGCAAACCTCGGCCCATTTGCATGTTGCGCGCACAGTATGCCGCCGCGCCGAACGCGATGTGGTGGCGCTAAGCCGCGAGGAAACCATCGGCAGCTTTGTGATTAAATATCTCAATCGACTTTCCGATGCGTTGTTTGTAATGGCTCGCTATGAGAATTTTGCCCGCAATATTCCCGATGTGATTTGGGATAGCCGCGCCTGAGGCATAAGCCGATCATGGCTAAAACCATGATCGGCTTAGTTATAGCCAATCTGTTGGCGAATCGCGGCGTTGAGCCAGGCGCTAAATTGGCACATACGCCAATCGTTACATGGCTCGCAGATCAGATTAAATGCGTTAGCCCCAGTTTTGGCCTCGTAAATGTGAAGTTTGTTGACGGCGTAGCGCACTAAATCGGGGGTTGCGGTTAGCGCTGCGACCATGCGCCGGACTGCATGCTGTTCAATCAGGCGTGGTTCCAATTCGTGCAGCGAATGATCAAGCAGCTCTAAAACGGCGGTTAGGGCCACCGCCAGCAAACAATGGCGCTCACGATCATACAAAAGGGCATGGGTTGGTTGCTCACCAAAGACATTGCCAAAAGCCAATTGTGGGTTCAACAAACAAGCATCGCGTAAATCTTGGATGAAGTTCATGTGCCATAACCCAGCCTCAGCCACCAGCCAGCCATCGTTGGCAATCGCAATCAGATGATTGTAGGCTGTATGCCACCACCAACATAAAAACCGCGCATCGCCATGATAATCAAGCAGCGCCGTAAAGCTCCAAGCAGCCTGCGGTGATGGCAATGGCACTTCAAGCACAATTCCACCATCGACCAACAAGGCGAGTTCTAAGTTGATAATCATAGATCACCTGCGATCGTTTGCAGGTCAGCGAGCCAGCAGTAGTCCATTAACTGAGCACGCAAAACGAGAATGTTTCGACTACACACAGCCATAGCCTCATCCTTGCAAAAGAACGAATCCCAAATCGTCTATTCACTGATCTAGAGCTTTAGGATATTGCTAATTATAGGATGAGCCAGCAAAAAAACATAGGTGAATTTTGGTATGAATCCCAATCCGTTTAAATCATTTGGGCTATGATTTAAACGGATTGGTTAATATTTTTAATTATCTGCCATGAATTGGTATATTATGGCTTTATTCGTTGGTGGTGATTACCACTGGCAGATTTTTGACTCCAAAGGTAATAGGGGTTGGAATTGGCTCTAATTGGGCATCTGGTTTAATCGCAATCGTTTCGACCCGTTTGATCAAGGCTTCCAAGGCCAATTTGCCTTCGAGCCGAGCCAGCGGCGCGCCTAAACAATAGTGAATGCCATGGCCAAAGGCAATATGTTGGTTGCCTTTGCGATGCAAATCGAAGTTGTCGGCGTTGGGGAATTGGCTTTCGTCGCGGTTGGCCGAACCAATTACCGCCATAATCCGTTGGCCCGCCGGAATCGTTACATCGCCAATTTGTTGATCGGCATGGGTGTGGCGGGGCATAGCTTTAACTGGCGAATAATAGCGCAGCGTTTCATCCAAAACATTTGGAATCAGGCTTGGGTTGGCACGTAATTCGGCATAAATTGCTGGCTGCTCGCTAAATACCCGCACTGCATTGCCTAACAAGTTGGTGGTCGTTTCATTGCCTGCAACCAACAACAAGGCGCAAAAACCAATCAAATCCATATCTGAGAGCGATTCGCCATCGATTTGAGCTTTGAGCAAATCGCTAATCAAATCTGCTTGTGGTTCGGCGCGGCGCTGCTCGATCATGCTGTACAAATAGGCCCCAAATTCTTGGTAGATTGGCACAATTTCGGCCATGTTGGGGTTGTTCGACGAGGTGATGATTTGTTCAGTCCAATATTTGAACTTATCTTGATCTTCGGTGGGTACGCCTAGCATTTCGGCGATCACGGTCATGGGCAAGGGCGTGGCAAAATCGCGAATAAAATCTGGCTCGCTTTGGGCCAACATGTCGTCGAGCAAGCCATTGACCAAGCCATCGATCCGCTCGTGGAGTTGCTCGATCATGCGGGGGGTAAAGGCCAAGTTGACCAACGAACGCAACTGGCGATGGCGTGGTGGGTCGGTCATCAACATACTATTAGCAAACATATTCATTCCATCGCCACGATCTGGTGGAGCCGAGGAGAAATGTTCGTAATCGGTCATCACCTGCTTGACATCGGCATAGCGAAAGACCACCCACGAGCCAAGCGTTTGATCAAAATAGACCGGATTTTGCTCGCGCATGGTTTTGAACCATGGATACGGATTTAACAGTGATTGCATGAAACTCACGAGAGTTCTCCTTCCGACTGAAACAACACAATCTTTAGTATTCTACTGCTAGATTATGAATCTGGCTTGTTTGCTGGTTTGCCAAGCCGCAAGAGGGTTGTGGTTTGCCATGCATTGCTTGGGCCTAAGCGAGTAATCAGCTTTTGGCCTAGCAAATCGTTACATGCTTTTTGGAATTGGGTTTCGGTGATTTTGCCGAGCCAGCCTTGGCGCAACAGCGTATCGAACAAATCGCCATAGCTCCAGAGCCGTGGTTGTTGCAGCGCCAAATTGCGCAAAGCAGCGACGATCTGCTCGTGTTGCTGGCGGCGTAGTTGGCTTTTGCTGGGTAGGGCTGGGTCGAATAAGCCAATTTGCTGCGGATTGCCAGCATTATTGAGTAAGGCTTGGGCTTCGGGGTTTTCAAACAATGCGCCTTCAAATTGATACAAGGTTTGGTTGAGCGGTAAAACCAACGCACGATCGCTGGTTGCAATCAGCAGATCGTACAATTTTTGGCCCCATGTGGTATGGATTGCGCAAGCAGCAGCCCAACGCCAGCGCGAGCCTTTGAGTTCGCTAAGCTGCTGAAGATAGAAGCTTTGCAAGGCTGCGAGCACAGTTTCGCTTGGCGATTCGTTCACAATTGTTCGCCAATTACGGCTGGCAAACAGCTGATCAAGCTGACGCTCAGTTTGAGTTGGTTGCTGTTCACGCTGGGCAAGTAGGTCGGCAAGGGCTGCTTGATCAAAACGCAGCAGCAGATCAGTGCGGGCCAAGCGCCGTGCTAATTGATCGAGGCCATTGCTGATGGGTATCAGGCCAACATCGCCATCGAGCAGAATCAGGGCTGGGTTGGCGGCCAAATGGCTGGTTAGTTGGTTGAGATTAAGCTGAGCGTGGGGCCAACATGTAAACTGTTGCTCGCTGGCTTGCTGCCATTCCACCTGTTGTTGGGGGCTGGTGGTGCGCACGATGATTTGGACTGCGGCGTTGAGTTTGCTAGCAAGCTGTTGATAGTGAATAGCTGCGCCAGCAGTTGCCAAACGTCCGTTGCCATATTGCACCGCTCCCGCTTCGCCATCGAAAATCACCAATTGTTGGTGCGGCGAGAGGCTCGGCACAACGTGCGGCAAATAGCTTTGGACAAGGCTGGCTTTGCGTTCAGACCAACGTTGGGCTTGCGATTGCAACATAGGGTTACTCGTAGCAACAAAACCACTTCTCTGTATGCTACCACGAGCAACCCTACTTTGCCTATCGATTTTTTATGGATTTATGGATTCCCTCACCCCAACCCCTTTCCCGTAGCGCGGGCGAGGGGCTTAACACGGTGGTTTTGCGTAATACGTCGGTGTACTATGGCTCCCCTCACCCCCCAGCCCCCTCTCCCACTGGACGCGGGCGAGGGGGAGCAGTCATTCCATAGAATCAACAGGAAATTATCGACCTGCCCTCGAAAACTCGGGCGAGGGAGAGCACCCGTTTTCACCGCAGAATGCTGAAAGAACCGTCGTGTTAAAGCCCCTCGCCCATCGAATGGGAAAGGGGTTGGGGTGAGTGGGTCTTCACAACCTACCCCTGTAAGGCTGGGGGGAGAGGGGACGACCATTGTAAGGTGTGGATTTTTATGGTTGCAAGACGTTTTCATCGCCTTCGACGGTCATTACCACATTTTTAACTTGGGGAAATTGCTTTAAGGTAAAGTCGACTTGGGCTTGCAATCCTTCAAGCTGCATCGCGCCACTGCCCCAAGCGCGCATTTCGCGGCTCCAATCGACATAGGCGGTATCGCCTTCGATGCGCACCGAGCGCAGATAGACGCGTCCGGTCCAGCCAGTTTTATCGCCAGTATAATCGGCAACTGCTTTGGGGCTAGGAATGGCGGTGCTGTAGGCTGCATCTTCGCCGACTGGACCCCAAACCAATTCGCGCAGGGCGGCGCTGGCAACGCTTGCGGTTTTGGGCAGCGTCCGAACACCGTTGATTGAGCCTTCGCCTGCTAACCACGAAACTTCGACCTCAGTGGTTGCTTGACTGGTCAGATCAAGCATGCGCAAATTTTGGGTTAATTCAACCGAACCATCAGCTTTGACCAATTCGAGGATTGCGCCTTGGGTTGGCAAAACTGGCGCATTTGCATCGTTCCACATCAAGCTAAGGGCCAAATAGCCGTTATAGGCTTGGGTATTTTGCTCCAACAAGGTGCCATCGGCATAACGCAAGCGCACAGTGTAATTATCGCTGCTCAAGCCAACGGCCTCAACGTGCAATGGCAAGAAGGCGCTGGTTTCGGGCGCTGGCTGCGCCATATACGCGCCAGTGCCTTCCCATTGTGGCAAGGTAACGGTCGATTCGGCCTGGCCAACGACCGCACCATCTTTGGGCGAGGTTGTATAGGCAATTACGCGACCGATGCGTTTGGTTAATGGGGCTTGGAAATTAATGCTGCCGCTAAATGTTCCTGCTGAGCCATATTCGCCATCGGCGGTGACGCTGGTTTGGCCCAGCAAATGCAATTCGCTATCGTACACTTCAACGACCACATTTTTTTCAAACGGCATGGCCGAGAGCGTGCCTTTGAAATTCAAGGGATTGCCAACGACCGAGTGCATCGCTGGCTCAGTCAATTCGATCAAAATGGATTGCTCAGGGGCTTGGGTTGCTTCCGCCCCAACCGGCGCAAATTGCACTGCTTGCTCAGCAACCGTGCGATAGGGCAATTCGCCGCTCATATCGTCTTCGATGACCTTAATCACGCCTTTGCCTGCTGCTGGCGGCGTGAAATCGACCGTCACATCGAAGGTTGCGCTGCTGCCATATTCGCCAACCGTGCTAATTGGGCCTTCGTAGACGGTGCTGCCATCTTCTGCTTGAATCAGCAAGCGCAAGGTTTTTTCGAATGGCGTGAGCACAATCGTGCCTGCAACGCGTACCGATGTGAGTAATAATGCATCTGCTGGCGGGGCACTTAAGTTAATTTGGTTGGCCGTGGCAACAGTTGCTTGGGGGTTGGTGGTTGCTTGCGGCGCGGTGGTTGGAATGCTGGTTGCCGCCGAGCCACTTGCAATCGTGGCTGTGGCTTGGGCTGGTAAATTGCTGGTTGCTGCTGGCGTGTTGGTTGCTGGAGTTTGGCTGCTACAGGCTGCCAGCAACAAGGCCAAGCTCATATATTTCAATGAACGCATTGATTGAATTCCTCCTACAAATACACACTTACTTTAGCAATTAATCACAATTTGGGCCATGGCTGGCAACTGAAGTGCATCTGATAAAAGGATGAAGGCTGAAACGGAAGGATGAAGGATGAGGGATGAGGGATGAAGGCAAAAAAGAGCATAGAGCATAGAACATAGAACATAAAAGGCAGAAATCAAAAATCAAAAGTCAGAAGTCAAAAGCTAAAAGGCAGAAAGAAGAGGTAAAAGGAATCAGGATTCAGGGGGAGTTTTAATGCAGCGGCGCAGAGGAAAAATAAAGGATGAAGGATGAGGGATGAAAATTAACCATTTATGCAATTCGTGGCAAAAAACTTAACCTTCGCGATCTTCGCGACCTTCGCGGTTTCAATCCTTCGTGCCCTTCGTGGATCAAAATAGAGCTGGCTAGGCCCTTGTTTTTCAGCGTTAGATGGCCTAAACTAGCTAGAGTCGCAAGAATCTTGCTAGCGAAGGAGTTCGCAACCTATGATTAATCCAACTATTGAAGCCGCAATTAACGATCAAATCAAGCATGAATTTGAGTCGGCCTACTTATACCTCTCGATGTCGGCCTACTTCGAATCGGTTAATTTGGGTGGCTTCGCGCATTGGATGCGTTTGCAATACGAAGAAGAAACCGAACACGCCATGAAGTTGTTCGATTATCTGCACGATCGCGGCGGGCGTGCTGTTTTGCAAGGCTTTGAACAACCACAATCAAGCTTCAATTCATCGCTTGAAGTGTTTGAGTTGGCCTTGCACCACGAAGAAAAAGTCACGGCATTAATCAATTCGCTCTACGATTTGGCGATTAAAGAGAACGATCATGCGACCCAAATTCACTTGCAATGGTTTATTACCGAGCAAGTTGAGGAAGAAAAGAGCGCCTCGGATGTGGTCGAAAAGCTCAAAATGGCTGGTGATCACCCAGGTGCCTTGTTCTTATTGAACGAACAATTGGGCAGCCGCGCTGGCGAGTAACATTCAGCGCTCGCATCCTAAGGCACGCATTCGTTTGCGTGCCTTTTTTGCTGCTTAGTTTTGCTTCGCTTGCCGCCAACGCCACCCTAGCAGCAGCACAATTGCAATGCTATTCAAGCCAATTGAGATATTTTTGAGCATAAAGCTCGCCGTCCAGAGGCTGGCCACATTTGGCAATTGGCTTGGATATTGACTCAACATCAGCGCTTCGCAGATATTCTCGCTATAATCGCCAAGCAAATAGAGGCTGGCTAAGCATGGCAGCCAGCGTTGCCAACCAGCCTGTTCACGAGTAAGCCAGAGCAGCGTCAGACCGAAAAAGAGCCAAACCCCAATCGGCAGCAGCATATCGGGCAAAATGAGCCATAAATGATTGCTGCGCTGCGTGCCATAGTTGCCGATCAATTCATAGGCCAAGGCTGGGGTAACGCTGGTTTTGGCCGAAAAAGCATTCGCGCCACCGCCCAAATCCAATAAGCCATAACCGCCAGTCCACGAATGAAACATGGTTGCCAGCAGATTGCTAAATATCAATAAGACCATCGCTAGGCCAAAGGCCCACCAAATCAGGCGTGGTTGGGCAAATTTGTGCAGAGATTTGGGCATTGCTCGTTCCTCGCTACTCACAGAATTATTGCAATTCAGAGCATAGCGATCTGAGTAACCGCCTGTCAAGCATGAAAAAACCGCTCGAATTGAGCGGCCTTGGGGCTGAGCTGCAATCGGCAATTAACTTGGTAGCAGCACGATAGCTTCGCCCTCAATCAAGGTTTTGCCTTCTTCGTTGAGCAATTGGGTGATTAATGTGGCGATTGGTTTGTCGTCGCGCAGGCTTTTGATTTCGGCATAGGCCGTGACCGTATCGCCAATGTAAATCGGGCTGCGAAAGGCCAAGTTTTGGTTGAGGTAAATCGTGCCTGGGCCGGGTAAATGCATGCCAATCACTGCTGAAATCAGGCCAGCGCCAAGCATGCCGTGGGCGATCCTCCTCCCAAAGCGTGATTCGCGGGCAGCAACTTCGTCGATGTGGACAGGGTTGGCATCGCCGGAAATGCCAGCGAACAAAATAATATCGGCTTCGGTGATGGTTTTGCGCAACTTTGCGCTTTGGCCAATTGTATAGCTCATGGTTGAAATCCTTTAATTTAGAAGTGGCTAGGATTCAGGGATCAGGAAAATTGATCCAAGAAGCGTGAAACCACGAAGTGCGCGAAGATCGCGAAGATTTCTTATTCCCGCGTCCGTGCATTTCCTCCTTCATAATTCATATTTTTGAAGCTCTGCGCCTCTGCGTTGAACCTGACCCCTAGCCCCTGAATCCTGATCCCTATGTTCTATGTTCTATGCTCTTTGTTCTAATCTAATAGCCAAACAGCTTGCGTAACTCTGGCTTAACCACCTTGCCACTGGCGTTATGCGGTAGCTCAGGCAGAAAATAAATTGATTTGGGGGTTTTGTAGCTGGCGAGGCGTTCGCGACAGAAGGCAATCAACGTGGCCTCATCAAGCTGCATGCTTGGCCGTAGCACCACCAAGGCCCGCCCAACTTCGCCCCAACGACCATCGGGAATGCCAATTACCGCACATTCTTGCACGGCTGGGTGCTGATAAAGCACATTTTCAATTTCGGCAGGGTAGACATTCTCGCCGCCAGAAATATACATATCCTTTTTGCGATCGACGATGTAGAAATAGCCTTCGGCATCAACTCGCGCCAGATCGCCGGTGTAGAACCAGCCTTTTTGCAAGGCTTGGGCGGTCGCGACCGGATTGCGCCAGTAGCCATTGCAGACTGTCGGCCCGCATAAAATCAATTCGCCAATGCTGTTGGTTGGCACATCGCGGCCAGCCTCATCGACGATTCGTGCATCGAGGTGGAAAATGGGCTTGCCAACCGAGCCAGCCTTGCGAATCGCATCCTCGGGGTTGAGTGTGAAGCAATTAACCGATACTTCGGTGAGGCCATAGCCTTGGCGAAACGGAATATTGCGTTGTTGATAGGCTTCAATCAATGGAATTGGGCAGGGCGCGCCGCCAGCGATGCAAAAGCGCAAGCTGCTGAGGTTGGTTTGGGCAAAATTCGGCGCTTGCAGCAGCATTTCAAACATGGTTGGCACGGCAAAAAAGATCGTGACATGCTCGCGCTCAATCAACTCCAAGCAGCGGGCTGGCTGCCAATCGTGCATCAACACCATCGTGCCGCCAGCATGCAAAATTGGCAATGTCAGCACATTCAAGCCGCCAGTGTGAAATAATGGGGTGTGGATAATGCTCACATCATCGGCGTGCAAATCCCAGCCAACATTCGTATTCAGCGAATTCCACACCAACACCCGATGCGAAAGCACAGCGCCTTTGGGTGCGCCAGTCGTACCCGAAGTATACAAAATCAAGTGCGGATCATCGAGATCAACCGCTTCGCTGATTGGCAGATCGCTGGCTTGGGCCACAAGTTGATCGTACTCAGCACCCAGTTCGATCCAATGCTTGAGCGGGCTTTGGCGGCACAAGGTTGGCAGGATTGAGCCAAATTGGCTATCGTAGAGCAACACGCTGGAAGCGCTATCTTTGAGCATATAAATTAATTCGTGCTCAGTTAAGCGCCAATTTAAGGGCACTAAAATCGCCCCAAGCTTGCCGGTGGCGAATAAGGCATCGAGGTAGCCAACTTGATTTTTGGCTAAAATCGCCACTCGATCTCCTTTGCCAACGCCAAAACGCTGGCGCAAACTGGCGGCCAAGCGATTGGCGCGACTATTCAATTGGCGGTAGCTATAGCGCTCGCCATCGCGGTCGTCAACCAGCGCTATTCGCTCTGGCGTAAGCAACTCGCGCTTGCCAAGCCAGTCACCAATGTACATTGCAATGCTCCTTTAATCAGAGGTCAGGGGCTAGGGTGCAGGGGTCAGTCTTTAGCCACGAAGCGCACGAATGGCTTCATCCTTCATCCCTCATTATTCATATTTTTGAAGCTCTGCGCCTCTGCGTTAAAAACCTTCGCTGACCCTATATTTATAACTTTTCATCCCTCATAATTCATCCTTCATCCTTCGGTTTAGCCCCAACGCACAGCACTTGCGGCCCAGGTATAGCCAGTGCCAGCGCCCGCCAACACTACCAAATCGCCTGCTTTGAGCAGGCCGCGCTGTTGAGCCAAATCGAGCGCCAATTGCTGATCGACCGATTGAATATGGCCATAATCATCAAGGTAAATCGCTTGCTCAGGGCGTAAGCCCAAATCGTGCAATAACCCGTTATGAAATGATGGCTTCATATGCGTAAGCGCCAGAAACGCAATATCTGAGCGCTGATAGCCAGAACGTGTGACCGCTTGATCAATCACTTTGACAAAATTAGGCTGAGACACCAAGCCCAAGCGATCGCGCATATCTTCAAGTTGCAAGACATCAAGTTGGTGGTAGCCCGCTTCGACCGTGGCTTGGCTGGTGGGGAAGCGTGCGCCACCGCCGCGCATCACCACGTTTTCGCTAAATGAGCCATCGACTAATACCGCTGACTCCAGCACTTGGTTGGTTGCATAATCGCGGCGCAAGAGCATGGCCGAAGCGCCAGCCCCAAAGTTGAACATAAACCGCGCTTGTTGGTTGTCGTAGCGCACAAGCTCATTTTCGCGGGCCGCCGAAACTAGCAACACATTGCGCAACATCGGGTCGGCGCGCATTTGATCGCGGGCGGTTTTGATGGCGACTGGCGCGCCTGCGCACAAGGCATAAATCTCGTAGGCATAGGCATTTTTGGCCCCAATCAGATGTTGAATTTTGGCCGCCGCCGACCACACGACATAATCTTTGTACTCGCTGCCGTGATAGATAATCAAATCAACATCCAACGGATCAAGCTCGGCGCTTGTCAAGGCTTTGCGCGCTGCCTCAGCCGCCATTGCCGATGGTGTTTCGTGGGCTTCGGCGATATGTTTTTGGCGAATGCCTAACTTTTCGATCACCACGGCTTCGGGAATGTTGGCTGCTAGGCCGATTTGGCTGGCAGTTTCAATCGCCGCTGGCAGGTAGGTTGCAATCGCAGCAATGCCAATTGGCGGAAATTCGTAACTCATGATTCTGCCTTTGGTTTCATGGCTTGGCGCAGGCGTTCGACTGAGCTGCGGCTGGTTTTGCCGCGTAGCTTGCGAATCGCCCCCATCAAGCCAGCAGGGAAGAACAACACCAGCACCACATACACGATGCCAAACACAAGGTCGGGGCGCAACCAAGCTGGTAAGAGCGCTTGCATAAATTCGCCTTTGAGGCCGTGATCAAGCAAGCGGATGGTCGCAGCACCGAGCATTGGCCCAATCAGCGTGCCAATCCCCCCGATGATCGTCATCAACAAGGCTTGGATGGTCAGATTGACGCTGAGCATTTCGAAACTGGCGCTTTTTTCGTAGAGCACCATCAACATGCCAGCCAAAGCGGCAATCGTTGATGAAATTGCAGTTGCGAGCAGTTTGAAATGCAGCGTGTTATAGCCCAAGGCCGTGGCGCGTGGCTCGTTCTCGCGAATCGCCACAAAAACGCGGCCAGTTGGCGAGTTGATGAAGCGCCGCGCCGCGTAATACAGCCCAACCATACAAGCCAAGGTCAAAAAGTAGAAGCGCAGCCGATAGGTCGTGGCATCGATTGCCGCTGGCACGACAATTCCTTGCAAGCCAATTTCGCCGCCAGTAATCGGCTTGAGCTTGGGATCATCGGCTTTGAACAAAATGAAGAAAATCTCGGCCAGCGCAAGGGTAATCATCGAAAAATAGACCCCGCTAACCCGTAGCGATAAAGCCCCGACTGCTGCCCCAAGGGTTGCGCCAACGACGATCACCGCTGCTAAAACGATCAGCATCGAGGGCGGCTCTGTTTGGCGCAGCAAAATCGCGGCGGTATAGCCGCCAGCGCCAAAAAACAGCGCATGGCCAAACGAAATCATGCCGGTGTAGCCCATCAATAAATCGTAGCTCAGGGCATAAATCGCCAGAATGAAAATCTGAATAAAGACCCCTTGCCAAAAGCGGGTCGTATCGGCTGCAAAGGCAAATGGCAAACTTGCCAAGCCGCCAATCGCCACAAGTGGCAGCAGTGGGCGCAAACGCTGCATAGCAAACCTCGCCTAAACCTGAGTGAGAAAATCAAGCAATGCTGTGTTGAACAAGCTGGGCTGTTCGATGTGCGGCGAGTGGCCGCAATTGGCCAACACCGTCTCTTGGTATTCGCCGCCGTGAGCTGCGTAGTTTTCAAGCACTGCCCGCATTTGGCCAACCATGGGCTGGGCTGGATGAGTTTCCGCGCCAGGCCAGCCTGGTACAAGCCCCAATTGTCCAAGCATGCACAAATCAAACATCGAGGCATCGGAGACAATTTGATCAGCATCGCCGCGAATCCAAAGCACTGGCGGTTGCGGCTGAATGCTGGCAAAATCGCTTTGGTTCAGATATTTGGGCGAGAGTGCATTGTTAACGCCGCCTGTGCCTGGCGCAACCAGCGGCCAGTTTGCTGAGGCCACCAAATCGCCTGGGTAATTTTGCGGCGAGCAATACATTTGGAGCATTTCATCTACAAACACATCCTCGCGGCTGGAGCGGAATGGTGGCTTGAAATAAAAGGTATTCATAATTGTGCGGGGTGAAACTGGGCCATCGCCGCGATCTTGGTTTTTGAGCGCTTCGACAAAGGCTGCATTGGCAGTGCCACCGCCGCTGCCAGCGTAATCAGGGCTGTTGGGTTGACCATCGTGGCCGTGAGTGCCGCCGTAGCCATAGGGCGAGCCAGGCGCGACCAAGGTCAGCGAACGCACATTCGCGGCGTGATCAAGCGCATATTGCAAAATGATGTTGCCACCCAGCGACCAGCCAACCAAGTGTGGTTGGTTAATGGTGAGGGTTTGGAGTAAGCTAGCGAGATCGTCGCTGAAGTCGCGCACGCCACGAGTTGCATCAAGCGGCAAGCGCTCCGAGCGGCCATAGCTGCGCAAATCGGGAGCAATGACATAATAATCGTCGGGCAAGGCCAGCATTAATTCTTCCCAAAAACGGGCAGCTGAAACATTGCCATGCACCAGCACAATTGGCTGATTCTTGGGATCGCCACGCTCAATCACATGCATCGCCAAGCGCGGCGTTTGAACTACACGGGCGGTTAATCCGGCTAACAATGGTGGATTGAGCATGATCATTCTCCGTTATTGATAGGGGTCGGGGATCAGGGGCTGGGGATCGGTATTCCTTCCTGTGCCAACCGCCTGTTGCCAACTCCAATGATTTTTCCGATAGCCGATAGCCCAAAGACTATAGCCATAGTATGTTTCTCCACCCTTCCGTCCCTCCGCTGGAGGGAGACGCAGGGGTTTTCATCCCCCTGCACCCCCTAATGTTTCTCTGTGGATTATTTTTAAGTTTTCTTCACCCTACCATTTGTGATATTCGTGGAATTCGTGGCTAAAAATCATCTTCGCGGTTCCGCTAGCCAAAAGCCTAGAGCCTCATCTCCTTCTCCCCTTCGTGGAATTCGTGGCTAAGAACTTAACTTAGCGTTCTTCGTGCTCTTCGCGGTTTCCACCCCTATTGTTTATTGAAAATTCCGCCTGGCTTGAGCAATAGCACAACTGCCATGACCAGCACGGTTGAGGCCGAGGCGATGGCGGTGGGCAAGCCTGTTTCGAGCACCAAATGGTCGCTGAAGGTACGCGCCAGCCCAATTAACAAAGCTCCTGCTGCCGCGCCGCTATAGCTGCCCAAGCCACCAATCACCACCACGATAAAGGCGAAAAGCTGGTATTCCAAGCCCATTTCGGGATAAACCCCAATAAACGAGGCTGCAACCGCGCCGCCCAAGGCCGCTAAGCCACTGCCAAAGCCAAATACGCCCGTAAAGACCCGCCGCACATTGATGCCCATAGCTTCGACCATGGCGCTATCCTGCACACCAGCCCGAATCGTGAGGCCAATCCGCGAGCGGCGCAGCACCAAGGCGATAATCACTGCCAGCGAAACGCTGAGGCAGATCAAAAACAGGCTATAGCTGGGGAAGCGCCGACCCAACAGGCTGAGGCTTTCGGTGAGCATCGGTGGCTTGATTGGCGCGCGGCTAAGCGAACCCCACGCCGGAATCGTGCGCACCAAGGCATCAAACACAAATACCAAGCCCAAGGTCAGCAGCACTTGGTAAATTGGCCGTTTATAGAGCGGGCGAATCAGGCTGATTTCGATCAGGCTGCCAACCGCTGCACCCACCAAGGCTCCCACAATCAAGCCGATAATAAAGCGCAGATTGCCGCTGGCGATGGTGAGCGGCCATTGGCCTGGGTAAGCGGGATCAAGCCATTGGTTGCAGGTCCAGGCGCTGTAGCCACCGAGCATAAACAGCGAACCATGGGCAAAATTCAGCACATCCATCAGGCCGAAAATCAGCGATAAGCCAGCAGAGAGCATAAAGTAAATTGCCGCCAAGGTCAGGCCAGGCAACAAAATGCCAGTGATTAATTTGGGCCAACTTGCAGGCGCAACCACCAACACTGTGGCGAAAATCAGCACAAACACTGCCGGAATAACCAACGGTGCTAAACGCTCGCGCAACGGCTTGGCTTGAATTGTGGGAGGAGCAGCAACTGCCATACAATCACCTTTTAGGCAGCGCCAAGATAGCGCTGAATCAATTGCGGATTGGCCCGCAGCGCCGTCATCGTGCCATGATCGACGGTTCGGCCATCATCGAGCATAAAGTAGGCTTGGCTGATGGCGCTGGCCATGCGAAAGTTTTGTTCAACCAATACCACCGTGGTATGTTCGCTCAGCGCGGTAATTGCCCGCATCATCTGTTCGATAATGACTGGTGCAAGGCCCTCGCTTGGCTCATCGATCAATAGCAATTGGGTTTCGGGAACCAAGGCCCGCGCAATCGCCAACATCTGTTGCTGACCACCAGAAAGTTGGCTGCCGAGCAAGCGTTCGAGCCGCTGCAAATCGGGAAACAAGCTGAAGATCAAATCGCCACGTCGGCGCAAATCGCCGCGCTTGCGCTCAGCCAATATTAAATGTTCAGTTACCGTGAGATCGCGGAAAATCGCCCGATGCTCTGGCACATAGCCAATGCCTAATTGGGCAATTTTGAAGGTGCGCAAGCCATTGATGCGTTGGCCAGCAAAGCGAATTACGCCAGTTTGAGGCGGCGTAAGACCCATAATCGATTTGAGGGTGGTGGTTTTGCCAGCGCCGTTGCGCCCAAGCAGCGCGGTGATGCTGCCTTGCTCGGCATGCAACGAAACATCGTGCAAAATATGATATTGCCCGATGAAGGTCTGGATTTGCTCAACTTCAAGAATTGGTGTCATGGGCGACCTCGTGAGGCTGGCTTAGCACATCGTCATACAATTCGCCAAGGTAGGCTTGCTGCACGCGGGTATCTGCTGCAATCGCTTGGGGTGTGCCTTCGGCCAAGACACTGCCACCATGCATCACCGTAATCTGATCCGAAATGCTCATCACCACATCCATGCGATGCTCAACCAAGATAATCGTATGTTGGCCGCTTTGACGCAGCTGCTGAATAATCTCAATCAATTCGGGCACTTGGTTGGCGGCCATGCCAGCAGTTGGCTCATCGAGCAAGAGCAAGCGGGGTTCACTGGCAAGCAGCAGCGCCAATTCGAGCTTACGTTTATCGCCATGCGGCAAGGCACTGGCCAGCATATGCTCAATTCCGCGCAACCCAACCAACTTGAGCGCGGTTTGTGCTCGTTCGTGGTAGCGCTGGAAGTGATCGCTGTGCTGCCAAAATTTGAAGGTATCGCGGCCTCGCGCTTGAGCTGCCAAACGGACATTTTCGGCCACAGTCAGCGAGGGAAACAAACTGGTAATTTGGTAGGCGCGGCCAATGCCAAGGTGAATCATGCGGTGCAAGGGCTGGCCGGTAATCTCGTTGCCAGCAAAAAACACCTTGCCACTGCTAGGCTTAATCGCGCCACTAATCATGTTGAAGAAGGTCGTTTTTCCGGCCCCATTTGGCCCAATAACCGAATGAAACGAGCCTTCTTCAACTGCGATGCTTACATCACGCACCGCTTGTAAACCACCAAACGAACGTGAAAGATGGTCAGTTTTCAGCAAAACGTTTGGCATTGAAAATTCCTTTGATTTGCTAGTTGAGGGATGGGGATTCTTTCAAGGATAGGTTTTTAATCAAGCATTGGATCAATGAATTGATTGGTGATCACCACCCTTCCGTCCCGCCTCAAGGCGGGAGACGCAGGGGGCTTTAATCCTCCTGCACCCCCTCAAGGACAATCAGTGGCTATCATCCATTCACTGATGAACCAAAGAATTGCTGTTCGAATTGTAAAATCCAGATCCTAACCGATCCCCGACCTCTAACTACTGAACCTTCGACTTACTTCGTCACCATCACTGGCGGGGCGGTTTGTTCAGCAGTGCGTTCTTGCAGCAACTCAAAAAACTTTGCATCAGGATCGCTGGTGCTGATCAATTTGACCATGTACATCGGCTGGAGTGCTTGGTGATCGTCTTTGCGGAAGGTGTAGATGCCTTTTGGCCCTTCAAAGCTCATGCCTTCGAGCGCTGCAATCAAGGCATCGGCGTTGGTATCGCCCTTGGTTGCTTCCAAACCGCGTACAGTTGCAATGCCCGAGGCCATGCCGCCAGCGGTAAAGAGATCGGGGTAGGAGCCATATTTGGCTTTGTGCTGCTCAACCAACCAATCATTGACCTCGTTCTTGGGCAAGGTGTAGTGGTAGGCGATCATGCCAACCGAGCCAACCGCATCGGCATAAACCATTGGCATGGTCACGTTATCGCCAAAGCCGGTTGCCAAGGTCAATTTATCGAGCACGCCTTGCTCTTGCATTTGCTGGAACAAGCGTGGGAAGTTCGAGCCAGCCCAAGTAACCATTAAGACTTTGGCCTGTTTTTCGTCGGCGGCATCGAGCAATTTTTGCAAGTAGGGCGTAAAGTCGGTCGTATCGGCGGGAATAAACACATCATCGGCGACAAACGTGCCACCGTTGGTCTCGATGATCGAGCGCCACGAGGCGGCTGAGCCTTTGCCAAAATCGGTGTCAGGAGCCAATTGCACAAACTCTTTGCCAACGTTCTCGACCATATACGGGCCTGCGGTCAAGGCATCTTGCAAGGTGTTGCGGCCAGTGCGGAAGACAAAACGATTGAAATTCGAGCCAGTAATTTGTGGCCCAGCCGCAGGATCAATCATCGCAATGATGTTGTTTTCTTTGGCAATTTCAATCACGGTTAATGCGCTTGAGGTCGAGGCGCAGCATTGCAATAATTCAACGCCATCTTTTTCGATCAGCTCGCGAGCCAGTTGGCGAGCGCGTTCTGGGTTGTTTTCATCATCTTTGACAATCACTTCAATGGGGCGGCCAGCAACTTGCATCGTGCCGTTGGTGGCATATTCCAAACCCAACATAAAACCATTAATTTCTTGGCTGCCATACAACGATAAGGCCTTGGATTGATCGGTGATCAGGCCGATTTTGATTGGCTTGCCATTCGCAGCAGCGCTAGCGCTGGTTGGCGCGGCGGTTGGGTCGGTGCTTGCTGTGGTTGCGGCAGGTGCGGTCGTCGCGGGAGGAGCTTGGGTGGTTTGGGCCGATTCGCTGGTCGGATTGGTGGTCGTTGGCTCAACTCCGGTGCCACTGCTACAAGCAGCCAACAGCTGAATTGCAGTAACCAGAATGATCAACATCGAAATCAAACGCTTCATTACGTGCGTCCTCCTTTGGACTATGCAATTGAAGTAGCTCTCACTTCAGCATAGCAAAGGCCAGTTACACTTGAGTTACACTCGTTGCAGCGTTTGTTCTGCTTGCTGATAGGCTGCTTTGGTCGCAGCCAACGGCGCTAAGCCCAAATCGTGTTCCAAGGTTTGTTGGCAGCGCTGGTAGCTGCGTTGCAATTGTTGGCGATTGCCAAGCTGGGCATAGGCCATAAAGCTGGCTTGATAGGCGGTTTCTTGATAGGGATCAGCGTGCAGCGCCGCCTCTGCCCATTCCAAAGCCTCGTTTGGCTGCCGTTCGGCCAGCAATAAGTGGGCCAGATCGCAGGCAGCTTGCACATAATTTGCCCGCAATTGCTCGCGCAGCCCATTCGCCCAATCGCTATACAGACAATCGCCCAAAAAATCGCCAGCATACAGATTGAGCGCTTGGCGATAGCAATTAATCGCCTCTGGTTGATTGCTGGCGTGAGTTGCCCGTTGCAGCAATTGCTCAAAACGCAGCAGATCAAGCTGAATTGGCGCGGTATCGAGGGCCAAGCGATAGGCAGTATGGCGGCGTTGAATATAGCTTGAGGCTTGACGCGTCGGGCGCTCTGGCTCCAATACAGCGGTCAGCGCATTCAGCGCCACTTTAAATTGGGCTTCTGCTTGGCTCGGCGCTAAATCGGGCCAAAACAGCTCGCAAATTTGCTCACGCTGTATCCATTGGCCACGCTGGGTAATTAAAACACCGAGCAAGGCAATTGCCGATTTGCGGCCCCAATTGATGATCTCACTTGAGCCACGCCATACTCGCAGTTGGCCAAAGGCCTGCACATGCAACACATGCGGGGCTTGCCAATGGCTTGGTGGCAAAATCAAGTTTGGCTGTTCCTGAATAATAATCCCGCTGCTAGCTGGCTCGCTGCCCACTTGGCCAAGCTGTTGCAGCGCATTAATCCGCGCTTCGGTCATCACCAACATACCAAGCGAGATGATGGTGTGGGTGCGTTCGAGCCACCAAGCCAAGGCCTCTGGCTCACGCTGCAAGGCTTGTTTCAAAAATTGGGTCATGACATTGGTCGAAAGGTGCGTCACCAGCATGCTATGAACTGGCGAAATGCCTTGTTGCGCCCGTTGCACTGCCACATTGCGCCAATAATCTGCATAGACCGAGGTTGTGCCTTGGGCCAAATCAATCTCGATAGAATGAATCGCGTTGTAGAGCGCCATTTTGACATGCTGCTGCGGCAAACTGGCATAGACAGGCACATGGTTCGCAACAATTTGCGCAGAAACATGGTCAACAAAATCGGGCAAGAGTTGGTGAAAAACACGTACTACCTGTTGCATACGCTACTCCTCAGCAGTGAGGTGATGGTTGGTCGAAGCAGTTGGGGTTATTTAAGCATTGAAACAATATTATAGCAGAGCTGTGAAAAGGATGAATTATGAAGGATGAGGGATGAAGAACAGAGAGCATAGAACATTGCGAAAGGATGAAGGATGAGGGATGAGGTGCTGGGGATCAGGGGCTAGAGGTCGGGGATCGGATTTTTAACGCAGAGGCGCAGAGGGATGAGGGTATCGGCTGTAGGCTATGGGCTATGGGAAGCATAATCAGAGATGAGGCTATCGGCTGGAGGCTATGGGCTATGGGTTAGTGGAAAAAGAATCAAAAAAATCTGTGCCAATCTGTGGCGAAAAACTTAACCTTCGCGGCCTTCGCGTTCTTCGTGGTTTCCGTCCTTTGTGTTCTTCGTGCACTTCGTGGTTAAAAAAACTCTGCGCCGCTGCGTTAAAATCGCGCTCTCTGGTATACTCGTACATATTTGCTAAAAAGCGAGGCGATAATGACGACAATTGCATTTTTACGCGCGATCAACATTACCAACCATTTTGTGAAGATGGAAGATTTGCGCGCGGTGTTGGTTGCGCAAGGTTTTGAGAATGTCCAGACCTACATTCAATCGGGCAATGTGGTTTTCGATGATCCAACGATCAGCTATCCAGAGGCCGAAACCTTGATTAATCGCCAGCTTGAGGCTCGCTTTGGCTTTGCGGTCGAAACATTTTTGCGCTCAGCCAGCGAGTTGGTCGAGCTTGAACAGGCTTGCCCATTCGAACCAAGCGAAATCGACCCCAAAGCCGCGTTATATGTGACCTTTGTGCGCCACGAGCCTGATGCAGAGGCCCAAGCCCGTTTAGCCAAACACCAAAACGAATTGGATACATTTCGCATTACTGGGCGGCATGTCTGGTGGCTGCGCCATAAACAAGTCGGCGAGAGTAAATTTAGCGGCGCAAAATTAGAGCGGGCGCTCAAACAAGCAGGAACCGCCCGCAATATCACCACAATTCGTGCTATGATCACCAAATATGGCTTTACAAAAGCCTAAACATCAAGCCAAAGGTGGGCATATGCACGAGCGAATAATTGTGGGGGCTGGCTGTTTTTGGGGTGTCGAAGAAGCGTTTCGTGCGATCAATGGCATCATCCAAACTCAAGCGGGCTATGCTGGCGGCTGGACTGAGCATCCAAGCTATGAGGATGTTTGCGCTGGCACGACCGGCCATGCCGAGGTCGTCGAATTACAATTTGATCCAACGATCATCAGTTTGGCACCGCTATTGAACCACTTCTGGGCAATGCTGGAGCCGCCGCTCGATTCCGATCCGCAATATCGCCCGCTGATTATTTGCAGTACCGCTGCGCAGTTGGAGCTAGCTCTGGCCAGTAAGCTAGCGCAACTGCGGCTGGCTGATCTCAGCATTGAAATCTTAATTGATCTGCCGTTTTACCCCGCCGAGGAGTATCATCAACAATGCTACAGCAAATGGCGCACGCGCTTCGAGCGCAGGGCTAAAGCTGTTTAATCAAATCTTGAATCAATTCGTGATTGATGCCAGCGCCTGCCATCGCTCCCCCAGCGGCGGCATTGATGGCTTGTTGCATGCCTGCGGTGGCATCGCCAGCAGCATACACGCCCGGTACGCTGGTTTGGCCAAGCATTTGCACTTTGATTAAGTTTGGCATTTGCGGATTATCGGAAACTTCGCAGCCTAATTGGGCTGGCAATTGGCTGCGTTGGCGTTGGGGCACGCCAATCAACAAGCCGCTGCGGGCTAATGGCTCGCCTTGGTCGAAAATCAAATGTGTCAGTTGGCCATTGGCTTGCTCAATGCCCACCAAGCGATCTTCGCGAATTGGCAAGTTGAGTTTGGCCAAGATTTGGCGTTGTTCAGGGCTAAGTTGGGCCTCGCCATTGGTACAAACCACCAAATCGCTGCTCCAGTTTTGCAGCAAGGTTGCGACGTGAAACAAGCGATCAGCATCGGATACTAAGACCGCCAACGGTTGATCGCGCACTTCCCATCCGTGGCAGTAGGGGCAGTGAAACACGCTTGATCCCCATAATTCGGCCATGCCTTCGATTAGCGGCAATTCATCGATTACACCTGAGGCAATTAATAATTTGCGGCTGCGTAATTCGCTGCCATCATCAAGCGTCACCACAAACCCACCATCGATCGCTTGAGCATGCTCGGCAGTGGCAAACCGCACTTCCACGCTTGGATAAGGCTTAAGCTGATCACGGCCAATTTGGCGTAACTCAGCGGGCAAAATCCCATCCCGCGAAAGAAAATTATGCACGCCAGGCGATTGGGCATTGCGCGGCTGCTGACTATCGAGCATCACTACCGTGCGTCGCGCCCGACCCAACACCAAGGCTGCACTCAAGCCAGCGACGCTGCCCCCAACAATAATTACATCAAGCATTGCGAAAACTCCTTATTGATACTTAATATCAATATATAAGGATTTTGTTGAAATGTCAAATCTGTAATGATCGTTATATTTAATAGGCGTTGAGCTACTATTCTAGAAATAGAAGCGCAAGGATGCTTAGGAGCTGGATCAATGTCAGCCTAGCTGTTGTCGTGGCTTGATGGAGCAGCCGTAAATGGGTACTGGGCAACATCGATCACCGCAGGCGGAATGAGGATTCCGATACCTTCAATCATGCCATCAATCGCTTGCCAGTGTTGAGCGCACGTCTCGACGATCGATAGAACCTGGGTTGGTGTTTGCCCTCGTGCAAGGGTACAATGCGGCATCCAAGCGTTCTCGCCCAAATGATGTGCATATTTGAGTGGCGCACTGCCGAGCGCTGCGCATGCCGTGAGGAGCGCGCTATGGAGTGTGAGCAGTGGTGTAGTTACTCGTGGCACAAGGAAGACAACTCCCGTCTCTGGAAAGATACCCAAAGCATGCAACCGGATAGGAAACGCCTGCTGTGATTGGGTGAATTTCCCTAGCAATTGCTGATAGGTTGTCCAATCAGTGGTGTCATAGGCCGCTAGCGTGATATGCGGGCGATGGCCATGAATCCCTGGTAGCGAAATTCCAGCATCTGCAAGCCCATGCCACAGGCGATTAATGGCTTGCTCAGTTGCTGGATTAAAATAAAGGGTAAGAAAAACTGTTGTTGGAGAATTGGTCATGGCTTTACCTAGTTTGCTGCCTATACTATACGGATTCTCTCAGACTAGATGAGTATATCATTGTGAACAGAATGAATAGAGCGCTACTATGGTGCTGAAGTATACGTCATGTTCAGTAGTTTATGCCCAAGTTTAGATGCTTAGCTTAGGAGGAGGGCTTAAAAATGTTGCTGCGCTTAAGAAGTATTGTTATCCAAATAATCTTGTTATTTCTGATCATTAGTGGTTGCGCTGCCTCAAACCCGACCAGCCAACCAACCGTTGGGCTGGTATTCCCCCAAGTACGGCCTAAAAGTATTGGACAAGTACCGCAAGCCATTGCCAGCGGCGAACTGATTATTCGTGGTAATTGCCTGCGCCTCGAACCTGCTAATAGTCAAACAAGCTATTTAATTATTTGGAATGATCAATTTCTGCTTGAAAAAACGACGATCAGCGACCTCCAAACCGCTCAGCAGGTGGTTGTTGGTTCAGAGGTACGGCTTGGCGGTGGCGAAGTTCAGCCAGAATTTTTCACGCATTTAGCGGCTCCACTCAATAATGCGTGTAGCGGCCCATATTGGTTTGCCAGCGAGATTATTCCAAACTAAAACGAACAAGCCCGATTCCTTGATTGGAGTCGGGCTTGCTTGGTTCAATTCGGCGATTATGCGCCGTAGGGAACCCAGATATTTTTGATTTGGCTAGCGTGGCGCAAAAATTCTTCGCCCTCGCCAACTCGGCGATCGAGCCAATCGCGGCTTTCGCCGTAGTTGACCCACGTTTGTTTGAGGTTGCCAATTGAACTGCGCTCAACCAAGGCGCTGCCCTCAGCACTGCCCCAATACCACAATCCATCAACGTCGTTGTGCTCGGCCAGCACTTTGGCCAAGCTATCGCGGTCGCCAGTGATGATGTTGACCACGCCAGCAGGCAGATCGCTGGTATCCAGCACTTGATACAAATCGGTGGCTGAAAGCGGGTGTTCGGCAGATGGAATGATGATCGCGCTATTGCCCAAGGCGATGGCTGGCGCAAGCAGCGAAATCAGGCCCAACAATGGGTAGTCGCTTGGACAAACCAAGCCAAGCACGCCGATTGGCTCGACCATGGCGAGAGTTGCGTTGCGCACTGGCGTGGCATGCACCGCGCCATCATATTTATCGGCCCACGCAGCGTAGGTAAATAAGCGCTCGATTGATGTTTCAACTTCGAGATCGGTATCGTTGCGGCCTGTTTGCTGGCGAATGCGTTGGGCAAATTCGCTGGCACGTGCGCCAAGGTTTTCAGCCAAGAAATAGAGCACTTGCGCGCGATTGTAGGCGGTTGCTGCCGACCATGTGTTGGCGGCGCTACGGGCCACTTCGACCGCATTGCGAATATCTTTGCGGCTGCCATCGCCAACTTCGCCCAGCGTTTCGCCGTTGCTGCCAACCACGATGCGGCTATAGCCTGAATCGGGGCGGGCTTGCTTGCCACCAATATAGATTTTTGGCGTGCGATCAAGCGCTGGCATGCCATTGCTGACTGGAGTTGCAACTGATGCTGTGGCAGGGCTGGCCTTAGTTTTGAGCTTTTTGACCTCGGATTTTTTGAGGTATTCGTATAAGCCTTCTTTGCCACCTTCGCGACCATAGCCACTTTCGCGATAGCCGCCGAAGCCTGCTGCTGCATCAAATAAGTTGGTGCTGTTGATCCAGACTACGCCTGCTTTGACCCGCGCTGCGGCGTGGAGCGCGACGTTAATATCTTCGCTCCAAATGCTGGCGGCCAAGCCAAAACGGGTGTTGTTGGCGATGGCAATGGCTTCATCTGGTGTGCGAAAGGTCATCATAACCAAGACTGGCCCGAAAATTTCGACTTGGGCCAAGGTTGAGGCAGGCGCAACGTTGGTGAACAAGGTTGGCGGGTAGAAATAGCCATCAGTTGGGCAGGCCCACGATGGTTGCCATTTGACCGAGCCTTCTTGCTCGCCTTCGGCCACCAGTTGCTCAATTTTTTGCAATTGGGCTGGCGCAACAATCGCCCCAATATCAATCGCTTTATCCAAGGGATCGCCGATGCGCAATTGCTCCATGCGAGTGCGCAACTTGCCAATCAGCTTATCGGCGATGTTTTCTTGCACCAACAAGCGTGAGCCAGCGCAACAGACTTGGCCTTGATTGAACCAAATCGCATCGACCACGCCTTCGACCACGCTATCGAGGTCGGCGGTGTCATACACGATAAACGGCGATTTGCCGCCCAGTTCCAACGAAAGCTTTTTGCCAGTGCCAGCGGTGGCGCTGCGGATAATTTTGCCAACCTCGGTTGAGCCAGTAAAGGCAATTTTGGCAATATCAGGATGCTTGACGATTTGCTCGCCAACTTTGCCATCGCCAGTGACGATGTTGACCACGCCCTTGGGCAAGCCAATTTCATGGCAAATTTCGGCAAACGCCAAGGCGGTTAATGATGTCCATTCGGCGGGCTTCAAGACCACCGTGTTGCCCATAGCCAAGGCTGGAGCAATCTTCCAAGCCAACATCAACAATGGGAAGTTCCACGGAATAATTTGGCCAACCACGCCCAGCGGCTCGTAGCCTGCCAAATCGCTCTCTTGCAACTGCGCCCAGCCAGCGTGATAATAGAAATGGCGGGCAACCAGCGGAATATCAATGTCGCGGGTTTCGCGAATTGGCTTGCCATTATCGAGGGTTTCGAGCACCGCAAAACGTCGCGAATGCTTTTGAATTTGGCGTGCCAAGGCATACAAATAGCGTGCGCGCACATGGCCGCTGGTTTGCGACCATGCAGGAAAAGCCGCCTTGGCAGCAGCCACAGCAGCATTAACTTCATCGCTGCTGGCTTGGGTCACTTGCGCCAATACACTGCGATTAGCAGGATTGATCGAATCAAACAAGCGCTCGTTGGCTGCTTCAGTCCATGTACCATTAATATATAGCCCGAAACGACGGCTATGGGCATCTAGCCACTCGTGGGCAGGAGCAGCTGCTTCTGGGGCGGGGCCATAGCTCATTGTTTCGTAAATCTCCAGCAATGTGCTCATCGTCGAGTCCTCGTGTGTGTTATTCAGTCGTTTTGTGCCATCCTAACAGGCTTAAGCGATTCACGCAAAGGTATGTTCCCTCACCCCAACCCCTCTCCCGTGGCGCGGGCGAGGGGCTTTAACAGCGTGGTTCTCTCCCAATTCCTTGGTTAACAACGGCTGCTCCCCCTCGCCAGTGGCGTGGGAAAGGAACTTTAACTCTGTGATTCTTGCACAATTCGTTAGTAAAAACAGGTGCTCCCCCTCGCCCGCGTTCAGTGGGAGAGGGGGCTGGGGGTGAGGGAACGCTCCACCGCCGACCAATCGCTCAAAACCGACCCTTGAAAGGAGGGGCTGGGGGGTGAGGGAACTAAAAACAAAACGAGGGCCGAGGAATAGTTAATTCCCCGACCCCCAACAACCGATCCCCAGCCCCCAGTTTTACCACTGCGCCAAGCTGGTTTGTTCGTGCTCGATTTGATCCAAGAACCACGAAGCTTCCATGGCGGCCATACAGCCACTGCCAGCGGCGGTGATTGCTTGGCGATAGACATGATCTTCGACATCGCCAGCCACGAATACCCCAGGAATGTTGGTGCGAGCACGGCCTGGGCTAACTATGTAGCCGTTTTCATCCAAATCGATTTGATCTTTGAACAACCAAGTGTTGGGAATATGCCCAATGTATGGGAACACGCCATCGGCGGCAAAGGTTGATTCCTCGCCAGTTTTGACATTTTGCAGGCCTACGCCTTCAACCTTAACTGTGCCTTCAATCTTGGTTACCACGGTATCCCAAATAAACTTGATCTTTGGGTTATTTTGGGCGCGTTCGATCAGCACTGGGTCGGCGCGCAATTGGTCGCGGCGATGGATCACGTGCACTTCTTTGGCATAGCGGGTCAAGAACAAACTTTCATCCAAGGCGCTATTGCCGCCGCCAACCACGACCAAGGTTTTATCGCGGAAGAAGAAGCCATCGCACACAGCACAATAGGAAACGCCGCGATTGGCCAATTCTAATTCGCCTGGCACGCCCAATTTGCGTGGCGAAGCGCCAGTTGAAATAATCAAGGTTTCGGTTTCGACAATCGTGCCGTTATCAATATGCAGCTTGAAAGGCCGTTCGCCCAACTCAACTTTTTCGACAATTCCATCTAAAAAGTGGGTGCCAAAACGGGCTGCTTGTTTTTCCATTTTATCGGCTAAATCAAAACCATTAATCGCATCGGGGAAGCCAGGATAATTTTCAACTTCGCTGGTGGTGGCAATCAAGCCGCCAGGCTGAATCCCGCGAATAACCAACGGGGTTAAATTGGCCCGCGCAGCATACAGCGCCGCCGTCAACCCTGCTGGCCCCGAACCAATCACGGTTACTTTTTGCTTTTCCATCTGAATAAGGCTCCTTTGTTGGCAGCATCCCCGCATTTCCAGTTGGCATGGTCGCTGCATGTCGCATCAGTATAGCACGACTTATTGCTAGTATACATCAATTCTGTAATAAACGCTACACTTTATTATCTGCTGCTTCTTTTTGAGTATTAACCAGCCAAATGCCGCCAATTACCAAGCTACCGCCAATAATTTGGAAGATCTGCAAAGGCTCGTTTAAAAGCGGAATTGAGATCAGCGCGGTCAAAACAGGCTGGCCCAACAAGCTGACTGAAGCAGTAGCTGCTTTAATGTGGCCAAGCGCATAATTAATTGCCAGCCAGCCGCCAAGGTGCGAAACCAAGCCCAAGCCAAGCAACGACCACCATGTTTTGGCGCTAAAGCCGATAATGCTAAACCCGCCGATTAAGCACAACAAGCCCAAAATCACAACACTGACCACGATTCCCAAGGTCATAAAGGTCAGCGTATCAAGCTCGGCGCGGGCGCGTTGGGTTGTCAGCAAATAAGCAGCATAAAAACCACCAGCCGAGATCGCCAGCAAATCGCCACGGCTGATCGTGAGCTGCTGCAAATTCTCGCCCATAATCACCACCACGCCAATGAGGGCAATTGCCATGCCCCACCAAAAGCGTTGCGGCAAGCGTTCGCGAAAAATCAGCCACGCCCCCAAGCCAACCCACAACGGCGCGTTATTGGCAAACAAGGTTGAGTTGGCTGCCGAAGTCAGCAAAATTGCCGTGTTCCACAAAGCCAAATCGAAGGCAAAAAAAACGCCGCCCAGTAGTGAAAGCCGCGTGGCCTGCTTGGGTAGATGTTTGGGCCGTTTGGCAAACCACCATGGCACTAAAATAACCGCTGGAATCAGCATGCGATAAAACGCCGAAACCGGCCCGGGCACGGCGGCCCATTTGACCCAAATCGCCGATAGCGCGATACAAACAATCCCAATTGCCAGCGCCACATAGGCTCGCCACGGAATTTCAGCTCGATTTTGATTGGTTGAAACTTGCACTGCCTGCATCGAAGTACCCGCTATCTGCACGCTCTAGGTCGTGCACTTATTCGCATATGTCAATATGGCCAGTGTACCATGAAGAGCGGAGCGCAAGGAAGAAGTCAAAAGTCAGAAGTCAGAAGTCAAAAATCAAAAGGGGTCAGGATTAAGGGATGAGGCTCTTGGCTTTGGGCTATATGTAATGGCTCATTAGATTGGCACCCTAATCCAACCTCATCAAACGGATGGGTTCTGCTGAGCACCACCCATCCGTAGGTTCATCAATGAATGGCGTTTGGCCGCGGATTGTCCTTTGAGGGGGTGCAGGGGGATTAAAGCCCCCTGCGTTTCCCGCTGGCGGGACGGAAGGGTGGAAAAGAAATATGGTGGTTAATGTGATGAACCAGTACAGCTATAGGCTGGGGCTGTTGGAAAATCAATCTGTGGCTAAAAACCCATCATGACTTAGGTTTTAACGCAGCGGCGCAGAGAACGATGGCTATTGGGCTATTGGCTATTGGGCAATTGGAACAATAATCTGAGTCAATCTGTGCCAATCTGTGGCTAAAAACTTAGCCTTTGCGCTCTTCGCGTGCTTCGTCGATTTCCATCCTTCGTGTGTCTTCGTGGATCAATTAATGTAGCGTCGCAAAGCAAGGAATAAAGAATAAAACATAATCGAATAAAATAACCCCCTATGATCAGACAATTAATAATGCCTACCAAGTAAATTTGTTGGTAGGCATTGGCAAACATCTTTCTGCTAAAAATTAGCGGATTCTGCTGAGCACTCGTCGTGTTGAAACACCTTCAATTGCTGAAGGAATTTCGGCAACCTCAAAGATAGCCTCATTACGCTGAATACAAGGCTTATCACTTGCGGGATTAATAATTAATGTTGGGCTAGCGAAATTGAGATGAGTTGCAACCGATGTACCATCAACAAAAACGACAAATTCTTTATCGTATAAATAACCATCTTCGTTGATCCAATCAAATCCCAGTGTCTGATTGATATAATTAAATGAATCACCTTCGGTAAATGTGCAAAGAGTATCCCATTGTAGATTTACAAGGGTCGCAATATCAACCTTACTGCCTACTGCTTGTTGGTTTAATTCAGTAGTAATACTATTCTCAAAATCTTTTTGTTGATCTGTGCGATCAACAAACCCAACTGCTTGATTATTCATTGAACAAGCTCCTAATAAACATAACAGTAGAATTGCTATGATATGTTGACGTTGTATCATTAACTTTCAGAGTCCTTTGCTGGTGCATTAGCAGGCAGGTTATCATTTGGGCTGAGATCTTCATTGGTTGGAGCCAGGCGACCATTTTCGATCAGATTTTGGCGTTCAATCGACTGACTATGATGATCGTTTGCTCCAACAATATACACGCCCTCGCCATTTTGAATTGCCGTAAAAATCTTATCAGCTAATTCCTCAGGCGAGGCATTGGGGTTTTCTTGAGCAATTCGAATACCTAAGGCGTTATTAGTTCGATCCATAAATTCACGTGCAGATGGGTTTCCATTAATTTCCTCATGCGCATTGGTATAATCAGTCGCCCAATCGGCCCCATATTCTTGCGCCAAACGTGCCGACCAGAGTGCATGGCGAAAGGCATCAGCAGGCCCGTCGTTATTATTTTTGCCAGGCGTATTAAAGTATTTAGCTTCTTGACTAAATGCTTCATCTTTAATACCTTCAAAGGTAGCTTTTTCCCAAGGTTGCAATGCATCAAGTAAATCAGCTTCGCGTTGGGTTATTTTTACTGATTTTTTGCCTAAAATCCAAGCTCCAAGCCCAGATAACCCTGAAGGAAAATAATCAATTGTGGGTGATCGTTCTGGCCGATTCCGCTTGAATTCTTCGAATTGGCGATTGATTTCTTCTGCTCGATTGGGCGGTGGCGGTGGTGGCGTTTCTTCAGCAGTTGGGCTAGAGCTAGAAGTTTGCTTGACTGGCTGACTTTTATCGCTGGAAGCTCCTGATCCTGAACCATTGAAAAGTCTGGCGGCTTCTTCTTCAGCATCACGAAACGTTTTTCCAATTTGGCTACTTACGCTACTCGAGGTATTCAATAACTGGCTTAACCGCTCAAATGTAGGGAAGATTTCAGTTTCCATCTCTTTGAAAAATGTTACAGCGGCGGCCCCTTCCCATGTTGATTGTAATTGTTGGGATTGACGTTGCAGCGAAGATTTTAGTTGCGCTATTGTATCACGCAATTTTCCGAACCGACTGCTAACATTTGTTATGGATTCATAATCAATACTAACGATTTCTGCATTCCCCATAAGCTTCACCCTCCTTAAATTATGATTAATAAAATACCTATATACCATGATATGGGCGTAACTATAACGAATTTCTTGAGAGCTGTCAATCCTTTTTTGCCCAGTAAATCGCTACTTTTGCCAATCTTGGTAGCGTTATTAATAGTATTTTAAGCAGACCAAAAAAGTGGCAAACGTGTTTATTTGTATAACAAAATTATGATTAAATACCAGTGCCAGATCGTCAATTCATAGAGCATAGACCATTAAGCTCGCTAGCGATCGGTATTTCAGCCCTTATACTTTATCCTTCATTTTTCGCTCTGCGCCTCTGCGTTAAGCGATCAACGCTAAACTTCAGTCCTCATAATTCGTCCCTCATCCTTGCTCTTTGCGCCTCTGCGTTAAAAACACAATTTTTTCCATTCCATAAACTTAAATTTCATCCTTCATAATTCTTCCTTCATACTTGGTTTGTGCTACCATGAGGCGAAGCTTTGGCTTGCAGCAATGAATTTTTACGATTAGGATAGAAGTATGACTGATCAATCACCGCAGGAGCACCCAATGACAGAGACGGCAACAATGGCGATGCCGCAAATTCACGACTCCATTTTGGACGCAATCGGCAACACACCGTTGGTTCGGTTAAATCGCGTCAATCGTGGCGTTCGCGCCCAAGTCTTGGCCAAAGTCGAATACATGAATCCAGGTGGTTCGGTTAAAGACCGAATTGGGATTGCCATGATCGAAGATGCCGAGCGCTCAGGCCGCCTCAAACCAGGTGGCACGATTGTCGAACCAACCAGTGGTAACACCGGTGCGGGCTTGGCAATCGCTGCGGCAATTCGTGGCTACAAAACCATTTTTGTTATGCCCGACAAAATGAGTGACGAAAAAATTCGTTATTTGCGTGCTCTCGGCGCGAAGGTTGTCATTACGCCAACCGCCGTCGAGCCAGATGATCCACGCTCGTATTATTCGGTTTCCAAGCGCTTGGCCGAAGAAACGCCCAACGCGATTTTGGCTGGTCAATATTGGAACCAAGCCAACCCCGATGCTCACTATCGCTCAACCGGCCCCGAAATTTGGCGGCAGACCGCTGGCAAAATCGATGCCTTTATTGCTGGCATGGGCACGGGCGGCACGATTAGCGGCACAGCCAAATTCTTGAAAGAGCAAAATCCCAATATTCAAGTTGTTGGCATCGATCCAGTTGGATCGTTGTATACCGACTATTTCCGCACTGGCCAGCTTGGCCCAGCCTTTGGCTATAAAGTCGAAGGTGTTGGCGAAGATTTCTTGCCAACCACGATGCACTTCCAATATGTTGATGATGTGGTGCAAGTTGGCGATAAAGAATCATTCGTGATGACCCGCCGCATGGTGCGCGAAGAAGGCCTGTTTGTTGGTGGCTCGTGTGGCATGGCTGTGGCTGGCGCAATGCGCTGGTTGCGGGCGCAAAATTGGGATGAAAGCAAAACTGCTGTGATTTTGCTGCCCGATTCTGGCGTGCGCTACATTAGCAAAATCTTCTCCGACGACTGGATGCGCGAAAACGGCTTCTTGGAAAGCGAACCAATTAGCCAATTGCTCGATATTCGGCCTCGCTCGGTCATTTCATCCAAGGCAACCCACACGGTGGCTCAAGTTATCCAAGATATGAAGGCTAACGATATTTCGCAAATGCCAGTCGTTCGTGATGATGGCACGTTGGTCGGCTTGATCACCGAAGTCGATTTGTTGGATTACCTGCTTTCGGGCGCTGGCCAAATGGATCACCAAATTAGCGATATTGTCAGCAGCGCTGTGGCAACCGTCGGTCCTGACACCAGCATCGATGCCTTGACCGAAGTATTTAGCCGTGGTCAAGTGGCGGTAGTGGTCGATGAATCCGAGGTTGTGCGCGGGATCATCACCAAAATTGACATGATTGATTATTTAGCCAATAAGGCATAAGATCTAGCCGATCGCTTTCGTGCGTTGGCTTGCAAGATCAGCTTTGGCTCAAATCATCAGACATTCGCGATCAGCACCCAAGCTTAAATTTGGGTGCTGATTCTCGATTAATCCTCTGCTGTATTCCCCCTAAATAGACATTGCTCCTTGGCCAGCTAACGTACTCATCAATAGACATTTGGAGCATTTGGTTATGACCAAGGTTAACGCTGGCTTTTTTGTTCGTTCGCCTGGGCGAGTTAATTTAATTGGCGAACACACCGATTACAACGCAGGCTTTGTGATGCCGTTGGCGCTTGAGCGCGGCACGACCTTTCAAGTGCAACCGCGCGCCGATCAACAATTAATTGTTCATGCTTTGCGTTTCAATGCCCATGATCAGGCCGATTTGGCCAATTTGGCTGCCGGAACTCATGGCGATTGGCGCGATTATGTGCGCGGCACGGCCCAAGCGTTGCTTGATGCTGGCTATCAATTACAAGGCGCTGAGATTAGCATCGATGGCGATTTGCCCTTGAGTGGCGGTTTAAGCTCATCGGCTTCGCTCGAAGTTGGCTTGGGATTTAGCCTTTTGCACGCCCAAGGCATCACGATTGCCCCAACTGAATTGGCCAAAATTGCCCAACGCGCCGAAATTGAATATGCTCATGTTAATTGTGGGATTATGGATCAACTCTCGATTGCCGCAGGAGTTGTTGGCCACGCCACCTTGATCGATTGCCGTTCGTTGGCGATCGAGGCTGTGCCGATTCCTGCTGAAGTGGCGGTTTTGGTGATTGATAGCAACGTGCCACGCACTTTGGCTGGCTCGGCCTACAATCAACGCCGCGCAGAATGCGAGCAAGCAGTGGCAATGTTGCAACAGCTTGATCCAAGCATTCAAGATTTGCGCGATGTGAGCAGCGATTTGCTGGCCCAAGCTGCCGACCAAAATCTGTTTAATGATGTGATTTATCGACGTGCCCGCCATGTTGTGAGCGAAAACGAGCGTGTGCATAAGGCCGCCGCTGCGTTTCGGGCTGGCGATTTTGGCTCTGTTGGCGCGTTGATGAACGAATCGCACTGGAGTTTGCGTGATGATTATGAGGTCAGCGGCCCAGAGCTTGATCAGCTGACCGAATTGTTGCGCGCAATGCCCGGTGTTTGGGGTGCGCGGCTCACGGGCGCTGGGTTTGGTGGTTGCTGCGTGGCCTTAGTCGAAGCGCCGCAGGTCGATGCGGTGATTGCCGCCTTAGGGCCGGCGTATCAAGCAGCAACTGGCCGCACATGCGAAGCATTTAGCACTAAAGCCTCAGCATTAACCGTTGAAGAACATAGAGCATAGAACATAGAACATAGAACATAGGGTTTGAAAATTTAAATTTTAATCCAGAGGCACAGAGAAGGAGAGGCTATGGGCTATGGGCTATCGGACATTAGGTGGAATAGCAACAGCATGGTTTTTTAGCCACAGATTGCACAGATTCGTTGCATGCTGTTCCCTATACCCCATAGCCTAACCCCTCTGCTCTATGTTCTATGTTCTGCTTCCAGTTAGTTGGATGCTGTTCACCATCGCCTTCAACCTATAGCCCATAGCCTAACCCCTATGTTCTATGCTCTTTGTTCTATGTTCTTCAAGGTATACAATATCCCCAAGTATCGGCAAGCGTCGAGGGTGCTATGACAATGATCGAGGGATTAATCAATCTTGGGGTGTTTTTGATCGGGTTGGTAATTGTGGCCTTCACGCTATTTAGCGCAATTCGCATGGTTGTGTTGCCACGCGGCGATAATGTTTGGCTGACGCGCAGTACATTTCGGCTGGTCTATGGCTGCTTTTTGTTGCGTTTGCGCCGCATCCACCACTACGAACAAGCTGATCGGGTGTTGGCGTTTTATGCGCCAGTCGCCTTGTTAATTATTCCCGTCGTTTGGATGGTGTTGGCGATTACGGGCTTTACCTGTATGTTTTGGGCGGTTGGCGAACATCCATGGAGCAAGGCTTTTTTGCTTAGCGGCTCTTCGATGTTGACCTTGGGCTTTGCGCCGGTCGATTCGACGATTGAAACGATTTTGGCCTTTTTGGCGGCGACGGTGGGCTTGGGCATTGTGGCCTTGCTAATTGCCTATTTGCCAACAATGTATGGCGCGTTTTCCAAGCGAGAAGAAGCTGTAACCTTGCTCGAAGTGCGGGCTGGCACGCCACCATCGGCAATTACCATGATTCAGCGCTATCAACGGATTCATAATTTGGAGCGCATGCCCGAGCAGTGGGCAGCTTGGGAACTTTGGTTTGCTGAGCTAGAGGAGAGCCATACGACTTTTGCTGCTTTGGCGTTTTTTCGTTCGCCTCAGCCCTATCGCTCGTGGATTACGGCTTCGGCAGCGGTCTTGGATGCTGCTGCTTTGGCAGTTTCGACGCTCGATATTCCACGTCAGCCTGATGCAGATTTGTGCATTCGGGCCGGTTATTTGGCGCTGCGCCGCATCGCCGATTTGTATATGATTTCTTACAATGCCACGCCCCACGCCGACGACCCAATTAGCATCACGCGGGCTGAGTTTGATGCGGCGTGTGCTGAATTGGCTGAGATTGGCGTGCCGCTCAAAGCCGACCGCGATCAAGCCTGGCGCGATTTTGCTGGCTGGCGGGTTAATTATGATCAGGTGTTGATCGAATTGGCCAAATTGGTGACTGCTCCGCCTGCGCCGTGGACTGGCGAACGTCCGTTGCCACTCTGTTTCAACATGCCTCGCTTTGGCAACAAACGCCGCCAATTAGCTAAAGAACCAACTGCCTCGATTTGAGGAATTTCCTCACTGGAATGTGGGCGATAAAAATGATCCAAATTAAGCAAAAAGCCCCTCGCCCGCGCCACGGGAGAGGGGTTGGGGTGAGGGAACAATAATAAGTTAACGGGTATATTTGCCATTGCGATAATTATTTTGGCGTGCGGTTGGCCATGGCATCCGATCCAGCCGATAGGTTGCAGGCGTAGCCCAAACGTATAGCACGCCGCCCTTGCTATGAGCCAAAATCTCCGTCTTGCCATCGCGATCCAAATCGGCCAAGGTTGGGCCAGCAGAAATACCTTTAAAATTGGTGCTATTTGGTTCGTAGGTAAATTTCAGCGGGTATGGCGCTTGGTTTACGCCGCTGGTATTGAGCGCATACAAGCGCACATAGGTATTGGCGGTCGTATCAAAGCTATAGGTGCCAAAGACAATATCGACCTTACCATCGCCAGTCACATCGCCAATCGCCACCTCGCTGGCATAGAGTTTTTTGCCGCTGGTGTAATTAAACGACCATAATTGCGTCCCATCGTGCTTGTAGGCGCGAATGGTGCCGTCGTCGTAGGTCACGACGATCTCCAATTTGCCATCGTTTTCAAAATCGGCCAAGGCCACAGGATTGTTGGGTGTAAAATAATTGGCTTTGAGCGGTCTACCAACCGTTTTGCCAACCGACCAGCCGGTTTTGCGTTTGCCATCAGCGCCAACGACCAACAAGGCGCTTGAAGTTTGTTCGTGGTTGCTCAGTGGGTCGCGCACCTTGCCTGCAAAAACGATCTCTTGCTTGCCATCGTTATCTAAATCGCCGATTGCTGGCGCAACCCGGGTATATTCGATGTATTTATCTTTGCCCCAAGTGCGTTTATTTTCGTCGAGGTAGGTTTGCAAGGGCCAGCCAGGCAGCAATTGGCCTTTGCCATTGTAGGCATAAAAATACAGCTCATCGCGGCCCATCAAAATTTCGGCATAGCCATCGTTATTAATATCGGCAGCGCTCACTTGGCCAAACGCACCCGAGCCTTTGTGCGATGAAGTGGGAAAGCCAGTTACAGTTGCGCCATTGTGCGACCAAGCATACAAATTAGGCGCATAATTGGTATCGCTCCCAGCTTCGTTGGTCGTAATGCCAATCACTTCCATACGCGAATCGCCCACAATATTGGCAATTGTCACGCTCATAAACTCTGGCTCGTTGCCATTGGTGATATTAGCCCAAGCCATTTCACGCGGCCAGCCGCTGCGAATTTTGCCCTGATAATCAAAGACAAAGACTTTGCCGCGTTTGCCAGCGGTTGCGGCACTGCCACGGGTTCCGGCCACCACTTCGAGCTTGCCATCGTTATCAATATCGCCAATTGCCAGCGAACTATTGATGCGCGGATCGTTATCGCAGACCGTGCCAGTTTTCCATGGAAAGCCTGCTAACTCCTTGCCCAAATGATCCCAGCCCCAAATACAACCGGTGCTATCGGCGGTCAAGACCTCTAAATTACCATCATTATTTAAATCGACAACACTGGGTGCGGCAAAAAAACTGCCATATGGCTCGGAATCGGGAAAGCCTGCTTGATAGGGGATTGTAGATTGAGCGTGGACTGGCTGAATTAATAAACCGATTAACAACACACAGAACAACATCCCTAAGCGTCGATACAACACTCCTTACCTCCTATTGATGAGATGATGGGGAACAATGGAAACAACATTGTCTCTTCTAAATTGGGTTGTTGGATGTACTAGGGAGTGTAGCATGGATTATGCTGAAACTTATGAACTTTGATTAACATAAGCTGCGAATTTTTAATAATTAAGCCCAAAAATCACGGCATTGCTTCTGCTATAGCCAACCCTAGAATAAGCAAGGAGGCTTTATGCACTGCCCAAAATGCACAAATGCAATGACCACCTCGGCTTTGGTGACCCCAGATGGGGTTGAAATTATGGTCCTAGGCACCTTGGCGAGCGGCCATCGCCCGCTTTCGGCCCAAGTCTGTAGCGCCTGTGGCTATACCGAGCTGTATGCGGCTCAATGGACGGAAGAAATTCAACAAGCGCGCGAAACTGCTGTCTTAGAAGCCGAACCAATCGCTGTTGCCAGCGCCGAACCGGCTTTGTAGTGCCTCAACGTCCAGCAACCGTTGCTGGACGTGTCTTTTTGGTTAGAACTAGGCCAGCTTAGGATTAAAAGGCTAGCCCCAAGGATTAATTGAGATTTGACATTCGCTGCTAACCTACGTATAATTGCAGGCGCGTAAAAACCATTAAATTTCGTTGATCGTAGCCTTACGTCTCTGTGAGTCGTGGTTGTGCTGATAACCAGCGAAGGAGAACACAGCGTTTCGTGTTTCCCCAAAATCACCGTCAAACAAAGATGCATTTCGCGCAAAGCACGATCACGTGATGCGCTTTTTTAACGCCATTTTTTCAGCTGAACAGTCAGCGGGCGACCTCGCTGTTTGGCGTTGACTATAGATGCAACTTTGGTGTGGCAGCACGTAAATCCTCATTTCTACGCAACGCCCCCCGAATGAAGCTCTCCGAATATTAACTTGGTCGCATTGGCCTAACCCTGTGAGCTTGCTCGCAGACCCATCAAAACTAATTGGAGACCCGATGACAGTGGACACCGAAAGCATGGATGCCGTTCAAGATTGGACGACACTGCTTGCTGAGTACGATTATCAACGCCCAGAACGCGGCCAACTGCGTGAAGGTATCGTTATGCGCGTCGAAGACAGCCAAATCTTGGTTGACATTGGCGCAAAGCACGAGGGCGTTATCCCTAACCAAGATCTGCGGCGCTTGCCACCAGAAATGGTTAGTGGCATCAAGAACGGTGACACACTGCAAGTGTACGTGATGGAACCAGAATCAAAAGAAGGCGAACTGGTTCTTTCACTCAACATGGTGCAGGTTGAGCGCGATTGGCAAGAAGCCCAAACGATGCTCGAAAATGGTCAAATCATCGAAGCTGGCGTTGTTGGTTTCAACAAGGGCGGTTTGTTGGTTCAAGTTGGCCGTGTGCGCGGTTTCGTACCAGCCTCACAAGTTGTCAACTTGCACAGCCGCACTGGTACCGAAGGCCAACAAAGCGCTATGACCAAGATGGTCGGCCAAAATATTCCTTTGAAAGTTATCGAAGTTGATCGCGATCGCAATCGCTTGGTACTTTCAGAGCGGGCCGCTATGCAACGCTGGCGACAATCGCAAAAGGAACGCTTGCTCGAAACTCTCGAACCAGGCGCAGTGGTCACTGGTCGGGTCAACCAACTCACCCCATTCGGTGCTTTCATCGATTTGGGCGGCGCTGATGGTTTGGCTCACATTTCAGAGCTTTCATGGCAACGGGTTAACCACCCACGCGAAGTCTTGCAACCAGGCCAAGAAGTCCAAGTCTACGTCTTGGAAGTCGATCGCGACCGCGAACGGATTGGCTTGAGCTTGCGCCGTTTGCAGCCAGATCCATGGGCAACCATCGATCAACGCTACGACCTCGGCCAATTGATCGTTGGTGAAGTAACCAACATCGCTCCTTTCGGCGTGTTTGTACGCGTTGAAGAAGGCGTTGAAGGTTTGATCCACGCTTCAGAATTGACCGAAAACGGCCAATCGCCAGACTCATTGCAACAAGGTCAACAAGTGCAAGTGAAGGTGATCAGCCTTGATCGCCAACGCCAACGCCTTGGCTTGAGCTTGCGCCGCGTTGATGGCGATGGTGAAGCCGCTGAAGCAACTGCAGCTCCTGTAGCTGACGTTGTTGAAGCTAGCACCGAAGCCGCTAGCGATGCTGCTGAAGCAACCAGCGAAGAAGAAGTCGGCGCATAAGATCGTCTGACGATTTTGGGCAACGGGCTGTGTCGTTTTGGCACGGCTCGTTGTTTTTTTTAGGGTTCAGGGTTCAGGGGCTAGGGGTCAGGAAATAGGCTATGGACTTTTGGCTTTTGGTTACAGACTATAGAAACAATCATCTGGGCTAATCTGTGACAATCTGTGGCTAAACATGCTCTATGCTCTATGTTCTATGCTCTATGCTCTCATAACTTCCTGGCCCCTGAACCCTGAATCCTAGCTCCTCAATAAACGTATGCTCAAAACACTCTACATAACCTACGATGGCTTGCTCGACCCGCTGGGCCAAACGCAGATTTTGCCTTATTTAGAGGGCTTGGCTGCACAACACGGCCATCGATTTGTGATTCTCTCGTTTGAAAAAGCTACACGTTGGGCGGATGTGACGCGTCGCCAGACGCTGATTGAGCATTTGCAACGCCATAATGTTGTGTGGCTCCCGTTGCGCTATCATCAACGCCCAACTCTGCCCGCAACTTTGTATGATTTGATGTTGGGGCTGTGGACGGCCACCGTCGCTGTGCAACGTTATCGGATTCAAGCCTTGCACATTCGTTCAACGGTGCCGCTGACGCTTGGATTATTGCTCAAACGCTGGTTTAAGCTGCCTTTGCTCTTCGATTTGCGCGGCTTTTGGGCCGATGAACGGGCCGATTTGGGTATGCCACGCACTGGCTTGCTCTATCACTTGCTCAAAAAACTTGAGCAAACTGGCCTCAACCAAGCTGAGCAAATTGTGACCTTGACCAAGCAAAGCTTGCGCTATTTAGCCGAGCATAGCCACAATTCACAAATTGCCAATAAAACCTCAGTTATTCCATGCGCCGCCAATTTGCAACGCTGGCAACGCGACGAACAAGCACGAACGCGGATTCGCCACGAATTGGGCTGGCAAACACAACAGGTTGTGGTCTATAGTGGCTCGCTTGGCGGCGGCTATCGGAGCGCTGATCTGGCCGAATGCTTCGCTGCATGGCTACAAAACGAGCCAAATTTGCGCTGGCTGGTGCTTTCCAACCAAGATCCACAGCCGCTGATCAAGGCCTTGCAGCATTTGAATGTCCCCGCCGAATCTTATACAATCCGCAGTGTGGCGAGCAATGACGTGGCGCAATGGCTGAGCAGCGCCGATGTTGCGATCTCGTTAATTACGCCGAGCTATGCCAAAATTGCCTCGTCGCCAACCAAATTTGGCGAATATCTGGCCTGTGGCTTGCCGATTTTTAGCAACGCCGGTATTGGCGATAGCGAAGAATTATTTGCCCAAGGCGTGGCGATTGAAATTGCTGATTTTAGCGTAGCTGCGTATCAAACAGCCTGGCAAAGCTACCAAGCCTTGCGCCAACAGCCCGATCTTGGCCAACGCTGCCGAGATTTTGCCGAACGTGAGTTTGATTTGGCGAGCGCAATCGAACGCTATGCAGCCTGTTATCGTGAGTTAGAACGATGAACCAAGTGCACTCTGTGCTTTGCCTGACAGCCTATCAACCAATGCTGACAGCCAGTGTGCGCTATCGAATTATGCCCTATGCGCCTGCTTTGGCCGCCGCAGGCATTGAATTGCGCTATGTGCCATTTGCCACGCCACGGCTTCAGCGCTTGCTTTATCAACCCAAGCGTTATCCCCAGAAAATGGCAGCGCTGCTTGGCTCGCTGGTTCAATGGCTGGCCAAATTGCCGCGCCAACCAGCAGCAGTGATTGTGCAACGCGAAGCAGCATTAATCGGCGCGCCAGTGATTGAGCGTTGGTTTGGTCGGCGCGTGCCAGTTATTTTCGATTTTGATGATGCGATTTTTCTGCCGACCGATCCCAAACGTAGTATTAATGGTTGGCTGAGCCGCTTGGCCCGACCAACTAGCAAAACCGATCAACTATTGAGCTTGAGTAGCATGGTTTGGGCGGGCAATGCTTATTTGGCCGATTATGCGCGGCGTTTCAACCAACATGTGCATGTCATTCCCACTGTGGTTGATTGCCACCAGTGTCAGCCACGGCCTGCGCCAAATTCCCAAATTTGTACGCTTGGCTGGATTGGCAGTCATTCGACCGCCCGCTATTTGGATCAACTGCGACCAGTATTGAGCCAGCTCGCCGAGCGCTATCGCTTTCGTTTGCTCGTGGTTGGCGCGGCGCAAGCAATCGAAATTGCAGGCGTTGAATGTTTGAATCTCGATTGGCAACAAGCCCGCGAATGGCACGATTTTCAGCAAATTGACATCGGTCTGTACCCGATTGAAGCCGATTTGTGGGCTGAGGGCAAATGTGGCCTCAAAGCAATTCAATATGGCGCGGCGGCAATTCCTAGCGTGTGCAGCGCAGTTGGGGTTAATCAACAAATTATCGAGCATGGCCAGACCGGATTTTTGGCCAATAACACCGCCGAATGGGCCGAATATTTGGGGCGTTTGCTCGAAGATGGGCAATTGCGTCAGCAAATGGGCCAAGCAGCGCGCCAAAAAATCGAGGCCGAATACAGTGTGCAACGCTATCAAACCAAGATTGTGGCAGCACTCAAGGAATGTTTATGTGTGGAATCTGCGGCATCGTCAGCACAAGCCTAATCGAGCCAAACACCGTTCAGGCAATGAACCAGCAATTGAGCCATCGTGGGCCGGATGGCGCAGGAATTTGGCAATCGAGTACCTGTCAATTAGGCCATCGGCGCTTGGCAATTATCGATTTGGCGACTGGCGATCAGCCATTGAGCAGCCCCGATGGCGCTTGGCAGTTGGTGTTTAACGGCGAAATTTATAATTTTCGGGCTTTACGCCAGCAATTGCATGGGCTTGGCCATCAATTTCGCACCAACAGCGATACTGAAGTGTTGCTTGCGGCCTTGATCGAATGGGGCGAACAGGCCTTGCTGCGGCTTGAAGGCATGTTTGCCTTTGCTGCCTGGCATGCGCCAAGTCAGCGTTTGTGGCTGGCCCGCGATCGCTTGGGCAAAAAACCGCTCTACTACAGCCAAACCAGCAATGGCTTGGTTTTTGGCTCAGAAATCAAAGCCTTGTTGGCGTATCCTGAGCTTGAACGTAGCTTGAATCCTCAAGCACTTTCGGCCTATTTAACCTATGGCTATGTGCCGAATCCAGCGACGTGGTATGCCAAGCTTCAGCAACTTGCGCCTGGTCATGGCTTGGTTTGGCACGCTGGCAGCATTCGCGAATGGCCTTGGTGGCAGGCTCGCCAGTTTGCCCAGCAACCACGGCTCAGCATTTCGGCCAAAGCTGCGATTGAACAAACGCGCCAGTTGGTGAGAGCTGCGGTTGAGAAACGCCTCATTAGCGATGTGCCGTTGGGCGCGTTTCTCAGCGGTGGCTTAGATTCGAGTATCGTTGTGGCCGAAGCGCAAGCATTGCTCGGCCAGCAATTGCAAACCTTCAGCATTGGCTTTGCTGGCGGCGGTTGGTATGACGAAAGCGCTTATGCTGAATTGGTTGCTAAACAGCTTGGCACCAAACATCATTGCTTTATGGTCGAGCCAAATGCAATTGTTGAATTGCCGCATGTGCTGGCGCACTACGATGAGCCATTTCTCGATTCTTCGGCCTTGCCCATGGCCTTGCTCAGTCAAATGACCCGCGAACATTGCACCGTGGCGTTATCGGGCGATGGTGGCGACGAGGTGTTTGCTGGCTACGAGCGCTTTGGCGCTGGCCTCTGGACGCAGCGCTACCACCAATTGCCAAGTTTGCTGCGCCGCAGCCTTGAACAAACAATCGCAGTGCTGCCCGAAACGAAGGCCAATCAGCGCTTGGCTCGGCTCAAACGGGTGGTAGCAAAAATCAAATTGCCGTTAGCGCAGGGCTTTCCGCGCTGGCTCATGGCGTTTACGCCAGAAGAATTAGCTGCTTTGGGTGTAGCTGAGCTTCAGCCAAGCGCCGCCGAACGCTATCGCCAAGCAACGGCAGGCGTTGCTGATCCGCTGGCGCAACTGTTGTGTTATAACCTTACTAGCTATTTGCCCGATGATCTATTGGTAAAGGCGGATCGCATGAGTATGGCCTATGGCTTGGAAGTGCGCTCGCCATTTTTGGATCAGCATTTGGTTGAGTGGGCTTTGCAATTGCCCGCTAATTTGCTGTGGCGCGGTGGGCGTGGCAAGTGGTTGTTGCGCCAAGCCTACGCTGAACGCTTGCCCAAAAGCATTCTTGAGCGGCCAAAACATGGCTTTGGCGTGCCGCTTGATGCTTGGTTTCGCCAGCAACTCAAGCCTATGCTGCACGATTATTTGCTGGCTGATACGAGTAGCATTCAGCAATGGCTGGCCAAACCTAAGCTTGAACAACTTTGCAAAGCCCATTGGGCTGGTACAATCAACGCAGGACATCAACTCTGGACATTGCTCAGTTTAGAACTATGGCTGCAAACTCATCACCAAATGAGGCCAGATGCGCACAATTATGTGGATTAAGAATCATCGTTGGCTTAGCTCGTTGTTGGTTGCCTGCCTTTGCTTTGGCGTAGGCGGTGTGGCTGGTTTAATGCCGCTGCGGTATTTGGCTGGGATGGCATTTTGCCTTGGCCTAACGGCACTGGCCTATGGCTGGGTTTGGCTGATTAGCAAGCCAGACGAGTTGCGTAGCATGCTTGTGTTGTGTTTTGCAGCGATGGGCTTGCGTTGGGGAGCCAGCTTTGCGCTGGAGTTTTTGTGGCCTAGTTTTGAATCGCTGAGCGATGGCGCAGCCTATGGCCCGCATGCCATGGCGATTGCCCAAGCGTGGCGGCTTAATTATTTTGCCAGCTACGAAGCGGTGGTGGCCACGCCTGTTGGCGCGCCTGGCTATGTTTATTTTTCGGCAGTGCTTTTTTGGCTGTTCGAGCCAAATACTTTGCTGGTGAAATTGTCCAATGGCTTGTTTGCAGGTATGGCGGCGGTCTACACAGCCAAATTAGGCAATCACTTTTTCGACCAGCGAGTTGGGCGTTTTGCCGCAATTTGGATGTTGTTTATGCCCTCGCTGGTGCTCTGGACTTCGCAAAATCTCAAAGATAGCGCGGTGGTGCTGCTCTCGGTTTGGATTTTATATGTTGCCAGCCAAGGTTTGCGCTCGTCGCTCTGGCAAATTCCCTTGTTGGTAGTGCTGATTGGGGCTTTGATGAGCGTGCGCCGCGAAACCTCGATTGGCATTGGTTTGATGATCGCCTTGACGATTGGTTTTCAGCAAACTCGCCATTGGCTGACCCGCTTGAGCCTCAGCGCCGTGACGATTGTGGCCCTCGGTTTGGTGCTTTCGAGCAGTGGCTATGGCTTTTTGGGCAGTAACTATCTGCAAGAGCGGCTTTCGCTGAGTGCAATTGCTGAAAAGCGCGAGGCCAATTCGACTGGCACAGGCACAATTGAAAATACGATTGATACGACTACGCCGCTTGGCTTTGCCCGTTATTTGCCAATTGCCTTGATTAATTTTTGGCTGCGGCCTTGGCCTTGGGAAGCAACCAAAAGCACCGCCCAGTTGCTGACGATTCCCGAGGCGGCCTTGCTGTGGTATCCGCTGTGGATTTTGGCGATGCTTGGCATGCTGTTGGCGTGGCGTAGTCGTTGGCGAGAAACGATGTTGCTGTGGTTATATTTGTTGGCTGGCAGTGCTGCTGCCGCGCCGCAATATGGCAATTTTGGCACGGCCTATCGTCATCGGGTGCAATTGTGGCCAATCTTCTTTTTGTTTGCTGGCTATTGTTGGTATCGTTGGCGCGATGCTCAAGTGGCGCAACGCCAAGCAAGAACCGTGCAGTATGGGCCGAGTATAGAGCAAAGAACATAGAACATAGGGGCTGGGGATTGGGGGTCGGAGATCGGGGCTAGAATAACCGGAACCGCGAAGGACGCGAAGAACGATTATTTTTTCGCCACGAATTGCACGAATGATGCGTATTTTTTAGCCACGAATTGCACGAATTGCACGAAGTGATCGTCCGATAGCCCATAGCCAAAAGCCCATAGCCATGCATCCTCTGCGCCTCTGCGTTAAAAACCACGCTAATTGCATTTTTAGCCACAGAATTTCCTATAGCCAAAAGCCCATAGCCAAAAGCCTGAACCTTTCAATTATGTTCTATGCTCTATGCTCTATGCTCTTACTCCTTTTCTCTGCGCCTCTGCGTTAAAAACACGATAATTGACGTTTTAGCCACAGAATTCTCAATAGCCAAAAGCCGATAGCCTGATCCCTGATCCCTAGCCCCTAAAATCTCCTGAGCGTTTGACACTCCGAATTGGCTATGCTATATCTTTGAGAGAACATAATCAATGGTATCATAGCGAGCAGCCGTTCAAGCGGAACGGTCTGTTTGTTAGCGCGTACAAAGGAACCGAGGCCTATGCCGGCTCTTGCCACCCCTGAACAAAAAAATGAGGTCAGTGCAGCAATCAGTGAACGCTTGCCTGCAAAGCCTCGCGATTCGTTTCGTCCGACCGCAGCCTTGACGGCGGTTTTTAGTGCATTAACAACCGTCAATAGCCTATGGTGGGTTTTGAGTCCACAGCATACGCTGGCTCCGGTCGTATTTGGTTGGTTGTTGGTCTGTGGCTTGTTGGGCTTGATCTCGGTGGTCGGCTCAGCGCGAGCTGAACATCGGCCAATTCAATGGCTCACTTGGCTGGCTCAGCCCTTGGGCATTGCCGTGATTGCCTTGGTCAATACGACCTACGCCGATTGGGTTGGTTGGGCCAATTTGGCTTGTGCCGTGGCAACCACAATCGTCACGGGCTTAATTACGTATTTGGCCTATCACAGCGAAATTAGCACGCCTAAAAATCAAACCAACAGCAAATTGGCCGATTTTCGGGTGTTGATGAAGTTTCGGATTATTTCGCTGCTCTTGCTGACCACCCTCATTCCCATGTATTTGGCGAACGGCGGCGAGTGGCCTAAATTTTATGTTGTGGTTTTGACCTTGCTTGGTGGCACCTTGGCCGCAGGCGGGGCCAACGCCATCAATATGTTCTACGATCGCGATATTGATGCAGTGATGAGCCGCACCAAAAAACGCCCCTTGCCAAATAATCGCTTGACCCAATGGGAAGTGTTGGGCTTTGGCCTGACGCTCAGCGTGTTATCGTTTTTGGTGCTCTTGCCAGTTAATTTGTTAACTGCAATTTTGGCGGTGAGCGGCATTTTCTACTATGTGGTGATTTACACCATGTGGCTGAAGCGCACGACGGTGCAAAATATTGTGATTGGCGGCGCTGCTGGCGCAATTCCACCAATGGTTGGTTGGGCTGCTGGCACTGATATTAACTTGTTTGTGGATAGCCCAATTAAGTGGCTGCCCGCAGTATTTCTGTTTGCAATCGTCTTCTACTGGACCCCACCGCACTTCTGGGCCTTGGCAATTATTCGGCGCGAAGATTATGCCAAAGCTGGCGTGCCAATGTTGCCAGTCGTCAAAGGCGAGGCCGAAACCCGCCGCCAAATTGTGCTCTATTCGTTCATTATGATTGCGCTTTCGTTTATGTTGGTTTCGTTGCAAGTGGTTGGCTTGTTGTACCTTGGCTTGGCCATGGTGCTGGGCGCAATTTTCTTATATTACGCCGCCAACATGATGCGTGACCATTCGCATGCGGCCGCTTGGAAGCTCTATCGCTATTCGTTGCTCTATCTGGCGCTTTTATTTGTGGCCATGGGCATCGACCGCGCGTTGCTTGGCTAAATTGGCAGCAATCAAACCCGCTTGGCTTTTAGCGAGTCAAGCGGGTTTTGCATTTTAGTTGGGTTTGCGCGCCAGCGGCAGATAAATAGTATGGCTTGGGCTAAATGGAGCGCCATTATATTCAAATGCGCCAATATCGCAGGTTCCCGCCCGTGTATACCCACGCTGATCAAGCCCAATACAGGTTGCCGGATTGCCTGCATTGATCGCTGGACTGCCAGCAGGCAAGGCTGCTGTTTTGGTCGCACCACCATTATTAGCAAGTCCTACTAGGCTCAACTCAGGTGTGCGAATCCCTCTTGTGCAGTTGGTTTCGTTCCAGAAATTGGGGTTGGGATTCTTGGGCGGATATTGCATATTATTGCTGCCATCAATCAATGCGTTGGTACAATGTTGCATAATTTTGATGTCCCAATCGGTTGAGTTGTGCGCAAATAGCGTATTGCGAATTGTGATCGTTTGGCCTGCGATTGCGCCGCCATTGAAACCAGCATGGTTCTGGGCAAATGTTGCGTTAGTAATATCCACCGCTGCGTTATTGTTCACTGCCAAGGCTCCACCATTGCCTTTTTTCCATTCTTCAGCATCAGGATAACTGCGCGGATCGGTTGCATCATTGGCATAAAAGGTTGTATTGCGGATGGTTGCTGGGGCATCGACCCACAATCCACCGCCTTGACCAATGGCTTTGTTGCCTTCGAGCGTCGAATTGTTGATAATGAGGCGTTCGTTGCTTACGCCAGTTGCGGCAAAGCCATACCAAATTGCGCCGCCAGTGCCTGACCAATCGGCTGATGGAGCGTAGGTTACGCTATTATTGGTAAAACTCGAACGCTCAATTGTGGCGGTTTCGTTGCTATACAAGCCAATAAAAATCGCGCCGCCATGATTGTTGCTTGTATTGCTCGTATAGCTATTGTTCTGTAGCATAATGCCATCGGGGCCGCCATCGGCGGGCAATCGTGTTCCATCGATGTAGATTGCGCCACCGCCGCCGCAATCGCCATACTGATTAATCGCCGTGGTATGCATGGCGCTATTTTGCTCAAAATTGCTATTACTAACAACTAAATTTGTGCGCAAACTATTAATTGCGCCACCATTATTAGCCCGATTGTTGATAAACACGCTCTGATCAATTGTTGCCCGACTGCCGCCACCAATGAAGATTGCCCCGCCACCATCGCAGGCCTCACTATCTTTCGTTGCTTGATTATTTTCAAATCGCAGATTGCTGATCGTAAGCGTGTTCCAAAAGCCAATTTTGAGGCCTGCGCCTTGATCACTCGTGTGGCCATTACGAATCGTTAAGTTGCGCAGGGTAATGTTGAGGTGATTGGCACTGCGCAGCAAGCGCCGCGTATTCTGGCCATCAAAAATTGCGTTGTTATTGCCATTGATTTCGGTATGTTGGTTAAGCACAAGTTCGTTGCTAAATATAAGCACGGTTGGGCTGCTACAATTGATATTGATGATGCCGCCTGTGTTGATTGCTGCGCTAACCGCCGCCGAATTACAATCGACAAGCGGGCTGCTGGCTTGAGAATTGCTCGGCCATACTCCAGCCAGTAACCCAAGTAGCAAGAGAATTCGCCCAAATAATAAAACCATCGAACACTCCTAAATAATGAATTAATTCAATGGCTTATGATACTGCACCATACCAAAACAATGCTTTTTGGTGCAACCATGACCATTGGGCCAATTTGAATCTATAATGAAGCAAGGAGGAAATTTATGATGGAATTACGCCACCGTGCTGTTGGGCCATGGCCAATGAACAGCTATGCCTTGGTTTGCCCCCACACCAACGAAAGTGTGTTGATCGATCCGGGTGCTGACCCCGCGCGCTTGCAGGCGATGCTCAACAACACCATGCCGATTGCAATTTGGCTAACCCACACCCACAACGACCATATTGGCGAAGTTGCTAGCATGCGCCAACGCCTGAATGTGCCAGTGCTTGGCCATCCAGGGCCGCAAACTCGGCCTGTGCCGCTTGATGCTGGCATTAGCGATGGCCAGCTTTTGACGGTTGGTCAGCATACGATCAAGGCGGTCTACACGCCTGGGCATACTAGCGATATGGTCAGTTTTTTGGTCGCTGATAGCCCAATTGCAATTGTTGGTGATACGATTTTCGCTGGCGGGCCAGGTCGTACGTGGTCGGCTGCCGATTTTCAAACGACCTTACAAACTTTGCGCAATATCATCCTCAACTGGGATGATCAGCTGATTTGTTATGCTGGCCATGGCCCAGAATTTAGCCTAGGCTCAATTCGGCCCAAAATCGAAGCCTTCCTCGCCCGCGATCACGGCGATTTCTACGGCGACGCTGAGTGGTAAACGAGGGGTCAGGGGTCAGGGGTTAGGGGGTAAGCAGAGCATAGAACATAGAGCATAGAACATAATAACTAGTCAAAGTTATGCTAATCAATCATTTCAAAAACAGCGTATCTGTCCCCTAATCCCTGATCTCTGACCCCTCTAGTAACAACGAGAAACACCAATGCACTATCCAACTTGGACGCGCGCTGTCTACCACGATGGTTCGGCGCTCTATCTTCAACCAAGCCAGCCTTATACGCTTGGACAAACGCTGACGGTGCGGTTGCGCAGCTCGCTCGATGCGCCCATTAGCCAAGCCTTTATTCGGCTCTGCCCCGATGGCGAGCAAACTTTTGTACTGATGCAACCTGCCGAACGCACGGCAACAGAGCAATGGTGGCAGGGCCAGATTACGCTCTCGATGCCGCGCACTGGCTATCGCTTTTGGCTGATGACCGAGCATGGCGGTTGGTGGCTTTCGGCAGCGGGCATGCAACGCTCAACGCCAACCGATGCGACAGATTTTAAGCTGTTGGCCGACTATCACGCCCCAACTTGGGTGCATTCGGCAGTGTTCTACCAAATTTTTCCCGATCGTTTTTGTGATGGCGAGCCGAGCAATAATGTGATTGCTGGCGAGTACAACGTGTATGGCGTGCCAGCCATCGCCCGGCAATGGGGCGAAACGCCGCAGAAAGCAACTGGTGGCGTGGAGTTTTTTGGTGGCGATTTACAGGGCATTAGCCAAAAGCTCGATTATCTTGATCAGCTGGGAATTAATGCGCTGTATCTTACGCCGATTTTCACTGCGCCATCGAACCACAAATACGATACCGCCGATTATTTGCAGATCGATGCTCATTTTGGTGGCGAAGCAGCTTTGGTTGAATTGCGCCAAGCCAGCCAGCGTTACCAGATGAAATTAATGCTCGATATTGTGCTCAATCACTGTGGCTATACCCATCATTGGTTTACGGCAGCCCAAGCCGATGCCAACGCGCCAAGTGCCGATTATTTTTCGTGGATTGAGCATCCCAACGAGTATGAATCGTGGCTTGGTCATCGTTCGTTGCCCAAACTCAATTATGCGAGCCAAGGTTTGCGTCACGCAATTTATGGCGACGAGCAATCGATTGTGCGCCATTGGTTGCGCCAACCATATGCGATTGATGGCTGGCGCATCGACGTGGCGAATATGTTGGCGCGCCAAGGCCCAAGCCAATTGGGGCACAAAATTGGCCGCGCCTTGCGCCGTGCGGTTAAAGCCGAAGCCCCTGAGGCCTACTTGCTGGGCGAACATTTCTACGATGGCAGCAACCATTTGCAGGGCGATGAACTTGATGCCAGCATGAATTATCGTGGTTTTACCTTTCCAACCTTGCAATGGCTGGTTGGCTTCGATATGGCCTCGGTCTGGAATTTGGCGTGGGAAGATCGGGCCTTATTGCCAAGCGAAGCTTTGGGCGAGCAATGGCTGGCGTTTTTGGCGGTTATTCCATGGCAAATCGCCTTGCAACAATTTAATCTGCTCGATTCGCACGATACGCCACGTTTGCTGACGATTGTTGGCGGCAACCGAGCCTTGCACCAAGTTGCGGTAACCTTGCAAATGAGCTTTCCTGGCGTGCCGTGTATTTATTATGGCGATGAAATTGGGCTGCAAGGTGGCGGCGATCCCTATTGTCGTGGCTGTATGCCGTGGGATGCTCAAGCTTGGGATCATGAATTGCTCGGATTTTATCGCCGCTTGATTGCATTGCGCCGCAATTCGAGTGCGCTAAGCGTTGGCGGGTTTCAATTATTGCTGGCCGAGGGCGATACGGTGGCGTTTGTGAGGCGTAGCGCCGATGAATGTTTGTTGATTGTTGCGCAGCGAGCCGCCACCAACATTCCATCAATTCCCATGCTGGCAACCGGCCTCGCCGATGGAACTGTTTTTGCGCAGGTTGACGAGGCAAGCGAAATTACCATTGAGGCTGGCGGGTTGCAACTGCCGCAAACTGGCATTGGCGCAAGCATTTGGCGCATGAAGTAAGAACAGAGAGCAAAGAGCATAGAACATAGGGATTTGGGTCTAGGGGCTTTTGACGAAAGAGATTTTTTTTCGCCACGAATTGCACGAATTCCACGAAGCACGATTTTTTTGCCACAGATTCACACAGATTTTTGGGATTATGTTCCTGCTCCCCGATAGCCAATAGCTGTACTGATTCATTGCGTTAACAACGATTCCCCCTCACCCCCTAGCCCCCGCTCCCGCCAGCGAGGCGAGGGGGAACCACGAATCCAGTGCTCCCCTCGCCCGCGTTCAGTGGGAGAGGGGCTGGGGGTGAGGGCATACACCTGGTTGCCAACCCAATGAACCAATACAAATAGCCAATAGCCATGCATCCTCTGCGCCTCTGCGTTAGTAATTGATCCACGAACGACACGAAGGGCACGAAGCACGATTTTTTTGCCACAGATTCACACAGATTTTTGGGATTATGTTCCTGCTCCCCGATAGCCAATAGCCAATAGCCATGCATCCTCTGCGCCTCTGCGTTAAAATCCTGACCCCTGAATCCTGATCCCTCATCCTGTTTTGATTTTTGCCTTCTGCCTTTTGACTTTACGTGACTTCTGCTATTATGCATATATCGACATATTGCATGAGGTAATGGATAAATCATGGCAATTCCAGTAGGCGCGACTCGGGGGAGCAGCAGCCAACGCAGCGCTGTATTAAAGTTGGGCTTGCCAGCAGTTGGCGAGCAATTATTGAGCTTGATGGTGGGCTTGGTTGATACCTATGTGGTAGGTCACTTAAGCCTTGAAGTTGCTACTGCGAATGGCTACGACCGCCAAGTTGCGTTGGCGGCAACTGGCATTTCGAGCCAAGTGACATGGACATTAATTACCTTTTTTATGGCAGTTGCGCTTGGCAGCACGGTGGTAATTGCGCGCTTTATTGGGGCTGGCGAGCGTGAACAAGCCAACCAAACCTTGCGCCAAGGCTTGATTATTGGGCTGGCAATGGGCTTGCTCGGCCTATTTTTAGCCTACGCCTTTGCGCCGCAACTGATGGATTTGCTTGGCGCTAACGAGCAAGTACGACGGTATGGCGCTGGCTATTTGCGCATTTCATCCTTATCAATGCCGCTGATGGCGATGCTCTATGTTGGCAACGCCGCATTGCGTGGCTCGGGCGATACCCGCACGCCGCTCAAAGTGATGCTGGTGGTCAATGGTATCAATGCAGTGTTATCGTTGCTCTTGGTCAATGGCTACCTTGGGTTTCCGGCGCTCGGCATCAATGGCGCAGCCTTTGCAGCAATGAGCGGGCAAGGTGTCGGCGGCTTAATCGTGCTTGCAACCTTGATTCGTGGGCGCTCAGGTTTGCAGTTCAATCAAATTCCGCGACCTAATCGCAATTTGATGTGGCGGATTTTACGCCAAGGCCTGCCGTATGGCGCTGAACAATTTATTTTTCAAGCAGCGTTGTTGATTTTCATCCATTTGATCAACGATATTGGCACGGCGGCCTACGCTGCTCACAACACGATCATCACAATTGAGAGCATCTCGTTTTTGCCTGGCATGGGCATGGCGGTGGCGGCAACGACCTTGGTTGGCCAGCATATGGGCGCAAATCAGCCCCAAGCAGCCAGCGAGAGCGGCTTCGAGGCTTTTCGTTTAGGCGCAATTTTTATGAGCGCAATTGGCTTGCTGTTTGTGATTGCGCCCGAAGTCTTTTTGCGCTTTTTCGTGGCCGATGAAGAAGTTGTGCGTTTGGCAGCCTTGCCATTGCGCATGGTTGGTTTTGCCCAGCCAGCCTTGGCGGCTAATTTCATCTTCAGCGGCAGTTTGCGCGGCGGCGGCGAGCCAAAATGGCCCTTGATTAGCAAAATGCTGAGTGTTTGGTGCGTGCGCTTGCCCTTGGCTTGGCTGTTGGTCAAACACTTCGATCTTGGCCTGAATGGCATTTGGCTGGCGATGTGCACCGATTTTGCGGTGCAGGGAACCTTGGCTTGGTGGCGCTTCCGCCAAGGCAAATGGCAAAGTGCCAAAGTCTAATCAAGGATGAGGGATGAGGGATGAAGGATGAGGGATGAAGGATGAAGAATGAAGGATGAAGAATGAAGGATGAAGAATGAAGGATGAAGAATGAAGGATGAAGAATGAAGGATGAAGAATGAAGGATGAAGAATGAAGGATGA